>NZ_CP009282.1:1286420-2572841 GCF_000758605.1 Paenibacillus sp. FSL R5-0912
ACCGCTGATAATATAGCCGTAAGGTGCATAGTAGGTGCCTTTGGTGTAGGCATCGAAGAAGGTGCCGTTGATGGCGGCTGCGGCATTGCTGCGCTTAGCGATGCTGGCGAGCGCCTCTGTCTTGCCGACAGTATTTCCGGCAAGGACGGCATCCAGCTTCACTGACGGATGCAGCAGGGAGACTGTAACGGTCTGCACGGCGAAGGAACGTCCGCCGACCTTATAGGTATGCTTGCCGCTGACTACAGCAGGCGTACCGCTCTTGAACAGGGCGCCGTTCTGCACGGGCAGGGTGGCTGTTGCCCCGCCGCTCGTGAGGGTAAGCGCTGCGGAATCTTTATTCCACTGGAGCTGTATGCCAAGCGTTTGGCTGACGAGAGACAATGGAATATAGGTCATGCCATTCCCGCTAAAGGGACGTTCGCCCAGGGTAACGGACTTGCCGTTGACGGAGGCTCCGGCCTTGCCTGGAGTGAAGGTAATAGACACATCATCACGTGTTACCTGGATCTGGCCTCCAGCAGAGCTTACTACAGACTGTATGCCGGCGAAGCCGTTCAGGAATCTTAGCGGAATGAACGAATGGTTCTCCTTATCAACATAGATGGCAAGTTTGGCTGATGTCGCCGCAGCGGCCCGGGGTTGCAGGGGAGCAAGAAGGACAGTGAGCAGACAGAAAGCGGTGAAGAGGACAGACATTCTTTTCATAGTAAACGAAATCTCCTTCAGATTGTAGCAGTATAACTGCAATTTTGGATGAACCCTGGAATGGACTCCAGAAAGAAACACTTGAAATACAATAATATAGCGGGCTCCGTTGACCGTCAATGGAACATGCATAGAGAGGGATGTTCGTTTATAATGAGATCACTTACGGATATTCGCACAAAGGCGGGAAGCGATGATAACAAGAATAGGCTTGATTCGGCACGGCAGCACACTCTGGAATCAGGAAGGCCGGATACAGGGCCACACGGATAATCCTCTGGACGAGGAGGGCTTCCGGCAGGCAGCCGTACTTGCAGAGCGTCTCAGCGGTGAATCGTGGGATTATATCTATTCAAGCGATATGCTGCGGGCCAGACAGACAGCGGAGGTCATTGCCGGGAGGCTGGGGATTCCGCTGGCTGGTCTGATCCCGGGGATTCGGGAAATGAACGGCGGGTTAATAGAAGGTACTACGGAGAAGGAACGGATCGAGCGGTTCGGCAGCGGGTGGAAGACGATGGATATGAAGCTGGAAAGCCGGGACCTGGCTCAGCAGCGGGGTGTCCGGGCCGTTGAAGAGGTTGCCGCCCGCCATCCGGGGCGCAATGTCCTCATAGTCAGTCATGGCGCCATTCTGCGCAGTACGCTGGCTGGACTTGTTCCCTCACTGGATCTCAGTGTAGTGCTGAAGAATACATCAATTACCCGCTTGATCAGAGATGCCGGCGGCTGGACCTGCGAACTGTACAATGACGTGGAACATATGAACGAATAGACAGTCTGGATGATTCTGGAATAGAAGAGAGTCTCCCGCGCAAAGGGTGGCTCTCTTCCATATGTCCCAGAACATACCATCTCAAATCCTGCAGCGTTTGCCGATAATATTCTTAGCATTCATGCAAAGCCCGGCCTTACCTGCCGGATATGTTTAGAATATGTTCAGACTAACCCTGTACAGTAGCGCTTAAATGCGATATATCATATGGATTATCAGAAGGAGGGCAGAGTAATTTGGAAGAGGCCCGGAATTATATACTGGTTGTATTCTCTATTCTCGTTGGTGTGCTAACGGTGTACAGCATCCTCAGGCTGACGCGGAATTTCTCCAAATGTCACCCAAGAGCCCGCGCGGTCCGCACGAGCCTGGTTGTACTAGTTATTAGTGCCGGTCTTGGCAGCATGCACCTGCTGGGCAAGAGAACTTTGTCGGGGTTCACCGCTGAAGATAGCAATCTGTTTATTACTATGGCACTCTATGCGCTTACGCTCGCCGGAATATTGTACCTGTTCCTGCGTGTGCGTATGCTCCTCGGAGAGCGCGAGCAGCTGAAAGAACTGGCCTACCGGGATACCTTAACCGGGCTGCTCAACAAGAACGGAATGGATCATTTCTGGGATCACTGCAAATCAGGCGAACAGCTTGCGGTATTATATCTTGACCTTAACCGCTTCAAATCGATCAATGATACACTCGGCCATCATGCGGGAGATGTGCTGCTTGAAGCCGTTGGCGGCAGTCTGCAGCAATTTTCCCGTAAAGGCAAACGGCATATCTTCAGGGTGGGCGGGGATGAATTCGTCATCATCGCCAAACGCTGCAGCCGTAAGGATGCGGAGCAGCTGGCCCTTAAGGTTCTGGAGAATATCACCCGGAATTACAAATTGGAGACGCATGAATTGTTCGTATCTGCGAGCGTCGGCATCACTATGAGCCAAGGCAGAATTGACCGGAAGCGGCTGCTCCAGGAAGCTGATTCCGCTATGTACAATGCCAAGCAGCTGGGCAGCGGGCGTTATGCGGTTCATAAGCAGGAGAATAGTCTTCCTCCTGTGAAGCTGGTCAGCAGCTCCAGAGCCCAATAGCTTGTGAAATCCTTCCCGAAATACAACATTTTGCTCATAAAATCGGCTAATCTACAATTGTTGCCGAGGCTGCAATGAATCTGGTATGAGCCAGGTGTGAGACATTGTAGCTTTACGCAGAAACGGATACCATCCCTTAGAGGACGGTATCCGTTTCTGTTTGGTACGGCTGCTGCCTGAGTGCTTCAGACAGCTCATGATCCGGAAGCGGCAGCCAACCCGGCCTTTATGCCAATACTATAATCCCTTTGCTGCCAGCAGACCGGCAAGGACATCCGGGTGGTCCGTAATGATGCCGGCTACTCCGGCCTCAATCAGATAGGTCATCCGTTCGGGATCATTGACAGTCCAGGGATGATAGACGATCCCGCTCTCCGCTGCATCGGTGACGAACTCCGGCAGAACGGAAGAGAAATGGGCATGCAGCGCATCCGCCTGAAGCGTAGCCGCATAATCCCAGGGACGGTATAAGCCTTCGCCATACAGAATGCCGGTGCGGATCTCCGGTGCCAGCGACTTGCAATAAGCAAGGGAGTAGTGGTTGAAGCTGGAGATGACTACCCGCTCACTCATGCCCTGCTCCCGTACAGCGGCTATTACCTTTTCCTCCATACCGGGATATAGGAACGTGCCGTTCTTCAGCTCAATATTAAGTACTGTCTCACGCCCCTGAAGCAGATCCAGCAACTCGTCAAGTGTCGGAATCCGCTCTCCAGTGAACTCAGGACTGAACCAGGAGCCTGCATCGACCTCCAGCACTTCACGAAGCGTCTTATCCTTCACATATCCGCTGCCTGTAGTGGTGCGGCTAAGATTCTCATCATGGATGATTACTATTGCTCCGTCACTCGTCATCTGCACGTCTGTTTCAATGCCGGTTGCGCCAAGCTCAAGACCCTTGCGGAATGCCGCCATTGTATTCTCCGGGGCGACTGCCGATGCGCCGCGATGCGCGAAATTAATGATGTTCATGTACTGTAATTCCCTCCGTCTCTTGGTTGTGATGATGCCCGTGCCAGACGGGCCCCCTTGTAGTGTATTCCACATAACATGAAGAAACCCTGTCCGCAAGCAGCGAAAAGGGTGTGATTTCTTGGAAACTTGGAAATTACCATTGCACCGGCAGAAGCCAATAAAATGAAGGATTAACTCTCCGGCGATAGCGTCTTACTGGAGAGCGGGTTTTTTTTGCCGGGAAGCGTTCTATGTGCGGTATTGAATTACGGCTGGTGTGTTCTTCAGCAATCGCTTAGAATAAGTCTGAACTATACCCATAACAGAAAGAAGCGATACACTTGAAGTTTTGTCTCGAATGTGGAAGCCGTCTGGTCCTGAAGGAATGTAACGGAGAAGGGGAGGTGCCATACTGTGAATCCTGTGCTGCGTTCCGGTTCCCGGTGTTCAGCACGGCGATGAGTACAGCGGTGCTGAACAGGGGGCTGGATAGAATCCTGCTCATCCAGCAGTATAACCGCAAGGATTATATCCTGCTGGCCGGTTACGTGAATAAAGGGGAGAACGCCGAGGCAGCGCTGATCCGCGAAGTGCAGGAAGAAGCAGGGCTTGAGATCATCGCTTATGAATATATGCGCAGCCAGTATTTCGCCCCTTCCAATACGCTGATGCTTAATTTCATCAGTGTGGCTGACACGGAGGACTTAAGTAGGGTGAGCGCTGAGCTGGATCATGCAGCATGGTTTACGCTGGATGAAGCTGCGGACGCCATACTGAAGGGCAGTCTCGCGGAGAGCTTCCTGCTGACAATCATGGATAAGCTTAGACAAGGGCGGACCCTTGATAGCTTCACTGCAGCCTCACGCTAAGCATGGTTTCAGGCCGAGACGATATTGCGGATTCTTTCGTGCACCTGCTGCGCCTCCAGAAAGGCTGCGGAGTACTGAAGATCTGTTTTTCGGGCCGGTAGCAGCCTGGGCAGGAAGGGAATAGATACGACAGGCGTGTCCGCGTTGTTAAAATAGATTTTTAGCGTCAGCTCGTTGATCTCTTCGGCATTGTTTCTGGCTTGGACAGCTTCTGCGAACCCGGGGGCGGCGGCTACACTTGGGCGGATTCTCGGCACACTGGTCGTAATCCGGCTGGTTTTGCTGACTTTGCTGAGCGTTAAGGCATTCTCGACGATCTCCGCTCCCAGAATGGTATCGAACGTGTAGATGGTGGCTGTCGCCGGCTCCTGTCTGCCGGGATGCAGCAGACCGATGGCCATAGTCTGGCCGGCCTCATCCAAGGCGATCATATGGGATTCATCAGGTGTGATGAACCGCTGGGGGAACTTAAGATTGAATGCGGACAGAGCATGGATGGTCTCTTTCCCGCCGGGTGCTTGGGGATGGCAACGTATGAACTGAAGCACCGCAGCTGACAGCAGGAGTGAAACGCCAAGTACAGCAAACATGTACATCAGAATAATAAGCACTGAACCGCCTCCTAAAAGGTAACTATTTAATAGATATGCGGAGAGTACATGAACAAATACATAGACCTGGCCTGCCGGGATCATATATTATTTGGGTATTCTGCAAGGCGGGGAATAATTCAGAGATTTCAGGGGGATTCCAGGCATGATTATTGATACACTTAGCCATTTGCTCAAAGATGAGGCTGCATACGGAGAGAAGGTCCAGAGGGGGCTGCAGTTTCTGCGCGATACCGATTTCACCGGGCAAGCGGCCGGACGCCATGAGGTCAATGATGAGATGTTCTATTTCATCAACGAATATCAGACCAAGGATGCCGGAGAATGCTTCTGGGAAGCGCACCGCGTGAATCTGGATCTGCACTATATTCTGGAAGGTACAGAGCGGATCGGCTATGCTGCTGTTGAGCAGCTTGATGTGAGAGATGACTACAGCGCAGAGAAGGATGCAATCTTCTTCACCGGTGCAGTAGAATCTACGGTAACTGCAGGACCAGGTGCTCTTGTCGTGTGTTATCCGCAGGACGGACATATGACAGGGATTGAAGCAGATAAGCCCGAGGCGGTGCGGAAGGTAGTTTTGAAGATTAAGCTATAGTCCATTGGACAACCAGAAACGGCTATGCTGACCCTCATGGGCCGGTATAGCCGTTTCTGGTTAAGCTGCAAGAACTCATAAGAAGCGAGCAAACAAGAGGAGATAGACGAGAGAAAGTATCAGTCTTTATATTCCATTATATGTTAATATATAGGTGGCGTTGATATAAAGAAACGCCATAAGGAGGACTATGATGAAACGGATGCCATTTGAACGTCCAACCGAGCATTATGATGAACGGATTTTTAATATTGATGAGCAAATTTGTGCGTTGCTAAATACGAACTCTACGAAGACTTTTTGAAGTCGGTATTCGGAACTTTGAGAAGTGAAGAACATTTTAAACCTATGGTTGAACCATCTGGATTCAGAAAACATATCCCAGTCCTTAAATCAATTGAAAAAGATGAACATTTTTATTCTATAACCTCTTTACGACAATATAGCAATGCAAGCGTAATAACTTTTAGCATAGATTGGGACATGACAACTGACCTTTCACCAAATACGCATATACACAGTCATTTTGATTTGTACTTAGGAGAAAAATACGACTGTCGACTGACTAATGGTGGAAGTGACGGAGGGATGCATAAATAGGAGAAAGACGATGGGCTAACAGACAAGAGCGTGCGGAATCAAGTTATACTAGGTGACTAAATAAGAGGAGGTGAACAAATGAATAAGATTTGGGTAAATAACTTGTTTATTTGGGATTCTTAGTAATCGTGGGCTTAGTTTTTATATTCGGATTAAGCTATCAACATCATTTAGAGGTAGAAGCACGCATAACGTATCACCCTCTAACAAGTGCTGTCTTTTCTGTTCTTTTTCCGATTTTCTTAGGATTATTACTCGGTTTACTAAGATTATTTGAATTACTGCGAAAGACTGGAGAATGGAAAATAAATTGGATTAAGCTCTGTATTTTCGGCTTACCTTCACTCTATGTCTCCTTATTTCCACTATTATTTTGGTCTGGTTTGTCTATTTCATATAATGCTTTACCTTTGGGCTACCTTTTGATTACTTCGGGAACAACAGCTCATACAATTAGCGGTCTGATATTCGGTTTTTTGTTATTTTACGTAATTGAAAGGAAAAGCAAAGAAAGTTAGAGTATTCATTAGCTAACAGCAAAAGATAGCATTATGACAATAGGCAGTTGAGCCTAGCTGTCGGAACAAAAAACGGCACTTTTTTAGCGTCAGATTGTATTATTAATTTGGGATTTTATAAAGGGTTATGAGCAATAGCAGCTAGTCCCTTGCTAATCTCACTAATATCATTCGAGATATTACTGAGTACAATAACTGTTATTCCACTATCTAAAAATCTTAAAAGCATTGAGGTATAACCAGAGATCCCCCCGCTATGTAAAGCAACTAGCCCGAAAGGAGTGTCTTGTATAAACCATCCGTAACCATATTGTGAATTGTATAATATAGGTTTGTACATTTTGCTTTTAAGACTGGGGGAGATGAACTTGTCGGAATATAAAGCGCTGTCCCATAGATGGAGGTCCGAAACTGTAGAGGTAATATTCCCAGTAGCAAAGGCGTTAGTGGTGTTAAAAAATGGTGAGTAAATTAGTGACTGCGACTGATCCAGCTCATATCCTGTTGAGCGATTCTCCACAATTCTAAAAGCTACTTCAATGTCTGAATCTTGCATCCCCAAAGGGTCGAAAATACCTTCTTTAATAACAGAATCATAAGATTTACCGGTTATTTTTTCAATTACCATACCAAGAATAACGTAGTTTGAATTTGAATAGGAATACTCAGTTCCAGGACTAGATTGTAATTCTTTGTTTGAAAAACGTTGGAATATTTCATCGGGGCTTACGTTAACATTAGCCCATTCGTTCATAGTGGGATTTTCGGTATAATTTTGAATACCAGATGTATGAGACAACAAGTGGCTAATTGTTATTTTGTCCCCCTCTCTCTGTGACGGGAAAAACTTTTCAATACGATCATCTAACTTTAGTAAACCTTTATCAACCAACTGTAATATGGAAACGGCTGTGAAAGTTTTTGTGATGGAGCCAATCCTAAATTTTGTTTTTGATGTAATAGGTACACCTAACTCATAACTTGCTTTTCCATGGCCTTCACAGTATATAATCTCAGATTGTTTTGAAATCAAGACCGCGCCTGAAAACAAATTATTGCTTTGATATTCTTTTATATAATCACCAATATTTTCAGCTATACTCGGCAATATTGACACTCCTTAGTTTTCAAAATATTGGTTTATTATGTTTCTCAATGCTTCTGACTGAGATGTTTCATTCGCATTACAATAAGAATTAATTTTTTTCCATTTATCTTCTGTTAGAGTCAAGGATATCTTTTTTGTTATACCTAACCGTTTTTTCCCCGATCCAGTACGTGCCCCCCCTTTATTTAATATAATACTTAATTGCCCGTCATTTCGAGGTATACCTAGACTAATCTCTTTCTTCTGCAAAATACCACACCCACTTTTCTTTGAAATAGGTAACCTAAATCAATATGTCATTAAACTAATGATAGCATCAAATGGAAAATGCTACAATAGAGATATTCCTTCCTCCCTAGATAAACGATAGCGGCAGAGGCAGTAGCTACTATACAACTAGAGGTAGGATTATTACAATATATGGTACTATAGTGGATATGCCCTGTGAGGAGGATATCCATGGAGAAGTTCTACGATAGCCTACATCAATTTGATGGAAATGATCTGCGGTTGTTCCTTTACAATTTGTTAAATACAGTAGATCGTTATGGTAAGGACGGCAGTATTGAAGAAAAAAAGTTAGCAGCAGGACTCGTTAATATACTTCAAACCCAGATAGAGGCGGTTCACAACCATAAATTACAAATGAATGAACTCCAACAATATGTCTATCTTGTTTTCAGCCTCTCTGATGCAGGTTCATTAAAAGTAACTCTAAGTAAAATCGGCAAACGGGAGCTATGCCAAGTCTTAGCATTCAATGAATTGTTTTCAGTTGGACCCATAACTAATTTAGATACGAAAACAAACATGTCTTTCAAGGCACAACTCCAGCATGAAAATGAGCAGCGTGGCTAAAAAACAGAACATCGTCTTTTCATTTATTAACATATTTTAACGGAAAACCGAACACAATTGGACTGGGTGCACTGCGTAGGCCAAATGTAATCGAAAAACCGAACACAATTGGACTGGGTGCACCGCGTAGGCCAAATGTAATCGAAAAACCGAACACAATTGGACTGGGTGCACCGCGTAGGCCAAATGTAATCGAAAAACCGAACACAATTGGACTGGGTGCGCCGCGTAGGCCAAATGTAATCGAAAAACCGAACACAATTGGACTGGGTGCGCCGCGTAAGCCGTGCGTTTATCGCAGTGCCAGACGTATTTTCACAGAAAACTGGGCAGCAGAATAGACTTTTTTGGTTGACGGAAAACGATGGAGACTTTAGCTATGTCCCAGAGCATCTGCTTGCGAAAATGGTAGAGGCAGTAAAGAATATTCCAGAAAGTAAAACCATTGTCATTTGGTGCGCGGATAACGCACATGATCAGACAGGCTTACGTTTCGTAATACATTTGTTGAGAGATCGAAAACAGCCAGTTAATGTTGTCAATGTGACAGAACTCTTTAATGCTACTGGGCTTCATTACAAAGAAGGATTAAACCCCTATTTTAGTGGTTTAATCGATCGAGAGCATTTTCAGGAAATCGTAAAAAAGAATTATGAAGGTGCTCCTCTTGATCCTAACCAAAGAAAAAGGTATGAATCAGAATGGCTAATGCTCTCGAATGAAAATCATGTGCTCCGTTTGTGGAAAGAAGGTTCTGTTAAAGGTACTGATGAATCTGCTCTGGACGAAGTGATAATAAGGTCAGTCATTGAACTAGAGCAAGAACAAGATGAGAATGGGTTTATCAAGGCGGGGAGTGTCGTCGCGAGAGTATGTGATACGTCTCATCAACTCGTAGGGTATTCATTTATTACCAATAGAATATGGAGCTTAGTTAACCAAGGGGTTTTAAAGTTTAGCGGACTGCCAAGGCCCTTGTATCAGTTCTCTGTTAAACTTGGCACCCGTAGGTTGAGCTAACGGATAATGATAGCAGCATGACAATAGGCAGCCAAAATCATTGGCTGCCTATTGAATAGAAGGAGGTCACTATGAAAAAACCATTAATCCGAAGCCTGATTGTAGGACTAATATTTGCATTTGTTTATTATGCTATTCAGATTATTCGCGGGATGTATCTTTCAAAGAAATATGTTCCAGACATTGTAAATGAGTATACGACTATGGATTATCTACAACATAAAATAACATTTGGACATGAATATAGTTCAATGTGGAGAATAATTGAATTCTCCAGTCTAATGCTACTTGGAATAATTGTATATTTTACTTGGAGAATATTGAGAAATATAACCACTAAGAGTGACAAATCATTACGCTAATATTTCGAGCGGAGCTTTCACATCCTGATGTGTTCCAGAGATCATGTTGATCCAGGCAGTATACAAACGTCCAAGGCCCGATAGCAGTAGCGGCAGGATCAGCAGCAGTACAAATCCCATTCCGCATACGATCCAGGAGCGTTCGTCCGGTGTAGTATCAGACAGGAACACGAAGACATCCGGGTCCAGCACATTCTGGTCATAGGAGAATACGGAAGAGCTGACTTTCTGGACTACAGGCGACAGGAGGGCGCTAATGGCAACCGAGGGCAGGGTAAGAGCAAGGGTGAATCCCAGAATACCTGCGGGCAGCTGCAGTATGCTGTACAGAATTCCCCGGTAAGACTGGCCTTGGCGAAGCTGGTATCCTAATGTCCGCAGACCTTCCCAGCGGAAGGCAGGCGGATGGTCTGGCATAATTTGCTGCGCGGCCCCCCCTTTACCATGAGACCAGGCTTCAGCAGCCTTCTGTTCACTGATCATCATCGTGCGGCACCAGGTTAGTGTCAGGGCCAGCAGAGGCAGCCCAACCCATATAATTACCAGAGGCAGACTTACACATAGGCCTGTAACGGCAATAACAAAAGCGATAATTCCTTTAGGCAAAGAAAGCATGAGCATTTTCCACGCGTTTATACTTCGTCGTAACATCAGGGCAACCCCTCTCCAAATTTTACCTTCTTCAGTATAAAGGTTAAATCCATACAATACACGCACCCGGAGGCGGGAATAATACTGGTCTTTGGTCTAGTGCGGCTCTCCTTTACTTTAAGGTGGCATGGGCAGGCATATTTCTCTAAAATGAATATAGAGTGTGCAGTGATCAATATCCCGGACAAGGAGCCGCGCTTATGAATATCTATCTGGAAATTCCGGATGTGGACAAGCATTTTCCGTTTCGCAGCCTGGTCTGCGGAGGAGATGATCTGACCTATCCGCATTGGCATAAAGAAATCGAAATTATCTATGTAACCAAGGGAAGCCTGAATCTGGGAATCAATGATGTGCCGATCCGGATGGAGCAGGGTGAAGTGCAGTTCATCAACGGCGGAGATGTGCATTATTTCCTGGCGTCAACGGGCAGTGAGCGGGTAGTGATACAGTTTGATCTGAATTTCTTTCAGGAGGTTGCAGCACTGGGAGGCAATGATTATCCGCTGCGGGATATGTTCATGGAGATGGAATTCTCCAGTTCAAAGTGGCCGGAAGGGGCTGCCGCCAGTATAAAGGCTCTGATTGAGAGCATTTATGAGGAGGATACACAGCGCCGGGAAGGCTACGCTTATCTGATTAAGGCCAGGATGTTTGAAATGCTGACGGTTATTATGCGGGAGGTGCCGAAGAGCAGGGTCAAGAAGCAGCCCAAGTTCTCGGAAGACACATTGTCCCAGTCCAGAGAGACGCTGGAGCGGCTGGAGCGGATCTTCAGCTATGTGGAGCAGCATTATCAGGAAGCGATTACACTGAATGAGGTGGCCGGGTACATGGGCTTCAGCCCGTATTATTTCACCAAGCTGTTCAAGAAGAATACGGGGATGACCTTTGTCGCGTTTTTGACGGAATACCGGCTGAATAAGGCCAAGTGGATTCTGCTCAATGAAGACCTGCCGATGTCAGCGGTAGCGGAAGCGGCCGGGTTCGGCAGCGGGAAGACCTTTCACCATTTATTCAAGGAAGCTACGGGGATCTCTCCGCTTAAATACCGCAAGACAATATCCGGGAATAATTGAGCAAGAATGCAGGAAGAAAGCCTGCTTGCAGATTTGTATGATAGAGGTATAAAAAGTAGTCAAAAACTAAAATTAACCGTAAAATTCACCTTTGAAACAGGAGAGTGTCCATAGTGACCAGAGTAACCGTATGGAATGAATACCGCCATGAGCGGCAGGAAGAACGAATCCGCCAGGTCTATCCGAATGGCATACATGTACAGCTGGCCTCTTTTCTGAGCGCAGCGGGACTGGATACAAGAACGGCAACGCTGGATGAGCCGGAGCATGGCCTGACAGAAGAAGTGCTGAATAACACTGATGTACTGGTATGGTGGGGGCATGTTGCCCATCAGGAAGTGAGTGACGAGGTAGTGAACAGGATTCATAAGCGTGTGCTGGAGGGGATGGGGCTGGTGGTGCTGCATTCAGGCCACATGTCCAAAATCTTCATCAAGCTCATGGGCACAAGCTGTGATCTGAAATGGCGTGAAGCCGGGGAGAAAGAACGCCTCTGGGTGATGGAGCCCAGCCATCCGATTGCCGCAGGCATCGGCGAATATATTGACCTGGAGCAGGAAGAGATGTACGGGGCGCACTTTGACGTGCCTGCACCGGAGAGCCTGATCTTTGTCGGCTGGTTCGAAGGCGGCAATGTGTTCCCGAGCGGATCAACGTACCGGCGCGGCAGCGGGAATATTTTCTATTTCCAGCCCGGCCACGAGTCCTATCCAACCTATTACAACAAGGAAATTCAGCAGGTTATCATCAACGGCGTGAACTGGTGTGCTCCGGTCAAGCGTGATGTTCCGGTGTACGGCCATTCCGAGGCACTTGAGCCGATTAGAAGCACAGTAGGTGTATAACCTCTAGCCTTGCAGTCGATAGAAAAGTTACCCGTCAGACCTAACGGTTTGGCGGTTTTTTGTGCTGCTGCGCTTAACGGATACAACAATCCTTAAAAATGCTTCAGTATAGGGAGGCTCGAGTAGCACTACGTACAATATTTTCATTTTGAGGCTGGCCTTCACAAATTTGGATGGTGAACATTTCGATGCATCAGCCTGCGGAATCCTTTATACTGAATGAAATTTATTGGATCGTGGAAGAGGCTGATGATATGTGGCGGTGGAGCAACTAGAGGCAGCGGGCGGCTGGGATAGAAATGACCGGGCGCGGCGTGGATGATTAGGAACAAGAAAAAACAAGGAAGGGAAGGAGCGTGAATTATGCTGCTAGAGGTCATAGCCACGACAGTAAGTGATGCAATCACAGCAGAACGTTATGGAGCGGACCGGATCGAGTTGATTACCGGGATCCGTGAAGGCGGATTAACACCCAGCCTAGGGCTGATTGAAGCTGTGCGGGAGGCAGTCAGTATTCCCGTAAGAGTGATGGTGAGGCCGCATGCATATTCCTTCATGTATGACCCATCCGACGCAGAAACGATGCTGCGCGATATCCGCCACATTGCCGGGATAGGCGGCTTATCCCTGGTTATGGGTATGCTCCGCAGTGACCGGACTGTAGATGAAGAACTGCTAATCCGGCTGATTGATGCTGCGGACGGAATGGAGGTTACGTACCACCGGGCCTTTGATGAGGTGCGGGATCAGCTTGAGGCCCTAGAAGTTTTGAAGCGGTATCCGCAGATTACGGATATATTGACCTCCGGCGGCAGTGCCGTAGCTACTTCGCCGGAGGGAATGGCACGGATTGCCGTACTGCAGCAGCTGTCTGCAGATACTCCGCTATCCATCCTGGCCGGCAGCGGCTTAAACGCTGCAAGCCTGAAGGATTTCCTTGCCCATACCGCAGTCAGCCGGGTACACTTCGGCTCAGCGGTCCGGTTGGACGGTGATCCGCTGAAGCCTGTTGACCCCCGGCGGCTGGAAGCTGTCCGCAGGATACTCCAGCCATAGAAGAGGTGAGCTTTGGCACTTTGACATAACGGACGTTGCATGAACTGCGCAAAGAGCAGAAGCTGGAACGGAGAGCTGAAATGGAGCCGGGCCGCAGGCGGCCGCACTATAGAACTGCCGGAAGCGAAGCCGGCCTGGGCATTCTGTTGCTGAAAATCAAGGACTTTACTCCTGAAGCGGCAAAATAAACATTTGAGCTGTAGAGAGGCGGCAACCTAAGCCACTGCCCGGGCTACCCGCCCGCTCCCCCCAGCAGCCTGGGCAGCAGGGTCAACAGCCGCTCGCGGGTCAGGGCATCGCCGGAATTCCATTTGGCGCCGTCGAGCATATAGACGCGGCCCTCCTGTACGGCGGGCAGGCTGTTCCACAGCGGCGTCCGCAGCAGCTGCTCCATGGCTTCCCGCGAGTCCGGGCGCTCCGGGATGAGCATGAAGACGCGGTCCCCCGCATAGCTGTGCAGCTTCGCCGGATCAACCTCGCCGAAGCCAAGCCCCTGGTCCAGCAGGCCCTTAATCTCTGCCGTCGGCTGCAGGCCGCCGGGAGCATACAGGGCCGTGGACAGTCCGGTCATCGCCATAGCGAACAGGCGGTTGCCATGGTCGTAGACCAACGCGGAGGCGGTTTCTCCCGGCTGGAGTCCCTCTGCGTACAGACGCTGCCACATGGCAGCGTTTTTGGCGTGATAGGCCTCCAGCCAGGCTTCCGCTTCACGCTGCCTGCCGAGCCACCCGCCAAGTATCCGCAGCCGCTGCTCGAGCGGCGCGAACGAATCGAAGGTGAGGGTCGGGGCGATACCGGAGACGCGCGTATAGGCGCGCTCGTCCGAATTCGCGATAATAATCAGGTCGGGGCTGATCAGCCGGGTCAGCTGCGGGTCCAGCGGGAAGCCGACATTGGCCAGATTCTTGACCCTGTGCTTATAGACGCTGTTCCGGGCGAAGGCCTCATCGCCTCCGGCAGGCTTGACTCCCAGCGCCAGCAAATCTCCCAGTGTCTCCCCGTGGTAGACAATCCGCTTCGGCCGCTCCGGAATTTCCACTTCATGCCCCGTCCAATCCTTGACGGTAACTTTGCGCTGCTGGGCCTGGGCATACTGCCCGGGCGTGACTCCCGTCTTCTGCCGGAAGCGGCGGCTGAAGTAATATTCATCGGAGAAGCCGACCAGCCGGGCGATTTCGCGCAGCGGCTCGGCCGATTCCAGCAGATAGTTCTTGGAGTGCCCGATGCGCAGATCGGTCAGATAATCGAGCGGCCGCTTGCCGGTCAGCTTCTGGAAGATAGGGGTGTATTGCCAGGGAGAGACCTGTGCCAGCTCCGCAAGCTGCTTCACCGTAATGCTCTCCATATAATGATCCTGCAGGAATTGGATCGTACTCTCCACGGATTGCGCGGGACTGGGCAGCTGGCGGGTGGAGTAATTATGTTCAAACAGCAGGAGCAGCAGCTCCTGGAACTGCAGCTGCTGTCTGAAATACTGGAGCTCGTCCCCGCTGCCCGGGTTCGCAAGCAGCTCTTCCGCGAGCCGGATCACCCGGGTGAAAGGGTGGACGATTAGCTCTTTCCGGCCCGGCAGCAATTCAGCTGTATGGGAAGCAGGGGAATCTCCAGCCGTAATAGCGGCAAAGGATATCAAATAATAGTATAGTGTCATTTCTGCGTTATCCGTACTGTAGGAAGTTCCGGGGGACAGCAGACAACACTTGTCTGCATGTACTGAAAGGGCCGGCTGCTCCCCGATACAGAGCTCACCGCGGCCTCCGGTAAAGATCAGAAGTGTATGCTGACCGGCAGTCTGCACAGCGGACACAGTGTTGGCACTCTGGATTACCAGCTCAATGCCCTTCAGCTGAAACAGCAGGGAGCGGAGCGGAACCGCCGGCAGGGCCGGAGCCGCTGCGAGTGCGGAGGCAGGGGGGAGTCCCGGATTCAAGGCATTCTGTCTCAAGGCTCAGCACTCCTTTCAGGGCAGTTGAATTTAGATGTATATTGAGAACGATTATCAATAAACCTCATTGTATATAAAATAAAGCAGCTTATCAACATTAGTTGATAAGCTGCTTTTAATATTCGTCCTGTCTGCATGCGTAATCGTTACTTATTCAGCATGGCGGGGATTTCACCCAGCAGCCATTCTCTGGTGGCGGCATCACTGGAGGTTTTCATGATGTCCTGTGTATAGACATAGCCGTTCTTAACAGCCGGCAGGCTTTTCCAGACTGCACTCTCCAGCAGCTTGTCGGTCGATGCCTTGGCTTCGTCAGCTACCGGCGTCAGAAGGAAAATACGGTCCCCTGCGTATTCCTGGATAACCTCCATCGAAATCTCCTGGAAGCCCATGTCGGCGTCAAGCACCTTTTGGATCGCCGGAGTAGGCTTGAATCCGTTCTCCCCATACAGTACCTGCGACAGGCCGGTTGTAGCCATTACAAACAGTCTGTCGCCCGGATAGTAGGTGAAGACTGCGGCAGTTTCGCCTTCCTTCATGCCTGAAGCTTTAAGCTGGGCCCACATGGCATCTTCCTGTGTCTGGTACTGGGCCAGCCAGGCTTCTGCTTCTGCCGTCTTGCCCAAGATACCGCCGATTTCCTGCATCCGTTCCTTCAGCGGGGCGAAGGTATCGAAGATAATCGTTGGAGCGATTTTGGACAAGGCATCGAAATCAGCCTCTTCAATTCCGGCATAGATGATCAGATCCGGCTGAAGCTCAAGCGTCTTCTCCAGGTTGATCGGGAAGCCGACATCTTCTACCCCGGTCAGCTTGTCCTTGAACACCTGGCCTTCAGCCATGGAGAGCGGATAGCCGATGGCCTGTACGCCCAGGGCAATCAGATCGCCGTAAGTTTCCCCGGAGTAGATGATTCGCTGCGGGTTCACAGGAATCTCAACCGTATGGCCTTTGTAATCGGTGTAAGGGCGTGTTGTGGCTGCCGGTTCTGAAGTAGCTTCTACGGTTGGAGCGGCGGTTGCAGCGGTATTGCCGGCAGCTGTGTTAGCCGCAGCGTTGCCTTCATCATTCTTGCTGCTGCAGGCGAGCAGTAAGGTGCTCATCAGGAAGATGATGCACAGGATAGCGAAAGGTTGTCTTGCCTTGTTCATTGTAAGTATGCCTCCCATGTGTATACCGATTACCAATAATGATAATCATTCTCGTTTAAATTATCATAGAGGATAACCCTTCGTTACTCAATGGACAAAACCCAAAGCGGGAACTCGAGTTTGTGCAAAAGAAGAATGCCGCCATTCAGTCAATATTCAGTTTGGGTTGTAATGATGCATGAAATCCGTCCCTTCCGCAGGTCTTCTTAGGTGTGGGGAAATATAGCGGATTTTAGTTATTAACATATTGATAATATCATCAAAGTCTGCTAAGATGTTGTTAATAACAAATTAATAATAACATTAAGTTAATATCAATCTCTAAAATAAACAGCAGGAGGTAATGACCATGTTCGGATTCCGCTTCGTAAAGTTCCAGCCCAGTGAATATGTCCTTAAGGTGAAGAACGGTAAGGTAGTGCAGGAAGGTGTAGGACTTTCTTTCCATTATTACGCGCCTACGACCTCGGTTGTAGTGGTGCCGGTCTCTTCGATTGATGTACCGTTTATGTTCGAGGAAATTACGGCTGATTATCAGACGGTGACCGTGCAGGGGCAGCTGACCTACCGGATCGTGGATTACCGCAAGACTACACAGATTCTTAACTATACGTATAATCTGCGGAAGAATACCTACCTCTCCGATGATCCGCACAAGCTGGCCCAGCGGGTGATCAATATCGCCAAGGTGCTGACCAAGAAGCAGCTCGGGCAGCTGCCGCTGAAGGAAGCCATTCAGTCGAGTGAACGTCTGGCTAAGACAATTACGCTCGAAATCGGACAGAGTGCGGAGATAGAGAAGCTGGGCATCGAGCTAATGGGGCTGTCCATTCTGGCGATCGTGCCGAATAAGGAAACGCTGCGCGCGCTGGAGGCGCAGGCCAGGGAGGAGATTCTCCGCAGCGCCGACGATGCGCTGTATGAACGGCGCAATGCCTCGATTCAGCAGGAGCGGCGTGTGAAGGAGAATGAGCTGAATACGGAGATCGCCGTGGAGACGAAGAAGCGGCAGATCCGCGAAACCCAGCTCGATGCCGAACGCTCGGTGAAGCAGAAGCAGAACGAGATGAAGGAAGAGCAGCTCAGCTTCGATACTGCGCTGGAGGAGAAGAAGCAGGAGCTGATTGAACTGACGGTGGCGAATCAGAGAGCGGAAGCGGATGCCAAGGCCTACGAGTTGTCGGCGGTGATGAATTCGCTCCAGGGCGTAGCACCAGGTGTACTTCAGGCACTGACGAATGTAGGCATGAATCCGGATAAGCTGATTGCCATCGCGTTCCAGGAGCTGGCTGAGAATGCCGGGAAGATCGGGCAGCTCAATATTACCCCGGATCTTTTGCAGGGAATTATGGCCGGGTCGCCGGGTAACGGGGCGGGCGCGGCAAGAGGAGGCAACGGACGATGAGCAGCCCGGTATCCGAGAACAAGATTATTCTGATCAAACGCAAGACGCGCCTGGAAGAACTGGTGGTCCGCTACAATACGATCCAGCAGGCCCAGTTCTATATTGAACGGCTGGGGGCCGATTTCAGCGATTATCTCAGCGAGGACTTCACTTACCGCAAGGCGGTAGAGGCTGCTGTAACCGAGCTGAGCGCGGTAGGCCGGCTGCAGCTTCTGGACCGGCAGCATGTGCCTAACTTTATTTTTGGAGAGCGGGATACAGTAGTGGTGCTGGGGCAGGATGGTCTGGTCGCCAATACGCTGAAATACCTGCGGGAGCAGCCGCTGATCGGTGTGAATCCGGATCCGCAGCGCTGGGATGGTGTGCTGCTGCCCTTCACGGTTAAGGACCTGCGGCAGCTGGTGCCGGAGGTGCTCCGCAGCCAGCGGCAGGTGCGCGAGGTTACACTTGCCAGGGCAGAGCTGAACGACGGACAGAGCCTGTACGGTGTCAACGATCTGTTCATCGGCCGCCGGACCCATGTCTCGGCCCGTTATCAGCTTGAACTGAACGGCACGCTGGAGCAGCAGTCCTCCAGCGGGATTATTGTCTCCACCGGCATGGGCTCCACCGGCTGGCTCAAAAGCGTTCTCGCCGGAGCAGCAGGAATTGTCAGCCAGGCGGCACAATGGCAGGCAGCGGAACAGGCGACGGTAAATGCGGGCATGGAAGCACATGCGTCTGTACACGGGGACAGACCACAGGAAAACGGGGCGGCGCTCAAGCTGGCCTGGGATCATCCGGAGCTCTACTTTACGGTACGGGAGCCTTTTCCCAGCCGGACGACTTCGGCCGATCTGGTATTCGGCAGGATCAACAGCCGTATGCCGCTGCGAATTACTTCGCAGATGCCGGAAGACGGGGTAATCTTCAGCGATGGAGTCGAGAGCGACTACCTGGAATTCAACTCCGGCGTAGAGGCGACGATTGGTCTCGCGGAGAAGAGGGGACGGCTGGTAGTCTAACATGCATATGTATGAATGCCGAGGCGCAAAGCGCAGATACAAAGAAGGGGTTCTCCGCGTGCCGCTGGTATGGCTGAGAGAACCCCTTTTGTCTTGAACCGCGTAGTCCGGCGTATATTACTGCTGGAAGCTGCGTCCCTGATTCATCATAGAACCGTAGGAATGGTTAGTCTGCATGGGTGTATGCAGCGGCTGCGGGTTAAATGAAGAGTTAATTGAAGCGTTAATTGGGCTATGCAGTGAATTTACCGGCTGGCTATTGGAAGTGAAGGATGGGCTGAAGGAAGAATTATATCCTCCAGAGCCTGTGCTGAAGCTTTGATTGCCAGAGTTACCAGTGCTGAAGCTTGGGATTCCTGTATTGAAGCCCTGTTGTTCGGTATTGAATCTTTGAATACCACCTGTATTGTAGCCGGCAGTCTGCGGAATCTGCTCCAGCTGTCTGATTAACTGCGAGACCTGCTGCAGCTGCTGCATAGCGGTCTGATGGCCCTGCAATGCCTGCTGAATCATCTGAATGGCCTTATTGCTGTGCTGGCTGAGCTCCTGCAATTTGGCGGCATGCTCCTGCTCCTGCTGCAGAAGCTGCTGGTAATTCTGCGTGCCCTGCTGGGTCTGTGTCATCAGCTGCTGGATGATTTGTTCGCTTTGGCTGATCTGGCTGGAATGGTTTGAATTCAAGTAAGTGGCCTCCTTGGCGGGTGCTGTAATGGTCATGCGGGCTTATTATCTCTGGCGGAGGCATTTAATATTCATCCTCATGAAACCGCACGCGAAGCACCGCTTGAACGGTTACAATTGTGCAAACTCTGCTTCAAATCCGCAGGGACGAGTTGATAAGAATAGGTACATGCTGCTGTGCAACTAATGCGGCAGACTGGCGTCTATGTAGAAAAGAGTTTCCAGAATCACCCATAACCTGGAGGTGGGGCAACCATGAATCTGCGTGAGCGTATCAGCCTGACTACAACTTATGTTCCAAGGAGCATCAAGCTTATGCTTGTGTTCGCAGTGCTGTTCACAGCATGCTTCACAGGATCAGCCGCAGCAGCGTCATCATCATCCTCAGATCTGATTATTGTGAACAAAAAGACGAATAAGCTGGCCTATTTCAGCGCCGGTAAGCTGGAGAAGGTTTTTCCGGTCGCCACCGGCAAGACCAAGAGCCTGACGCCTGAAGGCAGCTTCAAAATTGTGGTCAAAATCAAGAACAGACCCTATTACAAAGAAAAGATTCCCGGAGGCGATCCGGCCAATCCGCTGGGCGACCGCTGGCTGGGGCTGGAAGTGAACGATACCTACGGCACGACCTATGCCATTCATGGCAACAATAATGAGGCCTCCATCGGTAAATATGTCAGCGCCGGATGCATCCGGATGCATAATGAGGATATCCACTGGCTGTATCCAAGGATAGCCAATAATACTCCCGTGATCATTACTACTTCAGGACTTGATATGGCAAGCATCGCAGTGAAGAGCGGCTATTCCGCGGGGCCGACAATGATTGCGGGCGTCTTTATCATCAATGGAGAAAAGCTGGAGGTTAAGGATTCTTTCCTGCTGGAGAATTCACGGGTATTCGTTCCGCTCCGCGAATCGGTTGCCCTGCTGGGCGGAACTTTGAAGCTGGAGGCGGGAACCGGAGCGCTTATCATTACTATAGGTGGGCACACCGCGGTCCATCAACCGCTTAGCGAAACAGCGAAGGTGAACGGCAAAACGGTGGCCATGCTGGCCTCGCGGAGCGTAAACGGGCGGTTGTATATTCCCTTAGGCAGCTTGACGCCGCTCTTTGGCCTTCCCGTCATATGGAATGCCAAAGAGGCGACTGTGGAGCTGTGAAGCGACTAAGCTAGAAGCTGCCAGATGGAAGGTCTGTTCGTAGCAATTACGCGCTGCATATATGTCATTGTGGCAGCTTGCTGCTATGCTGCAGCCGGCTGATTATGTTTTCTGTGACCGGCCGGCCTAATTGCTCCATTGCATACAGGACAGCTCCTGCTTCGGGCGGGAGCTGTGGCGTTACCACCTTATACTGTTTGTTGGCCCCGTTCTTCAGTAATTTGCGCAGTTCAGACTGGAAGTAACTGCTATTCGCTACACTGCCGATGAACGCTACGGGGACTGTATGCTGTGCAAAAGATGCGGCCAGCAGCTCAATGCCGACCTTGATCTGCGCTGCCGCTCTCCCGCAGATCCTTAGGGCGGCGGAGCTTCCGCGCTCAGCCTCCTCCGTTACTACAGGTGCGAATTGTCCAAAGCATTTGTCCCGGGCTTTCCGGTCAATGTCGAACCCTTCGCTCGCAAGCCGGTATAATTCAGACACGGCAGTAACATTCCAGTGTGCCAGCATCCGGTCGACAAGCAGCTCATCGCTTGAATCCGTGTGACCGGCCAGCACTTCAAACACGGTATCGTAAGAGAGGAACCGGGCGGCACTTGCGGCATAATGATGGAAATCATAATTGCGTAAATAACGTCCGTCTTCATTAATGGCAATAATGATGGAGCCAGTTCCCGAGATGACAATAATGCCGGGCTGCGCAAGCAGTGCTCCGTAATGGGCGATAAGCGCGTCATTGACATGCCACCTGGGACAAGTCAGCTCCGGAACTCCGGTGAGCGGCAAGATCCAGTCCAAATCCTCAGGTGAGTCATATCCGGCAACACCGGCAGCGATGCCAATGACCCTTCCGGGCTCGATGCCGCCGCGTTCCAGCGCTTCTATAATCGCTGACCTCACGTTATGCTGAGCGGCAGAGTCCCGGTACGCGGAAGCGCTTCCTTTTTTACAATAAGCCAGTACATTCCCTTCGATATCAGCGGCTATGACCCGGGTATGAGTTCCTCCTCCATCGATTCCAATTACCACATCTGTTCGTTGCATTCTAGACACCTCTTCACGTTCTTTTCTACAGAATACTATAATCACTCCGGCGTTGGATATAACACAGGCAGATACTGCAAGGGAGAAATGCTCCTTCACGACAGCCGCTATACCGCCAGCTTGCGGTTGCTGAAGCAGGATTAACAGGATAAATATAGAAGTTATAGAAGTAAACTGGAGGGGTATTCTTCCGGGTTGCGACGTGGACGGTTGATCAGTCGGGCATTCCATAGGAGGGAGCTAGGATTAGAATACGGATTATAGGTGGCTGCGGCAGCGGTAAATCGTATATAGCCAGAGAATTATCACGAATCTACGATATCCCCTGCTATGAAACTGACAATTATGTCTGGGACCGGAGTACGGACAATACCCGCAACTCAACAGAGGTCAGGGATACCCGGTTAGCTGAAACAGTCGCTGAGGAGTCGTGGATTATAGAAGGCGTGCATCACAAATGGGGGACAGAGAGCTTCCGGGAAGCGGATTTGATTTTTCTGATTCAACCTGATTTGTATGTGCAGAATGGGCGGGTAATCCGGAGGTTCATTAAGACAAGGCTGGGTCTGGAGAAGGGAAACTATAAGCAGACGTTCAAGAACCTGTACATGATGCTGTTCGAATGGAACCCTGGATTCATCAGGGAAGGTGTTCCTGCCATTATGAAATTAACTGAAGCGTACAAGGCTAAGAGGATAATAGTGCACAATAGCAGCGAGATTCTACAGCATGTAAGCAGATACATCGGAAATGCCAGTCTTCTGGAGGCGGGCAATGTAAATCATGAAACCGGAGGACAAAATGAGTAAACTCGCAAGTTTTATGGCAGAAATGCTGCGTTTAGTGGTTCTGCTGGTTCTGACACTAGGTATACTCGGGGGTGTGGAGCAGTGGATCTTCAAAATGTTATATGGATGGACCGGGTATTTGTATACTGCAGTAATCGGTAATTTTCTCGTATTCTTAGTGATGTACCGGAATTATTGGCAGTTCAAGGGCTGGTACAAATCGGAGAAGAATCAGAAGCTGAAGCCGGTGTGGACCCGGAGTCTGAGTGCCGCCGCGCTGCTGCTGATTCTTGTTCCGTTTGCGGTACCGATCTTGATGTAATTAGTTTTGTACAGAGGATGATGCTTCCCCTGGAATTTCAAAGAACTCATTTAGCTTCATATTTTGTTGCCCGGCCGTCCTGGAGGCACCCGTAGCATCAATGAATCCATAGGTTGCCTCCATAACCGGAAGCATCAGATGATAGAACGCGAGGCTACCCTTATAGGAGGGCATTTTTCCGGCCTGATCCACAATTTTGTACGGTATAAAGAAGAGTCCGGCAGAGGATGGGGCACTGTAGTCTATTTTGGCAGACCAGATTTCTTCCGCATAATTACCTGCAACTTCATAATACGAAATACCAGGCCCGCCTTGAATGAAGAAACGGCCCGCTGTGCCTTCCGGGAAATAATAGTCCTGATTCTGTGACTCATTAATGATAGGGATTTGCTTAAGCGTGCTGACGCGGGGAAAATGAAGTGCTGCTGTACGTGCTTCCCCCAGATTCGCGGATTGGAGTTGAGTGATCAGCGCCTCATCTGCTTTGGCGACATACACAATCCGGGTGGCCGCATTCCAGGCTACATGCGCATCTGCGGCTTCTGCTATAAAGCGGATCGGCACCATGACTCTGCCATTAACCAAGACCGAGGCGACAGGCAGGGCGGCTTGTTTGGTACCAATAAGGGCGGTCTTGTGACCCGCAACCAGTGTGATTATTACCCCGCTCCGGTCAATCGTAACCGTCTTGGTGGCATTGCTCCAAGCGACAGTAATCCCCGGGATATGCTTCACTACATTTAGCGGGACCATGGTTGTGCCTTGTGTGAGATAAGGGGGCATGTCGGTGCTTATCGTGGAGTTGTTTAATTCTACTGAAATGGTTGGAGCTGAAGCAGGGGCCGCCAGGGCAGTGCCGGACAGCAATATTAACAGCAGCAGCGGCAGGCAGATAAATTTGATGACCTTCATCTTGAGTAGTCCTCCTTCGGGAATATCGTTGATTTACTAAAATTATACAGTTATAGACGCCGGATCTAATTGAAAGTTGCGTATATGCCAGTTGTACTCCGATATGTCTTGGAAGTTCATAGTAGAGGAGGGTGAGCTCTGATCCGGAAATCATGGATAGTGTCCGCAATAACAGTACTGATCGTGGCATTCCTCGGCTATGAATGGTTTCGTCCGCAGCATGTGGAGCGGGAGTACCCTAGTGTGATCTACTCCAATAATGAAGTCGTGAAGCATAGCGCAATCGGGCTGAGGGGTGAAGTATGGAGAGGTGTGCCCGGAAGCAGTGAGTTTACCGGCGAGCTTACACTGGATGGAGGTCTTCATTATAATGTGAAGCTTAAGGATGGCGGCGGATACTACTTGGGAATTCTGACGGTCCTGGATGCAGACCGGTCACTGCGTTCGATTGGCTCTATTATAACGTCTCAGAAGCTGGATAAGTTCTGGATTATGCTGACCCATCTTGATGAGCGCTACGGGCTTACCGCCGGAGAGGGATATATCTCGGGTCCGGCTAATACGTTAGAGGAGGCCATACAGACCGGGAAGGATATTATGGGTTCAGCCAGGGATAGCAAGTAGAAGGCCGAGATACATATCTTGGTACATACCGGATGGAAATGCTGCGTCGCACAGCAGGCTGCCGGATTGATTATTATACACTGAGGGGAGAACAGTATGGAGCAGCGGATAGAGGAACAGCTTGATTGGAGTGACTATGTAGGTTTTTGGAAAAGGGTGCTGATCCATTTTGTTGATTTTCTGATTCTGGCCCTTCCTACGTATTTGCTGAACAGGATTTGCGTCTCAGCCGCAGAATCGGCGGAGTCGGCGTTTCCGCTTTTTATTCAGTTTGTGCTGCTGATGGGCTTCAATGTGTTCATGGTTGTCAAATATGGGGGGACTCCGGGCAGACTAATTCTGGGGGCAAGAATAATTAATGGGGACGGTAGGTATCCGGCGCTGAAGCAGGCTCTGATCAGGGATTGCTTCCTCATCATCAACGGCTTTCTTGCAGTTATTGTGAGTCTGAACACAGAGGAATTATCTGCGGTTTCCAGCAGTCTTGCCAATTGGAGTCCGCTCGCCACGAATTTGAATGTGTTCTTTGGCTGGGTAGTGGTCGCCGACTGCCTATTCGTTGTATTCACCCAGCGTAACCGGGCGCTGCATGATATGATGGCCGGAACCTATGTGGTTAAGAAAATTGCTCTGGACCATCTTGTTTGAGCCCACAGGATAGAATTAACCAAGTACAAAGGGAATAGATCAGGCGGCGTTACCGCTCTTGTTCTATTCCCTTTGCCCTGTTTCGGAGGTGGATCAGCCCACCTCCAGAACGGCTTTCATGAACGTCTTCAGCGCGGAATCCCCGCTTTCTTCAGTCCATTCCCTAAGTTTCCCGGACCTTGCTGTATATAGCTCCAGCATCTGCTTCAGCTGCCGGTCAAAGAGCTCCGGCTGTCCCGTACGCTCTGCCTTCATCTGGGTTATCAGCTTCGCCCAGTTAACAGTGCCGGAGCCGGGACTATGCTGGGGATAACGCAGAGCAAGCTTTAGTACGTCATCCAGCGGCTGTCCCGCCGCCAGCTCTGCAGCCAGATAGCTGCCGGTGAAGCGGTGGCTGCCATCCTCCTCCAGTGAGGCGACGAATTGCCTGCGGGCTTCGTCCAATTCCCCCTGGTGCATCAGCGCGGTAGCGTTAATTCCCTGATCATAGCTGTGCGGTTTCTGCTCACGCAGCTCAAGAAACCAGGAATAATAGTGATTGTAGCTTTTCCAGTCGGACTGCTCATAGTAGTAGAGCGCCAGGTTGAAGACAGAGTCTGCAGTCGGACGCAGCTCTACAAGCTTCACTAGCAGAGGTATCGTTGCGGCTTCTAAGGATTTGTCTTTAGTATAGGAAGCCTTGGCTGTCATGAGATGAACCAGCATTTTGAGCGCATGATCATCCTGTGGATCTCTGGCATAGTCGTGGCGGTACGCTTCCAGTGCCTGTTCAAGCTTCTGCGCTTTAACCAGCTGATCGGCAGCGGTAAGACTGCGTGATTGTAAATAGAAGAAAGGCAGATTGCCGACGGTGTCCTCGTTCAGCCGGTAGCCATTGCTGCGGGTAATCACCCGCCCGGATACATCATAGGCTTCTATGCTCCACGAGAAGCGTCCGCTTGGATCGGCGAAGCCGAGCAGCGAGGAGGGCTCAACGGATTCCCAGCCTTCTCCGCTGCTGCTGGTGGAGAAACCGCCGCTGTTATACAGATCTGTTACAGGGATGGAAATCTTATTCCCCGTGATATGCTGGCGGATTACATAACTGAAGGTGCTGCCTTCGGCTGAGACTGTGCCGCTGAGACTGTAAGAGGCCGCATTCCGGACAGTCTCCCACTCGAATTCTACAGAATCACCTGTAAGGAGCTGCGAATTTACCGGTGACTTCAGCTCCAGCAAGGGCTGAAGGATAATATTATTAGTCAAACGGTCATTTGGTTTGATTTCGATCCAGTCATCCGCCTGCACAGGCCAGGTCCAGCCATCGATCTGCTCAAAGCTCAGGCCCAAAAATAACTGATAATAGCCGGGAATGACGCCTGAGAAGGAAAAACGGCCCTGTGCATCTGTGACGATTTCATACGGCTCCGAGCCATAAAACACACTATGACTAACTTCGCTCTCCGGCCGCAGGAAGATGCCTGCCCGGGAGACCGGAGTGCCGTCGCTGTAGGTTAGTGTCCCTGACAATGTGGCAGGAGCAGAGTTTCCTGCTTCCGCAGTAGCTGTAAGTGCGGTCTGCAGTGCAAGCAGCTGCCGCTGCATTTCGGAAGTGGGTTCACTCATATTCTCTGTAGCAGCTTCAAGGGAATCTTGAGCCGATGAAGGTTGCTCTGTGGAGCCCTGGGGGCTTAAGTCATTTCCTTCGTTCACTTCATGATAATTCTTGTCACGTGACTCCTGGTAACTCTTCAGACTGTTGTTCACCAGCTCCAGCGCTTCGCTGCACTTACCTTCTGCAAAGAGCAGCCGCGCACCAAGCCAGGCTGAACGGGCTTCATGTTCGTATTCGCCATCATGTACGGGGGAATGGGCTTGCTTCAGCAAGTCTCCTGCAGCCGCCCAATTCCCTGCGTTCAATGCCCTCTCAGCCTGAAGCAAAGCCAGCTCTCTGAACATAGAGGATTTACTGCTGATTCTGGTGCGTACTTCCGTAAGTACCGCATCCCCGTCATCTCCGGCACCCAGTACATCGTATTCATAGACAAGCTGTTTAGCGGCAGTAAGCAAATAGCCGTCTATAGGGCCTTCTAGCATATATTCTCTCAGGAACCGGAGCTTATCTGCGGGTAGCAGCGGCAGTGGTGTCTCTTCGTTATTGTTCTGGCTCCACTGGCTAGAAGAGGAGCCGATATACACATTGAAATCATAGGGCTGTATCCAATTGCCTGGTTCAATTATTGTAGTGCGGATAAGCGTCATACGCTTGCTCCCGCTGCTGGCATCCAGCTTGCTCAGCAGCATTTCGCGTGCCAGAGTCCCGGTATCCGCTGTGGCGGAGGTTGCAAGCTGAACCGATGGCGCTGCTGCCTGTTGAAGAACAGCTGGTATTAGAATTAGCAGCGCAAGCGGAAGCAGCACGAACAGCACCAGCTGCTTGACCTTGATCCTAATTTTCATGGCTTCTCACCGCCTGTTCATAGATGTCTTTCCAGTACGTATTGCCGCCAGCTTCAATCAGTTCCCGCTGGCCCTGTACGGGCAGTGTACGGGCCCCATGTTCCGGGGGCCCGCTCTGCGGGTAGCAGAGGATCAGCGCACCTGCGATTAATAGCGCAGATAGCGCACCCAGTGGCTTGAGTGGAATTTCCAGCTCCTTATTCCATAGTGCCCGCAGGCGGGCCAGCGGTGCGGTAGGATGAGTCTGCTGCAGAACCCGTTCCTGTCCGCTGAAGGAGAGGCTGCTCAACTCTTCATCCAGACGGCGTTTGATGTGTTCTTGTTCATTGCTCATAGAACATGCCCCTCCTTCTCCAGAATCTGCTTCAACAGTGTCCGTCCCCGGGATAACCGGGATTTCACCGTATTGTCCGGTAATCTCAACTGCCCGCTGATCTCACGGATGCTCATCTCATGGTAATAGTACAGCGTCAGACATTCGCGGTAGATGTAATCCAGACTTCTTACAGCTTCACTTAGCTGCAGATTATGCCATTCTGCTATAAACAGCTCTTCTGCGCCTGCGGAGGCGCCTGCTTCATTCTGTACCCAGGCCCCGCCCTCCGGCGCAGGACAAATATTTCGCCAGCTCCATGTCCGCTGCCTCATCCGGCAGCGGTTAACCACGATGGCAATCAGCCAGGGTCTCAGACGCTGAGGGTCCTTCAGCTGCCCGATTTTGGCATAGGCCTGAATGAAGGTATCCTGCACGGCTTCCTCGGCAGACTGCCGGTCCCGCAGGAGCAGCCAGGCGGTCCGGAGCAGCATATCCCCATATTGCTCCATCAGCTGGCGGAGAGCGGACTCATCCCTGGCTTTGATTCTCTCTATAATATCCAGATGAAGCTCCCCTCCCTTTATTAGTAAGATGCGTGCTGCGGGAGGAAGGTTGCGTGCTGCAGGGAAATAATTCCTGAATTGAAGGGCTTGAGCAGCGAATGTGCTCTCAATTGCAGAATGTGCAATAGAAAACCCGTTTTTGGAGGCTGGAAAGCAATCTGCTGTATTTGATGCAACAGAATTTTGAGGAATGACTGTATAAGGGTGTTTTTCTGATTGTTGCCTGCAGAAAGTGCAATAGAATCAAATTCCGGGTAATTTTTAGGGAGTTCTATTGTACTAAATGCAACAGATCCGGTATTGCAGCTTTGGG
This sequence comes from Paenibacillus sp. FSL R5-0912, assembly GCF_000758605.1. Taxonomy (NCBI): domain Bacteria; kingdom Bacillati; phylum Bacillota; class Bacilli; order Caryophanales; family Paenibacillaceae; genus Paenibacillus; species Paenibacillus sp. FSL R5-0912. Next base: position 1,315,441 of record NZ_CP009282.1, read on the forward strand.
GCGGGTAGCGGTAAGAGAAACGCTGCAACTACACGCGGCAGTATCAGTCCCAACTGGAACATGCCAAAAATGTTCTATAGAAGGGCGGCCTGAAAAGGAGCATCGTGCAACCTTTAGCGGGGGCACTGCGTCATAGGTTAACAGTTTAGATTGTAGAGGAAGTTCCCGAAAACGAAGGAGATGGCATCATGATCACATCATTCAAAACGATAGCAGGCATAATTCTACTTGGCGGAATGCTCAGTCTAACGGCTTGTAATTCCGGTAAGCCGGATGCGGTGAATACCGGCGGGGCGGCTGCGCAAGCCTCGGAGGCTCCGGCGTCTGCACAGCCGGAAGGGAGTCCCGCCCCTGGTGCGGGCACGGAGCCGGCTGAAGCTGGCGGCGGTGCAGCAACAGCTCCACCTGACGCGGCTCCTGCTGCGCAAGGCGGCACTGGAGCGGCCGCTTCACCTGCGGCTGCAGAGCCTGGCGCAGCGGCAGGAGCCTCGTCGGCTGCTACGCCGCAGGAGCTGAGCAAGCAGCTGAAAGAGCTGCTGCAGCTTGCCAAGCAGGGCAAGGTGCCCGGCGTGGAATATGCTGCACACAGTGGACTCATTGACGATGTGGAAGCAGCATGGGGAGAGCCGGACACCAAAGAATCGGCAGGCAAAGGCATTTATTCCACGTATGCCGGCAAGCACGTGGTATTCGGCTTTAACAAAGGCAGCCAAATCTTTGATGTGCGTTCAAGCGCCTCCGATTTACAAAAGCTGACGCTGAAGCAGATTGAAGAAGTCCTCGGCAAGCCGGACGCTACCTCAGTGAACGGCAGCGATGACATTTATATATACCAGGCGGGCAAGCAGTACCAGCTCAAGTTCATCATCCCGGATTCAACGGGTACCGTGGATCATATCTCAGTATTCTCCAAACAGGATTCCATCAACAATATGGCTGGTTAGAACAGCATCTGTAAGCCCCCGGATTGCGGCAGCTGCAGTCACATAGATAGCAATTTATGAAGAGTCCCTTCGCAGCGGCAACTGTGGAGGGACTCTTCTTGTTAACCACAAATAATATTGCAGATAAGTACCTGCCAGCAGGCTCGGCTTCCGACGAAGTCTGCTGGTTACATGCTTCCCTACGCTCCCGATGAAGTTACGCCATCCCCGAACCGGCTGTCCCTCATGAATGCAGTTGCTGCTATCGTGCGCAGAACTTCTTGCTGATATAATCAGTTTATGGGTTGATCTGTAGAAAGAAGAGAGGCACAGCTATGCATCTGGAGTTGAACGAAAGTGAATATAAAGTATCTGCCGGCGGATTAACCATAGAGCTGCTGCCCAAGGAGTTTGCGCTTCTGCAGTTTCTGTACCGCAACAGGGGGAGGACCTTCAGCCGCGAGCAGCTTCTGGATAAAGTCTGGCCCATGGAGTATCCGGTGGAGCGGACCGTCGATGATCATATCTACCGGCTGCGGAAGAAGCTGCGCGGCCTTAGCGGAATCGACATCAAGACCATCCGCGGATTCGGATACAGTCTGGCTGTGCAGGGCTCTCCGGAGGGCGTAGCGATGAATCCGGCAACGAATGATCCGGAGCTGCGGAATACAATGAGTGAGGTATTCATGAAGTTTCATATCTACGGTCAGGGCAAATCGATGCTGACCCTCGCACGCCAGCAGGACATTCTCGGCTACGAGCTGGACCCGCATTATTCGATGGTCGTTCATTTCGTCCAGGGAGATTTGGAGTGGCTGATCTACACGGACGAGGTTCCGCTGAAGGACCGGCTTTTTTACCTCAACCTGTTCTATTTCTTCATAGGTGACCCTAAGGTGAAGATGGAATATGCCGAGCGTCTGATTGAGCGGAAACTGCTGAACCCCCCTGAACAGCTGGAACTGGAGATTCTGACCATGCTGGATTTGTACACCTTGGCAGGCCAGCCGGACAAAGCGCTGGAACGCCTGAAACGTTCCTATCAGGTAATATCCGAACCGGATTTTGAGAACTTCGTTCCGGCGACGCAGATTACGGAGCTGTTCATTCATCTGGTGGCGGGAACCGGGGATGAGCAGTTGGAGCGTATGGACGAAACCGTCAGCCGGACCCTGAGGGACAAGCCTTTTCTGCGGGAGATCGGCGGTTACAAAGTAGTAAAGGGACTCTGGGCGCTTCGGCGGGCACAGTGGGCAGAGGGAGAGAAACTGATCAATGAAGGATTGCAGGTGCTCGATATGTCCGGGTTTGTGCCGCTGCGGTTCTATTCGGTGTACCGGATCAACCATTTCTGCCGCATGTTTCTGGCCGGAAGTCCCTTGGGACGCAAATACGAGAGCCTGTTTACAGCAGAGCTTGAAGCGTTTGGTCTGGTAAGGCTGGAACGGGCACTCGAAAATCTGCTGCTGCCGCTGCTCGAGGCCCACTGATAATTCTCTGACAATTCTCCGTTACAGTAGGATCATGAATGTTTCGCACATTCAATGATATTACATGTAACCTGGAGGAATGTCAGATGGAGCTTTCAACGAAGCAGGGAACCAGCCTGCTGCATAACAAAACGTACATGCGCGTGTACAGCGCCTTCGCCACGGCAAGCTTCGGCGACTGGTTCGATGCACTGGCTATTCAGGTGCTGGTCGGCTACCGCTGGCAGGCCGGGCCGCTGATGCTGGCGCTTATTCCGGTGGCGCTGGCGCTGCCGAGCATTCTGTTTGGCTCGGTTGCCGGAGTAGCCGCCGACCGGCTGAACAAGCTGAAGCTGATGCGTGTATGCGATCTGCTGACTGCGCTGTTGACTGTACTGGTGCTATTCGCCCCGAGCATGTTCTGGCTGCTGCCTTTGCTGGCGCTGCGTTCAGCGCTATCCATGCTGAATATGCCTGCCCAGCAGTCTTTGACCCGCAGCCTGGTCAGAGAGGACCAGCTGCTGCAAGCCTCGTCGCTCAATGGGCTGGTTAACCAGGGCTCCAAAATTGCCGGCCCTCTGCTCGGAGGTCTGGCGCTCGCTTTCCTTACGCCGCAATGGTGCATCCTGATCAATGCCTTGCTGCGCGGCTGCTCTTATCTGCTGCTGCTGTCCGTGAAGAACATCCGCACGGATGAAGATAACAGCAAACAGCCTGAGGCGCCGGAAGACAAGATTCCGCTGCATACGATGTGGCGGGAAGGCTGGAGCTTCATGCTGCGCAGCCGGATCCTGCTGAGTACTATGCTGTTCGGGCTGGCCGGGGCACTGGTGATTCAAGTGGTCGACTTCCAGTTCACCAGCCTGTTCCGGGTGTTTGCACCGGAGCGGGAATCCTTGCTCGGCTGGATGGTAGCCGCTACCGGAGTAGGAGCTGTGCTGATTATACTTCTCCTGAACAAGCTGAATCCGGAAACGGGATATAGCTGGAGGCTCGGCTCGGGATATGTATTGATTGGCGGTTCCATTGCTGCACTTGGATCGCTCCAGCCGGGCGCTTCGATAGTATGGGTTCTGCTGATCGGATTTGTACTGGGGATCGGAAACGGGGTATTTATGGTTACGTTCAATTATTGCCTGCAAAAAGAAACCCCGCCGCATATGACAGGCCGTATCTTCGGCATCCAGAACACCGTACTCAGCACGGTACTTATTATTGCACCATTGCTGGGTGGTCTGCTTGTCCAGTATGCAGGCCCTGCCCGTATTTTTATCAACACCGGCCTGCTGCTGCTCCTTCTGGGTCTGGCGGGTCTGCTGTTCGGGCGGCTGCTCTGGCCTGAGGCCAAGCTTAAGCTGGAAGGTGCACAGCCTGTAGCCGCAGTAGATCAGGGGTAGATTAAAAAAAGGCAGACAGTAAGTTTAAGATCAAGCCCTTCGGGGCTTTTTCTGCACTGCCACATTACATATTCAGGAGGAGCCAATGACGACATATATTTACATGGTGAGACACGGGGATTCACTCCGGACCGGGGTGGACGAATGGACGCGCGGCCTATCTGCAAAAGGGGAAGGGGATGCGCGCAGAGTAACAGCATGCCTGCGTAATGAAGGCATTAACACGCTGTACAGCAGCCCGTATATCCGGGCCATAGATACGATAGCCGATTTGGCCAAGGTACTTGGGCAGGAAATTACCCTTAAGGAGGACCTGAGAGAGAAGGTCTGGATGGAGGGCAACCGTCAGTTGGCTGATGAAGATTTGCTTCCGGCACTGCAGAAGATGTACGACGATCCGGACTTTGCCCTGCCGGGCGGTGAATCGAACCGCGAATGCCAGGCAAGGGCGGTAGAGGCGCTGCAGGAAATCCTGCAGGCACATGAAGGAGAAAGAATTGCCATTGGGACTCACGGGCTGGTAATGGCGCTAATGATGGGTTATTTTGCCCCCGGATATGATCTGGACTTCTTGCTAAAGACCACCAAGCCAGATATTTATGTCATGGCCTTCTCGGAAGGCCGGTTGACCGGGGTGGAGCGTCTTCTAGTTAAGGAATGAGCATGGAGAATGGCCGGAACAACGTCCCAAGCCGCGGATTGGCTGGGTGCGTTCTTTGGCGCGAGGGAGTAGAAATGCTACCTTTTCTACAACAATTTGAGATTGTGGACGATTTGATGCGGGGAATGTTGTAGTTTGTACAGGATTTGCTGGCGGTCACCGCGGCGCGGCCGAGTCCATCATTCACCGGGGTACGGTGACGGCTAAGCTACAGTCCGTAGAACCGCACCGTATTCGCTGTTAGAATAGCCTTCGCCTCGCTCCCGGTATATCCATGCAGCGCTCCCCAGGCGGCGGCAACGTCATGCACCATTGCCGGATGGGTGGTACGCCCGGTGAATGGGCCTTCAAAAGGCCACGGACCATCGGTCTCCGCCATGACCAGCTCCGGCGGGTAGCGGCGCGCGAGATCCTGAATCTCCTCTTCATAGAGAATATCGGGAGTGAACGAAATATAATAGCCGCGGCTGATCATACGGTCGACAGTATCTTCCGGGCCCTTGAACCAATGGAAATGGGCCCGGGTAATGTGATGCTGCTCAAGCAAATCACATACGGTCCAGGCATCTTCATAGACGGCATGCAGCACCACCGGTTTGGCTAAACAAGCTGCCAGCTCAAGGAGTCTGTCCAGAAGCCGGATATAAGGTTCCATATCCCATGCCTCCCCGCGTTCTATAGCTTCGGCCCTGGAATAGTAAGGAAGCCCGATTTCACCTATAGCTGCCATATCCGGGGCATGGAGCGTGATCCAGTCCAGCAGCGCGGCCAGCTCCTCCTCCGGCGGCAGCGGCTGCTCGGGATGGAAGCCGTAGGCGGGTCTCACCAGCCCGGGATAACGGGCTGCTATCTCCTGAGTACGCAGACTGGAAGTGAGGTTCATCGAGACCGCAATCAGCGCCTCAATGTCCTGCTCCGGCAAGCTCTGCAGCAAGGAGGATAACAAAGTCTCTTCATATTGGTCCAGATGTATATGGGCATCAATCATGCGTAATTGCTCCTTCCTCCGCAGGTTACTTCTCTACAAATTGCTGAGTGCTATCATGCGGTTCGAAAATGATCGAGCCAAGCTCCAGCCCCGCTGTCCCTGCCTTGTATTCCAGCTTCAGCGTTCCCATGCTCTCGGTCATTCCTACCATTAGGCTGGTATCCGCTAACAGCTTGCCGTCTTTCACCGAGTAGTAGGTAACAGCACCGATTCCTGCAGTCTTGCCGAAATATTTCAATCCGTCTTCTGCACGGTCCGGAATTCTTATCGTTACTTTGGACGGGGTTGCTCCTTTGAGCTCAAGCTTCAGCAGCACATCCTTCTTATCCAGCGAAATGCTGGAGGATACTACAGCAGAAGCAGCTTGTTCCGCTGCAGGCACGGAGAGCTCCTTCCACTGCTCAGGCTTGACCACATGAACTTCCTGCACTACCAGCGAAGTTCCGGTACCCAGTGTGAACACAACGGTTACTTCAGGTTTCCCGTCTGAATCTACATCCGCATAGAAGAGCTGGGGCGGATTCGAGAAATCTCTGTCTACGGTCCAGTCGAAGCTGTGCTTCTTGCCGTTCACTTCCAGGATGAATCCTTTGTAGGTGTTGCCGTCCTTCAGCGCGGCATACAGCTTGACCTTGGCATGACCCCCGGCCACAACGAGGGGTTCAGCGGGAACCCTGACGGTTGTGCTGAGACTGCCCGGCGTAATCACGACCCGGGTTCCTCCCGATTCCAGCTCTGTGGTAGCACCCGTAAGCGAATTCAGACTATCTGCCGGAATATATACATGTCCGGCCTTAAGAATAACAGTAGCCTCCAGGCTATCTTGATAACTTCCATCTGTTTGTGTATAGCGGACCTGGATAGAGGAGCTGCCGGGGGTAAGGACTTTAGTATCCCAACCAGTCGTGAGAGTAAGCTGCTTGAGGACATTATTCCATTGCAGCTGGATAGGGTAAAATTCCTTCAGGGCAAGAGCCGGTACATATAATATCCCATTGGAATGGAATGGCGGAACTTGGGGAAGAACGGCTTGTCCGTCTACCTTAAGGGCTAGTGGAGCTGCAGCAGAATGGGCAATATTTATGGATGATGCCGCCGCATGACCTGCGATGAGCAGGGCAATCGCGGAAGCGGCAATTAATTTTTTCATAAGATAACCTCCGGAGTCTGGAAATTCCAATCCATTTTATTATAAATGAAAAACTCCGCTTGCGGGTCACGTTCTGTTAACAAAGATAAGTCAAGCCTGTTACGGTTCAAGTTTAGTATGATCTATCTACCAGAGGAGACAGCCGGTAATTCCGTATAATTAACACTAAATATCTATACATATACGCAGGAGGGTGGAGTTATTGTTGCGGACCCAAGGAATTATTATGGCCTCCGGCGGAGCGTTATTATGGGGAGTATCGGGGACGGTCGCCCAGCATTTGTTCCAGCAGTCCATGCTGCCTGCAGCCTGGCTGGTGACCCTGAGACTGCTGGTATCGGGAGTCCTGTTCCTGATGTTTACACTCCGTAAGGAGGGCTCGCAGGTATGGAAGCTGTGGCTGGACCGGAGATTCGTTCTTCAAATGCTGCTGTTCGGGCTGCTGGGCATGCTTGGGGTACAGTACACGTACTTCGCTTCCATTGAGTCAGGCAATGCTGCAATCGCCACACTGCTGCAGTATTTAGCCCCGTTGTTTATTCTCCTGTACACTGTTATCTGGACAAGAACGAAGCTGGCTCCGCTGGATATCATCGGTGCGCTGCTCGCGCTGGGAGGAACGTATTTACTGCTGACCGGCGGCGATTCCTCGGAGCTGACCGTTCCCCTGAGAGGCTTGATCTGGGGGATTCTATCCGCAGTGTCCTTGACGTTCTATACCCTCTATTCAGGTCCGCTGCTGAAGCTGTACAGCACTTCACTGCTGATGGGCTGGGGGATGATTGTGGGAGGAGCAGGGATGAGTCTCATTCATCCGGTCTGGTCCGTTCCGTCTGCCGATTGGTCGCTGTCTATCATTCTGGCTATTCTATTCGTTATTCTGCTGGGAACATTAGCCGCCTTCTATCTATACATCGGCAGTCTCCGCCACATTGCTCCGCATGAAGCCAGCCTGCTGTCCTGTACGGAACCGGTCTCAGCAATTGTCTCCTCCGTAATCTGGCTGTCCGTCCCCTTCAATCTGTACCAGGCACTGGGAGCGGGAATGGTTGTACTTATGACTGTAATGGTTTCTTTGAAATCACGGACTAAAGAGACCGCGAATTAAATCGAACGAAATCCCTGAATCCTTCCAAGTAGATAGTGTAAGCCTGAAGGGGGAATGACGGATGAAGACAACAGAACCATATTCGCAGCTCATCGGACTCACGCTAGCCGGCAGCCGTGAAGCTTACGGTGAGTTATACGAGGCGACTATTCATGATGTCTATAAGGCCGTGCGTTTCCTCGTTTCCGGGGTTTCAGATGCAGAGAATATTGTGCAGGAGATATATATTGAGCTGTACCGTTCACTTAGGAAATTTGACAGGACACAAGCGTTTAGACCCTGGCTTATGGGGCTCACGATACGGCAGATTCATGCCCATAGGCGAAGAAGGTGGAGACAGTTCCGAATTCAGAACAAAGCGGAGCAGACTTGCCAGACTATAGAACATGATCTCGCCAGCGATGTTGTGGACCGGATGGCAAACCGGGTACTTACCGATATGGTAAGCCGTTTGCCGTACAAGCTGAAGCAGGTCATTATCCTGCATTACTTGCATGAGTATACTCAGGAAGAGATCGCTGCCATCCTTCAGATTCCGCTGGGAACGGTGAAATCACGGCTCCATGCCGCTCTGCAGAAGCTTAGACGGAAACATCAGGTGACTACGATCAGGTTAGGGAAGGTGGAGGATCTGCATGAATCTTGAGCACAATTTGCGGCGGGCGCTTCAGGAAGAAGCCGGAGCTATGCACGCTCCACCCGAACTGAAAGGGGAGATCCTTAACAGGATTGCACTCAGACAAGGAGGGAAACGCATGAAAAAATGGCTGGTAGCGGCAGTAGTAGCTGCAACCTTAATAATCCCTACCGGAGCGTATGCCGGTTACAATTATCTGGCGGATTCACTATACGGCTCGCAGGACAATACAGCGAAGATCGGCGGCACACAGCAGCATTACGACCAGCTTGAGGCTAAGTTACAGCAGGCCAAGTCCAGTTTGAGCGGGGATGACTTCACTGCACTGTCAACTCTGCTGCATGAGTTAGCTGGCTATAATCTGCAGATCGCCGATGATCAGGGGGGGCTTCATCCTGAGAAGCTGAGTGCCGCAGATCAGCAACGCTACAAGGAGTTGGCTGCAGCAATTGAGCCGTATAATGACAAGCTGAATCAGGCAGAAGCTCCGGGAACTGCCGCAAGCACCACGGATACGGATTTCGCCGCCTTTAGCGATCAACTGCTTGTTAAGGCTGAGCAGACGTTTAGCGGTGAAGAATTGGCTGCAGTCCAGCAGCTGATTGGTGAATGGAAGATGTATACAGCCCGAATGAGCGGTCCGGATCATAGCATTGTATCAGATGCTGAGTTAGCCGAGCATGCCGCTCTGCTGGAGAAGCTTAATCCATATCTGGAAAAGATGGGGTATAGGATAAAGCCTTCTAACCGTTAAAAATGCCGCCATGCACAAAATCAAAAACCACCGGACAGGGGAAATTCCCGTATATCCGGTGGTTTTTATATAAATATAAGAATTTATATGTTTCACATGATAACTTATCCTTCTATTTCTCGCTGAAACGGTACCGTCCTTACAAAAGAACGGCAAAGCCGTTTCCACTTGCCATACTGCGTTGTAAGGAGCGTACCCGGCTGAATCAGATGGATGAGCAGCACGGCCGCCTGCATCCCAGTGTAATCAGACAGTCTCAAAAATTGGACGACCTCACTAATGAATATCACAAAGAGCAGTCAGGCCTGAATTCCCTCAAGCGCCAGCAAGACTAAGTTCCGGACAGATTCCTCGTTCAGTGCATCCCCCGTCAACAATAACCGGTAAAAAATAGGCCCGTAAATCAAGTCGATACTGCTCCAGATGTCGAGCTCTTGCTTCAATTCTCCTCTCGCCACTCCCCGTTCGAGCAACTGCCAGGCCTCCTGGCGGCGAGGACCGAAAAATCTGCTGCGGTAAGCCTCAGCCAGTCCTGGGTCGAATTGCCCTTGACCGATCAGTTCAGTAATGACTTTGCCTTCCCGGCTGGACAGGAACATGGCCAGATTTCCCGCGTGGATCACCAAATCCTCCTTCACAGAGCCGCTGTCTGGTATAGGCAGTCTGGCGGAAGCGGCAAAAAGATATCCGTCTATCACTACCGCAGCTTTATTCGGCCACCATTTATAGATGGTCGCTTTGCTGACCTGAGCCAGTTCCGCGATTTTCTCCACCGTAACTGCACCGAATCCCATCTCCAGCAATAAATCATATGAAGCGTTCAGAATGGCATTCTTCGCCTCCGTATTGCGCGGCCGGCCCCTCTTCTTATCCATGGCGCGTTCCTCCTAATAGATGACTACATATATAACCTGCGACATCCAAACTCAAGATCGATCTGTAACTGGAGTATATCATAAAACCGCCTATTTACAAAACTGAACGTTTAGTATATTATTTGGTCATAGGAATTACTAAACTGTACGTTCAGTATTTAAAATTGAAAGGTGGAATTGATATGCAACAACAAGCTGTATCTTCTGTAAACCACAAGGCTATTCCAGGCTGGATCACATTTCTGCTCGCAGTATCCTGCGGCCTGATTGTGGCGAATCTCTATTATGCACAGACGCTGGTCGGACCGATCGGGCAGGCCATTCATCTGTCTCCAGGAGCCACGGGGCTGATTGTGACGCTGACACAAATCGGTTATGTTGTCGGGCTGCTGTTCATTGTCCCGCTCAGTGATATTATCGAGAACCGGCGGCTCGCTGTAACGTCCCTAATTCTGGTCGTAGCTGCACTTGCAGCTGCGGCACTTGCACCGAATGCTCCGCTGTTTCTTGCAGCCTCCATGTTCATCGGGCTAGGTTCAGTGGCAGCGCAGATCCTGGTGCCGTATGCATCGTATCTGGCGGCAGAAGAGGAACGCGGCCGTGTGGTAGGCAATGTGATGAGCGGACTGCTGCTGGGTATTATGTTTGCCCGGCCGGTGGCAAGCTTCATGGCCGGATTGTGGGGCTGGAAGTCTATATTTGTTGTCTCTGCAGTTGTGATTGCGCTCCTGACCCTGCTTCTGTCCCGCATACTTCCGGCACGCAAGCCAGAATCTACGTTGAATTACGGCCAATTAATCCGTTCGCTGGGTACACTGTGGATGCATACGCCGCTGTTACGCCGCCGGGCGATATACCAGGCCAGCCTGTTCGGCGCCTTCAGTCTGTTCTGGACGACAGTTCCAATGCACCTGTCCAGCTACTATCACCTGTCCCAGCAAGGCATTGCCTTGTTTGCTCTCGCCGGTGTGGGCGGAGCGGTAGCAGCCCCGATTGCGGGAAGACTGGCGGACAAGGGCTGGACCAGACCCTTGACTGGCCTTGCCATATCCCTCGCCGCAATATCGTTTATCATGGCTTATCTGCTAAGAGATGATTCTAGACTTACACTTGGCCTGCTGGTACTGACGGCAATCCTTCTGGACATGAGTGTATCCGGCAATCTGGTACTGGGACAGCGGGTCATTTATTCACTCGGCAATGAAACCAGAGGACGGCTGAACGGGTTGTTTATGGCGATATTTTTTGTAGGCGGAGCGGTGGGTTCTTCTCTGGGCGGTTGGGCCTATGCTTACGGCGGCTGGAACCTTGCCACACTGATCGGGCTTATTCTGCCGGTGCTGGCGCTGGTCTACTTTTTGACCGAAAAGAAGAATAACGGATAAGCACGGAACCCCTGCCTGCGGTTCACTGGGAATCTCCCTGTTTGAGGACCTCTTACACCAAGAGGTCTTTTTTGTGCAATAACTATTGATATGGAAAATAACTTTTTGGAGAAGTTCTGCTATGGAAACAGATACAAAGTGACATTTTTTTCACAAGTACTATTTTCCATTTCATAAAGACGATAGAGTGTCCGATAAAGAGAAAGTAGCATAGAGATAAAACTACAATATATTCAAAAATTCGACATTAAACGACAAGAAAAGGCGGCTGATGAAGTGAGTGTAAGACGATTGAGGACAGTTTCACAGGTGTTAATTAGTATTATTGTACTGGCGGCTATGTTGGGCTGCAGTTCATCAAACGGAAGTACGGCGGACAAGACCGCCAAGGATCAGGAAGTGAAGCTGAAGTTTATCTGGTGGGGGAAGGACCAGCGCAAGCAGGATACCCTGAAGGTTATTGCACTCTATGAGAAGCAGCATCCGAACGTACATATTATGACAGAAGATTACTCAGTGAATAATGATGTTGCTACCCAGCTGGCAATGGAGACCGCCGACCAGGCTACACCTGATATTATACAGGGGGATTACAGCTTCATCTTCGATTATATTAACCGTGATCTGATTGAACCGCTGAATCCTTACATAAAAAATAAGACGCTTTCGACTTCCGATATTGCCAAGTCGACACTGCTTCCGGGGATGAAGGGTGATGAATTATTTGCGCTGAATATCGGCATGAATTCTGAAGCTCTTTTGTACGATCCTGAGTTTTTCCAGGAGGCCGGCCTTGCAGTTCCTTCAATGGACTACACGATTGATGAACTGCATACCCTGCTAACGCAACTGAAAGAAACAGTGGATACTCCGGATTTCTATCCGCTTGGGAATATGTTTAATGCGAATTATTATCTGAGAACCCGCGGAGCCTCGATGTTCAACGCTGCAGGAACGAATCTGGGATATGATGACGATACTATATTATCCGATTATCTGTCCCTGTATAAGCAGTGGTATGACGAAGGCCTGATTAAGCCGGATTCCTACCAAGATATCCCTGTAGATGAGAGTCATCCGGTTATCAGCAGACAATCGGCTTTTTACTTCGGGTTCAGCAATAATGTTGCTGCGCTGAGCAAGTTAGCCGGCCACACCATCAAGCTGCTGCCCCTTCCTGTGATCACAGAAGACGGTGAAGGCAGATTCATCAAGCCGTCGATGTTCCTGGCGGTGTCTTCCTATTCCAAATATCCGGAGGAAGCTGTCAAATTCCTGGACTTCTTCGTGAATAATGCAGAGGCGAATGATATTCTCCAGGGCGAACGCGGCATTCCGGTATCCAAAGTGATCTCTGCCAAGCTATCAGCAAAAGCGGATGAGACCGGTAAGCAGCAATTGGAGCTGATCAACTATCTGAACACCCATTCGGCGCCTATAGATGCTCCTGCTCCCGGGAACTCCATTGTTGTAAGTAATTCTTTCCTGTTAATCCTCAAGCATGTAGTAGAAGGCAGCATTACACCGGAACAAGGTGCTAAATTTTACCGCTCAGAGGCGACCGGGATCCTGCAGGGTTCTGGGACGGAGGGCGAGAAATGAGCAGATTGATTGGTGAATATACGATCAGAAAAAAACTGTACAGCGGGTTTGGCCTAGTTCTGCTGCTCCTGATCATCGTGTCTGTCAGCAGCTACTCTTATCTCTCAGAGGTAAATAACTCTTATACTTATCTGCTGCGGAATAAATCGGAGTCGGTGCAGTTAATCAAAGATTTGCGGATCACGGTAGAGACGGAGAAGTCCAGTCTTTACGGATATGTAATCAACGGCGATGAGGAGAGCCTGACGGCATTTACAGAAGCACAGTTGAACTTTGACAAAATATTAACACAGCTGAAGCCGCTGATCGAGGACCGGAATGATAAACAGATCATCGCAGGTCTGGATCTGCTGCAGAGCCGCTACAGCAGTACGGCCATGCAGGTGATCGACAGCAAGAAACAGAATGACAGTGCCGCCTACCTGGAGCTGATTGCCAGCCAGGCCCCAGTGTTGGAGAAATTCAGCAGTACCGCAGAGCGGTTCGTGAAGCTCCAGGAGGATGATCTGAAGGCAGCAGCCGATCAGACGTTTGATCAAGTCGCTCACATTAAGATCCTGGTCCTTACCTTGACAGCAGCTGCCCTGCTTCTCGGCGTGCTTGCCAGTATTCTGATCAGTAGAGCCATATCGAATCCGATCCGCAAGCTCCAGAAGATGGCCGCCCAGATTGCTGAAGGCGACTTAAGGAATACACTTGTTGAGATTAAGAACAAGGACGAGATCGGCCAATTGGCGCAAGCCTTCAATAACATGGGCAACCATTTGCGGAGCTTAATTCAGGAGGTCGGCATGAATGCAGAGCAGGTGGCTGCTTCTTCTGAAGAGCTGACTGCCAGCGCTGAACAGACCGGACAAGCTACAGAGCATGTCGCGCTGATTACAGAGAAACTGGCCGAAGGTGCGCAGGTCCAGGTGAACAGCATCGAAGAGAGTGTGGCCCTTGTTCAGAAAATGGATGGTGAAGCAAAGGAAATCGCACAGGCATCTATTCATGTCAAAGACTCGGTGGATGCAGCATTCGGGCTGGCCACAGACGGTATCGTGGCTGTAGAAACCGCTGTTGACCAGATGAATGCTGTGTCCGCGAATGTAGGAGATGTCTCACAAGTGGTCAGAGCTTTGGGTGAAAGCTCCAAAGAAATTGGCGATATTATCGCTATTATTACGGATATTGCCAATCAGACGAATCTTCTCTCCCTCAATGCAGCTATTGAAGCCGCGAGAGCGGGGGAGCATGGCCGCGGGTTCGCTGTTGTGGCCGGTGAAGTGCGCAAGCTGGCGGAGAAGACGGCTGAATCCGGAAAGCGGGTATCCGATGTTATCCATTCGATTCAACAGGAAACGCACCGTACGATAGAGATGGTCTCCCAAGGAGAGAAGGAAGTAGTGCGCGGAATTGATGCGGTTCAAACCGCAGGGAAGTCCTTTGCAGAGATCAAGGATTCTATCCGGGCGATTAATGAACAGATTCAAGGCGTATCGGACTCTTCACAGCAAATGTCCAATGGCACCCATGAACTGGTCATTGCTTTTGAGCAGATTAATCAGATCACCATTGCTTCCTCTGAAGGAACGCATGATGTCTCAGCTTCAGCGCAGGAGCAATTGGCCAGCGTAGAAGAAATTGCTGCCGCATCGCGTCTGTTGTCGGGACTTGCGGAAGAACTTCAGGAGAGTATATCTAAGTTTACGGTTTAATCAATTTCGTTCATCTGCAGTTAATAGACAGAGGGTGTTCTTCGTGGCCATTTAACATGGCGCTGAGGACACCCTCTTCGTATTCGGATTGGGAGGGCTGGGATTTTCTTTCTTTTTATTTGGTCTGATGATGTAATGGAATGGCTATAGGTGACGTATTAGCTGATGTACATTACTTGGCCAAGTAAATTCAGCCGGGAAGGGAGGGCCATCAGGATGCAAGAGCGCGCATTGCAGCCTTTGATTCACGAAAGGGTTCGAGGAAATATGGAGACAGAATTGCAGTTCGCTGCGATCTTTGAAACCTACTATAAACGGATATTCAATTATATTGCCTACCGGGTGAGCTGCCGTTACACCGCCGAAGACCTGGCCAGCCAGGTGTTCGAGAAGACACTGTCCAAGCTATCCGGTTACTCCATGGAGAAGGCGCCGCTGGAAGTGTGGCTGTTCGCCATTGCCCGAAATGTAGTGAATGACTATTACAGAAGCCGGGCCAGGCACCGTTTCTTCTCGCTGGATACCCTCCGGGAGCTGGTATCGGGCAAAAAAGAGCCTGAGGCGCTGATCTTGGACAGCGAGCGGAGTGACAGGCTGAACCGGGCGCTGGATACACTCAGCGCGAAGGAACGGAACATTATCGCCCTTAAATTCGGGGCAGATCTGAAGAATACAGAAATTGCACGGGTTACAGGAATATCAGAGAGCAACGTCGGGGTTATCCTCTACCGGAGTATGAGGAAGCTGAAATCTGAGATTAGGAGCGTGGAGGGATTATGAACAACAAGTATATGTGGCAGAAGTTCTCCATGGATATTGACGCCAGGTCCGGGAATCCGGCATCCGGTGCAGAGAAGGATGCTGCGGAATATCTGGAGCTCCTGGAGCTGGGAGAAGTTCTGGCCCGGCAGGATTTCAGCCAGGGCTCGAACAAGGCGGCGGTCCTCCTCCAAGCCAGAAACCGTGTCTTAACAGAACAGGAGGAACCAAAGATGAGCATTAGACAACGGATCAAACGGCCGGCCATGATCGTGGCTTCCCTGCTGGCAGCAGGCATAGTGAGTATTTCCTTCGTCAGGCCTTCTTTTGCACAGGAGATGCTTGTCCGGGCGTTGAATACCATCAATCTCGGCCACATTATTGCGAGTGAAATGGATCCGAATTACAAGCCGGAGTTCCCGGAAGCGTGGAAAGGCAAAATGTTTGATAAAGACGGCCATCCGATCACTTCATTTAATCATAAGCTTGGCACAGTCTTTAATGCTGAGGGTGAACGTATAGTGAATTTTGACGGAGACAAACTCATTACCCAGAGTGAGCAGGAGAAGCTGGATAAGGAACAGGCGGCGCGCATCTTTGCCGTCAAGGATCCTGCGGAGCTGGATAAATACGCTCTCTTCAGAGTGAAGCTGCCGGAATATCTGCCTGAGGGCTTCGCCTTTGACCATGGAGAATTCTACAAGGGCGAGGAAGGGGTCAATGGACAGGTTGTTGAATTGTTCTTCACTAGTGAGCAGACCGGCAAACGGATCTGGATGCAGCTGCGCTTATCTAATAAGGACAACGCCTATGAGATGTCGACGAGCGGCAAGATGGAGCAGGTGGAGCTCAATGGAGTCGATGCCGTCATGATGAACGAACGGACCTTGGACTGGGAAGCGAACGGAGTATTGTATGACCTCAGCACCCATGGTCTCGACCGGGCCGAGGTGCTGAAGATCGCCGAATCGATCCGCTGGTAACCGGATAGCAACCGGGACAGATGGTGAACCGCAAACAACAGGCAATGATCCCTGAACGGGGGTTCACAGCCTGTTGTTTTTGTTATATGGGCATGCGGTGAAGGTTACTCCACCTTGAAATTTGCTGCAGAATCGGCGAGGGTCTTGGTTAACTGATCGATAGTTTCGACCATATCCGCAAGCCGCTGTACGGTAGAGGATTGTTCATGCATGGTAGCTGTAACTTCCTCAACCGAAGCTGAGATTTCTTCTCCTGAAGCGGACAGGCTTTGGGCGGATTCCATGACTTCATCTTTGTCATTTTGCAAATAGGAAATTTCATCTGCCATGGTTTTGATCTGGGCAGTTATTTCTGTGATTTTCTTCAGAATGGTTTTGAATGAATCCTGGGTATGCCCCACGAGTTCATCCTGTTTATTGGAAATTTGGTTAATGGCTGCGACACAACTATTATTTTCAGTTACATATGCAAGATTCTGTTGGATGATCGCATAGATTTCATTCGATTGTCTGGAGCTTTGCTCCGCCAGCTTACGGATTTCGGAGGCTACGACTGCAAATCCTCTGCCGTGTTCCCCTGCCCGTGCAGCTTCAATAGATGCATTCAGCGCCAGCAGATTGGTCTGACTTGCAATTTGGCTAATCGCATTTGTAATTTGGCTGATGCTGCTGGAGCTCTCCTGAAGCTTCAAGGTAATTTCTGAAATTTTATGAACTTCCTCTTCATTCTTTACGTTGATTTCAATTAATTGTTCAACCACTTGTGTGCTTGTATGGAAGACTCCGACGATTTCTTCTGCTCTTGTCCGGACCAGCTGGGCATTGAGATTCATTGCAGCGAATTTCTCGCCAAACCCATGAAATTTTTGGACAATAGTATCGGTATCTTCGGACTGGGATTCCATAGCCTGGGCGATCCCCATGGAAGTGACTGAGGTTTCATTAATGGACCGGGAGGTTTGCTTCGATGTTTCGTCCAGTTCATTTGTACTGCTATGAAGAATGGCGATAGAATCGTTCATGCTGCTGATCAGAGCTTTATTTTGCCGGGCCATATGGTTGAAGCTGTCAGCCAATTCCCTGAACTCATTGTCATAGCGGCCTTCGGCTTCAACGGTCAAATCCCCGGTAGCTAATTGTGTGAACAGGCTGGTCAATTTGACAATGGGATTGGCGATCGAACGGGATAACAGCAGACCGAACCCGACGGCTATAAGAAGCGCCACAGTCGTAACGATCAGCAGCTTGTTAAACATGTCCTGCACAGGGCGCTTAATGTCATTATAAGGATCTGACACCGATACCGTGAGGTCAACACCCGGTATTTTACTGATTCTTATATAATCATCACCTATCGTGGTGGTTTGGGTTTTTATCTCTGTAGTAGCACGGTCAGCTAGAAAAGCTTTGATCTCCGGAGTGTTTCCAAGGCTTTGCCCTTTCTTCGACGGATCGGCTGAGTTGTAGAGGATGGTTCCGCCACGGCTGACAATCTGGACGAAGCCTTCCTGATTGATATTAATGCCGCCTAATTCGTCCAGAAAAAGATTGCTGTCTATGGTGAAGACGAAGAGGCCAAGCAGCTTGCCGCTTTGATCTTTGATGGGCTGGGCAAATGGGATAACTAATGTACCGTTTGATCTAGACACAATGGCATCAGCGATATAGGGAGCGCCTTTCAGACCTTCTATGAAATATTCGCGGTCCGACCGGGATTGGCCATGACTATCCGCATTGGTTCCCGCCACGATAGTCCCCTTTAAATCCAGCACGAGCATAGAGTCTGTACCTACGCTACCCTTCATGCTGTTTTGCAGAATTTTATTGGCTTTGCTGTAGTACGGATTTTTTGACGAGTAGAACTCCTGGTCTGAGAGTGTGCCTTCTGCTCTAAGCTTCAGAAGCTCCTTGAAAGTATCGTGTACTGAAATTACGTAAGACGCCTCTTGCTTAAATTTCATCGAATTCCAGAGTCCTTCACCGATCCGGTCCGCATTGGCATTGATTTCATCTTTGCTTTTTTTCACTAATAAATCGGACGATACCCAATATATCGTAACGGAAGTGGCCAGCAGTACTGCAGCAACAAGCAAGCTCATTAAGAGAGGCAGCTTAACCTTTAATGAAATCGTGTTAAATTTTTGGGTGAATCTACTAATGTTCTTCATCTGATCCAGTCTCCTTCAATGTATATATGTCTATGAAAAATTAGGCGTTCTACGCGACCTATCCTAGGGATGACTTATTTATAACAAGCAGTTATAGAGAATTTGTGATCTAAAAATATAAAATTGTGAAAACATATGAAACAGTCGTAGCCGGTGCTTTTTTCTTTTCACTGGTCCAAGTCTTACGCTTGTCATGCCCGTCTGCATAATGCGGCCAAGTTCCTCATAGACATGTACTAATCAATGCATTCAAAACAGGTTAAGGGGATGATGTCATGCGCCGGATAACATGGGTACTCGCGATCATTATGAGCGTGGCCTTAGTATTGACGGGGTGCGGGAAGAAGGATGCCGCCTCTGTGGTCAAGGATTTGAATAGTGTGTCTGACAAGCTGGAGAGCAAGCAGGGAGCTTATCAAGGCTCAGGCACGATGACCTTGTACACCGGGGAGCAGCCGCAGGAATACAAAGTGGAAGTGTGGTACAAGAATCCGTCCTACTACCGGATCAGCCTGTCTAATGTCCAGAAGGATGTGAAGCAGATTGTGCTGCGCAATGATGAGGGCGTATTCGTACTGACACCAAGCCTCGGCAAAAGCTTCCGCTTCCAGAGCGACTGGCCGGACAGCCAGGGACAGGTATATCTGTACCAGACGCTGCTCAAGGGAATTGTCTCTGACAACAACCGCCAGTTCGTAGAGGACGGGGACAATTATGTGTTTGAGGTAGCCGCAAATTATCAGAGCAGTGCGCTGGTCCGCCAGAAGATCTGGCTCGCCAAAAAGACTTATGAACCCAAGCAGGTTCAGGTATCGGATTCCGAAGCCAAGGTTGTCGTTAACGTGACCTTCGACAGCTTCAAGTTTGATCCGGAATTCGCCGCAGATTCTTTTGATATGCAAAAGAATATGGCCACGGGCTCACCTTCAGAGAGCACTGTAGCTGAAGTGGATGAGAACGGAAATCCGGTAGTGGCGGAAGACGGGGAACAGGCCGGCCAGCCGGTTACGGCAGAACTGGGTGACTTCGGAATCATCGAGCCGGATTATGTTCCGGCAGGCGTGAAGCTGAAGGATACGAACAAAATCGAAGGCAGCAAGGATCATGCGGTGCTTATCCGCTATGACGGTATCTACCAGTACACCATTATGGAAGCCCGTCCGCTGGACCGTGCGGTATCGCTGGCTCCAGGTAGTGTGATCGATCTCGGGTTCACCTGGGGACTTCTCAGCGGAGACGAGCAGCAGACATTGACCTGGATGAATGAGGGCGTCGAATACCGGATCACGAGCGATAATCTGCCAGTTACGGAAATGATGCAAATAGCCGCTTCTATGGAGGAACAATCGGGTAAATAAAGTTCAGTAGGCGGATACTGCGCAATGTGGGAATTATTCCTCTACACGCAGTGTCCGTTTTTTGCTAGTTCTGCTTACATTGACAGCGGCCTTCCCGAGCATTACCATTGCAGTAAGACCCCAAGTTCTATGTGATTTCGGCGTAGATGTTTTACTACAATGTAAGAAGGTGAACCTGAAGTGCAAGCAAGCTATCGACCGACAGTAGCCGAGATCAATCTGGATGATTTGCGTGCCAATTATGAGGCTTTCCGGGCGGCACTGCTGCCGGAGACCAAATTCATGGGATGCGTCAAAGGAAATGCGTACGGACACGGTGCCGTGGAAGTGACCCGGGAGCTGGAACGACTTGGAGCGGATTATGTTAGTGTCGCCTTTTTGGATGAGGCATTGGAGCTGCGTCAGGCGGGAATACTACTTCCTATTCTGGTGCTGGGCTACACCTCCCCGGAAGGAATAGCCGTTGCCTGGAAGAATAACGTTACCGTAACACTGTTCACACCGGAAGTACTGGAAGCTGTTAGAGCGCTTCCTGTAGAGAAGGAGCACCGGCTGAAGGTGCACATCAAGATTGACAGCGGGATGGGCAGGCTGGGATTATTGCCGGCCGATGCACCTGCTTTCATTGCTGAAGTGCATTCAGTAGCGCAGGCGGAGCTGGAGGGCATGTTTACTCATTTTGCTAAGGCAGACGAACAGAACAAAAGCTATACACTGATGCAGCACCGACGTTTCATGAGCGTGGCGGAAACGCTTCGGGATATGGATATTAAGATCCCGATCATACATACGGGCAATAGCGCTACGGCCATTGATACACCTCTCTTATCCAGCAACATGGTGCGTGTAGGCATAAGCTTGTACGGATTCTATCCTTCAAGTGAGGTGAACCGTGAGCTGGTGGCTTTACACCCGGTAATGACGCTGAAGACGCAGGCTGTCTATATCAAGACCCTGCCGCCTGACTCAGGCATCAGCTACGGCACCCGGTATTTCACGGACAGCGATGAGGTTATCGCTACGCTTCCCGTGGGATACGCTGACGGATATTCCCGCATGCTAACGGGCAAAGCGGAGGTGCTAATACGCGGACGCCGCGTTCCTGTCGTCGGAACCATCTGCATGGACCAGTGTATGGTATCACTCAAATCTTTCGCTGAAGAAGCGGAACAAATCAAAGCTGGCGAAGAGGTTGTACTCATCGGCCGCCAGGGAGCTGTGTCGATCACGGCAGACGAACTGGCGCTCCATCTTGGGACGATTCACTACGAAGTCATCTGTATGCTGGCTCACCGGGTGCCCCGCGTATATGTACGCGAAGGCATGTTACCCAACCTCGTGAATCCCTTGCTGCAGACTTGAAGCCCTGACCAGAGACCTTATCCAGGAATTGAAAATAAGGACTACCCGTATAGAGCATGTGACTTATAGTCTATACGAACCGCCATTTCTAGTTTATAATGGGATGCAGCATACTTGATATACTGGCGGCATATATTCCTTGTATAAAATTCCTTGTATATTGTAACACTGGAACACAAGGGCAGAAGGTTTGTGGGGGTGGAAGAGAAGGTGGCCAATTTGCAGAACACCAAAAGAATCATGATCAGCTTGCCCGATCATCTCTTGCAGGAAGTGGATGGGATCGTTCAATTGGAGAACTCTAACCGTAGTGAATTGATCAGGCAGGCCATGAAGCTGTACTTGACTGAACGGAGGAAACGTACCATCCGGGAGTCGATGCAGCGGGGATACATGGAAATGGCTAAGATTAATTTGACCATGGCAAGCGAGGCCTTTCTCGCAGAGGAAGATGCAGACAGTACTCTTGGCCGCTTAGTAAGCGGGGTGTAAATATTGATTGTTAAACGCGGCGACGTTTTTTTTGCCGACCTTTCACCGGTCGTGGGTTCAGAGCAAGGCGGAGTTAGGCCGGTACTGGTCATTCAGAACGACATTGGCAATCGCTTCAGCCCGACTGTAATTGTGGCAGCTATCACTGCCCAGATCCAGAAGGCCAAACTGCCGACGCATGTGGAGATTGATGCGGCTGCCCATGGCTTTGACCGGGATTCCGTTATATTGCTGGAGCAGGTTCGGACCATTGACAAACAACGCTTAACCGATAAGATCACCCACTTGGACGATGAGACCATGAAGCTGGTGGATGATTCGCTGCAAATCAGCCTGGGTCTGATTGACTTCTGAACCATATAGGGCTATGACATCAATAATTGTACTAAAAGGCATGCCGGAGATGTATCCGGTATGCCTTTTTTACAAGGATAAATACGTTCGGAGTTCACGGAAAGTAGCTGCGTAATCATCGAAGATAATGTCCCGCTGTGTGGGTTATTGGATAGTCTCACCGGGTGTTGTGCTAGGGCTTGACCTTATGTTATAATTAGACCGGTCAGTCGGTCTATAGGGGGGATACATATCAAAGGACGCTCGGATGGAGAAGAAACCAAGAACCGCATTCTGCAGAATGCTTCACATTTGTTCGCACACAAGGGTTATGGTGCGGTAAGTATGAATGAAGTCTGCTTAGCTGCGAAGGTCAGCAAGGGTAGCCTGTATCACCATTTTCCCAGCAAGGATGAACTGTTCTTGTATGTGGTGGAGGATGATACCCAGAAGTGGCTCTGTGAGTGGGAGGAGCTGCGGAGCAAGATCAGCGGGACGGAAGCCAGGCTGTTCGCGCTGGGAGACCATTACGCGAATGACTTCCAGAATCCGCTGATTCATGCGCTGGAGGAATACGCCAGATCCCGTACGCTTACCGATGATATCCGCCAGCGGCTCTCGCAGATCTACGAATCTGCATCACAGGCCTGCCGTGACCTGCTTCAGGAGGGTATGGATTCCGGATATCTGATTCCAGGCAATCTGGACAACTATGTGACCATCGTCAGCGGCATGCTGGAAGGGATCGGCAGGGTCAGCGAGATTACAGCACTCGCCAAGGGGCCTGAGGATATCAGGGAATATTACCGCGGGGCCATTCAGCTGTTGCTTCAAGGACTGCGTACCCGGGAGAGCTGAACGGTAAACGGGATTATTAATCCACAAGCAGAAACGGCTAAGCTTCATTCATAGGAGCTTATGCTTCCGAGGCAGCGATATTGCATATTGCTTTCAGGCTGTTTCTGCGTGAAAGATAGGGATAATTATTTGCGGTGCGAAGCGTATAAATTATCATTTTTTAAATAGACCGGATGGTCGGTCTAGTCCACGGCGTTATGCAAGCAGCTGTACCCGTGCCGTTATGAGTTCTTTGCCGTTAATGGGAGAGACTGTTATTACATGAGATGAAGTACACCTGGAGCCTGAAGATTTGCCCGGGAAATACGGAGGGATTTACAATGTCATTATTACTAAGAAACCGGGGCGCGATGCTGCTCCTGATGTTGAATATATTTTTGGCGTTCACGGGGATTGGTCTGGTTGTCCCTATTATGCCGACCTACATGAATGAGCTGGGCATTGGCGGGAGTGTTGTCGGACTGCTGGTGGCCGCTTTTGCCCTGACACAGCTGCTGGTATCACCGTTTGCCGGGAACTGGTCGGACCGGATGGGCCGCAAAAAAATCATTATCGCCGGACTAATTGTCTTTGCCTTTTCGGAGCTGCTCTTTGGTCTGGCCACGGTACCCTGGCTGCTCTTCGTATCCAGAATGCTCGGCGGTGCGGGTGCGGCGATGATTATGCCGGCGGTTATGGCTTATGTTGCCGATACGACTTCTTCTGAAGAACGCGCCAAAGGTATGGGCTTGATTAATGCGGCCATCACTACGGGATTCATCATTGGTCCGGGAATTGGCGGGTATTTGGCTGAGCTCGGCATCCGGGTCCCTTTTTTCGTCGCTGCCGGAGCGGCTGCCGTTGTGGCACTCATTACTTTTGCCGTTCTGCCGGAATCACTGTCTGCGGAGAAGCGACATGAAGCGAAGTCTGATGAGGGGAACAAGGAGAATCTGGGGATGCAGATGCTACGCTCTTACCGGGAGCCTTATTTCTTCGGTCTGGTGATCATATTCGTGCTCTCCTTCGGACTGGCTAACTATGATACAGTGTTCGGGCTGTTTGTGGATCATAAGTTCGGGTTCACTCCTAAGGATATTGCGTTTGTCCTGACATTCGGTTCCATCGCGGGTGCGGTGGTTCAGGTTACAGTGTTTAGCTGGATTTTGAACCGTTTCGGCGAAAATAGAGTGATTTCCATCTGTCTGCTCATTGCCGGACTGTCTATCTTCCTCACGCTGTTCGTTCATGGGTTCGCAGCTATTGTTGCAGTGACCTTCATCGTATTCTTGGCGATGGATATTCTCCGCCCCGCCGTCGGTACGCAGCTCTCCAAGATGGCGGATGAATCACAGCAGGGGTTTGTCATGGGGATGAACTCTGCCTACACCAGTCTTGGCAATATTGCCGGCCCGATTGTTGCCGGAATCCTGTTCGATATGGATGTGAATTTCCCTTATGCGGCGGCTGCGCTCGTCATGGTGCTCTGCTTCCTCATGTCGCTGAGTTACGGCAGAAGGAAACGGAGCCGGCGGAGTCCGGTGATGCGGTAACGTGAGGGTAAAGACACCGGGAACCTCCTTATTAACCAGGGTGGGCTGCAGCAGGCCAAGGAAATAGTTGGATTTTTTCCACTTCCTCATAAATGAAGAAGCCGCTCTCAAACAGCAGTTGGAAAAACAGCACTTAATCTAAGGCATATCAGCCAAAGCAGAGGAAGCGCATGGAATTAAACGACGTTTATCCAACTAATTCACTCAAATGCTCCAAAACAGCTAAAATAAGATACGTTTATCCAACTACTGTTGCAGAGCGGGTGCCTAAGGGAACCTTAAACGGGCAAGATATGTAAGGTAGGCTCCAATTAACCTTGGTAAGCTGCATATGAAATATGTTTTGGGATCCCGCAAATCTGCTGAGTTATCACCGGGTTGGTAGCTTGCGTTGCGGGGGTACTTTACCGTGCCAAACTTTGGTCCTGCGGCAAACTGTGATAGTATTTTAGTAGAGAGTTATGAACTCAGACTGTGTATAGAAAGAGGGATATACTTGAGCGTTGATACTAATATGGCAGGTCAAGCGGCGGAAGAAGCAGCTGCCCGCCAGGAGCAGGAACTGATTACTGCAGCAATTGCGAAGGAACTGGGCATTAGCCTGAAGCAGGTACGGACTACGGTAGGGCTGCTGGATGAGGGCAACACGATTCCGTTTATTGCCCGGTACCGCAAGGAAATGACCGGAGAGCTGGATGAGAACGCGCTGCGCGACATCGAGGAACGGCTTGGATATCTGCGCAACCTCGGTGAGCGGAAGAAGGATGTCATCCGCAGCATTGAGGAGCAGGGCAAGCTGACCCCGGAGCTGCAGGCGCAGATCATGAAGGCAGTGAAGCTGCAGGAAGTGGAGGACTTGTACCGTCCGTTCAAGCAGAAGCGCAAGACACGGGCCAGTGTTGCCAAGGAGAAGGGGCTGGAGCCGCTTGCCGATTGGATCATGGAGCAGCGCCGCCAGGGTAATCCTTATGAAGAAGCGGCGAAATATATAGATGCGGATAAAGGTGTAGACAGTGCTGAGCTTGCTGTCCAAGGGGCAATGGATATCATTGCCGAGAATATTGCCGATGATCCGGCCATCCGTTCCTGGGTGCGCCAGTATACGGCGAGCCAGGGGATTCTGGTCTCCGAAGCGAAGGATGCGGAGCAGGAGAGCGTATATGAGAATTACTATTCCTACCGTGAGCCTGTGCACAAAATGCCGCCGCACCGTATTCTGGCCATTAACCGCGGGGAGCGGGAGAATGTGCTGAAGGTCGGCATTGAGATTATTGCCGACAAGATTCATGCTTTCATTATCCGCAAGCTGGTGAAGGGTCCGTCCCCGGTCAAAGAGCTGCTAGAAGCAGTGACCGAGGATGCCTACAAACGGCTGATTGCACCTTCCGTCGAGCGCGAGGTGCGCGGGGAGATGACGGAAAAAGGGGAGGCGCAGGCGATTTCCATCTTCTCCGGAAATCTGCGCAGCCTGCTGCTGCAGCCGCCGGTGAAGGGCCGCCATGTGCTGGGCGTAGACCCGGCTTACCGCACCGGCTGCAAGCTGGCCGTTGTGGACGATACCGGCAAGCTGCTGGAGGTAGCGGTCACGTATCCGACGCCGCCGAACAATAAGAAGCAAGAGGCGGCGACCAAGTTCAAAGAGCTGATTGCCAAATATGGCATCCAGCTCATCGTAATCGGCAACGGCACCGGCTCGCGGGAGACGGAGCAGTTCACGGCCGAGGTCATTGCCGAGGTCGGGAATCCTGAACTGGCCTACCTGATCGTTAACGAGGCAGGGGCCAGCGTGTATTCGGCCTCCAAGCTGGCGCAGGAGGAGTTCCCGGACCTGGATGTGGCGGAGCGCAGCGCCGCCTCCATTGCCCGCCGCGTGCAGGACCCGCTCGCGGAGCTGGTGAAGATCGACCCGAAGGCGATCGGTGTCGGGCAGTACCAGCATGATGTGTCGCAGAAACATCTGGAGGAGAGCCTGAAGGGCGTAGTGGAGTCGGCGGTTAACCACGTCGGTGTCGACGTGAATACCGCTTCGGCCTCGCTGCTGTCCTATGTGGCGGGAGTCAATGCGACGATCGCCAAGAATATTGTGAAGTTCCGCGAGGAGAACGGCAAGTTCGCCACGCGCAAGGCACTGCAGAAGGTGCCGCGCCTGGGCGCGAAATCCTACGAGCAGTGCATCGGCTTCCTGCGTATCCCCGGAGGGGATAACACATTGGACCGCACGCCGATCCATCCGGAATCCTATCCGGTGGTCGACCGGCTGTTCCGTGAGCTGGGCCTCGATGTGGAGAGGCTCGGCAGCAAGGAAGTAGCACAGCAGCTGGAGGTGCAGGATGCCGCCGAGCTGGCTGTGAAGCTGGATGTCGGCGTGCCTACGCTGCGCGACATCCTGGAGAGCCTGCAGCGCCCGGGCCGCGATCCGCGCGAGGAGCTGCCCCTGCCGATCTTCCGCACGGATGTGCTGAAGATCGAGGACCTGGTTCCCGGCATGGAGATGCAGGGAACCGTCCGCAACGTGATCGATTTCGGCGCGTTCGTCGATATCGGCATCAAGAACGACGGGCTGGTCCATATCTCCCAGCTGAGCGGCAGCTTCGTGAAGCACCCGATGGACGTGGTCTCCGTGGGAGACAATGTCACCGTATGGGTGATGGGCGTCGATCTGAAGAAGGGCCGCGTCAGCCTCACCATGCGCCAGCCGCGCGAGGTGGCCGGCAGCGTGAAGTAGACCCACGATATCGCCGGCAGGTTGAAGCAAGGGCAGGCGGTATACGGGGAGTCTCTGGAGTCCGCAAGGAAGAATGCCGACATGTCCAGTGGAGTGGAGCACCCGGGCAACTGGATCTTGGACAGTCACTGTGGAGCTCCAGCAAACTAACCTATTAATATGGCCAGCCAATGAATACAGCAGCAGAAGAAACGAATACGAAACACCACGGCTAATAACCAATCAAGATAGAATAAGACCCAAATCAGCACCAACCCAAGCACCAACCCAAGCACCAACCCAAGCACCAACCCAAGCACCAACCCAAGCACCAACCCAAGCACCAACCCAAGAACCAACCCAAGCACCAACCCGCTTGACCAGACGGACGGCTGCGCTTCCTTGACCAGGACGGCGCAGCCGTTTTTTGGCAATCTTAAATAGCAGAAGAAACGCTACAGGCCAAGCTGCGGTAAAGAATGGTTATAATTATTAATGATCTTAATCCCTCTTCTACACAGTGTTATGATGAACAAAAACAGAAGGTGGCGGACTGGTATTGAGCAATAGAGTGATCCGGAATTTCGGGCAGAATGATATGGCGGCGCTTGGGGAAATGTATGCGCAGGTATCGGCACAGGAGGATGTGCTTTTTTGGTGGGTAGGGGAGGAGAGCAACTGGAAGAATGTAATCTGTGCCTTTGAAGGGGACAAAATGGTGGCCAAAGGCCAGCTGCAGATTTTCAATGTAGTTCCCCCTGGACGTCTGCCTGGGAGCAAACATAAGATTTTTGTGAATCTGAAAACACTGCCCGGGCGTGAACAGGATATCGGACTGCTGGATAGTATCTACTCCCTTCTGCTGGAACGGGCGCATGAGCTAAAGGGAACACTGCCCCGGGAATACGGAACGGTTCTGTGTACGGGGAATTACGCTGCGGAGGAGAGCTGCAACACTTATTTCGCACAGCATCTGGGTTACCTGCCGCATAGCCGGTTATATACGCTCCATCGTGACTTGAACGAAACTATACCCGTAGTAGAGCTTGCGGCAGGTCTTGAATCAGCGTGGGTTCAGTTGGATTCGCCGGAGCAGAGAGAAGCTTATCTGGAACTGGAGGCGGAGATCTGGCCGGATACCCCGCTGGGCGTGGAACGTCTGATGGAATATCAGGAGCATCCGCTCTGGACATCGGCTGTTGTACGGGATGCAGGCAAGGTTGCCGGCAGTCTGATGGTCTGGCAGGAAGATCAAAAAGGGATTATCGAGGATGTGTTTGTCCGTGAGCCATGGAGAAGACGGGGGATCGCCAAGGCGTTGCTGGTCCGTGCCCTGGCGTATCTGAAGGAGCACGGGCTGGAGCAGGCGCAGCTTATCGCCATGACTACCAATGAATCAGCGCTGTCCCTGTACGAATCCGTGGGTTTTCAAACCGGACGGCAGGAGATTAGATTGTATACGGAGCTGGGATAATTTTATATGACTGTGGAACTAAAGCCAGTGTGTATTAATAATTGGTATGAATGCACCCAGCTTACAGTTAAGCAGGAACAGCTTTATGTTTTTCCTGCACCTGTGGTTTATTGGATTGCTGAATCGAAATATGTTGATGAATTTGAATTGCGTGCGATTTACTCAGAAGAGGTCCCCGTTGGATTTCTCGTATTTTGTACCCGTCCAGACAAGGATGATAACTGTTGGATTCCTGCCTTAATGATTGATCACAAGCATCAAGGCAAAGGTTATGGCAAGGCTGCAATGGAAATCTTGATTCAGCTGATGAGTGATTCCAATTGTACTAGAATCATGATTGGACACCGGCCAGACAATCTGATTGCGGGAAGAATGTATGAAGCTTTAGGGTTTCTAAAAGCCAGTGAAGAAGTAATTGACGGTGAAATTGTACGTCTGCTGCAAATCAGTAACTAGCCCCCTCCCAATGCTTACCTCCCCATGTGACAAGCGCCCTGCAACTATATCGGGGCGGGCAGCGTCTACAAGGGTAAGAATAGCAGCATGAGGAGGGATATCATGTATAAGGCAAGATCCATTGGATTCGCTGCGTTAACGGCCGGAATGCTAATGCTTACAGCCTGCAGCTCAGCGCCGGAAGCGGCGCCGGGGACCACATCCACACCGGAGCAGACTCAGACATCTGCCCCAGCGACTGCTACGGCCGTACCATCGCTATCTCCATCCCCGGCACCGGCGGCAACGCCAGCTCCAAGTCCTGAGGCTACGGAACCAACTCCGGTAGCGGAAGACCCCGGACCGCCGGAGGAAGGCACACCGCCTACAGCGCTGGAAGCGGCAACCACAGTAATGCGGGCGCTGAAGAACGGGAATATGGAGACGCTCGCCGCGTGGGTACACCGGGACAGAGGGGTCCGCTTCTCCCCTTACGCTTATGTAGATGTTGATAAAGACATTGTGTTAAGCCAGGATGAGCTGAAGGCTGCCATGCAAGATCCGGTAAAGCGCGAATGGCGTGAGTTCGCCGGTACGGGAGAGCTGATTAAGCTGACCTTTGCGGACTACTATAAGCGGTTTGTGTACGATGCGGATTTTTCCGGTAAATCTGAAGTTGCACTGAATCAGGGCTTGGGCCAAGGAACAACTCTAAATAATCTCAATGAGGTGTACCCCAAGGAGACCCATGACTTCTTAGAATATCATATCGCCGGTATCGATCCTTCCTTAGAGGGCATGGATTGGCGCAGCCTGCGGCTGGTTTTTGAGAAGAATGGCCAGGACCATATTCTTGTAGGGATCATTCATGATCAGTGGACACCTTAACGTAAGGACTGAAAGCGCCAGCCAGTTATTCATAAAATCGCAAAGAGCCGCATCCCTTGGTTATCCCAACGGTGATGCGGCTTCTTTTGACGAATATGCGTTTATAAATTTCTCACTTACATCCCTGCGGATGAAGCAGCAGAAGCTGAACCTGTTACAGATTTGGCTACCGCTGTATAACCTTCTGGCAGGTAAGTCACGGCGGTGGCGCTGGAGATGACCTGCAGATTCATGGAGCCGGCAGGCGGTGCAGTCACTTTGAAATAGATCACTGCTGTTTGGTTAGCGCCGAATTCAATCCGCTCAATCGACAGGCCGTAACCCGGGTTAGGCAGATTCTCAACCGTTACAGTGGCTTTGTTTACGCCTGTTGCCGCTTTTTCCAGTGTAACCGCTGCTTCATAGTCATTAACCGGAGCAGTGGCGCTGTCATCGGGAGTGATTACCTCTTTGGCAAATTTGGCTGCATCATAGATCAGGACTGCGGCTTCCGCGCGGGTAACCGGTTCATTCGGACGGAAGGTGTTATTCTTCTCTAGTGTGATCAGGCGGGTATTGACCAGAATCTGCAGACTGTTCATTTCTGCTGTAGACAGCTTGCCGCCATCTGTGATCTCCGCATACATCAGCGTAACCGGGAAATTCCCTTTACTCTGCAGCGCCTGGGTCAGCAAATGAGCGAACTGGATCCGCGTCATTGCCGCATTGGGGTCGATGGACTTGTCCAGAGACAATCCGCTTTGCTTGGCAGCCACGAATGCGGAGGCATACCATGCGTTATCTTTTACCTTGTCGAAGTAATCGCTGGCTTTGCTGCCGGTAGTATTCTGCGGAGACAGCTTGAGGCCGCTGACGATGAACTGCAGGCCTTGGGCGTAAGTCAGCTTGGATTTCGGTGCGAACCTATCACTGGTAATTCCGTTAATGATGCCATTTTGATGAAGTGCATTAATTTTGGATTCGGAAGCATGGCCTTTCATATCCGAAAAGGCGGAAGCCGATGCTCCGAATGATACTGTTGCAGCCAGAATGCTGCACGCTAGAGTGATTTTTGTAGCGCGCTTCTGGAATGATTTATTCTTCATTGTGCCTCACCTCTTATACTCTTAGATGGCTAAAGGGGCCGAAATGTTGCAGGCAGATCTGATTAAGCTGAAAAATATTAGTTAGGCTGAGTGATGTTCGTCTGTACCCTAATTGCAGAAGACTCGTTCGTTGAGGGTAGTATCAGCAGACGGGAGGACTGTCATCCGGGAAAGTGCTTAACGATTGAACATTAGCGGCATTTGGCTGTACACTTGAAGCAGAGTCAGTAAACGGATTCAACTACTATCGGGCCATTCATAAATTCAGCTCATGACAGGAGAACATAGATGATTCAGCAGCAGGAGATTGAACGGATCAACGTGGGGATTTTTGCCCATGTGGATGCGGGGAAGACGACTACGACGGAGCATATTTTGTATGAGAGCGGGCGGATTCGCGCACTTGGCAGTGTGGACAGCGGAACGGCGTTGACGGATTCCATGGAGGTTGAGCGGCAGAGGGGAATTTCGGTGCGGGCGGCTCTGGCTTCGTTTACATGGCGGGGAGTGCAGATTAACCTGGTAGATACCCCGGGGCATGTGGATTTCCTGTCCGAGGTGGAACGCAGCTTGCGGGTGATGGATTGTGCGGTATTGATCCTGTCAGCAGTGGAGGGCGTGCAGGCACAGAGCGAGATGATCTGGAATGCGCTGCGTAAGCTGGGAATTCCGACGCTCATCTTCGTGAATAAAATGGACCGGATTGGCGCGGATCCAGCCGCTGTGCTAACACAGGCGCGGACCTATCTGTCCGGGGATATTGTGCCTGTGCAGCAGCCCTTCTATAGGGAACGGGAATACATAGGGGCGGCGGATTTGTGGAGTGAAGGCGCAGACGCGGCGGCGCGGACAGAGCTGCTGGAAGCGCTCGCGGAGCGGGATGAAGAGCTGCTGGAGCTGTATATGGCGGGCGGTACGGCAGATCTGGCGCGGTGGAAAAGAGAGCTGGCCGTTCGGACGGCTGCAGGAAGAATGTATCCGCTGGTGTATGGCGTAGCGGCCAAAGGTCTCGGTGTCACGGCGCTGCTCGATGCCATGACGCAGTATTTCCCCCGCGCGGGCGGGGATGCGGAGCAGCCTGTGTCCGGCATCGTGTACAACATCCAGCGTGACAAAAGCATGGGCCGCATGGCCTTCGTGCGCCTCTATCAAGGAACTATCCGCAACCGGGACACGGTGATGAATTATACGCAGGAGGTTCAGGGCAAGGTGACGCAGATCCGCAAGGTCGAAGGCGGACGCACCGAGGATGTGGGGGCGCTGGAAGCGGGTGACATCGCTGTAGTCTATGGGCTGTCCGGCGTGCGGATCGGCGATGTACTGGGCCGGCCGGAGGCCATTCCGCAGGAGGCGAAGCTTGCCGTGCCGCTGCTGACCGTGCGTGTCTTCTGGGGAGCGGATGCCGACGACCATAAGGTGATTGCCGCATTTCAGGAGCTGGCCGACGAGGACCCGCTGCTGGATACCCAGTGGCTGCAGGAGGAACGGGAGCTGCATATCAAGGTGATGGGGCCGATCCAGCTGGAGATCCTGGATAGTGTATTGCAGGAACGATTCGGGCTGAAGGTCACCTTCGGCCCGCCGTCGGTGATCTACCGCGAAACGCCAAGCCGCGCAGGGGAAGGCTACGTTGCCTACCTGATGCCGAAGCCGTGCTGGGCGATTCTGAGGTTCCAGATTGAGCCCGGCCCGCCGGGCAGCGGCCTCGTCTATGAATCATTGGTGCGCAGCTCCGATCTGCTGCCGCAATACCAGAACGAGACGGCCCGCCGCGTGCCGGAGGCGCTGCAGCAGGGTCTGCGCGGGTGGGAGGTTACCGACCTCAAGATCACACTGGTGGAGGGGAACCACCATGTGTGGCATACCCATCCGCTGGATTTTGCCGTGGCTACGCCCATGGCCATCATGGATGGGCTGGCCCATACCGGCACCAGCCTGCTGGAGCCGGTCCTGCAGGTGCGCATCGTCGTGCCTGAGGAGAACGGCGGCCGTGTGATGAACGACCTTGTGCAGATGCGCGGCACCTTTGAGCCGCCCGTGCTGCAGGGCGATCGGATGATCATTGAAGGCAGGCTGCCACTGGCAACCTCGCTAGAGTATCCTGTGACCTTAAGCTCCTACACGAAGGGGCGGAGCACGTTTACTTCCTTTTTTGCCGGCTATGAACCGTGCCCGCCGGACGTCACTGCTGAGCGTACCCGCCGGGGCGTGAACCCGCTGGATCAGGCCAAGTATATTCTGAGCGTGCGGAAGGCGCTGCAGGGGTAGGATGGGTAGAGAAATAGGCAGGGCGTGAGAATCAGTAGCATAGTATAACGAGAGAAGCAGCAGTGGAGAGGAGTGAACCGCATGTTCAGAAGCCTGAAGCGGCGAATCGACAATGCGAACCAAATGCAGCGAATGCGAAGCGAGAATCCAGTGGAGTTCCGGCGGGCACTGGAGAAGCATACCCGTGAACAGCAAGCCCCTGATAACACTCTCCCGGTACAATCCGGACCAGTTATCCGGTTTACCCGTTGGTTCCTCTACTTGCTGACTGCGCTCATACTGCTGGTCATTTTCCTCGGTGTGCCCCAGGCGGATAACCCCATATTTTCACTGCTTAGCTTCGGCCTGCTGCTGTCACTCCTGTATATGACGGCTGGTCTGGCCCATCCCTCTATTTTATTTTTCCGGAAAAAACGTTCCCGAATGTTTGCACTCGAACTGTTCGGGCTGATCAGCGGTTTGCTGATTCTTCTAATGACGGTTTTTCATACTTAGGAGGGAAGACTTGTGCGTGGGGATATAAACCCTAGGAAGCCCTAATAAAATCTTCGGGTTTAAGTGAATCTGGTAAATTTGGCCAACCAGGAATTTTCGCCAGCCTTAAGGTCGGACTTTCATTTTTTGAGCAGAGGCCAGAATAAGTAAAGTTCGACGGACCCGAACCGGATCGGCTCCCTTGCAGGCAATCCGAAGGAGGCAGGTGCCTTATTCCTGAGTAAGTACGAACAAAAATAGTCATACCGCTCACCTCGAGAGAGTTGGATTTACGTAAAATTACCCGTTGTCCCAACAACTATAATCTCGGAAAGGGCACTAGTAGCCAGCTTCATAAGGGGATGTATAATATCCTACCACTAATTGAGTATCCAATTGGAAATTATCTCAAATTTTGACTTTCCATTTTTTATGAGATAGAATAGGTTTTGAGATTGGCCAATCTACTAATATTTAATCGAGGTGCTATTTTGTTGAAATTGAGTAAATATTTTAAATTCATTGCAGTTTCTCTATCTCTCGCAATTAGTATAAACCCAATTTTCGCATTCGCATCTTCTTCCTCAGCAAATGTCACTGATCAAGCGGCAACAAACGTCCAAGTTATAAGTAGCGATCCTTATGAAGAAGGGTTGCTGGAATATCAAAAAAGTCAAATCAATCAAAACGAATCTGATCCTCAAGCAAGAGCTGGTATTGTTAGTTTAGTAAAAGTTGTTTTTAAACTTCTTGCTAAAAATGCAGATGACGTTGTTGTAACTGCAACAAAGAAAAACGTTACAACTACTCTCAAAAATCATGCAATTAAACAAGCTGTTGCACGAGGTATTACAGAAATAATGTTAGATAATATATTATCCGAAACTGCAGTATCAATGTTAAGAGTTTTAAAATTTGAAGATGTTCTAGGGCAATCAAGAATAATGTATGACCCTGGTAGCAAACTCACCGTTGTCTTATCTTTGGTTGACAACATCATAATTACCACTTACGTTGACAATGATAATACTATGCCAAATAGAGTTAATGCAGGTCGTTGGAAGCCTTCAACATTTACTTTTAGATAATATAATTATTAGTTATTGGACTAGGCATTTTTATAGTTGATATTGTTTTTAATCAGTGAACAATCGATTATAGATTTGCATAGTCCTTTAACTGTTAACGGGGGTATTACTGTGGCTAAATTACAAGACCATTATGACAATAATAAATTTTTGGATTTGGAATTTATTTATCGTGATGTGAGACCTGATCAAGGCTGTAGATTTATTGTTTCAAATACTGAGAATAGAAGTATTATAGATAGTCAAATAGGATGGACGAACTTTACCTTAAATAAATTCATTGAAATGCTTATTAATTTTCCCGTGATCTCATACAATGGTTATTTTTCACATTATGATGAATCGTTTGAATGGAAATGGACTCAGCAATCTGATAAAGAGATGTATTTAATTACAATTTATTCTTCGGGCAAAGTATTTACTTATTACAGCAGTATTAAAGACATTCAGGAATTTGGAACAGCGGTTCTTAAGGATATTGATACTGCTCAAGATTTAGATTCAATATAAAGAACCAACACAACAATTCCAAAGACGACAATTAAGAAGATGATTACAAAAAAATCGTCCTAAACTCCTCGCTCCTTCCTCGCCATACATCATCTAACGGGCAGTTTAACGTGCAAACATATTCCACATACTACAATTCTAGGTTATGGTAATGTAGGATTGAATTTATGAAAAGTGTTCATAGGATGTAAATAATACATATGGAGGTATCTAAGTTTGAGTGCTCACTACTATTTCAGTTGGTTTAATAATTATTTTCCAGAGAAGCTGGTCCATTGTTTGCATGAGGATATACAAGACAGACAATCGCTTGTCATGATTAGCGCTGACCCGTCTGGTTATACAGATGAGCAAATTAACTTTGATGATATTTCTGAATGGACATGGCTCTATCAAGCTAAATGAATATCATTTCATTGATTACCGTATGCAGAAGGAGGATGCCCAGAGGTTCATTCACAACGCTTCTGTCATTTTTTTATGCGGTGGGTATCCTGCTTTGCAGAGCGATTTTTTGACGGATTATGAATTATTAGATGTTATTAAGAACAGCGATGCCGTTATACTGGGTGCCAGCGCCGGTGCGTTAAACATGGCTGCCAAATGGTTAAGCCTGGATAACACTGGCGATGAAGTTGAAACAAGTACGATTTATGAGGGAATTGGCTTTGATCCTTTTGCCTATGAATCCCATTCTCAACGTGACTACGCCACGTTTGTTCGAGGCTACCTGTTCCCTTTGTCTGAAGAGATTGATGTATATGCGGCAGAACAAGAGAGCGCTATACGAGTAAAAGACGGCAAAATAGCAACAATGGGTCCTATATATTTAATTTCCCGCTCAAAGATTCAGAAATTGGCTGAGACGCTCTAAAGGCTTACGGCGAGTCATCTCAGGTTTCCTAACATGGAATACGTGGAAGTAAAAAACAGATCATGTCCCGGAAGGCAGGCATGATCTGTTATTTACTTTATTTGTAATTATTTTTACAATTAGCCTTGCTTCACAAATTAATCACTCAACATCGGTTGCCGGCTGCAGCCAACGCGATCCCATAACAGGCTCTGCTGTAGCAGTGTAGCCTTCGGGCAGATAAGTGGAGACCGTCCCTTTGGTGATGACTTGCGGGTACATCATATCCGGATCGGGCAGGGTTATTTTGAAGTAGATCACTGCTTTGGTGGGACTGGTGAATTCGATGCGCTCTACCGCCAGGCCGTAGCCGGGATTAGGCAGATTATCGACGGTGATGGTGGCTTTATTAACGCCTTCAGCAGCTTTTTCCAGGACAACATTGGAAACGTAGTGATTAACCGGAACCGGTTCTGGTTCAGAAGGCTCAATTACTGTATCGTCTTGGTTGATGGCCCGTGCTGCAAACTCAGCGGCATCATGAACCATAACAGCAGCCTCGGAGCGGGTGATGATATCCGCCGGGCGGAATTTTCCGTTGTCCAGCGTAATAACCTTCGTGTTCAGCAGAATTTGCAGGCTGTTCATGACATCAGAAGAGAGCTTGTCGCCATCCTCAACCATGAAATACATTTTGGTAACGGCAAAATTACCTTTACTCTGCAAGGCTTCCGTGAGCAGATGAGCGAATTCTGCGCGGGTCAGGTTTGCATTCGGATTGGCATTCTGTGCCAGAGTCAAACCGCTCTGTTTGGCGGCCAGGAAAGAGGAAGCATACCAGGCATTATCTTTTACATTGTCAAAAAAACTGCTGGCTGTAGAAGGGGTGTTGCCCATATCCGCCCTTGGTGTCAGCGCCAGCCCTTTGACGAGAAATTGAACGCCTTGCGCCAGGGTTACTTTAGCGTTAGGAGCAAAAAGATCACTGGTTATACCGTTAATCACACCGGCATCATGCAGCGCATTGATTTTGGGTTCGGCAGAATGTCCGTTCAGATCAGAAAAGGCAAAAGCGGATGCTCCAAACGACAAGCTGGCAGCCAGGATTCCGCACGCGATGCTCATTTTTTTTGCGCGCTTTATAATATTAGTTGTTCTCATTGTGCATCACCTCTATATACTATGATGGTTATTAGAGGGGAAATGTTGCAGTTGGTGTAGAAAAATCTAAAGCGGGAGATAAACATTACTTTGTTAATGATAGTTATGACAATGGGATAAAGCGGGTTGTCCATAGGTAAAATTTGTTTTGAGGATCGACAAAGCCTCTTTTATTTTGTTCCAGGGCACAGATTTGGTTCATCTCTTCGTCAGACAGCGCAAAATCAAACACTTCCATATTTTGTTTCAGCCTTGCGGGAGTAACCGATTTCGGAATCACTGCGATATCCCGCCCAAGGTTCCATCTCAGGATGACTTGCGCCGCTGTTTTATCATATTTGGCTGCAATTTCGGTTAGTACAGGGTGGGCAAGCATCTGCTTGTTCCCGTGTCCAAAGGGACTCCAGGCAACATGCTGGATACCATGCTTACCCATGAATTCATGAAGCGCACCTTGCTGCAGAAGCGGGTTCGTTTGGATCTGATTCACAGCAGGTATAATCGTTCCCTGCATCATGACCTTTTCCAGATGATGCTGCTCAAAATTAGAGACTCCAATGGCCCTGATCTTTCCTTCTTTGTATAGAGACTCCATTAGATGCCAACTCTCCAGATAGTTTTTGGCTGGCCAGTGGATCAAATAAAGATCAATATAATCGGTTTGCAGTTTTTGCAGACTGGTCTCAAACGCCTGACGGGTCTTCCGCCCCAGATCAGTACTCCATACTTTGGTTGTAATAAAGAGATCGTTTCTGTTTACGCCTGATTTCCGGATGGCACTGGCGATCAGCTCCTCGTTGCGGTAAGCTGCCGCCGTATCCAGATGCCGATACCCGTTATTGAGCGCCCACAGTACAGCGTCTTCATTATTATCTTTGATGTTATACACACCCAGACCAATCTTCGGCATCATCACACCATTATTCAAAACGAAATGTTCCATTTAAGAGTCACCCTCCTCTTTTATTTCAGGCATGGAAGCTTCCTGAAGATCGTCCCCTTCATTAATGGTTTGACTTTGTGAACGATTATAGCACAAGAAGGCAGGGATCAATCTTTGGGAAAGATAATCGAGACGAACCAAATGGCTGAACGAAGGGCCTTGCTCGCTGTGAATGCCAAGCCCCATGAAATCCCCGGGTCCTTCGCACCTCGGACTTTGTCGAACCCATAAGGAATAAAGAGTGTTTATCAAAAGTCAATGATTGATGTATACTTTTTCTCGTATAGTTTAATGAAAAAATAGAGAATTGATGCGGGGGAAGCATAGATTATGCGGATTTCCACTGTCGCACTCCGTGTGGGGAGCGTGGATTGAAATCCGACTGCCTGTGTCTCTGTGATATAAATGTACTTGTCGCGCTCCCCGTGCGGGATCGTAGATTATAATTTGTTGTGCCTCTTCTAGAGCAGCCAGTAGCTTAGGTCACTCCCCATGCGGAAACGTGGATTGAAATCATATCTTCAATTCTTTGCATCTTCGTATGTTCATATGTTCGGAATACCTTTTTTAACAACATGTGATCGCGAACATATATTAGTACAGATGAGAAGAGGAGGTACAGAAATTGGCCATTGATAAGGACCTACGCGATATTGAAATTGCCCAGTTGGCTTTTATTGGAGGCTCTATTGCTGCATTAGGTGACGGAATCGCGGCGCTGGCTGCCGGATTAGCGTTAGATGCTTTAAAACAGGATTATAAAACCAAAAAAAATAGTCGTACTGCTTCTATTAAATCAACTAAGAATCAACTTGATTATTTTATTAACGAGCTAATTAAGATCAGAAATATTGTTGATTGACAAGATCGTTAGTAGGCTTAATGATACATTGGATAATCTACCGGCACTTTTGCCGGTTTTTTCTTTGCATCTTACTGGCGTTACCTCTTCGTACTGCGTAATAACTAACGGAACCACTTCTCATAAGAATATAAAATATTAGCCGTCGAAGGCATTAAGCTAACAGGCAGATTAGTGGAGCAAAAGGTCTAAAACTTTTCTCACATTGAAACTAAGGATTGTGGTACATTTAGGTAAAATATTACATGATTGGGTGAGCAACTTGGCTTTAATAAATAACAATCTCCTAAAATTGTTACAAGAGACTGCAAAGAAATATATGGACCCTAAAGCAGAAGTTTTAAGCATTGAAAGCACTCCTATCAGTATGGGCTCACAAGCAGTTGAGTTAATGCGCCATAGTGTACTAATAAAAGTACTTGACGAAACATCGAAGTTGTCCCTTGTTTCAAAATATGCAACCAGGATTGAACGTCAGGTACTGACGAGGCTTTACTCCCAAAGAGCAAGTGTACCTTTTTCTTATTCCGATGGTTCTGAATTAGATGAAAGGTTTCTTATTTGTATACAGGATGTTGATTATCAAACAAACTATAGAAACATAAATGTTAGGTTACTTCAGAAAAGTGAAACGAAGGCACTATCATACATTCACGCCTCTAACTTTGGCCAAAGGAGAGAACTTTCATGGTTACCTGAAGTAGACAGCTTACATATAGAAAAGATGATATACGAGCGGTGGAAACCCCAATGGCAAGCTGCTAAGAGAAACGAACAGTTTATAGACATCTTCGGGGATTACATCCCCTTTGTGGAAGCTGTAGCTAATACGATTTTCGAGGATATTCAACATTTAATAAATGATGAAAGCAGCCAAGCATTAATTCATAACGACCTTAATCCAGGAAATGTATTGGTACATAACAATACTGACGTACTTTTTATTGATTGGGAAGAAGCTAGGTATGGCTCTTTATTTTTAGATATCCCTCTGCGTTGTGGTACCTCGGAACAAATTGAGGATTACAAGGGGCTACTGGCTGATAAAAGCATAGAATTTTCTTATGATCATTTCAATCAAATGTATGCAATCGCCTCCCGCTACCTGGGACTTAGATATATGAGTTGGAATTTAGGAGCTTGGACTAGTAATTCACACGCCAAAGATGACTTAAAGAAATATTTAGACATGGTGGTGGGAACTTCGCCAACCTAACGAGAAACGTTAGTGAAACAACAACACAGCGGCAGTCTATGGCTTTGGTTTTCGTTTAGAGCTGCCGCGATAGGCTAAGTTTTCTCACCATAATTTTCCTCCTTACTGCACAGTTTGCGTCTACTGCTCAGCACGTGCAGTCACGCTCTATACAGGCATGCATCCCCCATAATAGTACATATCCCGCAAGTGAGTATCGCACCAGATCCATACATGTTAAAATAGCAGAAATGTGTTGATCAAATCTACGTGCAGCGGGTGAATGGTTTGAGATTAAGAGATTTCATGGGCCCCTCGGATACTTCCGCACAGCGGCAGGCCAAGTGGATCAAGCGTTTTTTGCGTACCTATTGGCTCGTGATTGCTCTGCATTTTGCTGCGCAGCTCTGGGCCTTTCTGTTTCTTACATACCCTATGGGACCGTATGAATTTTATTATGATGTCCTGCTCTATCCGACGCTGCTGATGAGTGCGGTTGTCGGGGTGACCCAGTTCGTCGATGCGATTGCGCCAAAATATTCCTTTGTCCTGCTGTTTGTGTCCGGGACCATTATTGCCATGATGATTATCCATCTGAATATGGATATCCGGATTATCGGGGCGCTGATGCTGCTGCCGATTTTTGCGTCGGCGATCTTTTTCCGGCTGGATCTGACCTTATTTACGTCTGCCCTGCAGGCGGCTGCGTTCTTCATTCTCTACCGCTGGGATTACTGGTTCCAATATTATCTGAATGATTTCGATCTGATTGCCATTCCGCTATTTCTGCTGGTGGGCACGCTGGTAGCCGGCATTATTATTATTAACGGGCGGGAGCTGGCGAGTGATCTGGAAGCGACACTGACCGCCAAGCAGAATCTGATGATCGAGAATGCGGTGATCCGCAAGCTGTCCACTACGGATGCGCTGACCGGCCTGTACAATCATATCTCCTTCCATGAGTTCTACGACAAAGCGCTGGAGTATGGGAATCAGGGTGCGCCGTTTCATCTGGCCTTGATTGATATAGACAATTTCAAGCTGGTTAATGATAAATATGGACATCGTACAGGGGATATTGTGCTGGCGAGGGTCGCGAAAGTGATTAAGGAATTCATCTCTCCAGCGGATATCGCCGCACGTTACGGCGGTGAGGAATTCGCCATATTGTTGTTTGAGAAGACCTTTGAGGAAGCATATGAGCGGATAGAATGTATCCGCCAGAAGCTGTCGGAAACATTCCATGAGGAAATGGAAGGCCGGGAAGTTACCGTTAGTATCGGCCTCCAGAGCTATTCCGAAGGGATCACCAAAGAAAAGCTGTTTGAAGAAGTTGATAATCTGCTCTACACGGCTAAGCATTCCGGTAAGAATAAGACCCTCACTCCGCTGACCCAGCTGATTGTGGTGTAGCCTGCACGGTTGCGCTCTATAACCGGGGTGTTATCCGGGCGGGCCTTCATCCTCCGCAGCCTTCTTCCGCGCCCGGAACCGTCTGACCTTCATCAGATTGCCGCACATCTTGTCATCGCAGTAGCGCTTCGAGCGGTTGCGGGTATCGTCGTAATAGACCCAGAGACAATCGGGATTCCCGCAGATCCGGAAGCGTGAGGACTCCTTCTCCATTAATGCTTCGGCAAAAGAAGCCGCTATCTCCGCCATAATCTGCTCCCAGTCTGCACGCTGGGGGAGCAATGAAATCCCGGCTTCGCCGCCGGTACCCCAGACTACTTTCCGCAGAACAGGCCCGTTGCTCATATATTGATTCAGCTGTACCAGCAGAGCGTTTTCCGTAGGTTGTCCCTGTACCAGCCGTTGTACCTCGTCCCATAATAATCCGCGCAACTGCTTCAGCCGCTCCAGTTCAACCGGCAGAATCGGTCCTGCCGCAGGTAATTTCTGTGCCGCCAGCCATTCTGCCAGCCACTCCGGTTCATCCAGCCTGTCCCGGTCCTTGCTCCGGTCGCCTGTCCGCCAATTCCGCCAGTAGCTGTTAATGAAATCCTCCCACAGCAAGCTTCATCGTTCCTTTCACCGTGATGTTTCCTTTGATTGTAACAGTTAAAAATAAGTTTTGCTAGTTACTTGAAGCGCTTCGGCAAATATGCTACATTGCTAATGTAACCTTCATTAAGGTTGTTTAACCGTTACGAAATTCGGATTTTCTAAGCTCTGTAATCAGGGAGCGAATGCTCCGAGAAACGAAGCTGATGATTTCGAAGCTTGCCTTACTGCGAAGAAACTCGAGGTGCATAGGCTCCGCAAAACTTTTAGGAGGGTGAAATATGCAAAATAAGATTAGCGATGTTCTGGTGGAGAACTGGGATTATGTGATGGATGTTGAGGATTGGCAGCCGCCGCTTAAAGACGCGCTTGAAGGTGTGACTAGTGAACAGGCAAGCTGGAAGCCGGAGGGGGCAGCGGGCAATTCTATCTGGGAGACCGTCAACCATCTGACTTATTATAAGGAACGTCTGCTGCGCAAGCTTAAGGGCCTGGAGAAATTGCCTGATCTTGAGAGCAATGATGCTACGTTTACGGTAACGGAGAGCGGGGAAGAGGCGTGGAAACAGGCAGTTGCCAAGCTGAAGTCCGTTCATGCCTCTTTGCGGGAGATTATTGTGGCCCTTGAGGAAGGCGCTTATGAATGGGGCGGCTCCGGACATGCACCGGGCGAAGAAGTGATGAGTCTGATTCTGCATGATTCCTACCATACCGGACAGATCGTACTGGTCCGCAAGCTGCAGGGCTCCTGGCCGGGCCAACGCAGTTTTGACTAAAAGCTGATTTTCAGCAGAAACGGATGCTGTCCCTTAGGACGGCGCCGTTTCTTTTTGTTTCAGTCCGAAACACGGGGGTTAATGGAAGACATACAGCTAACGAACCGAGAGGAGAGATTGAAGATGGAACCGAATACCAAGGATAGAAGCATTGAGGTCGAACGGACAGAGGTACACAAGAAATCCGATTCCAGTCTCGTCGCATCCACCTTTATTAAATATGCCGCGTATATTATCATCATTTTTGGACTGCTGTTCTTCCTGGTGAAGTATGTATTCCCGATGTTCTAAGCAACAG
Organism: Paenibacillus sp. FSL R5-0912; assembly: GCF_000758605.1. Classification (NCBI taxonomy): domain Bacteria; kingdom Bacillati; phylum Bacillota; class Bacilli; order Caryophanales; family Paenibacillaceae; genus Paenibacillus; species Paenibacillus sp. FSL R5-0912. The sequence goes on from NZ_CP009282.1 coordinate 1,358,953, forward strand.
AATCCGGCCTGGATATATATGTTAAAGGGAGTGCCTCACAGCCATGATTTCTACGGCTGCGCGGTCACTCCCTTTTGGCGCTTACGGATATAATGCGGAATAATACCTATACGTCTTTGGTGATGAATTCACGGGTTTCGGCAGAATTCCGGTAAAAGAACCAGCATTCATTCAGCAGTTTGATCTGACGGCGGTCTTTCTTGAAATAAGCCTTCATGAGCTGTTGGCAAAGCCACTGCGGCAAGGGTACCCCTCCTCTGGCATGCATCCTATGTACAGATAGCATATGGAGAAGGCCGCCCAAAGGTGCGGCAGCAGCATTCATTTACAGGTGGTAATTAGCCGTACAGCTCGATCCATACAACTGCTAGCTACTGCACACTTTCCTCTTCCTCTTCGTACCATTGCTCCAGCTGGGCCTGCAGCGCGCGGATTTCCGTTAATAACGAGATCAGCGGATACTCAGTCTCTTGTATAGAGGCAAAAGCATTTTCCAGACGGTTGATATAGGCCAGTCCGGACTCCAGGTGATGCTCCTGACGCAGCAGCTCCAGGGAATCGCACTCGGCAATCGCCCGCGGCAGACCGGGTACATTCTCCGCAGTCAGCTTGTCAATTTCTTTATTCAGGCGAAGATTGAGGGCGCTCAGCTGGTAAGCATACTCCTCCGGCATCTCCACGAATTGCAGTTCCTGATCCTGCTGCAAAATTACATACCGCATTTTCGGCATAACTCATTCTCCCTCCGGACTTGTCTTCCTTCTTGACAGTGTAGCCTATGGGCAAGTTACAATTCAAGTAGAGATCTTATTTCCTTAAGGAGAGGAGCCGTGAAGGAGCGTTATGATAAGTATGAGCAACGAAGAGCTGCAGCAGTGGATCGAGCAGGTGTCACTGAACAGCTTCGGCGTGCCTTTCCGGCATACAGCCAGCTTTAACAGCAGACTTACGACAACGGGCGGACGATATTTTACCAAAAGCCATAATATAGAGATCAATCCCCAGCAGCTTGCCATCCACGGCCGGGAGGAGACGGAGAAGATTATTAAGCATGAGCTCTGCCACTACCATCTGCATCTGGCGAAGCGGGGATATATGCACCGGGATGATGATTTCAAAACACTGCTCGCCCGGGTCGGGGGCAGCCGCTACTGCCAGACACTGCCGGGAGCCAAGGCGCGTAAGCCACAGCCTTACCGGTACAAGCTGGTGTGCGTGGCCTGTGCCACCGAATATCTGCGCAAACGCAGAGCCGATCCGAAGCGTTACCGCTGCGGGAAATGTTCGGGCAAGCTGAAGCTGGTCACCCTGGAGGCAGACGGGAGTCCGGCTACTTAATATTTAATCACGAGTCCCAGCAGTCCGGCGAATGAAGCCGCCTGCTCCGCCGAGATTACACAGCCGTCCAGATCCTGGAGGTCAACCACTAGGCCGGTGAATTCGCAATCGCTCAGGTCAATATCCTTCAGCTTGCACCCGGCCAGTGTGGCCTGATCCAGATTGCATTCAGAGAAGTAAAGGCCGCTTAGGCTGGACTGATAATAATCCGCGCTGATCAGCGAACAGCGCTCGAAGGACGCTCCTTTGAAATTCGCAAACCTGAACACCGCGAACTCCCCGATGCACCCGGTCACCGATACATTTTGAAACCGCGATCTCGTGAAGTCCGTGCCAATCAGCCGGCAATCCCTGAATTCTGTCCGGTGCATGAAGGCATCGCTGAAATCCACATTGGACAGGTCACAATGATCGAAGATGACGTCGGTAAGCTCAATTCCGTGTAAGGAAGATTCAGTAATGGTGACGTTCTTGAAGATGGTTTTGTCAAAAGAAACTCTGGCGGCGTCCTGATATTCAATGAGGGAACCTGAAATGAGGCAGCGGCTGAATTCGTCTTTGGAAGACAGAGAATGAATCTGCTGCGGCAGCAAAAGCTCCGGTTCCGGGATTCGAGGTTGTTCGATCTTGTTATTCATGAATGCCTCCGTAGAATTAGTTCCATCCGTTCAAGTATGGACAACTTGGCGGCTGAATGAGTTAACTATCCTGCGAACCGGGACTTTTGTCAATTACAGCGGCTACAGCCCGCCTTAAGCATGTACGTACAAATACACCTGTGGATGGATAAAATCACACATCGTCTTGTAAGCGTTACCACACTAAGATGAACAAGAAGTCCATTTTAGTTAGAGGGGGCGCACTTATGAAACGATTCAGGTCCGCGGTCGCGGGTCTGCTGGCGCTGTTGCTGTTTTTTCCAACCCTGAGCCTGCAGGGAGCCGGCGGGTTCGTTCATGCAGACGGTATCGGGGGGACAGGTGCAGCGCAAATTCCTACAGGCACCGTTCTGATCAAGAACAAGTGGAAAAACAATTTTTTGTACGAGACCAGTGAAGGCGTTGTCCGCTACGGGATGACCAATCCGGCTGACACCTCTTCCCACTGGACCGTGGCGACGGAGGGGGGCTTGTCACGGATTCAGAATGTGAAGACAGGCCACTTCATTACGCTTGAAGGCAATGCGGGCAAAGAGGATTCACTCAAGGCAGCTGCTGCCCCGGGCGGGGGGAGCACTGCTGACCAATGGCTGATAGATACTTCAAACAGAGCCGGCTATATGGTCATCCGCAGTGCAACCGCTCCGGAGAGCAAGCTGGTCATCCATGAGGAGAATCAGCTGGGTTATGCCCAGGCCAGCGCGGATATCAACATTACATTTGAAAGTCCGCAGTGGACTTTTGTAGACCTTGATACCGCACTTAGTGTGCGGCTGGAGAGCCGCTTCCGCCCGGGTCAGGTCATGTATGAGGATAAGCAAGGCAATGCCCTCTATGGAGAGCAGCCGTCCAGCAATAGGGCCGCACTCTGGATCTTTGAAGAGGGGACAGATGCGGGAAGCCTTCGGATCCGCAATCTGGAGACAGGCCACTTTCTGGGGCAGAACGAGATTACCTGGGCCGGGCTTCAGGTAACGGTAATTGATCCGGTGAAGCCGGGCTTAAGTGAATGGATTCAGGAAGCCGCACCCGGGACAGAAGGAATGGGGTATGTGGCTTACCGGAACTATGGCTTGACCGAGGGCGGCGGTTCTTTATGGTTAAACGCCCAGTTTCCTACGGACAATAATGTCCGCTCCAATACTTGGACGGGCGGACCGGGTAATCCCAGTGCACAGTGGCGGATTGTTCCGTTCATTGGTTCGCAGCCGGTGCGGCTGGGCACCTATACGGATGAACAGTCTGCAACGGATTTTCTCTATGAAGCGGCAGCTGCCGGTCAATTGGGGCACGGGACCATTGGCGCAGGCGGCCTGAACGGAATGGTCTATCAATGGATTGCCGAGGACTATGACGGCCATAAACGCATCCGCAATGCAGCAACCGGACATTATCTGAACTATGCGGATGGTATCGCTGCTGCCGTGACGATGAATAGTAGTCTGCCTTCTGATCAGTGGGATTTCAATGAATCGGATGATTATGATGACTACCAGACGATTGAGAATGTAGGGACTCCGGGGATATATCTGGCTCAGCTGGGAGGCGCGCAAGCCGGCGCCGGCTCTGATGCCACTTCGCTGTCCGCCCAGTGGCAGCTGCTTGATCCGAATATGCCGGCAGACGGGGCCCTGCACTACTTCAGGATCCAGAATACCTGGCAGTCCTTCTACTGGTATGAGAGCAGCGACGGTGTGCTGAAATACGGCAATATGCAGGAGGATGGGTCAGACCAGTGGCTGATTGAGAAGTACAACGGCCGCAAGCTTTTCAAGAATAAAAAAACAGGCCACTACATGAATGTAGCGCAGATGCCGGATGGTCATATTTCAGTGGCTCCGCTTGGCAGTAAGGATAATGTGGACCCGGCGTACATCTGGACTGGCAGAAATACCGGAGACAGCACGTATGTTATTGCCAATGTGCTGGATAAGGAGCCAAATAAGCATCCGCTGAAGTATATTTCTTTGCAGAATCTGACCAAATATGCCGAATATGGGGTGATCAATCCCGATTGGGGCAGTCCCAAGTGGACGTTCGTACCCGTAACCGAGAAGAAACATGATTTGTTCCGCTTCAAGCTGGATGGAGTGAACGGGGAAGATCAGTATCTTAAGGATGATGCTGTTCCTGCTCCTGTGCTGAAGGTTACGCTTCCGGTTAATGATGATACCGTTACAGAGGATGTATATGATCCGCAGGATCAGGCTGGCGGAGACCTGGAGGATATAGCGGAGAAGGCTGGTTTGGAAGAAGAGCCCCCGCTTAGTGCAGGTGGCGGTGCTGCTGCTGCTGATCCGACGGTCGGTCAGGCTACGTACGGAGAGCTTATTCCCGGAGACGATTCCTTCGTCTGGCAGCTGATCGATATCCCGGGCAGCAATGGTGCGGTAAAGATTAAGAATAGAGGGACCGGCAGGTTCATCTCTCTGGAGAGTCTGGGGGCGGTGATTGAACAGGAAGAACCGCCGGCTCCTGTCCGGACTGAGCAGACGGTATATGACGTCTGGGCAAGCATCAGATGGATAGTTGATATGCAGGAATCCGGACGGACTACCTTCAAAAGTGCCTGGGCAGGCCATTACCTGTATGGCGCCGCTGATGATAACGGCTATCCGGTAATCCGGATTAGCAAGGCTGCGGATGCCCCCACCAGAAACAGTGCGCAGTTTACTGCTGAACCTGTTTTCGAACCGGTACCGCCTCTTCCAGTCACCCCTGTCCGGTTCAAAAATGCAGGCACCGGAGATTACCTGTACGAGAACGAACACGGCGTGGTCCTATACGGCCAACCTGCTTCAGATAACGGCTACTCGCACTGGAGCATCGTTACGAATGAAGGGCAGCAATATATCGTGAATCGGGCCACGGGCCACTATATTACTTTGAATAGTGATTACTCATTCCTGGAGAGTACCGGCGGTGATCCGGCGGATACCGGCGCTTCAGCATGGGATATCAGTCTCGCTGCGGATGCCAAGCATTATACCGTCCGCAGTCTCTACGGTGAATATAACGATGAGTACATCCATCTACAGAACAAGACGGGATATGCTGAGCGTGCATTGCTGCTGGACACTGAGGCCTCATTGCAGTGGACCCTGGAAGCTGCACCGCAGGACTTCGGCATGCCGGAAGGTGAAGCCAGAAACACGGATACGGCTACACCGGTTCAGAACGACACGAATATCATTACCATCGCACCGCAAGGAATGGACGGCACATTCGTGGCGGAAAAGGACGGCAAGCTGGTTTATGCCGATGCTTCTACAAGTCCCGCCCAGGCGCAGTGGCTGGTGCAGGATTTCAATGGCCGGAACCGGGTGATGAACGTTAAGACCGGGCATTATCTTGCTCGCGATCAAGAAGGCGCTATTGTCCTCGTGGATTCCGGTGTCAAGGAAGACTCGCAGTGGACTATCCAGGATAAGCTGGGATACCGGCTGCTGTTAAGTGCAGATAAGCAATCTGCGCTTACTTACGGGGAGGCAGGAGTTCAACTGGGAGCGGCTGGAGCACAGGCTGCGCTATGGAGCTTCGTTCCCGTAGCTAAGGATGCTGCGTATGCCGGGACAGAGGCTTTTCATGGGGACGGGGTGCTGCGGTTTGCCGTGAATGCTGATGTAGCGGGGGAATACGACGTTGTGCTCCGTTACCGGAATGCGTCCGCCGCTGCGGCTGAGCTGGAAACCCGGGTCAATGGCCTTAAGCAGAGTGAGGTAAGCCTTGCTGCCAGAGCCTCCGCTTCCGTATGGCAGACGGCTGAGCTTACGCTGGACCTGCGGACAGGAATCAATACGGTTTCATTCAGTGGCGCAGAGGCGTCATGGAGCGGGATTACAATTGATAGCCTGACTGTCAAAAATAGCATCAATAAAACCTACCGCGGAGCTACGCTTCCTTATATCAGCTATGAAGCAGAAGATGCCGTTACGAATGGAACGCTGATCACGCCTTCAAGGAAATACCGCAGTCTGGCTTCCGAGGCTTCAGGACGTGAAGCCGTCATCCTGAAGAACACCGGCGAGTATGTGGAGTTTACGCTGGCCAAACCTGCGAATTCAATAGTACTCCGTTATTCCATACCGGACAGTCCGGATGGAGCGGGTGCAGAGGAAACATTGTCGCTCTTCGTGAACGGGGAACGTCAGGTGCTTAACCTCACGTCAAAATACGCCTGGGAATATGGCAGCTACCCATGGTCGAATGACCCGCGTCAAGGCAGCGGACACCGCTTCTATGACGAGATTCATGCGCTGATCGGTGAGGCTCCGGCAGGAGCGGTGATCCGCCTTGAGAAAAGCACGGATGATCATGCTGCCTCATATGTAATCGATCTGGCAGACATGGAGCAGGTTGCACCTGCGCTGGCTCAGCCTGAGGGGTTCCTGTCTGTCACTGATTTTGGAGCTGTCGCCGGTGATGATGGCGATGATACTGCCGCATTTAAGGCAGCACTTGCCGCAGCCGAAGCTCAGGATGCAGGCGTCTGGTTCCCGGAAGGCAGCTTCAATGTCGGCAGCGGACTACTGGATCTGGACGATGCGCAGATCCGCGGCGCAGGCATGTGGTACACGACGCTGAACGGCGCCAAGTTCTACGGGCACGGCGGCAAGATCGGCGTATACGATCTGCTGATTGAGGGCGGCATTAACGTGCGCGACGATGAGGCGGTTACGAATGCTTTTCACGGCGCCTTCGGTCAAGGCTCGGTCATTCAGCATGTATGGATTGAGCATACCAAAGCAGGCTTATGGCTGACCCAGCCCAAAGGTGAGAAGGCGCGCACCAATGGCCTCTATATGGCCGGGCTGCGTATCCGCAACCTGATGGCGGACGGGATCAACTTCGCTGTAGGCACAGGGAACAGCATGATGGAGCAGAGCGATATCCGCTATCCAGGCGATGACGGTATCGCCATGTGGTCCTTCACCGATGCCGGGCTGAATGATGTCAATGGCAGCGAGCGGACGCCAAGCTTCAATAATACGGCGCGGTTCAACAATGTATCCCTTCCTTGGCTGGCTGATAATATCGTTGTATTTGGCGGCAGGGATAATAAGATCCAGGATAATATTGTGAAGGATACTGTGACGAACGGAGCGGGGATCGCCGTATCTACACGCTTCAGCGCAGAGCCGTTCCAGGGCACAACCGTTGTGGAGCGCAATACGTTGCTGCGGACCGGCAGCTATGATTCCGGGTATAGTGTGAATCTGGGAGCTATATGGCTCTATACCGGGGAAAATAACATCAACAGCAATGTGCTGATCCGCAATAACATCGCACTGGACAGCACCTATTCCGGACTCATCGTCCACGGCAATCTGAATATGGAAGGAATCACCCTAACAGATAACGTGATCGACGGAGCAGGCACTAACGGAGTAGAGATTACGAAGGAAATGAGAGGCAGTCTGCTGGCCGATAACCTGATTATCCGCGGGGAGCGGATGAATCTGGTGGCGAATACCTCGTCAACATTTACGGTTCTGGAGAAGAATCAAGGTATCGCAAGCAGCGTCAAACCATTCTCGATCAAGCTTGGGGATGGACAGACCGGACCTGTGGTATTAAAAGAGGGAACAGGCTCCAAGCTGCAGGTACTGGATCAGAAGGGGACAGATATCACTGCACAGGCAGTCATCAGTATTGCAGGCAGCAGCCTTGCCACTGTGAAAGAAGGGAAGCTGCAGGCAGTTGCTAAAGGGAACACTACCTTTACCGTGTCCGCCCTTGGCAGCACAAGAGTGTATGATCTTGTGATATCGGCCGCTGACCCTGTCGATCCAGTCGATCCAGTCGATCCAGTAGACCCTGTCGATCCGGGAACTCCAAGTCCGACCCCGAGTCCGACTCCGAGTCCGACGGCGGCTCCGGGGCCGAATACGAACCCGAACCCGCAGTCAACTCCTGCGGCTACCCCGGCGCCAGTGATTGTGCCTGCGGCAAATAACGATGCACAGCTTAAGAGTATTGCCGCCGGGCAGAAGGTAATTGAAGTGGCGGCTATTGCAGACGGTACCGCACGCTTCAGCGGTGCGGCTCTGCGGGCAGCGGCAGCGGCGAGTCCGGACGCTGTGCTGGTGGTCCGGAGCGGGGAGGCGTCCTACCGTCTCCCGCTGGCCCTGGCAGACAGCGTTCTGAAGGGCGCGAAGCTGCCTGATGGAACGCTGGAGTTCAAGCTCGCGCCGCAGACAGGCGCGGAGCTTGCGGGGCTGCTTGCCGCTGCAGGCAAGCAGAACTATAAGGTGAAGGGAACGCCGGCAGGCTTCACCTTGAATGTTACGGACGGCAAGACCTCATTGCCGGCCGGAAGCTTCGGCACTGTACATGTCGAGCGTACCTTCACCATTAACGAAGGAATGGACGTCAAGACAGCGGTGGCGCTGGTCTATAATGCCAAGGACGGAACCTTCCGATACGTTCCGGCAGTATTCGAATCCGGGGAGGGTATGACCCGGATTACCGTTAAGAGCAGTTTGGCCGGAGGTGTAATGGCCGTTGCCATGAATCCGGCAAGCTTCGGCGATCTCTCCGCCCACTGGGCCAAGGATGAGATCAATCTGCTGGCCAGCAGATTGATTGTAAACGGCCAGTCGGCCGGCGTCTTTGCCCCGCAGCGCACCGTCAGCCGGGCGGAATTCGCATCCATGCTGGTCCGCTCGCTTGGACTGCAGCCGGATGCGCTGCCGGAAGCTGCAGCCGTCGCTTTCCGCGATGTGCCGGCCAGCTCCTGGTACGCCACCGATGCGGAAACCGCCGTATTGTTGGGGCTGGTTCAAGGCTACGCGGACGGTTCCTTCCGTCCGGATGCGCCGGTCACCAGAGAGCAGATGGCGGTCATGGCCGCCAGAGCTTGGAAGCTGCTTCACGCCAATGCAGCAATTAATGAAGCAGCTTCTGCGTCAGCACTGCCGGGGCCAGGTGCGTTTAAGGATGCTGCCAGCATCTCTGCTTGGGCTAAGGAAGCTGTGGGCACATTAACCGCCACCGGCATTATGAACGGCCAATCCGGCGGATATTTTGCGCCGGACAGCAACACCAGCCGTGCAGAAGCCGCCGTTATTCTGACCCGCCTGCTCCGTGCCGGCAAGCTGCTGAACGAGTAGCCGCAAGTCGTCACGGCTTAACGAACAACCTACAAGCCGCTGCAAAGGAACGCGGGATTTCCCCCCGTCTTCCTTCGCGGCGGCTTATTTTTATCTAGGCCAGGAGGCCGTGTTTTTTAACTCGCTCGAAGTGGACTAAAGAGGAAAGAAGCGCGGAAGTGCCTTTGATATCGCTCAAAGTTGGCAGAATGGAGTGGAGGAAAGGAGGCGACTAAGTATCCGAATTATCGCTCAAAGTTGGCATATTGGAGGAACAGAGACGCAGAAGCATTTTTGAATAAGCTGAAGTGTGTTAGAAAATTAGCTAAAAGTTAGCAGAAGGGAGTGAGGGAGACGCATAAGTCTGTTTAAGATCGCCCAAAGTCGGCAGAGTGGAGGGACAGAGTGATGCGAGACGGCAGAAATCCTGCAGAAAATACAACAATCCCGGATCTGAAGGTAACAATTCTCCAGTACTCCCGCTCATATAGGAAGAGTAGCTATAATTTCACTCAAAGTCGGCTGAGCGGGACATACAGGGATGGAGAGTGTTTATAATTTTCATCTGCAGCAGCAAATAATATTTTCATCGAAATTATCGCTGAAGCTTTCGTAGGGGTCCACTGCTGGTTCCATAGCTACTTCCGCTGCCGGTCTTATGGATGATTCCATACGTAGTTCTATCGTGAGCACATCGGCGGGTGCAGCTCCTAGAGAACCAATTAAATCGCTGCCCGGATAACTTGTTTCTAACTATGACTTTAACCTCGCCCCCTATCCGCAAGGAAGGCAATCCTTACAAAAGCTTCGCTCTGTTTGCCTTCGGCTGCCCTCTGCCTGCCCTATACTTGCCCTCAGCCAGCAACAGAACTACTTGATCTGGCCCATGTCCAGGTTGACCCGGTAATTGCCGTACCTCAGCAGCTCGTCGAGAAATGCAGTCAGCGCTTCCTGATTCACAGTGCGTACGCGCATCCAGTAACAGCCTTCCCCGCTGATGCGGTACAGCTCCGCAACACTCTTATGGTTCTTCGCAAAGTTCTGGAAGGGCAGATGAGCGGCGTTGGTGCTGAGAAACACTGTAATAAAGGCATGGATATTCTGCCCGATCCGGAGCGGGTTCCAGCGGATGGTGTAGCCTTCAATAATCTCCAGCTCCCGCATTCTGCGGATACGCGCGCCTACGGCTTGGCCGGTCAGGTGAACTTCAGCTCCGATATCTTTGTGGCTTAATGTAGAGTCTTCTATGAGAAGCTGTAAGATGCGGTAATCCGTATCGTCAATGAGGTAGGGCATCATAAGTGTAATTTCCTTTCCGGGTGAAAGTAGAACAGGCTAAACTCTTTCGCGGCACAATGTATTCTAATCTGCGGCCGATTTATAATTGATTGTAGCAGAACACAAGCACAAGTATAAGGAAGAGGTGTTTATTATGAAAATCCAACTGATCCGCCACGCCTCATTATGGCTGGAATACGGCGGAGTAACCTTTCTGGTTGACCCGATGCTGAGTGCACAGGGAGCCAATCCGCCAATTATTAATACCTCGAATGAGCAGCGGAATCCGCTGATTCCTTTACCTGAACCTGTACAGCAGTGGCTGGAGCCGGATGCTGTGCTCGTGACTCACCTCCACCAGGATCACTGGGATGCAGCGGCGGCAGAGCTTTTGTCGCATGAGCTTCCGGTACTATGCCAGGAGGGAGATGGAGAGAAAATTACATCACAGGGCTTCGCCCGAGTTACAGAGATTAAAGACAGTGCGGCAGCTTCTGTGCGTGGAGTAACCCTGATGCGTACTGGTGGCCGCCATGGAACGGGAGAGACCGGGGAGAGAATGGGCAAAGTCTCCGGGTTCGTATTCCAGGCGGAAGGAGAGCCCGATCTGTATCTGGCGGGAGACACAATCTGGTGCGGCGAAGTCCGGCAGGTACTTGATGATTATCACCCGGAAGTTATCGTCGTGAACGCCGGAGGGGCAAGCTTCGTAAGCGGAGGACATATCACTATGAACGAACAGGATATTGTGGATGTATGCCGTGCAGCCCCGGAAGCATCCGTGATTGCCGTTCATATGGACGCCATTAACCACTGCCACGTTACCCGTAAACAGCTGAAGCTCCGCCTTGAACAAGAGGAACTGCTTAACCGTGTCGCTGTACCATTGGATGGAGAATGGGTGTAGTCCCAAGGAAATTTGTATAGTTTGAAAACGTTCTTTCAATCTCTTTTGCTAAGCTTGACTAACCTAAAGAATCATGATAAATTAATCCTTGTTCATGTTAATGTTCCCTGATAGCTCAGTTGGTAGAGCACTCGACTGTTAATCGAGTTGTCACAGGTTCGAGTCCTGTTCGGGGAGCCATTACTTGGAGAGATACCCAAGTGGCTATAAGGGGACCCTCTGCTAAGGGGTTAGACTGCGTAAGCGGTGCGAGGGTTCGAATCCCTCTCTCTCCGTATGATTAATACAGAAGGAGCTCATTTTGAGCTCCTTTTTTTGCGTTCATCCAGTCAGGGCGATGTGAAGCCTTGAAGTATGCGGGTTTCTTCTCGTGTCGTAATTACATATAGTTATTGTCGTATTTATCTACTAAAAAACCTGCATGTTATGTGATACCTTATAGTTAATGTCAGAATACTATATATGGAGGTGCAGGCGAATGAGCATTAGGATTGGCAAAATCAGCTTTTGGCATGTGCATGCCTGGGATTATACGAAGCAGGCTCAGGAACATAGTGATACTGCAATCGCTGCGGTGTGGGACGAGGATGCGGAGCGCGGCAAGACGGCTGCGGACAGCTTGAATGTTCCGTTTTATGATTCTTTGGATGACCTGCTTGCCCGGAAGGATATAGATGCCGTTATTGTGGACGCGCCAACCTGTCAGCACCGGGATATCATCATTGCGGCCGCCAAAGCCGGTAAGCACATCTTCACCGAAAAGGTTGTGGCTGCAACGTTGAGTGAGGTCAATGAAATCCTGTCAGAAGTCTCGGATCATGGAGTGAAGCTAACGGTCTCCCTCCCGCGTCTAAACGATGGTTATACTTTATCGGTTCAAGAAATTCTAAACCAGGGACTGCTTGGAGAAATAACGTATGTCAGAGTCCGCTTATCTCATAATGGCGCAACTGCAAACTGGCTTCCCGAACATTTCTTTAGTCTGGAGCAATGCCAGGGCGGTGCCTTAATTGATCTTGGCTGTCATCCCATGTACCTGACCAGGCTCTTTCTAGGTCAAGAAGTGACCGGTGTAAGTGCGAACTTTGGATATGTAACAGGCAAGGAAGTTGAAGACAACGCGGTGGCGACGCTCTATACCGATTCAGGAGCTATTGGTGTGGTGGAAGCCGGATTCGTGAATAGCTACTCACCGTTTACGATCGAAGTGCATGGAACGGAAGGAACCCTTTTATACGGAACGCCTGAAGAGAAGCTGCTCGTTAGAAGTACTAAAGCGCCAGACAAAGGGGATTCCTGGATAGATATGCCTCTGCAAGACCACCGGGAAACTGCATTTCAACAATGGGTCAGCCACATTCAGAACAACACGCTTGCTACCGAGAATATTGAAATCGCAACTGAGCTTACAAGGTTAATGGAGGCGGCGAATCTCTCCGCGAGTGCAGGCCGTGTTATCCGGTTAGCCGAATTGAACGCCTGATTACTCATCCATGAAGAGCTTAGCTCAAGCAGGAGGATTACCATGAGCCATTTTCCCTTCGGGATTATGTTTGAGAAGCAGGATATGCTTGAAAGGCTGGATATTTCAATCCTGTGGGGACATTATGAAATTTCAGTTCTCCGGTTTCATTTGACCTCTTTTCCCCCGGGAAAGGTCATTGATTTCCATAACCATGCTGAATTTGAATTTCATTTCATTCCGCGGGGCAAGGGGACGGTTATTCTTGGCGATCAGCGGTATCCTTTATCGGAGGGAATGCTCTATTTAACCGGACCGGGAGTCATGCATCGTCAGGAAGCGGATTCGGAAGTATCGATGGAGGAGCTGTGTCTGCATGTCAATATTGCAGCAAAGCCCAGAGAAGATGCGGATCCATGGGAGGTTGCGGAAGCCGAGGAATGCGTGGAGAAGCTGAGGAGGCTTCCCACTGTTCCTGCACAAGATTATCACAGAGCTATGAAATGCTTTCTCGAAGCTTATGAGGCCTGTGACGGCAAGCTTACGGGATATTACACTTCTATTAAACATCTCGTGATCAGTATTTTACTGAAGGTAACCAGAGCTTACGATGCAGGCGGGATGGGAACCTCCGCACCGGTCCGGGATATGTTGACCTCCCGCTATCAATATGCCATTCAATACATGGAAGCGAATTCTTCAGCAACCGTAACCCTGGAGAATGTTGCGGAGAAGCTCAATATCAGCTCCAGGCAGCTGCAGCGAATATTTAAGCAGATCGATCCGGATAGAACATTCAGCCGGGTTCTTGAAGAGATAAGGCTGCAGGCCGTATGCAGCAAACTTGAGACCAGCGCTCTGCCGATCGAATACATCGCTGAGTCTGAAGGATTTACGAATGCGACTTACCTGCATTCGGTTTTCCGCAAGCGGCTCGGAATGACCCCGGCGGCCTACCGCAAGTCCAAAAAACTAAATTAAAGTGAGGATGAGAGGATATGAGTAAAGTGTATCGTGTTGGAGTTATCGGATGTGGAGGTATTGCTAACGGGAAGCATCTTCCGAGCTTGAGCAGACAGGATAAGGTCCAAGTGGTTGCCTTTTGCGACATTATTAAGGAACGGGCGGAGTCGGCTGCAGAACAATATGGAAACGCGGAGGCTGTTGTCTATACGGATTATCAGGAATTATTGAAGGATGCTTCTATTGATATTGTCCATGTGCTTACTCCGAATGATGCGCATGCGGAAATATCTATTGCGGCATTAGAGGCAGGAAAGCATGTGATGTGTGAGAAGCCAATGGCCAAAACAGCGGCAGATGCCAAGCGTATGGCCGAGGCGGCGAAACGTACAGGCAAGAAGCTGACGATCGGTTATGACAACCGGTTCAGACAAGACAGCTTGTATTTGAAAAAGGTTTGCGAATCAGGGGAGCTTGGCCATATCTATTATGCGAAAGCACATGCCATCAGACGGAGAGCCGTTCCGACCTGGGGTGTTTTCCTGGATGAGGAGAAGCAGGGTGGAGGCCCGCTTATTGATATCGGGACCCACGCGCTTGATCTGACGCTCTGGATGATGGATAACTACAAACCGAAGGTTGTGCTGGGTACCAAGTACCACGAGCTCGCACAGAAAAAAGATGCGGCTAACGCCTGGGGCCCATGGGACCCGGAGAAATTCACCGTAGAGGACTCCGCGTTCGGAATGATTGTGATGGAGAATGGCGCAACGATTACGCTGGAAGCAAGCTGGGCACTGAATTCGCTTGATGTGGATGAGGCTAAGTGCAGCTTAAGCGGAAGCGAAGCGGGTGCGGATATGAAGAATGGTCTCAGAATTAACGGGGAGAATCATAGTAAGCTATACACGAAGGAAGTTGAGCTTGGTGCCGGAGGGGTAGCGTTCTATGAAGGCAAAGCAGAGAAGGCTACGGATGTGGAATTGAGAAAGTGGATTGAAGCCATTGAAGAGGATAAAGATCCGGTCGTGACTCCTGAACAGGCTTATGTAGTCTCCCGGATTCTGGAAGCTATCTATGAATCGGCACAGACGGGTAAGGCGGTTTATTTGGACTAAACGTTAAACGGTCTGCAGAGTGTATCAGGCAAATAAGCTGGACCTCCCGATGTAAGAGGTGCCAGCTTATTTGCTTTTCAGACAAATAACGACAAAAAGTCTGTCGGTTCAACCCGTTACCCCTTTAATAAAATGAAGGAGTGATGCTGTAAAGAGACAAATGTTATATTAATTGCGTGAAAATAAAGTATTGTATAAGAAAAGGAAACAAATCCTAAAACTATCCTGCTTTAAAATCCTCTGTTTTACTCCCGTTTTCTACGAATTTTTCGAAAACTAACAAAAACCTACCGAATACTACACATACCATGTAATGTAACATAACATAAAATCTTGAATTTTATATTAATTCACATAAAAATTAGTGACGACACCCAACCCTTGTGTTAATATAAATGACATCATAAAGAAATAAAAGAGAGGCAAGGCAGAGAAAGGGGAATTATGATTATTATGGGGAAAAGGGGATGGCGATGGAGTACTTCATTCAGCAACTAATTAACGGGATTTCCGTAGGCAGTATCTATGCTCTGATCGCCCTTGGTTACACTATGGTTTACGGTATCATCAAACTGATCAATTTTGCGCACGGCGATGTATTTATGGTAGGTTCGTTCATCGGACTCTACAGTGCCAAATATCTGGCGAATGCCGGATTGCCGCCCATCGTTGTCCTGCTCTTGTCGCTGATCATTTCGATGACCATCAGCGCATTGCTCGGTATAACAATAGAGCGTCTGGCTTACAAGCCGCTTCGCAAGTCAACCCGGATTGCCGCGCTGATCACTGCGATTGGTGTATCCTTCCTGCTGGAATATACCGGGGTATTGATTCTTGGCCCTCAGGCTCAAGGCTTCCCGGATATTATGGAGAAGAAGCAATATCATCTGTTCGGTTCTTCCATCCAAGTGGAATCTAATCAGATCATGATTCTTCTAACAACGATTATTCTAATGCTTGTCCTGCAGTATATCGTCCGTTATACCAAAACCGGTAAAGCAATGCGGGCGGTATCATTCGATGTGGAAGCGGCGCGATTGATGGGGATCAACGTAGACCGCACCATTTCAGCTACATTCGCAATCGGTTCAGCGCTTGCTGCTGCTGCCGGAGTCATTTTTGGAATGACATATAACTCAGTAGATCCTTTGATGGGCGTTATGCCTGGACTCAAAGCTTTCGTAGCTGCGGTGCTCGGGGGAATCGGAAGTATTCCTGGTGCCCTTGTAGGCGGATTGCTGCTGGGAACGGTAGAGACAGAGATTTCTTCACTCGGGTTCTCCTCATGGCGTGACGGCGTGGCATTCGCGGTACTGATTCTGATCCTTATCTTTAAACCATCCGGACTGTTTGGCAAGAATGTCCGGGAGAAAGTGTAGGAGGGAACTGCCGTGAAAAATATAAATAAAAAGTTCTGGATGGGCATAATCGTTGCCCTTGCGTTCTATGGAGTCGTCAAAGTTCTTTTAACAACGGGAGTGCTAAGTGATGTAAACCAATCTATGCTGCTTCTCATTGGTGTTAACATCATGCTTGCGGTGTCCCTCAACCTGATTACCGGGATTACCGGGCAGTTCTCCATTGGTCATGCCGGATTTATGTCCGTAGGTGCATACACTTCGGCTATCCTTACCCTTGACTACAACGTGCCATTCATTCCAGCCATTATTGCAGGCGGACTCCTGGCGGCGGTGTTCGGCGTATTGATCGGGATGCCTACTCTCCGGCTTAACGGTGATTATCTTGCCATTGCCACACTGGGATTCGGTGAAATCATCCGGATTATCATGCTGAATACAGAATTCGTCGGCGGAGCTTCCGGGCTCAGCGGTATTCCTGCCAAAACAACGTGGACGATGTTATTCTTCTTCACCCTGATATCTGTAGTTCTGATTAATAACTTCATTAGATCTACACACGGCCGGGCGTGTATTGCTATCCGTGAGAATGAAATTGCAGCAGAGGCTATGGGTATTAATACGACACGCTACAAAATTATCGCTTTCACCATCGGTGCATTGTTTGCCGGGATTGCAGGCGGGCTGTCAGCTCATACGTTCTACGTTATTACACCGGGTAGTTTCAACTTCCTGAAGTCGTTTGAAATTATCGTTATGGTTGTTCTCGGGGGACTTGGCAGCACGGCGGGTTCCATCGTCGGAGCGGTGTTCGTTACCCTGCTCTACACCTACTTACGTGAATTCCCGGAATGGCGGATGATTATTTACTCCATTGTGCTCATCCTGATGATGATCTTCCGCCCAAGCGGCCTGCTGGGCACAACCAAATTCTCATTCGGCAAGTTCGGCAAAAAGGAGGCTAAGGCAAATGACGCAATCGAAGGCAGCAGTGCTCCTTGATGTTAAGGAGGCCAGCCGATCCTTTGGCGGACTTAAGGCAGTCAGTGAGGTTTCCCTTCATATTAACAAAGGTGAACTGATTGGTCTGATCGGACCCAACGGCGCCGGCAAAACAACATTGTTCAATCTGCTGACGGGGGTTTACCCCCCTTCATCAGGCAGCATTCTTCTGAATAACGAATCCATTGGCGGGATGAAGCCTTATAAAATTAACCATAAAGGTGCCGCCCGTACGTTCCAGAACATCCGCTTATTTACGGCTATGACTGTGCTGGAGAATGTCAAAATTGCTTTTCATCAGCATGCCAAACACTCGTTATTCTCGTCTATGCTCCGTTTGCCGAAGCATTTCAAAGGAGAGGACGAAATTACCCGGAAGGCGATGGATATTCTCAAAATATTCAATCTTGCCGATCAGAGTCAAGAGGTAGCCAGCAACCTGAGCTATGGTAACCAGCGCCGACTTGAAATTGCCCGGGCGCTTGCTGCCGGACCTAAGCTGCTGCTGCTCGATGAGCCGGCAGCCGGAATGAACCCGAATGAGACGCGTGATCTGATGAATCTGATTGCCTGGATCCGTGAGGAATTTGACCTTACCATTCTGCTGATTGAGCATGATATGTCACTGGTTATGGGTGTCTGCAACCGGATTTACGTACTGGACCGCGGAATCCTTATCGCTGACGGAACTCCGGTGGAAATCCGGAATAATCCGAAGGTTATCGAAGCGTATTTGGGACAGGAGGCGTAGAACTATGCTTACAGTACAAGGAATCAATGTTTATTACGGAGCTATTCATGCCTTGAAGGATCTCAGCATCAACGTGAAGCAGGGAGAGATCGTTACACTGATCGGTGCTAATGGCGCCGGCAAGTCAACGCTGCTCAAGACGCTGTCGGGGCTGCTTAAACCCAAGACAGGAAGTATTGAATTCCTGGATAAATCGATTGCCAATCAAAGTGTTCAAGCGATTGTTAAGGAAGGGCTAATTCATTGTCCTGAAGGACGCCGCGTCTTCGCGAATATGTCCGTTGAGGAGAACCTGGAGCTGGGTGCTTATCTGCAGGATTCCGGCAGCCTAGCAGCTGACTTCCAGAGAGTCTACAACACTTTCCCGCGTCTGCTGGAACGTAAGAAGCAACAAGCCGGAACGCTGTCCGGCGGGGAACAGCAGATGCTTGCCATGGGGCGGGCGATTATGGGACACCCCAAGCTGCTGCTGCTGGATGAACCGTCCATGGGGCTGGCGCCGCTGCTGGTCCAGGATATTTTCAAAATCATCAAAGAAGTCAATGACGCCGGAACCACTGTACTGCTGGTTGAGCAGAATGCCCATCAGGCGCTCAAAATCGCTGACCGTGCCTATGTTCTGGAGACAGGTAGAGTAGTGCTTGAAGGGGACGCCAAGGAATTGGCCGATTCCGATGAAATCAAAATGGCTTATCTTGGTCACTAAACAGATACGCCTAACTACAGCAGCATCACAGAAACAACATATAAAAATTAATTAATCGGGAGGCTGGGAGAAACAATGAAGAAAATTGGGGCCATTATTTTGTCGACAGTACTGACTGCGGTATTAGCATCGGGCTGTGGCAACAACACAGAGAACAGCGGTAACTCTGCAAGCGGCGGAAATGCTGCCGGAGGCACAATCAAAATCGGGGCTGACCTTGAGCTCACAGGCGGTCAAGCTTCTTTCGGCGACTCCGCATCAAAGGGCGCGAAGCTGGCTGTTGACGAGATCAATGCTGCAGGCGGGATCCTGGGCAAACAGCTCGAGCTGGTCGTAGCTGACAATGCTTCGAAATCTGAAGAAGCTACACAGGCGGCACAGAAGCTTATTACCAATGATAAGGTTGTTACAATCATCGGGGCTTCCACTTCTACCAATACGCTGGGTATCGTTCCGGTTGCTACCGAGAAGAAGATTCCACTCGTTGCAGTAGGTGCCACCAACCCTAAAGTTACTGTAGATGAGCGCAGTGGCAATGTGAATGAATATGTGTTCCGCGCAGCCTTTATCGATCCTTTCCAAGGTGAAGTGATGGCTAACTTTGCAATCGACTCCCTGAAAGCCAAAAAAGCAGTAATCTATACAGATACTTCGAGTGACTACTCCAAAGGTCTGCAGAAGTTCTTCGAAGAGACCTTCAAAGCTAAAGGCGGCGAAGTGCTCAGCCAAGAGTCCTATCAGCAGAAAGACTCTGACTTCAAAGCGGTTCTGACACGTATCAAAGCAGCAAACCCCGATGTAATTTACCTTCCTGGCTACTATGAAGAGGTTGGTAAAATCGTGAAACAGGCCCGTGAAATGGGCATCACTGTTCCTTTCCTGGGCGGAGACGGATGGGATTCCCCGCAGCTGGCTGAAATCGCTGGTGCAGAAGCCTTGGAGAACACTTATATGTCCAATCACTACTCGCCTGAAGATACAGCTACTGAAGTAACCAGCTTCGTTGAAGCCTACAAAGCAGCTAATGGCGGCGCGGTTCCAGATGGTATGGCTGCCCTTGGTTACGATGCACTGAAGCTGGTGGCTGATGCCATCACCCGTGCCGGTGAAGCGGATCCGGCCAAAATTACAGAAGCTTTGGCAGCAACCAAAGATCTGCAGCTCGCTACAGGAAAAATTACCCTGAACGAAACACATGACCCGGTTAAAGCGGCTGTCGTTCTAAAATTCGTTGACGGTAAACAGACCTTCGAAACAAAGGTTAATCCTTAAGAGGTAAATCCGCATATACTAGGGTGAATGGAATTGGGGTTCTAAACCGCAGGGGGCACACTGCCTCCTGCATCACCTTAGCTGAGAAGAGAAAGGCTCAATTCTGAGCCTTTCTTTTCGCATATCACTATGCTTACACAACTTGGAGGGGGAATCAGCATGATTGTTGGGGTACCCGCAGAAATCAAGAATAATGAGAACCGCGTTGCCATAACCCCGGCCGGGGTAGAAGCACTCCGGAAGGCGGGGCATGAAGTGTATATTGAAGCCTCTGCCGGCTCAGGCAGCGGCTTCGATGACCAAGAATACCTGGATAAAGGTGCTGTGGTTCTGGACACCGCTGCGGAAGTCTGGGGCAAGGCGGAGATGATCATTAAAGTCAAGGAGCCTCTGCCGGAGGAATATGCTTATTTCCGCAAAGGGCTGATTCTCTTCACATACCTGCATCTGGCGGCGGAGGCGGTTCTGACCAAGGCGCTTGTGGAAGGCGGGGTAACAGCGGTAGGGTATGAGACCATCCAGCTTGAAGATGGCTCCCTGCCGCTGCTTATCCCGATGAGCGAGGTTGCCGGACGGATGGCTGTGCAGATCGGTGCCGGGCTGCTGGAGAAGCCGCAGGGCGGTAAGGGTATCCTGCTGGGCGGGGTGCCGGGAGTTCAGCCTGGAGAGGTAGTGATTGTCGGCGGTGGCATTGTCGGCACCAATGCGGCGAAGATTGCCCTGGGGATGGGAGCACGCGTGACGGTGCTCGATCTGAATGCGGGCAGGCTGCGTGTTCTGGATGATATTTTTGGCGGAAGGCTTGTTACAGTGATGTCGGATTCCTATCATCTTGAGCAGGCTGTCCGCAAAGCGGATCTGCTGATCGGAGCTGTGCTGATTCCAGGTGCCCGTGCTCCCAAGCTGGTTAAAGAGTATATGGTACAGCAGATGGCAGAGGGTTCTGTAATCGTGGACGTGGCGATTGATCAGGGCGGCTCGATTGAGACCATCGACCGGATTACAACCCATGAGAACCCGACCTATGTGAAGCATGGCGTGGTGCACTATGCGGTGGCCAATATGCCGGGGGCGGTCGCCCGGACCTCTACACTGGCGCTGACCAATGTGACAATCCCTTATGCGCTGCAAATTGCCAATCATGGCATTCATGTGGCTGCGGTCAACAATGCTGCGCTTGCGCGCGGCCTAAATGTGGTGGCTGGATACGTAACGAATCTGGCAGTAGCGCAGAGTCTGGGCTATGAATGCTCGGATGGAATCCGCGTCCTAGCTGCGGCTGGCGGACGTATTTAAGAAGGGGAGAATATTGTTTTCGGCTTCGCGGGAAGGCGGGGCTGGGAGAGGGAGAAGCGGAAGCTGCACGCCCAATTCTCCCTGATATTTTCTTGAGAAAATAAAGCTTGTCAAATTCATTAAGGTTTGATATACTCATTTTTGTTGTGACAAACACACAAACTTATCATCTGGCTCGTTGGTCAAGGGGTTAAGACACCTCCCTTTCACGGAGGTAACATGGGTTCGAATCCCATACGAGTCACCATAATCTTCTTCGAATGATGGGATGAGAATCCTTGGGTTCGTTGAAGCCTCGGCTACGTTAGGAATACTTCGCAATCTCTTAACAGAGTGGAGAGTATCCCATACGAGTCATCAATATGCGGTAGTGGTGGAATGGCAGACACGCTATCTTGAGGGGGTAGTGGGTGTATACCCGTGGAGGTTCGAGTCCTCTCTACCGCATAATTTGAAATGAACGGGAAACCCTTGATGATTCAAGGGTTTTTTTGTTATATAAATAGAGCGTTTAGAATAGCGACTTGTCTCCGGATGAGTTGCTATTTTGTTGTTGGTTGTGAATTATTGTCATCCCTACAGTTAGGGAGGTATTTCCATTGACGGCGTCTTCATGTCCCGTTATACCTGCATATATATCCGAAAACGACAGGAACGGGAGGATCTGCAATGAATTTTGTAATTTCGGTCATGCCTGTGGACGATGAGCCGCTTGCACTGGAGAATGTATATGATATGGTGCCTTGGGCAGAGCATGGTTTTGAGGTAGTTGCGAAGGCAACGAGCGGGCGTATGCGCTGCGGTTATTCGAGAAATTGCAGCCGCAACCGCCTGCTGGAACAGCTGAGGAAGAAGGCCGCGGACATGCACTTCAAATTCTGCTGAAAGATATGTTAGCGGGCAAATATCAGGTCCCTGCGGGGAATCAGGAGTCCCGGATGCACCGGCTGGTTACAGAATATCAGCAGAGGCAGCCTGCGCTGCTGTATTTTGAGCTGACGGCTGCCATGCTGCTGGATGGCAGCCGCCGGAACACACGCTGGCCGGTATCCTCCGTGTGGAAGAGCATCGAAGATGAAATCCGCCTACAGTCCACGGAGATAGAGGGAATTCACATTTTAGAGATGGATGAAGGAGGCTACATAGTGCTGCTGAAGCTGTCATCTTCCAGCAGTCTGTTGCTCCAGCATTATATCTTGCGGCAGATTGCAGGCCAAATGCTAGTTACGGCTCGACCTTCACACCAATCTGGTATATGTTCGACGCTTCCTTCAACGGCAGTGCGTTCAAGTATGGCAAAGGGGCAGCAATCGCTTATGGCACCTTCCTGTTCATCGCCTTGTTCACGGTAGTTGGCATGAAATGGATCAACAGGGATGGTGACGACAAATGAGAGCAAAGAAATTTTTTACCGTATTGCTGCTTAGTCTGATCGCTGTCGCTTTCCTGTTCCGTTCTATATGATGATTGTGATGGGAACCTATTCCGAGGACCTGTTCAAGCAGCTTCCAATTCTGCCCAGCGGCTATCTGCTGGAGAATCTGCAGACTATCATGTCCGCCAGCTTCCTGCGGAATTATTGGAACAGCTTCTATGTAGCCGTATTGTTCACCCTGGTGACGGTGGGGGTGGCCTCGATTACCGGGTTTGCTTTTGTCAAATATGAATTCAAGGGTAAAAATGCGCTGCACGGCTTCATTCTGCTGACGATGATGATTCCCGGACACCTGGGCCTGATTGCTTATGTCATGGAGATGAAGTGGTTCCATCTGAACAACACCCATGCGCCGCTGATTCTGGCCTGACTGAACAACGCCTTCGGCGTATTCTTCATGACCCAGTTCATCCGTTCCTCTGTCCCGACCGAGGTCATCGAAAGTGCGCGGATCGACGGCTGCTCGGAGCCGGCGATTCTCACCAGAATCGTCGTTCCGTTCCTGATGCCGGCCATCAGCACCCTGGGGCTCATCTCCTTCCTGGGCTCATGGAACGGTTATCTGTTGCCTCTGGTAACGATAAACAAGCCGGAACTGTACACGCTGCCGCTGGGAATTGCCAATCTGTCTACCGTCTTCCGCACGGATTATTCGGCAAGTATCCTGGGGCTGACCCTAGGCACGCTTCCGCTGATCGTCCTTTTCCTCTTCGGCTCCAAAACATTGGTCCGGGGACTCACCGGCGGTGCGGTTAAAGGGTGAGGCCAAAAATCAAGCAGAATACCTGAACTAGTTCAGCAGAAGAATAGGCCGCCATTTTGGCGGCTTATTTGTTTTTGAGTACTACAAAAATTGAGGTGAAGAAGTATATTCCCGCAGGTATTTTATTTTAATAGGACAATGGAATAGTTTTGGCGCAGTCATTATTCATAGTATCGAAGTCCTGATGCAGAGAAGCCGGCTGTGGCTGATAGCTAAATAAAAAAATGACGGAGATGTAGTGATAACAAAATACATTTAAAGTAAAAATGTACATTGGATGGGGAATAGGGTAGGGAGTGGGTTGGGAATGTAAATATGCCATTATGCATAATTCTGGTGCTTGCGGAAATGAGCAGTGTGGCTATGGAACTATATCTTTATCCTCTGTTAATTTTAATGTGATAAAGAGAATGATAACTTATTAGGGATTAATGAACTATATTAACAATAAATGTTATGGAAAATATAAACTATTGTCGAGGATTACCGATAATGCTAAATATAAATCCCGAATTAATGAGATTTTATATTTTTTATTCAAAATTTTAAATTAAATGAGCTTGGTAATCCAAAATTCCTATCCAGTGGTGATGAAAAAAATGAGTGTACAAGAAATGCTGGTCAATCAGGTACGATAACGGCAGTCCATTATGGCCGGGAGCGCCAGCTGAAGCTGGATCAGGATGTGCTGAGTGTGTTCTACAGTAACCTGGCGATGAAATTCGGACTGGAGAATAATAGGGCTGAATTGAACAATCTGAAAATGCATATGCCGGCTCTTGTGATGTTCGGTTATAGCGGATATACGCTGGTTACGCTTGATGATACAGCCGGTAACGGGGGAGAGAAGGAGCTTAAGCCTGTCAGCTGGCCGGAGCGGCCCTACTACTACAAGCTTCGGAATAATAACCTGCTCTATTTCACCTTAGATGATAACGCCCGGGTATACGACACTGGGACCAATGAATTCTATGAAGGAGAGTATGCAGAACTGGCTGCAGAGACGAATCTCGCACCTATTAACTCACTTGAGCTATTCCGCGAGATTCGCCAGAGCACGATCACTTCACTGGTCGAACAGGATCTGGCCACGGCCATTAATAGGCACATGGAGCTGGTGAAGCGGATGGGCTTGTCCATCCAGTTCACACTCCCGCGGGGTCTTCAGGAGCAGTCAATTCAGGATGTGGGAATTATGGCCTTTATACAAGGCTATCCGCTTCCCGGCGGGGAACTGCTGGATGCTTATTCCCTCGGCAGCGGCGCGGTCATGCGGCGCAAGGTGCTGATCGGAACCCGGAATGCAGCAGGCCGGCGTACGGCCTACGGTGAAAGCTGCTTGCCTGCCGGAGCGAATGTCATTGAGAGCCTATTCGATCCGGAGGAGGCAGCGAGGAAAGGGTATTTTGTGGAGGATTGTGCGGTTAGGTGAAGGAACATGAATGAGCCCAATACAATAGTGGAGGTACATAATGAGAAAAATAATACTTAACAGTCTATTGATTGTTTCTATGATATGCACAAGTTTGTTGGTGCAGAGTCGTCCAGTGCTAGCAGCAGAGCAGTCTGCTACATTTACGGACATTAAAGGACATTGGGCCAAAGCAGCTATCGATACGGCGGTAAAAAATGGCTACTTCAAAGGTTATGCTGACGGCACATTCAAACCGAATGGATCAGTAACCCG
Organism: Paenibacillus sp. FSL R5-0912; assembly: GCF_000758605.1. Classification (NCBI taxonomy): domain Bacteria; kingdom Bacillati; phylum Bacillota; class Bacilli; order Caryophanales; family Paenibacillaceae; genus Paenibacillus; species Paenibacillus sp. FSL R5-0912. Next base: position 1,384,039 of record NZ_CP009282.1, read on the forward strand.
GGCAGAGTTCGCGGCATTGTTGGCAAGGGCGTCGAAGGCACAGCCTGAGACAGCACAACCGGGAAATTTCCCGGATCTGGCAGGGCATTGGAGTGAGACTGAAGTGAACCGGGCAATTGGACTGGGGTACATTAATGTCAGTGATTATCCGAATGGGTTCAAGCCAAGCACGCCCATTACACGGATGGAAATTGCCAAATGGATGGCATCCGGACTTGCGGCAGCCGATCCAGAGTATAAGGAGGCCTTGCAGGACACGGTTACAACGGTGCTTCCGGTAAAAGAGTATTTTAAACCGGGAGTCTCACAGTCCCAAGCTCCGTATATTGCGGTTTCGCTTGGGACCAAGCTGATGAGCGGCTATCCGGACGGATCCTTTGGATTAACTCAAAAAGCGACACGAGCGGAAGCATCCGCTATCCTGCTGCGTTTGAATGAGATTAGCCAGCAGGAGGCAAGCAGCTTTGTAGGTTTAAACGAATTGCGGGAAGTGGGAACCAAGCGGACGAATATGGAGAGCATCAGTCCGTTTACGACGGGTAAATCTTCCTTTAATGATGCTGCTGAGAAAACATTCACATTCAAAAATAAAAGCTGTATTGTCAAATTAAATCATTTCATTTTTGTGAATGCACAGGATCCCAAAAATCCTAAAGGGATTTATGCACCTTTGTTTTTCGATGAAAGTGAAATAATAGCTGAACAAGATAAACCTGGAGTATATAGGGCGTATGTTGAAGTTACTATTTATCCGTTGAAAAGTCCATTCTCCATAGGTGATTATTACAGTGATCATGATAGTGGTTTATTTACAGGAAATAGAACAAGGACTGATAATCTTAAAAATAAATATGGATATAATACTTTACCCTATGATGAACCTCAGCAATTCTTTGCAAACTATATGGACGGAAAAGGGGTTACTTTATGGCAGGTGCAATTCATAGAAGTTGGGCAAAGTAAAAAGGGTTTGACGATGGATGACGGATACTGGCTCTATTATAAACCGAAAGAGGAATAGGTGAGGCGGTATGAGAAAATGGGGCGTTGGCTTACTCCTTCTAGCTTTAATACTTGCTCTATTTCCAGTTCCGTCTTATGCAACAGGATTTAATCAGGGATACCCGGAAGGGGTCCTAGACATTGATGTAACTCCGCAAGGTCTGGCACCCATGCAGACTGTGAAAGTAAAAGTAAGAGGTGAGAAAGAGGCACGTCCCAAAGTCGTATGGGTGCAATCAGATGGTCCCGAATGGACAGCAACTTATACAGGCGGGCCAAAAACAACTTTAACGAATGGATCTGGAGACTCTGCGGTTCCGAAGAAAGAACGTACCGATTTTATTTTGGATATGAGAGATTATGCCCCTGAATCCATGAAAGACCAAAGAGAAAATGCATTCCCCATATCTGAAATCAAAAATCTGGAAATATCAGATATGGCATGGAAAGCAGTTGGGGACACTTATACGCCAGCTGTGGCTGGCGGAAATCCGGAGTTTCAGGCAGGTACAATGACAGCTAACATCAAGGTCTATACGGGCTATCCGTTAAATTATAATCTAAAAACAAAATTTGGTACTAGAGCGGATGGGGCGAATAAATATACAGCAGAATACTATATTCCAATGGATGTAAAATACGAAGGGTATGTATGTAGTTGAAAAAAAACAAATGCGTGTACTCCAAAATGCTACTCTTCAAGTTAATGATTCGAAAAACCTGCAGGCTCAGGTGCGGACAATGGCTACTGACATGACCGAATTCCCCAACAACTGGAACGATGTGACATCGGCGACAACGAATACGACCTGGAGCTCAGATAATTCAGCAGTAGCTACTGTAGACCAGTATGGGAAAGTAGTGGCCCATGCAGAAGGAACTGCACATATCACAGCCAAGTGGAACAAATATCCATATTCCCTATATGGAACTGCTACCATAACCGTAGGCGGGGGAGAAGGCTCAGGTTCAGGCGAATGCACCTACACCATTCAACCTCCGAACAAGATCGCGGCTCCGCAAGCATCATTTATGGACCCGTCAGCGAGCGGGGTAATTCTGGGTGATGATGCATCGAATGGGATACACTTTGATGCACCGACCGGAATTCCTACCTCAGATCATTTATACGCTAATGCGTGGGGAAAGAATTATTTGTTTGAACATACCTTTGCCAATATGGCAGGGCAGATACGCTATTCCTGCAGTGTGGATGTTACCTATCCTACTAAATGGGAGGAAGCCCAGCCGGATCTTCCGGGAGAGGATGGTGGAGATCCGATCCCCCAAGATCCAATTCCCAAAGATTCATCCTTTGACAAAACCTATACCTTTGAACTGACGCCTAGAGAATATGCGTACTGGCAGATCGATCAGTTATCCGTCTATCAAATCGACCGGGCACTGATGGAGAACTATGCCCTGCCGGGAGGGTCGGTCACACTTTACCCTAACAACTATAATGCTCCGGCGGTTGAACTTGCCAACAGTACTGTGGTGGAAGAGCATGTTGTTCCCCAAGAGACAGGAACCCTATCGTTTACGCCGGAGGTGGTCGATGGCGGGGACCATGAACCAAGCCCGAGCGATGTTGATGATAAAGATGAGCTTAAGAGTCTTGCAGAATCGCAAACGAACGATCCAAAGGTGCAGAATGACCGGCTGGTATTCAACGGACAGATGATTATGGATGACACTGTCTCTACAAAGACCGGGCCCGTTCCAGGAAGGATTGCCGATCCGCAGGATACCGGAGGCGATGTACTTTATCAAGGCCAGTTGATGATTAACCGGAGTCTGCTCAACCGGGCAAATGCGGCCAGTTCTGGCTCAATATATTACACGATGCTGCCGGAGAATGTGGAGGGACAGGGGGACCGGGCGTATTCAATCAATGGCATTAACTCCATCACCGTACACACACCAGTCGTCAACTATTCACTTCTCCCGGATGATAACCGTCCTTACGACCAGCGGATGGACCCGGATTACGACCGGACGGTGCTGATTCTGGACCGGCCCTTTACTGTTCATTTCACAGAGAGCGGGCAGCACCTGAACATCCCAGGCTATGGCAACCGGGATTATGGCAAGTACACGCAGAACAAACGCATCCAGTTTCCGTTCGGTGTGTTCCAAGAGGGAATGTATTACCCGGAGAACACCTGGATCAATATCCCTGTCGGGACACTGTACATGAACTTTACCATGCCGACTTGGGTTAACGAAGGGGACTACACCATTCATACACAGTCTTGGGCAATCAATGCCCCGTCGGACGGGGCGGAGTTGTGTCAGGTGAATCTGAACGGAAATCTGGCAAATTACTGCGCAGCAGAGAGCTTCAATGTCGGGGTGGTCGGCCGGCTGTTCGATTTTCGGATCTGGGATATCGGGGATTTCCGGTTTGAAAAAGTATTCCGCACGGGAACGGGCAACCTTGATCATAGCAACGCAATGTATTATACGGGCGGGAACGATGAGAATGGAACACCAACGGCTTTAAGCAGCCAAAAACAGTGGCATCTCCCAATCCGCAAAGGCTCACATCCCACGGAGCAGATAACAGTTCCGCATAATGGCTACTCGTTTCTGTTTGACTTTCGGACCATCGGGAATCTGTGGCAGCCGGGAGAGGGAATCCGGATTGAGCCAAGCTTCTATTTTATTCCGAAGACTGGAGGAAGTGCAGCGCCCGTTGATCTGTATTATGACGTCTCGGGTTCGGGCAATAAGATGATCGGCGTCGGCTCACCGAAGGACAAGCTGAGCTATACCCGCACCTACCGCTTAGCCGATGGTCTGCGGAACATATCAGGTGGCGAGTTATCCACGGCGGCCAGCTATGAGTATAACTACATCCTCACGGAGGCGGAGCGGGGACAAACGAATTGGCTGAAGTTCTACGAGAAGTATCTAAAGCGCAAAACCGAGATTTCCGAAGGCTATAACCTGGAAATTCTGCCTTATACATCGCGTACCTTAGTCGGTCCTACGAATATTCCGAATGGAGTAAACCCCATTGCCGCAGTACGCAGCGTGCAGCACTGGTACGGGGAATACAACCTGCCGATAGCTCCTTACATCCTGCCCAAGGGGACTAACATTGTGACTTTGGCGACTCATTATGGCGGCGCACTGGACGGCCATGAACAGGAGTTCATTTCCGGCGGCTATATTCTGGTGAAGTTCGAAATTTATACGGTCAAAAATAGTGATGCCGGCACCCGCATTCTGGGCTACAAGGCGCCTGAAGCCAATATGTGGGCGATTGAAGGCCAGATGACCACAGACACTGATGAAATGGGACATCCGTTTTCTTTTTCCTCCGGGGACATTATCCTGTTCGAATCGGATTTCTCGGTGCGCAATGACTATCAGGGTCAGGGGAAATGAACCTGAATTAAGTAGAGGTAAAAAATTCTTTAAAAGGAATAAAATATAAAATTATCAACGCATTAGACCGATAAATAAATTATGCAGAACCAGAGCTATACTAATGGACTTGAAATTTTCTGCAAGTTTATAACTGTGTTTTTCAAGTTCATTTTTATATAAAAATATGATTTATAAGGAGCGATTTATAATGGCAGACAAAGTTACGGTAAATTACGATGGTTTGAAAACACTTGCAGACAATATTATAAAACAAAAAGGAGAATACGATAATTTAATGAAAAAAATTACGACTACAGCTACGACATTGAACAGTATCTGGGAGGATACTGCCGCAAGAGAGTTTGCCGAAAAGGTGAAAGGAATGGATAAAACCTTTACTGCATTTGGCCAAGCGCTTGAGAATATTGGAATTCATATGAGAAATGTTTCGAACAGTTATGAAACTCTTTCTAAAGAAATTAAAGCTGCTCAGAACAAAAGCTTCTAATATTTTCTTTATCCAATAAACAGCAAGAGTCCCACTACATAAGAATGCAATCAGCTATGCAGCATGCTGCATAGCTGATTTTATTAGAAATTGGCAGGGGGAAGCCATGGCGACGACGAAATTATTGTTCAATGTCGATGAAGTAGAGCGCCTGCGGACGAAGATTGGACTGGTCAGCCAGGACACAAACCGCCTGCATCTGCAGTTCAAGGGAAAAGCCTCGGACTGGGGCGGCATCCCGCTGGGGCAGGAGCTGCTAAAAGCCCAAGTGCTCATTAAGGAATTAACCAGCGAAGCTGAGAAGCTAGAGGATCTGATCCGAAGTGCCGTCCAGGGAGTCCAGAGTGTTCAAGCCGAGAATAAGCGGCAGGCAGGTCAGCTCAGCCAGCAGCTGGGTATACTGGCAGGGCTATTCGGAAGCGCAGGCAGCCGTGGGTCATTCGGTCCGCTTTCTATCCCCTTCTTGGCACAGAAGGCCGTGACCAGCCTGATTCGTACGTTAACGATCCTGAGTGCCAAGGATGAATGGAGCAGCGATCCGGTGGTGCAGAAGCTGCGGGGAATGATTCAGCAGTCAGGCCTGGTAAGCATCGATGGACTGGCCGCGGAGATGAAGCTGAAAGAGATTTACGAAGCACGGGAGCAGATTGGAAAGTCACAGATCGCCTACGAGGTGTACAAGACCTTTGGCAATCAGGCACAAATGGAGGCGGCCCATCAGCAGGCGGAGGAAGCGCGCAAGAAGCTGAAGTCGATGGGGATCAGCGAAGTCCAGTATCAGCCCGGGAAGGACCTCAGCGGATATTACAAGGAGTCCGCCATCAAAGCCTGTGACTACGATCCATCCATTACAGACAAAAGCGTTCCGCTGCTGGAGAAGGAAGAATATGCGCTTTTGCTGCGGATGGCGATGGAGCCGGGAATACAGGGGGAGTGGGCGAAGCAACAGCTGGCCCTGATCCAACCGGAAGCAACGATAGGGCCGGTAGACCCGTATAACAGCGTGTCAGAAGCGGACATTCTGAACCGGAACGATCCGAAGGTGATAGAGCGGTTGAAGGGCACGTACTGGTTTACTTTGCCGCCTGAGGAGCAGGACCGGCGATATGAAGAGCTTAAGGCATATTACGAGAAGCTGGATAAGGAAGCAGCAGACCAAGACCGATTGGTGAGAAGCGGAGTCGGAAACCAGACAGTGGCGAACATCCTGATGGGTGGAAGCAATATAATTGTCCAAGCGATTAATACGGCCTCATTTGGACTCCCAAGGACGCTGGGGGACTGGATTGCGGGTCCAATGCCGGAATGCTATGTGAACCCAATGGACGATCCGTATGGGAAAAAAGCGGGACAAATAGCCGGAACCTTCATCAGTATCGGCCTGCCCTGGAAGTATCTGAGCGCCGTGAAGACGCCAGGCGTGGTAGGTAAGTTCTCGCCTACCTTACTTAAATCCATGGTAGCCGGAGCGATTAGCGGAACCCTTGAAGAAACCATGGACGCTGTCAATGATTACCGGGAGGATGGGAAGCAAAGCGTGGGAGCGCGGTTACTCTCGGTAGGCATCAATACCGTAATTGCCGGGGCGGGAGATGCGTTATTCACCGCCGCCAGCAAGGGGCTGGCGAATGTGAAGAAGCTCGTGAACGGTACGATAGGCGATGTGAAGGTCAAAGAGGTGGATGGTACCGCTAAGGCTAAGGCGGAGATCGATGGGAAGGGTAAGGAGCTTGAGGAGGTTCGGGTTGGGGGGACGGAAGGAGTTGATTTTGATCAATTTAAAGGAGATCCTGCTCGAGTATTAAATGATTCGGGAAGGATATCACAACCTGAAGAGTGGAATAAAATAATTGCTGATGTTGAACAGGCAGGGGGAACGGTCCGACTAGTTGATGGGGATACTATGGGGTACACACCTAAAATTGGAGATACACCGGGCGAGATTACGATAAATAAGGATGCTTCTTTATCAGCTTTAAAGCATGAAGCACAACATTTTTATTATGATAAAGAGACTGGCTGGCCAGGCTGGATGTCACTATTTGATCCGGAAGCACGTATTGCGAACGAGTTGAAAGCCTACAGCCAAGAAATTGATCTGGCCAAAAGTTTGGGGCAAACAGACTTAGCGAATAAGTTATGGGATAATTTTCTATTAGAAGTTGAAACGATTTGTAATGACTATAACTTTCCAAACCCATACAAATAATATGTAATCAGGAGGTAGTATGCAAAAATCAGATTGGGAACAAAAAATGGATATGGCGTTGATAGACGTAGCTGCGATAAACTCAGCGTTGGAGTCTAACCTGAAAATGATTCAACTTAAAGCAATGTTCAAAATTGTTCAATCAGGATTGTTTAATGATAAAACAATTGCGGTTCTTCAAAGTATGAGCAAACGTTTTGAAAAAGATAAGGATCAGGTTATGGGAGTATATATGCTCGGGCATTTTAGCCTAGCTACCTTGTTTGAAATTTGTAATAAAAAAAATTCAGATTCATTTAAATCTGTTTTTGATGTTTTAGATGAGGATACCCAAAGACAAGTGAATATTTTAATAAAATCAAAATCCTTATATCAATCATAAACTTATTTACAAAACAAACAACAAGATCGTGCAATACATTCTGCCAAGCCACAATGCAAGCTACACGCCTGTATTGTGGTTTTCTGTTGTCCCTTTCTCAACTCCACACAGTGCCGAATGTGAAGGGAACCTACTGGTTCACCTTACCAACTGAGGAACAGGACCGGCGGTATGAAGAGCTTAAGGCATATTACGAGAAGCTGGATAAGGAAGCAGCAGACCAAGACCGATTGGTGAGAAGCGGAGTCGGGAACCAGACAGTGGCGAACATCCTGATGGGTGGGAGCAATATGATGGTCCAAGCGATTAATACGGCCTCATTTGGACTCCTAAGGACGCTGGGGGACTGGATTGCGGGTCCAATACCAGAAGGCTAAGTCAACCCAATGGACGATCCGTATGGAAAAAAAGCGGGACAAATAGCCGGAACCTTCATTAGCATCGGCCTGCCCTGGAAGTTTATGGGCGCAGTGAAGACGCCAGGCGTGGTAGGCAAGTTCTCGCCCACCTTACTTAAATCCATGGTAGCCGGAGCAATCAGCGGAAACCTAGAAGAAACCATGGACGAGATCAACGATTACGGGATGATGGGAAGCAAAGCGTGGGAGAGCGGTTAATCTAGGTAGGCGTGAACACGACGGTTACCGGAGCGGGAGATGCGTTATTCACCGCCGCCAGTAAAGGGCTGGCGAGTGTAAAGAAGCTTGTGAACGGGGTTCTACGTGAAGTGTAGTTCAAGGAAGTAGAAAGCACCGCTAAGGCTAGACGGAGATGGATGGGAAGGCGAAGGAGCTTCAAGAGGTTGGGTTAGGGGACGGTAACCCTGGTAGACAGATAATTGATGATCTTTATGATACTGGACAGTCAAAAGTTCTACACCTGTAAATAAGCGGCGACGGTAGCCTTGGAAACCACGGCATGGGACGGCGTACGCAAATTGGGAAAAACAACGCTGGCGTCAGGCTGGATAAGCGCAAGGCATTAACTGCAGCAGTCCCATTGTGATGCACTGGCACATGACAAAACACTCGATTGCTTGAATCGTTTGTTCAATCCGATACTGATCCTGTTCATCTTTTACGGTTTTGAGCGCGAAAACTCCAGTGGAGAACGGAAATCCTTAGCGATAAGGGTTTCCGTTTTTTTGCAATAAAATGCTACAATACTCGTAATGACAGCCTGCGAATGCTTGCTTTGAATCATAAATTCAGGGGAGTGTAGGTATGAATAGTGACCGGTTTACCGATAAAAACGAAATGCCAACGGAAGACGAGCTGTATTCATCTCTTGGAAGTGGGGCGAAGGCTGCCTGGGTTCAATTAATGAGCTTTGCAGAGGAGCATTACGACCACGTAGCCGAATGGAATTACGGAGGCAAGAATTACGGCTGGAACGTCAGGTACCGTAAAAGCGGAAAAACCCTATTTAACATGTTCCCGGAGAAAAACGGATTTACCGTCCTGCTTGTCCTTGGAAAAAAGGAGATTGAAGGATATCAGGACAGATGTGCAGAGTTCAGCGGCGCTTTCCGCTCCTTGTATGATTCTGCAGCCCAGTATCATGACGGGAAATGGTTATGGATAAGGGTCGAAGCTGCAGGACAGCTTGAGGATATCCAAAGGATGATTCTGATCAAGAGGAAAGCGAGAGTCCACCGATGAACTGGACGGTTGAACGTATTCTGCATTTTGAAGAGCGGAGCACAATTATCGACGGATACTGTCATTTCGGTTTTCACGACGGTCAGGGGAACCGGTTCATACTGGATCATGATACACATTGGCTGGGGAAAATAAGCGGGAGCAGCAATGCGCTCAGCTGGACGGCCGGGAAGTCACCGATGAGGGCTGGAGTCCGGCATATCCATGTTGATCTGGCTAACCCCACTTATATGACTACAATAGATTCAGATACAATCATGGTTGTAAGCAGCGGGAATAACAAGGTATTCCGGATAAATCACTTTACAGGCAGTTCGCAGCTATTGATCGCCGGAGACGTATGGGGGCTGAAGGACATCGGCAATTGCGAGTATGATCCGGACGGTTTCCTATGGATTAATGAGGTGACCGGATGCAGAGTGCACAAGTTCGACCTTGAAGGCCAGCTGCTTACCACTTTTGGCAACGGTGTACCAGGGTTTGCGCAGGATAAGGCGGCAAGGGATGAAGTGCAGTTTAATTGGATTTTTGATCTGCGGCGCGGGCCTGATGGCAATATCTATGTTCTGGATAGCGGGAATTATTGCGTACGGATGATTGATGTTAGCTGTGATGTAGTAATACGAGTGGCAGGTACGGGGACAGGTGGTTATTCCGGAGATGGCGGCCCGGCATTAGAGGCAACCTTCGGATCTAATCCGGATGAGCACTTCGATGGGCCCTGGTCTTTGGCGATTGATGAGGCGGGCAATCTATTCATTGGTGACACTCAGAATCATGTGGTTCGAATGGTCGAACGGGAAACGGGGAGGATAACCACGATTGCCGGCCGTACCCCAAGGGTCCCTTCCTACATTAATGATTCAGCTATATCTATAAATCCGCTTGCTCTGCAGCTGCCCAAAATTTGCAGTCTTGACTATTATAACAACCGCTTGTTCATTCCCGAATGGGATGGAGAGTTAATTATTCTGGCAAGGCCTCGCTAACAGAGCTTATTAACCGGATTCACCACTTCAGGGCTGCGGCGTATTTAGGGTACAGCTCGCGGATGCAGTCCGGGCAGATATCATGAGTGAATTGTAAAGAGAGCTGCAGCTGCAGGAAACGTTCAATGGAGATCCATTCCTCCTGGCTGCTGCGGACTGATTTGCAGGCTGCACAGATGGGGACGAGCTGGGGGCTCGGGTGTAGATGGACGACGCTGGGGCACTGGGTTACAAGGGCAGGACCGGCAGATTCCTCTGCATTAGGGGAAGGTCCAATATCACGCAGTGTAAGGACGGCAGTCTGATGCGCGGGTGCTTGTTGTTCAGTAAGGAGCGGGAAAATATCCAGGTGAAATATTCTGTTGCCGTTATTCCCGGTCAGGAGTGTTAGCTCAGCGCTGGCAACAAGGCGGATTCCCTTGAAAATATCACGCAGCAGCTGCTCCAGCTTTACCATCCCGTCCGGATCAGCCAGCTTTTGCCGAAACAGCTCTAGCACATTCAATTCGAGCCAGTTCCCAGCACTTGAGAAGCCATACAGCCGGTTAAAGTCCTCCCAGTGATCGCTGGCGAAACGGATGTTTCCAGTGCTGCCGATTACCAGCGAGTTATGCTTCATGGCATTCAGGGATTGGATGATGGAAGAAGAGATACTGTCCGGCAATGGTAATCGCTCCTTGGGTGGTGCAGGAATGACAAGCTAGGATGGCGGGAGGTTCAGCAGCTCGGCGACTTGGCGGCGGTAACGGTCGGCTTTGCGTGTGCCGTGAATCAGGTTGGACAGGCGATAGGGTGGGATGCCGTGTAACTCACAGAATTTCTTCTGGTCCAAATGCAGTTCTGTCAGACGTTGTTTGATAGCCCAGCCATATGGAGTAATAGGTCGTTTGCTGTTCAGATCACTCACCTCTTATCGACTATCCAGCCGCTATGTTATAATTAGGAAAAGACATAATAATAGTTAATTATATACTTTTTTACGTCATTTTACAATAAAAATAACGTTTTTACGTATAAAATATTTTGGCGGAAGGCGGGTACCGAATGCACTCCATTTACGAACGAATTGAATCTCTGATCAAACGGCAAGGACTTACGAAGAAAGCTTTCTGTGAGCAGCTGAATATCAGCACCGGCAACATGGGCGACTGGAAGCGGGGCAAGTCGACGCCCGGCACGCATAAGCTGATTGAGATCGCCGCATTTTTTAATGTCAGCCTCGATTGGCTGATTCTGGGCAAGCGGAATGTCGACACGGTGAAAGAAAGCGGAGAGGATTATTTTTTTGGCCAAATGCGGCAATTGAATTGCCAAACGGATGAACTGCTGCAGAAGGAGAAGGAGTTTATCAAGGAATACATTGAATTTACAGAGTACCGTAAGCGCAAGGCGGATGGCGATAATTCTATCTGAGTATGGGATGCTCTGACAGGATTAAAAATTCTTAAAAGGGCATCTTTACTTTTCGAAGCAATGGATTTATAATATTGAATGTTGGCCTCAAACAAAGCTATAACTTTTGTACACACCGCGCGGTAGTGGTGGAATGGCAGACACGCTATCTTGAGGGGGTAGTGGGTGTATACCCGTGGAGGTTCGAGTCCTCTCTACCGCATACTATGTAAGCAGAAGAAACCTGAAATTCCTTATCTATAAGGGACTTCAGGTTTTTTGCTGTTTAGGAAATTATGAATTTCGTCTGTTGTGGATAAGAGTGAATAAAGATGCGGAAAACCGAAAACAATCTGCAATGTGCTGGCGCGAAGGCGTTCAGACCAACTGTATGCGAAAAACCGAAGGCACCAGCATCGTTTACCCGTCAGGGTGATTTATTTATGTTTATCTAAAAAAGCTGAGAATACCCCACCCTCGATAGGGTGGGGATGAATCTGTAGTTTTCGATTTCAAGACGAACGTATGTGCTATAATATGGATGAGATCACTAAAAGGAGGTGTTGCACATGCTCGTGTCTGCGCAGGAGGTTTCTTCGAAACACCTGGTTCATCAAGCCTATAAATATCGGATCTACCCCAATACAGAGCAACAGCAACTCATTCGTCGAATGTTTGGCTGCTGCCGTTTTGTGTTCAATTACTTCTTGGGAGCTTGGAATCAAAGCTATGCGGAAACGGGAAAAGGCTTGTCTTATCACGCTTGTGCGACACAACTCCCCGGTTTAAAAGCACAATACGACTGGCTGAAAGAAGTCGATAGCATCGCTTTGCAGTCGGCTGCTCGTCATGTGGCGGATAGCTTTGATCGTTTTTTCAAGAAGCAAAATCAAGCGCCACGCTTCAAGAGCCGAAAGCATCCGATTCAAAGTTACACGACCAAATTCACCAACGGGAATATCGCCATGGAGGGCAGTCGCTTGAAGCTCCCCAAACTCGGCTGGATACGTTTTGCAAACTCCCGGAAGCTGGAAGGCCGGATATTGTCCGCTACCGTTCGTAAAAACGCCAGCGGGAAATTTTTCGTCTCGCTCGTTTGCGAAGTTCAAAAGAACCCTCTGCCTCAGGTGGATACACCTATTGGCATCGACTTAGGCTTGAAAGAATATGCAGTATGCTCAAACGGCGAACATATCGCCAATCCTCGCTTTTACCGTCAATACGAGAACAAGCTGGCGCTTTGGCAGCGGCGGATGGCTCGGCGTACTCCGGGCGGCTCCAACTGGAAGAAAGCAAGGCAGCATATCGCTCGTATTCACGAACGCATTGCCAATAAACGAAATGACTTCCTCCACAAGCTGACCACGAGACTGATTCGTGAAAACCAAACGATTAGTATCGAACATCTGCGTGTGGCGAATATGATTCAGAACCCCAAGCTTTCAAAATCCATTGCTGATGCGTCTTGGGGCGAGTGGGTGCGACAGCTGACGTATAAAGCGAAATGGTATGGACGAAATCTTCGGATCGCCGAAACGTTTGAGCCGACCAGTCAGCGTTGCCATGTGTGTGGCACAATCCACCCCGAGGTGAAGAACCTGTCCATTCGGGAATGGACGTGTACGGCCTGCGGGACGATCCATGACCGTGACGAAAACGCCGCTCACAATATTGAACAAGTAGCGGTTTAACCCCCACCTAACCAAACGATAGAATTCAACATTTCACTAGCGTCAAAAATGTAAAACTGCGGGAACGCAGGGATCGCTTGCTCCATAAGAAGAGGGTACTCTTCTGTTCGCAAGAATCCGCCACTTCAAGCGTTAGCTAAGTGGGGGAGAATTCAATTGGGTTTGTAGCTGCAAGGACTGGAAGCAAATATGAAGGAGCTTAGATTGTAATAGAAAAAAAACCCTTCACACCCGCATTCATTCGGGCAGAAAGGGTGTTTGTGTTTTGCGGCAGACAGATGAATTAGGTCGCTCTACCCCAGCAGCTTGGCGATGTCTGCTTCAATCTGGTCCGGTGTGGTTTGCGGTGAGAACCGCTTCAGCACGCGGCCTTCCTGATCCACCAGGAATTTGGTGAAATTCCATTTGATGCTCTTCGAGCCGAGTACACCGGGTGCTTCTTTGGACAGATATTTGAATAACGGATGGGCTTCGCTGCCGTTGACATTAATTTTCTCGTACATAGGGAAGGTTACGCCATAATTAATCTCGCAGAACTCGGAGATATCCTCACTTTTACCCGGCTCCTGTCCGGCAAATTGGTTGCTGGGGAACCCGAGAACTTCAAACCCGCGGTCTTTGAATTTATCGTAGACCTCCTGGAGACCCTTATACTGGGGGGTTAATCCACACTTGCTGGCTGTATTCACGACGAGCAGTACTTTACCTTTGTATTTGGAGAGTGATTCTTCCTGGCCCCGCAGGGTGTTGGCTTGATAATCATAGACACTCATGGATAATTCCTCCCGAACATTGATTTATCACAATTTAATTGTACACTATTTACCGTCAGAAGCAACCCTCCAGGTTGTGACAACATTGCATAATCGTTTCAAAATGCAGGGGATGTTTAAGTTAAAGGTATGTGTCGATACAAAATCCGCTTGAAAAAGGAGAAGATCAAAGATGACTGCAGTGCAACTTAAGGCGTTATATACAGCTACAGCAACCGTTCGCGGGGGTCGCGAGGGTTCAGTGGAATCATCGGATGGAGCCCTTAAGCATGACCTCAAAATTCCGAAGGAGCTTGGCGGTCCCGGCGGTGCCGGTACGAATCCTGAGCAGTTGTTCGCAGCGGGATATGGTGCCTGCTATGAGAGTGCGCTAGCCAACATTGCGCGTAAAGAGGGCGTGAAGCTGCAGGATGTGGAGATCACTTCCAACGTTCTGATTGGCAAGGACGAGAGCGACGGAGGCTTCAAGCTTGCGGTTAAACTGGATGTGAAGCTGCCGGGTATTGAACGGTCTGTAGCGGAAGATCTGGCGAAGAAAGCTCATGATTTCTGCCCGTATTCGAAGGCGACCCGCGGGAATATTGAGGTTGAACTGAACGTACTGTAAGGTATGGTGAAGTTATATCATTGAAAGTGATATGTTCCCGTATAAGGCCGGACAGCCGATGTCCGGTCTTATCCTATGTGGAGCCGCAGAAACAACGGGTAGGAATGAACAAAGCTGGGAATAATGGCTAAATAGAGTCGGAGAAGGTTAGAAGTGCAATAAATAGCGGGCGCGAGCTTGCTGTTTGGTTGACATCACCCCGGAAATTCTTTAATATGTCTAAGTATCTGTTAATGTCGCGTGTGCTATTAACTACCAAAAATTTAAATAATGGGTGATGAAGATGTCTTACAGACCGAATATTACGAATGTGACCAAAGCCAGCAGCAATGATAAGGAAGGATTGTACGAGTTCATTATCAAGCTTGCTGACGGAACGGAGTGCCGCGCGTTCTACAATCGGTTTCCGGAATGGAAAATGACGAACATCAGCCGCCTGCTCAAGACGCCATGTCCGGTATGCCGCAAAGATTTCATCTGCAGATGCATGGATTCCTTCACAGCTGATTTCGAAGGGCAAATGATCGGGGACGAGTGGATTAACAAGGCAATTGCTGAATAATTACACGTACGGACGTTGTAGGCGCGGGAGCTATCCCGCGTTTTTTGTTTTTTTTCAGAAGAGGATATGATGGGTACACTATGCTTAAGAGGAAGGGGGCGGCGAAGTGGCTGAAGAGTACAAGGAAATGCAGGGTAAATCCATTGTGCTGATTGATGGAGTCTGTCATCTGTGCCAGGGGCTGGTCCGGTTCATTGTTCCCCGTGATCCCCGGGCGAACTTCATGTTCGCCTCCTTGCAGAGTGAGGCGGCCAAGGAATTGCTGAGGGCTGGCAGCCTGCCAGACAATCAGTTAAACACTGTGGTGCTGGTGGAGAACGGCAGCTATTATACAGAGTCGGCTGCAGTGCTGCGGATTGCCCGCAGACTGCGGTTTCCGTGGCCGCTCGCCTATGTATTCATCCTGGTGCCGAAACCGCTGCGTAACGCCTTGTACAGGCTTGTGGCAAGGAACCGCTACCGCTGGTTCGGCCGTGATGAGCAGTGTCTGCTCCCTTCACCGGATCTGAAGCGGAGATTCCTGTAGCGGGGAGCCCTGTTTAATGAAAAGCAGTGCCGGCCTCTGAGGGCGGCACTGCTTTTTGGCAAGAAGATGATTAAGACTTAGATGAATTCCACGGTTTCTGAACGGGGCCTTACGGCTTCAGAGGTTCTGTCTTAAGCATATAGCTCTGGGAAAGCTTCCATTTGCCGTCAGCAGACTTCTTCAGGGTTGTCACAGTGGTGGAGCGGCTATCCGGTAATGCAGGACCGCTTAGTTTCTTGGTCGTCTGCACCAGATATACGGAGGCTTCATCAGCTGTATAATCAATGATCTTCGAAGACTCGATAGCGGAATCCAGATCATAGACCTGGAACATCTGGGCATACGCCTGCTTGGTCTGAGCATATGCCGGAGAAGTCTCGTCAATGGTCGAGAGCAGGCCGTCCAGGTTCTCTTTGTTGGTATAATCAAAATTAGCCTGAACCACAGCATTGATCAGATCTTCGTCAGCTTTGGGGACCGAAACGGCTGCTTCGAGCGTTCCCTCCGGAAGGGAATACTCTATAGCTTTGATCTGCAGATTACTAATCTGCCACTGTGTGCTGGCGGTACTCCGGGTCAGGGAATAGATGTATTCAGCTTTGCTGTTCAGCATAAAATCACCGCCGAGCTTCTTGCTGGTTTCAATCGTCTGCACGGTTGCTTCACTCTTCTGCACATCAATAATGTTCAGCTGCTCAATGGTGGTCTTGGTATCATACTTCGCCATTTGTTCCTCAAGCTGCGGACCAATCGCGGTTAGCGGAGACTGCGGATCGATAAGCGACACGAAACCTTTGGCATTCTCCTTATTCAAATAGTCGGCGTACTTATCGAACAGGGCTGAGATTTCTTTGGTGGATGCAGCAGTGTCTACTGCACTGGTGATCGCTACGGTATTGGCTTTGGCATCCCAGGTCACCTGATTGCCAGTAGCTTCACTGACGAAGCGCAGCGGGACGTACGTCACATTATTAATCATCCGGGGAGCGGATACCAGCGACTTGACCGTTCCATTCACGCTGGCTTTTTTGCTGCCGATCTGCAGCTTGATGCTCAGGCCTTCCTTGCTGGCGGTGACGGTGCTGGTCTTGGCATCCCAGGCTAGCTCCAGGCCCAGCTTCTCGAAGATCGGGCGCATAGGCACGAGGATAGAATCGTTGTCTTTGACCGGCGAGCTGGAGCTCAGGTTCAGCTTCTGCTGATCAATGAGGACAGTAATAGGTTGTTCTGCTGCGGCAGCGGATAAGCTGACTGCACCGGATAAGGCAAGAACGGCAAGGAATCCGGGAATTAGTTTCATAATTGTAAAACTCCTCTCTATAATCTGGACTAACTTATGTATGTACGTTTGTATTATAAAGGTTTGCGGAGAATGATCACATATCCCTCGCAGGACATGTAAGGTAGGGGGATTCTGGGAGGTTCACTCGGATATTGGTAAAAAAGCTATTGCTGAGCTCTTATATATATGCTACTATAGCTGTAAATTATAGGAACAGTAACGGAAGCACCGTTCAATGACCGTATCCCACGGTTATTGGCGGTGCTTTTTTGCTGCCATTTTTGCCAATTTTCTGAGAGGAGAGTGATTTCATGACGGCAAGAATTGTACTTGCAGTCCGGGAGAGCGAGTACATTGAACCGCTGCTGCATTATCTACACCATAGTGAGTATGGGGAAATGCTGCGGATCACAGCGTTCAGCAGACTAGACACTTTTATGGAATTTATGAAAGGAGACGAAATTCCGGATGCTGTTGCCGGAGACCCATCCTTCATAGAAGCCTGGCTGGTTGAAGGAAGGAGCGCGGTTCCGTGGGCAGTGTTGAGTGATGCGGGAGACCTGCCGAATGCCGGTAATGTGGCAGGAGGAATGAGGATTGCCAAATACCAGGCGCTCCCCTCTCTGCTGGAATCCATTCTCCAGCTGTGTGATCTGAAGCGGGTCAGAACTGCTGCTGCCCCCAAGGAGCAAACGCTGCTGCTGGGAGTTGTCTCGGCAAGCGGCAGCAGCGGTAAAACAACGCTTGCCCTGAATATGGCGAAGCAGCTTGGTGCACTCGGCCTCTCCGTGTTCTACCTCAACCTGGAGAGTGTGGACAGCAGCGGATTATATCTGCGGATGCCGGGCGGTAACGCTCCAGGCTTTGAACGCCTGCTCTACGAACTCAAGGCTGGGGGAGAGAATAAGGGAGGGAGGGGGAAGCCCTTATGGAAAGATTATGCGTTCAGGCATGATAGCCTGCGTTGTGATGCATTCAGACCTGTGGAGAATTTCAGGGAAATGCTCCAGATGTCACGGCAGGATACGCTGGAGATATTAGAAGGGCTGGCTGCGTCCGGAAGCTATGATGTGATCATTGCGGATACCGGAAGCATTGAGGAGGAGCGGGCTCAGGCTGTATTGCACAGATGCGGACTCCTGCTGTGGGTACTGAAGAACGAGCAGGTAAGCCGGCACAAGACGGAACGCTGGCTTACCCACGTCGACAGCCCGCACTCCGGCATGCCTCCGGAACTGAGGGGCAGGAGCAGATTCGTGATGAACTGCTGCACGGAAGCGGTGAATGACAACCCGGCGGATGCCGGAACCGGGCTGGCGGGTACACTTCCGTATATTCCTTCCTGGGGGATGCAGCATTACGGAGAGCTCTGCCTGAGCTCACCCCAATTCATAGCGGGAGTACAGCAGCTCTGCAGAAGCATTATTGAACCGGCATTGCCAGGCGTATTTACCGGGAGTTCTGCATGAATGAAGAAATGTTCAGAGCACTGCGCAGCGACATCCGGGCAGGGCTGGACGTTACTTCGGCCATAGGAAACCATGAGCTTGCCGTCTTTATTGAACGGATTATTCTTGAACGGGACAATTTGCAGTTTTTGACGGCTAAGGAGAAGCACGAACTGGTGAAGAAGCTGTTTGACTCCTTCCGGGGGCTGGATATCCTGCAGCCGCTGATAGATAATCCGGCCATTACCGAGATTATGATCAACAGCCATGAGGAGATCTTTGTGGAGGAGGACGGGATGATCCGCAGACTGCCGCTGGCTTTTGAATCCAGAAGCCGGCTGGAGGATATTATCCAGACTGTAGTCTCAGGCGTTAACCGGGTGGTGAATGAGTCTTCGCCAATTGTAGATGCCCGGCTGCAGGACGGTTCGCGTGTCAATATCGTGCTGCCGCCTGCTGCGCTAAGGGGCCCGGCAATGACCATTCGTAAGTTCCCTGAGACGCCTATGACCATGGCCGAGTTGGTGAAGCGTGAAGCACTCAGTAAAGAAGCCGCAGAGCTGCTGCAGATTCTGGTAGCGGCGAAGTACAACATCTTCATCAGCGGGGGGACAGGCTCGGGAAAGACTACCTTTCTGAATGCTCTGTCGCAGTTCATACCGCCGCAGGATCGCGTGATTACGGTAGAAGATTCTGCAGAGCTGCAGATTGTTACGGTCCCGAATCTGGTCTCGCTGGAGACCAGAAATGCTAACACGGAAGGAAGGGGCGAGATTACCATCCGCGATCTGATCCGCACTTCACTGCGGATGCGGCCGAACCGTATTGTTGTCGGTGAGGTGCGTGGAGCAGAGTGCCTGGATATGCTGCAGGCGATGAATACCGGCCATGACGGGTCGTTATCAACGGGGCATTCCAACAGTGCGCAGGATATGGTCAGCCGGCTGGAAACTATGGTCCTCAGTGCCGCGGAGCTGCCGGTGGCTGTAGTCCGTCAGCAGATCGGGTCAGCGATTGATATATTCGTACATCTCTCACGGCTGCGGGACCGTTCGCGCAGAGTCATGGAGATTAGTGAAGTTGCGGGTCTGCGCAGCGGAGAGGTCGAGCTGAATCCGTTATATGAATTTCGGGAAACCGGAGAACGGGATGGCCGGGTACTGGGCGGCCTTGCCGCCTGCGGCAATCCGCTGCTGCATACAAACAAACTGCGAATGGCCGGAATTAGTGATTATTCATTGCTGCGCTTCAGCGCAGCCAGCCGGAAGCCAGAGGAGGTTGTGTCCTGAATGCCTTGAAGAACAGAAGCCAGAGTGTACCCCAAGCGGATAGAAGGATATTCGCGAAAGGAATTAAGCCGGTTCAGCCGTCTGGCGGGTCTGCTGCGGGTGAGCAAGCAGTGCTTCCGGATTATACCCGGTACGAACTGAACGCTCTGCAACGAATTCTGGTCATTCTGATGGGTGGTGTACTGTTATTTGGCCTTGGTTACCTGTTCTATCATCACCTGCTTCTCTCTGTGCTGCTTGTGCCGGGTAGTGCAGCCGGCCCACGCCTGCTGCGCCAATACCTGCTCCAGCGCAGGCGCTCAGCGCTTAATCTGCAGTTCAAGCAGATGCTCTTCTCGCTCTCTTCATCGCTATCCGCCGGACGGTCGGTAGAGAATGCATTTCGCGAGGCTGTGCTTGATCTGCGGATGCTTGACCCGGAGGGCAGCGGTGACATGATCGCTGAGCTGAATATTATCTGTACCCGCATGGAGTACGGGGAGCCGGTAGAAGAGGCGCTGTATGATTTCAGCAAAAGGGCAGGCATGGAGGATGTGGAACGTTTTGCAGATGTATTCATGGTCTGCAAGCGGACGGGCGGTGATCTCGTGGAGATCGTGCGCCGCACTTCGACAATTATTGGAGAGAAGCTGGATATCCAGCAGGATATTGCGGTCAGTATTGCCCAGAAGAAATTTGAGGCCAAGGCCTTACTCGTCTCTCCGCTGATGATGGTGATGTTCATGAGCCTGACAGCGGGAGACTACATGGAGCCAATGTATACAGGTGCTGGAATAGCGGTCTCCACACTGGCGCTGATTGCCTTATTTCTCTGCTATCTCTGGACCTCCAAGATCATGGATATTCCATTGTGAAGAGAAGGGATGGATGACATGTCACTGTTATGTGCTGCAGTCATGCTTATCTTCACCGCCGGCTGGCTGATTCTGCGCTTCAAATGCGGCGGCCGCTACGCAGCGTTGCGTGAGCTGCCCATGGCAGGGCTCCGGCTGCGGTGGCTGGGCGAGCCAATCCTGCTGCTTGTGGAGAAGGGGAAGGTCGTTAGCCTAATCCCGGCAGTAATGTTCAAAATTCAGCGCTCGCTGCAGCGGATCTACGGCATGCGCCATAGCGCAGAAAGAACTTTGCTATTCATGGGAGAGATGCTTAGCTACAGCTTGCTGTTGATCACAGGAGGCAGCGTACTGACCTTGTTCACGGGTGAGCAGGCGGGAATCTCAATTGGCGGCCTCTTGGCAGTTCTACTTCCGGTTGCGATGGTCAGTGACCTGCACAAGAAGGTGCGGCTGCGGGAGCAGCTGATCCTGCTTGAATTGCCGGAGCTACTGAATAGTTTAGTTTTACTTGTTGGTGCCGGCGAGACGGTGCAGCGGGCGATTCTCCGCTGTGTCAACAGCCGCCTGGGAGACAACGCCCATCCGCTGTATGCTGAACTGCTGAAGATGACAGCGGAATGGGAAGGCGGCTATTCGTTCCAGCAGGCGTTTGAGAACTTCAGCAAGCGTTGTGCGGTGCAGGAAGTCTCCATCTTCACAACTACAGTACTGCTAAATTACCGCAGAGGCGGAGCTGACTTTGTTCTGTCGCTGCGTGATCTGTCACGGATGCTCTGGGAGAAGCGGAAGGCTATCAGCCGGACGCAAGGGGAACAGGCTTCCTCAAAGCTGGTCTTCCCGATGGTGGTTATCTTCTTGATTGTGATTGTGCTGGTGGGGACACCGGCGCTGATGATGTTAAAAATGTAGGAGGTAGAAGCATATGATGACGCTGTTTGCAGAAGGTGTGAGGAATTTTTGGAGAGATGAAGATGGACTGGGTACGCTCGAGATGATACTGATTATTGCGGTGTTGATTGCGGTAGTGCTGGTGTTCCGTGAAGAGATTGTAAAGGTAGTTAAGGACTTGATTAGTACTGCCGGAGATAAGAGTCAGGAAGTATTTGAGTGATCCCTCTACAGGAGGAGGAGGGAAGCTTCACAATCGAGGCTTCGCTCCTGCTGCCGATCATTATGTGCATCACAATGCTGCTAATGTTTTTCTCACTCTATAGCTACCAGAAGTCGATGCTGCTGCAGGTGGGCTCAGCTGCAACCGAGCGTGCGGCCTATAATTGGGAGAATAGCAACAGGGCGGTGGATGGGGAATTCGCAGCTGGCAATTATGATCCGCTGTACTGGAGAATCAGCGAAGATGGATTATTGGGGTCCTTGTTCGGAAAGAGTGCTCAGAATGGTAGTACGGCAATTGCACTGCCTGGTGAGGCGGAGGGTGGGGGCGAATTGCCCGTAGTGAAGCTGCGGCAAGCTTCGAAGATTGTCCCGTTGAATCTGACGGGTGAGCTTAGCTACACTTACGGATTCACAGGCCGCAAGATCAGCGCTGAATTAAAGAAGGTGCTGCGTTTACCTGTCTTGGATGAATTATTGGCGGATGAGGCGGTTCCCGAGGTGTCTGCCAGCTCCTATGTTACTGAGCCTGTTGAGTTTATTCGAACCGTAGACCTCATGCGTTACTACGGGTCCAAGTTCAAGAAGCATTCATCCGGCAGCAAGGAGGACACGGGCATGGAGAAGAAGAATGCTGCCCTCATGCTGGACAAGCTGCACTAAGCTGCCAAAATCTCGGCGGGACTGGTTCAGGGGATAGGGCCTGAGGGAGGTAATAACGGATGCAGCATTCCAAGGAATGCAAGTTGTTCAGCAAGCTTCCTAGCCCGAGCAGCTGCTGGAATTATGCTGGGCGGAGCGGAACTAGGAACAGAACTAGGAACAGAAGTAGGAACAGGACTAGCAACAGGGGGAGCGATAGTAATAGAACCGGAAGATTAGTGAGGTGTACCGTCAGATATCTGCATACAACTGAAGGATCTGTCTCCATTTTTCTGATTATGATACTGGCTTTCGTATTTCTTTTCACCACTGTGCTCATAGATTACGCGCGAATTGCGGCTGTGAATGTGCAGGAGGAACGTTTGGCGAGAGCAGGGGTCCGCTCCGTGATGTCCTCTTATGATATTACTTTACGGGACCGGTACGCTCTGTTCGCCTTCGGCGGTAACGATGGCAATCAGCTGCTGTCCAAGGTGCTGAACGATAATCTGTATGAGGGCGGGCGGGCAGATGCTTTTAATCTGCTGCCGGTAAAGCTGGATTCCTCTTCCCTGAACTGGAGCCGGCCGCTTGGCAGCTATGATATCTTCCGGCGGCAGATTATTGAAGAAATGAAGTATAAAGCACCTGTTGATTTCGCACTGGAGCTGGCAGGAAAGCTGAAACCCCTGTCTGCGGCAATGACGGAGGCTTCACAGACAACACAGATACTGGGAGACCTGCAGCCTTTATATACTCAGCGTGAGGAAGCGTTGGAACTTATGCTGCAGAAGAGAAGAGATGCCGCTGACAGTACAGTGAAGCTGCAGAAGCTTCTGATGAATCCTCCTGCTGATCATATATATCCTACTGAGCTGGGCTCCATTACTTCAGCAGCGGATATCCCGGCGATGTATAACGATTATTTTGCCAAGTATTACGAGGATTTGTTCCGGGATACTAAAAAATCGCCGAAGTACTCAGGTGTTCTATCGCTGTATAGAAATCAAGTATCTGATTTGATCAGCCGGATACCTGGTGTTCTGGCTGAGGTTCAGGCAGACCATAACTCCCGGTTACAGGAGGCCAGGTCAGCACTTACGAAGGCTGAGGATCTAAACCGGCAGATGAAAACCATGCTCGATCAGTCAATGGCTGACGCAGATCCAGCCGGAAATGATCCTGCGCGGAACTGGGACATCCCGGGGAGCGCGGAAGAAATGAATTCAGAGCCGCTCAGGAAGCTGAGGGAGCAAGCAGCAAGTCTTATTCTCCCATCCTCCGAGTTCAGTACTATGGACAATAATTTAGGGGAACAGGAACGGGCAGCAATGATCCTGGAGCCGGCAGTATCCGGATTACCAACCGTATTGAGTTCATTATCTGAATCATCTGGAGAGTATTCAGGCATGGTTACAGGTGTTCTGAATGCTTCAGGGACAGTTCATAGTTATATACAGAATTATGGCGAGCATGGATCCATTATTACAGCTGAGGCCGCGCAGATTGACGGCCGCCGGACTTCGGACAGCGGGCGCAGGCAAACGGAACAACAGGCGAAAACCAAGCTCGGGGAGGCCATGAAACTGCTTGATCAAATCCGCGGTGTGGGTGAAAGTGCGGGGGAAGCCATGGAGCGGTACCGTAGTCTGCGCCAATACTACGAGGAGAATGTCTCTTTCAATGAGGGTATTGAGCAGGACGCAGCAGCTACCGTGAATAGTGGTGATCAATATACTGCCGGAAAGTCATCGATGAAGAATATGGACGGCTTGTACACAGCGATGAGCAGTGTTCTGGAAGGTGCCAGGGACAGAATATATCAAACAGAGTATTCAGCAATGTATTTCCGTCATTTTGATCTATCCGCGCTGACTCCGCTGGCTTCCGGGTCTGCTGAAGAATTCGGAGAACAGCTGGGGGAACAACTCGATCCTCAGGCTCAGGAGCTGGAGTATATTCTGTATGGCTTCTATAATCCTGCCGGGAATGTAGCGGCGGCATATGGGGAGATCTTTGCCTTGCGGCTGGCCGTACGGACTATGGAGGGAATGATAGAGAAAGCCAGTCTGGGTAATCCGCTGGCGGTCTTGGCTGCTGCACTTTTGTATGGAGTTGAACAGGCTGTTCAGGACATGCTCCTGCTCTGCCGGAACGGGGAGATTCCCTTATCCAAATATATGACCGCGAAGCTTACCTATCGTGATCATTTGCGGCTGTTTCTTCTGCTGCATGGAGGAGGGGAGGCGCAATTGGCCCGGATGCTTGCACTTATCCGCCTGAATACCGGCACTGATCCGGCGGGTAAGTTCACGTATGCCTCAGCAGAGCTCACAATGAGCATGCCTCTGTGGTTTCTCCCTGGAGTAGTGAAGCTGGTAGATTATAGTGCAGGACTCTCCGGGGACGTCCGGGGCAAGAATTATTTCAGGAAAGTAGGGGCCGACTTTTCTTATTGAAGGAGGATTGGCTGAATGAAGCTCTGTCTGCGGAAATCGCCGGGCCCGCGTGATGAAGGCAGCATGGTTGTAGAGGCGGCGCTGGTTCTACCCATGTTTCTGTTGTTTGTCTTGTTCCTGATCTTTATTGTGCAAATGACACTATATTCCACGGCGCTGCAGAGCACGGTATCCGATACGGTTAAAATAGTCTCGGCGCATATGTATCCTGCGGCTTTGGCCGCACAGCAATGGGATGCTGCAGGTGAACCAGAGAACACAGATTCGTCCGCTGGCTCTGCCTCCCCGGATGTATGGAGTATTCCGCGGTTGTCGCTTGCCGAATGGAGCGAGAATTATGTAAAAGAGCTTCCTGAACCTATGGAATCTTGGGTCAGCGCTGCAATCCAGCAGGGAGAAGGACCGCTCCAGAAGATGCAGGCCGGAGCTTCCGAGGCCGTACTGGATATAGCACTTAAGCCTATGCTGAAGCCGTATCTGTCTTCGGACTGGCTTGAATACAGCCGGATTCATGTGTCTAATGTAACCGTCCCTGATCTGAATAAAGGAACACATCCCTACTTCGGGCTGGTAGTCAGCTATGACTTGCCGATGAAGGTCCCGTTCCTGAATCAAAAGATTGTACTTGAGGCCAGTGCAGTCGAACGCTTATGGATCGGCAACACAGATGTATCCGGAGATGGTGCTGCGGCCGGACCTGATGAAGAAACAGGCATCATTGTCGTCCTGGAGAAGCCTAATCCGGGCGTGGCGAACCATCAGGGCCTGATGAAGGTTAAGGTGCCTCCGGGTGCTTCGGCGAACCTGGCCATTTTTTACAAAAGCGGTCAGAGCACAGCCAAATATCTGGGCTGGAAGCAGGCGGATGAGAACGGATATATCGAATGGGAATGGAAGATAGGCGTAAATACAACACCGGGGACCTGGCCCTTCGTTATTTGTTTGGCTGACGGCACCACCTTGGAGGCTACTTTTACAGTTGTGAAATAACTGAAGTTTACGGGAAGGGGAGTGCGGATGACAGAATGGGCTTTTTGGGGCTTCCTGCCGTTCCTGACAGCAGCATTATTCACAGATATACGCTGGATGAAGATCCCTAACTGGATTACATTGCCTGCACTTGTTGCGGGGATATCCCTGCAAGTGATTATGAACGGCCGACATGGACTGCTCTTATCTCTGTGCGGTGCAGGTTCGGGGTTTCTGCTGCTGCTGATCATGTATTTCATCGGGGCAGTGGGGGCTGGAGATGTTAAGCTTTTTGCCGGAATTGGTGCCTGGACTGGTGTATTGTTCTCCCTGCAGGTAATTGTGTATTCTGTGCTGTTGGGAGCCGTTGTCGGCTGGATCATGATTCTCTTCAGGCGGGAAGCAGGCCGGAGGGTACGCGGTGTGTTAAGCAGAACAGCGGGATTCCTGCTGCTCCGTAATACGGATATGTTCAAAAAAGGGCAGGGGACTGACCTGCTCCGGTTTCCTTTTATGCTGGCTGTTTTTCCGGGATTTATCTGTGCGTATTATTATTTCTGACTTGAGGTTTGGAGTTATAACAGCTCAGGAGGTGAAGCTGCTTGTTTGGACTGGAACGTGATTTCGTGCAGCAGGATGGGATAACGATGCTGCTCGGCAAGCCAGAGGGGTTGGCGGCAGGAGAGCTTAACATGGTTCAGGCCCGCATGCTGATGAACACAGGTATTCCGCATCATCTGCGGCTGTTGCTTAGAGAGATAGACCTGCAGGTGACACTGGAATATACCGTATCAAGACGAAAAATGCTGGGGGCTCTGCTCAAAAGTGAGAGGCTGAGCATGCTGGAATTCTTCGGGCTGCTGCTGCAGATCGCTGCAGGAATGGAGGAGGGGCGCCTGTATATGCTGCGTGCAGAGCAGTACGCGTTGCATGAAGACTACATCTTCATTGAGGGTCCATTAAACAGTGGAAAAGTGTTCCTTACCTACCTTCCGCTGCAGCATACAGAATCAGCTGTAAGTCCGGGGAAGTCACTCAGATCGCTGATCATGGTTTTTATGGCGGCCATCCACGAGCTGTCCGGTGACGGAATGCAGCGGCTGCTGCAATACTGCGGGGAGGAGGCTTTCAGCCCTGCAGGGCTTAAGGAACTATTAGCAGAATTGCTGACAGGGGCAGACCAATACAGGGCTCCTCCGGAAGCCATGGGGCTGGTTCAGGGGAAGCTGGCAGGAGCGCCGATTCGGTCAGCAGACAGAATGGAACAGCCTCCGCTCCGTAATCTGGAAGAGCCAAAGACGGCTTTCCCGGGAAGAGCAGCCTTCGCGTGGGAGCAAGAAGATAAAGACACAGTGACTCCTGCTCCTGGACAGGCGCCAGATCAGGCTCCATGGATGAGCGGCGCACCGCGGCTGAAGCGGAAGGATGGGGGAGCAACCGGAGAACAGCTGAGGCCTGATATGCCTGAACAAACCCTCCAAGCTGCTGTGGACGGAACATCATCGTATCGGACGTATATTGTACTTGGTGCAGTGCTGTGCGATGCGTTGTTATGGAAGTTTCTCTATTTAAATAATCCCTTGATGCTTTGGCTCGCGGTCTGTGCAGCAGTAACTCTGGGGATGGCAGTTGTATGCTGGATGGTGTGGAGCGGTAGGATTACCTGGGGCGGATCTGCTGAAGAGGAAGAATTTTTGGAGGAGGGGACAGAGGAACGGAAGGGTGCAGGCCGGCAGCTGAGGAATGAGCTGGAATGGGATTTTGGCAGAAATCCTGTAGCGCCGCTCCGGACTTCAGCTCCCGCTAATATGCGTTCAGAACAAGCAGTATCTGCTGAAATCTCTTACCCAAGGGTGACAATGGCAGGCGGACAGGGTACAGCCCCGGAGATTGCGGAGGGCCGCCTTCATGTGAAAGAAGCACCTGCTGCTGTAGCTGCCACAGCGCTGCTTATCCGGGAACCGGAACCGGTCAAAGGGGGCGGGCTCTCATCATGCGGGCGGGCAGCTCCTTATCTGGAAAGAAGCGAGGCGGATGCTGGCGGAACTCCTGAGAGAATTGAACTGAACCGCCCCAGCTTCATTATTGGCCGCTCTTCAGAGGTTGCCCAGTATGTAGAGACATCTGAAGGGGCATCGCGGGTACACGCCGAAATTTCCAGAAGCTCCGGCGGGTATATCCTGAAGGATCTGGACTCCAGGAACGGCACGTTTCTCGCTGGTGAGCTTATGGTTCCTTATAAAGAGTATCCGTTGACCGAAGGAACGGTGTTCACGATTGTTAAGGGCTGTTATACGTTTCACACTTGAGATTTCAGCTGTTCAAGCGCCGGCTGCAGGGTTGGAAAGGTGAATGTGAAGCCGATATTCACTGCTTTGGAAGGAAGTACGCGCTGTCCCTCAAGCAGAATTTCCGACAGCTCACCTACGGCAGCCTTCAGCAGAAATGCAGGGACGGGGAACCAATGCGGACGATGATAGACTTTGCCGATCATCCTTCCGAATTGTTCGTTCGTAACCGGCTGCGGAGCAGTAGCATTAACAGGACCTTTGATCTCAGGATGAAGAATGCAGAATTCGATTAGCCGGACGATATCTGTCAGGTGAATCCAGGACAGCCACTGCTTGCCGCTACCGATTCTGCCGCCGAAACCAAGGGAATAAGGCAACTTCATTTTGGGGAAAGCACCGCTCTCATTGCCCAGCACAACGCCTGTGCGCAGTTTGACCAGCCGGCAGCCGGAATATGCTTCATCGGCAGCCTCTTCCCAGGTCTTGACGACTTCTGAAGGGAAGTCTACAACGCGGGTTGGAGAGGATTCATTATAGGTATCCTGCCGTGAAGTCCCGTAAATGGCGACAGCAGAGGACTGGACAACTACCTGGGGCTTATGCTGCAGCGACTGCAGCAGCTTCCCTGCTGCGGTAACGGTTTCCAGCCGCGATTTCATAATCGCCAGCTTGCCGCTTTGAGTCCAGCGCTGGCTAAGGGAAGCTCCGGCAAGATTAACCAGTGCATCTGCGCCTTCGGCAGCTTCGGGATTTGATTTCAGACTGTCCCAGGTAAGATAGCTCAGACCCGGATGAGATCGTGGGTTCGCCGGAAGCTTGCGGCCGACACTGATGAGCTGATGCCCGCTTTGCAGCCAATATTCGGTCAGCTCGCTGCCGATGAAGCCGCTGCCTCCGCAAATGATATATTTCATAGGGGGTGCTCCTGTTCTGGACGCCTGACCATGGCGTGACCCTGATTAGCAGTTATTTGACTAAATGTTTATAAGGTGTGTAGTCGATGCCGTTCTTTTCCAGGAAGGTAACCAGAAAGCGGTTGTCGCGCCGTGGTGTAGCTATAATATAGCCTTTGATGCAGTGCTCGCGGGTTACCTCCGGAGCGTTGCTCTCCACAGCAATTCTGCCGATCTCGGCAGCAATGGAATGTTTGGCGATGTCGCGGAAGGGGCTGGGTACCGGCTGAACCAGCTGGTCCAGAAAAGCCTTCATCTCGTCGCTCCATAGTGGACGGCTGCGTTCTACCCAGTAATTCTGCCAGTCCAGCTTGGACTTGCCGTCAGCCTTGGGCAGTACCTTCAGAAATTTGCGGAACATAAAATAGCCGCCGATGCACATACAGCCCAGCAGTAAAAAGGTCCAAAATGCGATGGAATTCATAAACCAGTTGCTCGGAGCTGCAGATAACAAGCTTGAGGGTGAATGAAAATGCATGTATACACCGCCTTTGACAATGATGATTGTCACTTTCCTTTTACTCATCTAAAGTATAGCGTATTTCCAAAGTTTTGCGAAGCGGAAGCAGCCTTCTGGGGCTTGCCTAGATTTATTTTCCCGATCACGGTAGAATAAGGGTTAATTCGTGAAGGAAAGAGGGAAATAGGCATGCTGAAAATAGGTTCACATGTGTCCTGCGCGGACAAGGGTCTCCTGAGCGCGGCCAATGAAGCAAATGAGTACGGATCTACCTCGTTTATGATATATACGGGAGCGCCGCAGAATACGCGCCGTAAGCCAATTGAATCGATGTTCCCTGAGGAGGGGAAGCTGGCTATGGCGCAGAATGGCGTCGAAGAGATTGTGGTTCACGCCCCATACATTATTAACCTGGGCTCCTACAAGGAAAGCACCTACCAGCTGGCAGTTGATTTCCTGCAGGAGGAGATCCGCCGTACCCATGCGCTTGCCGTTAAGCATATTGTCCTGCATCCGGGTGCATTTACCGATAAGGATGCCGAATATGGCATTCAGCGTATTGCAGACGGACTAAATGAGGTCCTTGGCGGTACGAATGAGACGGAAGTGCATATTGCTCTGGAAACAATGGCCGGCAAGGGAACAGAGGTCGGACGCAGCTTCGAGGAGATTGCTTCCATTATCGATAAGGTCGTACATAATGAGCGGTTGTCCATTTGTCTCGACACCTGTCACATTCATGATGCCGGATACGATATCGTGGGCGATCTGGATGGCGTGCTGAAGAAATTCGATGATACCATCGGCCTGGGACGGCTCGGCGTTATCCACATTAATGACAGCAAGAATCCGCGGGGAGCGGGCAAAGACCGTCATACTCCGATCGGCTCGGGCTATATTGGTTTTGAGACGATCAACAATGTCGTACATCATGAAGCACTGGCGGGTCTGCCGTTCATTCTGGAGACCCCGTGGATAGGCAAGGATGCCAAGAAGCTTCGTCCAATGTATGAAGTGGAAATTGCTCTGCTGCGCGGCAATGTGGCTGAACGTTTCGGAGCAGAATTCCTGCAGGAGCTGGAAGAGCTGCATGCTTTTTTTGCCAAACAGGAGCTGGACTCCCGCCGCTATGTGCTTGATGTATGGGAATTGCTGAAGAATGATGCCAAAGCGAAGAAAGCCGATCCCCGTGAGCCGCTGGAACGTCTCTATGATCAAGTAATTGCCGCCGGATTATTCCCTCAGCTTAGTGAGGAAGCCGTCAACCAGCGGCTGATCGCCTGGCTGGCAGGCAAGCAGCTGCTCGTGAACGCTTAATCCAACAACAGATTGCGCAAGCAGATGAGAGGATGGACGGAGAAATATGGAGTTACATGTGAAAAGAGATCATTCATCAGGCAGTCAATATCCGGACCGGGCGCGTATGCTCATTTCCTGTCCCGACGGGCCGGGTATCGTAGCGGCTGTGTCGCATTTCTTGTACCAGCATGGTGCGAACATTGTGCAGTCGGATCAATATACGATGGACCCGGACGGCGGAATGTTTTTTATGAGAGTGGAGTTTGACCTGCCTAAGCTGAATGAACGGCTGGAAGAGGTGCGTACGATCTTTGGCGGCGTTGCCGAGCGCTTCAAGATGAACTGGCAGATCTTCAATGTAAGCCACAAGAAGCGGCTGGCGATCTTTGTATCCAAAGAGGATCACTGTCTGGTGGAGCTGCTATGGCAGTGGCAGGCCGGTGATCTGGATGCGGACATTGCTCTTGTGGTCAGCAACCATACGGACATGCAGGCTTATGTTGAATCCTTCGTCATTCCTTTCCATCATATTCCGGTTACGGCGGATACGAAGGAAGCCGCAGAGAAACGTCAGCTTGAGGTGATCGGTGATGATATCGATGTGATCATTCTGGCCCGGTATATGCAGATTATCTCCCCTTCGTTCATCGAGCATTACCGGCACCGGATTATCAATATCCACCACTCGTTCCTGCCGGCATTCGTCGGTGGCAAGCCGTACGCTCAGGCGTATCAGCGCGGGGTCAAGATTATCGGCGCTACTGCCCACTATGTGACTGAAGAGCTGGACGGCGGTCCGATTATCGAGCAGGACGTGCAGCGGGTCAGCCACAGTGATGATGTGAACGAGCTTAAGCGCATCGGACGCACCATTGAACGAGTAGTTTTGGCCCGTGCAGTGAAATGGCATATTGAGGACAGAATTCTCGTGCATCATAATAAAACAGTAGTTTTTAATTAAGCAGCGAAGCTTTCCAGTTAAACTATTACAACCACTCCGGTAAAAGTCAGGAATCACACGGATGCATATAACATCCTTCCGGCCTGATTTTTACCGGCATCATCTTCAGCCGGGAGCTTCTCCCGCAGCCTCAAGCTATACAACAACCTCACAGTAATAATCTAATACACTTCTCACCACGACAGGTAAAAAAGCATTTTACCGGCATTTTGGATCTTAAGCCAAAATGTATTTTGTTATGTGCAGATTTCACATTCAAAGGGGGTAAAGGGCTTGTCATCACAACGCGGACATTTATTAAAACGCAATTACATCTTTGCCTTCCTCATCCTGACCACCGGCTTCGGCGGACTGCTTGGCTATGATCTCTATTTCAAACCCTATGTACTCTCTCAGACTGTCGTCAAAATCAAGGTGGATGGCGGAGGCTTTTTACCGAAAAATTATGAGCTGAAGCCCGGAGATCTCTATCTGGATTCCGTGCAGACCAAAGACATTCCGGCTGGTGTCATCCGAAGCCTGGATCAGGTGGAACGGAAGATTACGAATGTGAATCTGACGGATGGCAGTATTCTGACCGAATCACTGATTGATGTGAGCAATCTGGAGCCGCAGCAGGATGAAGGGATTTTCCCCATACCCAAAGAGGCGATCTATGCCATTAACGGTTCTCTCCGCAGCAGAGATAAGGTGGATATTTATCTGGTCGAAGGGGATTCGCCGGTTAAGGACCGGACAGGCTATAGCCCGGCAGCTGGGGCAGCAGAAGCTTCTTCAGGAATGAAGGTTTCAGGACCGGCATCTGCGGTGGATGAGGAAATTCAGCCGGCGCTTCCCGGCCGCAAAGCATTTCTCAGCGGAGTAACCGTGAATTATGTGCGCACCGAAGACAACAATGATGTGCTGGATTCGGAGAATGGCAACAATAATAACCGCTTTACCTCGACCGGCAAAGTGGCGGCACCGGAGCTGAAGCTGAAGAAGAGCGACGGGGAGCTGATGGGGGCATATCTGGAACAGGGCAAGAAGCTGTGGATCGTAAGAGTGGAGTAGCAAAGTGAAGCAGAAGGGAGGAGGGATGAGCTTGAAAATATTCAGTCTGGGTATGGATCAGCTGACAATTAATGAAATAAAGCTTGCCGGATTTACGGTCATTGCCCAAAGCGTGCTGCCTGAGCCTGCGCAGGCCGGAGGACATCTGCTGATGGTGACAAGCGAGCAGGTACCCGTATCTGGACTCAGCGGGCTGCGCCGGAGTTATCCGGATTCCAACATTTTGTATGTATATCTGCAAAAAGGGGTGAGGGGTTATCAGGCTATTCATATGCTATGTGAGAGCCTGGGGATCTTCTTCATGCCTCCGCGTTCGACCTCATCGGCTATTATCGATAAGCTGCGCTACATGCTTGAGGATGAGCAGGCAGAGCGGGGGAATCTGATTGGATTCTTCGGGTCCGGGCCGGGCATTGGCTGTACAAGTGCAGCTAAGCTATTCGCCAGACGAATTGCGGCTTCGGGGCTGCGGGTAACCGTGCTGGGTCTTGATCTGTACGATCCGGGTTATGACCGTAAGACAGCAGTCAGCCTGGACAGGCTGCGGCCGCGGATTACCGGCAAAATGCTTCACGATGAGGACTTTGCCGGGTTTGTGAAGCAGGAAGGATATTCGTATCTGCCGGGCAACTTCGATTATTTAAGCGCTCAGGACTATCAGGAGGAGGAGATCGAGTATTTGCTGGACAGAGCAAGTGACAATGCCGATGTGGTGGTGGCTGATTTTGGGTCCATTCCGGAAAGTGCCGCCTGGTATGTGGGCATGCAGAAATCCGTCCTGCGGATGATTGTAACGCATCCCCGTCATGAGTACAGGCTACAGCCTCTGATGGAGCTGGCCGGGCATATGGATCTGCATCCGCAGGATTTCCAGTGGATCATTAACCGCAGCAATGTAGAAGAGCTGACCTCTTCCAAGAATCTGGCGCTGCGCTTTGGCAGTGAGATCCTGCTGGAGCTTCCATATTACCAGCCTTTCCTGGAGAGCCTGCCGCTCGGCAAAAAAGAACTTCAGCATTTAGACGATAAGGTTCATGCGCTGCTGGTCTCGCTGGGTCTGGCTTTGGAAGTCCGAAAGAAGGGGATATTTCAATGATTGAATATCCGGATGAAGCTTGGCTGCTGAAGCAGGGACGCCCTTCATCAAGATGGACGCCGCGGGACCCTGAGCATGGAAGGCGGCAGGAAGAGGAGGACGGGAGCGAACAGTTAAGGTTGTCGGAGGCTACTGAGAACAGGCGGCTTTTCTCACTGAAGCAAAGTGTGCTCCGTACCAGCAAACCCGGCAAGGAAGACTTCTACAGCTTTCTGCAGAAAATGAAAAGTGAAATGAACGCCGGACTAGAGCGTGAGGATGACAGCTATTTCGAGCTAAATGCCAAGGCATTGATTGGTGATCCGCAGGCAGTCAGCTTTTTCATGAACGAGATCGAGAAGTATTTGCGCCGTACCCCGTTTACGGGCAAGGTGCCGGAGGCTTACCGTACAGCGGCAGAGGCGCTGTTCCATGAATGGAAAGGGTTCGGACCCGCTTACCGCTGGTTCACGGACCGGGCTTATAGTGAATCAACCGGTCTGCAGATGATCGGACGGCAAATTTTCTATAACCACCAGGGCAGGTTTGTAGCTTATCCGTATGAGATGCCTTCGCTGGATCGTGTAGAGCAGCTGAAGCGATCTCTGTTGAAAAGCGATCCCAACAAAAAGCTGAACAAGGATAATCCTTCGGTGGAATTCAAAATGGATGATCCCCTCTGGCCGGGGCGGTTCATCCGGCTAGCCATCTGGGTATCGCCACGGGTCTGGGAAGGCTTCACCACCATATCCCTGCGCCGCCAGGTCGTCGAATTTCTGGATCTGGATGATCAGGCCGGCACGGAATGCATCCCTGCGGAAGCGATTGAACTGATCCGTGCGCTTACGGGGACGTTTCGTAATACGATTATCGCGGGTGCCGTAGGCTCGGGTAAAACCACTTTTGCCAATACAATTGTCGGTGAGCAACTGCTCGGTTCCTCCTCCTGCATGGGAGTGGTGATGATTGAGAAGCATCCGGAGTCTATTCTGCCATATCAGATCAAGGGCCACCGGATCATTCCGATCCAGGCATCCAATGAGGAGCTGATGGAGGTCGGCGTGGAATCGTTGCGGCATGACCCGAACATTCTCTATATGACGGAGATGCGTTATAACGAATGGGAATTCTATCTATGGAGCGGCGAAAAGGGCTATGACGGCATCACCGGAACCTTTCATACCGTGGATTCGGAGGATATTCCTTACCAGGGCGCATTTGCCGTATCTACACGGATTGGCGGCAGCCTGAAAGGGCATTTAATCTCAGCGCTGAAATCCTGTGAGCTGGTCTTTATTCTGGAAAGTGTGCCCGATGGGAAGAAGCGGCTCTCGCGGATATCCGAGGTTTTTTATGAGGAAGCCAGCAACTCGGTATTCGCTAATGATCTGATGCGCTGGGAGCCGGAGCAGTCGGCCTGGAGCTATAATGACAAGCTGACGCCGGGGCTGATGGTGAAGATGAAGAAGAAGAATGCGCGGGCCACGCGGATGATGCTGCAGGAGCTTGGACATCTCGCTGCCCAGAAACCGATGGTGGGCCCGCTGAAGGAAAGCTTGAAATCCAGGATTGTTTTGAATGAATGAGGGGGGAGCCTGTGGCGCTGCTGTACTATATCATCCAGTTTGTCTTTCATTTACTGGTCGCGGGCGGATTATGGCTATTGGTGAAGCCGCTTATTGAGCGGCATTTATCGCAGTGGGGACAAAAGATGGATTTCCGGATGAACCTGAGGATGAGTCTGTTCGGCAAAAAAGTAAGCATGATTAATAAAAGAATGTGGCTATACCGCCATCTGGATGATTTGCTGTATTTTGCCCATAAGCGGTATGAGCCGGGAATCAGTGTTATGCGTTTTGTCACTCGTTCAGGCATGCTGTTCACGGGGATATTTCTATCGGTTCTGCTGACTCTGCGGGAGCTGCCGGGACATATGAGCTTTAATAATCCTTTCCTGGAGGGGATTGTGTTAAATGAGGGTACAGCTGTGCAGGACGCTTGGCGGCTCCCGCTGTTTCTGGCAATTCTCTCGGCAAGCATTCCATACTTACGGATGAGGTATACCTATGTTCAGAGGAAAGTGCGGGGGAGCTACGATCTGCTCGATGTGATCAAAATCGCCACCAAATTCACTCATTTATCTGCGGATTCCATTCTGTCGAGGACCAGTGATTTGCTGGCCGGGGATAATGTGCTGAAGACTCCCTTGAAGCTGCTTGGAGCGGCGTTTGCCAATTACAGCAATGAACGGGAGCTGAATGAGGAAGCGGGGCGTTTTGCCGGAGCGATCGGAACGACCTTTGCCGTAGAATTCGTATCGGATCTGCTCTATTGCGAGAAGGAAGGCACACGTTATCTCAAAAGCTCGCTCATGATGCTTAACCGCTCCATGGAGCAGCAACGGGAGACGATTCTGACGGTCAAAGCAAGCAGCAGGGATGCGATTAGCCTGGGGCTGTACGGAAATCTGGTTGTGCTCGTTTCTTCGGTTGGAACATTTATGTATATGCTGAAGCCAGACGTCTATTTCAAATTGCAATTTGAGACTACAGTTGGCCTTACATTTATGATGGTCATCATTGCGGGAATGTTCATCTCGTTCATGATCAGTACCATCCTCGCCAGGCCCAAGCTGGACTACCACTAAGGTGATGAATAATGGATAGATTACTACTTTTAATAGCTGTAACAGGTATTGTGTATCTCGCTCTATTGGTTTTTGTCAGCAGCAGCAGCCGTCAGGAACGTTATGTACTCCGTCTCGGTGTGAAGTGGAAGGCCTTTGGGGAACGGGTGCAGAATGAACGGCTGCAGCACTTGCTGAATCAGAGCGGTCTACCCATATCAGCAGCCAAAATCACACTGTTCCGGTACTCGGCGGCGCTGATTTATCTGCTGGTGCAGACGGCAGGTGACTTCGTACGTTCAGAGCCTTTATCTATCTATGATCCGCTTATTGCTGCGCTTATTCTCCTGATTACCAGTCCGCAGCGGGTTCTGCCGCTTGGCTGGCTGCTGATCTGGCTGCATCAGAAGACACTTATTCAAAAAGACGGGGAGCTGATTTCCTTCATCCGTCTCTATGAGAATAACCGGCTGCGCAAGCGCGGGTATGTGGAGTTTGGAGCTTTTTGTGCAGGGACAGCCAGCCACTTCAATTATATCCGTCAGGATCTATATGAGCTCTCGGAAAGGGCGGTAGATGAGGGAACCGAGCGTGCGATTGAATGGTTTTGCGGAAAATTTCCCGAGAACCACGCTTTTATCAACGATATCCGTTCGATTCTGCTGGCGACGGAGGGCATGGATGATGATCATGAAGCAGCGAATTATTTACGGGAGCAGGGCAAGATTATCACCAAAATATCGAGCGACCAATATTTGAAGAAGTGGTCCTTCATCGGCGATGTATCGACCATCATTAATGTAATTCCGTCTATCGCTACCTTCCTGATGATTGTATGTCTGGCTATGCAGTACATTATGCTGATTAAGGGCAATTTTAGCGGTGTGGGGATGTTTCAATGAGTGAATTTTTGTATATTCAAACAGCAATTAAAAATATAAAATAAAAAGGGAGATATTAACAATGAAAAAGGACGCTATTTCTACTGGTTTATTTATCGCTATCGGATTTCTGTGTGTGGCTATCGTAATCGCAATACTGATTCCTGTCGTACGGGACGTAATCGACGATGCAGATGATAACAGACCGCTCATTCCGGCGGTTAGCCTGGTTAAGCCGTCAGGCTCGGGTGTGGATGCGGCAGGACATAAGTTAGTTGATTTCCTGGTTTAACGGAGATGAAGAAGGACTCGATTTCCGTCGCACTGTTTCTGGCTATTGGCTTTGTGATTGCGGGAATTTTTATCGCCGGGGCAACAAGTATTATCGGCGGCAGCCAGGATGATATCATTACCCATGTCAAAGCAGTTGAACAGTATTAAAAGGAGGCGCTGCGCTTGAAGGCAACCGTCCTCCGGGCATTGTTTATGTGGCTGGTGCTGTTCATTATCCTGCAGCCGATTTTTACGTATATTGATTATCTGCTGGATTTGCAGGTCAAAGCCAACACATCCTATATCACACAAAAGGCCGCAACGGAAGGCATGGTTACAGCCTCTATGCGAGGCGAGGTCATCTCGAACCTGAAGGCGGTCGGTTTTCCGGAGAGCTCTATTGAAATTACTAGCAGTACGGAAATGATTCTTGAGCGCAAACAGCGGATAGATGTGTATGTAACAGCACCAAGGGTAAACCTGTTTCCCTACAATTTCTCCGGCGTATCCCAGCCGACAAGGTATTATGGGCACGGCTCGATCATGAGTGAATATCTCGATTAATTAAGGGATGAAGCTAACCTATGGATTATATTATTAAGCTGGCATTTGTCCTGCTGATCTTTATCTACTCCTGGTTTTTTCAAATTCAGAATCAGGAGTGGGACATCATGCGCAGTATGCTCAAGGATGCTAACAATATGGCGGTTCACGATGCATCACAGGAGTTGAACG
The DNA here is from genome assembly GCF_000758605.1 of Paenibacillus sp. FSL R5-0912. Lineage (NCBI taxonomy): Bacteria > Bacillati > Bacillota > Bacilli > Caryophanales > Paenibacillaceae > Paenibacillus > Paenibacillus sp. FSL R5-0912. The sequence goes on from NZ_CP009282.1 coordinate 1,422,361, forward strand.
AAGCAGCGCGTGCACAAGGACGGTTGGTTATTGATCCTGATGAAGCCTATGCTACCTTCCGCCACACGCTGCAGAATAATCTGGGACTGGACGACGGCTTATCCCCCTTAGCGGGGAGCCGACTCCAGGCTCAAGTGAGGATCGTCAAGTTCGATATTGTGGATGAATCAACGGGAAATACGTTTCCCATGCTCTATGAAGACCCTGCTTACGGCATCACCAAATACATACAGGGACCATCGGTCATCGCAGTTATTCAAACGGAGCATCCGGTCCTGATCTCCAGAAACAAAGTACAAGAAGCAATTACCGTGCCGGCGGTTCAAGAATATAAGCTGAATCATTAGCCATATGAGCTTCGGCGGGTCCTGACCCAACTACTACAATTAAGGGAGAGTTCGATTATGAAAAAGACGATGCTCAGCAAGACAATGGTGGGGAGAACAGCTGTAAAAGCCTTACTGGCAACAGCATTGTTAGCCGGTGTAATTGTAGGTCAAGTTGGGCCTGTCAGTGCAACAGCTGCAAAGCCGACGGCGGCTCCGATTATGAGAGATAATCTTTCGAAGTATGGGTTGGTGAAAGATGTGGAGCTGCCAGTGACGGTTACGGCCGGGGGACTGAGCTATACATTGGAGAAGATTATGATTTATGATTTTAATTCTAAAGATGCAATCAATTTGAGAAAAACATATAAATATGGCGAAGAATCATCGCTTATTTCAAAGCCTACCTATTTTGTTTGGACAAAGATAACAATAAAAAATAATAGCAAAAAAATAGTGAGTAATGATAAAAACGGAGAATACTGGGTATTGAGCTTTAAAGGATTGGTATCAGTTGATCCTGTAAGAAATTGGTCACGCATTAAAAAGCCAAATGATAAAATGGCTCTTAATAGTTTTATTCTTAAGCCAGGGGAACAATTATCAACCTATCAAGCTTATATGTATGGCAACACTGCTTTCGATCATTTTGCTATTCGTTTGTACTTCGATGGTCAATTCAGCGAAAAATTCGTAGTGGAAGAACTGTAAGGAGGAAGTATGAGGAAATTTAGTTGTTTGATTTTGATTATTATTTTACTGGCAGCAAGCTTTCCGAATGATTATGCTCAAGCTTCGAATGGCACTAAATCAAGTTCTGTCGCTGTTCCCATCACTACAGGTTTAGTAGGATCAAATAATAGTGCAAAAAGTTTTTACTTGGATTTGCCTAGCGGAGTTACCAGCTCTGCAATCTTACACAATACACTTAATTATACTGGCAATAATCAGACCATTGGAAGTATTAATATAGAGAATGGAAAAATAAAAGTTACTTTAAAAGGTACGGAAAATAAAAAAGTTCTTGAAAAAGTTAAAGGGTATAGGGCTTCTTTTGAAGCAATGTACAAGACTGAAATCTACAATTCAATATGGCTGTATTCAGATGGAAGACGTTGGCAAATTAATGAATATGATGAACGTAATGATCGAATGAAGACAAAAGATGTAACAGCTACCGATGATTATCCATCACAAAATCCTCCATCTATAGTAGTAACAGCTGGTCCTTTACAAGATCAGCTGTATCTCAAATGGTATAACGGTTCTAAAACAGAAGATATTGATTCAAAAGATATTGTTGCATCGTCTATAAAACCAATATTACTCGAACATTCTTCATATACTAAGGGGTTACCAACATTTAAGAATGGAAGAGTAATTATAAACTATTTTATCCCCAATAGTACTCCATGGAAATCAGAACCGGATGACGGACTTTCAGGAAAAGCAGAAGGTCGGAGATATTTTGCACTGGTTACTTATTATTACGAAGCAAACGCAAACGTCACCTCCTACAGCTACGGCGGCCTAGTCACCTTCGACTACGGCCTCCCGGATGAAGCAACGCTCACCGGGGCAGCTATTCTTGAAAAGCCCTCACCCAACCCTGTGAAATTTGAGGAAAAGGACGTACCGGTGCAGATCAACCTGAAGGGGGAGTTGTTGGCATATAAAGATTCGTCTAACATCGAAGAATGGGTGTTTTATGCTAAAGAAAAAGGAAATGAGAGTTCGCTGAAAACGCTAAAGGATTATTCTAAAACCCTTACGGCCGCCAAAAAGATTGATTTTACCATTCCAAAATCAAAAGTGAAATCTCCTAGTATCACACAGGAGTACGAATTAAGTGTAGTCGTGAGGTTCAAGAAACCCGTTGTAACCAAAACGGGAACCATCACTTCATTGAAGGAGTCCTACAACGTTAAAGCCGGAGTGTATACAACTCCAACTCCTCCAGGCGGGGACTTTCCAGGACCAACTTCTCCTCCAAATCCTCCGCGAGAGCTGAAGCCGCCGATTGCCCTTATCTCAGCGCCAAAGACGATTAAGGCAGGACAAGAGTTTGAAGCCAGCGGCGCAGGCTCTTTTGATCCGGACGGCTTTATCAAGAGCTATTATTGGGACACGACGAATGCTATAGGAGAATTGACGGATCGGCCGCGGGGGACCCTTTGGTACGATAAGGAGCATTTGGGCGAGCAGTCGCTGGCACTTACGGTTTTGGATGATGATTCAATGTCCGGGAGCACCAGTACTGAAATTACGGTCATTGAGCCGGTTCCGAATGCGTCCATTTATGCTGAAGGAACCTTGAAACAGAACCGGAAGGTCATTATTCGCAGTTATAGCAGCAGCCCTACACATTACCCGTTGGTAGATTCTAAAACTAAAATCACCATCACTGCCGTTTCTGGGGGGGCTAATGCAGACATAAAATACAGCGGGTCGCTGAATGGCGTGCCAAGTAAAGATGTACTGTTTAAAAAGCCAGGCAGATATAAAGCAACAATCTATGTCGAGAATACCCTGGGGCTGTCTGCGAGCAGCGAAGTGTCGTTTGATATTGTACCGGATGAGAAGCCCTTTGCTTACTTCACACTTCCTGGATCCGCGTACCGTAACCCTGCAGATGGCAATCAGGCGACGATCTCTATCGATGACATGTCCTATTCTCCGGATAAAGACATTGTGGCCCGGAGGCTATGGGAATATCGCTACGATTCGAATAACAACGGAAATTTTGCAGATGAGAGCTGGGTCATCTTTAGTAACGAGAATTTAGATCACCTTAATCTTAAAGTGCGGGATGTTGGACAATACCTGGTACGGCTCACTGTGTTTGAAGAATTTGGGCAGCCAACCATAGATGAATTTGTTACCCAGGATGATCGCCAATCGAACAACTCAGACGTTACACAAAATACCATTGAGCGAATCTTTAAGGTTAAAAATCAGGCGCCAGATGTGGATTGGTCATGGTAGAAAGGAAAGAATATGCAGAAATTTAACAAGGCACTCTCAATATTCATGGCTGCTGTTTTACTGCTTCTAACATGGCCTGAAGCTTTGCCGGGAAAGATGCGGGTAGAGGCAGCGGGTGATTCCAATGTAATCAACTATATCGATATACATGTTAAGGCATTTAGCGATACTAGGTATTGGGAACCATATATGGGGGGAATCGGAGATGTAACTCTTGATATGCCAAGTTTTACGCTTAAAAATGTCCGATTTGACCTAACAACTCTTATATTTGAATATGATGTTGTTCTGGATGCACCAATTATAATGAAATCGTCAAATAAGGATTGGTATTCTGACTACTGGAGAACTAGATTTGCGAGCATTTCCACAAGTTTTAGTTCGCCAACAAAGAGCGCTACAGTTAATTATAGGGAATGGTTAGTAAATGAGTTCCCGGCTACTCAAACATATAATACATTGAGTCTATCAGGACCACCTACGAGTCAGGTGAGTGTACCATGGGATCGGGAACTTCCTACCAAGTTAGATATTATGGTATGGGCAAGAGATAGTCATTGGTATAACAGTCCTACGAATGGTTGGGCGAATGCCGCCCAACGTTATATTTACGATGTGCCGTTAATTATCAATTCAGCTCCAAGTCTAACCGTAACGACTCCGAGTGAACAGCAGCTAATCAACGAGCCTGGCTTCAGCGGAATGAACATCGAAGGATACGTACGCGATGTGGACAATAACGATTTGGTGGTCAGTGCGGAGATCCCGAATGTGTTCTATAAGAAAGTAACCATTCCGCAAGCTTTATATAATAAACCATTTTCCATACCCATCGACGTTTTGGCAGACGGTATACCTCCAGGGCGTCATACGATCACTGTCAAAGTCGTAGATCCCTACAACTTCAAAGACGAGAGGACGCTACATGTAAATGTGTCCTACAGGTTAAGGAATAAGTCATTTATCTTAATCAATACACCTGTAGACATTTCGACATCCTACACAGATTATGAAGGGGACCCGAAGGTTCAAGACAGGTACCGGTATGATCATGACCCGAACTTTTTTGACAATTCAATGGGAATCATTGGTGACAGTGGTCTATGGCGAAATTCAAAGTACCAGTCATTCCCCTACAGCGGGGTGTATGTGGCCACCTTCCAGGCTCGGGATAATCCGAAAAGTGATGATCGGTTCGATGAATACCGGCTATGGAGCCGCGATAATTTATCATCCATGACGTTTCATGTACACCGGAAGCCAATTGCTCTGTTTAGTGCGAAGCTAACGGGAGGATGGCTGCAAATCACAGATAGCTCCTACGATCTTGATCATATCAAGGCGTATAACAAGGGGTTGATGGATTGGCAATGGCAATATAAAAAAAACGAATCTGAAATGTGGATGGACGGGCAACCGCCTGCACAGCTGCCAACAAACGAGCAATATGATATCCGGCTACGTGTGCGTGATGTGGACGGAGAAAATGGAGCAGGAGTTTGGAGTGACTGGTGTGTGCGTACTGTTGGCAATGGGGGGAATCTCCCACCGGTTGCACTCTTTACGGTAGATCCCAACATTGTATCCTATCGTAAGTCTACGACGGTCACAGACAAGTCCTCTGATCCGGATAATGATCCGCTTGATGTGTATAGCTGGACGGTGGTTAAGGACGGCTGGCAGCAGGTATGGAGTCATTGGGGCGGGGCAACTACACCTCCGAATATTGCCGCCTACGGGGTGGGGACTTACCAGTTAACCTTACAGGTCCACGATAATCGGGGGCTGTGGTCAGAACCTTACAGTCAAACCGTACAAGTCATGAACCACCCGCCTGCAGCAGCATTTAATATGCCATCTGAAGTGTACCGGGATACGTTAATTTCAATTGAGAATTTGACGCCCGATCCGGACGAGGATGGGGACGGACTGAGTTATGGCTGGAACGCACGAATCAATAACTCCGGCTATTATTATGCCAGCGGTAACCGGAGTCCGATGATGACGATCCGTGATTTAATTGCAAACTATGGCATATCCCAGCAGCAAGCAATTTCTGAGGGATGGGAAATGAGGCTTACGGCTTCAGATGGTTCGTTAAACTCGAATGCTACCCGTTTGTTTACGGTCAAGAATCATATTCCAACGGCTGAGATTAATGGACCAACGGTTGTATATCAATATGACAACAAAACCTACTATGGTGTGGATACGGATGAAGACTCGTCGGATGCGAGCAGCTTACAATACTACTGGAAGGTTACCAGTAGCGATGGAACTACAACAATGTACCGCACAGCCAATATAAATATAGATTTCCCTGACACAGGGGCCTACACCATAGAACATTGGGTAGTGGACCAAATCGGTGCAAAGTCAAACGTGGCTAAGCTGAAGGTTGATGTCATAGAAAACCAGGCTCCAGCTATCACGCTGACGGATCCGGCGGGTACGGTTACAAATCCAACTATTCTGGATGCAGAGGTGCAGGGAGATCCTCTCATTAGGTGGAACTACAGTGATCCGGAGAACGACCCGCAGGAGAAATACCGGCTGGAGTTCTTCGCGACAGACGGGCAGTTGACCAAAACAGTCGAGAATACAGATTCGACCGGCGGATTGCGGCAATATCAGGTGCCTAATCCCACCTTTGAACGGTTCTCAATTTTCAGCCTCTACGCCCGGGCTTATTCAAAAGGCTCATGGTCAGAAGTCTCCAATGAAAAAGCCTTCATCATCGATAATCCGCCGCATGCCGGTTTTAACCTGATGACGGATACGGGCCGCAATGCAGCAGCGGTGCCCATTTACCGGACGGATGTACTGCAGATTACCAGCACTGCAACCGATGCGGATATCCCGAAGGGTGACAGTATTAAACATCAATATTTTCTGAAGCCTTCAAGCGGGACGGAAGGGCTGGCCAGCGTACAGGAGAGCTTCACCAAGCAATTCACATCAAACGGAACCTTTACGCTGCGGCAAATCGTTACGGATACTCTGGGGTTATACCGGGAGCTGTCGCAGAATATCACTGTCGTGAACCGGATCCCGGCTGTGAATATTATTTATCCAACCAGCACCAACCCATCCAGTCCGACCATTGTTAGTACACTCACCCCTGTGATTCAGTGGGATTATCAGGATGAAGACGGCGATGTGCAGCAGCGCTTCAAAGTACGCATTGTTAATCTGGCAAGTGGTGCGGTAAAGGCCCAGTCTGGTGAACAGGTATCCGGGGCTAAGCAGTGGAAGGTTCCTTCCGGCACGCTTGCAGAGAATGAGAAATATGCTGTGGAAGTTGAGGGGTATGACGGGTTCGGCTGGAGTAGTGTGTCTCCGCGCAAATATATGATGGTCAATCTGCTCAGCATTAAGGGGGCTGTCCAGCACACAGAGGAGTGGAACAGTAACCGTCAGGCTTACAATTTGAATAAAAGCGGGAATGCGGAGAATCCGCGGGGGTATACTGTTTATTGGGCGGGGGAGAAATTCGTGCTGCAGGGCACGGCAACCGGATTGCCGGATACCGTTCAGGTTACAATGAGCGGAGGGTATACAGCGCAGCTGAGTCCGACCGGAAGTGACAGGACCAAGTGGATAGGCGAATTGGCAGACCCGTCGTTTGAAGAGTTGCCGGATGGTCCGGTTACGTTCACTTTTACCGCCACTAATGAATTCACGACCAAAGTCGATTCGGTTACGGTAACCATCCTGGGGGATTGGTCAGAATATTATCAGAGTCATCGCGTAAAATAACGGAACGTAGTCACTCCGTTACCGGTATCTTGTTCTTACGTGTCTATATCACGCAGCATCCTACGGGCGGAGGGGGATCGTTCAGACGATCCCCTCAGTCCGTTCTTCGTTTAAGCGGAGCATTCGTGCGGCAACCGCCCCCGGAACGGGTGAACTGGTGGTATGTAAGCTGGATGTGAAGAGAGCCACACCATTATTACGGCGCATATAATAGGAAAGTTTGCCGCTGAATATCTTGTGGGCACACAGGGACGAGGCGAAATCCTCCGGAGTTACGAAGCAGGAGGGCTTGGCCACCGGATGCACGGCCGTTTCTTCAAATACAGAGGCTACAAATTGTGAGCAGAAAAAAGCATCCTCCCTGTCGATCCGGATATTCAGCAGCACACCCACCAGGCCGAGCAGATGATATTTATAGCGCTCCTGATTCTGCATCATACCTTGAACATGATTGTACATGGTGTCATACTCTTCGGCACTGACTCTAAGCTGGTAGATGGCACAGTCTGCACTGCTGTAGAACGGATGGATAAAGTTCTCATGGATCAGTCCGGCGATAAATGGATTGTGCACTCTTTTTCTCCCGAAGCTGTAGACCTCGCGCAGTTCACTGTCAAAGGCGATCGAAGCATGATTCAGCTCTGCTTTGGTGAACCATTTAATAATTCCGCTGAAGGCCGTACCCGTTCCGGTAAGCACAACATAGATATCTCTATTTGCAGTCATCTTCGAAATCCCTTTCTGCTGGAAGTAATGGATAATCCGGTAAAAAGTATTGCTGAGGTACTTCCATCTTACTGTATAAATCAGCTTTGTAAAACAAACTTTAGTCTTAGATAGAAACTAGACTTAAGGCTAAGTCCCTCCATTCGCGGCTTGCATCCTCCCAAACCCTCCTGAAACTCTGTAAAGCTGGCGGTAGAGTGCATAGACCCGGCAGAAGCCGCTAACTATAAGCTGTAGCAAAAACAATTGGAAATGCTTCCACTTACGTGATACAATAATAGTCAAAATGACATTCTTGATTTGAGGAGGATTATTTTAATGACTGAACAAGCAAAAAAAGATCAAGCCATTCATAAAGAAGAAAACTCGACGGTGGACAACCTGGCCATCACTACGATCCGTACCCTTGCTATTGATGCGATTGAAAAAGCAAATTCCGGTCATCCAGGCATGCCAATGGGTTCTGCACCCATGGGATACCAGTTGTTCGCCAAGACGATGAATCATAACCCGGATCACCCGACTTGGGTAAACCGTGACCGGTTTGTATTGTCCGCCGGTCATGGCTCCATGCTGCTCTACAGCTTGCTCCACCTGAGCGGTTATGATCTGCCGATGGAAGAATTGAAGCAGTTCCGTCAATGGGGCAGCTTGACACCGGGACATCCGGAGTTCGGCCACACTGCAGGTGTAGACGCGACAACCGGTCCGCTTGGACAAGGTATCGGTATGGCTGTAGGTATGGCGATGGCTGAAGCGCAGCTGGGTGCTACTTACAATAAAGACGAACATAATGTAATCGACCATTATACGTATGCGATCTGTGGCGATGGCGACTTGATGGAAGGGATCTCTTCCGAGTCCGCTTCGCTTGCCGGCCATTTGAAGCTGGGCAAACTGATTGTAATGTATGATTCCAATGATATTTCCCTCGATGGCAAGCTAAACCTTGCGTTCTCCGAGAATGTGGCTAAACGTTTCGAAGCTTACGGCTGGCAGGTTCTGCGCGTAGAAGACGGCAACGATCTTCCTGCACTCAGTAAGGCTCTTGCTGAAGCTCAAGCAGACAGCAGCAAACCGACGCTGATCGAAGTGAAGACCGTTATCGGCTACGGCAGCCCGAATAAACAAGGTAAAGGCGGCCACGGCGGTACTCACGGCTCCCCGCTGGGTGCCGATGAGGCGAAGCTTACGAAGGACTTCTACAAATGGGTATATGAAGAAGATTTCTTTGTTCCGGACGAAGTGCGCGCCAGCTTTGCTGAAGTGAAGGCTAAAGGAATCGCGGCTAACAAAGCATGGGATGAGAAATTTGCAGCTTACAAACAAGCTTACCCTGAGCTTGCTGCACAGCTCGAAACTGCACTTAGTGGTGAGCTTCCAGCAGGCTGGGATGCCAATCTTCCATTCTACAAAGCAGAAGACAAAGCAGTGTCCACGCGTGTAGCTTCCGGTAGTGCACTGAACGGTCTGACTGCCGGTATCCCGCAGCTGGTTGGGGGTTCCGCTGACCTTGAGAGTTCGACAATGACTCACTTGAACGGTCTGTCCCAGTTCACTTCTGAATCGTATGACGGCCGTAATATCTACTTCGGCGTCCGCGAATTCGGTATGGCTGCGGCCATGAACGGGATTGCGCTGCACAGCGGGCTCAAAGTATTCGGAGGTACGTTCTTCGTATTCACAGATTACCTGCGTCCGGCTGTCCGCCTGGCTTCCATCATGAAGCTGCCGGTAACCTACGTGCTTACACATGACAGTATCGCTGTCGGTGAAGACGGTCCTACCCATGAGCCGATTGAACAGCTCGCGTCCCTGCGCATTATTCCAGGCCTTACTGTGCTTCGTCCGGCTGACGGCAACGAAACTTCGGCAGCTTGGGCTTATGCTATGGAGAACACGTCCAATCCGGTAGCACTGGTACTGACCCGTCAGAACCTGCCGATCCTGCCAGGAACTGTTGAAGGCGTACGCGATAACATCAAACGCGGCGGCTATGTAGTTTCTGATTCCAAGAACGGTACCCCGCAGGCACAGATTATTGCTACAGGCTCTGAAGTACAGCTGGCTGTTAAGGCTCAGGCTGCTCTTGCCGAAGAAGGCATTGATGTCCGTGTAATCAGCTTGCCGAGCTGGGATCTGTTTGAGAAACAGGACAAGGCTTACCGTGATTCCGTAATTCTGCCTGAAGTAAAGGCCCGTCTGGCGATTGAAATGGCGCAAACCTTCGGCTGGGAACGTTATACAGGCGATCAAGGCGACATTCTGGGGATCACTACCTTCGGCGCTTCCGCCCCTGGCGACACAGTAATCAGAGAGTATGGCTTCACCGTGGAAAATGTAGTCAGCCGCGTGAAAGCCCTGCTATAATAGATTGACCTAACGACAAAGGGGAGAATAAGCATATGAGTCAGTTTACGGGCGCGACAATTAAAAAAGCAGCGAACATCTATTACGACGGAAAAGTTACCAGCCGTACAGTTACTTTAGAGGACGGTACTAAGGTGACACTCGGTATTATGCTGCCTGGAGTATACGAATTCGGCACAGAAGGTCCAGAGACGATGGAAATCCTCTCCGGCAACCTTAAAGTACTGCTTCCCGGTACTGACGTGTGGAAGGACATCGACGGAACAGAAACGTTCCATGTTCCCGGCAACTCCAAGTTTGCGCTGGAAGTCTTCGCATTAACTGATTATTGCTGTTCTTACCCGATTGTGTAATTAATTATCAGAATGAAATATCCCGGCAGCCTAAGCTGCCGGGATATTTTTGTTTGTTCCACAAATCAATAATAGATGAAATAAACGGGAATCAGCTCCCCGTGCTTTTGTAATGCCTCACACCTATGCGCCAGATCAGCAGAGAGAGTCCGAGGAAGGCAGCTCCGGCGGGAAGTGAGAGGAAGCCGAGCCACTTAGGATAGTCCCAGCCGCATACTGTAGCTGCCGGATAGAAGCTGATGAACAGCATCGGCAACACAAAGCTAAACACCGATTTCAGTGCCCGTGGCATGTATGGCTCCGGGCAGCGGGTAATCTGGTAGCTTGCATTGGTCAGCAGATAAATCCAGTCGAGACCTTTAATAGTGAAGAAAGCAAGCCCTGAGGTCAGAACGAATACTCCGCAGTACATCAAGCAGCCTCCTGTCAGCGCCAGCGCCAGAATTCCGAGCCTGCCCGGCGTCAGGGAGACGCCCAGCTCCCCGAGCGCCCAACCTGCCGCACAGATTCCGGTGACAGGCCGGACCAGCCGGTGCAGATGGAATCTGGAGGCGGCAACCTGGACGAACAGAGAACGTGGACGGAGCAGCAGCCGGTCGAAATCTCCGGAGCGCAGCAGATGCCACGGGAAATAATCAAAGCCGCGGCAGAGGCTCTCGGCGAGTCCGAAGGAAGCTACAGCCAGTGAGTACACGAGGATGATATGGGCAACGGTCCATTCACCGATATTGCCAAAGCGGGAGAACAGCAGGACGGTGGCAATGGGATCAGAGACCACAACGGTTAGTACCTGAATCAGCATTAGCCACCAGCCCTTATATTCCATGCCGGACAGCAGATGCATCCGTAAATATTTGAAATAGATTTTACCTTCAGCAATCATTCGTTTGTCTCACCCTCCCTGGACGATAATGCTGTTCAGTCTACGTTTCATTATGATCCGGCCCGCCGCAATGAAGAGCATGCTCCAGAAGAACTGAAGCCCTATGCCGGGCAGCGCGGCGGACGGAGCCATGGTTCCTACATACAACTGCAACGGGATATCTGCGAACCCTCCAAACGGCTGAAGGTACAGGAAGGTCTGCATGAATTCAGGCCAGAGCCGCAGGGGGAGATAGGTGCCGGACAAGATACTGCTCACTAGTAAAAGCATATAGGTCGGCCCGTCCCCCCAAGTAATGTTTAAACGGATAGCGGTCACAAGCATGGCAAAGGCCGAGCAAAGCACAAACGCCATGACTACCGAGAGAAGAAAACAGAACAGTGCAGTTATTGAGGCTGGCCCACCCAGTGCATATCCTGCAGGCATCAGAAGACCCACAAACACGGTGGACAGGCCCCGAATCCAAGAGGTGCCGAGCTTGCCGGCAGAGCTTTTGACAAACCAGTGGGTATACAGGTTCATTGGCCGGCATAACTCGATCCCGACGTCGCCGTTGTTGATTTTGCCCAAAATCTCACTGTCGATGCTCATACTCTGCAGCACAAACAGCCCCTGGGCCAGCCACACATAAGATATCGTTTGCGGAAGTCTCAGCCCGTTATTGTTCCAAGAGCCGTTCTCGCTGTATGTATAGAACACGGTGAACAGCACACATTCCATAAGCGCCCAGAACACGCCGACCATCATGCCTGATAGTGCTGATATGCGGTATTGGAGCCCCTCGGCCATTCTGATCCGGAAGAGGGAGCCACAGGCCCGGCATGTATTTCTGAAATTCATCTTGCACCTCCTGATTGATGAGCTTAGAGACACGGGTATCCCGCCAAACGGGCTTAAGTCAAAGCCAAATCATTGTACATGGCAGCAATCATCGCATCTGTGTTGACCTTCATAACGACCTCAGGTGCATATTTCTCTTGTAGACCGGCGAGTTTTCCGTCATAGAGCAGTTGGCCGTGCCCAATCACCATGACCCGCTCGCATAAGGCCTCAATGTCATCCATGTCGTGAGTGGTCAGCAGCATCGTAACCCCGTGCTGGCGGTTCTCTGCCTTTAAAAAATTGCGCAGTGCGAGCTTCGATACCGCATCGAGTCCTATGGTTGGCTCATCCAGAAACAGAATTCTCGGCCGGTGCAGGAGCGCCGCCACCAGTTCACAACGCATCCGCTGCCCCAGCGATAGTTGTCTCACCGGTATCCTTAATAGTGTTTCCACACCAAGAGTTGCTGTTAACTCCGAAAGTCTCAGCCTGTAGTCTCCGGGGGGAATCGCATAAATATCCTTCAGCACATCAAAGGAATCAGCCACAGGTACATCCCACCAAAGCTGAGAGCGCTGGCCGAAGACAACGCCGATCTTGGATACATGATCTACGCGGTGCTTCCAGGGAACTTTGCCTAAAATGGTGCATTCTCCGCTGTCCGGCGTCAGGATACCGCTCATCACCTTGACGGAGGTGGATTTACCTGCACCGTTAGGGCCGATGTAACCCACCAGCTCGCCTTCAGCAATGTCAAAACCGATTCCGCCGAGTGCCTCTACCTTTGTCACATTCCTCATAAAGGCTCCTTTCAGCAGCCCCCATTTTCCTTCGGGCCGTTTATAGACTTTAAAGCTTTTGCGGATATCTCTGAGTCTGATTTGCATCCTAGTCGCCTCCTTCGTGGAGAAGATCATATCATTACAGGGGAATAGGAAGACATCAGCGCAAAGTACCTCCTTGATCCTTTGCTTCCAGTCCGAGGGGGGGGATTCATTTATTTCCTTCGTTTTCCACAAAAATGCTTGTTATGTTGACATTTCTGTGCTACATTAATTTTATAGTTAACGCAAGGAAATTAGATGTTTTTTTGTATATGTATCTCAAATACAACCTTTAACATACCGGTGATGAGAATCACCGGTATTTTTGCGTTTTCTTATAAGAACTGAAAGATTTGATGAAACCAGTTGTTAATGCTTGCCATATAATCGGGAATTTGCTATCTTAATATAAGAACGTATGTTTGTGGATGTATACATAAGCTTTAACTATGAGGAGGCCGGAGAGGGCTGCTCCAGGCAGTGAAGAAAATGATCGAAGTGTTGATACCTGACGAACATCTGCAGCTGGAGCAGGAGGAGCTGTTCGGGATGATGACCCGAGAATGGCTGACCAGAGTAAACCGCGCCAGTTAAGGGCTCATTCCGCGGTAATCCGCTCATATTCCCAGATGCTCTCATTGTTCTCAATGTCCTGAATTTCTCCAGTCCGGACGAATCCGTGCTTCTGATAGAAGTAATGATTCCGGACTGCCCAGGAAGGTGTATCCAGTGTCCATTTCTTCGCCGCAGGATAGCTTGCATACAGGAAATGAAATGCCTCATGCCCGAGACCCTGATTCTGATACAGCGGATCGATGAAGATCCGGCCCAAATGGCACTCCTCTTCACTTACCGGGATGATAATCATTCCGCCGATAATCTGGCTGCCTTTCAGGAATTTATAATAATGGCTCTTGTTCATCTGCTCTGCCTGCCAGGTCACGGAATCGTAGCCGGGAGGCCCGTCTTCTTCTTTGTTCTGATAACGCCGTGCATCTTCATCGAATGTTCTTTTCTGTACATCAGCCAATGCTGAAGAATCTTGCGGTTGGGCTAATTCAATGGATAGCATTTCATATTCCTCCTAAGGGATGTGTAATTGTACCGCCGGGCTTTATTCTATGCAGTTGTAGAGAATTCTGCCGTTATATTGGTTACAGTATCCTAATTAGAGTTCTATGCATAATGCTGCACAAGAAAAGACGCAGCCTGTGATCCGGCTGCGCCTGAAGTGGGAAGTCTGTTATTCCTTGCCGGTTGCGCCGCCGATCTTCTGGCCGATCCAGTCTTCGTAAGATTTCACCACAGCAGACAGGTCCTCATCCCCGTAGCCGTGATTGAAGCCCGCCTGGAACATACTTTTGGCGACACCAAGCATAGGGGAAGGTACGCCGGTGGAATCGCTGAGCGAGGATGCCAGCTTGAGATCCTTGAGCATCAGGGCAAGGGAGAACTGGTTGCTGAAATCATTATCAATAATCTTCTGTCCCTTCAGCTCAGCCTGCTTGCTACCTGCCGATCCGTTCTTCACCAGCTCGAGGAACTTATCTGCGGGAACACCTGATTTCACGGCAATGGAGAAGCCTTCGGCGAGTGCGACATTATGAATGCCGACCATGGCATTGTGAGCGAGCTTGGCTACGGCACCGCTGCCGTTAGCACCCATATGCAGCAGCAGTCTGCCCATGGAGTCGAAGATATCACGGTGCTCTTCAATCACAGCGGCGCTGCCGCCAACCATGAAGACCAGTGTGCCTTCGATAGCCGCAGGTTTGCTGCCAGTTACCGGAGCATCGAGGAAGCTTCCGCCCCGTTCTTCCACGGCTGCGGCAATTTCCTTCGCAAGCCCGGGCGAGATGGTGCTGGAATCCACAACGGTGGTTCCCGGTTGAAGGGTAGCCAGAATACCGTTATCACCGTAGAATACTTCCCGGATCGAATCATCATTACTGATCATGGTGATAATAACATTCTTGCCTTCAGCCGCAGCCTGCGGAGTTGCGGCAACCTTCGCGCCTTCCTGCTCCAGAGGTCTGCATTTCTCTGCTGTGCGGTTGTACACCGTAACCTCAAAGCCGCTGCGCAGCAGGTTAGACGCCATAGGCGCTCCCATCGTTCCGAGTCCGATAAAGCCGATCTGTTTCATTTCATTTCCACCTTTGCTCTTTGAGATCATAATATAGAAACTAAGTTTGTCTACATTCTATCAGATGGTCCTGGCATGTTCCACAGACAGGTTTCCGGTTCCGGACAGCAAGCGCTTCCATGAAACTTTCATAAACATGGTTCCAAAGCCGGGGATATGCCTTAAGACCTTGCCAGTCAAGGCAAATTAAAGTATCCTAGATAATAATGTTGCAACAAACGGTGTCAAATCTAAAGAGATAAACAGGAGGCTACCATTACCGATGTCCAAGAAGATTAATTTTGACTACACCAAAGCCCTTTCCTTCTTCAGCCAGACTGAGATTGACTATTTCGCCGCTCCGGTGAAACTGGCCCACGAACAGCTGCATAACAAGAGCGGAGCAGGCTCCGATTACCTGGGCTGGATTGATCTCCCTACAGCGTACGACAAAGATGAATTCGCCCGTATTCAGCAGGCTGCCAAGAAAATTCAAAGTGATTCCGATGTACTGATCGTTATCGGTATCGGCGGTTCTTACCTGGGAGCACGCGCAGCTATTGAGGCGCTTTCTCATTCGTTCTACAATAACCTGTCCAAGGATAAGCGCAAGACTCCGGAAGTTTATTTTGCCGGCAACAACATCAGCTCCACCTACATCACGCATTTGCTTGATCTGGTAGAAGGCAAAGACTTCTCCGTGAACGTAATTTCCAAATCCGGTACGACTACTGAACCGGCGATTGCCTTCCGTATCTTCCGTGCAGCACTAGAGAAGAAATACGGCAAGGAAGAAGCACGCAAACGTATCTACGCAACTACAGACAAGGAGAAGGGCGCACTCAAGAAGCTGGCTAATGAAGAAGGCTACGAGTCGTTCATTATTCCTGATGATGTTGGCGGACGTTATTCCGTACTGACACCAGTTGGCCTTCTGCCAATCGCTGTAGCCGGAATCAACATTGAAGAAATGATGCAAGGGGCCGCAGCTGCAGCGGATGAGTTCAACAATCCGGATGTAGCTACGAACCAGAGCTATCAATATGCGGCAGTGCGTAACGCACTTTACCGCAAAGGCAAGACTACAGAAATCCTCGTGAACTACGAGCCGTCCCTGCACTTTGTATCTGAATGGTGGAAGCAGCTCTACGGCGAAAGCGAAGGCAAGGATTACAAAGGAATCTATCCTTCCTCCGTTGACTTCTCTACAGACCTGCACTCCATGGGTCAATTCATTCAGGAGGGTAACCGCAATATCTTTGAAACGGTTATCCAGGTAGAACAGGTACAGCACCATGTATCGATCGAGTCTGATCCGGATGATCTGGACGGACTGAACTTCCTGACAGGCAAGACAATGGACTTCGTGAATAAGAAGGCCTTCCAGGGAACCATGCTGGCGCACACAGACGGCCAAGTGCCGAACCTGATCGTCACTATTCCTGACCAGACTCCTTATACTTTCGGCTATCTGGTCTACTTCTTCGAGAAAGCCTGCGGCATCAGCGGATACCTGCTGGGTGTGAATCCGTTCGATCAGCCGGGCGTTGAGGCTTACAAGAAGAATATGTTCGCATTGCTGGGTAAACCGGGCTATGAGAAAGAAAAGGCAGAGCTGGAAGCCAGACTAACTGAGTAGTTCACAACATAAATACGGATCATTCATACTAAGGTAAGTCATCAGGGAGCAGTCCATAGGTAACCATTACCTGGGCTGCTCCTAATATATATCAAGTTATCATATGTAGATTAAGGAATGGACAACAAATGCTGGAACAATACAGGACGGTACGTGCTTCCGGTTCACGGGAAGTCGTAATCCGTAAATCACGTTTCATCGGACATGTAATGCCGGTGGAGAGCGAAGAAGAAGCGATGCAATTCATTGATGACATCAAGAAGCAGCACTGGAACGCTACACATAACTGTTCTGCTTATATGATTGGTGAGAGGGATGAGATCCAAAGACAGTCGGATGACGGTGAACCGAGTGGAACGGCCGGGAAGCCGATTTTGGAAGTAATCCGCAGCCAAAAGGTTAAAAATGTCGCTATTGTAGTTACCCGTTATTTCGGAGGCATTATGCTGGGAGCAGGCGGACTGATTCGGGCCTATACAGACGGTGCAGTGCTGGCACTTGAAGCCGGAGAGGTGATCACCCGTGTGCTGAGGCGGGAGGTGTTCGTGGAAATCGAATACACCTGGCTGGGCAAGGTGGAGAACGCGCTGCGGGGCAGAGGCATCCAGACTGGTGAAACTTTATTTACGGATAAAGTTACGCTGCTATGTCTTCCGCGCAATGATGAAGGTGACGCATTTATCGCATGGATAACCGATCTTACCGGGGCGCAAGCCCAGGTTACGGAAGGGCGGCGGCTTTACTACAGCGAAGGGGAATAAATTTATGGCAAGAAGAGCAGTGGAGCAGGAATTGTCGAGGGAGAGGATACTGGAGGCGGCGAGGCATCTTTTTATAACCAAAGGGTACCGGGCCATTTCGATGCGCAGCATCGGCCAGCATCTGGGTTATAGTCACGGTTCTCTCTATTATCACTTCAAAGAGAAAGCTGAATTATTCTACGCAATCGTAGTCGAGGATTTCAATCATGTGGCTACACTGCTGAATCAGGCAATGAGCATGCCCCCTGAAGAGGGAATGACCCGTGTTGAACAGCTGATCATGGAGTTCATCCGTTTCGGGCTGGATCATCCGTACCAGTATGAGATCATGTTCATGATCCGCGATGAAGAGCTGCTTGCCTATTGTAGAGCAGAACAGGGCCGATGTTTCGAGTTGTTTGCAGGTATTGTCCGCCGTCATATGAAGGAAGAGGGATATGTCTCGGAAGACTGGCAAAGTGTACCGCTGACGCTGTTCTTGTCTGCTCACGGATTTATCTCCTATTATATTCAAGATAAGGTGCTGTTCGAAGATGTGAAGCAAGCCGCACTTACGCATGTCAAAGTACTAAGCCGCAGTTTATAATAACTGTTTTTTTTAACAATCCGTACTTTAGAGCGTTGCATTGGTATAACATTGATTGGCGAAAGTGTTATAGAAGCTATAAATAATATAGTGAGCAGCTCCGCAGGAACCGGCGAAGCTGCTTTTCTATAAGCATCATAAGACTGGACTAACCCCCGATGATTTTCAGATAACATTGCCGGTGTCTTGGACCATCGAACTCACAGAAATAGATCCCCTGCCAGCGGCCCAGCAGCAATGCTCCGTCGTGAATGATAATGGTTTGGGAAGGGCCTGCTGTGATTGACTTCAGATGGGAAGCGGTATTACCCTCGGCGTGGCGGTATTTCGGATGTTCCCACGGATAGACTTCATCCAGACGCATCAGCACATCATGTTTCACATCCGGGTCGGCGTTCTCGTTAATCGCAATCCCCGCGGTGGTGTGCGGACAATACACTACAATAATTCCGCTTCGCACTGCGCTTTTCTTCACATAAGACTGGACCTCGCGGGTGATATCCCGTAACTCATCCCGTTTGCTGGTACTGATCTCCATAGTATGAAGCATAATAAACTCCCCTCTCTTACATAGGCAAAATGATTGATATATATACTTTAACCCAAAAGCTACGAAAGTAATTGACGGCAGCAACCGGTGTTTGGTAAAGTAGTGATAACTTTAAACCAAGTATATTAATAGGAATAATTACAGCTTTAAAGACGAGTATACCGACCGGATAGCCGGAGGTGGGAGGCTTAACCATTGAATTCGTTAATTAGACACAAAGGCTGGACCTGGGGATTCCGTACAACTATTTTACTTTATTTTGTAGTGCTGATCGTGCTGCCAATACTCGGTGTCTATTACAATTCATTCTCGCTCGGTATTGGCAGTTTTGTCGAGAGTATTATGGATCCGATTGCCTGGAAGTCGGTCATATTAACGCTTAAGCTGGCGGTGATCGCCACACTCATTAACGTGCTGCTGGGGACGATGATTGCCTGGGTACTTATACGCTATAAATTTCCCGGTAAAGCGCTGCTGAACAGTCTCGTTGATCTCCCGTTTGCTCTGCCTACTGCCGTAGGAGGCCTAATGATTCTGCTGCTGTTGGGTCCGGGAAGCCTGATCGGCGGTTTGGCGGAGTCACTGGGGTTCGAGATTGTTTTTCACCAGCCGGCGATTGTGATTGCCATGGTCTTCGTCACTTTTCCCTTCGTGATCCGGGCGGTGCAGCCGCTGCTGGAGGAGCTGGACGCTTCTGAAGAAGAGGCGGCGTATACGATGGGGGCTAAGTCTAGCCGGGTGTTCCTGCAGGTCATTCTGCCGTCGATGACACCGGGTATGATTGGCGGCGGGATGCTGGCCTTCTCCCGGGCACTCGCTGAATTCGGAGCAGTTGTGCTGGTGGCGGGCAATATTCCTGGTCGGACGCTGGTGTCTTCGGTATTTATTTTCGGCGAAGTTGAGAGTGATAATCCGGTGGGGGCCGCAGCGGTCTCGATCATTCTCCTGACCTTGTCCTTTCTGATTCTCTGGCTGATTAGTCTGCTGCAGATGCGGGGGAGAAGATCATGAGAAGACTCTGGATTATACTGACGTATCTCGTATTCTTCCTGCTGATTGCCGCGCCGCTGGGTAAAATGACAATCGGTGCCTTCAGCGAAGGCTGGGGCGGCTTCTGGAATGCCCTGACCCGCCCGGAGGCACTGCACGCGCTGATGATGACGGGGTTCGTGGTGGTCGTAGTAACGCTGTTGAATACGCTGTTTGGCATCATGATGGCCTTGTATCTGGTACGTGCAAATTGGCTGGGACGGCGCCTGAAAAGCCTGCTGAACAGCATCGTTGACCTGCCATATGCGGTATCGCCGGTGATCGGCGGTCTGATGATCGTTCTGCTGCTGGGTCCGGACAGTGCGCTGGGAGCGCTGTTTGAACAAATCGGAGTGAAGATCGTGTATGCTTTTCCCGGAATGGTGATTGCCACATTGTTCGTGACCTTCCCCCTGATGGTGCGTGAGGTGATGCCGGTGCTGCAGGAGATTGGCTCCCAGCAGGAGGAAGCGGCTTCGACGCTTGGTGCGTATGGCTGGACGACCTTCTGGAAAGTTACCTGGCCTTCGATCCGTTGGGCAGTGATCTATGGGGTGATTCTGACGGTGGCCCGTTCGCTTGGTGAATTCGGTGCGGTGCTCGTTGTGTCCGGCAACATTATGAACAAAACGCAGACTGCGACCACGCTCGTCTATCAGGATGTCGAGAATTTCAATGTTACGGCTGCAGGCGGTATAGCGCTGGTGCTGGCCGCATTCTCCGCAGGTCTGCTGCTGTTGATGGAATGGAGCAAGAGAAGAAAGGGTGTGCACTAGTTATGCATGTAGAGGTCCGGGGACTGAATAAGCATTTTGGAGATTTCCATGCCGTGAAGGACGTCAATTTCGGGATTACCAAAGGTCATCTGATCGGACTGCTCGGCCCGAGCGGAGGCGGCAAAACCTCCATCCTGCGCATGCTGGCCGGCCTTGAGACACCGGACAGCGGGGAGATTATTTTCCACGGCAAAACTGTGAATAACCTGCCGCCCCAGGAGCGTGAGATCGGCTTCGTGTTCCAGAACTATGCACTGTTCAAGCACATGACGGTGTTTGAGAATATTGCTTTCGGGCTGAAGGTCAAAAAAACTTCGAAAGATACCATCCGTGACCGCGTGGCCGAGCTGGTGGAGCTTACCGGGCTGAAGGGCTTCGAGAAGCGGTATCCGCATCAGCTGTCCGGCGGTCAGCGCCAGCGTGTGGCTTTTGCCCGGGCGCTCGCGCCTGAGCCGCAGCTGCTGCTGCTGGATGAGCCGTTCGCGGCGATTGATGCCAAGATCCGCCAAGAGCTGCGTTCCTGGCTGCGGGAGCTGATTGAACGTGTCGGTATAACCTCGATCTTCGTTACCCATGACCAGGATGAAGCGATTGAGGTGGCGGATGAGATTATGATCATCAACCAGGGCCGCCTGGAGCAAAAGGGTACGCCGTGGGATATCTACAAGGAGCCGAAGACACCGTTCGTGGCGACCTTTATCGGGGAATCGACGCTGATCGAAAGTGCTTCCGAGCTGAAGGGCTTCAAAGGGGCAGGCGGCGGAAAATTGACCAAGGCGCTGATCCGTCCCGAGTATATCGAGGTGGGCCATCTGCATGAATTCAAAATGGCTTCGGCCACCGAGCAGGGCATTGTGAAGCATCTGCATTTCCGCGGCAGCGAGTGGCTGGTGGAGGTTGAGGTGAACGGACATAAGCTGGTAACGTACCGGTCACTGGAGAAGGAGACGCTGATTCCCGGTCAGCAAATTTCTGTGCTTGTGCACCGCGCCTACCTGTTTAATGATGAGCGGAGCTGGATTCAGGAGAACGGGCTGAAGGAAGACCCGATGCCTGTATTTATTTAATAAATATAACCCGTATGTAATTAAAAATATAAGATGTGGGATGTGTCGCCGGTATGAGGCTTTTCAGAAGGAGCAGACAACTGCACGGCTGGCTGGCTGCCTTAATGCTGGCGGTGCTCACACTGACCGCCGCCGGCTGCGGAAATGAGCAGGAAGGTTCAACTGCTGCTGCGCAGCAGGGGGACTTGACCCTGGTGGTCGGTGCGTACAGCGTAGCGAAGGATGCGATGGGTGAAATTCTGCCCTTGTTCGCGGAGGAATGGCAGGCCAAGACCGGCCAAAAAATTGTATTCCAGGAGTCCTATGAGGCTTCCGGAACCCAGGCGCGGGCGATTGCCGGCGGATTCGAGGCGGATGTCACTCTGCTGGCGATGGAAGGCGATGTTGAGAAGCTGGTCAAAGCGGGCCTAGTGGAGAAGAGCTGGAAGGGACGCGGCGAGGCCGGAATGGTCACACGTTCGGTTGTGGCCCTGGGTACACGGGAAGGCAACCCTAAGGGCATTCATGATTTTGCCGATCTGGCGAAGCCGGGCGTGAAAGTGCTCTATCCGAATCCGAAGACCTCCGGCGGTGCGCAGTGGGACATCAATGCGATCTATGGGGCGGGTCTGAAGCTGTCTGAGGAGCAGGAGGGAGCGAAAGACCCTGCTGCCGCGAAAGCTTTTCTCGAGAGCATACACGCTAACGTAGAATCTCTGGATAAAAGCGGACGCGCTTCGATGGCGGCCTTCGAATACGGGGTAGGCGATGTAATCGTCACTTATGAGAATGAGCTGCTGGCGCGGATAGCCCAAGGGGTAAAGTATGAGGTGATCATCCCGCAGAATACAATCCTGATCGAGAACCCCGCTGCAGTGGTGGACAAATATGCGGATGAGCATGGCACCCGAGAGGCGTCAGAGGCACTGGTGGATTATCTGACCACACCGGAGGCACAGGAGGTCTTCGCCAAATTCGGCTTCCGTCCGGTGAACGAGCAGGTCTATGCGGAGCATGAGAGCCAGTATCCGGTTCCTGCGGGACTGTTCGACATTAACTATCTTGGCGGCTGGAATGAAGTCCGTACAACCTTGTATTCTAAACGCGGGATCTGGTATCAGGTGCTGGCGGGGATTTAGGCGGAGAAAAAGGGATGGTAATAGAAGGTCAGACAAGGATGGATACTGATGTAGACTGAAGGAGATCGGGAGCCGGTGATTCCGCATACTGTGAAGTCTGAGTGACTAGGAGAGCTGTTCTGCGGCCGTTATGCGGTGCAGGACGGCTCTTTGTCTGTCCACGTGTTACGGGCGGAGGGGAAGTAAGAAGCGGGATGCAAGATGCAAAGCGGAGCCTGCTGTTTTATAATAAACAGGTTGATACATTGTGTAATGTGAGGGAGGGCTGGCTTATGGATACATTGGTTTTTGCGGGAACAGGGGATGCCATGGGCGTACCCCGGGTCTATTGCGACTGTGACACCTGTACGGAAGCAAGAACAAGTGGGCGCAATAACAGGCTGCGTTCTTCTGTTCTGATAGATAATGGCAGCAATTTTCTGATGATTGACTGCGGGCCGGATTGGCGGCGGCAGATGGAGCTGCTGGGGCACCGCGGCATGCGCAGACTGCTGGTGACCCATGCCCACTTCGACCATATCGGCGGACTGCCGGAGTGGGCGGACAGCTGCCGCTGGATGGGCTACCGGGGTGAACTCTACGCTCCGGCGGAAGTGATTCCCGTCATTCAGCGTCAATACCCGTGGCTTGCCGGACACATCGACATGATTCCCTGCGATGACGGCATTACACTGGACGGCTGGAGGATCAGTACGTGGCGGGTCAATCATGGCAAGAACGGATACTCGTACGCCTACCGGCTGGAGAAGGAGGATTATGTCTGGGTCTACTGCCCGGACTCCATTTCTCTGGGGCCGGACGAAACGAAGCCTATGCACGGAGCAGATCTGCTGGTGCTGGGGACCAGCTTCTACTACGAGGCAGCGGAGCTGTCCACCCGGTCTGTATACGATATGACAGAAGCGGCAGAGCTGCTGAACATTGTGCAGCCGCGCCGTGCGGTATACACGCATATGTCGCATGACGTGAATCTGGAGAAGGAATATATTTTGCCGGAAAAAGTAACGCTTGCCATTACCGGGATGAGGCTTCCGCTGTATCGGGAGAAACCCTAATCAGCCGGAGCAGCTTGTGATTTCAGCATGGACAATCCTGCCTGTATGTAAAGAAGCTCCGGATGCCCCGGAGCTTCTTTACATACAACCTGTTATTCTTGTCCAAGCAGCTTCTCAGTTTTGGATAAGAAGGTTTCCAGTGCTGAGGCGAAGTCGATATTCATCCGTTCAGCAAGAACCATCAACCACCACGCACATTCCCCAAGCTTATGCTCGAGTTCGGTTACAGTATCCCCTTGAGCCAGCCAGCGCCCCTGCTGGGACATCGTCAGACGGCCCACCAATCTGGCATCCGTCAGAAAAGCAAGCGCATCCTCTTCTACAGTCCACTCTTTACCATGATGCTGCCGCTCCAATTGATGATAAAGCTGTCTGATTTGAGCGGAGCGCAGAGCTGCTTCTTGAATATTCATGTTTCATCCCCTGCTTTCTTTTACCAATATAGCACTCTTAAGTAGACGGCAATATGTCATGTTACAATTACAGAATGGACAGGAGAAGCCTGCGGTGAAAGCTGCTTGTGAATCTGCCCCCGGCTTAATATGACATAATGTAGTCCTATTACATGGCGTATATTGAACTTGTAGTCTTGAACCTGTCAATTTAACCTGGAGAATGAAAAATTGCACATTTAAGCAGATATGGAGTGAGCGCGGGTGAACATGAATATGAGAACTCTGCAGCATGATTTTGAGCTGGATAATGCTATTTTTTTCGGCAGCTATGTTCTGGTGATAACAGATGGGAAGATGACAGGCGGGGGCGTGTGAACGGGTATGATGAACATGAGGTAGTCGTGGGAGGACGTAAACATTCGCGACACCTCTCAACGTTCGTTCTTACGCTACCTCCGCAAATTGAAATCGACTTTATATAATGAGTACGGATGCACGGCAGCAGCTTCCTTTCGTTCTAGCCTCTGAAGGGATCATCGCTGATTCCGGCATCCAGCACAATCCGGGCGTACTCCTTAGCGCTGAATAAGGAATGGTCCTTATAGTTGCCGCATTCCAGTGCAGAGACCGCAGGAACAACCTCTGTATCCAGTACTTTATGAAGAACCTTGGTTAGCGCGGCAGCGACGTCAGCAGGATTATGCTCATCCCAGATAATCAGATAGAAGCCGGTCCGGCAGCCCATCGGAGAGATATCGATAATGCCCTCCAGCTCATCCCGCAAATAGGTGGCCAGCAAATGCTCCAGCGTATGGACAGCGGCAGTAGGCAATGCGTCTGCATTCGGCTGCAGGAAGCGCAAGTCATATTTCTGAATCGTACTGCCCTTCGCATTCTTCTCCGTACCGGCAATCCGCACATAAGGGGCTTTTACCTTCGTATGATCCAATTGGAAGCTTTCAACCTTCGCCATCTTCTTCCTCTTCCCTTCTAGCTTTTCATATCAAATTATCACACCGGATAAAAGAAGTAAACCTGTATTGACCCGTACTCTCAGCGTCCCTCCAAGAGATACCCCGTCAGTTTCAGTCTCAAGACCGATCTCTGATTCCGTCTGCCGACGCTGGGGAAGAGTCCTCCAGTTCTGTAAACTGAAGTCATAATAGGCAATAGAGTTAAGAATGAATAGAGGGGTCTGGCATTTTTATGCAACTAATGTGTATATTTCTTTATTTTCAAGAAGAGTAGGACGCACTATAATAACGATATTCTAATGGAATATTTTAAAAGATAAGGATTTATATGCTTCCCGCCTACAAATATCCTTAGCTTTCTCGCTGAGACAGATGCCGTCATCCAAAGGACGGCGTAGCCGTTTCGCTTGTAATTTCATTAAATCGATTATCGTGGAGGGTGAAATTGAATGAGTGAGAATATGGTTCCGATTCTGCTGGATATCCCGGAGAGCTTTGAAACCGAGCGCCTGCTTGTCCGGGCTGCGCAGCCGGGGGACGGTGCTGAGATGAATGAGGCCATCGGGGAGAGCCTGAAGGAATTGCAGCCGTGGATGCCCTTTGCCCGAAGCATGCCTGCGGTGGAAGAGACCGAGCGATTTGTCCGGGAGTCGCGGGTAGCGTATCTGAAACGCTCTACGCTGAATATGCAGATCTACAGCAAAGCGGAAGGGAAGTTCATCGGCAACATTGGCCTGCATCACATTGACTGGGAGGTCCGCTGCTTCGAGACGGGATACTGGATCAGAAGCTCGTGCGCAGGCAACGGATATATTACGGAAGCGGTGAACGGGATTACGGATTTTGCTATCCGTGAGCTTGGGGCTAACCGGATTGAAATCCGCTGCAGTGCGCGGAATAAGCGGAGTGCCGCTGTCGCCGAGCGTGCAGGGTTCACACTGGACGGCATTCTGCGCAAAAGCACCCGCGAGACGGACGGGGAGCTCCACGACAGCAAGGTATATGCTAAGGTGCGTGGTACAGAATTTTAAAGGGAGATGATGATGTGAAGAAGAAGGGTGCTTTCGCCAGATTAAGTACATACATGCTGAGGCATAAGCTGACTTATACCATATTGCTGCTCGTTACCCTATTCAGTATCGTACTTGATCTCACGATGGCCTGGTTTCTGGCCCGGATTACAGATGCTGCGGTCCGTCTGGATGTGGAGGCCTTCGAAGGTCTAGCCTGGTTCGGGGTTATATTCTTGGCTGTTGCCGGAATTAATACGTTTCTCAGTATGTATCTCAAAACCAATATATCAGCCAAAATCAGAAATGAGCTGCGGCAGGATATGATGGGACATACGCTGGCCTTGCCGCAGTCGTATTTTGACCGTAATCATTCGGGCGATCTCTTGTCCCGGTTCACGAATGACAATCAATCGGTCGGTGAAGCCTGCGGACAGGTCATGATGGACCTGCTGCGCAATCCGCTGCTGGCGGTGGCATCCTTCGCCTATCTGATCTATATTAATTGGCTGCTTGCACTGATCTGTCTGTCCGTAGGACCGCTGTTGTTCCTGACCGGCAAAGTATTTGGTAATGCGATGCGTGCCAACAGTGTACGGGTGCAGGAGAGTATGAGCAAAACGACGGCTTTCCTGAATGATATTCTGGGCAGCAGCATGGTGTTCAAGGCCTTCTCAATGGAGCGAAGACTGCAGAAGCAATATGTGGGATACAGTGAGAGCATTGCCTCCGGAGAGAAGAAAAAGGCGAGAATCGAAGGGGCAACGGGGGCTCTTTCCGCTGTGCTGGGTAACCTTACCTTTCTCCTGGCGCTGGTCATTGCCGGATGGTTCGTGGCCAACGGAAGGCTTGAGGTCGGAGCGATGATTGCCTTCATTCAACTGATGAATTATCTGGTAGGGCCGTTCTCGGTACTGCCGGGGCTGGTTGCTTCCATGCAGCAGTCGCTGGGTGCGGCGCAGCGGATTTTTGAAGTAATGGATGCTCCTGTTGAGGTTGATGCACTTCCTCACCAGCTGGTGGAGCAGCCGGATTTCAGGGTATTGCAGCTCTCAGATCTGTCATTCGGATATCCGGAGAGTGAGAAGCTGAGTCTAAACAAGGTTAGTCTGGAGCTGACGCAAGGGAAACAGATGGCGGTGGTTGGCCCGAGCGGCGGCGGTAAATCCACACTGTTCAAGCTGCTGCTCGGTTTCTACAAACCGGATGAAGGCGAAATTTCAATCAATGGCCAGCCGATTGGCGGGATGCCGCTGGAACAGCTGAGAAGTTATTTTGCCTATGTACCGCAGGAGTCGGGGCTGTATACGGGAAGCATCCGTGACAATATCGAGAGCGGCAAGCCGGAGGCAACTGAAGAAGCGATTATTGAAGCGCTGCGGCAGGCGAATGCTTATGAGTTCGTAATGGAATTGCCGGACGGCATTCACACGGATATTGGGGAGCATGGCTCCAGATTGTCCGGCGGGCAGAAACAGCGCCTGTCCATTGCCAGAGCGATGCTGAAGAATGCGCCGATTCTGCTGCTGGATGAAGCTACGGCTGCGCTCGATAACGAATCGGAGAAAATGGTCCAGCAGGCGATCCGGAAGCTGATGAAGGATAAGACAACACTTGTCATTGCCCACCGCCTCACAACCATTCAGAATGCTGACATCATTCTGGTGATGGAGAACGGGGAGTTTGTAGAGCGGGGCAGACATGAGGAGCTGCTTGCTGCAGAGGGGCGATATTCCGGTCTGTATCATTCGCAGCTGGACGAAGAAGTGGCGTCAGAGGGGCTGGAGAGCTGTAAGCCTGGTTTACAGCCAGCGGGAAGTGTGGAGTATGAGAAGCCGGGTCTGGAGATCGCGGTAGGCGAAGCCTAATATCAAGGGATCAATATAACTGTCTTCAGGGTAGCCTACGGCCTTCCCGAAGCATAAACAGCGGGTTTCCGGTTATGGGGGCCCGCTGTTTTTGTCGGATTTTTTTGTTGCGAATGACAGTTCTCACATACAGAGTCAGTAGTCACAAAATATAATAAAAGCAGATTATAAATTTTCGATCTATTCCTCATCAACCCCCTCTAGTACAAACATACGCTGTTGGTTTTGCAGTTCCTTATGGAAGAGCTTTTTAGAATTATACAAAAAGCAGAAATGTGCAAATCACACCCGGCATGTAACCCTCATATGCAGCATAATCTTTAGTAATTCATTGTTTATTCCAACCTGTTCGATTGACAGAAGATTGAGAGAAAGGTAATTAACCAAATATCCAGCATAGGGAATGGAGGAATACGCCCTGATGGAGGTATTGCTCGGCAAATTAGTTGAGCAGAATGAGCTGACTAAGGAAGAAATTATGTATTTCCTTAAGAATCTAACTCCTGATTTCAAGCATCGCTTGTACATTCTAGCGGCACAAACTAGAAAGAAACACTATAATGAAAGCGTTTTTTTGCGAGGCTTAATAGAATTTTCAAACTTCTGTAAACAGGATTGCCTATATTGCGGCCTGCGCAGGTCCAACTCTAGGGCTAGTCGTTACCGGCTGACCGAGGAGGAAATTCTGGAGTGTGCGGCAGAGGGCTATCGTCTGGGATACCGTTCGTTTGTCTTACAGAGTGGAGAGGATTTTTACTTCACGGAAGAACGGATGATCCGCTTAGTCACGAGCATGAAGGATCAGTATCCTGATGCAGCAATTACCTTGTCCATTGGAGAACGAAGCGAAGCATTTTATCGTGCGCTTTTTGATGCAGGGACTGACCGATACTTGCTAAGGCATGAGGCAGCCTCACGCTCGCTTTACGAGTCTTTGCATCCAGGGATGTCGTATGATAACCGCTTGAACTGTCTGCGGACTCTCAAGGAGATTGGCTACCAGGTTGGAGCCGGTTTTATGGTTGGACTTCCGGGTCAGACCTACGAGCATCTTGCAGAGGATCTGCTATTTCTGAAAGAACTTCATCCGGAAATGATAGGCATAGGTCCATTCATCCCGCATAGCGCAACACCGCTTAAAGATGCTCAAGGTGGAACTGTTGAGGACACGCTCGTGATGATTGCCATGGCAAGATTGCTCGTTCCAGATGCTCTTATGCCTGCTACCACGGCAATGGGAACTCTGGATAGAGAAGGCAGGGAGAAGGCGCTTTTGGCAGGAGGAAATGTTGTTATGCCTATTCTGTCACCGCTGAAGGTTCGCGAGAAATATGCCTTGTATGAGAACAAGATTTGCACGGGTGACGAAGCTTCACATTGCAGGAACTGTATTGAAATGAGAATCGCAGCCGCTGGATTTAAGATTGAACTCAGTAGAGGGGATCACTGCAGCTTCATTCGCACACCAGATAAAAGCTAATGCTGTGAACATCATTCTTAATAATGTAAGTGAATACTTTCACGTTCTAAGGAGGAGATTTAATGTCAACTTTGCCAAAAAAGAATGCGCTAGGTTTTTACGAAATCCGTCTTGAATCCATCGGCGGACTTGGTGCCAACCTTGCAGGTAAAATGCTCGCCGAGACAGGTGCTATTGAGCTTGGCTTCAATGCAGCGAACTTCTCGTCCTACGGCTCGGAGAAAAAAGGCACCCCCATCAAAACCTTTGTCCGCTTCTGTGATCCCGAAGTGGAGATCAGGGACCACAGTCCGATTGAAGAGCCCCATCTGGTTGCGGTTTTTCATGAAGCCTTGTACAAGACAGTTAACGTGGTAAGCGGCATGCAGCCGGATGGAGTTGTACTGGTTAACACCTCACGTGACTTCGATGAGGTTCGCGCAGACCTGAAGCTTGAATACGGCACGATTGCATTAGTAGATGCGATGGGGATAGCCGTTGAAGAGAAAACCAAGGTAAATACCTCGATGCTTGGTGCTATGTTCCGTATCTGTGACTTCCTGGATCCGGAAGCGATGCGTAAGGTAATCCGCAGAACCTTTGAGAACAAATACCCGCACTTGGTAGAGCCGAACATCCGTACCTTTGATCGCGGTTACAATGAAGTGAAATTCAAAACCTATGATGTGCCGGAAGGTACCGAAGCCAAGCCTTTTATACGTGCCAAATCCGTACTTGGCTATCTAACACAGCTGCCCGGTGGCGTTATTACAGCTCAAGGCAACAGTATGCTGAAGGATTTGAGCGGCTCGCGGTCTGGAATGCTGCCGGTACTCGATTCAGATTTGTGTGTTAGCTGTGCGGCTTGCGACAATGTTTGCCCTGATTATTGTTTTGTTTGGGAGACCACTGAAGATAAACGCGGACGCCAGCAGCAGCAGCTCCTCGGGATCGATTATCAATACTGTAAAGGCTGTCTGAAATGCATCGATGTATGCCCAACAGAGGCACTCACCAGTCTCCGTGAGGAAGTTGGGTTTGCCGAACAACATCGCGTTCCTCAAGTGTTGTAAATCAATCGAAAGGGAGGATACAAAAAATGGCTGTAGTTGAAAATCAATTGACAGGGGTTAAACTTGCCGAGCAAGTCACACACTTCGAATCCGGAAATGAAATGGCTGCAACAGCAGCAGCTCAAATTAATTACCATATCATGGGGTATTTCCCGATAACGCCTTCCACGGAAGTAGCTCAATACCTGGATCAGATGAAAGCCCGCGGTCAGCACGACATTCAGCTGATCGCAGCGGATGGTGAGCATGGTTCTGCCGGAATATGCTACGGTGCGGCGATGGCGGGCGCACGCGTGATTAACGCTACCAGCTCCCAAGGCTTTCTATATATGCTGGAGCAGCTTCCCACCCAATCCGGGACCCGGTTCCCGATGGTGCTCAACCTCGTTACCCGTGCAGTCAGCGGACCGCTCGATATCCGGGGGGATCACTCCGATTTGTACTATGGTCTGAATGTAGGCTGGGTCATCCTGACAGCCAGTACACCGCAAGCAGTATATGACATGAACATCATGGCACTCCGAATTGCTGAACATTCTGAAGTACGTCTACCCGTTATCGTTGCTTATGACGGCTTCTTCACATCTCACCAAAAACGCAAGGTCCAATATTTCAAAGAGAACGAAGTCGTACAGCATTTTGTGGGTCCAAATCCGAATCACAATTATCCCAACGTCTCAGATCCTTCCCATCCGGTAACCATTGGTGCACATATGGGTGGCGATGACCTGCTGAATAACCATTATCAGCTGTCGGTAGCGCTTGAAAAGGCGGGTGAAGTCTATGCGGAAGTTGCCCGGGAGTATGCCCTCTTGTCAGGACGTGAATATCCGATTCTTGACCTGTATCGTATGGATGATGCCGACGTAGCTGTGTTTCTGCTCAACTCAGCAGGTGAATCAGCCAAGGATACCGTTGACGCGCTGCGCGCCAAAGGCATCAAAGCAGGGTTAGTT
This sequence comes from Paenibacillus sp. FSL R5-0912, assembly GCF_000758605.1. Taxonomy (NCBI): domain Bacteria; kingdom Bacillati; phylum Bacillota; class Bacilli; order Caryophanales; family Paenibacillaceae; genus Paenibacillus; species Paenibacillus sp. FSL R5-0912. The sequence continues at coordinate 1,453,850 of NZ_CP009282.1, forward strand.
CGTCCGAACATCATCCGTCCGTTCCCGGCTGAACAGCTGCGCCAAGCGCTCAAGAACGTCACAGCACTGCTTGTCGGTGAACGCGCAGACTCTTATGGTGCTCAGGGCGGCAACCTGACTCACGAAATCCGCTCCGCTCTGCAAGTAGATCCGGAGAACAAGACTATCATTCTCTCCCGTATCTTTGGCCTGGGCGGTAAAGACTTCTATGCTGATGATGCAGAAGCATTCTTTAAATTGGCTGTTGAGGCGGCAGAAAAGGGCTATGCGGAGACACCTTTTGACTATCATGGATACTACCCTGGTGAAGAAAAGGATGCTCTTGCTCCGGTGATGGAACCGATGCATGGGGATGCCTTCAAAACGGGCCTGATCACAGTCACCCAAAACGAAGATACCGGTTTGTTGAAAGTGAAGCTTCCGCCACTTAGTCAATTGACTGTGAAGCCGCACCGCTTGGCTTCAGGACATGGAGCATGTCCTGGCTGTGGTGCACTCTCCGCACTGGAGCTGTTTTTCAAGGGAATCGAAGGCGATATGGTCGTCCTGTTCCAGACAGGATGCGCGTATGTTGTAACGGCAAGCTATCCGTACTCGTCTCATAAACAAACCTTTGTCCACAATCTGTTCCAGAATGGTGCAGCCACCTTAGCCGGTATGGTGGATGCCTTCTATGAATTGAAGCGGCGCGGCGAAGTTCAGGTTAGTGACGATGTGACCTTCGTGATGGTATCCGGTGACGGCGGCATGGATATCGGGATGGGCGCAACCGTAGGTGCAGCACTCCGCAACCATAAAATGATCATCCTTGAATACGATAACGAGGGTTACATGAACACTGGCTCTCAATTGTCCTACTCCACACCTATGGGACACATGACCAGCACCTCTGGTGTCGGTAAAACTCAAAAAGGGAAGAAGGGGCATCACAAGGATACGGCTCAAATTCTGGCGGCCTGCAACATCCCTTATGTATTCACCGGTGCCGAATCCAATCCTCAGGATTTGCTGCAGAAGGCAGCCAAGGCACAGTGGTACGCCAATAATGTCGGGACTGCCTACGGGAAGCTGCTCTGCGCCTGCCCGCTGAACTGGAAATCCGCTGACCATAGTGGCTATGACCTAGTGAAGGCGGCTGTGGATTCCTGCTTCTTCCCGCTGTATGAAATTGAGCAGGGCATCACCAGCATCACCTACAATCCGGAACTGAAGGGCAAGCGTATTCCGGCAGTGGATTGGCTGAAGGGAATGGGCAAAACCAAACATCTGCTCAAGGATGAAGAGCTGCTGAAAGACTTCGAAACCGAAATTGAGCGCCGCTGGAGCAGGCTGAAACTTAAGAGCGAAAGTTCGCTGCTCTAGTATGGGTTGTGATGAGGCTGACAACTGCCGGAGTTGGCCTCATTCTTTTCACTGAAAATCATTCTCAATACATTATATCCGGAGTTAAGCAAAAAATTCAAGATTCCTGAGTACCTTGCCTAACTTTTTTACCTTGAATGGAGGGAGTATGGACATGGAACAACAAGCCAGCAGTTGTGTGGGCGTAGCCGAAGCGGATGAGAAGCTGATGAAGGTACAATCCGCGATTTCTCAGTTCAAAATGATCAAGGGGGCACTAATCCCCGTACTACATGAAATTCAGGATATTTACGGGTATCTGCCGGAGCCGGTGCTCCAGATAGTGTCTGCCGAGCTAAACTTGCCGATGAGTGAAATCTATGGTGTCGCGTCCTTTTATCATTTCTTTTCGCTAACCCCCAAAGGGGAGAATGTGGTCCATCTATGCCTCGGGACAGCCTGTTATATCAAAGGCGCACAAGGGATTCTCGACCGTCTGAGCACGGAGCTTAAAGTGCCTGTTCAGGGAACTACTGAGGACAACAAATTCACACTTGAAGCCACACGCTGCTTGGGGGCCTGCGGTCTTGCACCAGTTATGACGATTGGCGAGAAGGTCCATGGACGGCTGGCGCCTAATAACATTCCGGTAATTCTGAAGGAATACAAATGATGATCCTGCGCCTCTGGCGCATGTGATAGGGGAGGTATGAGTATGAAGCTTCTAACGGATCTTGAGGCCATCAGAACGCTTACGCAAGCTCGTCTGGACAACCGGAGAATCACCGGGGAATCTCCGGATTCCATCTCGTTCAGATCAGTGATGGTATGCGGGGGGACGGGATGTACATCGTCCGATTCCAATCAGATTATTGCTAAGCTTAACCAGGAAATAGCAGGCCACGGCATTCAGCGGCAGGTGGAAGTGGTACGTACAGGCTGCTTCGGACTATGCGAGCTCGGGCCGGTCGTTATCGTCTATCCGGAAGGGATTTTTTACAGCCGGGTGGAGGTTCAGGATATTCCAAAGCTGGTGGAAACGCATCTGCTTCAGGGCAAACCATACGAGAAGAAAATCTACGAGAAGACCAAGCAGGACGGCGAAATCCTGAATTTTGAAGAAACCGAATTCTACAAGAAACAAGTGCGGATTGCTTTGCACAACTGCGGTGTCATTGACCCGGAGAATATTGATGAATATATCGGCAGTGACGGCTATCAGGCGCTTGACAAAGTACTGAAGACCATGAGCCGTCAAGAGGTTATTGATACGATGAAGCAGTCCGGACTGCGGGGACGCGGCGGCGGCGGATTCAACACTGGTCTGAAATGGGAGTTTGCCGCGAAGCAGGATAAAGAGCAGAAGTACGTCATTTGTAATGCGGATGAAGGAGACCCGGGGGCATTCATGGACCGCTCGATCCTCGAAGGCAATCCTCATTCGGTCATTGAGGCGATGGCGATTGCCGGCTATGCGATTGGCTCTAACCAAGGCTTCATCTATGTCCGTGCGGAATATCCGATCGCAGTCCAGCGGTTCATGAAAGCGCTTGAACAAGCCCGTGAATATGAGCTGCTCGGCGACAATATTCTGGGAACAGGCTTTAGCTTCAACATCGATGTGCGGCTTGGCGCGGGGGCTTTTGTCTGCGGAGAAGAAACGGCTTTGATCCATTCGATTGAAGGGCACCGGGGAATGCCGACGCCCAAACCGCCTTTTCCGGCTGTTCAGGGCCTGTGGGGGCAGCCGACGATCATCAACAATGTGGAAACCTTGGCGAATGTTGCCCAGATTATTCTAAAAGGCGCCCCGTGGTATGCAAGCATCGGGACCGAGAAGTCTAAGGGCACTAAAGTATTCGCTCTGGGCGGAAAGGTTGTGAACACCGGGCTCGTTGAGGTTCCTATGGGAATCACGCTGCGCGAAGTTATTTTTGAAATCGGCGGCGGGATTCCGGGCGGCAAAAAATTCAAGGCCGTACAGACCGGCGGGCCTTCCGGCGGCTGTCTGACGGAAGAGCATCTGGACTGTACCATTGATTTCGACACGCTGACCAGCCTGGGCTCGATGATGGGCTCCGGAGGCATGATTATCATGGATGAAGACACCTGTATGGTTGACGTTGCCAGGTTCTACCTGGATTTCACACGCGATGAGTCCTGCGGGAAATGCACGCCTTGCCGCATAGGCACCAAACGCCTGCTGGAGCTGCTGGATAAGATCACGGAAGGTAAAGGAAGCTTAGACGATCTTGAGAAGCTGGAGAACCTTTCGGTGCAGATCAAGAATGCCTCACTGTGTGCGTTAGGTCAGACTGCTCCAAATCCGGTATTATCCACCATTAAGTATTTCCGCGAGGAATACTTGGCCCATATTGAAGGTCATAAATGTCCGGCTGGTGTCTGTAAATCGCTGATTTCTTATGAGATCGATCCTGATCTGTGCCGGGGCTGCAGCCTTTGTGCCAAGAAGTGTCCAACGGATGCGATCTCCGGCGAACTGAAGGAACCGTTTGTCATCGATACGGCGGTCTGCATCAAATGCGGCGTCTGCTTCGATGTATGCAAGTTTGAAGCCGTAGCGATAGTCTGACGAGAGGAGTGAACACTTTGAATACGATAAAAATCATGATCGACGGGATCGAGACAGAAGTCCAGAAAGGCACGACTGTGCTCGAAGCGGCGCGAAATCAAGGCATTGATATCCCCTCCCTGTGTTATTTGAAAGGAATCAACCACTCGTCCAGCTGCCGGGTATGTGTGGTGGAGGTGGGTCCGAGGCTTATTGCCTCCTGCACGCTGATTGCGGAAGAAGGCATGAAGATTCAGACGAACACCCGGAAAGTCCGGGAAGCCCGTAAAGCTTCCGTTGAGCTTTTACTGTCCGATCATAGTCAGGAGTGTCTCGGCTGCTCCCGCAGCGGCGGTTGTGAGCTGCAGGACGTCTCCAGTACGCTGAATATCCGCAAAGTGACCTACACAGGTGAGAAATCCAGCCAGGAGAAGGATTATACATCTCCGTCTATCGTTCGGGATGCATCCAAATGTATCCTTTGCGGCCGCTGTGTCGGGGCTTGCGGGACGATGCAGACAGTGGGTGCCATCAGCTTCGCGAAGCGCGGGTTCGATACGGTAATCTCTACCGCGTTCGGCCGTCCGCTTGCGGAGTCCACCTGTGTCAACTGCGGCCAGTGTATTATGGCTTGTCCGGTAGGTGCACTTAGTGAGCGTGAGAACATCGATGATGTGTGGAATGAGCTCGCAGACCCGGGCAAATATGTTGTGGTCCAGACAGCACCTGCTGTTCGCGTAGCCCTGGGAGAAGAATTTGGCCTGCCGGTTGGAACCCGGGTTACCGGTAAAATGGTCGCAGCACTGCGCAGGCTTGGATTTGATAAAGTGTTCGACGCCAACTTTGGCGCGGATCTTACTATTATGGAAGAAGGGACTGAACTGCTCTCCCGAATCAGCAGCGGAGAGAACCTGCCGCTCATGACATCCTGTTGTCCTGGCTGGGTGAAATTTATGGAGCATAACTTCCCGGACCGGCTGGATAACCTGTCTACCTGCAAGTCACCGCATGAAATGGAAGGCGCTATCGTGAAGTCCTTCTTCGCCAAGAAAATAGGGATGGATCCCAAAAATATGTCCGTAGTCTCCATCATGCCTTGTACCGCCAAGAAATTCGAAGGAGCGCGTGAAGAGCTGTCAAGTGAAGGGCTGCAGGATGTCGACTGGGTCCTCACCACCCGTGAGCTGGCATCCATGATCAAGGAAGCCGGTATAGACTTTGCGAACCTGAAGGACGAAGCGTTCGATAATCCGATTGGCCAGGGCTCGGGGGCAGCCGTTATATTCGGTGCAACGGGCGGTGTAGCAGAAGCAGCACTCCGTACGGTATTCGAAATCACCTCAGGCAAGGAACTGGATACGGTCGAATACACAGCTGTGCGGGGAATGGATGGCATTAAGGAGAATGTGATCGAGCTGCCGAATGGCCAGAAGATCCGTACGGCTGTTGTTCATGGTCTGGGCAATGCCCGCAAGCTGATGGAAGCGATGGAGCTCGGGGAAAAAAGCTATGAGTTCATAGAAGTTATGGCCTGCCCCGGCGGCTGTATTACGGGCGGAGGCCAGCCGATCCTGAATGCGGGGACATCCGAGCGGATCAATATTAAGGCTGAGCGTGCCAAAGCGATCTACACGGAAGATGAGGCGCAGACGGTTCGCAAATCGCATAACAATCCTTTTATCAAAGCGCTCTATGAAGAATTCTTAGGGGAGCCTAACGGTCACCTGGCCCATGAGCTGCTGCATACTCATTATAGGGTGCGTTCCAAAGTATAAGCTTATGGCCTACACATTTAAGAGGAGGTGAAGAATTTGCGGAAGGGCTGGGAAGCGGCGGATTTTATCAATGATGAAGAAATTCTGCTTAGTCTGGAAGAGGCGAAAGTGAAGGCTGGCGATCAGGCCTATGTGCAGTCTATCTTAGAAAAAGCAAGGGCCTGCAAGGGGCTTACGCACCGGGAGGCAGCTGTCCTTCTTGAGGTTACAGATCCAGAGGTGCTAAGCAGTATTAACCGTTCTGCAAAGGTGATTAAAGAGAAAATATACGGCAACCGTATTGTATTATTCGCTCCTTTATATATAAGCAACTACTGTGTGAATAACTGCGACTACTGCGGATACAAGCACACCAACGGGGATTTCCTGCGGAGGAAGCTAAGCCAAGAGGAATTAGCCGCTGAAGTACGTGTGCTTCAGGAGCTGGGGCATAAGCGCCTTGTTCTGGAAGCGGGGGAAGATCCGGTGAACTGTGACATTGACTATGTTGTCGAAGCCATCCGGACGATCTATTCTGTCAAGGTGGATAATGGCAGCATCCGCCGTGTGAACATTAATATTGCGGCTACTACAGTGGAAGATTATACGAAGCTTAGGGATGCGGAGATAGGCACCTACATTTTGTTCCAGGAGACCTATCACAGACCCACCTATGCAGTCATGCATCCCCAGGGACCCAAAAGCGATTATGACTGGCACACTACGGCCATGGACCGGGCACAAACGGGGGGGATCGATGATGTGGGCATAGGCGTTCTCTACGGCCTATATGACCATAAATACGATACTGTTGCTATGCTGATGCATGCCGAGCATCTGGAAGAGAGGTTTGGTGTGGGTCCTCATACGGTATCTGTTCCCAGGCTGCGTGAGGCGGAGAATGTAAATCTGGATGTGTATCCGCATCTGGTGAAGGATGAGGATTTCAAGAAGCTTGTTGCCGTCCTGCGCCTGGCTGTTCCCTATGCCGGAATGATTCTCTCCACCCGTGAAGAGCCAGCCTTCCGTGACGAGGTGATCAAGCTGGGGATTTCACAGGTGAGTGCAGGCTCCTGTACCGGGGTCGGAGGCTATATGGAGAACAAACAGGGGGCCGCAGGCCAGCAGGGAGAGAAGCCTCAATTCGAAGTCAGTGATCACCGGTCACCGGAGGAGATTATTCTTGGACTATGCCAGGATGGATACGTTCCCAGCTATTGTACCGCCTGCTACCGGGAAGGGCGGACGGGTGACCGTTTCATGCGGCTGGCCAAATCCGGGCAGATTCATAACATCTGCCAGCCCAACTCTCTTTTAACCTTCAAAGAATACTTGCTGGATTATGCGGACGAAACGACCCGTACCTTGGGGGAAGAGATCATCCGTAAGGGGCTTGAGGATATTCCGAAGGAAGCTGCGAGGAAGGCAACGATTGACCGGCTCCTGCGCCTAGAAAACGGTGAACGGGACATACACTTCTAAAAATCGCATATTGAGGAGAGAAAAGTGATGCAATTTACACCCCAATCTAACAAAATGCATATTGCTGTTTTTGGAAGAAGAAATGCAGGAAAATCCAGTCTGATTAACGCGCTCACCGGGAAATCAACGTTGCTGGTCAGTGATGAGCCGGGAACGACAGCTGAACCGATATTCCAATACCTGACTATGAAAAATATGGGCACCCAGATTATCGTAGATACAGCAGGAATTGATGATGAGGACCTGTTCCGGGTCCAAAAGACGAGAGAGGTCATGGATCTGACAGATCTTGGAATCATGATCTTCTCGGATGAGGCCGGCGACTATAAGCTGGAGAAGGAATGGGTCCGGGAAATGGATAAACGGAATATCCCTGTTATCGGGGTGATCACCAAAACGGACGACCATTATACAGATATTGATTCCTTAAAAGCGGCGCTGACTATACCCTTCGTGAAGCTCAGTGTGAAGCGGAACACGAACCTTGGCAGTCTGCGTTTTGCCATGAGCGACCTTGCTCCCGCCGAGTTTGAGCGGAACAGCATCGTAGGGGACCTCGTGAACCTGGGCGATCTGGTCGTAATGGTGATGCCTGAACTGATCCCTGCACCGAAATACCGGCTGGTCGCCTCACAGCAGCAGATCCTCCGCGACCTGCTCGATCATCACGCCATAGCCGTATCTGTTACTGAAGAAGAACTGCCGGAGCTGCTTGCGGGCTTAAACCGTCTGCCGAATCTGGTCATTACCGATTCACAGGTGTTTGACAGAGTGAACGAGATCATACCTGCGAGTGTGCCATTAACCACGTTTGCGATCCTGATGGCGCGCTTTAAGGGGGATTTGAACACCTTTGTGGCCGGTGCCGGAATGATCTCAAGCCTCAAGCCCGGCGACAAGGTTCTGCTGTCAGAGGCCTGCATCCATCACCCGCATAACGGAGAGATTGACCGTATGCTGGTCAAGGCCAAACTGGAGGAGATCGCCGGCGGCAGACTGGAGATTACGACCAGCGTGGGTCCGGATTTCCCGGATGATATCTCCGGGTATAAGCTGATCGTTCACTGTGGGGGCTGCATCTTTAACCGGAAGCAGCTGATGATGCGGCTGCGGAGCTCGGGAGTGCAGAACGTGCCGATTACCAACTACGGCATCGCTTTTGCCTATTTCCGCGGGATCCTGCCGCGTGTGCTGGAAGTTCTGGAAGTAAAGGCCTAAGCAGATTATCCCCATGGAGAATCCGCTGAACGCCTTCCGTATGGAGCAGGATGCATTAGGCACCAGAAATATACCGCAGTCAGCGTATTACGGGATTCATACTGCACGGGCCATGGATAATTTTGCGGTAAGCGGCAGAACGGTTAATGCGCATCTGCTGCATGGCCTGGTGACGGTGAAGAAAGCTGCGGCGCTGGCCCATATGAAGCTGAATACCTATCCGGCAGCGATAGCCCTGGCGATTGTTGAGGCCTGTGATGAAATTCTGGCAGGTGCTTACCGTGAACAATTCACTGTAGATGCCATGCAGGGCGGTGCCGGGACATCAACCAATATGAATGTGAACGAAGTGATCGCGGGCCGTGCGATTGAGCTCCTGGGCGGAGAGCGGGGCGACTATTCAAGGGTACATCCTCTGGATCATGTCAACTGCTGCCAGTCCACCAATGATGTCTATCCCACTGCGCTAAGGATTGCCGCTATCGGGCTGGTCCGAAGGCTGAGTGAGGCCTTCGCGTCTTTGCAGGAAGCCCTTCAGGAGAAGGAGAATGCCTTCGCGGATGTGCTCAAGCTGGGCCGTACGGAGCTGATGGATGCGCTGCCGATGATGGCAGGGCAAGGCTTCGGAGCCTATGCCAAAGCGGTAGCCCGGGACCGCTGGCGTCTCTACAAAGTGGAGGAACGGCTCAGGGAGATCAACATTGGGGGGACTGCCATCGGAACAGGTCTCAATGCACCGGTGAAATATACGTTTTTGATTACTGATATCTTGCAGGATTTGACCGGGTATGGTCTGGCCCGCAGTGAATACCCGATGGACCTTACGCAGAATATGGATGTGTTCGCTGAAGTATCCGGACTGCTGAAGGCTGCGTCTATTAATCTGTTGAAAATATCGGGTGATCTGCGGCTTCTGGCCAGCGGGCCGTCCGGAGGCCTCGGGGAGCTTGAACTGCCGGCTGTGCAGGCCGGCTCCTCGATTATGCCGGGTAAGGTCAATCCCGTCATGGCAGAGATGACGGGGCTTGTTGCGATGCGGGTCATTGCGAATGACACCGCTGTGACGCTGGCGGCGGCCGGCGGCCAGCTGGAGCTGAATGCATTCATGCCGCTGATCGCCGATGCGCTCCTGGAGTCTCTGGAGATTCTGGCAAATGCCGTTAACCTGTTCGAAGAGCGGTGTGTCCGCGGCATCCGTATTTGTGAGCAGCGTTGTCAGGAGCATGTGATGAATTCCTCTGTGCTGGCCGCTGCGCTGGTCCATCACATCGGTTACGAGAAGAGTGCGGAGATCGCCAAGCAGGCAAGCCGGGAAGGCAAAACGGTACGGCAGGTGCTGCTCGAGGCACAGCTTCTTCCGGAGTCTGAGATTGCACAAATCCTGAATCCCAGTCAAGTGACCAGACCGGGTGTTCCTGGCAAATAAATACGGACACGCGCTAACCGTTATTGGGGAAGGAGAGAGCCGTATGAGTATGAATCATACGCCCCGTTCGAATCGTCTGCACATCGCTATATTCGGCAGGAGCAACGCCGGGAAATCAAGCCTGATCAACGCGATCACAGGGCAGGATGCCGCGCTTGTGTCCCCCGTCAAAGGAACAACAACAGATCCCGTGTATAAAGCTATGGAGCTGCTGCCGCTCGGACCAGTCGTATTTATTGATACCGCCGGCCTGGATGAGACGGGAGAGCTCGGTGAACTGCGGAAGCAGAAGACGCTGGATGTTCTTAACAAATCCGATCTGGCCCTGATCGTCGTTGATGCTGCTTGCGGTGTGCTCCCGCTGGACCGACAGATTGCTGAGACCGTCCGCAGCAAGGGTATTCCAGCGATGGGAATACTGAATAAAATAGATTTATTGATTGGCAATGAGTCTTCCCGGACAGAAGAGTTTGCCGCTCTGGCCAGCCGGACGGAGCTGGAGCTGGGGATGAAGGTGATTCCCGTTTCTGCGTTGGACCGGCAAGGGATACCGAAGCTGATGAAAGCGCTGGGCACTGCTGTGCCGGAAGCCGAGGATAAATTCCGCATTATCGGCGATCTGGTCTCTCCGGGAGATTTGGTCGTACTCGTGGTTCCGGTTGACCAGGCTGCGCCCAAAGGCAGGCTGATTCTTCCCCAGCAGCAGACCATCCGTGACTTGCTGGAGAGCGATGCCATTGCAGTGGTAACAAAGGAATTCGAGCTGAAGGAGACCCTGGAGAGTCTCGGCAAGAAGCCGCGGCTGGTGGTGACCGATTCACAGGTGTTTCTGAAGGCTGCGGCGGATACGCCAAGGGATATCCCGCTGACTTCATTCTCAATCCTGTTTGCCCGGCAAAAGGGCAATCTTGAAGAGATGGTTAGAGGCGCGCGTGCCATCGACAGGCTGCAGGATGGGGACAGGGTGCTGATTGCCGAGGCCTGCACCCATCACAGTCAAGCCGATGATATCGGCACCGTGAAGCTTCCGCGCTGGCTCCGCCAGGCTACCGGCAAGCAGCTGCAGTTCGAGTTCGCCAGCGGCATGAGTTTCCCGGACGATCTGGAGGATTTCTCGCTTATTGTTCATTGCGGGGGGTGTATGCTCAGCCGCAGGCAGATGCTCTGGCGGATGGAGCAGGCACAGGACGCCAGGGTTCCCATCGTCAATTATGGGGTTGCGATTGCATTTGTGCAGGGTATACTGGAGCGGGCAATTTCACCGTTCCCGCTTGCGCGTATGGCCTGGGAGGAGAACAAGCCGCAGGAATAATTGTGATTCTATTTGAAAAAAAGAGTGCCTACCGCCGGGTTCAGTAAACCGGCGGTAGGCACTCTTTGTGCTGCTGCCGGAGGGCAGCAGGGGGAAGCGGGTAAAGCTTAGGCTGCTTATTCAGCAGTGTTCAGAATGAATTTATCAATCGCGTATTTCACGCCGTCCTCATTGTTGCTGAGGGTAACGAAATCGGCGATTTCCTTCAGGGCAGGAATAGCATTCGCCATCGCGACACCGAGACCGGCGGCTTCGAGCATCTCATGATCGTTCCAGGAATCGCCGACAGCGATGGTCTCGGACAGCTCGCAGCCGAAATGCTTAGCCAGGAATTCGAGCGCTAGGCCCTTGGTGCCTTCATGATGCATGATCTCCAGGAAATGCGGCTTGGACTTCGTGATGTGAACCGAATCACCAAGCAGATTGCGCAGGATCGGAGACAGTTCATCCAGGAAGGCCGGATCGTCGATGATGAGCATTTTAGGTGTTTTTTGCGGAACCAGCTTCTCTTCCCAGTTCGGCTCAATGTAGTATTGTGTTCCGTTCAAGGTAGAATAATCGATCAGCTTCTGGTTCTCTTCGCGGGCATAGAGCTTGTCGTCGATGTAAGTCTGCAGATGCAGGTCATGCTCCACACAGTACTGGAACAGCTTGCGCACTGCATCCTGCGGCACATAACGCTCATAGAGCACTGCTTCATCCAGCAGATTCTTAACTAATGCACCCTGGTAGGTGATGATCGGCACATTCAGTCCGGTCTGGCGGGCAATCGCCTGGGCGGAGGCATATGCGCGTCCGGTAGCGAGTGTAACTACAACGCCTGCGGCGACAGCCTGTTCCAGGGCGGTTTGGGTGGCAGGGGTAACTTCCTTGTTGTCATTAATCAGGGTGTCGTCAATATCGATAGCAATCAATTTGTACATTTGGGTTCTCTCCTAAAAGGTTGGTTTAGTCTGGCTTTCCGCTGAATCTTCTATAAGAAGGGGAACAGAAGCACGACTTTTTGTCTGAAGCATGTAACTTTTAAAATGGGGCTAGCCCTCCGCCTTCGTCCGCACTGGATCAGGACTCAGCTCCGCCATCAGCATGGCGGCAAGTATGCATCCACAGCCTAGCGCAGCGGACAGGCCGAGTATCTCTCCGCCGAAGAGCAGGCCCGTTACTGCAGCGAATACCGGCTCTGTGGCATAAATAATCGCCACCCGGGACGGGGTGGTGTATTTCTGGCAGGCGGTCTGAATCCAGAAGGCGAAGGCGCTGGTCGGGCCGATGGAGATTAGCATGGCCCAGAGCACTTCCGGCTTCGCGAGCAGCTCTCCGCTGTGCATAAGCGGTGCGGGGCCATCCACCAGAAGGGAGGCCAGGACGCTGAACAGGCCCACAAAGGCAAGCTGCAGCGCGGCCAGCGGCAAGGCCGGATAACGCGGCGCATATATGCCGGTATACACGATCTGCAGTGCAAAGAAGGCGGCGCAGAGCAGGATCAGGCCATCGCCCTTATTCAGGGAGAACGCAGAGCCGGTGAAGGTCAGCAGATACAGGCCAACCGCAGCGAGTCCGGCACTGAACCAGGTGAAACGGGAGATGGCATGCTTCAGCAGCGCCAGAGACAGGAAAGGTACAAGTACCACTGACAGTCCGGTAATGAACCCTGTATTGGAGGTGGTAGTATACAGCAGTCCTATGGTCTGGAAGCCATAGCCCAGGAAGAGCAGCAGGCCCAGCAGCAGAGCATGCAGAATCATACGTAAGCTTAGCTTCTTCCATTCCTGACGGTAGAAGACGGCAGTAATTAGGGCAAGCAGCAGGGCGGCACCTATAAACCGGATGCTGTTGAAGGCAAGCGGCGGCAGTACCCGGACGGCAGATTGCACAATAAGAAACGTACATCCCCACATCATCGCCACCAGCAGCAGACTTAGATCGGCGATTCGGGAGCGATTCACAAGGTGTCATCCTTTCAGGGCCGGTTGAGTTGTCCAAATTGTATCCTAAATCAGGGGGCAGGACAAGCCGAAACTGCGTAGCGGCCGTGTCCGTACGGGATACAGGAAGCTTGTAACCCGTTATCCGCTGGACAAAAAAGGAAAGCCTTGGTATACTTCGATAACCGCACACTTGTTCTTATTTCGGGCATCCAGAATCATTATACTCTCATATGAAGGAGCGGATTCACCATGATGGGCAAATCCCATTTAGTTATCAGCACCGGGGTTACCTTGTCCGCCATGAGTTTGCTTGGGCTTGAAATCACTCTTCCGGCCGTCGCCGTTGCGGTGGTCAGCTCGCTGCTGCCCGATATCGACGAGCCGAATTCACTGCTGGTACGCAAGGCAGTTCCCGAGTTTCTGCTGCGTATCCTGCAGGTATCCCTGATCGGGGCGGCTATTTATCTTTATTTTGCAGGAATCGCTGCTCCGCCGTGGAATATGGCCCTGGCTCTGCTGGTCGGCAGTGTGTCTTTTCTGCCGGGCAGGAGGCTGAGGCATCTGGTGATGCTGCTGATTGCGCTGGCGCTGTTTGCTTTTGCCGATGCCTATGAGCCATGGAACTATATTGCCGCCTGTGTGCTGGTCGTAGCTTCCGTTGTCCCGCACCGGGGAATCACGCATACGCTGTATGCCGTGGCCGGCTGGGGGGCGCTGCTGTATTTTGTATCAAAGGGCATGGATGATGGCGGCAGTCTCTGGATTGCCGGGAGTATGTCCTACGGCCTGCATCTGCTGGCCGATTCCCTGACCCAGCGCGGAATTACGCCGCTGCCCCCGCTGCCGGTCAAGCTGCGGCTGAAGCTGATGAGCACCGGCACGAAGAAAGGCAATGCGGTGGAGAAGGTGTGCGTAATGCTCACGCTGGCGCTGGTTGTCTTTGTGTTTGTGCTTACACCCTCTTTGGGATGACGTCTGATAGCGAACGGGTTAGGTCAGGATGCGGTGAGGACCGGAAATAGTTGGATTTCGTACACTTGCTGATGAATGAATGCTTCCTGCTGCAACAGCAGGTGGATAAACAGCACTTATAACCTCTCGGTTCGGCCTAAGTAGCGAATGAGAGCAATAATAGATGCTGTTTATCCACTTGCTTCCCTGGAATCCTCAGAAACGGGCGATTTAAGATACGTTTATCCACTTGCTTGTTGAGGGGGAGCGGCAGTGCTTGGTTCAATACCGGCAAGCGTATACGGCAAAGCCCTCCGGTGCGGAGATCATCCGCGCGGGAGGGCTTTGGCCTGTAATGCCTTCTATTTTATTCCTCAAGTTTATTCTTCAAGAAACACCAGTCCGATGAAGTCTTCCGGCTCAATGCGGCCGAAGTAATGCTTCAGATCGAGATCAGCCAGTGCCTCTCTGACGTCAGCTTCCGCATAACGTTTGCCGCGCAGCGCGTTCTCCACATCCGCCACATCGCCGACGCCGAAGAAGTCCCCGTAGATTTTGATCTCGCGGATGACAGAATCTTCAATATCCATGCGGATATCCACCAGCCCTGCCGGGAATTTGCGGGTATGCTTCACATTGCTTTTTGGCGAGAGGCCGTAGTTCCAGTCCCAGTTCTGGTAATGCTCCTTGGAGATTTCATTGATCCGCACCCAGTCGTCCATGGTCAGCTTGTACTGGGGGACCTCGGACGCCTCCATCCCGAAGATGGAACGCAGCAGGCCTTCGCGGAACGCCTCAATCGTCATATCGGGGTTGCCCAGCAGCTCTTTGATATTGGCGACGCGGCTGCGTACGGACTTGGTGCTCTTCGATTTGAACTTCTCGGGATTCACATTCAGTGAAGCCTGGACATCATCCAGATTAAGGTCAAACATTAAGGTGCCGTGGCTGAACATACGTCCGCGTGTGGAGAATTGGGCATTGCCGGAGATTTTCTGCTCCCCTACCTGAAGATCGTTGCGTCCGCTCAGCTCGGCGTTCACTCCCATCGACTGCAGATAGTCGATAACGGGTTGGGTGAATTTGAGGAAGTTATGGAAAGACTGTCCGTCATCCTTGGTAATGAAGCTGAAGTTCAGATTGCCCAGATCATGATAGACCGCGCCGCCGCCGGATAACCGCCGTACAACCTGGATATTGTTGTCCTTCACATATTCCTGGTTGATCTCTTCGATGGTGTTCTGATGTTTGCCGATAATAATCGACGGGCTGTTGATATAAAAAAGCAGATAGCTCTCGTCCATCGGCAGGTTCTTGAGTGCAAATTCCTCAATGGCCAGATTGACCGATGCGTCTGTAATTCCGGTGTTATCGATAAAAAGCATAGTGATTCCTCCGCTTGGCCATAGTAAACTGCTGTACTTATTCTAAACTAAAAGAGAGATTTCCACAAAATCGAAAGTTTACTTAGCCGGCCGGAGTTACGCAAGGGCCGCCAGTTTACCCTCCACTGAGGCTGGAGGAGGACTTCTGCCCGGCATAATCAGCTTCGCCCGGTATTTCTCCGCTTGATAAGTGCCTGGGATCATCATGCCGGGCGCACCTGTGCGTTTGCTGTGGAGCATTGACGTACTTCCGGCAATTGGCCGATAATTGGGTGACGGATTGCTAAGTTTCACACTACATAGGCTTATGTGTTGTACGTATTGCAACTTTGCATCCTAAATACCTCATTATTCACACAGATTGTTGTATGAGATACAAGAATTGTCCTGCTAAACCGCTTGGAGGGGACGAAATGCTGCCTTTTATACAACAGTTCTGGATTATTGCCGGGATCATGCGGAGAATGTTGTATTATGGGCAGGATTTTGGCAGCGGCTGATCTGCTACTCAAATAAGTGTAGTTCAATTAAATTAATGAAGTAATGATTGAGCGTAAAGGGAGTGTACTCATGCTTGAAAAATACGGACACGGCGGCGATCTGTTGACTGCGGCCGAGCTATACGGAGAGAATAGCGGTGGCTTCCTGGATTTCAGCGCCAATATTAATCCGCTGGGCCCGCCGCCGGGGGTGCTCGCGCTGCTGCGGGATGCAGTCTCCGCGATTACAGCGTATCCTGATCCGGGACACCGGAGGCTGAAAGCGCTGCTCGCGGAGAGCCTGGGCGTAGGCACGGACTGGATTACCGTTGCCAATGGAGCCGCCGAGTCGATGGCCCTGCTCCTGCTGGCAGCGGCCCCGCACCGCGTAGGCATTGTCGAGCCGTGCTTCTCCGAATACCGCCAGCTGGCAGAGCAGTTCGGTGCCGAGGTTTTGTCCGTTCAGGGGACCCGCGGCAGCGATTACCGGGCCTCCGTGGACGAGATCTCCGGCCTGCTGGAGCAGACGGATCTGCTGTTCCTCGGCCAGCCGAATAATCCGAACGGCGTCCAGTATCCGCTGGACGAGCTGCGGGTGCTGGCCCGCAGGGCGGAAGCCTGCGGGACGATTCTTGCCGTGGATGAAGCGTTCATTGACTTCATCCCGGAGGCGGACCGGCAATCCCTGCTGCCGGAGCTGGGGGCTTACCGTCATACGGTGCTGGTGCGCTCGATGACGAAGTTCTTTGCCATTCCCGGGCTGCGGCTGGGCTTCACCGCCGCGCACCCGGAGCTTGCCGCGGCGATGACCGGCAAGCAGGTGACCTGGAGCGTGAACGGCCTGGCGCTGCTGGCCGGTGAAGCCTGTCTGCAGAGCGGCGACGGCTACGGGCAGGAGACGCGCGCGCTGATCGCAGCAGAGCGGCAGCTGCTGCGCCAAGGTCTGCTTGAGCTCGGCTGCGAAGTGCCGCCGGGCGAAGCGAACTTCCTGCTGCTGCGGCTGCCCGCTCCGTGGAGCGCGCAGGAGATGCAGCGGCGGCTGGGCGCGGGCGGCATACTCGTCCGCAGCTGCGCGATGTACCCCGGCCTTGAGCCGGGGCATATGCGCGTCGCAGTGAAGGGCTGGGCGGACAATGCCCGGCTGCTGCGGGAGCTGGGGGCGGCGCTGCGTGCGGGGAGCTGAGAGCTGCTGCAACAATGGAGAGTGAGCCCGCCGCCATCCGTTAGCGTGCCCGCCGTCATCCGTCAGCGAGCCCGCCAGCAACGGTTCTCCGTCTCGCTTCGCTGCCAGTGTGCACGTAGCCTCTCCTCAAGAAATTAGTGGAAAAAGAGCATTTATTTAGCCTGAACCAGACATTTTCGGGACAGCAGTTGGAAAAAGTACATCTATTCGTCCCGCATCCCCGTTTGGAGGCGAAATCAAGAGAATTAGATGCTGTTTTTCCACTTAATAACCGCCGTATGCACGGTTAAAGCATATAATTAAATGTCATAATTCCACTTATTAGGCCGGCTATAGCACGGAACGGAACCCGTCTCTTATCGGAAGGGTCCATCATCTGGTGAGTATACATAGAAATCGCTCCTTTAGAAATGGCGGGTGATACCTCCATTAATTACAGGAACGGTTTTTTTGTGTTTGAAGAATGTATTTTTGTGTTTGAAGAATGTATGTTACCTGGATATTACCGGCAACGCGTTCACCCCGCAGACTTGTTGCTAAGCGTACATGAACCCAGGCATTAAGGTTAACCGGATGGCCGGGCCGTAAAGAGGTAAAAAAAGTCGGCTGGATGTAAAGATATTCGTATGTTTAAATTTACCGGGTTTTTATATGCTTAAATCAAATACACAAGGAGGTTAAAGAATGTTCAGAATACCCTTACGAAAAATCCCCGTCTTGATATTGCTGGCTTCACTGGTCCTATCCTCAACCCCGCTTGGCCAGCCCCCGGCCGCTTATGGAGCAGAAGGCACAGATGCCGCTGTAAGCTCCGCCGCACTTGATATTACCCAAAGTAAAGTAGAAGGTGAGTATGCGCTGGATCTGTCGGAGGTTGGGAATGTAGACTGGCTGCATCTGAGAGGCAATGGACCGGACGACATCATTCAGATTAAAAAGGCCGTTCCCAGCTCTGTAACCTTCAGCGTGTACGGGAACGGTACGACAGGTACCGAAGGGAAGCCAGATAGGGGCAATGACGGGAATTATTTGTCCTATTCCTGGAATGACGGCATGCCTGGTTATGAAAGGGCTGTCAAGGATACCGGATTCGGCGTGTTTTTCCCCAAGAATAGAGATTCGGGGATATACGGGAATGTAGGCTGGACCTTCCAAATTGCCCCGCAGCCGCAGGAGTCAACGGTCGTCTTCGGCATCGGGCTATGGCAGGCGAAAGCTGCTGTGAGGATCTATGCAGATATGAACCTCATGGAGACGAAGGAAATCAATGCGGGTGGGACCTCGGAAGTATACAAGTATCAAATTAAGGTGCCCGCCAATGTGCAATTAAAGGTTGAGGGTCTGCAGGCAGAAACCCTTTCACGGTACGGTAACATGTCCTTCTCGGGACTTGCGGTAAGCAGCAAGGAGGTAGCCGACAAAAGTGCGCTGCAGCTTGCCTATAATCAGGTGAAGGACAAACTCCAAGGTGTACACACGGATGAATCCTGGCAGGACTTTGCCAAAGCAAGGATTCAAGCCAAGGAGGTTCTGGACAAGCCGGATGCCCTTCAGGCGGAGATCGACACGGCCCTGTC
This sequence comes from Paenibacillus sp. FSL R5-0912, assembly GCF_000758605.1. Taxonomy (NCBI): domain Bacteria; kingdom Bacillati; phylum Bacillota; class Bacilli; order Caryophanales; family Paenibacillaceae; genus Paenibacillus; species Paenibacillus sp. FSL R5-0912. The sequence goes on from NZ_CP009282.1 coordinate 1,472,458, forward strand.
TCTTCTAGAGCAGAAGCAAGCGGCTCTGGTAAGAAGAGAAACCAATCTGATGATCGATTACACAGGTGCTGCGGAGAATGAATACGAGTTCGGCAGTAATGGGGATCAGCAGGATAGATATCAGACTTTTACTGCTCAGGAGAGCTTCGAGATGCAGTACGCACAAGTAAATGTGAGAAAAATGTCCAATAGCGTAAGCGACTTGACTGTGAAGCTATATGGGACAGACCCTTCCGGCTTCCCGGCAGGTGCTCCTCTTGCAGAAACCGTGGTCAGCCGGGACCGTGTTGCGGACGGTGAAATGACTACGATTCCACTCCGTTACAGTCTTGCCGGAAATACAAGGTACGCTCTGGTTTTATCACAGAAGAATCTCTCCGCCGGCAAATACCGCTGGATGGTCATGAAGAAGAACGGGGAAACGGCAAGTGAATTTTTTGGCAAAAGCGTCTCCGGAGCCTTCCAATCCGAAGCACATCTGGGCACCGGCATTTTAAGAATTATTAAGAATACGGATGTGGACAGAACCGCCTTGCAGGCCTTAATCGATGATATTGCCAAATCTAACTACAACAGCAGGCTGTACACCGTGCAGTCGTGGTCTGCACTCGAAGCCGCGTTGGCTAATGCCGGTCTGGTTTTGAACGATTTTGACGCTAATCAGGAGGGGATCGATGCAGCACTCAGCCATTTACAGGCGGCAAGGGACCAGCTGGAGATTAAGATGGATATGGCGGCGATTGCCGGACAGATCGATCTTATTAGCCGGGCCGTCATTAAAGGCTACACCCTCAGTTCCCTGAACACCTTGAATGAAGCTGTGCAAGCTGCCAAGGCGCTGGGGGCCAACGCCCCGGATAACGAGAAGCTGACCGCCTACTCCGCTGTTTTGGAAGCGGTTCATAATTTGAAGACTGCGGGCAAATACCAGTACGATACCCATGCACAAATGACTGCGGCCTTCGGCTTCGAAGGAGATAAGAATGCTTCCCTCGCTTTTCTGGACGGATCGTATCAAATCGGCGGAAGCCGTCCGGAGCAGCATGGTCCGGTGGCCCCGAAACAAATGGTTACCTTCGGAGTTGCGGACACAAGCAACATCAAGTGGACCAAGGGGGAAGGTTATTTACCGGTAATGATCAGTGAATATACGAAGAATAAAGTAGACTACAAGATTGAGACCTTCGCCAACAAGCATACGGTGGACCATAAGGATTATGTCGTCAACTATTCGAGAGTCACGGCTGCGAATCATTCAGGCGAGCTCATGCTGCTGCCGGTCGTCTCGGGCAATCTGGTGCCACTCAATGCGGACGCTGTAAATACGTACACCGTTCAGCCGGGGGAAAGCGTTGTCAGGGAATATGCGATTGAAGCTGATAAATATGAATATTTTGACAAGAACTTGACCCGGTTTACTTCCTTAACTAAAGAGCAGGTGGCGGGTCTGGGAACCTTCGAAGCCAACTACAGTGAGATGAAGGCTTATTGGCTGACGAGACTCTCAGCAGTAGTGGATATCGGATTACCGAACCGGGAGCTTGAAAATGCGTTCAAATCCGGCTATATCGATACGCTGATTATTAAAGATGATTCGTATCTGCATGTGGGGGAGAACGGCTATGCCCGGTTATTCTCCCATGATACGCTGGGTATTCTGGTGAACCTGATTCAGAGCGGGGATTTCGCCCATGCGCAGGATTATCTGAAGAGTATCCCATTGACAGGTGGAATCAACATGGAGACGGGGCAGGTGGACAGCAATCTGTATTGGGATACGAACTGGAAAATTCCGTGGGCCTATGCGGTTTACTTAAGTAAAACCGGTGACGCCTCCATATTCGATGAGCAGATGACCGCCGATGACGGCTCTACCGGTACCGTATTTGAGAAGCGGGTTAAATTCGGGGCGCGAACCATCGAGAGTGACCGCAACGCTGACGGAATTATGAAAAAAACGTATGCGATTGATTCCGAGGGCAACTGGACGATCGACAATTATTCCGCCCTGACCGGTCTGACCGCCTATGAATATGTAACCCGCGAGCTCTACCGTATAAAGAATGACGAAGCCTATTTGCAGGAAGCAGAGTGGGCAAAAGCAAGGTATGACGACTTATTGGCCAAATTCACAACCAAGCTGCAGCAGACGATAACCGAAGAAGGACTTGATTATATTCCGGCTTCGGTCGTTGAGACCAATGATGAGAACCGGATGAGAGACTCCAGAGATGCGAACTGGGCTTCCATGTTCCTGTTCGGCAGATGGCACTGGGACGGATATCTGTATGGGGCGGAGCAGCCCGAGGACAACATCAGCCTGAAGCTGCTGGACGATACGTATTCCTATGGAATCAACCGGCGTATTCAAGAGGATACGACAGATTCTCCGTACAACTTCGGGGGGTATCCGCATGGCTTTTATTCAAGCGCATACAACGCCGGATACGGAAGCGCTGCGCTGCGCGGAGAAGAATACCGGGATATGGGCATTAAAGCGTATGAATTCATGATTGAAAATTCGATGAGCGGGCCGTTCAGCTGGTGGGAAGGGATCAATTATCCCGTTCCGGGAAGTCCTTGGGCACAGACGAATGATCAGCTGAACCTTCAGAATGCACCGGGCGGCGGTGGATCGGCTCAGCATATGTGGGGACAATCCGTTAACTCCAAGGTACTCATTGACTCCCTGATTGCCGAGCGGATTTATGATCAGAATCAGAAGACGGAGATTATTGTAGGCCGCGGTATTCCTAAGGAGTGGGTCAAGGATGCTGCCAGGAACAATAATGCGGTGGCCCGTGTGCAGAATTACCCCGCCCTGCAAGGCGGCAGAGTAGGGTACAGCATTGTAAGACAAGATAACCAGCTCATGGTTACCTTCAGCAGCGATTTAAGCCAGGCGAAAGCTGGTGCCGGAGAGGCTAGCTTCAGTGTCCAATTGCCGAGCATGGTGAACAATATTACGGATGTATCTGCAGGCATAATGGATAACAGCAAAGGTATCGTTACGGTTCCGTTAAATACAGCCTCAGTAACAATAACTTTAGGTGATTTACCGAAACCGCTGGCTGTTAACTTAGATAAGGATCAGCTTGAAATTGTTTATGCCGATGGAGACCTCCAGGCCTCGGTTACGAAAGACGTTATTTTGCCGGCAGCAGGTGAGCATGGAAGTGTAATTACCTGGACCTCAAGTCATCCGGATATCGTTTCGGGCAAAGGGGAAGTTAAGCGTCCGGCGAGTACAATCGGGGTGACTTTGACAGCCACTCTGAAGAAAGACGGGGCGGAGGCGCAGAAAAGCTTTGTATTGACGGTTCTAAAGGCAGACACCAAGCCTGACGGAGGCACGGATACAGGGAACACCGGCAACAACAGCAACAATGGTAACAACGGTAACAACAGCAATAATGGGAATTCAGGCAACAGCAGCACGGGGAGCGCCGGAACTATCGGTACTATCGTAACCACCGGCAATACGGGCAGCACAGGCAGCACAGGAAATACAGGCGATGGCGGTCTGGCTACTCAGCCTGCGTTCAAGGATGTAGAGAAGCACTGGGCAAAAGAGAGCATTATAACTGCGGCGCAGCGCAAGCTGGTGAACGGTTATGCAGACGGAACCTTCCGTCCGGACGGAGCCGTTACACGCAGTGAATTCGCGGTGATCCTGGGCCGCGCTTTACAGGTGAACCTTTCGCAATCCGGACTTTCCTTCACGGATGAAGGCATCATTCAGCCATGGGCGAAGCCATATGTTGCCGCAGCGGTTAAATCCGGCTGGATTACAGGCTATACGGATCAGTCCTTCAGGCCCGGCGGAAAGATTACCCGTCTGGAGATGATTACAATGATCGCCCGGGCGCTGGAATGGAAGACTGACTCCAAGGCTAAGGCAGCATTTGCTGATGCGGATCTTATTCCTTCATGGGGTCAGCCGTATGCGGCAGCCGCCTATGAAGCGGGTCTGGTTGAAGGCCAAGGCAATAACCGGCTGGCTCCGAATGATCAGGCAACGCGGGCAGAGGCCGTGACCCTGATTCTTAGACTGTTAGACAAAACTGAACAGCAGTAGAATGAGGCAGAGTAAGCTGGCGTCCGGATTTCCGGCGTCAGCTTTTTGTTTGCAGGCTACAAACCTTGATACAGAGGAGACGAGAAACTATATATCAAGAAATCTGGGGCGGGCAGCGGTCGGAAGTCCAAAGGTTCACTGCAGTGACGACTAAGCTTCAGGTTCAAATCTTAAGTGCGTCTTATATATATAATGATATAGTGGGTTTAGGAATAGTTTACTGCGCGAGAGGAGCGGATGTAATGTGAAAGAAATGAATGTGAACCTACCCTTTAATCTTGACGGTGGATTGGCGGTGTACCAGAGCAGGGTCTGGCAGGGACTAACGCTGGAGTGGCGGGAAGGCCATCTGCTGCTGGAATTTCCGGCTGAGGCGGACAGTATATCAAGCGCGGTGTATGGCGGAGGAACAGGCCGCCTGAAGCGGGCGGTGAACCAATATGTCTCCCGGGACTACGAATGCAGCAATCCGGTACGGGATATGGAAAATAAGCTGCAGGAGTGGGGTTATCCGCTGGACGGCTGTGCCGGACTGATGACGGCCGTTCCGCTTGAACATGCCGCAGTTGCCGAGGAGGATACCGGCTCTGCGGGGATTATGTGCTGCGTGACAGCGGCTGCGGGCAATGCCGCCCGCGCCGGCTCGCAGCGCAGCGTGCTGGCGGCATACCGCCCGGGCACGATTAATATCATGCTCGGCATTGACGGCTGGCTGTCGCCATCGGCCATGGTCAATGCCGTGATGACGGCCACGGAAGCGAAGGCTGCCGCACTGGCAGATCTCGGAATCACGGATTCCGAGAACGGTCTACTCGCAACCGGGACCACAACGGATGCCATCGTGCTTGCGGTGAGCGGGAGCCGCCGCTATGCAGCGGAGCATGTGTATGCCGGAACAGCGACCGACCTCGGGGGAGCCATTGGTAGGCTGGTGTACAGTGCGGTGACGGAAAGTCTGCGTTCGGTGAAGGCGGCGGAAGCTGTGCGGAGAGCGGAACTAGCTGACTTGGCGCAGGCAGAGCAACTGGCGGCTTCTGTGGAAACTAGGCAAGCCGCGGGTGGAGAAGAAGCAGTTGAAGTCGAAGCAGTAGTGGCAGCTGAACTGTTACCGCCGAAAGAAGCACTAAATGGGCAGCACGGCCATCTGAAGAAAGGCGGCCGGGAATAATGTCTGGATTGATAAACATGGTCCGCCAGGAACTGCAGCGGGGTGAACCAAGGTGAAGCTTGCCATCATACTGTTGGCTGCTTATATAGTGGACCGGATTGTCGGCGATCCGCGTAAATTTCCCCATCCCGTTGTTTATATGGGGAAGGCCATCAGCGCGATAGAGGGGCTTATCCGCCGCTTCGCATCGGCGCCCCGTGCCCTGAAGCGGGCGGGGCTGCTGCTTCCGCTCCTGATAGCAGGAGGCGCATGGGTGCTGACAGCGCTGCTAGTGCTGCTGCTCTACCGGATATCCCCCTGGCTGGCCGGGGCGGCCGAAGTGTGGCTGATCTCGACAACGATCGCCTCCAAAGGCTTGAAGGATGCCGGGATGGCGGTATTCGCAGAACTCCGCCAAGGGGATATTCCCGCTGCCCGCAGAGCGCTGGGAATGATTGTCGGCCGGGATACGGGCCACCTGGAGAGTCCGGAAATCGTTCGCGGCACAGTGGAGACAGTGGCGGAGAATATCGTCGACGCGATCATCTCGCCGCTGTTCTTCGCCCTGCTGGGCGGGGCTCCGCTGGCAATGGCTTACCGTGCGGTGAACACGCTGGATTCCATGGTCGGCTACAAGAACGACAAGTACCGCGATCTGGGCTGGGCATCCGCCCGGCTGGATGACGTGGCCAATTACATACCGGCGCGGATTACAGCGCTATTGCTAACCTTATGTGCAGCACTGCTGCGGCTGGACTGGCGGAGATGCTGGCGTACCGTCCGGAGGGATGCACGTCTTCATCCCAGCCCGAATAGCGGTTACCCGGAATCGGCAGTTGCCGGAGCACTGGGCATCCGGCTGGGTGGAGAAAATGTATACCACAGCGTAACCTCCTTCCGCGCCTACATGGGAGATCCCCTGCGGACAATGGAGCCGGAGGATATTATCGTGACTGCGCGGATAATGATGCTGTCTTCAGCCATATTTGTCTGCCTGTGTGCAGCGGTTGCCTTGTTATGGCAGGGGATGGGGGGCTGAGCGGAGTGCAGATGGACAAGGACAAGGGTAAGGATACGAGTAAGGACAAAGATAAGGACACGGACAAAGATAAGGATAAGGACAAAGATAAGGACAAAGATAAGGACAAAGATAAGGAAGGCCGCTTGGCTCCGTCAGGTCGCAGTAGCATAAGAAACCCGGCACCGCAGCAGGAGCTGGAGTTGAAGTTGGGGCAGGAGCAGGAGCAGGAGCAGGAAATGGAACGGGAGCAGGAAATGGAACAGGAGCAGGAGTTGGGGCAGGAGCAGGAGCTGGCACGGGAGCCTCAACTGGAGCAGGAACTGGAGCTGAAGTTGGGGCAGGAGTTGGAGCAGGAACTGGAGCAGGAACTGGAGCTGGTGCTTGTCCGTCATGGGCACACGCAGTGGAACAAGGAACGGCGCTATTTAGGGAGTACGGATCTGCCGCTGCTGCCGGAGGCGCGGCAGCAATTGTCCGCACTAAGCGACCAGCCTGCGCTCGGCGGGGAATTCTGGCGTGTCTATTGCAGTGACCTGCTCAGGTGCAGGGAGACGCTGGTAGCCGTGGCTCCACACCTGGAGCGGCAGGCCAACTATGATTCGCGGCTGCGCGAGCTGGATTTTGGTGCCTGGGAAGGATGCAATTATGACCAGCTGAAGGATAACGGGCATTACCGCAGCTGGATTGACCACCCCGAGTTAGTAACACCGCCGGAAGGGGAAGCGTGGGAAGAGTTTGAAGCCCGGGTGGATGATTTCTGGGCTCAGCTGGTGCAGGAATTTGAGCTAAGAAGCATGGACGACGGTATGCCCTGTCTTGAAGCCAGCAAACCAAGGGTGGTTCCACCAGCGGTAGTTCCTCCAGCAGAAGTTTCACCAGTGCCCATTTCAACTGTGGCGGTTCCACCAGTACCAATTTTATCTTCGGGAGTTCCATTAGCGCCAGACTCACCGCCCAATCCCCCGCCTCCGCGCGTGCTGATTGTAACTCATGGTGGTATCATCCGTCTGCTGCTGGCGCGTCTGACCGAAGGAGTAACCTTCTATACAGCAGCTGCACCCGCTCCGGGTGAAGTCACTGTACTGAATCTTCTGAAGGATGAAGGAGCCTGGCGCATGATGCCGCGCGAAGTGTAGCTACCACGGGTGGACTAGGGACAGCTACAACTCGGGTGCGAAAAACCGACTACATTGCACCACCGATAGCGTTCACGAGCCAAATGTATGCGAAAACAAACATGTCTTCCAAGGCACAACTCCAGCATGAAAATGAGCAGCGTGGCTAAAAAACAGAACATCGTCTTTTCATTTATTAACATATTTTAACGGAAAACCGAACACAATTGGACTGGGTGCACCGCGTAGGCCAAATGTAATCGAAAAACCGAACACAATTGGACTGGGTGCACCGCGTAGGCCAAATGTAATCGAAAAACCGAACACAATTGGACTGGGTACGCCGCTTAAGCCGAATGTAATCGAAAAACCGAACACAATTGGACTGGGTAAGCCACGTAAGCCAAATGTAATCGAAAAACCGAACACAATTGGACTGGGTGCGCCGCGTAGGCCGTGCGTTTATCGCAGTGCCAGACGTATTTTCACAGAAAAACCGACTACAATGCGCGTCGACAGGGTTATCCAGCCAAGTGTATGCGAAAAACCGACTACATTGTCCCCCTTAGAACCACAGCCGGAAGAAAATCCCGGGGCTGTGGTTCTTTTTTTACGGCGGCGTCTGTGCCATGATAGCTATGGGGGCGATAGCGGTATGTTTAAGGATTTCAAGCTCATTGCCGGACGTCCGGTATATATCCAGGTGAAGGATTACATGAAGCATCTTATTATCAAAAGCGCGCTCCAGGGCGGGCAGAAGCTTCCCTCTACACGGGAACTCAGCACACTCCTCAAGGTCAGCCGCAACTCCATTATCTCAGCCTACGAGAGTCTGGAGGATGACGGCTTCGCGTATACGGTGCAGGGCCAGGGAAGTTATATCTCACCAGGTGCAGCAGCGGGGCACGGAGATCCGGAAGCGGCCTCCTGGAGCGTGGACTGGAAAGAGCGGCTCAGCGGCCAGGCGCTGCTCGCGGAAGAGCTGGACATTATGAAGCGGGGAATCCGCGCGGGGAAAGGAACGATTTCTTTTACCAGTATCGCGCCGGATGAGAGCCTCTTCGATCTGGATCAGGTCCGGAGAGCTTTTCTGGAGCGTATGTCCGTAGAGGGCAACGTTCTGCTGAATTATGGATATGCCAAGGGATATAGACCTTTAATAGATTATTTGCGGCAATATATGGAGCACAAGGGCGTGAATATGCGCGGGAAGGATCTGCTGATCACCAACGGGTTTACGGAGGGGTTTGACGTGGTATTGTCGGCTCTCGGCAAGCGGCATGGCGCTGTGGTCTGCGAGAATCCGACGCATCATACGGCGATCAAAAATCTGAAGCTGCACGGCTTCGGGATACATGGGGTAACGATGGAGCGGGACGGCATCCACTTAGGGGAGCTGAGGCAGGCGCTCGAAGAGCGGGAATATGACTGTGCCTATCTGGTCCCCTCCTACCATAATCCCACGGGCATTGTCGTGTCTCCCGAGAAAAGACAAGGGCTGATGAAGCTGATGTCGGACTACAAAGTGCCGGTCATTGAGGACGGCTTCAACGAGGAGCTGCGTTATTCGGGTGCCCATGTGGCTCCGTTAATCGCGGCGGCGGGCGGCGGGAACAGCGTCATCTACCTCGGCAGCTTCTCCAAAGTACTGTTCCCCGGACTGCGGGTGGGCTGGGTGCTGGCGGATCAGGAGCTGATCTATTATCTCGAAAGTGTCAAAAGGGCACGCAGCATTCATACCTCGACGCTGGACCAGTCTATCCTGTACCAATATCTGCTGGGCGGCAATCTGGAGAAGTATCTGAAGAAGGCCCGGCTGGAGTATAAACGCAAATACGAGCTGACGCTCGCGTACTGCAAGGAGCATATTCCATATGCCTCATTGTCAGGGGATGGAGGGCTGCATCTGTTTGTAACGTTCGCCGAAGGCTTCAGCACAAGGGAATTGCTGGCGGCCTGCCATAAGCAGGGAGTGATTTTTACCGCAGGAGACATCTTCTTCACTGACGGGAAGGGACAGAATACACTGCGGCTGGGCTTCTCCAGAGTGGCGGATGAGGATATACGCAGAGGGATCGAAATTATCGGCAGGACAGCACGGCAACTTATGGGATGAAGGGGTGTACGGATATGATTAAAGTGGGAGTTATTATGGGCGGCGTATCGTCTGAATATGAGGTGTCCATGAATACCGGCAGGGAGATGCTGAAGGCACTGGATCCGGCAATATACACCGGGATTCCTGTACCCATCACCTCGCGTAAAGAGCTGCTGGAGGGAGTCGTGGGGCTAGACTTCGCTCTGCTCGCCCTGCATGGGACCTACGGCGAGGATGGCACTGTGCAAGGTACGCTTGAAACGCTCGGCATTCCTTATTCCGGGAGCGGCGTGCTGTCCAGCAGTCTCTGCATGGATAAAGGGCTGGCCAAGACGGTTATCCGCAGCAAAAGCATCCTCACACCCGACTGGCTGTGCTGGGAGCATATCAATGAATATGCACCGGAAGCCGTGGACCGGCTGGGTTATCCGGTGATGGTCAAGCCGAATTCCGGCGGCTCCAGCATCGGCATGACCAAGGTGAATCATCCGCGGGAGCTGCGCGGGGCGGTGGAGAAGGCTTTTGCCGCAGACTGCTCGGTGCTGATTGAGCATTATACAACAGGACAGGAGATTACCTGCTCCATTCTCGGTGGAGAGCTGCTGCCGGTAATCGGGATTCAGTCGCTCGGTGCCGACTGGTTCGATTACAGCGCCAAATATGAGCAGGGCGGGGCGGAGGAACAGATCATCCAGCTGCCTGCGGAGGTCGAGGAACGGGTGCGGACGGCGGCGCTTACCTGCTACAGGGCGCTGAAATGCGCGGTGTATGCACGGGTGGATATGCTGCTGAAGGACGGGATTCCCTATGTGCTGGAAGTGAACACCCTGCCCGGCATGACTGCAACCAGCCTGCTACCCCAGAGTGCAAAGGCCGCAGGTATTTCCTTCACCCGGCTGCTGGATGAGATTATCACCGGATCGCTGCGGGAGCATGGAGGTACGGGGGAAGCACCAGAAGCACCAGAAGCACAACTGGTACAGCAAGGGGGTGGCGGGTTATGAACAGCAAACAATCCGCTTTGCCTGTGGACCGCCACCCCCGCATCCAGCGCCTCTCTGGCATCTCCATGCACAACGACCCCATTACTCCGCGTCTAAGGGAGATTCCGCCTTCGGGCATCCGCGCTTTTTTTGATCTGGCTGCGGGTAACAACGATATTATTTCACTCGGGGTTGGCGAACCTGACTTCGCTACTCCTGAACAGGTCAGAGCGGCCTGTATCCGCGCCCTGGACCGCGGGGAGACGATGTATACGCCTAACAGCGGGAGGATGGAGCTGCGGGAGGAGATTGCCGGGTATTTGCAGAAGGGCTTCGACCTGCAGTACGATCCTGCGGATGAAATAATGGTTACTGTAGGGAGCAGTGAAGCCGTGGATCTGGCGCTGCGCGCCTTCATCGCACCAGGCGATGAGATTCTGATTCCTTCCCCGGGTTATGTCGCCTATGCGCCTATCGCCTATCTGAATGGCGGAACGCTGGCCACGGTGGAGACGAAGGTGGAGCAGGGCTTTAAGCTCACGGCCGAAGCATTGAAGCGGGCAATCACTCCGCGATCCAAGCTGCTGATGGTGAATTTTCCGAGTAACCCTACAGGGGCGGTAATGACCTATGAGGACTGGCTGCCGGTAGCTGAGGTGGTGAAGGAGCACGGGCTGATCGTGATTTCGGATGAGATCTATGCCGAGCTTACCTTCGACAGCACACATGTAAGTATTGCCTCACTCCCCGGCATGAAGGAGCGGACGGTGGTGATCAGCGGGTTCTCGAAGGCTTTTGCCATGACCGGCTGGCGGGTCGGATATGCCTGCGGGAACGGCGAACTGCTGGCGGCTATGCTCAAAATTCATCAATACACGGCCATGTGCGCACCCGTGCTGGGCCAGATCGCCGCTGCCGAATCCCTGCGCAGTGCTCTGCCGGATAAAGACCGGATGAAGGCATGCTTCAAGGACCGCCGGACAATGTTTGTAGACGGCCTGCGGTCTGCAGGACTGCCCTGCCATGTGCCTGAAGGGGCATTCTATGCCTTCCCGTCCATTGCCCGCACAGGCATGAGCTCGGAGGAATTCGCCTTAAGGCTGCTGAAGGAGTCGGGAGTCGCAGTTGTTCCGGGTCATGTGTTCGGGGCTGGCGGAGAAGGGTATATCCGCTGCTCCTATGCAGCTTCTACAGCGAAGCTGACCGAGGCGCTGGAGCGGCTTGAAGGCTTCATGAAGGTAAAAATCTAATTGTAAGATCAATCTATATCACCTATAATCCTTTAAGGAAGAAATAGGGATATGTTAAAATTCAATTGGCTTGCAGCCAAGTCAGCGGAAGCTCCCTTCTTCAGAGCAGGGGAGCTTTTTTTGTGTTCTGATGACAGGATGATGAGCAGCTAGAAGTAGATTGTTTTTGATAGAATATACAATAGATAACAGGAGGCAATATCATGATCACAGCCATACAAGAAGTAACCGGACGGATCGCTCCGCCTGATGAAAAAGCGACCTTGCGCGCGGTGCTCCGCCTGAACAGCCTGACCAAGCCGCCGGGAAGCCTCGGGCGGCTGGAGGCGCTGGCCGTCCGGCTGGCCGGGATCTCCAAAGTAGAACAGCCCTGTTACAGCAAACGTACGGTAGTAGTTATGGCAGCGGATCATGGGGTCTGCTGTGAAGGGGTCAGTGCTTTTCCGCAGGAGGTTACCATGCAGATGGCCTATAACTTCCTGAGCGGCGGCGCCGCAGTGAATGTGCTGGCCCGCCAAGGCGGTGCAGAGGTGCAGTTCGTGGACATCGGTATTAACGGAGACATCAGCCATCCGCACTTGATCGACCGCAAAGTGCGCCGCGGCACGGACAATATGGCGGCAGGTCCGGCCATGAGCCGTGATGATGCGCTGCGCGCGATTCTGGCCGGAGTTCAGGTGGCCCAGGAAGCGGAGAAGAACGGAACGGAGATTTTTATTACCGGTGAGATGGGCATCGGCAATACTACGGCAAGTGCTGCGGTGCTGTGCGCACTGGAAGGCATCCCGGCGGAGACAGCAGCCGGACGGGGGACAGGTATCGACGACGAGCGGCTGCGCCACAAAATATCGGTGATCGAACGCGCCCTGAAGATTAATGCGCCGAATCCGGCTGACCCGATCGATGTACTCTCGAAGGTAGGCGGACTTGAGATTGCCGGTCTGGCCGGTCTGATTCTGGGGGCGGCGGCCCTGCGGATTCCGGTCATTCTGGACGGCTTCATTTCCGGAGCGGCAGCCCTGGTAGCGAAGGCATTAGCGCCGGAATCGACGGCTTACATGATTGCTTCCCATGTCTCCGGCGAACAGGGGCATAAGCTGATGCTGGACCGCCTCGGTCTGGAAGCCCTGCTGGATCTCGGACTGCGCCTCGGTGAAGGCACCGGCGGCGCGCTGTGCCTGCATTTCATTGAAGCGGTCTGCCGGATTATGCGGGAGATGGCGACCTTCGAGAGTGCGGGGGTCTCCGGTTCGGAGAGCGTATGAGCATCCTTGTAACCGGAGGGGCCCGCAGCGGGAAAAGCGGCTTCGCCGAGCGCTTAACCAAGAAGCTGGCAGACCCGCAGCAGGCGGTCTATGTGGCGACCGGGCAAGCGTTCGATGAAGAGATGAAGGCGCGGATTGCCCTGCACCGGCAGCAGCGGGAGGAGGGGGGCTTCCGCTGGGAGACTCTGGAGGAGCCGCTTGAACTGTCGGCGCTGCTCCGGCGGCTGTCCGGCAGCGGCAGCGGTCAGCCAGTCTTGGTGGACTGCCTGACGCTCTGGCTGTCCAACCAGCTGCTGGCTGTGGAGGAACGCAGTGACCGGCAGCCACTGGTTGAAGCGGCAATTACCGGGCTGGAGCAGAGTGTCTCCAGCTTCAAGGGAACGCTAATTCTGGTTACCAATGAAGTAGGCGACGGCATTGTGCCGGAGTATTCACTCGGCCGGCTGTACCGTGACCTGGCCGGACGGATGAACGCGCGGCTTGCCCGGCAGTGTGAGCAGGTATTCCTGGTTACAGCCGGGATTCCTGTGGAGCTGAAGAGCCGGGAGTACCTCCTGTGAGCGCGCGGGGGGATGCCGCTGCCGCGTTTCAGTTCCTGTCGCGGTTTCCGGTCAAATACAGCCCGGATTTCTCGCCTGAGCTGCTGCGCCGCAGCGTGGTCTATTATCCGCTGGTAGGCGCAGCGATCGGCCTCAGCGCCGTGCTTGGCGCAGCTGCCGCCGCCTGGCTGCTGCCGGCCTGGCCTGCCGCTGTCATCACCCTCATCCTGTGGGTGGGGCTGACCGGCGGGCTGCATCTGGACGGCTGGATGGACAGCGCCGATGCGCTGCTCAGCTACCGCTCGCGGGAGCGGATGCTGGAGATCATGAAGGACAGCCGCGTAGGCGCTATGGGCGTGCTGGCCTGCGTGCTGCTCCTGCTGCTGAAGGCCTCGCTGCTAGAGGCATTAATTGAAGGCGGCAGCTACAGCATGCTGCCGCTGCTCCTGCTGCCGCCGATCTGGAGCCGCTGGTACATGGTGCGGGCCATGGCCCGCTATCCGCTGGCCCGCGGCAATGAAGGGCTGGCCGCCAGCTTCGGCGGGCTGCCTGCCCGGCTGGAGCGGCGCGCGCGTCTAAGCGCCGCGCTGCTTACGCTGGCCGCTGCCGCGGCGCCTCTGGCGCTCGGCGCGGGCAGCGGGGCCTGGCCGCAGCTGGCGGCGGCGGCCATCCTGGCGCCGGCGGCTGCGGCAGCCTGCGGCATGCTCGCAGCGCGGCGGATCGCCAGCCGGCTCGGCGGGCTCACCGGCGACGTCTACGGCGCGCTGGGTGAGCTGCTGGAGACGGTGGTTCTGCTGGTGCTGGTGCTGCTGCAGCACAACCTGTAGCGGACAGCGTCCGCCATGCACTTAGGGCAGCGCCGCACAGCGCTCCAATAGGCCATAGGGCTGCACCGCCCTGAACACCGGCAGCAGCAAGAAAGCGAGGAAGTGAAGAAGATGAACATGGAAGTTACAGCCTCAGGTAAGGCCGCGCTTCAGGCAGCGACGGGAGCTGCTCGGGGAGCGGATAAGCAGCAGCCAGCTACCGTCCAGGCAGCGCCGGTGGTTGCAGATGGACGCGGCAAGCAGCACCCAGCCGCCGTGCTGATGGTGCAGGGAACCGCCTCCGATGTCGGCAAGAGCCTCGTCACCGCCGCCATCGGACGGATTATGACCCGGGACGGCTACCGTACGGCACCGTTCAAGTCGCAGAATATGGCGCTGAATTCTTATGTTACAGCGGACGGCAAAGAAATCGGCCGCGCCCAGGGGATGCAGGCGGAAGCCTTCGGTATTACGGCTACCAGTGACATGAATCCGATCCTGCTGAAGCCTTCCGGTGAGATGAGCGCGCAGATTGTGGTGCATGGTGTGCCGCATGCCGCGCTCAGTGCAAGGGAATACCGCGAGAAATTTCTTCCCGAGGCCAAAGGGACCGTAATGGATGCGCTTGGGCGTCTGCGCGAGGCATACGATGTTGTGCTGATGGAAGGCGCAGGCAGCCCCGCGGAAATCAACCTCAAGGCGCGGGATATCGTCAATATGAATCTGGCTGGCTGGGCAGATGCCCCTGTGCTGCTGGTTGCCGATATTGACCGGGGCGGCGTGTTTGCCTTCATCGTCGGGACGCTGGAGCTGCTGGAGCCGCATGAACGGGCCCGGGTCAAAGGCTTCATTATCAATAAATTCCGCGGCGATGTCTCGCTGCTGCAGCCCGGGCTGGACTGGCTGGAGGAGCGTACAGGCATTCCGGTGCTGGGGGTGCTGCCGTTCCTGCCGCAGCTGCGGATTGAGGCGGAGGACTCCGTAGTTCTGGAAGGAACCTCAGGCCGAGTGCGTGAAGGTTCTATGAAAGAACTTGATATTGCGGTCATCCGCTATCCGCGCATCTCCAATTTCACCGACTTCGATCCGCTGGAGGATGAGCCGGATGTTACCGTACGCTATGTACTGTCGGCAGACGAGCTAGGAACGCCGGATGTCATTATATTGCCGGGCACGAAGAATACGGCTGCCGACCTGCAGTATTTGCGGGAGCAGGGGTTCCCGGAGGCAATAGAGCGTGCATTGGGACAGGGGACGCAGCAGCTTGCCGGAATCTGCGGCGGGTATCAGATGCTGGGGCTGAAGCTGCTTGATCCTCATGCGGTTGAGAGTGCTGAACCAGGTGAGAGTGAGGGCCTCGGGTATCTGCCGCTGTCAACGGCGTTCCTGCAGCAGAAGACCACGGTACGCGTGAGCGGAACACTGGCTGCGGATCATCCGCTGCAACTAAGCACACAAGCGTCCGCCTCAACCGGAGAGATACCCATTACCGGCTACGAGATACATATGGGAACAACGAAGAATCATGATGCTGCTTCGGTACGTTGCCTGTTCAGTCTGGACGGGCCGGAACGACAGGCTCTGCCGGAAGGCTGGGGAACCCCGGACGGCAGAATCTGGGGCAGTTATCTGCACGGCTTGTTCCACAACGACGGGCTGCGCCGCAGCTGGCTGGACGGATTGCGTATTGCCAAAGGACTCGCACCGCTGTCGGTAACCTCCTCGGCTGCTGCGCTCCGTGAGCAGGAATTCGACCGGCTGGCGGATGCTGTAAGGTCACATTTGGACATGAATGCCGTTTACAATATTATGGGCTTGCGGGGAGGAGGGGAATAGGGATGACTATTGCGGTTCTGCTGTTTATGGTTGCCGGACTGGCCGAGATCGGCGGCGGGTATCTGGTCTGGCTCTGGCTGCGGGAATCGCGGCCGCTGTGGTACGGTTTGGCAGGCTCTGCCATCCTGATCGCGTATGGTATTATCCCGACGCTGCAGAAGTTTCCTTCCTTTGGCCGGGTATATGCCGCCTATGGCGGAGTATTCATCGTGCTTGCTGTGCTGTGGGGCTGGCTGGTGGACCGGAAAACACCGGATCTCTACGACTGGATCGGCGCCGGCGTCTGCGTGATTGGAGTCTCTGTCATCTTGTGGGCACCGAGGCACTGAGCATGTCCTAATCAGTTATCGCACGAATCCCTCTATTCTCATCCACGGATTGTGATGGAACCTTGTTGTTCCATGGAATCCTGCCCAAAATACAACATTTATCCTGAACCCGCGTGAACTTAAGAATCTCAAGGTGTCAGCAACGAATCAAACTTGAGGAAATGAATGCTTGCGCTTGTCCCTATGCAAAAAAGCAGCTCCAACAGCCGTGTGAACTGTGACCCGATTTGAGGACGGTTTAAAAGAAATACCCTAGAGCTAGCTCGCAAGGAGATGACTTCTGAATTCGTCAGGAGTCATCTTCTTTAATGTCCATTGGTATCGCTCGGAGTTATAGTAGGCAATATATTCCGAAACACGAGCCCTGACTTCTGTGAGATTCTGACAATCTCGAACGCTCATTTCATCTTTCATATGCCCAAAGAACGACTCCATCGATGCATTGTCCCAACAGTTCCCTTTACGGGACATAGACTGTTGAAAACCTGCCTGCTCAATTTGGAGACGAGTTTTAGGATGTGTGTAGTGCATGCCCTGATCGGAGTGGAAAATGGCTTCTGGATGAAGATTTCCATCAAGCCGTTCCAGCAGACGCCGAATGGTTTTTTCAACGATTGGTAACTCTAGTGTCCCTGCTACACAGTCAGCAAGAATTTGCCGGGTTGCTCCATCTTTTATGCACGAAAGATAAGCCCACTGTCCGTTTCCGTACCGCAGATAGGTGATATCGGTTAGAAAGACTTTCTCCGGCTCTTTCTGGTCAAATTGGCGTTTCAGTAAGTTTGCGCAGGTCTGATGCTCCTGCGTTGCCTTTGCCATCTTACGGTACGGATTAGCTTGCCGTAAGGCTGCGACAAGGTTAAATTTACGCATTAATCGGCGAATCTTCTTGTGATTCATGGTGACACCGCTGAGATGCTCCAAACGCATCTTAATCACCAAAGCGCCAGCTCTTCCTTGTAATGCGTTGAAGTGTTGCTTAATAAGAACAAGGTCGCGCTCGTCGTCGGCTGCACGAAGTTGACGCCTTTGCTCGGCGCCCAGCCATCTGTAATAGCCACTGGTGCTCACAGCGGCGACTCCACATAGATAACGAGTCATACGGCTTAATCCATGGGCTCTCAGGGTGTGATAAATGATTTCGTAGCGCTCCGAAGGTGTTAAGGTTTTCCTTGGTTCCGTTCGAGCGCTTCGAGCTTTTTTAGAAAGTCGACCTCAGCTTCTAGTAATTTAATCTTCGCCTTTGCGCGCTTCAGTTCTTCGTCAGCAGACAAGGCACATGCAGGCTTTCGTCCAGCGCTGCCTTTGCCACGCCGTTCTTCCAGTAGTCCTAGTTCACCATATTTAGCAAAGCTATCTCTCCAGCGTTTCAAACTATGCTTTGGTTTTTTAGAACCGATGAGATTTAGGTCAAAGCCCGCCTTAAGAAATATTTCTGACGGGGGTGTCCCCTCGTTGTAGGCCTTCACTGCCGCCAACTTAAACTCAGCAGTATACGAAATATTCGTCTCGGATACTCGCTGAACATTTGGATTCTTCTCTAATCTTCTAATGATATCTTCCGTAAATAGGGTTCGATTTAAATTTCCCACAGTCTTATCCCGCTCCTTTTCCAATATTCTGATTAAAACACAAAAGACCCACAAGAAGGTCACTTTTTTCAAAGTGTCTTTCTTGTGGGTCACAGTTCAGTGTGGCCTTTGGAGCTGCTTTTTATAGTTTACTATTCTATTGCATTATAGATTTGATTGAACAGGGAACAAGCTAAATCTTAAACTGCTCGACAGCCTTCTGCAGCTTCACGGCCTGCTCATGCAGATGCTCTACGGTCAGCGCGTGGCCTTCCAGCTCCTGTTGCTGGCGGGCAGAGTTGCCGGCCAGCGTATCAGCGCTCTGCTGCGACTTGGCTGTAATCTGTGCCGTTTCTTCCACCGAGGCGCTGACTTCTTCGGTGCCTGCCGAAATCTGCTGGGTAGCGGCAGATACGGACTGGATGCTGTGGTTGATGCTCTGAATAAGAATAAGCAGATGATTGAAGGCATTGCCTGCTTCCACCACTTTGTTCATACCTGAAGCTACTTCAGTATTCACGTGGTTCATCTCGGATACCGAGTGGTTCATATCTTCCTGAAGTCCGAGCAGGAATTCACGGATCTGCTCATTGGATTCCTTGGACTGCTCAGACAGCTTGCGCACTTCACCGGCCACGACAGCGAATCCCCGGCCATGCTCTCCGGCGCGCGCGGCTTCAATAGATGCGTTAAGCGACAGCATCTGAATCTGCTTCGTGATTTCGGTAATGCCCTGCACCACTTCCCCGATCATCAGCGAGCGTTCATTCATGATACGGAATTGCTCGAGCGACTGTACCGAGGCCTGTTCCACCTGGCGCATCTGCTGCACAGCACTCTGGGCAATGTCATTACCGCCCATGGCTTCGGTGGAGGCTTCACTGATCTGCTCCGTGACCTCACCGGCGGCAGAAGCGATATGCTGGATGCCGATGTTGATCTCATCCATAGCCCGGGAATTATCGAGTGCGCTGCTTGCAATAGCGGTGCTGCCTTTACCGATTTCTTCTACAGAAACAGCGGATTGCTCAGCCATATTGTTCAGAATCTGAACACGTTCCTTCAGATCATTGGAATCGGCAACGACGGCGCCCGATGTATCCAGCACATGCCCGATCATCTCCTTGAGCCGCTCGCTCATGATCCGGAAGCTCTCGGAGAGCTGGCCTACTTCATCGTTGCCTTTAATCGTAAGTTCTTCGGTGAAATCACCTCCGGCCAGCTTGTTGCTGTAGGCCGCCAGCAGTTTAATCGGACGGATGATTCTGCGGCTCATCAATGTGGCGCCGGAGAGTCCGACAATAAGTGCCAGCAGGGTGATTCCCGCACTGGTCCATAGAATGCTGCTCATCTTTTCTTGAATAAAGCCGACATCCGAGCTTACGCCAACGAGCATGGGGGTGCCGGGAACGCCAACAAATGCAGTCTTATGTATACCATGACTATCACTATAGATTTCACTAAGTCCGGACTTTCCTTTGGAGGCTTGCTCCATGGCAGGCAATACCTCAATGGATTCTTCACGTTGAAGCTTGGCGTTATGATCTGCGACCAGGACAGTAGCTTTGCCTTCCTTCAGTTCAATGAGGAAAATGGTCTCAACATCGTGCTGCTTCCGCTTTTCCTCGAAATAAAATTCTACATTGGTCCCCGCCTGTTCATTCTTGTTAAGGGCCTGCTGCGCGCTTGTAGCATTCAGATTCTTATATACATCCTGGGCTGAGGCAGTCAGAGACTTGTTGATCTGCGGCATCACATAGCTGTCGATAATATTAATGGATATGAAGTAGAAGCTGATACTTAGCAAAAGAGAAGTGAGTAACAGAACGACAAACAGCAGAAGCGTAAACTTGCGGCTAATTGATTTTTTGAGACGGAACATTTCTTTCTCTCCTTTTCTGTCAATTGCATCTGAATATCCCAAGCCAGACAAAGTGCCAGGCAAGCAGCAATATATTCCATTGGTATAGGTCATATATGAAGCTATCAGTGAACGGGAATGGTGATTGATAACTATTCTATAGAATTAACCTCAGGTTGAATAGTGAAAGTTTGCTCTATATTGCACTATTTTTCAGAAAAAATTGAATATTTAACGAGTCTATCACCAATTTGCCGAAAAAAATGAATTATACGCTGTTTTCGTGAAAATTTAAAATTTCATAGTATGTTAGCTTTTTCTGTGGTAGAGTATTAATGTTTTGTTTCTATAAGAGTGGATAGCCGCGGTTCGTAACCATCCCGCGTAACCAAAACTAGGAGGAGTTAACAGAAATATGTTTAATTTGTTGTGGGGGATTTTGTTTGTTGTTGTTAATTTTGTGTTTTTTCTGCTCTGCTACCGGCTGTTCGGTAAAAAAGGGCTCTATGCCTGGGTCGGCATGGCAACCGTGGTCGCCAATATTCAAGTCGCCAAGACGATTGCGATGCCTTTCGATATCGTAATGACGCTGGGAAATACGATGTATGTCACGTTATATATGACCAGTGACCTGCTGAATGAGAGATACGGGCGGGCTGAAGCGCGGAACGCCGTCTGGTTCGGATTCTTCACCTTGCTGATGACTACCGTCATTATGCAGATGGTGCTTGTCTTTGAGCCGCAGGAGGGAGATATGGCCCAAGAGTCTCTTCAGAGAATCTTCGGTCTGATGCCGAGACTTGCGCTGGGCAGTCTTACCGCATATTTTATCAGCCAGTTTCTGGATGTACGCTTATACGCATGGATCCGCAAATACTACGGCAGCTCACGGCAGCTCTGGATCCGCTCCAACGGCAGCACCATGATCAGCTCTTTTGTCGACACTTTGATCTTCTGCACTATTGCGTTTGCCGGAATGTATGACCTGAAGGTATGGACTGAGATTCTGCTGACCACCTATCTGGCCAAATTCCTACTTACAGGTGCAGGCACACCGGTACTTTACCTTGCCCGCTCCTTTAAATTCGCTGAAGAGGAGCAGGCAGTCAGCTCCCAGGAGACCAAGCGCAGTATTTCATAGCATAGTTTATATAAAAAAGCCCTGACCTCCATTGATGATCTGGAGATTGGGGCTTTTTTTTGATTTCTGAATTACAGGCTCAGCACTGTCAATTCTTTGGGGAAGCTGGTCAGCGTCTGCGGGCCCTCTGCCGTAACGAGCACATCATCCTCAATGCGCACGCCGCCAAGATTCGGCACATAAATCCCCGGTTCTACTGTGAAGACGTTGCCGTTTGCGATAATATCCGTATTGAGTCCATGCAGTGATGGATATTCATGGGTATCCATGCCGAGACCATGTCCGACGCGGTGCATGAAGTATTCGCCGTAGCCGGCGGCTTCAATAACGTCACGGGCAGCCTTGTCAATAGAACCGAAGGTGGCTCCGGCAACAGAAGCGGCGATACCAGCCTCATTGGCAGCAAGCACAGTATTGTAGATATCTATCAGCTTGCTGTCGATTTCGCCTACAGCGAAGGTGCGGGTAATGTCAGAGGCATAGCCTGCGGCGTATACGCCAAGATCGAACATCAGCAGATCACCCGGCTGAATCTTGCGTTCACCCGGTACGCCATGCGGCAGGGCCGTATTCGGGCCGGAGAGCACCATGGTGTCGAAGGAGGGGCCGGAGGCTCCGACTTTTTTCATCAGGTATTCCAGCTCCGCTACCAGCTCATTCTCGCTGACACCGGCTTTGACATGTGACAGGCCCCGGCGGAGAACTTCCTCCACAAGCTCGGCGGCATGCTTCATAATGCGGATTTCTTCAGGCGTCTTCATGGCGCGCATAGCGCGGAGCAGATGGCCGATGTCGCTGAATGCCCCCGCTGGGATGGCGTCTGCCAGCAACTCATAGCGGCTGACGGAGAAGTGCTCCTTCTCTATGCCGAAGCTGCCCGGAGCAGCGCCGCCGAAGCGGGATTTGAGCAGCTCGT
Source organism: Paenibacillus sp. FSL R5-0912 (assembly GCF_000758605.1). NCBI lineage: Bacteria > Bacillati > Bacillota > Bacilli > Caryophanales > Paenibacillaceae > Paenibacillus > Paenibacillus sp. FSL R5-0912. The sequence continues at coordinate 1,494,414 of NZ_CP009282.1, forward strand.
ACGGGTTGTCCGTATCGCTGTGTGTCAGAATAGTCTTCACCGAGGAGGCGGCATGCGCCGCTTCGGCGTCCAGCGCCGGAACGATCAGCACAGGCTCCTCGCCGCGGATCAGCAGCAGGCCCAGAAAGCGTTCATGCGGGTTGCTGGCGAAGCCGGTCAGATAGTATACATGCTTGGGATCGGTTACGAGGAGAGCATCCAAGCCCTCTTCTGTAAGTCCTTGCTCCAGTTTAAGCAGAGCTTCATTCATTGCAATAGTTCCCCTTTCATATACACGCTTGAAACAGCATTATTCTCATTATAATTCATAATCCGGGAGGCTGCACGTTCCTGGAACGGATGCAACAGGGAGTTTAGTGAAGTTAAGCACCGGGTAATAGTTGCCACAATCATTTCTGGTTTCTATTCCCGCTTCACTTAACAGGAGGTTATGAATATGTCCGGTACATCGGCCCTCTTCCGTACAGTTCTGCTGCGCGGAGCTTTGGTCCTGCTGATGGGCCTGCTGTCAGCCTGCACCTCTGCTGAACAAAATCCTAGGCAAGGGCAGCTGACAGGTGAGAATCCGCGGCTTGACGCACAGCCTGCCGGCACTGCTCTTCCATCTTCGATGACTACGATGACCGAAACGCCGGTGACAAGAACACCGGGAGCGTCTGCGGGTGCAGGAAAGGGTGCACCGGTTGGCGCAGCATCACCTAATGCCTCTGGAAGCACACAGGCACCGGAAGTAACGGCTGCCGCGCCGAAGCCGCCAGCTTCGTCAGCCTTCCCCTATACCACCCATACGCTGGCAGACGGATTGAATGTGCCTTGGGAGATGGCATTCGCTCCGGACGGGCGGATCTTTTTCGCCGAACGGCCGGGTAGTCTGCGGGTCATAGAGAACGGCAGGCTTCGTGAGGCCCCGCTGCTGGAGCTTGAAGCCCCCTTTATCAGTAAGGGAGAGGGCGGATTGCTGGGACTTGCACTTGACCGGGAGTTCGAGAGCAACGGATTGGCTTATGTATATCATTCTTACCGCAATGCGGAGGGGAGCATGGCAAACCGGGTCCTGCGGATTAAGATCGGCAGCAGCAACGCGGAGATCAGGCAGGTCCTGCTGGATAATATACCAGGGGACACCAATCATAACGGCGGACGGGTTAAGCTGGGCCCGGACGGCTACTTGTACATCACCACAGGTGAACGCTATGAGCCTAAGCTGGCGCAGGATAAGACCAGTCTGGGCGGGAAAATCCTGCGGATTACGACCAGCGGCGGCATCCCTGACGATAACCCGTGGCCGGGATCTCCGGTCTATAGTATGGGCCACCGCAATCCGCAGGGTCTGGCCTGGCAGCCGGAGAGCGGAGTCTTATACAGCTCGGAGCATGGCCAGTCGAGCCATGATGAGATCAATCGTATTCAGGCCGGGTCCAATTACGGCTGGCCGCTGATTGAAGGCGATGCGAATGGAGCCGCAAAGCTGAAGCTGAAGCTGAAGCTGAAGGCTCCGTTGGCACACAGCGGGGAGGAGACCTGGGCGCCATCGGGTATGAGCTTTATTACGCAGGGGCCATGGAGCGGCGAACTGTTGGTTGCCGGTCTGGCCGGGCAGCAGCTGCTGCGTGTATCTTTGTCTCCTTCGGGCGGCAAGCCTAAGATTACGGCTGTATTCAAAGAGAAGTATGGCCGAATCCGCAATGTGGCGGAAGGGCCTGACGGCACCCTGTACCTTATGACCAATAACCGGGATGGCAGAGGCAACCCACGCGCACAAGATGATAAGCTGATTGCGCTGCGGCCGAATTAGAAATAAGGGCTGTTAGGTGCATTTTCCGTGTACTTCCTCCGGAACTTTATCACGGCCATACTATTGACGAAGGGATTTCACGGCCACCCGGCGCTGAGCGGACTGAGAAGCCGTTATTTCCGGATATTAGCCCGGTTTCTGTCCGTTGCGGACTCAGATGCCCTTAATGGCTCAGTTTTACCGTATTCGGGTCTACAATAATCCCAATAAGGTCTCCTGAGTCCGCATATACGTCAAAATCACCCTTTTCCGCAAAATAACGTCATCTGAGTCCATCTCACTCTGTAACTATGTAATGTAAGTATGTAACTATGTAACTATGTAGCAAACAAAGGCTGTCCTCCTTGCAGATCATCTGCACAGAGGACAGCCTTTCCTGTTATGGGCCTGCAGCGTGTAAACCCCGCCTACAGGTAGCCCGCAAGCGAACCATCAACACCTGCAGGCTGTCTTCATAACGTGCAACGTGGTAGCAGAAGATATTCTGTACCGTCAGGTCTGAGAGCTTATGCAGACTAGGCAGCGTAAGCGGCATACCCTGGGGAGCCGGTTCAGCGGCGGGTCCGCTACGCGATCGGCGTCCCGTTCGGAACCTGCTGCTCCGGAGCCAGCAGAATCACATCGCCTTCCTCCGGCACACCGCCCAGGACGAGCACTTCCGAGAGGAAGCCGGCAATCCGTCTGGGCGGGAAGTTCACGACAGCGGCAATCTGCCGGCCGATCAGCTCTTCCGGAGTGTAACGTTTGGTGATCTGCGCACTGGAGGCCTTAATGCCGAGTTCCCCTAAATCGATCTGCAGCTTAATCGCCGGTTTGCGTGCCTCAGGAAAAGGCTCTGCGGACAGAATGGTTCCTATGCGCATATCTAGCTTCAAGAAATCTTCAATAGTAGCCATGTCCCCGCCTCCTGTAGTGGATAAGTTGCTTCGAACCGGGAATAGACCTCTTGAGAAGCTATTCCATGCCCAGGGGCTATTTTAACCCTCAGAAATGATGTAACATTATCATAAAACATATACTCTGAAAAGGCTACGCCATGCTCTGGCCTGGCTGGCCCGCAAGAGAGGGGAAGATGTCCATGAAAGGAAAGACCGTGCTTGTCACCGGTGCGAATTCCGGCATGGGACTGGCTACGACAGTGGAAATGGCCCGCAGAGGAGCCCATGTAATCATGGCCTGCCGCAGCCGCCAACGCGGGGAGGAAGCTCTTGCAGAAGCGGTACGCCAGAGCGGCTCTGATCAAATCCGGCTGATGCTGTGCGATCTGGGTTCGTTCGCAAGCATTCGCGCTTTTGCAGAGGAATTCACGGCCGGCTATCCGGTGCTTGATGTTCTGATCAATAATGCTGGCGTAGTCGCCATCAGACGTGAGCTTACTTCAGACGGCTATGAGCAGGATTTGGGCGTGAATCATCTGGGTCATTTTCTGCTCACCATGTTGTTATTGGATAGACTGAAGCATGCTGAACAGGGCAGGATTGTGGTAGTGGCTTCAGGTGCCTACAAGATTGGCAAGCTGCATCTGGAGGATCATACGCTGTCACGCGGCTTCAATCCGGCTAAGGCTTACGCCCGTTCCAAACTGGCCAACATCCTGTTTACCCGGGAGCTTGCTGCTCAACTGAAGGGCACAAGGGTTACTGTGAACTGTGTGCATCCGGGAGCGGTGGGAACGAGCATCGGAGTGAACCGGGAGACAGGCTTTGGGCGCTCGCTGCTGAAGCTGCTGTCCTACTTCTTCCTGACTCCTGAGAAAGGTGCGGACACGGCCATTTATCTGGCGGCTGCGCCGGAGCTGAGCGAAGTAAGCGGGCAATATTATTACCGCCGCGAGATCAAGGAATTATCGCCAAGGGCAAAGAATACAGAAGAAGCCGCACGGCTGTGGAAGTGGAGTCTGGAGCAGACAGGGCTGAACTAGCCTCGTTTTCCGCAATGCAATGAAACTAGTGGACAGACGTCAACTGATTATAAGGATCTCTGTAAATGCTTTTGAACAACCATTTTGGATTCGGGCCGATATGATGAGGGGAATGTTGTTCACATATCACATACAACTTCTAGGAGGAATCATAGCATGGATTGGAAAGGTTACAGTATAGAGGATGCGGCAATTGAGGATTTGGGAGCGATTGTGGAGATTTATAACACGACGGTTGCCGGAAGAATGGTGACAGCGGATCTTACGCCGGTGGCCGTGGAGGATAGAGTAGAGTGGTTCCATGAGCATAAAAGTCATCACCGTCCGCTCTGGGTCCTGCGGCAAGGCGGCGAAATTGCAGCCTGGTTCAGCTTTCAGTCATTCTATGGGCGTCCGGCCTATAATGGAACGGCAGAGATCAGCGTGTATGTAAGTGAAAAATTCCGCGGCAGCGGCGCCGGAAGTATCCTGCTGACCAAGGCGCTTGAGGAATGTCCGCGACTTGGTCTGCAGAACTTGGTAGGCTTTGTGTTTGGCCATAATGAGCCAAGTCTTGCGCTGCTGCGGAAGTTTGGTTTCGGACAATGGGGCCTGCTGCCGGGTGTCGCCGTGCTGGACGGCATTCCGCGTGACCTTGTTATCGTAGGCCGCAAGCTGTAAATTTATATAAGGCTTTCGCAGAAACAGTGTGTGAAACTTATTGCGGAGGAGCAGCTGAAGCAGACCGGCATTCCTCTTCTGTAATCCAGTCTTCCGACCATACCTGCAAATCACGGATGACGGATTCCAAGGCCCGGCCCTTGTCAGTTAACGAATACTGGATTCTTACAGGCGTTTCGGGAAAAACCTCGCGCAGGACGATGCCCTCCTGCTCCAGTTCCTTCAGCCGCTCGGACAAAAGCCTGCCGCTGACCGGCAGCGAAGCTTCAATGGCGCCGAAGCGCTGGGGACCTTGCAGAAGCTGATAGATGATTAAGCCCGTCCAACGTCTGCCGATAATATCCATGCTTTTTTGTAACCTTGGACATAACTCTGTGGATTTCATTAGGCTCACCTCTTACTGTACATTATAAACGAAAAGACCTATAACTAAAACAAATTTGAACTATTTGCACTACTTGAAAGGATGATTCCCTTGGCTAAAAAGAAGAAGATAACCCCGGCTCCGCGGCCTGCGGCGACCGATGCTCAGGCAACACTCAAAGACCTGCTCAGCCGAGAGGTGCTGGACAAGCTGAAGGCGCAGTCCGATGCGCTCAAAGCCGAAGAGCAAGGCAAGAAAGACGCCGCCCTCAAGGAAGCGGAGGACAAACGCAAGGCAGAGCAGAAACGTCTGGAGAATGATTTCGGCCACCTGCTGGAGAACAGCAATCAGGACTGGTCGAAATTTAAATAAAACAAACTTTACCAGTATCAGGGTTGACAATCTGCAGCAGCGCCCTATATTATTGGGTTTATCATTTAGAGAAGGGAGGCCGATGGGTCATGATTGGAACAAATGGTTTGAGAACGCCGCACAGTCACATTACAACCGCATATGAACAATCTGATCTCATCGCCTTCGTCCGGAAGACATAATGCGCAGCGTGCTTATTATGTCACAACTGCATACGGGTGTCCCAGCTTGAATTCGAAGCTGCACCCAGCGCTCCGGGAGCCGCATGATCAGAACTGATCTGCGGCTCTTTTTGTGTACCACAAAACTGGGATTTATCTTACCAACCTGAGAGGAAATGAAAACATTTATGAATAGCATGAAGCAGCAAGCGGGGGAGATATCCCGCTACAAACATGAGGTAGCCCTTCCGGGCGGCGACCTCAGGGTATATGCCAGCGAGCAATTATTTGGCTCACTTGATTACAAGGTCCTGGAAATGGCTAATAACAATCTGCAAATCCCGAATATAGAATATATGAGCTACACCCCGGATGTGCATGTAGGCGTCGGAACCTGCATCGGGACCACGGCGGTCTGGGATGCCGCGTCAGGCTATGTATCGCCGTCCATTGTGGGCAGCGATATCGGCTGCGGCATGCGCGTGCATCTGACTAACCTGCATATGGATGATCTGCGTGAAGTGAAGCTGCGCCGGAAGCTGGTCCGCAGGATAGAGGCTTATCTGCCGATGGAGGCCCAGCAGCGCGGCCATTACAGCGATATCCGGCTGGAGAATATCGTCCGCAAAGGGCTGCACGGCCTGCCGAACAAATATATTCCGGACAGCTACACGCCGAAGAAGTCGAGTGCGCTGTCCCATGTGGAGATCAGCAAGCTTGCCTTCGATGACGAGATTCTGAATGAGCTGCCGGATATGGCCTGGCACCGGGGTCACCGCCAGCTCGGCACCCTTGGCGGCGGCAACCATTTCGTCGAGATTCAAGCGATTGAGATTGCTGAAGAGCAGCGGCAAGTGGCTGAAGCGTGGGGCCTGAAGGACGGGCAGCTTGCCGTGATGATCCATTCCGGCTCCCGGGCCTGGGGAGGTATGGTCAATCAGTTCTGTACCCCGGCCTTCGCCAAGGTCATGGGCCAGCTTGGACTGGGCAGCGCCGACCCGCGCCTGATCTATGCGCCTCTGGCACATCCGCAGGCCCAGCGCTATGTTAATCTGATGTACTCGGCGCTGAACTATGCGGTAGTGAACCGCCATCTGATCGCTTATGGTGTACGTGAGGGCTTCCGTGACGTCTTCGGCACGAAATGCGAGCTGCGGACCCTCTATGATCTGATGCACAATTATGCCTGGAAAGAGGAGACCTCCTCCGGCACCAAGTTCGTACACCGCAAAGGGGCGACGCGCGCCCTGCCGGCCGGACATCCGGATAATCCGTCAGCCTATGCGGCGACCGGGCATCCGGCGCTGATTCCCGGCTCGATGGGCACCGCTTCCTACATCATGGTCGGCCAGCCCGGAGGAGAAGAGAATTATTATTCGATCTGCCATGGAGCCGGACGCATCCGCTCCCGCTCGGCAACGAAGCGGCTGGTGTCTGTCCATGAATTCTCCCAGTCGATGAAGGTGGGGACGGCAGACGAGATTGTAGTGAATCAGCATTCCCTGGAATCTATCATTGACGAATCTCCCCAGGCCTATAAGAATGTAGATGAGATTATAGAAAGCGTTACGGGCGCCGGCCTGGCTGCTGTTGTGGCCAAATGCAAGCCGCTCGCAGCGATAAAGGGGACGAAATAGGATGGAGCAGGAGATTAAGAAGCCTACTGTAATCTACGAGTACGATGAAGACAGAGCCGGAATCATCAAAGGTTATGATGTGTACGCACGCCTGGTTGACGGCATACTTGAAGCGCTCTACATCCGCTACGGCGTCCGTTATGAGCTGTATGCGAGCGATGACCCCAACAGTGAATACTGGAAGCTGCTGGAGAATGATGTGCAGAGTGGAAATGCCGGGGTGGAGCATGTGGCGCGGATTTTTGACCGCCTGGAGGACCGGACGTTTGTGTATGACGATGATAAAGAGCAGCCGGAATACAATATCCATCTCTCGATCCGCAATAATGTGCTGGCGTATCCTGCCATGGGCATTGCTCTGGCGCGGGTGCCGGTGTTCCAGGAGAACGGCATCAACTTTCAGGACTATGTGTTCGCGGCATCTGACGCGCAGCTGCAGTTCTTCCTGGCCAATGTGCGTACCCGGCAGCGGGAGCAGAACATCAATAAGGTGACGGTGTTCACTGACCGGCGCAATGGAATCTTCCGTGACGATGAACCCATCACCCGCTCTGTCGGGCGTGAGGAGGTCGTGCTGGACGCGGGGATCAAGAAAGAAATCTACCGTTCGCTCGACCAGTTTTTTGATTCGGACCGCAGCTTCTACGTCACTTACGATATCCCGTACAAGCGGGGCATTCTGCTCTACGGCCATCCGGGCAACGGCAAGACTACGCTCGTCAAATCGATCGCCGGAAGTGTACCGGGACCTGTGATCTACTGGCAGATTACCGAATATACGAGCAGCGAGTCAGTGAATGAGGTGTTCGAGGCTGCGGCCCGGCTGGCGCCGATGGTACTGGTGATTGAGGACATCGATTCCATGCCGCAGGAGGTCCGCTCCTTTTTCCTCAACACGCTGGACGGGGCTACTTCGAAGGAAGGCATCTTCCTGATCGGCACCACCAATTATCCGGAGAAAATCGACCCGGGTCTCATGAACCGCGCCGGGCGCTTCGACCGGGCTTATGAGATCAAGATGCCAAATGAGGCGCTGCGCCTCGAATATCTGCAGCTACGCGGGTTCTCCGCCTTCGCAGGTGAAGAGGGTACGGCCACCGCTGCGCGCCTGACAGGAGATTTCTCCCTGACTCAGCTTGGCGAGCTATATGTCAGTGCGGCGCTGGAATGGCATGAGAATGGCATGGCAGATGTCGAGTCTCTGGTGCGCGGCATGCGCGGCGAACTGGACAAGGGGCGCAAACGGGAATGGATGAAGGATGCTTCGTCCAGTATCGGATTTTATTAAGTATGTGAGAAGCGACTGTAAAGGGAAGATTTGGGGAGCCGGGAGGCTCCCTTTTTGCGTAGGGATGAAGATAAATCTGCTATAGTAAGATGGATGATTCCGGAAATATATGGCTGGAAGCTGTAACTTTTGGCGTTCTCATACGTGGATGGATTAAGGGGGGAGGAGATGGAGCCGAATTCGCTGGATGAGGTATACGAAAATTATGTTACGGACATCTACCGCTATCTGCGCTCCCTCTGCCAGGACCACCATGCGGCCGAAGATTTGATGCAGGAGACCTTTTACCGCGCTTATCTGTATTTGGAGGATTGCCGGGAAGATAAGATTAAGCCGTGGCTGTTCCGCGTGGCTTACAATGCTTTTGTAGATTATAAGCGCAAGGAGAAGCGGAGTGTGTCCAAGGAAGCCGGTTATTTCAGCGGTTTGGCTCATCCTGACACAACAGAGGGGACTTTGCTGCGTCAGGAACGCTGGGCGGAAGCGGCCTTGGCGCTCAATCTGCTGCCGGAAGGACAGCGCCATGCGCTGCTGCTGCATGATTATCACGGGCTGAGTTACAAAGAAGCCGCAGTCGTTATGGATGTGGGCCTGTCCCAATACAAGATACTGGTATTCCGCGCCAGGCAGAAGCTTCGTGAGGCGGAGCGGAGGAGGAATGAGCATGAGTGAGGAATTCAAGGAGAAGCTGCGCCAATACAGCGAAGGCACACTTCCGGAGGAAGAGCGTGAGGAGCTGGAGAGTGAGCTGGCGAAGCTTGAAGCATATCAGCTGTATCTGGAGGAGCAGATGGAGCGGGAGGAGCAGACCAGCGAACGGTGGATCAAGACTGACCCAGAAGGAAGCGCACCTACAGGGCTTAAGAAGACCAAGAGGAAGGCCAAGCGAAGAGAGAAGTCTATTATCCGGCGCGGCAAATGGAAAGCACGAATCACCAATACGTTTACTGTTTTTTCTGCGTTTCTGATCTTTACGGTCATCAGCAGCATCATTACTGCGGTCTTCTACAGCACTGGAGACCGTGGTGACACTTACAAGGATGTGGTGACATCGGCGATTGCCGTTACCCGTCCCAATACAACGGTGAGGCTTTCATCGAACGCACATTATTTTTTCCGACTGGAGTTAACCGGGAATCTGCTGAGGCAGGTGGGCAGCGAGAGCATTCAGGTGGGCAACTATACCCAGAATCTCTTTCTGGGAAGGGCGAATCTTGGGGAGTTTAACTGGATGGATGAGCAGAATGCGGCTACTTATGTATTCTATTATCCGTCTGCGAAGGGCACTGCCGGGAGAGGGGACAACAGCGATCAGTGGAAGAAGCTGGAGAAGCTTCCTGAAGGTACGGTGGCCGAGGCGTATCTGTCGCTGGACCATTTGTATACCACAGATGAGCTGCTCAAGCAATTGGAACCGCTGAACCTTCTGCCTGTCTGGTTCGGTGCAGATACTGGACCTTCAACAAGAGACGATGTGGTCAGATATCCGCTGGGCTTTCCCTACCAGCCCATCTGGCATGAGGATGATATGAAGAAATCCGAAGTCACTACTACCAAGACAGGCTGGTTCAGCTCGGTATCCTCCTATAGCAGCGTATCGCCTTCCGTTGAAGCGTACGGGAGCGGCGCGCTGCGGGATGCCAATTTCATCAAGACCCTTAAGCTGTTGCAGCAGCATCAGACACTTGCGGGCAGAGCGGTGTATATTGACCAGCTTGACACCTCTCTGGCCTATCTGGAGCAGAACGGGGTTAAGCTCTATGGAGCCGTTGTCACCGGGCCGGTCAAGGAACTGCTGAAGCTGCGCGAGGCCTCCTGGGTCAGCTATATGCGGGTGGGTGAAGTCCGGCTGTGGAACTGGCGGGAATAAGGCTTAGGCCGGGCGCGGCTTGCTTCTAAGTTCGCCAAACCGTACAATTATAAGTACGTAAACTTGAGAAGGTTGATGTGAAATGGCTGAGGAACGTTGTTTACAGCGTTTCTCAGCTATTTTACTTCCAGTATCTCGGGTCATCTTTGAACACTTGGAATTAGGATGGAAATTTACCGGGGTGCCGGCAGGAGGACTATAAGAATTAGGAGCTGAAGCAGATGAAGATTGGAGTAGTATCGGATACACATCTCTCAAGCAGGGCCAAGGGACTGCCCTCCGTGCTTATGAAAGAATTCAGCAAGGTGGATATGATTCTGCATCTGGGCGATTGGGTATCGCTGGAGATCTACGATCTGCTGGCCGGGCTTGCTCCGGTAGAGGGAATTGCCGGCAATAACGATGGATATGAGATCATTCAGCGCTTCGGCGAGAGCAAGATCGTTACGCTGGAGGGCATGCGTATAGGAATGATTCACGGACATGCGCCGTATTCCCGCAAGGGGACGGATGGAAATGCGCTGCTGGCCTTTGAAGGCCAGGAGGTGGACTGTATTCTCTTCGGCCATTCCCATCAGCCGCTGATGCGCCGGGAGAACGGTATTCTGCTGTTCAACCCCGGATCACCTACGGACAAGCGCCGGGAGAAGCAGTATTCCTTCGGCCTGATGGACATTGAAGACGGTAAAATCACGGCCCGTCATGTCTTTTATGACTCCAAGGAATAAAGGAAGCAGGGGAGAAGGAGGGAAGAGCTGTGTTGAAATTTCGTTTTGAACGGGCAGGGCTTGAGGATGTGGAGGAGCTTGCTCCACTATTCGATGAATATCGCAGCTATTACGGCCAAGCCTCTGACCTGGAAGCAGCACGGGAATTTCTGAAGGAGAGGCTGTCCAATGAGGAATCTGTAATTTTTATAGCAGCAGCCGGTGAGGGTGCGGACAAGCGGACGTATGGAATGGCGCAGCTGTACCCTTCCTTCTCCTCCATTACAGTTCAGCCCGTATGGATTCTGAACGATCTGTTTGTGACGTCGGAGCAGCGCGGGCATGGACTTGGCTCACTGCTGCTTGAAGGCGTGCGCGGATTTGCGCAGGGTACTGGTGCGAAGGGACTGACGCTTTCAACGATGACGCATAATACCGGCGCACAGCGTCTGTATGAAGCCCAAGGCTACATCCGGGATGATAGCTTTTTCACTTATCATTTATATTTCTAAAGATATAGTTAGGGGAGTTTACGTGGAGACAAGCAATAAGCTGGCCGTGTTTTTTGATCTGGATGATACGTTGTACGACCATTTGGTGCCTTTCCGGGAAGCGGTGCGCGAGGTGCTGGCGCCAGATGAAGACAAGCTGGATTATGCGGAGCTGTTCTACACCGTACGGCATCACAGTGACCTGCTGTGGCCGAAATATCTGCGCGGGGAGCTTGAACTGGAGGAGACCCGGGTGATGCGGCTGGAGCTGGCTTTTGCCGAATATGGCCTGCCCTTGAACCGGGAGCAGGCAGCCAGAGTTCAGGCCTCCTATATTGCCCGCCAGTACACGATCGAGATGATCGAAGGCGTGGCGGAGCAGCTTAAGCGCTTCATTGCCCTGGGTCATCCGGTAGGCATTATCACCAACGGCCCGCTGGAGCACCAGATGGGCAAGCTGCGCGGGCTGGGTATAGATAAGATCATTCCGCAGGAGATGATCTTCATCTCGGATGCTGTCGGCCTGGCTAAGCCCGACCCGGCCATCTTCGCCCATGTTAATAAGATGACGGGAACTGCACCTGAGAACAGCCTCTATGTAGGCGATACATGGGCTAACGATGTGGTTGGTGCGCTTGCGGCAGGCTGGAAGGTATGCTGGTACAACCCGCGCGGCCGGCAGCCGGGTGGGGATCACACGCCAAGCTATATTTTCACCAATTATAAGGAGTTCAGCGAGCTGCCGCTGGTATGACAAAAAGGTGCCCTCCCCCAAAGGAAGGCACCTTTTCTGCTTACATACGATGCTGTACATCCACACTGCGCGGTATTAATCAGCGAAGCTGTACGTAGGATCGGTCAGATTCAGCCGTTCTCTCAGCGAAGAGGTGGCATGAATCTTATTGTCGTCTGTGATGAAGAAGGCATCGATCTTCTCCGGGAGTGCTTCAAGATACTTCATGCCGTCTTCGAGACCCATCAGGAATACACCGGTTGACAAGGCATCCGCATCTGTTGCGTTCGGACTCATAATGGTAATGCTCTTCAGCCCGTTCTGGGAAGGGAAGCCCGTACGCGGGTCAAGAATATGATGGTAACGCACACCGTCCTGCATGAAGAAGCGTTCGTATACCCCGGATGCGTCAATAACCTCGTCCGAGATTTTGATGGTACCCAGCTGGGTACCTCGGCTCTGATCGGGGTCCTGCAGGCCGATATTCCAAGGCGAGCCGTTCGGCTTGTTGCCAAGCGCAATAATACTGCTGCCGCCGAGATTGATCATCGCACTGTCCAGGCCTTGCGCCTTGAGGTAGTCGGCGATCCGGTCAGCGGCATACCCTTTGCCGATCCCGCCCATATCCAGTACCATGCCTTCTTTAGCCAGCTTGACCGTCTTCGCGGCATCATCCACAATAACATCCTTGTAATTGGTCAGGCTGCGGGCTTTATCAATCGCTGCCTGATCGGGAACATGCTCTCCGCCTTCACCGATTGCCCAGAGGTCAACGAGCGGTCCAACAGTCGGATCATATAGCCCGTCCATTTCTTCGGCATATTTGAGGGAAAGCTTCACGATATCCAGCGTTTCGTCGGATACGGCTACGGCTTCTTTACCGGCTGCCTGATTCACAGCGTATAATTCCCCATTCTCCTTGGTGCGGCTGAACTCGATGTCCATCCGTTCCAGCATCGCCTGAATATCATCCATATTCTTCTGCTCTACAGTATTACCGAAGACCTTGATATTCACGACCGTATCATAAATATAAAACGTCTGTTCCAGGGACTTCGTATCGCCATCCTTCGTGACCGTTGCACCGCCGGGGGGTTCAGTAGTCGTGCTGTCTTTTCCATTGTTGCCCACCAATAGCCAGATGCCCACAGCTGCGACGATAACAATGACGAGAGCAGCCAGAATAACGCCAGATTTCTTGTTCTTAAACATATTCCACCATCCATAAAGTTAGTTTCTTGATCACATCTTTATTATCATACCCCAGAAAGAATGGCAAGGGATACTAATTTCATGACATTTTGTGCAGAAGAGCAGCTTGCAGAACGGAAGCGGATTGAAACTTTTATCAAAAAGTTGTCTTCTTGCCGGTGACATGATAAATTGATTGTGACTTGGTGACCAAAAATAAAATTTAGTCAATTTATGGTCGTACAGGAAGAAGGGAGTTTTACCTATGTCCATTGACCGCAAGGCGTTGATCCTGCAGGCAGCGACCCTGTCCTTTGTACAATTTGGCTATAAAGCTACGACTATGGATCAGGTATCCAGAATCGCTAATGTGGGCAAAGGCACAATCTATACTTTTTTCAAAACCAAAGAAGAGCTGTTTGAGGAAATTCTGGACAAGGCTTCGCAGGAATTAATGTCGGTGATGAACCGTGTAGCGGCGGAACAAACGACCTTTGTGCATAACTTGCTTAATCTGCTGGACTCCATTCTGGAATTCCGGTCCGATCATGAGCTATTTGTGAAGCTCGCCCAGGAGGTGCGGGACATCGGGACAGCCCAGGCGCTGGAAGGGGTTAAGCGGATGGAGGCATACGCGCTTGATTTCTTGAAACAGCAGATTGAGGAAGCCATCGGCAGCGGTGAGGTGAAGCCCTGCGATTCCAGTGTTGCGGCATTTATGATTCTGCGAATGTACCTGGCGCTCACCACGGAATGGAACAAATCCCATGAGCCGCTGGACAAAAACAAGATTAAAGAGCATATGATCCTGTTCATTTCGACGGGGATTCTGCTATAGTGTGGGTGGGCTTTTCCCGGATGAGGGGAGTCCGCCCCACGTCTATAATGAGAGCGTCTTCATATATACCGGAAAGCGAGGCTGATCCAAGTGAAGGGCAATAACAATGATTCTACCGGCGGCAGAATGGAAGGTCCGGCGGCACCCAAAGATCCGGAGGACAGAAGAGGCGGCTTCTTCGTAATGTTCGAAACAGCGATAGAGGCGACAGCCAGAGCGGAGGGCAGTCCATCCCAGGAAGTGTATCTGGAAGGCAATTATCTGACGGATAAGGCAAGATACATAGGCGGGATTACGGATGAGGGGATGCTGGCGCTTCTGACCACCTGGGCCGGGTTCCGTGAGCTGGTGCATAGCATCGGGGTGTCCGTGAAGACCGGGACAGGCAGTGAAGGGGGAAAGGTCTCCTTTCTTATGCAGAACTGGGGCGGAAGCAGCAAGTATGAGACAGGAACGCAGCTGCGTGTCCCCTGTCCGGGGGACGGGACGGAGGTATTGCTGAAGCTGGAGGAGGCCATGTGGTCCGGGGACGATATAAGTCCCGGTAAATTCGCTTTTGAATTTAGCCGTGAAGGAGAGCTGGCAACGGCGAGTATTATTTTCTATTTGAATGACGGCTATACTGCGCCTGAAGTTGCAATGGAAGCTCCGGTTGCCTTCGGTTCGCTCGAATACCGCGCAATGATTGCTAAATCTCTGCTGCATTCGGGCAATAATTACCGGCTCAGAACAGCTATAGACAAAGCAATTAAGGGTGAGGATGTCACTATTGCTTATATTGGAGGGTCCATCACCCAAGGTGCAGGGGCTAAGCCGATCCACACCGGTTGTTATGCCTACCAGTCTTATTTGCAGTTCAAGGAGCTGTTCGGTAAGGACGGTGGAGAGAATATCCATTATGTGAAAGCCGGAGTGGGCGGGACGCCTTCTGAGCTTGGAGTGATCCGTTATGAAAGAGATATTCTGCGGGAGGGTGCGGTAACGCCGGATATTGTGGTGGTGGAATTTGCAGTGAATGACGAGGGCGATGAAACGAAGGGCAATTGCTTCGAGAGCCTTTGTCTAAAAATTCTGTCTGATCCGGCCCGGCCTGCCGTGATTCTGCTGTTCAGTGTGTTTGTGAATGACTGGAACCTTCAGGAACGGCTCGCTCCTGTGGGCAGGCACTATAACCTCCCGATGGTCAGCATCAAAGATGCGGTAACCGGACAGTTCCGTTTGAGCAAGACTGAGGGGAATGTCATATCGAAACGGCAATTTTTCTACGATATTTATCATCCTGCGAATGACGGGCACCGGGTTATGGCTGACTGTCTGGGTTATTTATTCTCCGAGACCTGCCGGTCGCTCCGGGACGAAGAGGATATTACAACCGCTAAACGGCCGGTTCTCGGAAATGATTACGCGAATATACGGCTGCTAGACCGCAAGAGCCTGAGCGATCTCAGCGATGTCCGGGTGGAAGCTGGCGGCTTCAGGGCAACCGACACGGATTTGCAGCGGGTAGAGCTAGATGCCGATCCCTTCGGCACCCCGGAATTTCCGCATAACTGGCAGCATACGGCAGCATCCGGTGAGGAAGGCTTCAGGCTGACCATCACCAGCAGCAATCTGATCCTCGTATACAAGGATTCGGGCAGCCCTGATTTTGGCAGAGCAGATATCTTCGTCGATGGCAGCCTTGTACTGACTGCTGATCCGCATGTGAACAGCTGGACGCACTGTAATCCGGTCATTCTGTACCAGAATGAGCAGAGTCAGGAGCATGTCATTGAGATCCGCATGGCGCCGGAAGATAAGGACAAATGCTTTACGGTACTGGGCTTCGGTTATACTGCTTGATGGTTTAAGAACCAGCACACAACAGGACTGAAGAAGTGAGTTCATTCAGACAATGCAGCGACTTATGTATTCAGTCCATGTGGAAATTGAGTGATAGTTGTATTATGTACAATTAAAACCTGCGAAAAGGGTTGCTGCCTTCTTATAACTGCAGTTTGTACAACTAAATCCGCCCGAATCGGACAGAACCCTCTACAACCGGCATTTTAATTGTACGAAATACAACTAAACGGAGAATGGGGTGTAAATTAGACGATTTAGTTGTATAAAGTACAATTAAGCATGCCGGATATCCCATATTCCGTTCACTGCAAAGGTACGTAGGGGATTTTGGAACTGTAGGAGCGATAGCGGACGCCTTTGTCACCGGATTCCCACCGCGAACAGCGGTACAATTCATTCACCGCAGCTACTTCCTCGCTTAAATGGGGGAATCTTTAGTTCAATCTATATAGGTTAAATCTGGCGCTGCTAGTCCAGCATAAATTCCCTGTATTTATCCTTACGGGGGTTAAGTACGAAGAGAATTCCGCTGGCATAGCCCGAGACGGCATTGAAATTCCGCTTGAGGGTAGCTTTGCCGGTTAAATAGGTCAGTGTCCACAGCAAAGCGGCATAATTCTTCACCGGTGCCTTGCGCAGATTAAGCAAATAATAATGATTTACTGCAGTAGCCCGGGCCACCCGGCCAGCCTTGTCGCGGGAGCTGGGAGATTCATGATGCATGATCTTCATCTCCGGGTTGATGACAAGCTTGCCGTATCTGCTGGCCAGATGGCACATATAGATATCGTCAGCCACCGCATAGCTGGTCATCCAGGGGTAAGGCTTCATATCCTGCAGCGCCGACGTCCGGAAGGACATATTGCAGCCATGGAAGAAATCCGTCTCAAAAATATTCTCGGTCTCCCCCCACAGCAGCAGGGAGCCTGCCAGTGTGCTTGCCGACAGCCGGCCGGGTGAAGCCGACATCTGGCAGGTCAGCCTGCCGAGCAGTTTGCCGGACTTGCTGCTGGAGAGGCCCTTGGCGATGCCGCCAACTCCGGCAATGGACGGGTCCGAAGCGTAAGTGTCCAGCATCCGGCGGATGTAGAGCGGATCATCCAGCTCGGCATCGTCATCGAAGCTGAGCAGAATTTCACCGTCGATAAGACCCAGGGCTTCATAGCGGGAGAGCCAGACGCCGGGTTTGGTTTTGCGGTAATAGCGCAGCTCGGCTTGAGGCATACGGCCCAGTACCTTGCGGAAATACTCCAGCACTTTCTCCTCAATCTCGCCGTCATCCACAATCAGCAGTTCAATTGAAACATCCTCCAGCTCTGTCTGCCTGCCGATGGATTCAATGCACAGGGTCAGATCGCTGATCCGGTTGCGTGTAGGAATTACTATAGACAGATCATGCATACCGCTGACTCCTCCCGGGACGTCCTAGACCGTCCGCTTTAATTTTAGATTACAATGCACCGAAAGTACGTGTTGATCTAATTTTACTCCCCCTTTTGTAGGCCGTATATACCACTTTGGTTTACTTTTATTTAGTACAGTTGCGCTTATAATAGAATTAATTTCAGAATGTATATGCTTTCAAAACCTAAGCGGATGCTTCCGAAATGAGCTCTGTTCGAGTTATACAGGGTGTGAAAAAATTTTAGGAGGGGACGTTATGCATGTCGGGATCTTTATGCATACCAATTACTTTGAAGATTTCTTCGTAAAGGGTCTGGGTCTCAGTGAAGAGGAATATGTACATTCGTATCATAACGATTTTTCTTTCGACTATGCGCGTCTTCTGCAAACCAAGGGGATCCGCACGACCATTTATAATTTCACCAGAATTGGGAGTGAGGTCCGCACCTATCAGCACGGAATCGTGGATTGTACGATTAAGTTTATCCCGGTGGGCATGCTGTATAAATGGTATTCCGTCATTCCCTTGTCCCACCGGACACCGATCGGCAAATTCGTATCACAATATATATCCACGATTCAGAGAGACCTGTGTGATATTCTGCGGGGAGACGGAATCAGCCTGATTTATGCCCAGGAATATGCTTCCGGACGGTTTGAGCGGCTGGCTGCCGCTGCGAAGAAGCTGAGCATCCCGATCATTGCCGCTTACCACGGGGGCAGCATCCATAAGTGGATTCTGCCGATCAAGAAGCATACGCTTCATAAGGCAGCATTCATGACTACGCTTAACGAAGATGAGCAGAACAGCATGGTGCGCCACTTTCCGCATCTGGAGGGGCGGATCCGGCTGCTTCCGAATTTCGTGAATTCGGCGATCTTTTACCAGCGGGATAAGGATGAAGCAATAGCTGCGTTGGGGCTGGACCCCGGCTACAGATATATTATTACCGTTGGACGGCTGTTTGAGCATCAGAAAGGCCATTCGCTGCTGGTGCAGGCCATGGAGCAGCTGAAGCAGTACCCTGACCTTAGAATATTGGTTGCCGGCGGCGGTCCGGATGAACAGAATCTGAAGAATATGATCCGGGCCAAGGGGCTGGAGGACCGCTTCATCATGCTCGGTACAATCCGCAACAAGGATATGCTGGCCAGCTATTACAGCGTCTCTGAGCTGTTTGTGCTGCCTTCGCGGTATGAAGGATTGCCGCTGGTTATCCTGGAAGCGGGGGCCTGCGGTCTTCCAACCGTTGCTTTTAATGTGATGGGGGTCAGAGGTCTGGTACGCCACGGGGAGAGCGGACTGCTCGCTGAAGGGCTTGATCCGGCTAAACTTGCTGCATCCCTGGATCAGCTGCTCGGCAATCCTGAACTGTGCCGGGAGATGGGGGCAGCAGCGCTGCAGATTGTCCGCTCTGATTATTCGGAAGAGATTATCGGAGCCAGACTCTACAATCTGCTTCAGGAGAGCTTAGGGCTTGATCCGTCCGCACCGCTCTTTGGTGACGGGTATGCTCCAGAGTTAACGTCTCCCTTGTAAACCGCTGTCTTATTGTTGTGCCGTTGTGACTGAGGCCGCGGCTGCTGGAATACGGCCGATGGTCACTCCTCTAATTGGCGAACCCGTTGCAGATCTGATGCTCTGCGACTACATAGAAGCCGTATAGCTGCTGTATGCCTGCATAGAAGCCGATGGCGGCTATACAGGCATACAGCAGCTTGTTGCGGAACGGGGCGATTTTGGGATAGCTGCCGCATATATCAACAGACCCGCCGTAAGCAAGCATCCAATCTGCGGATGGCAGAAAGTTTGTTTGTAATTTTCGGTTTTTAACTATATAATAGTAAGTGACATGTAAGACTCGTCAATTGTAGTACAGCGTTACATCCAATACATTTCAGGAGGAATTCCCATGAGAATAGATATATGGTCCGATTATGCCTGCCCGTTCTGTTATATCGGCAAAAGACGGCTGGAGCACGCCCTGAGCCAGTTCCCGGACCGTGACAAAGTGGAGGTCGTATTCCGCAGCTTCCAGCTCGATCCGAATGCGCGCACCGACGAAACGAGAGATATTCACGACATTCTGGCTGCCAAATATGGCATGACCCGTGACAAGGCTAAAGCTACGAACGCACAGCTTGCCGAACAAGCGCAGGGTGTGGGTCTTGAGTTCAACTTTGATACGGTCCAGTCGACCAATACGTTTGACGGTCACCGCTTAAGCCATTTCGCGGGTACAAAGGGTAAAGCCCAGCAAATGACCGAACGGCTGCTGCGCGCGTATTTCACTGACTCGCTGAACCTCGGTGACCGCAAGGTACTGGCTGAGCTGGCCGCTGAAGTCGGCTTGGATCAGGCTGAAACGGCTGCGGTGCTGGAGAGTGACGCTTATGCTGATCAGGTGAATGCAGATATTGATGCAGCCCGGCTGCTGAATATCACCGGCGTGCCGTTCTTCGTCTTCAACAATAAGTATGCGGTGTCCGGCGCGCAGCCGGGTCCGGTATTCATCGAAGTCCTGGATACCGTCTGGGCCGAAGAGCAGAATACCCCTGTGCTCCAGGTAGTCGGCAAGCCACAGGCGAAGGCAGAGGATGCTGACGGCTGTGATGATGGCTCCTGCAGCATCTGATTCCGTTTAGGCAGACTACACACAAATACCCCGCTGTATGGATTTTCTCCATGCAGCGGGGTATTTCTTTTACCTATTTCGGGCCATATAACAGTACTATCTGAACGAAGTCACAAGGCTCGATAACAGCGTGCGCACATCATGCTGGTATTCCTTAATCGGCTCAACCGGACGGCCCATGCCGAACAGTGTGTAGACAGCGATTCGGGCCGCCCTGACGGAATATTCTTCCGTGAAGACCACATCATCCGGGATTTCACAGTATTGGCCGACAAAGGCCAGGTTAGTGGAGCCTTCAGGTACAACCTGCGGCCGGTCGCTGTTCAGCCGTGGCATAAACTGGGAAGTGATATAAGGCATCATGCATGGAATGCAGTTCGCTGTAGCCATGATCTCTTCCTTATGCGCTTCGAAATGGAGATGGCCAATCAGCTCCTGCATGATCTCTTCGCCGGTACAGTCACACATTTTCTTGTGGACATAATCACCGACCTTATCCGGATACAGTCCGTAACCCCAGAATACTTTGACATGCTCCGGCTGGTTGCGGAAATGCGGCTGGAAGGCCAATACAACGGACATCAGCCAGCTGGAATCCTTGAAGGTCACTAGTGCCCCAGTGCCGGCACGGTTGCGGGTGAAGTCTTCCATGAGGTCGAAGAACTTCGAGTCCTGGAAGGTAACCGTGAAGGATTCCCATTTGGACTCGTCCACATGATCGTCGAAGGACGAAGGATTGCCGAGACCCTGCTTCTTGGCGGCGATATTCTCCCACAGCTTCCAGGAGCTGCCCTTGCCGTTCAGGCGGGGTGCGGAGGTCATCGATCCGAGGCTGGAGCCTTCGGTCATCGAGCCGTTGGTGATAATGACACGGTCGCCTTCGTTTACCTCGATCACGTCTTCCACGCCTTGGCGGGAGACCTTCATTTTCGTAACGGTAATGCCGTCGCCTTCTTTGAATTCCAGATCGGTTACCGTACATTTTAACGTGAAATCTACGCCAAACGGTTCCAAGTACTGGTGCAGCGGCAGAATAATCGAATCATATTGATTGTAAGGGGTGCGGGTTACGCCTTCGAGCGTCTGAATTCTCGGGAATTCATGAATGAAGCGGATCATATACCGTTTCAGCTCAACCGCACTATGCCAAGGCTGGAAGGCGAAGGTAGTCGCCCACATATACCAGAAGTTGGTGGTGAAGAAATGCGGCCCGAACCAGTCATTAATCCGCGCTTTGCCCATTTTGGCCTCCGGAGTAATGATCAGCTTGCCGAGGGCCAGGCGGTCAGCCATATCGAAGCCCATTGAATTGACGTCCTGAATCTCACCCTTGCTGTCGACCAGGCGCGCCTTGGAGCGGGTGGGATTGGCATCATCGAACTGGGTGATTTCTTCCCGCAGCGTCAGCCCCGGCTGGTCAATCGATGGAATCGTATTTAGAAGTTCCCATAGGTTCTCATAGGTTTCGTCGTTCAGCATCCGGCCGCCCCGGATCACATAGCCGTGCTCCTCATTGCCTGAGCCGTCATTGCTGCCGCCGAGGATCTTCATCTCTTCAATAATGTGAATGTTCTGTCCGGGAAAACCACAGTCTCTGACGAGGTATGCCGCACCCGCAAGTGATGCAATTCCGCCGCCGACAAAATACACCTGTTCGTTACCGTACTCTTTTTTCACTGATTGTCGCCTCCATAGGTTTGCTTGATTGCTGTACCTGAACCGAGTGTAATATAGCGCCGCTGTGGAAGGTATCATCAAAAGTCCGCGAGTGTATGAAATTTGGTCATATCGAGCAAAGTGTATAGTTTTTGGACAGAAAAAAACCCCACACTGTGGGGCTTTGGCTTCGCTGCTTACCCGGGTAAGCAGCCCGGAGGGTTACGACGTCGCCTGTTCATATTTATGCAGCGCCTTCAGAAAATTTCCCTCGATCAGCACACTGAGCTTCTCAATCACATGCTTCGGCTGATCCTTCATGCCGTCGCGCATCCACTGAATCACAAGCCCGGTGAAGGCCAGCGTATAGAAGTTAGCGATAAATTGCTTATCCTCCAGCCTGATATCCATTCCCGTGGCCAGCTCGTCAATGACTCCCATGATCAGATCATTAGTTACTTCATACAAGTAGGCGTCGAGATGTGTCCGTCCAAGCGAGTCCAGCGTGTTGCAGCAGAAGGCTTTATTGCTCTCGATATAGCAGAAAATCCGGTGAAAGCCGTCCGTCCACGTGCTGTAGCTGCGGTACTGGGCAATGCTCTCGACCGCCTCAGTCTTATAGATCCAGCCCAGGAGGTCAAAGATATCCTGAAAATGATAATAAAAGGTCTGCCGGTTCACTCCGCAGTCGTCAACCAGATGCCTGACGGAGATTTTGTTCAGCGGAATATGTGCCATCAGCTCTTTCAGGGAGTGGGCGAGCGCATTTTTGGTCAGCAAGGAATTGGACATCAGGGTCATCAGCTCCTCTTGTAAACCTGTATAAGGGTAGAGTCCGGCCAGCAGAAGGCATCAGCGTCTGCGCAAATATTGAACAAGCAGCCGGCTGCCTTCCACAAGCAAACCCAGGACGAAACCACCCGCCGTGAACAGGAGAAAAGACAAAAAGCCCGCAAGATCCTCCCAGCCTGACATATCGCGGGAAGTGTACATGAACATCAGGCTGATCCCGAGCACAACACCTGCGGTCGAGAATATCCACACCAGCCGGGCACCATACCAGCCGAAGCTGTTAATAATGCCGGAGAGCACGATGGCAAGAGCAGCCCAGCGCAGTAAGATCAGAAGATCGAAACCCTCGCCGAGCAGCACGAACCGGTGCAGAATCAGCAGCAGCCACACAATCAGCGCATAACTGACATACCACCAGAGCCAGCGGCCTATCCGGGCAGGAGGCAGAAAGTTCATAAGCAGTTCACCCGCCTTAAGAATTATACCTCCTCCAGTTCCCCGGCGCTTTGCAGCAGGAACTTCAGAAGGTTCGGAATATCTTCCATTTGTTCTTCAGTAATTTGTCGCTTGAACTGCAGTTCTATGCAGTTATTGTAGGTATCGCCTTCTTGACCGTAGCGGAAGCTGAGGGATTGGACAGGCTGGAAATCCGGCCCCCAGATCGTAGACAGAATCTTCTCCGCCGCAGGACACTGCACGTTCACATCGTCAATCTCCATATAAAATCGTAATAGAAGAGTGCAGCCGGGATCGCTCCCCGGTGTTTCCAGAATTTCGTCACCCAGATCCTTCACCGAAGATTGCAGTATAATTTCGGAGGTTACATTATTGCCTTCAGTCAATTTGAACGCAAGGCTGAATTCCCGTGACATCAGCGCGAGGTTCAGCATATCCGACCGATCCGTCACGACGAGGATTCCATCCAGATTATCGTAATCGTAGATCTGGTTCTCAAAAGCAATTTTAATATTGTCAAAGACAGTAGGATGGAACAAGAGCGGCACCTTCTCACGTTTCTCTGTATTGTACCATGACGCAGAAAAAAGTGATAAAGAATGCGGATGAATCGAAGAATCCCTGCAATGACAAATGAGAGGCATAAATGCCTCTCATTTGCCCTTCAAAGAAATTAGCCGGCTTGTTTAGTTCGTCGGCGCAGGTGCGGTATACTTCAGGAATGTCTTTGGAATCGGACTCTCGAAGGTCAAGATTTCTCCCGTAGTAGGATGAGCGAACGAGAGAACGCGGGCATGCAGTCCGAGACGGCCTACGGCTTTGGTCTCTGCGCCGTATTTCTTGTCACCGGCAATCGGATGCCCGATATCCGCCATGTGCACACGGATCTGATTCTTACGGCCGGTCTCCAGATGCACTTCCAGCAGGGAGAAATGGCGGTTGGCCTGGAGCAGCTTATAACGGGTTACGGCATGCAGCCCGTCCCCTTCATGCGGACTGGAGTACATCTTCAGCGTTGAAGTTTCCTTCAGCCATGAACTGATAGTGCCTTCCGGTTTCTTGACTGCGCCTTCCACCAGCGCCACGTAGGAACGTTCCTTGACGGTCTCCTTCCAGCTGTTCTGCAGGGACTGCTGAATCGCCTCGCTTTTGGCAAACATCATGACTCCTGAGGTATCACGGTCCAGCCGGTGTACCACAAAGACGCGGTTCTTCGGATTCGTCAGGCGCACATGCTCCATCAATTGGCGGTAAGCTGTCAGTTCATTGTCTTCTCCGGTAGCAATCGACAGCAGTCCGGCATCCTTCTGAATGACGATGATATCATCATCCTCATGAACGATGGTCAGGCCGAGCATTTCTTTGGCTTCTGCATGCCTCTCCTGATCAATTGTCACGGTCTGGCCGGGGTGGAGCTGATGATTATGCTGGGTCACCGGCTTGCCGTTCACCGATATCTGTCCCCGGGACAGCATCGACTTGACTGCATTCCGTCCCTTGTTCGTAATCGTCTTAAGCAGATAAGGCAGCAGCTCTGCGGGCTCGGACACCGTATAGGACTTTATCTGAGCTGGTGTTTTAGATATTGTTTTGGCAGGTGCTCCCGGCCTTGCTCCCGGTTTATGATTAGAGGTCTTGTTCCCCTGATTTCTGGTTCCTGATTTAGGCTGGGCCTTGGAGGCTGCTGCGGGCTTCACGGACCGCTTGGAACCCTCTTTCGGATTTCTTCTTGTATTCATGCCTGCATTCTCCGTCCTGTAAGATTGTACTCCTCAATATACCATGCACTGTGAAGAAATACTACGGAGAGCGCGGGGATAACTAGACATAAATCATCAGCCCGATAAGAATAAATACGCTGAGAATACAGTAGATCCATCCCATAACAGCAGCGTATTTTTTCTCCCGGAACCAGCCTCTGTCTTTATATATCCTGGAATCTACAGTCAGCATCAGCAGCGCGGAGACAAACAGAATGATCGAGGAACAGGTGAGTAACCGGATTATGCAGATCAACCCTCTCTAAAGTGAAAATATTGTACATTCGCGATTTTTACTGATCTTTAAGTCCGACTCTCCGGAGGCGCAGAGACAATTTGATATCGACCTCCACAGTGCTGTACATCATTTCCCAATCGTCTTTTCCATGGATATGCTGCTTCCAGAATGAAGGATGTTTGCTTCGGATCATTTCACCCATACCAAAGATATCGGAATGATCCTTTTGCGTTTTTTGAATCAATCCGGTCAGCAGCTTGCTGATCCCTTCTTCGAAATCCCGTTCAATCTCATGCAGATTGGCCGATGAATTGACCGGTTTGTCACTATTGTAGTGCTCATCCAAATCCCCTTCCAGAAAAATCTCATAGGAGACATGGGGCTTGCCCTCAGTGATTCGGCTCCTGACCCGGGTAAAGCGTTCATTTGTCTTGGTCATAACGACTCCCAGATTCTTCGTTTTGAAGAGGGCAGAGTACCCCCCGGGGTCTATTCCCTGGATGGCCATGAATACGCCGATCTCAATCGGTACGGTCCTGCTGACCATTTTTCCGCCGCTGAAATAAGCCAGGCCTTTGATCATAATATTATCTTTATCACGGAGTGCGATATAGGGAAGGTAAGCACTTTGTCCCCATGCGGAATGTGCTGACCAGAACGTGCCGATACAATCCCGGGGGAACTTGCCGGAGGCGACGGATTTCTCCATCATGGCCAAAATGTAGAGCGTAGGCACACGTTGAAGCGGGGGCTCCAGATCCATAAATGCTGAAGCCGGCCCTTCGGACACAAGCAGCCAGGTTCTGCGCCGGATCTCCGGATTACGCCTTAGATAATCGTTCAGCTCATTGAAATTGCCCCGGGCGATACCCTCGCTGATGATAATGATCCGCAAATGAACCAGGTAACGCGGGTCAGCAATTTGCTGCTGCAGATTATTCATAGCGTCGTCCAGTGAAATGCCGTATACATGTACCACCCATAGCGGATTTGAGCTTCCTTCACTAGATCCGCCTCCGCTGCTCGGCCCAAGAGGAACCCTTCCGGGAACTGCAATCTGTGCCGTAACACTGATGTATTCTGCAGGTAAAGAATCATTATCCATATGAGTGACCTTATCTTCTTTTTCTGCCACTTCCGCTTTGACCTTGTCGATGGAGAGGCCAAGCACAAGCGCGCGGTCTTCAATCTCTACCTGATCCCAGCATCCCGCCAGAAGCGGAGCGATAAAAACCAGCAGCAGGGTCAGTGCAGAATTGCGAAGAAGCCATTTACTCATGCGGGAACCTTCTTTCTTGGAAGCCGGATCAAGTGCGCAAGCCATAGTAGCAGCGGATAGCCAATCAGCAGAACCATTACGGCATTCCCGAGCTGCAGAGACCAATAATAAGTGTCAAATACATTCGTAGGAAACATGGATATGGCAAACACCACCGGGAGCAGGACACTGGAAGCCATACGCTGGTCGCGGAGAGCGAACAGATTCTGTATAAGGTAAGCAGATACGTAATACGTAGTGTAGACCGTTGTGTAGACGGAAATGACCCAAAGAACTATAAAGATGGCATCCAGCCGTTCAAAGACTCCTTGCTCAAAGGCTGCATTCCGGGCCATCTCCAAAGTGGGATAGATCAGCAGCTTGCTCTCCTCAGCACCGAATATTCCCAGTGAGGTGATAACGATCAGCAGATAAATGGCACCGGACGTGAAGATTGCCAGTGCTCCTGCCCGTACGGCCTGCTTAGGCTTCACCATAAAGGGAATCAGCAGTGTGATTACGAATGAGCTCTGAAACAAATAGCTGGCGATCTGTGCCCCTTTCCAAAACTTG
Organism: Paenibacillus sp. FSL R5-0912; assembly: GCF_000758605.1. Taxonomy (NCBI): domain Bacteria; kingdom Bacillati; phylum Bacillota; class Bacilli; order Caryophanales; family Paenibacillaceae; genus Paenibacillus; species Paenibacillus sp. FSL R5-0912. The sequence goes on from NZ_CP009282.1 coordinate 1,521,060, forward strand.
TGATTCAGGGGCATAAGAATAGGCTGAAGATTAAGCAAAGTAATATTGTCCATTGAGATCAGAATCATGATTACGATAGAGCCGACAATCAGCGGTAAATAAAAGGCATGGATATAAGAAAATTTCACAATATTGCGCCTGGAGGAGAGCAGGCATACGAACAGCAGCAGAAAAATGGTGGCCTCAATGGGTGTCTTCCGGTAGAGCACGGTTGTGGCGATATCGCCGAACTGGCGGGCGGTAAGGCCCGTCTGTATAACGAACACCAGCATAATCACAGCAGTGAACAATACAGCGAACGGACGGCCGATCAAACGGCGGCTGAACACAAACAGAGTTTCTTTGGGGTAAAGCTGGCATAGAGAGGTAAGCACATAGTAGATTAAAAAGGAGATGATCACACCTGTGAGCGCGATAAAAGGCCCACTGTTATCCCCTGCTGCGATCATAAAACGGGGGAAACTCTGTATTCCTACGCCGATAATCGTGCTACAGATGACGGCTGCCGCCCGAGCTGTTGTGATCTGCCTGAAATTACTCATCGGTCTCACCTTCCTGACTGAGGATCTGATCTACATAAGCGGAGGAAACGCTGCCAGCTATCCTGGTGTTATCCTTGGCATGCAGGAAGCTGGGGCGGCGGCGCATCCACCACAGAGGAACTCTGACCAGAGTGTCCTTAAGGTCACGCCACTTCCCCGGGACGTAAGGCGACATGTATGGAACTCCGAAGGATTCCAGAAACAGCAGATGATTCACAATAAGGATCGTGCCGATCATTACACCATACAGGCCGAACATCCCAGCCAGTATTATTAGAGGAAACCTAAGCATCCGCAGTGCGATTGCGGCATTATACGCCGGTGTGGCAAAAGAGCCGATTGTCGTAAGCGCGACAATGACGACCGTGATCGGGCTGGCCAGCCCGGCACCCACGGCGGCCTGGCCGATGACAAGGACGCCTACAATAGATAAAGCTCCGCCGATCATTTGCGGGAGGCGGATGGTGGCTTCACGCAGCACTTCCATGGATACCTCCATGATCAGCACTTCCAGTACAGCAGGGAAAGGGACACCGGCTCTTCCACCCGAGATGGCCACGGCGAACTCTGTAGGCATTAATTCGGGGTTAAACGAGATTACAGAAACATAGAACGCCGGGAAAAAAAGGGAACAGGCTAAAGCGATCAGACGGATCATACGGATCAGGCTGCCCATAATGAAACGCTCTGTGTAATCATCTACCGTCTGAAAGAACTGGTTGAACAGAGCAGGGACGATCACAGCAAAGGGAGAACCGTCGACAAGCATGGCAACCCGCCCTTCCAGCAGAGCGGCAACCGTCTTGTCGGGCCGCTCTGTGCATTGTACCTGCGGGAACGGAGACAGCGGCTGGTCTTCGATGAACTGCTCAATATATCCGGCATCAAGAATGCCGTCGGTATCAATCATTGAGATTCTGCGCATCGCTTCAGCAACGAGCCCGCTGTCGGCAATGCTCTCGATATAACATAATGCCACCCTCGACTGGGTACGTGTTCCGATCGGGCTGATTTCGATCCGGAAATCCGTGCTCTGAAGCCGATAGCGCAGCAGGGAGAGGTTATTCTCCAGCTTCTCCACGTAACCTTCACGGGGGCCGCGGATGACCTGCTCGGTCTGCGGCTGCTCCACGCCGCGCATGTCAATCTGGCGCATATCGAGTACGAGGGCTTCGGGCACTCCCTCTATCAGCAGAATTAGCTCACCCTTCACGGCCGCGTCAGGCAGCACAGAAATGTCTGTAGTGGTGGTTCCTTGTGTTACCTGGACGGCTGTGCTCCAGATATAATGGATCATGCCGGCAATAGAATCCGGAATATCCTGATGCCCGGAGGGCCCGGCCATTAAGGGTTTAAGGACATGCTCGCGCACCTGCTCCATATTAACCAGTGAAGAGAAGAAGAGCATTGCGGCCTGGTGAGCTCCGAAGAGCTGGAAGTCGCGGACTACGAGGTCGCCGTTGTCGCCGAGCCGTGCCTGCAGCGCTTGTAAATCGGCCTGCAGATTTCCTGTAAGCGGACTTTTGTCAGGCTCTGGAGGAGAAGCTTGCTGCTGCTTGTGCATATAAGAGGTATATATATCTTTCCAGGCTTGCAAGTGGCCGCCTCCTCAGCAGTACAATTTGAATGTATTTCTATAAAGTGTTGCTTGAACGCGTGATTTTTATGTAAATTTTATGTAACAGGCCCAAAAGGAGTGCTATGATATCTGCTTCAAGCGGTTGCCTAAGTACCCTGTTGCCCGGTAAACTAAAGGTAGAAAGTCTTAAGGAGTCAGAAGAGATATGAAGATGCAAGGATCACTAATGGAACAAGCGCAGGCTGAACTGCAAAAATATTACGGTTATCCTGATTTCCGGGAAGGCCAGAAGAAAATTGTGAACAACTTACTCGAAGGCCGCGACACGCTGGGCATTCTGCCTACCGGGGGCGGTAAATCGATCTGCTATCAGGTTCCTGCACTGCTACTGCCGGGACTTACACTTGTTGTATCCCCGCTGATCTCGCTGATGAAGGATCAGGTGGACGCCCTTACTACCGCCGGAATTCCTGCAGCCTATATCAACAGCACCTTAAGCGGCAAAGAAGTGAATGACCGGATCCGTGCCGCCCGCCGGGGCGAATTGAAGCTGCTCTATGTGGCGCCGGAACGTCTGGAGCTGGACTGGTTCCGCCTGGAGATGGCGGGTCTGTCCATCTCCTGCGTAGCTGTCGATGAGGCGCACTGCGTATCGCAGTGGGGCCATGATTTCCGCACCAGCTATCTGGCGGTGTCGCCGTTTGTAGAGGAGCTGCCACAGCGGCCAATCCTGGCCGCTTTCACCGCTACAGCTACACCTGAGGTTATGGAGGATATGGTCCGGCTGCTTCGTCTGCGCGATCCGGGTGTCTTCATGACTGGACTTGGCCGTGATAATCTGGCCATGCAAGTGCTGCGCGGAGAGAATAAGCGCGAATTCGTGCTGGACTACACGGCGCAGCATTCGCATCAGCCGGGCATCGTCTATGCCGCCACCCGCAAAGAGGTGGATGATCTCTATCAGCGGCTGCAGGCGACGGGAGTCGCCGCGGGCCGCTACCATGCCGGGATGAGCGACCAGGAACGGGCCGAGAGCCAGGAAGGATTCCTGTATGACGATATCCGCGTCATGGTGGCCACGAATGCTTTTGGGATGGGGATCGACAAGTCTAACGTTCGTTATGTCATTCATTACAATATGCCGAAGAATATGGAGGCTTATGTCCAGGAGGCCGGACGTGCCGGCCGCGACGGGGAGCCGAGTGACTGTATTCTGCTCTTCAGTGCGCAGGATATTATGACGCAGAAGTTCCTGATTGAGCAGAATCCGCAGGACACAGAGCGCAAAGCCAATGAATACCGCAAGCTGCAGCAGATGATTGATTACTGCTACACCACCCGCTGTCTGCGCAGTGCACAGCTGGATTATTTCGGCGAGAATCATGACGACGATCCGTGCGGCATCTGCAGCTCCTGTACCGATGAACGGCAGCTGGTAGACATGACGGTGGATGCACAGAAGATCTTCTCCTGTATCCACCGTATGCGCGAACGCTACGGGGTGGCGCTGGTGTCCTCGGTGCTGAAGGGCTCGCGCAACCAGAAGGTGCTGCAGTACGGCTTCGAGAAGCTGCCGACCCACGGGGCGATGTCGGGCCGCAGCGAGAAGGAGATTACCGAGAGCATCAATGTGCTGATCTCAGAGGGGTATCTGGCCTTGTCCGAAGGCCAGTATCCGGTCGTGCGGCTTCAGCCGCTGGCAGCAGAGGTGCTGCGCGGCCAGCGTGAGGTTCACCAGCGCGTGGCCCGCACGCTGGTCACCTCCGGCACGCGGGACCGCAGCCGGACGCGCGACCATTCACCGTCGGCCGTAAACGAGACGGTCTTCGAGCAGCTGCGTCTGATCCGCCGCGAGCTGGCGGGGCGCGAGCATGTGCCGTCCTATATCATCTTCAATGATGCGACACTGCGCGAGATGAGCGTGGTTTGCCCGCAGACTGAAGGCGAGATGCTGAGAGTGAAGGGTGTCGGCGAAGTGAAGTATCGTAAATACGGTAAGGCATTCCTGGAGTTTTTTCAAAATGAAATGTAAAGAAGGTTATAAGGCATGAGAATCATCCTGGCCACATTAAATGCCAAATATATTCATACATCGCTGGCGATCCGGCTTCTGAAGGCGTACAGCGAGCATGAATTCGAAGATATCCTTTTGGCGGAATACACCATCAAAGATCCCGTGATGAATATCGTGTCGGACCTTTTCCAGAAGCAGCCGGATGTGATCGGCTTCTCCTGTTATATCTGGAACATCGAAGAAACAGTCAAGCTGGTCTCAATTCTCAAGCAGGTGATGCCGGAGGTGAAGATCGTACTTGGCGGGCCGGAGGTGTCTTATGAGCCGCTCTACTGGATGAAACGGGAAGCCGGAATCGACTTCGTAGTCAATGGGGACGGGGAAGAGACCTTCCATCATCTGCTGCAGGAGATCCGGGATGAGCATAAATATCATTTTGTATACGGCGCTGCCTACCGCAAGGGGGAGGACCTGATCGTCAACCCGCCGCGTCCCAAAAGCGACCTTAATACCCTGCCGACGCCCCACCGGTTCGCGGAGGATCTGCCGGAGCTCAGCAAGCGCATTGTGTATTTTGAGACAAGCCGGGGGTGCCCTTTCAATTGCCAGTTCTGCCTGTCCAGCATCGAGGTAGGCGTGCGTTATTACGATATTGAACGGGTGAAATCCGATCTGCTCTATCTGATTGAAGGCGGGGCCAAGGTGATCAAATTCCTCGACCGCACCTTCAATATCAACCGCAATTACGCGATGGAGATGTTCCAGTTCCTGATCGACAATCATCAGGGCTGTGTGTTCCAATTCGAGATTACAGCGGATATTATGCGTCCGGAGGTGCTGGATTTCCTTGCGCAGAATGCGCCGCCCGGAGTTTTCCGCTTCGAGATCGGTGTGCAGTCGACCAATGATGAGACCAACGAACTGGTCAAACGCCGCCAGAACTTCACGAAGCTGTCCCGCACGGTAATGAAGATCAAGGCCAGCGGCAATATCGACCAGCATCTCGATTTGATTGCCGGACTGCCGATGGAGGATTACTCGACCTTCCGCAAGACCTTCAATGATGTATTCGCCATGGAGCCGGAGGAGCTGCAGCTAGGTTTCCTCAAAATGCTCCGCGGCACCGGGCTGCGTGCCCAGGCTGCCAAATACGACTATACGTATATGGAGCATGCGCCGTACGAAATTCTCAGCAGCCATGTGATGCCCTTCTCCGATATTATCCGCCTGAAGCGGCTGGAGGATGTACTGGAGAAGTACTGGAACAGCCACCGGCTGGATCACTCGGTCAAGTATCTGATCCGCCATGTCTTCCCGTCCCCGTTCGATTTCTTCCAGGAATTCGGCGACTACTGGGAAGCGCGGGGCTGGCAGAAGATCGGGCATCAGCTCGAGGATCTGTTCACCCGGCTGCATGATTTCCTGACAGACCGGGGCACGGCTTCCATGGAGATTATCACCGGACTGATGAAGCTGGATTACTTCCTGGGCCATAAGTACAAGCCGCGCAAAATCTGGTGGGATGATGTGCTCGATAAGTCAGAATGGGCGAAGTACCTGAAGCAGATTGCGGAGCAGCCGGAGCGTATTTCGGCCAAGCTGGCAGAGGCAGGCTTAAGCGAGCGTGAACTGCAGAAGTACATCGTGCTGGATGTGCTGCCGTTCGTGCTTGCGCCGGTGCTGGATTCGATCAGCGGGCTGCGTTTTGACGGCTTGGCTGGTGCTGAAGGTGAGGCGGCAGAGAATGCGACGGTTGCCGTGGCTGGCTATGAAGGCAGCGACAAAGCCGAAGGAGGCATGTCCGGCAGCTTGACTACGGCCGGGACGGCAGCTACGGTGGCTCCGGCAGCACTGCTGCAAGCTGCAGTAGCTGTGGCCGGGGACACAGTACCGGCCGTGGCGGATGCGCATCCCGGTTCCAGCGGCGGCAGTACGCTGCTGATTGTGCTCTATCAGCAGGATGAGAGCCAGCGGGCGCAGTATTACGCGCTGCCTATATAGACGGAAGCCTGCTGAAATGGCCGGAGCTTACGGTTGTCCCTTGGGGGCAATGAAGCTCCGGCTTTTTGCTGTGTGCATGGCGCTCAACTACTTCAGCAGATGGGATATGAAGAAAGTGGCAAGCCTCCATTAAGAAATACGACTGGGTAGGATTGTGTAGAACGAGTAGCGAATAGATTGAGTACCAATAACAGACAGGAGGATTTCAATGACACAGTTTTATCTCATCCGCCATGGTGAACCCGATAGGAACATCAATGAGCAGTACAAATTAAAGGGCCATGGCCGGGATCTGGTACCTCTTACGGAAGCAGGAGTGAACCAGGTATATCGGACAGCGCAAGATGAGCGGCTGAAAGAAGCGGAGGTCATTATTTCTTCTCCTTACACAAGAGCACTTCAAACGGCCGCTATTTTATCCAAGGAACTCGGTTTAGACATAAAGGTTGAATTGGATTTAAGGGAATGGCAGCCTGACTTAACCTTTGAATATGATTCCCTGGAGCAGCTTGCAGAGCTGGGGAACGATTATGATGCTAATCTTGGGGTATATCCTCCAGGGGCAACCAAGCAATGGGAGTCCAAAGAACTGCTGAAGAACCGCGTGGAGAAGGTGATTGACAGATATCTCGGATTTGAAAAAGTGATCATTACCGGACATGGCATGGCTTTTCGTACCCTCGTAGGAGAGATGGAAGAAATTCCGCATGCCTCCATTACCGGATATAATAAAACACAGGCTGTAATAGGAATTACGTAATTGTAATTGGCGGTATCCGGTGTTAATATCAGGAATGAGATGCCTGTAAAGGAGCATAAACCGTATCATGTGGATGACTCTGTAAAGATTAACAAGCCGGAAGAATGTCTGAAATAGTGAACGCACTATTGTATTAGGCATGTCTTTCTTTAATCTTACAGGGTATGCAGGATAAGGTGTGTCATAAAACCACTTCTGCGGATACCCTTTTGGTATCCGCTTTATTGTCGTGTCGCGGGAAATACGCATCTCCCTTGATTCTTACCTGCCTATCCTCCTAAAAATGACTGGAGGAACTACTATATGCATACTAAATTGATCTTAATTGAGGGCTTACCGGGCTCCGGGAAATCAACCACGGCTCAGCTGGTGCATGAAATTCTTACAGAGAATAATCTTAGGGCTCAGCTATTCCTTGAAGGGAATTTGGACCATCCTGCTGATTATGATGGAGTCGCTTATCTAGATGAAGTTGAATACGATGATCTATTGAGCGCCTATGAGGAATTTAGGGATTTATTAAGCCCATATACATGGAATCAAGGGAATAGTTATTTCGTGGAATACCGGAAACTAATCAATGAACACAGTTCAAGTATTCCAAATGAAATGCTGGATACTTTGGTGAAGCACGATGTGTATGAATTGCCGCTAGACCGAAACAGGGAACTGATTACGGCAAAATGGAAGCAGTTTGCGGAGAGAGCCTTAAATGGCGCTGACCTTTATATTTTCGATTGTTGTTTCATACAGAATCCTGTAACCATGGGAATGATCAAACATGATGCTGCCAAGGAAGACATCACAAATTATGTTGTTGAACTGGCAGCCATATCTGAAGCGCTGAATCCGCTTCTGATATACGTTGACCAGAACGATCTTGAGTATTCCTTCGGCAAGGCTGTTGAAGAGAGACCCCAAGAATGGTCTGAAGGCTTTGTTGACTATTACACCAAACAAGGGTTTGGCAAAAAACAGGGTTACACCGGCTTGGAAGGAACTCTGCAGGTGCTTAAGGCAAGAAGGGACTTAGAAGAATCCATGTTAAGCAGCTTGAATATGGCTAAGCGCAAAGTAAACAACTCTTCATATGATTTAGATGCGTACAGACAGGTTTTAGTGAAGGTATTATCAGGAATAAACTGAAGGGATTTTAAAGGCAGATGGGCGATGGAACCTGGAATTGGATCATCCTCAAGCTTGGGCCTGAATTCGGTGCAATCGGTAAGGATTGAGACCATTCTCAAGCAGAGAGCCTAGCAGATAATTGTATTTCGTGCAGTTAAAATACGGCGAAAAGCCGGATGAGCAGGGATAACTGTATTCGGTACAATTAAAATACTGCGGCGTCAATCAGGTGGAGACCCTGGCAGCAACAGAACTTTGGCAGCATAACCGAAAGCGAGGCACTCCGTCAGGTACGGGGTGCCTCGCTTTATTTTAAAGATATATCTTAAGCTGCTGACAGTTCTCATCCTTTCCCCTGCGGGTTACATGAATGGTCAGCCAGGGTACCAGAGCCAAAGCTCCATTGAAGCTAATTCGCCGTAGGCTGAAGCCGCATGGAGCCGGCAGGGAGGTGGCGGGCAAGCCAGTCCAGTACATCGGCGGTGACCTCATCCCGGTTGACCTCGTTCAGCATCTCATGCCTGCCTTCAGGATACAGTTTGTACTCTACGTCCTGTATTCCTTGGCTCCGGTAGAGCCCAGCCAGACGTTTCACCCCATGACCGTTCATCCCCACAGGGTCCTTCTCCCCGGAGAACAGGTAAACAGGCTTGTCTTTGCATACAGTAAGCAGCGTTGTCCTGGTATGAAGCTCCCGCAGCAAATGGAAGAAATCCCGGAAGAAGCGGGTGGTGCAGATCGCTCCGCAGAAAGGATCGGCAATGAATTGATCCACTTCCTCCTGGTCACGGCTGAGCCAGTCGAAGGCTGTTCTGACCGGTGAGAAGGAACGGTTATATGCGCCAAAAACAAGTCCGTTCAACAATACGCTGCGATGGTGGTCTCCTTGAAGCCTTAACTGCATTGCCGAGAGGGATTCTGCCAGCCGCAGCATGCTCCGGGGACCATTGGTGCCGCTGAGAATGAAGCCGCTGTAAATCTCATTGCCTACTTCGCACATCAGCTTCTGGGCCAGGAATGAACCCATGCTATGGGCGAACAGGTAAATCGGCACATGCTGATGCCGGGAGCAGGCGATTCCCGCAAGCTGCAGCAGATTGCGGCGCATCCAGTAGAAACCGTTCTCCCCGGTATCGCCGAGCAGATTGACTTGGCCGGCGGTGAGGCCATGGCCCCGGTGGTCATTGGCATACACCGCATAACCGGCTGCGGTGAGCGCGGACGCAAAACGTGCATAACGCGCAGCCGTTTCACACATGCCGTGAGAGATCTGCACGACCCCTCTGACGTCGGCTCCAGCTTCCGGCAGCCATTCATAGACATGGATTTTGACGCCTAGTGGATCGGTCATGGTAAAGGTGTTCTCTGTCATCGCCGTCCTCCTGAAAGTTAAATTCAGCAATCCTAGCGTAAGAGTACTTCGTTATACTAAATCTGCCCGGTATACCAGTTATGAATGGATGTAAACCGCTGCTGCTTACGGCAGATAAGAGCGGAGAACGGTGGACATGCCTTCAATGCTGTAGGCGCCGAGGCTGGACGGGAGCAGATAGCATTCGCCCGCTGCATAAGGCTGGGAGCCGTCTTCCCAGATCAGGTGGCCGCTGCCTTCACAGATCACCAGAATGGTGAAGCTGTCGTCCGTGGTGGCAAGCTGCCATTCACCGGCGACCACACCTTTTTCTACGATGAAATAAGGGGAGGAGGCGATTTGCAGCCATTCACCGGCCACTGCACCGTCTGTCTTCATCGAGGTCGCGCCTGCACCTTCATAGGCAGTCACATTCAGGGAATCCTCAATATGCAGCTCGCGCGGTTTGCCGTCCAGGCCGGGACGGTCGTAATCATAAATCCGGTATGTAGTGTCGGAGTTCTGCTGGATTTCGGCTACAACGACACCTGCGCACAAGGCGTGAACGGTGCCTGCGGGAATATAGAAAGAATCTCCTGCCGCTACAGTCACTTCCTGCAGGCTGTCCATAACGGTCCCGTTCTCGAGAGCATCCTGCAGAACCTCGCGGGTTACGCCTTCTTTCAGACCGTAGATGATTTTGGCGCCCGGCTTGGCATCCAGCACGTACCACATTTCTGTTTTGCCCAGTTCGCCCTTGGGTAATCCGGCATAATCATCAGTAGGGTGTACCTGTACGGAAAGATTGTCATTGCAATCGAGCAGCTTGATCAGCAGCGGGAATCTTCCGCCGTCCTCCGTAATACCCTTGCTGCCAAACCATTCATGTCCGAACTGCTCACGGATGGCATCCAGACCTAGTCCGGCGAGTTCGCCGTTCACTACAGAAGAAGTTCCGTTCGGGTGGTCAGCGATCATCCAGCCTTCGCCGATATGGCCTTCCGGCAGCTCCAGGCCGAATTTCTCCAGCGCACGGCCTCCCCAGACACGTTCTTTGAACTCCGGCTGAAATTTCAGAGGATATGGTTTCGTCATTACAACATCTTCCTTCCTGATTATAGAATGGTTAAAACTTAATATTTAAACGGTACATCGGACTATAACCCAATAAGTAACCGGTCAAACGCGGGTCAACCAAGCCGGATCATATGTGACAGGCTTAAGCTCACACATTATTGGCAGCATCATGGTTATGTTGTACTTATTACAACATTGATTGAGCGATACCAGGGTGATTGGAAGCAGGGCTATCTATGCGCCGGCTGGAAGAACTCAAGCTTCTCGCTGTCCGGTCCCTCGAAGAAGAAATAGCGGCTGCCGTTTGCGAGCTCTGAAATACCGGTCAGTCCCGGGATGCCGAGTCCGGCAAGTCTACTGTGCTCTTCCTCAATGTCATCGACTGTGAAGGCGGTATGGCTTACCCGTCCTTCCTGCGGCAGACCCCCGAATGCCCGTTCAATCAGTTCAATCTCCACACTGGCCTGTCCGGGGAAGCTGAGAAAGGCGAGACGCACTTCATCTCCAGGCTGGCCCAGAATACCCTGAAGCGTCAAGCCGATGACCTCTTGGTAAAATTGCAGTGAACGCTCAAGAATGTCCACTTTAATGCCAACATGCTCCATTTTGGTTACTGCCATTTAGTGATCAGCTCCTTTTTTCTTCTCTACAGCTACAACATACGGGGCGGAATCGCGCTGCAGCTGGCGATACACGATGGATTGCGCGTGAGGCTGGGCCAGTCCGGCGGCCCAGGCTTCCACGGCGGCAGCTTCACGGCCGCCGCCTTCGTGGCCGGGATACAGCACGGCCGTGATGACCCCGCCCGGGCGCAGCAGCAGCAGCGCCGCCTCCAGCGCGGCCAGCGTGCTCTCCGGCTCGGTGATGATGGTCTTGTCGGCATCGCCTGCAGGCAGATAGCCGAGGTTGAACATCACCGCAGAGACCGTTCCGCGCCAATCCGGCGGAACGGCTTCAGCCATTGCTGCATGGCTCCGCTGCAGCAGGGTCACGGGAGACAGCGCAGCAGGCGCTTCCTCCCGGGCCAGCCGCAGGCGCTCTCCGGCAAGAGCCAGCGCCGCGTGCTGGATGTCGAAGCCGTAGACCCCGCCGCGCGGCCCCGCCGCCTTGGCAAGGAACAGGGTGTCGGCACCTGCGCCTACGGTGGCGTCAATGGCCCGTCCGCCGGGGGCGAGCCGCTCGGCGGTTAGTTTATGAGCAAAGCTAAGGACGGACATGAAGCCCATTAGCTCTTCCTCCAATACTTACCCTGCCAGGTATCACGGGCAATCAGCTCGTGGTCGATGGCATTAAGAACTTCCCATTTCTTGAGGCTCCACATCGGGCCGATCAGGGCATCGCGCGGAGCATCGCCGGTCAGGCGGTGGACAATCATGTCCGGCGGCAGAATCTCCAGCGAGTCGGCAATCAGCTTCACATACTCATCCTGCTCCAGGAAGCGCAGCAGACCGGCTTCGTACTGCTTTACCATCGGCGTTTTGCGCATGAGGTGAAGCAGGTGGATTTTGATCCCCTGCACGCCCATGTTGGCAACAGCAGATACAGTCTCCAGCATCATCTCGTGCGTTTCCTGCGGAAGCCCGTGAATGATATGGGTGCAGACCCGGATACCGTGACGTCTGAGCTTCGCAACGGCTTCGGTATAACAGGCAGTATCATGCGCCCGGTTAATCAGATCGGAGGTGGACTGGTGGATGGTCTGAAGCCCCATCTCCACCCACAGATAGGTGCGCTTGTTCAGATCGGCAAGGTATTCGACCACATCATCGGGCAGGCAGTCCGGCCGGGTAGCAATGGCGAGGCCGACCACACCCGGCTGCTGCAGGATAACCTCATAATATTCCCTTAGCTCCTCAACGGGAGCGTACGTATTAGTGTAGGCCTGGAAATAGCCGATATATTTAGCGTTTGGCCATTTCAAGTGCTGGCGGTCACGTACATTGTTGAACTGGGTTACCAGATCATCGCGGCGGCTTCCGGCGAAATCACCAGACCCTCTGGCGCTGCAGAAAGTGCAGCCTCCTTTGGCGATGGAACCGTCACGGTTTGGACAGGTGAAGCCGGCATCCAGCATGACCTTGAACACCTTGGTATCCATCTGGTCACGCATTTCATAGTTCCAGGTATGGAACCGTTTATCCCCCCACAGAAGCGGAGAGGAGGTCTGTAGAAGATTAGACATGTGCAGCTCCTTTCATTAACCTTCCCATTGTATCAAAAATCAAAGAGGAGCGTAACAATTACTCCCGGAAATCCGGCGGAAAAGGGCTAGAAATAAGCAGGAAACAGCCGGGATTTCGCTTGTAAATGCTTACACAATATGTTATATTTAAAGTGTAAAAAAGCCGCTGCAGCAACCACAATCACATTTTTGAATTCATAATTTCGTGTCGTCCGGTCCATAATAAACCATAGAGGTGATAACGATGAATTCTCCAACGGTGTTTCCCGATAATAAAGGTTCGATTGATGTGCAGCTGACTCCCGATGAGGCCCTTGCCCTGACAGGCGTGGAATTTAACGGCAACCACAAGATTAAGACCGAAGCGCAGCGCAAGATCCGCAGTGCCTTCGAGAAGACATTTGATTTTAACGCTCCGGCAAGGTAGACTATGTACTGTTGAAAAATGGACCCCAATTCCAAATACAACAAAAGGGGATTTTCCAACCGGCCTTTTTCAGGCTGGACGGGGAATCCTTTTTTTTTTGAACTATTGCAGGGATATTTCAGCTTCCTGCTTAAATCCCTTTACTTTTGACGGCAAGTTCGGCACAATATTGCAAGTGGCAGTTATCCTAGAGACTGCGACGAAATAAAGTACCGCTAATTTGTTGACAAAACTCCCAAAACCGTGGAGATTTTGTCAACAAAAGCGGGTACTAATTTCCTCGCAGCTCCCTATTCACAGATAATGCAATAAGAGATAAGCGGAGGAATACTTAATGCGTTTACGCGGAAGAAAAGGAATACGTGAAAGCCTTGAGGAGCAGACTGACCTGGTCATCCTTGATCCACGCAGCCTGAAGGGCCGGTGGTCAGAGCTGTTCGGCAATGATCATCCGATTCATGTGGAGTTCGGAATGGGCAAGGGGCAGTTCATCAGCCAAATGAGCTTCAAATATCCCGGTATCAATTTCATCGGCGTGGATATGTACGATGAACTGGTCCGGCGTGCAGCCGAGAAAGCCAGAAATGTGTGGGAGCCGGCAGGGGAAGAGACGCCGCCGAACGTCAGAGTGGCACTGGCTAATATCGATTATGCGGAGGAAGTATTTGCTCCGGGTGAACTGGAGCGGATCTACCTGAATTTCAGCGATCCGTGGCCGAAGAGCAAGCATGCCCGCCGGCGTCTGACGCATCCGCGTTTTCTCGACAAATACCGCGGGCTGCTTAGTCCGCTTGGCGAAATCCACCTGAAGACGGATTCCCGCAGCCTGTTTGAATTCTCCCTGAATGCTTTTGCCGACTATGGTCTGCAGATGAAGAACATTTCCCTTGATCTGCATGAAGGCGGCGTGATCAATGAAGAGCATGTCATGACGGAATACGAAACCAAATTTTACGGACGCGGAGTGAACATTCAGCGCTGTGAGGCCATTGTCGGGGAAGAGGCAATGAGGCAGTATCAGGCCTCACGGTTGGACAAATACCGCCTGTAGTCCGCCCACGGGTAAGAATATCATTCCGCATTATTAGCTGTATAGTACAAATGGCAGTCCGGGGAAACTTCCCAGGGCTGCCATTTGCCGTTTCTCAACCAAATATAAGTAGAGTCATACCTTAAGTCCCATTGTTCTATAAGAATCCGGGAGGCTATTCCAGCATGTCAATGATGCTCTGGGCGCTTTGCAGCGGATTGAACCGGGAAATCTCCTCCAGGTGTGCTTTGCGTTTGGCCCGCACATCCCCGTAGTCGCCCAGCAGCCGTTCCATCCAACGGTCGACCACATCAAGGGAGCTTATGGGTTCCCCGAAGCCGGCTGCCGTGAAATAACGGCAGTTTTCTTCTTCCTGCCCCGGCAGCGGGGAATGGAAGAGCATAGGGATGCCCTTGGCCAATCCTTCGCTGCAGGTCATTCCGCCGGGCTTGGTGACCAGCAGGTCCGAGACCTCCATGAGCTTATCGACTTCACGGGTGAAGCCCAGCAGCTTGATGTTGGGGTGGCTGTAGCGCGGGTCTTCCTGCATTCCGCGCAGCAGCTTGTCATTCTGTCCGAGGCAGAACACAAGCTGCACCTGCTCCCGCCAGCCGGCGAGGGTCTCGTTCACCACCTCATCGTTCATCATGCCCCAGCCGCCGCCCATGACCATGACCGTAGGCATGTTCCGGAGGCTGAACTGCTTCTGGATCTCATCGCGGCCAGGATGCTCCCAGAAATCGGGATGTACCGGCATACCGGTTACCCGGATCTTGGCGGCAGCAACACTGCGGCGGCGAAGCTTGGCCTTGACCTCCGGTGTAGAGACCAGATATCGGTCCACTTCAGGACTAATCCAGCTGGCATGGGCGTCGTAATCCGTGATGACTGTGATCAGCGGCGCTTTCAGCGACGGATTCAGCCGCTTGAGTCGGGACACCACAGCGCCGGGAATGAAATGAGTGCAAACGATGATGTCCGGCTTCAGCTGCTTCACAATATTTTGCGTATGCGTATAAAATAGGCGGTGCAGGGCAAGTGTGGTAAGACGATTGAATGATTTCTGGTGCCGGTATACATAGCCCATCAGCCGGGGCTGGGAGATCACCGTTTTACGGTAGGCCGAGACAATGATCGGCGCCATCTTAGGATTGAGGAAGCTTCCGAGCTCCAGCACCTTCGTCTGCACATCAGGCGACAATTTGCGCAGGCTGCTCGACAGCGCGTATGCTGCCTGGGTATGCCCTGCGCCGAAACCTTCCGACAGCAATAATACTCTTTTTTTGCGCAATGTATAGTTCACCTGTTCTTTAGTGGTATTCAGGGGTCCGGCAGCCGGGAGGGCGTCAGACCCAGAGCGCAAGCGTGCCTGCGGCAACGCCGGAGCCGATTACCGCACCAGCGATGACATCGGACGGATAATGCAGCCCGAGATAGATCCGGGAGAAGCCGACCGTGCAGGCGAGCGGAAGCAAGATATAGGTCAGGGCAGGGTAAGCCATCATATAAGGAACCGTAGAGGCGAAGATAGCTGTAGTATGGCCTGAAGGAAAAGAATGATCCTTAAGCGGATTATGAAACGTATTGGTGCCCGGCAGCGCCAGATAAGGCCGCATGCGCGGATAGAGCTTTTTGGCAACGGCAACGGGCAGATGGCTTACTGCCAGCGCGGTCAGTGCCTGCAGTCCTGTAGTTCTCCATGGCTGTGGACACAGTGCCCAGATTAGAAGATTGATACCAATGGAGCTCGTAGCTCCTCCGAGATGAGTGAGGTACCAGAGCCAGAAGTTCAGAAAGCGGTTGTGCAGCCGTCCGTTAATCCATTGAAAGAGAAGCCGCTCCAAGAGATGCAGTTTCTTGAAAAAAGGTCTCATATCTTGTCCCTCCGTTAGTCCGGCTAAAGATATTTGGCGCAGCTTAAGCAGCAGGTTCCAAGACCTGAAGCTGTCTTTATCATACTTTTTTAAGGCAGTCCATTTCAAGAAAAAGCTCGGAATCACTCGAAAAATGCCAGTTTTGACTTGTGTACCCCAATGCGTCTACAATGATTCAAGCAGGAAGATCCCGTTTATAAGGTAACAGAGAAATAAGGATTCGGCCATGATCCGGATACCATGTTCATATCTTAGGAACGGGGCTAATACACAATCGGAAGCCTGCCCGAGAAAAAGGGATAATTCTTGTCTGCTGTAAGGGATGCAACAAAAGGGTCAGAAAGAACGTTAACAAGCCTGAGAGAGAAAGAGAACATCTAGACTTGGAAAAAGGGGGCATCAAAAGATCATGACAGACGCATTGTTTGTTACGCTCCAAGTGATCTTGGCGGCAATTGCAGTTTATCAGTTTGCATTCTCGCTGTTTGGACTGCACAAGAAAAAGAACAAGGTTAAGTATGCGCCGCAAAAGTCATTTGCCGTACTGGTTGCCGCGCACAACGAGGAAGAAGTAGTTGGCGCGTTAATGGAAAATTTGAAACAGCTTAATTATCCCCAGGAACTGTACGATGTATTTGTCATCTGCGATAACTGTACGGATAATACAGCAGCCATCGTACGGGAGCACGGCATGAATGCCTGTGTACGTACCAACACGAATCTTCGCGGAAAAGGGTATGCTATCGAGTGGATGCTCAAGGAGCTGTGGGCGCTGCCCCGCCAGTATGATGCTGTCGTGATGTTCGATGCCGACAACCTCGCGCATACCGAATTCCTGACCGAAATGAACAATGATCTATGTTCAGGGGGACGTGTAATTCAAGGTTATATTGATACCAAGAATCCGGAGGATTCATGGATTACCGCTGCTTATGGTGTATCCTACTGGTACATCAACCGGCTCTGGCAGCTGTCGCGCCATAATCTGAAGATGGCCAACTTCCTCGGCGGAACAGGCATGTGCTTCGAGACGAACCTGCTCAAAGAAATGGGCTGGGGGGCTACAAGTCTGGTTGAGGATTTGGAATTCACCATGCGCAGCGCTTCTAAGGGTGTGTATCCAAGATTCAACTATGATGCCAAGGTCTTCGATGAGAAGCCGCTTACGTTCAAGGCTTCCTCCAGACAGCGTCTGCGCTGGATGCAGGGGCATTTCACAGTCGCCCGCCGTTATTTCTTCCCTTTGCTGTGGCAGAGCATCAAAGAACGCAGCCTCACGAAGTTTGACTTGGCGCTCTATGGAGCGAATGTCTACATTGTGCTGCTGACATTCCTGATGACGGCTGTAATGTGGATCGATAACTCCATGTTCGATGGTCCGCATATTGCTAATATTTACGGTCATTTGCCGCTCTGGCTGAGCTACTTTGCCATTGGAGCCAATATTCTGACCTTCCTGCTGGCCATGGCGCTTGAGAAGGTGAAGTTCAAAAAGGTATATCTGTACCTCCTGGCCTTCCCGGTTTATCTGCTCTCGTGGTACCCCATTACGTTCTACGCGTTCTTCACGCAGAACAACAAGCAATGGAGCCATACCAAGCACACGCGTGTGGTGCGGCTTGAAGAAGTGCAGAGCAAGCAAGTGTAGTATAATGCCTGATTGTTATCTAAGTATTTTTTGGAGAAGATATTGACACTGTTCGCTCAGTGTTGTATAGTATTCAAGTATGCAAAACATAGGGATTGCAAGCAGAAGCACCGGCTTCTCACCTGAACGGCTAAATTGCCGGCTGGTTTTGATCTCAATGCTTTATGAATGGTTATAATTCATGAACGTTGATCAAACGGGGTGTCGGGGAGTTACCGGCATCCCTTTTTTATGGAGAACCGCATTACAAGAAGATCCGGAGGTGGAGTATTATCAGTAAGGAACATATGATCAATGATGAAATTCGGGCCAAAGAGGTTCGGCTGGTTGGAGCAGAAGGTGAACAAATCGGGATCAAACCGATCCGCGAGGCGTTGCAGATGGCGATCGATCTTAATC
Source organism: Paenibacillus sp. FSL R5-0912 (assembly GCF_000758605.1). NCBI lineage: Bacteria > Bacillati > Bacillota > Bacilli > Caryophanales > Paenibacillaceae > Paenibacillus > Paenibacillus sp. FSL R5-0912. Next base: position 1,539,072 of record NZ_CP009282.1, read on the forward strand.
TTGATTTAGTCAATGTAGCACCGCAGGCGAAACCGCCGGTATGCCGCATCATGGATTACGGCAAGTTCCGTTATGAAACGCAGAAGAAAGAGAAGGAAGCGCGCAAGAACCAGAAGATCGTGGATATCAAGGAAGTCTGGTTCCGTGCTAACATTGAAGAACATGATTATCAGACCAAGTTCCGCAATGTTATCAAGTTCCTGGGCGAAGGCGATAAAGTGAAGTGCTCCGTTCGTTTCCGCGGACGTGAGATTACCCATGCGAGTATCGGCCAGAAGATCCTGGAGCGTGTGAAGAACGAAGTGGAAGATATTTCTGTTGTTGAGCGCCAGCCTAAGCTGGAAGGCCGCAGCATGATTATGATTTTGGCTCCAAAAGCCCAATAATCCTGGAGTCACTTGCACAGCAATTTGGCGCCGCATAATATTCAAGGAGGAAACACCATGCCTAAAATGAAAACACATAGCAGCCTGAAAGGCCGCTTTAAGATCACTGGAACTGGTAAAGTATTGCGTTACAAAGCTCACAAGAACCACTTGCTGTCCCACAAATCGAAACGCGCAAAACGCGTATTGAACGGCAATCCAGTAATGGCCCCTGGGGATGTAAGACGTTTGAAACAAGGACTTGCTAACTTGAAATAGTTAATTACACATTTTTGGGAGGTTTATTAATATGGCAAGAGTTAAAGGCGGATTTGTAGTTCGTCGTAGACATAAAAAAGTATTGAAACTGGCAAAAGGTTACTTCGGTTCCAAGCACCGCATTTTTAAAACAGCTAAAGAGCAAGTAATGAAATCGATGGTTTACGCTTACCGTGACCGTCGTCAGACTAAACGTAACTTCCGCAGACTGTGGATCGTTCGTATCAACGCAGCAGCGCGTTTGAACGGTCTTTCCTATAGCAAGCTTGTATACGGCCTGAAATTGGCTGGCGTAGAAGTGAACCGTAAGATGCTGGCTGATCTGGCAGTGAACGATCTGAATGCATTCAACTCCCTGGCTGTAGTTGCCAAAGAGAAGATCAACGCGTAAGAATGATATAAACCGAAAAGCACCGCCTGCGGGTTGTCCCGCGTGACGGTGCTTTTTTGTGCCCGAAGGCTGAGCTACTGCTCCCTGCTATATTGAAGGAACAGAATTCCGGAGGAGTGCTATTCCCAGTACTTTGTTGTGCTGAGCTGTGAAGCCAGCTTCTTGCTGCTGGCGCGTCTGATCTTGCGCAGCTCCGAACGCTCGTTGGCCGATTGGCAGATCAGCTTCTCTTCCTCAGTCTCGGCAATGATGGCCGGAACCGGAGATGGAGTGCCATCTTCGTGAACTGCAACGAAGGTAAGAAACGATGTAGCGGCAACAGCCCGTTCGCCTGTATAGAGGTTCTCCGAGATGATTTTGACGAATACCTCGATGCTAGTGCGCCCCGTCCAGGAGACGAAGGATTCGAAGCAGACGGAATCTGTGGGCCTGATCGGCAGAAGGAAGTCTACAGAGTCAGCGGAGGCGGTTACCACATTCGCACGGCAGTGGCGCATGGCCGAGATGGAGGCAACTTCATCAATTGTGCTCATCAGTTTGCCACCAAACAATGTTTTGTGGTTGTTAACATCATTCGGGAAGACACGGCCGGTTTTGAATACGCGGGATTCGTGGCAGTATTTAGAGGCCGGAACAACTTGAGGTTTGTTTTCTTGATCCATTTCAGTAACTCCCTTTGCAAACAATATGTAAACATTCATGATAATAGAAAAGCCATCACTGTGCAATAATAACGTTAATGCGCGGGTATCACAAGATGAATTTTGAGGTTTCCTGACACCTATCATACATAGTGGTTACATGCTATGTCATGGTAAGCGGTTTCTTGTTGAAAAATGCAAATTATTATTGACCTGAGGTCATTAATAGACTGGATTTTAGCTTTTTTTGCAGGTATAATTTGTTCTAATGGTATGTCCAAGCAGAACACAGAAGACATCCAATTTTCTAAGGGGGATCACATTCGATGAAGAAGTTTTACCAACTATCTTTAGTTATGGTTATGGCATTCACTGTTATTTTGGCAGGATGCGGAAACAATAACAACGCAAACACCAATGCTGGAGCAGCAACTACTGCACCAACCACAGATGCAGCAGCTACAGAAGCACCAGCAGCAACTGAGGCTCCTAAGGCTGTCAAACTAGGTCTCGTAACTGACGTGGGCGGCGTTAATGACAAATCCTTTAACCAATCCGCTTGGGAAGCCCTGCAGGCTCTGGAAACAGAATCTGGCGCGGAAATCAAATACCTGCAAAGTAAATCCAATGCAGACTACGAGCCAAACCTTAACCAATTCGTTAAAGGCGGCTACGACCTGACTTGGGGAATCGGCTTTGACCTTGGCGACGCAGTATTGAAGGTTGCTACTGAGAACCCTACTGCTAATCTGGCGATCATCGACAGCGTAGTAGAAGCTCCTAACGTTGAATCCGTAACATTTGCTGAGAACGAAGGATCCTTCCTGGTGGGTGTTGTTGCAGGTCTGACAACCAAAACTAACAAAGTAGGCTTCATCGGCGGTATGGAAAGCCCGGTTATCAAACGTTTTGAAGTTGGCTTCAAAGCCGGCGTATTGGCAGTTAACCCTAGTGCGAATGTAACGATTACTTATGCAGGAGCTTATGACAAGCCTGATACTGGTAAATCCCTGGCTGCTACCCTGTATGATGCAGGCAATGACATCATCTTCCCGGCTGCCGGCGCTACAGGTAACGGCGTATTCAATGAAGCTAAATCCCGCAACAAAGCTGGCGGTACTAAAGTATGGGTTATCGGCGTAGACAAAGACCAATCCCTGGAATTTGGCGACGACGTAACTTTGACTTCCATGATCAAACGTGTTGACGAAGCGGTTAAGAAGGTTTCCCAGCAAGTGGTTGACGGAACATTCAAAGGCGGCACTACAACTGTTCTTAGTCTGAAAGACAACGGCGTAGGCCTTCCTGAAACATCCAAAGCTAACGTTTCTGCTGAAATCCTGGCTAAAGTTGACGAGTACAGCAAACAAATCATCGATGGAACAATCACTGTTCCTGCCGAGTAATTCGTTGCCTCACCTTTACTGGATTTAACCATATCAAGAAACAAGGCCGGTTACTTGAGCTGGCCTTGTTCTCTGTTACAACATTTGTTATAGGTATACACAGCGGTACCGTCCTGCATAGGGCGGTACAGCCGTGTCTATAAGGCAGTATTATATATTCTGTGATGAGGGTGATTCCATGAGTGCTGCGGCTCCTGTCGTAGAGTTGAAGCAAATCACAAAACGCTTTCCCGGTATTGTCGCGAATGACTCTATCAGTCTGACGCTGGAAAAAGGGGAGATTCATGCGCTGCTTGGTGAGAACGGGGCAGGCAAATCAACCTTGATGAATATCGTATTCGGACTGTACCAGCCCGATGAAGGCAGCATCGAAATCGACGGGAAACCGGTTATTATCGATAACCCTAATAAGGCTATTGAGCTTGGCATTGGTATGGTTCACCAACATTTCAAGCTAGTAGAGCCTTTTACGGTAACAGAGAATATTGTTCTGGGAATGGAACCGAAAAAAGGTCTTAAAATCGACTATAAATCCGCTGCGGAGCAGGTTCGTAAGCTATCGGAGCAGTACGGTCTTCAAGTCAATCCAAATGCCAAAATTCATGACATTTCGGTAGGCATGCAGCAACGGGTAGAAATTATGAAAACCCTGTACCGCGGAGCGGATATACTTATATTCGACGAGCCGACCGCTGTACTTACGCCTCAGGAAATTACTGAACTGATGGCGATTATGAAGCGGCTCGTTGCCGAAGGCAAGTCCATTATACTTATTACCCATAAGCTGAAAGAAATTATGCAGATTTCTGACCGTGTAACCATTATCCGGCGGGGCAAGGTAATTGATACCGTCAAGACCTCCGGCACGAATCCGAACGAGCTGGCCGAAAAAATGGTCGGACGCGGTGTTACCTTTAAAGTAGACAAGCAGCCGGCACATATTGGTGAAGGCATCCTGAAGCTGTCGGATGTCAGAAGTAAAAGCAAGGATGGGGTCGCTGTGCTGAACGGCCTCAGCTTTGAAGTGAAAGCGGGCGAGATTCTGGGGATTGCAGGAGTCGACGGCAACGGACAAAGCGAGCTTATTCAGGCGATTACCGGTTTGCGCAAGATCGATTCCGGTTCAATTACAGTTTCGGGCAAGGAAATTGCCAACCTCTCTCCGCGTAAAGTGTCTGAAATGAATGTCTCCCACATCCCCGAAGACCGGCACAAGCATGGACTGGTACTTGATTTCACCGTGAGTGAGAATATGGTGCTGGAAACCTATTATAAGAGCCCGTACAATCAGAACGGATTCTTGAATAAGGATGTTATCAACCGGCATGCAGAGGATCTGGTGAAGCAATTCGATGTACGCACGCCTTCAATTGAGAACAAAGCCCGGTCATTATCCGGCGGTAATCAACAGAAAGCGATTATTGCGCGGGAAATAGACAAAAATCCGACCCTTCTGATTGCAGCACAGCCTACACGTGGCCTTGATGTTGGAGCCATTGAGTTTGTTCAGAAGCAGCTGATTGCCCAGCGTGACCAGGGTAAAGCCGTATTGCTGATCTCTTTTGAATTGGACGAGATTATGAATGTATCTGACAGAATTGCCGTTATTTATGAAGGACAGATTGTCGGAGAAGTATTCCCGCAGGATACGAATGACCAGGAACTGGGTCTGATGATGGCGGGCAGCTTGAAGCGGGGAGGCCACGCGGATGTCTAGAATCAAAAAAATATTCGCTACAGACACCTACATTATTCCGCTTATTGCGATTCTGTTGGGTTTCCTGGTCGGCGCTATCGTTATGCTGATTGGCGGATACGATCCGGTCGCAGCCTACTCGGCGTTATTCAAACGCGTATTCGGCAGTCCATACGATTTCGGTGAAGCTGTACGCGAGATGACTCCGCTAATGTTCACAGGTCTAGCGGTAGCCTTTGCTTTTCGTTCAGGTATGTTTAACATTGGTGCGGATGGCCAGGTAATGATCGGTATGACGGCTGCATCAGTAGTCGGCATCAAGCTTGGCGGCGTATTGCCTGCATTCCTGCTTGTACCTCTTGCGGTGATTGCAGCGGGTGTATGCGGCGGACTTTGGGCGGGGATTGCCGGTTACCTGAAGGCCAAACGCGGAATCAACGAAGTTATTACTACGATCATGTTGAACTGGATTGCCCTCTTCCTGTCGAACTATATTGTCCGGACATTCCTGCTCTTACAGGGGCAGAACCGTTCGGAAGATAACCCGGCATCGCTGTCGATGACTTTCCTGTTCTCCACATTCGACAATGCCCGTCTGCACTGGGGAACGGTTATTGCCCTTGTAGCGGCGACATTCTTCTACGTCTATTTGTGGAAAACCAAGCAAGGTTACGAAATGCGTGCGGTAGGTTTGAACCCGCATGCTGCAGAATATGCAGGGATGAATGTAGGACGCAATGTGATCAAGGCGATGTTCATCAGTGGTGTGTTCGCCGGATTGGCGGGCGCTGGTGAAGTACTGGGTGTGTTCCATTATCAATCGGTATTCGCGGCATCACCTGGTTATGGATTCGATGGTATCGCTGTGGCTCTGCTGGGGCTGACTCATCCGCTCGGCGTCATTCTCGCTGCTATTCTATACGGTACGCTTACGTATGGCTCTGCAGGGATGAGCTTTGGTGCTGATGTACCTCCGGAGCTGATCCGTATTGTCATCGGTTCAATTATTTTCTTCATTGCTGCGCAAGGCATTGTACGCTGGGTGCTCAAACCGTTTTACTTCAAGCGCAAGAAAGAGAAGGTGTTATAGATGGAAGTCTTAGGCCAACTGCTCAATACAACGCTTGTTTTTTCCACGGCGCTTATATTTGCCGCCCTTGGCGGCATCTTCTCTGAACGATCCGGTGTCGTCAACATCGGACTTGAAGGCTTGATGATGTTTGGTGCATTTGCTGCAGCAGTAGGCGGGTACTACGCTCAGGAAGCAGGAATGGGTGAATGGGCGCCTTGGGTTGGTGTGCTTTGTGCCATGGCTGTGGGTGTGATTGGTTCACTGATTCATGCGGTGGCTTCAATAACCTTCAAGGCCGACCAGACGATAAGTGGTACGGTCATCAACTTCCTTGCCGCAGGCAGTACACTGTATATGGTTAAGCTAATCTTCGACGGTTCGGGTGAAACTCCGCTGATCGATGGTTTTAGCAAATTATCCATTCCCGGACTTTCCAAGATACCAGTGATCGGGGAAGGGATTTTTAATTCCTATCCAACGACCTACTTAGCGATTATATTGGTGATTGTTATTTATTTCGTCCTGTTCAAAACTCCGTTTGGACTCCGTCTGCGTGCAGTCGGTGAACATCCGAGTGCAGCAGATACACTGGGTGTAAATGTAAACAAGATGAGATATATTGGCGTAATGCTGAGCGGCCTGCTGGCTGGTATCGGCGGAGCCACGATTACTTTGACAACTACGGGTACGTTTGCGCATAATACCATCTCCGGACAAGGCTTCATTGCCATCGCAGCGATGATCTTCGGTAAATGGAATCCGCTGGGTGCTTTCGGAGCGGCCGTGTTCTTCGGTCTGTCCCAGGCCATCCGTAACTATGTGCAATTGTTTGAATGGTCCAAGAGCATTCCGCAGGAATTCATTTTCATGATTCCTTATGTACTAACTATCATCGTACTGGTAAGTGCAGTCGGACGTTCTTCGGCACCTAAGGCTCTGGGGGAACCGTACGACCCGGGTAAACGCTAGGGTCAGTTTCTCCTTGTTTAATTCTCTTTCGTTGCAGTGCGCATTTTCGGTTATCCGGAAATGCGTTTTTTTTATTCGCGGTGATGCTGCTCCTTCATGATTCGGGCAGGACAGATGTACAGGCAAATACCGGCTGAGGCGAATAGACTGCTTAAGAAACTCATTAGGAGGGATATTATGGCACAGCCGGTTACGAAAAAACAAGTCATGAAGCTGGTGGGTAGAAATATCGTTGCAGTAAAAAAAGACGGCTCCAAGGTGATGGGCAAGTTACTCCGTGTTTCGGGCAACCGTCTTGTTTTACAGCGTATCAGTGGTAAAAAAGTACAAACCAAAGCATTGATTCCGCTTGTATTATTTGATTTGCTGGCCGTCGGTACGGCTCCATACGCTTATGGCGGCGGGGGTTATGGATATGGAGGGGCTCCTTACGGAGGCGGATATGGTTACGGCCCTGGGCCTGTTCCCGGTCCTTACGGCGGTTATGGTCCTGGTCCCGGTTATGGTGTTCCGCCTATTGGATTCTTTTAAGCTGTAGAGCGGTCAGAGTTCGTCAGATAAACTGTTTTTCAAGCTCATAACAGTAGTTTTGCGGTTGATAACGGGCTACGCTGTAGCCCAGTTTTTCATAAAAGGCAAGACCGGCTGTATTTCCGGTATCCACAGAAACCTTAGCCCGCCGGCATGCACGTGATAGTGCAAACCGCTCCGCTCTGTCCATCAGCATATTCCCGTAACGCCTACGCCTTGCATTAGGCGCAATGGCGAGCATATCGATATATAACAAATCTCCATGCAGCATAAAGTGTACGAACCCCAGCGGATCACTCTCATAGTCAGGACAAGCCACGAGAGTAACGCCTTGCCCCAGACGGCGGGGCAGATCTTTTCTGACCTGATTGATAATCGTCTGTGGAAGATGGGATAGCGGGACAAGCTGCTTTTCAATCAAGTCAAAAATGACGGTGTCATCCTGCTTGGGTCTGCGGTAACGAATCATAAAATGCCCCCTTTCCACGCATTGTCGTACATCATATGCCCTGCTTGGTGTGGGCGTTCCGGAAAGGGTAGAACAACATTTTGTGAAGAATTTAATATATATCCGGAAGATGGGTATTGACTTACCGTGTGAGGAAATCATATAATGTGTCTAAACATTTTAACGAACATACATGTATCGGCGATGAAGAGGACGAAGTTTTAAGGGCTCTTTTGTTCAGAGAGTGAGAGGAATTGCTGCAACCTCCACCAAAATCCCTTATATACGAGCTCACCTCGGAGCTGTTTCCCTGAAAGGTCCATCAGCAAGAGCGTTGGAATTATTAGGGGGAATCGTCTAGTCCGCGTTAGGGACTTCAGGTTACAGAGATTTGGGCCCTGCCTACATCGATGGATTTTTGTATCCTGATAAGGCATTTCATCGTGAGATGGAATGCAAACATGGGTGGTACCACGGAAGCTAAACCTTTCGTCCCTCACGCGCTTATTCTGCGCGTGGGAGGCGAGAGGTTTTTTTGTTGAATGAGGAGGATTTACGGCCCGTTCGCCAATATTAATTGTTGTATAAAAGACGTCCTGTCATTTGAATAATGAATGTGAACAATCGAAGGGAGGAATACTGATGAGCGCGCAATTACCGGAAGAAGTGCGGTCTATAGAGCAGTTACGTGAGAAATGGAAAAATCCTGAGGTGATTACAGGGTCTGAAGTCCTGCTGCGCAGTCTAGTACTGGAAGGTGTGGATACTGTATTCGGATATCCGGGCGGGGCTGTACTCTATATCTATGATGCTCTTTATGGATTCGATGATTTCAAACATATTCTGACACGCCATGAGCAGGGAGCGATTCATGCGGCTGACGGATATGCCAGAGCGAGCGGCAAAGCAGGCGTATGTATCGCCACTTCAGGCCCGGGGGCAACTAATCTGGTAACAGGAATTGCTACTGCATTCATGGACTCTGTTCCGCTGGTGGTAATCACCGGGAACGTATTCTCCAGCCTGATCGGCACAGATGCTTTTCAGGAAGCGGATATTACTGGTATAACGATGCCGATTACGAAGCACAGCTATCTGGTACGGGATGTTGAAGACCTGCCGCGAATTATTCATGAGGCATTCCATATCGCGAATACCGGACGCAAGGGTCCGGTGCTGATTGATATTCCGAAGGATGTATCGGCTGCGAAGACATTGTTCACGCCGGTTCAGCAGCAAGGCGTTAACCTTCGCGGTTACAACCCGCGCACAGTGCCTAACAAGCTTCAGCTTGATAAGCTGGTGAAGGCCATTGCTGCTGCAGAGCGTCCGATTATTATTGCAGGCGGCGGGGTCATTTACTCCGGAGCGCATGAGGCGATGTATGAATTCGTGAAGCGTACAGAAATTCCTATTACTACAACATTGCTGGGTCTCGGCTGTTATCCGAGTGCGGAGGATCTGTGGATGGGAATGCCGGGCATGCACGGTACCTATACAGCGAACAATGCGATTCAACAATGCGACCTGCTGATTAATATCGGTGCCCGGTTTGATGACCGTGTAACCGGTAAGCTGGATGGTTTTGCTCCAAAAGCCAAGATTGTTCATATCGATATTGATCCGGCGGAGATCGGCAAGAATGTATCGCCTGATATTCCGATCGTTGGCGATGTAAAAACCGTGCTGGAAATGCTGATCCCTGATGTGAAGCGGGCCGCGAATGCGGATGCCTGGAGAACGCAAATCGCCCAGTGGAAGCTGGATCAGCCGTTGCGTTATAAAGATTCTGAGGCAGAGCTGAAACCGCAATGGGTAATTCAAATGATTAATGACACCACTAAAGGCGAGGCAATTGTTACTACTGACGTAGGACAGCACCAGATGTGGGCTGCACAATATTACAAATTCAATCACCCTCGTGCATGGATTACTTCGGGTGGTCTTGGTACAATGGGCTTCGGCTTCCCTGCGGCAATCGGGGCGCAAATGGCACATCCGGAGCGGCTGGTAGTCTCCATTAATGGTGACGGCGGCATGCAGATGTGTTCACAGGAACTTGCGATTTGCGCGATTAATAAGATTCCGGTCAAAATCGTCGTAATCAATAATCAGGTACTGGGAATGGTCCGGCAATGGCAGAATCTCATCTATGAGAAGCGTTACAGCTATACCGATCTTGCCGGCAGTCCGGATTTTGTGAAATTGGCTGAAGCTTACGGAGTTAAGGGTCTGCGGGCTACGAATAAAGAGGAAGCCGGAGCCGCGTGGAAAGAAGCCCTGGAAACACCTGGACCCGTCCTGGTAGAATTCGTTGTCCCTAAAGACGAGAATGTCTACCCGATGGTAACCCAAGGGTCAACCATTGATCAAATGCTGATGGGGGATGAATAGCGGTGATGAGACATACGATTTCCGTGCTTGTAAATGACCAGCCGGGTGTGCTGCAGCGGGTATCCGGACTGTTCGGCCGCCGGGGGTTCAATATTGAGAGTATTACTGTAGGCCAGTCTGAAGAGATTGGGCTGTCCCGGATGGTTATCGTTACTCTTGGAGACCAGCATACGCTTGAGCAGATTGAGAAGCAGCTCTATAAGCTGATTGATGTCATCAAGGTCATTGATCTTGGCTCCAAGCCTATGGTTGCCCGTGAGCTGGCGCTGATTAAGGTCAAGGCTGATCCGGCTGAACGGCCTGAGATTATGGGTGTGGTCGAAACCTTCCGGGCCTCGGTAGTGGATATCGGAACAACTAGCTTATTAGTACAGGTAGTTGGAGAGACCCAGAAAATTGATGCTATGATTGAGCTGCTGAAGCCGTATGGTATTAAGGAACTGTCACGAACAGGTGTAACGGCGATGATTCGCGGCAATGCCTGATCGTCACAATTTATAGCTTTAACGAATTACTGCTTGCTTGCATTAATTTATTAAGATATGGTTAGGTTTTCCCGCGAAAGAGCGGGGGCTTGAGGAGACGCCAATGCATAAGTATTGAAGCCCTGCGCTCTTGAAGCACCCGCTCTTTACGATGGGTCCAAATTAAAGGAGGATATTGACAATGGCAGTTACAACGTACTATGAACAGGATGCAGAACTTAGCGTATTAAAAGGAAAGACAATTGCAGTAATCGGGTACGGAAGCCAAGGGCATGCTCAGGCACAGAACTTGCGTGACAGTGGACTCCAGGTTGTCATCGGCCTGCGTGAAGGCAAATCATTTGAAACTGCGAAGAATGACGGTTTTGAAGTATTGTCTGTTGCAGAAGCAGTATCCCGTGCAGATGTAGTGCAGATTCTCATGCCGGACGAAACACAGGCATCCGTATATAAGAATGAAATTGAACCGAACCTGAAGAATGGCGCGGCTCTGATGTTCTCCCACGGCTTTAACGTACATTTTGGTCAAATCGTTGCTCCTAAGGATGCAGACGTGCTGCTGGTAGCACCTAAGTCCCCGGGCCACATGGTCCGCCGTACTTATGTTGAAGGCTTCGGAGTTCCCGGCCTGATCGCCATTGAACAGGACGCAACCGGTAATGCCAAGGCGATCGGACTTGCATATGCCAAAGGTATCGGCTGTACCCGTGCAGGAGTTATCGAAACTTCCTTCCGTGAAGAAACAGAAACAGATTTGTTCGGTGAACAAGCTGTCCTCTGCGGCGGTGTATCCGCACTGATCAAAGCCGGATTCGAAACACTGACAGAAGCCGGTTATGCTCCTGAGATGGCATACTTCGAGTGTCTGCATGAAATGAAATTGATTGTGGACCTGGTGTATGAAGGCGGACTTGCCACTATGCGCGATTCCATCAGCAACACAGCTGAATACGGTGATTATGTAACTGGACCACGCATCATCACGGATGAAACTAAAAAAGCAATGAAAGAAGTGCTGTCCGATATTCAACAAGGTAAATTCGCCCGCGACTTTATCCTTGAGAACCAATCCGGCCGCGCCTTCCTGACTGCTACCCGCCGCAATGAAGCCGCTCATCCGGTAGAAGTGGTAGGAAGCCAGCTGCGTGAAATGATGCACTGGATTAAGAAATAGGACATATACTTAAGACTACATGAACCATAGGTGATTCTCAGATGCGGCCGTAATTTTGCGAGCCGCATTTGGGGATTTATGGACAATTTGCAGGAGGTGCTCAGCATGCGGAAAATATATGTGTTCGACACGACGCTGCGTGACGGAGAGCAGTCACCGGGTGTGAACCTCAACACGCGCGAGAAGGTGGAAATCGCCTATCAGCTGGAGAAGCTGGGAATTGACCGGATGGAAGCTGGATTCCCTGCGGCTTCACCCGGAGATCTGGCTGCGGTTAACGCAGTGGCCAGAGCCGTGAAGAACGTCACTTTGATTGGCCTCTCCCGTTCTAGAGAGAGTGATATCGATGCGGTTAAGGAAGCGCTGCAGGGTGCACAGGATCCTTGTATTCATATTTTTCTTGCTACATCACCGATTCACCGCCAGCACAAGCTCCGTATGGATAAAGCACAGGTACTGGAAACTGCGCAGTCGGCTATCCGTTATGCCAAGAAATATTTCCCCAAGCTGGAGTTCTCTTTGGAGGATGCCGGCCGGACAGAACGTGATTTCATGGCTGAAATGGTGTCGATGGCGATCCGTGAAGGTGCCAATGTGGTGAACATCCCTGACACTGTGGGCTATTTGAATCCTTCGGAATACGGAGCTATTTTCAAATTCCTGAAGGATACGGTGCCTGATATCGAACGTGTACAGCTCAGTGCACATTGTCATAATGATCTGGGGATGGCCACCGCCAATACGCTGGCTGCCATTCAGAATGGTGCGGATCAGATCGAAGGGACCATTAACGGCATTGGTGAGCGGGCAGGAAATACAGCGATTGAAGAGGTAGCTCTGGCGCTGGAGACCCGGAGCGAATTTTTTGACGCCAAAACTTCACTGGTCCTGTCGGAAATATCCCGTACCAGCCGCTTGGTCAGCAAGCTGACCGGGATGGTAGTGCCCGGGAATAAAGCCATCGTCGGTGCCAACGCCTTCGCCCATGAATCCGGTATTCATCAGGATGGCATGCTGAAGGAGAAGACCACCTACGAGATCATGACACCTGAAACGATCGGCCTCAAAGAGAGCAAGCTGGTGCTCGGCAAGCACTCCGGACGCCATGCCTTCCGCGACAAGCTCAGTGATCTGGGCTATGACGTCCCGGAGGAAGAGCTGAATGCCGCTTTTGCCAAGTTCAAGGATCTGGCGGACAAGAAGAAGGAAGTCTCGGATGAGGATATTCTGGCTCTTCTGGAAGAGAAGCTGATCGATACACCGGAGACCTTCAGCCTGCAGACGATATATGTGACTTATGGTAATGAAGCTACGCCAACGGCCAAAGTTATTATTAACGGGCAGGAGCCGCAGCCGATTGTGGCAGTTGCTGAGGGCAATGGTTCCGTAGACGCGATCTATAACGCCATTGATCAGGCTACTGGTGAAGAAGTCACCTTGGGAGACTATTCGATCAAGGCAGTCAGCAGAGGCAAAGACGCGCAGGGTGAGGTTCATGTTGTGCTGTCCCAAGGCGAAATCGCAGCGCAGGGCCGCGGACTCAGTACCGATATTCTGGAAGCGAGTGCCAGAGCCTATCTGGATGCGCTGAACAAGCTGATTGAGAAGCGTAAGTCGCTGCTCCCGGCTGACCAGGCCAGCCTGTAAACGGTATATATAGTAGCTTTAACTTAATTGAAACCTATGGTTAAGCCATTGGGCCAGCAGAACATTCTGCTGACCGGATGGCTTTTTTTGTTTTTCCTGGGGGAATTATGGTCTATGAGCGGTTTGTCAGTGATTTATCAGTGACTTTAGTTACAATTTAACTTGTCATAAACACGCCTTTTGGCACTTTCTTTGTCAATACTAAGCGGTTTTTAGGAAATTGGAGTGAGAAATGGAGAAATTACTTAGCTGTTCAGAAAATGTTCATGTCACTGCTCTAATGTCTAATCTGATCATTCCACGACTGAGGTAAGAACAAATTATACATATGAAAGAGGGAGAGGTCTTGAGATTATTGAAAAAGAAAAAATGGGCACTGGGGCTTGGAATAATACTATTTGTAACAACATTTGCTCAGGCAATGGGTTTCTTCACCAATGTAAATGCGGATGCAGTGAACACAGAAATTACCGAAGATATTGTTAAAACTGTAACACTCTCGGTTTACGAAAATGGGATGCAGGTTACGGATAGTGTGTACAAGCTGGATTCTATGGTTAAGCTGAATTTGACATATGAGCTTCCGGATGCAAAGTATGACAAAGGCGCTACATACACGTACACCCTTCCTTCCCAATTAAAAATTAATCAAACGTATTCCGGTACGCTGGTTAATAGTGAATTCGCTAATGGAATCGGTACTTATACTGTAGGTGCTGATAATAAAGTCGTATTTGTTTTTAATGAAAATATTGAAGGGCTATTAGATATAAAAGGCACTTTTTGGGTTGAATCTACCCTAAGCTCAACTACAGTTACCGGCAGCACAACGCAGGTGCTCCATTTTCCGATAGCGGGAAATGCCAATAACTCAATTACACTCCAGGTTCAACCCAGTAACGGCAAAGCTATCACCAAAACCGGAACACCAATGCCGCAAAAATATAATGCCAGCAGTATTGACTGGACGGTTGATGTAAATACGCTTTTGAACAAACTTGATAATGCTGTAATTACGGACCCCATGCAGACAGGCTTGGAGCTGGATCCGGCTTCTATTGCTGTATATGCCTTGACGGTGGATGTTAAAGGAAACTTAACCCTTGGCGGGCAGGTCAGTTCTGCACTCTATGACACGACCGCAAGTGATCTGACCAAACTGGATCTGAAATTCAAAAATTCAATAAATGAAGCCTACCGGATAAAGTTTACTACCAAGAACATAAGTACTACAGAGCAAACAAAGTTTAATAATACAGCTACACTGACTGCTAATGGCTCACCTCAATCTGCCTCTGCAGAGGTTAATATTAACTTGGGCAAAACGCTGGAAAAGTTTACAAGCGGATATAATTCCTCAGATGAGACTATTACTTGGGAGATTCGGTTCAATTATAATGAAAAGTCAATAACGTCAAATAATGCTGTCCTGACTGACTATTTCAACATAACCCAAGACTATGTTGCTGATTCAATGATTATCTATAAAGTCAAGCTCGATCAAAATGGGTCTGGAACAGATGACGGAACGTTGCTTGCAGATACGGATTATACGCTTACCCAACTACCTGACGTATCAGGTACAGCTGGATTTAAGCTTCAGTTCAACCATGATATTCAATCTGCCTACCGGATTGTCTATAAGACAAAGGTAGCTGAGCGGGTATACACTGGTGAGAGCATCGTAAATAAGGCGACTTATAACGGGCAAACTGTTCAAGCGAGTACTTCGACTACCCAACGTATTTTGAACAAGCAGGCTGTAAATAACGGTACGGATGTAGACTACTTGAACAAGACCGTGAAATGGACTATTAAGGTTAATGAAGACAGCAGAACTATGACAAACCTGGTACTTACCGATAAATTTACTAACGCAGGATTGCAACTGATCGGGAAACCGGATATTTCGCCTGCGCTTGTTGAAGGTACAGATTATGAGATCACCAATTTAGGCTCTGGTGAATTTAAGGTGAATGAGGGTTTTGAGATTAAATTTTTAAAGCCAATTACTAAGGCTTACACGATTACGTACAGTACAAAATTTGATTATTACTCATTGATCACTGCTTCAAAATATTTCATTAATACTGCATCCATTGTGTGGAATGAAAAAACATCAAGCAGTGCTCAGACATCAAGTTCAACATTCACTCCAGACGGTAAGGTTATTAAGAATGGATTTAAGACAGGAAAGTATGATATAGCCAGTAAGAAAATCACCTGGACAGTTGGAGCGAACTATAATAAAAGAGTGCTCGCTGCAGGTGCGGAGCTGGTTGATACCCTTCCGGCGGGTCAGCAGGTAGTTGCGGGTACTGTAATCGTTAATAAGCTGAATTATGGTGCTGATGGAGCACATTACTCTGTAAATCCTGCTTTGGTTGAGGGTACAGACTACACAGTTACTGTAACAGATAAATTGCTCAAGGTTAAATTCAAAGACAGCGTGGATTATGCTTTCTATGTAGTTTTTAAAACGGAGTTCAAAGACGGTGATATTAACCTGTCTAGCGTTGCTAATAACGCCATTTTGAATAACTCGGACGATAAGCCAGTCTCGGAAGTATTATCCGGTAGTGCAAGTGTAACGAATGGCGGACAATATGTAACAAAAACCGGATCCCGGGATAGTTCTGATCAAACTATCATTAACTGGACAGTAACGATTAATGCAAACCAGTCAAACGTGAGCAATGTTCAAGTCGTGGATACTCCGAGTAGTAATCAGGTACTGCTTCCTGAAAGCTTCCAGCTGGTTGAGACCACTGTTAACCCTGCGAACGGTACTGTAAATGTTACGGCTACCAAGCTTGAGCGTGACAAGGATTATACGCTGGATTTCATCACGGATAGTACCGGCAAGGATACATTCAAGCTGGCATTTACGAACACCATTAATAAACCATACATTCTCACCTATAAGTCAGTCATTGCGGCAGTAGGGACCGTACCTGTAACCAATGCTGTATCGTTCAGTGGATTGGGGTCCCAACTGGTAAGTAAACCTTCTTCATTCACCCAAAACTTCACCATCGTTGATACCGGAGGCACGGGAAGCGGTGTGAAAGGCTCGCTTAAGGTGCTGAAAACAAATGCAGACCAAACTAAAAATCTGCAGGGTGCTGAGTTCTCCCTGGATCGTATTGTAGGCACAGAACTGAAGGATACAGTGAAAGCAGCCAGCGATTCAGCTGGCAATCTGGAGTTCACTAATTTGCGGGCCGGTAAATATGTTCTAAAGGAAACAAAGGCACCCTCCGGATATGCACTGGATACTACAGTGCGGACGGTAACCATTAATTCTTCTACACCTGTTCTGCTGACCGTTACGAATGATTATAACGGCTCGCTCAAGCTGACTAAGGTTGCTCAGGATGATTCGTCCAGAAAACTTGCAGGTGCAGAATTTGAACTGTATGATACTACGAATAAATTGGTCGAAACGGGAACTACCGATTCAAACGGCGTAGTATTATTTACGAAATTAATGGGAGGAAGCTACACATACAAAGAAACTAAAGCACCGGCTGGATATAAGCTTAATGGTAATAGTGTTCCCGTAACTATTGATCCGGCTCAACAAAAGGCCGTGACGGTTACTAATGAAGCACTTCAAGGTTCGCTTAAGCTAATAAAGGTAGATAAAGATGATGCAACGAAGAAGCTTGCAGGAGCAAAGTTTGAGTTATACAATTCCAGCAATACTCTAGTGGCAACATCTACTACCAATGCCAGCGGGGAAATTGTATTCAGTAATTTAAAGTTCGGAACCTATTTCTATCAGGAAACAGCTGCTCCGGCCGGATATGAATTGGATTCAACAAAGCAGAGCATTACGATTGATTCGGATGTGCAGAAGGTTCTGGAACCGATCAAGAATACAGCAATTCTGGGCTCACTCAAGCTCGTTAAGGTAGATGCAGCTGACAGTACGAAGAAGCTTGCCGGAGCGAAGTTCGAGTTGTACAATTCCAGCGATGCCATGGTGGCAGCGGCAACTACTAACGCCAGTGGTGAAATTATTTTCGATAATCTGAAGATTGGAGCATATACACTGGAGGAAACCAAGGCTCCGGCCGGATATGATTTGGATTCCACGGTGCGCAACCTCACGATTAGTTCGAAAGTACAGCAGGTGCTGGCTCCAATTACGAATAAAGAAACCTTGGGTTCACTCAAGCTTGTTAAAGTAGATGCCGCGGACGGAACGAAGCAGCTTGCCGGAGCGAAGTTCGAACTGTACAATTCCAGCGATGCTATGGTGGCAACGGCGACTACCAGTGCCAATGGTGAAATAGTTTTCAATAATTTGAAGCTTGGAGACTATACACTGAAGGAGACCGAAGCTCCAACTGGGTATGAATTGGATGAGACGGTGCGTAATGTCCAGATTGATTCGAAAGTACAGCAGGTTCTGCCGTCGATCCCCAATAAAGCAACCACAGGCTCACTCAAGCTCATAAAGGTGGATGCAGCGGACGGAACGAAGAAGCTTGCAGGAGCAAAGTTCGAATTATACAATTCCAGCAATACTGTGGTTGCGGCAGGGACTACCAATGCCAATGGTGAAATTGTATTCGATGATTTGAAGCTTGGAACGTATACACTGGAGGAAGTCAAGGCTCCAACCGGATATGATTTAGATGGAATAGTGCGTAGTATCAAGATTGATTCAAAGGATCAGCAGGTGCTGGACCCAATTAAGAACACCAAAACCTTGGGCTCACTCAAGATAAGTAAGGTAGATTATTATAATGTGAATAAAAAGCTGGCCGGAGCAGAGTTCAGACTCACGAATACCAGCACAAATGTAGCGGTGACGGGTGTTACGAATGCCGATGGTGAGATTGAATTCACTGATCTGAATCTTGGGGACTATACCCTGGTGGAAACCAAGGCCCCATACGGATATGATTTGGATGCAAGGGTACGCAATGTCAAGATTACTTCGAAGGATCAGCTTGTACTGAGCCCAATTGCAAATATAGAGACCATAGGCTCGATTAAGTTTGTTAAGGTCGATGCAACTGACGGGAATAAGAAGCTTGAAGGAGCTGTATTCAAGCTCACGAATTCCAGCAAGGTTGTGGTAGGAACAAAGACTACCAATGCCAATGGTGAAATTGTGTTTGAAAATTTAAAGGTCGGAGTCTATACCCTGGAGGAGACTGCCGCTCCAGCCGGATATGACTTGGAGGGGACTCCACAGAATATCACGATTGATTCCAATGTACAGAAGGTGCTCGACCCTATTAAGAACCAGGAGACCCTGGGTTCGCTCAAGCTCATCAAGGTAGACGCCGCTGATGCCGCCAAAAAGCTTACGGGAGCAGAGTTCAAGCTTACGAATTCCAGCAGCGGTGCGGTAGTAACAGGCACCACCAATGTTAGTGGTGAACTGGTATTTAATGATTTGAAGCTAGGCAAATACACACTGGAGGAAACCAAGGCTCCAGCCGGGTATGATCTGGATGGAACAGTGCGTAACATCACAATCAGCGGGAAGGCCCAGCAGGTGCTGGCTCCCATTCAGAACGTGGAAACCTTGGGTTCGCTCAAGCTCATCAAGGTAGACGTCGCTGATGCCGCCAAAAAGCTTGCCGGAGCAGAGTTCAAGCTCACGAATTCCAGCAAGGTTGTGGTAGCAACGAAAACTACCAATGCGAACGGTGAAATTGTGTTCGATGAGTTGAAGCTGGGCACGTACACGCTGGAAGAAACCAAGGCGCCAACAGGATATGAAATAGATTCAACGGAGCGCACTATTACGATTAATTCAAAGGTGCAGCAGGTATTAGCACCAATCACAAACCAAGAGACCTTGGGTTCAATCAAGCTCGTTAAGATCGCCGAAGGTAATGCAGCGAGAAAGCTTGCCGGGGCTGAGTTTAAGCTTTATGATTCCAGCAAGAGCGTAGTTGCAACGGGAATTACCGACATGAATGGTGAGATTGAATTTAAGGATTTGAAGCTTGGAGTATACACACTGCAGGAAACCGTGGCTCCTATAGGCTATTATTTGGATTCATCGGAGCGCAGCATCATCATTGATTCGAAGGTACAACAGGTGCTGGCCCCAATTACGAATAAAGACATACCGGCACCGACAGGAGCGCCCGGAACGTACCCGGTGGTTACCCCAACACCTACTCCGGTTAGTACGGTAACGCCAGGTGTAACTAGTACACCTGGTCCTTCAGCAACAGGAGTACCTGGCGTAGCGGTTACACCGGGACCTACACCAATAGCGACCTTAAGTCCTACTGCACCTGCAGTAAGCAGTACACCGACGCCACAGGCTACGTCAGCAACTACTGTTCAGGATATTCCAATCGAGGGGGAGATTCCGCTGGGCGGCATTCCAAGCCTTAGCGTGGAACCGACACATGGTACAGTAGTCGTTACACCAGACGGCAAATGGACTTATACTCCTGATCCGGGATATACCGGCAAGGATAAGTTCACCATTACTGTAACGGATGAAGACAGCAATGATCAGGATATTATTATTGAGGTGGGTGTTGACGAAGTGCCGACAGGTACGGTAACTGATACAACCTCCAGTGAAGATGGCCTGCCTGGAGATCTCCCTAAGACAGGTGAAGAAAGCCCGCTTCCATTGTATCTGATGGGTGGAGGACTGATCGTTCTGGGGATAATCCTGGCACGGAGATTCAAGACACGCAATAAACCGGAGTAATAAGTGATAGCATAAACAAGGTTACAGTGGTATACAGACAACCCGCCCGAAGCAAATGCTCCGGGCGGGTTGTCTTGTTCTTATATTCAGCAGAAGCATAAGATTAATTCACAGACTTCTGAAATTATTCTGCTTCCATTCCTCGTACCACCGGGTTATATTTGCCGGCAGGCTGATCCCCAGTTCCCCGTTCCAAAGAGCTGTCATCGTGTTATATTGCTCCTCAACCCCTGAGCGTTCACCGATGATATCATACGTTTTCATAAGTCCGAAATATCCCTGCTCGAAATAAGGCTGAAGACGGACAAGACGCTGATATATCGTAACAGCCTCCGGGAGTTTGCTGGTCTCTATATAGAATGCTGCCAGACTCAGTGCATGATGCAGCCAGATCGTCCGGAGCCGCTGACGTTCACTCTCAGCCCACAAATAATCGTAGTCGGCCAAATAATCACCAGTGTAGAAATCCAGCAGACGCTGATGCTCTTGAATATTGCCTGCACTGACCGGCTCCAGAGTAAGAAGGCCTTTCTCCCATTCGTAGCTGTCAATTAAAGCGCCTCCGGTCTCCAGGGTATAGCCTTCTCCGCCGCTGACATTATTGATGGGGAGATCGATTTCTCCCTGCTTCAAGCACTGCCTTACCTGATAAATGGTAGTGTACAGGTGGGTTGAGGCTTTTTTGAGATTGAAATCAGGCCACAGGAGATCGATCAGGCTGTCCTTGCTGACAAACCGGTTACGGTTATGGAAAAGATAAGCAAACAGCTCCTGGGCTTTCGAGGTACGCCAGCGAATATTGCTTAGTGGCTGTCCGCCGCGCTCGAAACGCAGGGACTGGAGGCTGCGGATCATGATTTGATGATCTGCAATTTTCTTGTCGGGCTCCAGCTCTATCCGTTCCTCCAGCCGCTGGATAGTCTTCACCAGCCTGCTTCTGCTTACCGGCTTCAATACATAATCAAGCGCGTTTAGTTCAAAAGCATCTACAGCGTAGTTATTGTATGCGGTCACAAATATGATTTTGGCACGGGGGCAAAGATTCTGCAGGATTTCACCAGCTTGAACTCCATTCATCTCGGGCATATCAATATCCAGGAAAATAACTTCCGGGTCCAGCTCCGGCGCTGCTTTTACCGCTTCATAAGGGTCTGTAAAAGCGGCAAGGATCTGTACTGACGTTAATTCTTCAAGCATGAGCTGAAGTTTTATAAGTGCAAGACGTTCATCATCCACTAGCATAGCTCGAATCATTTCTGTCCACCGCTTTCCTTATCTTTATCGCTGAAACGGATAACATGCTCTTAAGGGGGAGCAGCCGCTTCTATTTGTATGCTGCCTAGCCATGATGATAAATGATTTCGACAAGAAAAGGGAATTCCCTTTCTGTAGAGGATAAGCTCCATGTAGGATATAGTAAAGTAGAATAGACTACAAAAATTATTTTTAAAAAATTCTACATATCCTGCAGGGGCATCAGCCTGCCCGGCGTCTAACGTTATGTAACTGAAGGAGGGGAGAATTACGTGGAAGAGACGGAGTGGATTACTGCTGTGCTCGGCGGAGAGCATCAGGCCTTTGGGCACCTGGTGACGCGTTATCAGGGCATGGTATATAGTGTATGCATCAAAATCACTGGAGAAGCCGAGTCGGCCAAGGATATGGCCCAGGAAGTCTTCATCAAAGCCTATAAGGCTCTCCCCTCCTTCAGAGGACAGTCCTCCTTCTCCACTTGGCTGTACCGTATTGCTTACCGGACCTGTCTGGACTGGAAACGGGCCAATGACCGGGAATGGCGGCACCGGAGCACTGCGGACTACACGGAGAATGATTGGGTGACTTCGCAAACGCCTGAGCAGATGGCGCTCCGTAAGGAAGCCTCCCAGGAGCTCGGTGAGAATTTGAACAGTCTGACAGAGCCGTACCGGTCGGTTGTGCAGCTGTACTACTTTCAGCGACACTCGTATCAGGAGATTGCCGATCAGAAAGGGATTTCGGTCAAAACGGTTGAATCGCAGCTGTATCGGGCCAGACAGATGATGCGCAAAAGCGGGGAGGAATGGCGATGAATTGTGCAACAGTAAAAGAATGGATGCCGCATTATATCGATGGCCAGCTGCCGCCTGAGGCGCAGCAGACAATCCGCCTGCATGCCGAGTCCTGTCCCGACTGCGCGCAGTGGCTGGAAGAGGCACGCGGTCTCGCAGCGCTGTGGAATGAGATGGAAGCAGGGCTGGACGGCCTTGGCCAGGAAGCAATGCAGCCTATGAACTTCCCTGATCTTACAGCGGATGTGATGGCTAAGATTGACCGTATGGAGAATGGCCGCAGGGAACGGGTAATTAAAGCAACAATGTCTAGACGGCGTACCGCCCCGGGAACCTCCTGGATGCATTATGGCGTTGCCGTGGGGCTGACTTTTCTCCTGCTGCAGTTCGGTGTGTTCGAACACCTTGCCTATGGCATTACCGAAATTAATGGGCAAATGTCCACTTCAGTCAGCGCCTGGTTCGGCCCTCAAGGCAAATAATCCAACAATCCGCAGGGGCTATTCCGGCTAATTCATACTAAAACCTGCGTACGATAGAAGCAGCTCTGCTGCAAGAAGATTTCGAAGAAGCGGATGTTCCGCAAAACTTTTAGGAGGGTATTATATGATTAAGAAAAGACGCTGGCTCACCTTTCTCCTGGCGATGGTTCCGGGACTGGGCCATATGTATTTAGGCTTCAAAAAGCTGGGTCTTGAGTATATGCTTGGAGCATCGCTGTGTATTATGTTCATTCCGTCGATGCCCACCGTATTTCCGTTCGCGCTGGCAGCACTCTGGTTCTATCAGCTATTCGATGCGCTGCAAAAAGCGGCCTGGATGAAGCTCTCTGCGGCTGAGCATGAGCGGATGATGTTCCATCCGGACAGCTTCGGGGCACCTTGGACTATGGGGATGCCGGCACCTCCGGTGTATCCGCATGATGATGTTAATCCGGTATGGGTAGGCATAGGCTGTGTAATAGCGGGTATTATGCTAATGCTCATTACGGCATTCCCAACCCTCTGGAGAATACTCAATGACATGAACATCGGGGCGATCCTGCTGTCTCTTGCCTTGATCGGATATGGACTGAGAATGCTGAAGAACAATTCTAAAGTATAGTGAAATGGGGAAATGAACCATGGGGAGATGGAAAATCGGCAGCTTTACCGCCGCGATAGGCTGCATTGTGATTGGGGTCATTGTAGTACTCGCCCAGTACGATGTAATCACTTACGAGGCGCTGGGCTATATCTGGCCGGCATTGCTTATTCTGTTCGGGCTGGAGATGCTGCTTAGGCTCTTCATTAAATCGGATGTCAAGAGCCGCGTGAGCGGCTGGGCGATTGTACTCATTATCGTGCTTGTCGCTGCAAGCGGGGCACAGACGGTACTGGCCGGCGGTTCGTTGAGCAGTATCTTGGGCAATACAACGCTTGTCCCGGTAAGCGGGACGGTAGAAGTGAATCAGGAAATTAAGAATGTGCGGATTGAATTGCCTGACGGCAAGGTTAAGATTGAAGGCGTGCAAGGAAACACCCTTGAGTATGAAGGAAAGCTGGAGCTGCCGGGCAATACGGACAGTGAAGCAGCAAGCGCACTGGAGCGTAAATGGAAAGTGACGACCGAAGGGGACACGATTGTCATGGAGCTGGAAGGAGATTCCGGCTGGCTCGCGAACATTCAATTCGGGATCAATGTCAAAGCTCCT
The DNA here is from genome assembly GCF_000758605.1 of Paenibacillus sp. FSL R5-0912. Lineage (NCBI taxonomy): Bacteria > Bacillati > Bacillota > Bacilli > Caryophanales > Paenibacillaceae > Paenibacillus > Paenibacillus sp. FSL R5-0912. The sequence continues at coordinate 1,563,014 of NZ_CP009282.1, forward strand.
TACCTGAATGTCAGCATTCCGCAGAATTTAGCCGCCCAGGTAGAGACCAGCGACGGATCCATCGAAGCTGCCGGTCTGACGGCAGGCATTGATGTGGACACCAGCAACGGGACAATGGATATCCATGATATTACCGGAGGCGTGGAGGCTCACACCAGCAATGGTACAGTAACCGTGCAGAATATACAGGGTAAAGTGGAGCTGGTCAGCTCGAACGGGGCGATCACACTGGGCAATATCGACGGCTCCTTATCTGCCAAGAGCAGCAACGGCAAGATTACGGTCAATTCTGCGGTGACAGGCAACTGGGAGCTGAAATCCAGCAATGGCAAGGTTGTGGTGGGCCTGCCGGCTGTTACGGATGCGACAATTCATGCGGATACGAGCAATGGCTCGCTTAAAGGGAATGTTACCTGGGACGGCGATGATGACAATGGAACAGCTGTGCTTGGAAGCGGAACCCATGAGGTTACTTTGTCCACCAGTAATGGTTCTGTGACGGTGGACACCGCAGAGTAAATTGCACAAAGAGCTGTTTACCGGATAATTGCCGGTGAACAGCTCTTTTTATGCCCTGCTATAGAATAGAATAGGAGTCAGATCTGGCTTCTTAAACCCTGCTTACCAAGCATAAGCCTTCGGAGCAGCACCGCCAGGTCCCGGGAAAATCTCGTCCAGACGTTTCAGCACGGACTCGTCCAGGGTGATCTCCAAGCTGCGCAGCGCGCTTTCGAATTGTTCCAGCGTACGCGGTCCTATAATCGGAGCCGTCACCGCAGGATTGGCCAGGAGCCAGGCCAATGCGAGATTATCCTGCGGTTCGCCCAGCTCCAGACTCAGCTCCGCAAAGGCTTCCAGCTGGCTCTTATGCTGCTCTACACGTTCTGAATTGCCCCCGCTGCGGCTGCCTTCGATCTTCTTCAAGGCATTGCGGCCGAGGAGTCCCCCGTCAAGCGGGCTCCACGGGATAATTCCAAGACCGAGATGCTGGGCCGCAGGCAGGACCTCCAGCTCCGGCAGACGGCAGGTGAGGCTGTATTTATGCTGCTCCGATACCAGTCCCAGGAACCCGCGGGCCTTCGCTTCCTGCTGGGCTACGGCAATATCCCAGCCGGCAAAGTTACTGGAGCCGACATAACCGATCTTGCCCTGGCTGACAGCAAGCTCAAAGGCGCCCCACAGCTCATCCCACGACACGTTGCGGTCGATATGGTGCATCTGGTAGAGTTCAACATGATCGGTCTGCAGACGCTGCAGAGAGGCTTCCAGGTGCCTGCGGATAATATAAGAGGAGAGGCCGGCCTCATCGTTTGGACCATCCAGCTTGTCACTCATGGCGCCATAGACCTTAGTGGCGAGAACGACCTTTTCACGGCGTCCGCCGCCCTGCTTGAACCAACGCCCGATAATGGTCTCGGTCAGGCCTGAATTTTCTCCCCAACCATACACGTTAGCGGTATCAAAAAAGTTGACTCCGGCGTCCAGCGCAGCATCCATGATGCGGAAGGCCTCTTTCTCATCGGTAATCGGCCCGAAATTCATCGTTCCCAGACAGAGGCGGCTAACCTTCATACCGGACTTGCCAAGCTTAGTATATTGCACCTTAGTATCACTCCCTCATTAAGATGGATGAACGGTTATTTACAACATTTGCATACTAATTGTAAACAACTTCAGATTTAAGAGCAAACTGTGCAGATTAAGTCAGTGCTTCCTCCTTTATAGGGAAAAACTATCAGTTCAATAGAATCTATATCTTTGTCCTTTGTCTGTTGTTATGATACAACAATATACAGAAGAACTATGTCTGCGAGCAGCAGGACTACCTAAGGAGTGACAGGAATGAGCGAGGTTAAGAAAATCGCCGTAATTGCCGGGGACGGTATCGGACCTGAAGTTGTGGCAGAAGCGGAAAAAGTATTGAAAAGAACGGAAGAAGTGTTTGGCTTTGCTTTTGAAACGGAGCACGCCCTCTTCGGCGGAATTGCCATTGACGAGCGGGGAACACCGCTGCCGGAGGATACGCTGGAAATCTGCCGCAGTGCAGATGCCGTACTCCTGGGAGCCGTTGGCGGACCAAAGTGGGATAACAACCCGAAGGAGCTGCGCCCGGAAACGGGACTGCTGGGTATCCGCAAAGCACTGGGTCTGTTCTCCAATCTGCGTCCTGCAGTTGTCTTCGACTGCCTGAAGGATGCTTCAACGCTGAAACCGGAAGTACTGGAAGGCACGGACCTGATGGTGGTGCGTGAGCTGACAGGCGGTATTTATTTCGGTGAGAAGCTGCGCCGTCAGGGTGAACACGGGGAAGAAGCTGTTGATACCTGCGTGTACAACGTAACGGAAGTAGAGCGCATTGTACGCCAGGCGTTCGAGATTGCCGGCAAACGCCGGAATAAGCTGGCCAGTGTCGATAAAGCCAATGTGCTGGAGACCTCGCGCCTCTGGCGTGAGGTAGTAAACAGACTGGCACCGGAATATCCGCAGGTAGAGCTGGAGCATGTGCTGGTGGATAACTGTGCAATGCAGCTGCTGCGCCGCCCTTCGAGCTTCGATGTTATCGTTACTGAGAACATGTTCGGAGATATTCTGAGTGATGAAGCAGCGATGCTGACCGGTTCCATCGGTATGCTGGCTTCCGCTTCACTGGGAGAAGGCAGCTACGGTCTCTATGAGCCGGTACACGGCTCTGCGCCTGATATTGCCGGCCAGGGGCTCGCGAATCCGATCGCGACGATTCTGTCGCTTGCGCTGATGTTCCGCATGACCTTCGGCTACGAAGAGGCAGCGGCTGCCATAGAAGCAGCTGTCGCTGAAGTGCTCGATGCCGGTCACCGGACCAGCGATATCGCGGTAGACAAGAGCAAGGCAATCAGTACTACTGAGATGGGCGATCTGATTGTTGCTGCTATCCGCAGAGCCTAGTTCTACCACATATGCCCTCCTTTGACGCAGTAAGAAGAAAAACTTCACAAAATGTTGCTTATTTATAATAATTATAAAAAAGTAATCAATGTAATATTGACTTTGATTTTGTACGATGATAACATTTGTTCTGTAGAAGCAACAATGTAACCATCCCATCAAAATCAAGAAAAGCATATTGCACCGGCTAACGGCACCGTAGTTGTTTTTCTTACATAATCAAAGGAGGATTTAAGCAATGGCAGAACGTTTGGTAGGTAAACCAGCCCCTGATTTCTTCATGGAGACAGTAACGGGCGACGGTAAGGATTTCGGTAAGGTTAGCTTGTCCGACTATCGCGGCAAATGGCTTGTATTCTTCTTTTATCCGCTTGATTTCACATTTGTATGTCCGACCGAAATTACAGCACTGAGTGATGCTGCGGCTGATTTCGCAGAACTCGATACAGAAATTCTTGGGGTGAGCATCGACTCCATCCACAGCCACAAAGCCTGGTTGACAACCCCTAAGGATATGAATGGCCTTGGTCCGGTTAACTTCCCGCTGGCGTCTGATATCACGAAGAAGGTTGCCAGCGATTATGGCGTCCTGATCGAAGAAGAAGGTATCGCACTCCGCGGATTGTTCATTATCGATCCTGATGGCGAACTGAAATATCAAGTGGTTAACCACAATGATGTAGGCCGCAGTGTAGAAGAAACTCTGCGTGTTCTGCAGGCTCTGCAATCCGGCGGGCTATGCGCTATGAACTGGAAACCAGGCGACAAGAATCTGTAAGCTGCCGGTCCTCATAGCTGCGATCTTTGATATACGAAGAGAACCTCCTTGCGGGAGTATTTCCCGGCAAGGGGGTTTTTTGCACCAAACGGCCCATCCTTACCGGACAAGCCGTTTGAAAATGGGCGTTAAGGTTAATATATAGCTTCAAGGAGAGGAATCTCTCCTGCCATTGTGTAATATAATAATAGGAATTCAACGGAAAAAATCAAGGAGGGTGAACAAAAATGAGCTTTTGCTGTGGAGCGAGTATGGTTGGAACTAAGGGGACCCTAAAGCATTATCGCACGCAAGTCCATAATGTTCCCCTGCTTTTTTGTCCGGTATGCCACCGGGTAGAGGTACATTATAAAGTCGAAAATGAATATGAAATCCTGGCAGAATATGCCCATGGCGACGGAGTTACGGATGTTGATTTCCAGGATTATGTAATGGAAGATGAGGAAGCGATCTTCGAGAATGTGATAAATATGGAGAGCGAGGATCCGCTCGCTATTGTGCGCAGCCAAATCGACATGTCGCTTGACCTGCTGGCCGTAGCCAAACAAATTGGCGATACCAAATGGGAACGTGAACTGAAAAAGCGTCTGGCGGTTATGAGTCAGCGGCGTCACCGGCTGCAGCAGAAAGCCTGAATACCAAGCTTAATGCTTCCACGGAATGTCATAAAAGAGGAGAGTCTTCGCGAAATGCGGAGGCTCTTTTCATTGTATTTGCAGGAAACGAAATATTCTAACGATATTTAATGTGTCTTAAGAATCATTTTAAGAATATTTTTATCATTCGACAGTTTCTCCGGTTGCGTTGTCTTCTTCTCTTGGATATGATTGGAATATAGTTGAAACGGTTGGATAATATAATACGATTTCCGAATGTTCTGGCGGCTTCGTCATATACTCATATACATAGTAATTTGATGTCGCTTAAGCGTCTCGTCAATTGCAGTAAAAGGGGGAACTTCGTATCGTGATAAGCCAATATCAGGAAAGCTTGCTTTTACCGGCAAGAACGTTTCAATCTGGACCGATGGATACTACATATGAGGATGTTCTGGAGCATATCGACAGCGGAATTATGCTTTTTGATGAAGAGGGAGTTCTGACGTTCGTAAATAAGCAGATGTACGGTATACTGGAGCTTAACCGCCATTCTCTACTCGGCTGCACTCTGAACCATCTGTTAGCCCATATTCAATTAAGCCGTTTTAAGAAGAAACAGGTATTGCGGAGCTACCGTGAAATGGTGGTCAAAGGTAAGCCAAGCTATGAATTTGTAGATGAATATGGCCGGTACTGGCGCGCTTCTCTCTGCAGTGGAGAGCAGATGAAGGGCTGCTACCTGTTCACGCTTAAAGAGATCTCAGACTTTAAGCTGATTGAACAGACAGCATACCAGAACGACAGTCTGGCGATGCTCGGCAGATTATCGGCTTCAATTGCCCATGAGATCCGCAACCCGCTGACTGCGATCCGGGGTTTTATTCAATTGCTGCATCCCCATCTTCACCTGCTCGGCAAGGAGGAGTATGCGAAGATTATATTGGCTGAGATTGATCGTGCCAATGACATTATTCATGAATTTCTGACTTCCTCCAAGCCATCGGTACCACAGGTCAGTATGATTCCTGTCTCGGCGCTGCTTAAGGAAGTTGTTCTGCTTACAGAGAGTGAAGCGCTGATGAAGGGCTGCCAGATTAATCTGCAGGTGCTTCAGGAAGATCTGTTCATCTCCGGAGACACGAAACAAATGAAGCAGGTCGTCTTAAACATGATTCGAAACGCTATGGAAGCGATCTCGGAGAGAGCGGATGATTCCATGGGCAGAATAGAGGTCGGAGCACGCAAAGAAGGAACAGAGGTGCGGATTTTTATCTCTGACAATGGCAAGGGCATGGATATCTGCACACTGGATAGGCTGTTCAATCCTTTCTTTACCACGAAGGAGAATGGTACGGGATTAGGACTCTCGGTCAGTGACCGTATCATCAAGAATCATGGAGGCTGCATCTCTGTCAGCAGCCGGCTGAATGAGGGAACCCGGTTCGTGATTTCGCTTCCACTCATTCATTAATCTCACAATAGACTCGGTATTTTCAGGCTTCCGGGTTATAATCAATATATTAAGGGCTGATTCCTGCAGTGCACGGTCATGTGCGGGAGATCGGCCCTGTCTGCGTTATTTGGAATAATACAGTGAGTCAGTGGAGGGGTGCAGCATGAATATTGAATGGAGCAGCGGTTCAGAGGCAGCTTCGCTGCAAGGCGATGCCTTATGTTTCATAGTCTCGGAGGCACAGGCGCAGGGAGAAGGACTTTCGGCGGAATGGGCGGAGAGGATCAGCCTGTTGTCCAGGGCAGGGCTGTTTAGCGGCAAGCTGGGGCAAATTCACCTGCTGCCGGTGACTGGCCGTCCGGAGCTGCCGGTTGTCATTCTGGCCGGAAGCGGCAATGGCAGCGCATCAGCCCATGACCTGCGGCTGCTGATGGCACAGGCCGCCAGGGCGGCTCACAGACTGAAGGCTGCTACCCTGATCGTGCAGATCCCCGATCAGCTGAACCAGCTGCCTGAGGCCCTGAAGGCAGAGACAGCAGGCCAGGTCCTTGCAGAAGGCCTGGTCCTTGGGGCCTACCGCCGCAGACAATACAAGCTGGAGCAGCCGGGCTACGCCGGCTTAAGCGCCGTAAGGCTGCATATGGAGCGTCAGTCCGAAGAGTCAGAGGATAAGCGATGGAAAACAGGCATGTTGCGGGGGCAGGCTTTTGGGGAAGCGACGAATCTGGCCAGGGACTTAACCAATCTCCCGGGTAATCTGCTGACCCCTTCAGAGCTTGCGGCAGCAGCCATAAAAGTAGCCGAACGCCACGGCCTTCCTGCTGAGGTGCTGGATGAACGTGAGATTGAGCTTAAGGGAATGGGCGGATTACAGGCCGTAGGCAAAGGCAGTGTGAATCCGCCGCGTATGATAGCCATTCGCTATCAGGGAACCAATCAGTGGGAGAATGTGGTGGGGATTGTCGGCAAGGGCATCACCTTCGACACTGGAGGTATTTCGCTCAAAAGAGCTCCTGGGATGGAGGATATGATCAGTGACATGGGCGGTGCAGCCGCAGTACTCGGAGTCATGGAGGCCTTGGGGCGTTTGCGCCCCCGGATCAACGTGGTCATGCTTATTCCGTCGGCGGAGAATATGCCGGCAGGCAATGCTTTTAAACCTGGTGATATTATAACCTCCCTCAGCGGAAGAACGATTGAAGTGCTGAATACCGATGCGGAAGGCAGAGTGGTTCTGGGAGATGCAATCACGTACGCGCGGGAGTGGGGAGCGGAACGGATTATTGATGTCGCCACGCTAACCGGGGCCGTCTTGTCCATTCTGGGCGATGTGGCTACGGGCGCTGTAACGAATGATGAAGAGTTCCTGGCGGAGCTTCTGGAGGCCTCCAGGCTGTCAGGCGAGCAGATATGGGCCCTGCCCGTCTATCCAGAATTCCGCGAGATGCTAAAAAGCGAGGTCGCCGATATCCGCAATGCTGCCGGAAGATACGGCGGAGCTACTACAGCCGGATTATTCATCGGCGAATTTGCCGAAGGTCTGCCATGGATTCATCTGGACATTGCCGGAACGGCATTTTTGTCGAAAGAGCGGGGAGTGAACCCCAAGGGGGCAACGGGTGTGATGGTGCGTACGCTGCTGGAATATCTGCTCCGCTTAGCTCCTGGCTCTGGATTCGAGGCAGATACTGCACAGTTCTCTTCATAAACTTGTTATGACCCGTATGTAGCTAAACAGCCGCAGTCTCAGGATTCCCGGGACTGCGGCTGTTTAAGCTTGGACTATTATTGAAAGAAGCGAGTTTAGTTTGAGTTACATCCTATTTTCTGGCTTTCATCTGTGCAGTAAAGGACTGGACCCCATTCATGATCTTGTCCCGCGTATTCTTATTCTTCAGCAAGTAGGCTGCTCCCAATGCTACCGTAGTAAACAATGTCTTTTTGGTGTTCATGGTAATTCCTCCTTGGTATGGTCTGGCTGTAATTGCTTATAACTAACATACCCGCATGCCAAGGATTCTAAACGAATTGTATTCTTTTCTCTAGAGACGCAGACGGATCTAGTGTTTGGGATCGGCTGTAGTTCCGCAGCAGGACAAAGGTGAATCCAGCGATGCGGCCGAACAGGTTTTGCTTTTGTCACAGCCGGCACAGGCGCCTTCTTTGCCCTTTTGAACATGACGGTACAGCATCCAGCCGGAGTACCCGAAGATAAGCGCTACAATCAGAATATTGACTATCATTGCTGCTCTCGCTTCCTCTCAGTAAATCTTGGACTTGCTGCCTCTACGACCATCCCAACAGCCGGCCGCCCTGGAAAATAACCAGTGACACGGCATACGCCAGTACCAGTGAATATCCCATGGAGAAGAAGGTCCATTTCCAGGATGCCGTCTCTTTCCTGATTACTCCGACCGTGGCCAGGCAAGGAATATAGAGCAGGATGAAGGCCATGAAGCTGATCGAACTAAGCGGTGTGAAGACTGAAGCGATTTGTCCTTCCAGCCCTGCGCTATCCGGCGCATGGTAAATAATATTCATGGTGGAGACCACAACCTCTTTGGCGAGGAAGCCGGGAACCAGTGTGGAACCGGCCTGCCAGGTGCCGAAGCCGAGCGGCTGCAACAGCGGTGCGATCAGCCCGCCGAATTTGGCCAGGAACGAGTGGTCCATCTCTACATTGAATCCGGCAGGACCCGCGTAGGACATCAGCCAGATAATGACCGAACCGGCAAGAATGATGGTTCCTGCTTTACGCAGGAAGCCTTTGCCCTTCTCCCAGGTGCTGCGGCCTAGTGTCTTGAACTGCGGCATCCGGTAAGGCGGCAGCTCGATGATGAAGATGGAGGATTCATTCTTGAACAGATGTTTGGAGAATAATTTACACAGAATCAGGGCGAAGACTACTCCCATCACATACATCGCCAGCACCGCCGTTGCTTGCCGGGCCGGGAAGAAGACCGCTGCAAACAGCAGGTACACCGGCAGCCGGGCTGAACAGGACATCAGCGGCATAAGCAGTGTTGTCAGCATCCGGTCTTTGGGCTGTTCGATACTGCGCGCAGCCATAATCGCCGGCACGTTACAGCCGAAGCCGATAATGAAAGGGATAAAGGCTTTGCCGTTCAGGCCCATCCGTTCCATCGTGCTGTCCATCAGCAGGCAGACGCGTGCCATGTAACCGGAATCCTCCAGGAAGGAGATCATCAGGAACAGAATGAAAATCTGGGGAACGAAGACAAGCACGCCGCCGACACCGCCGATAATACCATCGACAATCAAAGCATGAGTAAAGCCTGATGCACCGATCGCCTGCAGCAATGAGTTGGCTCCGTCACTGAGAGGGCCCCCAATGAAGCCGTCCAGAAGATCCGATAAAGGTCCGCCTGCCCAGTCAAAGGTCGTTTTGAACATAGCATACATAAAGACGATAAACAGAGGCAATCCCAGAAAACGGTGAGTCAGGATGGAATCCAGCCGCTCCGTCAGATTATGCGGCTTCTGCTTCGTCGCATCGATGGCCGCCGCGCATACACTGCGGATGTAGTCCATGCGGATGGAGCGGATCCATTGCGGGAGGGTAAGCGCCAGCTTCTGCTTTTGCAGCTGGGTCTGGCAGGCATCGCAGAGGAGCATCAGCTCAGAAGTATCCATACGTTTCTTGAGCAGCTCCAGTACTACCGGATTCTGCTCCATCAGCTGCAGGGAAACCCAGCGCAGGTTAGGCAGCCCGGAGATCTGCTGCAGTTGATTTGAAATAGAAGCTATCGTCGCTTCAACGAGTTCACCATAATTCAGATGGAAGCTCACAGGCGGAATATTAGCCGGCTTCTCCAGAACGCTGAGCACCTGGCTGCTGCCTTTGCCTGTTCTGGCAATCAGCGGTAACACGGTTATCCCAAGCTGTGCCTGCAGTACTTCAGGGTTGACCTGAATTCCGCGGGCATTGGCAACATCGATCATGTTCAATCCGAGTACAATCGGCTTGCCGTATTCGAGCAGCTGCAGGGTAAGCAGCAGATTTCGTTCCAATTGTGATGCATCGACAATATTGATGAGTGCTTCGGGTGATTCTTCGATCAGATATTGGGCGGCTACGCCCTCATCGCGGGAGAGCGGATGAAGTGAATAGATTCCGGGCAAATCGATCAGCTTGCCGGCTCCGTTCTTCAGGCTGCCGACCTTCTTCTCAACAGTAACGCCTGCCCAGTTCCCGACATATTCATACGAAGATGTGAGTGTATTGAAAAGCGAGGTCTTTCCGGTGTTTGGGTTCCCTACAAGGGCGATGGAGCTCATGAAACTTTCACCTCAATCATCGAAGCTTCCTTCCGGCGGATAGCGAATAATTGACCGTTGCATTCCAGCGTAATGGGGCCCATAAAAGGACCTTTACCCTTCAGGCGGATCATTACACCTTCGGATACTCCCAGATCGGCAAGGCGGCGGCGCAAGATGGGGTTCATGCCTTCGATTCTATAAATAGAGCCGGTAGTGCCCGGTTGTAAGCGCAGCAAGGAGCAGGATGCAGAAGCCATTGTAATCCCTCCGAGAGAGATTGATAATCAATCTCAATTATTTCTTGTACTGTAGCATTTTGTTAGGAACTTTACTGTGACTAATATCATTGTATTGATCTCCTGAAATCTATATGGAAATTACTGAAATTTTCTTTACAATTTATTCTTCATTAAAGTATGATTGAACGATAATGTAAGCATAGTAAGTTTGTGGCCTTGTTTATTATGAGGATATAATATGAAGCTAAGCCCGAAGGGAGAACAGATTGTGAAGACTAATCAGAGCAAAATTGTCGATTGTACCATCCGTGACGGGGGATTGGTGAATAACTGGGATTTCAGTATTGAATTTGTTCAGAAATTATACGCTGGTTTGAATGAAGCCGGTGTTGATTATATGGAAATCGGATATAAAAACTCACCGAAGTTGCTGAAAGGGTCCGAGGGTGCCGGGCCGTGGCGTTTTCTTAATGATGATTTCCTGCGCAAGGTTATTCCGCAAAAAGGCCACACCAAGCTGTCGGCACTGGTCGATATCGGCCGTGTTGACGTGAATGATATCCTGCCCCGCAGTGAGAGTATGCTGGACCTGATCCGTGTAGCCTGCTATAGCAAAGATGTGGACAAGGCGCTTGAGCTGGTGCAGACCTTCCACGATCTGGGGTACGAGACTACGATTAATATTATGGCTCTATCCAATGTCATGGAGAATGAACTGCTTGAAGCGTTTGAACAGATCCGCGAAAGCGTCGTTGATGTTGTATATATCGTTGATTCCTACGGCAGTCTGGATCACAATGACATCCATTACCTGGTAGAGAAGTTCAGAACACATTTGCCGGATAAACGCCTGGGTGTACATACGCATAACAATCTGCAGCTGGCCTTCTCCAATACACTGATTGCAGCGGAAAAAGGTGTCGAACTGCTGGACGCTTCCTGCTACGGCATGGGCCGTGCTGCCGGCAATTGTCCTACAGAGCTGCTGGTTACCCATTTGAAGAATACCAAGTATACCCTCCGTCCCGTTCTGGATATTGTTGAGAACCTGATGATTCCATTGCGCGAGAAGGAAGAGTGGGGGTATATCATCCCATACATGATTACGGGAACACTGGATGAGCATCCGCGCTCGGCGATGGCGCTGCGTTCTTCAGCCGATAAAGACAAGGCGGTTGACTTCTATGACAAACTGACTACACCTGAGGTTAATTTCGGGGATAAATAAACGTCCGGAAGATGAAAGCACTGACCTCTCTGTAGAGGAAGGTGCTTTTTTTCTGCCAGAGATGGTTTCTTTTAATATTGTAGGATGAACGATGTAACTTTACAGGAGTATTTAACCGATATTTATTCATAGGACCAAAAACACATCGACTAGTTATTATAGATATCATTTTTAGACGCGAGGGACATATGAGACAAGAAGAGAGAAAGACCATTCATGCGGCGATTATAGGGGCTGCGCTGTTCCTTCTGATCCAGATTTTCCGTACACCGCTGGGCCATATAGAGGATAAAGATTTACTGCTGGCATTCTATCTTATTTCGGGCTGCTGCACTGTGGCTTTCGGCTTTGCGATTTTTGCCCAGGGCTGGTTGTTATTCTCCAATAAATTATCCAGAGCAAGACTTTATACATCCGCTCTGTTTTTGGGTGTAAGCATCTTTGATTTCCTGCATGTTCTCGGTTTTGTAGGCATTCCCGGAGTTGCCTCTTATATTAGCTCCGGACAATCCCTATGGCTGCTGACCTTCTCGCGGCTTGCGAGTGCGCTGGGGATCGTGCTTATCTTCTGCAGGGCAGATCAGCCGATGTCGGTAGACAGCAAGAACAAGGTGTTCCGGAATTCCTTTTTGTTGATTCTGCTATCCGCGGCTGTGTTTGGCTCCGGCAACCTGATTGTTCCTGGACTGACGAGTTATCCGTGGGTGGAGACAGTAAGAGATTTGATGAATATGGCCGTACTGTTCGTTTATCTGCTTGGAGTAGGGATTATTGTATATCCGGGCAAAATTGAGAAGTCTGCTTCGCTTCTGATTATTATCCGCTCCCTTGTATTTTTTGCACTGGGCCAGGTCTTCTTCATGAATCTGTTCAGTGTCGGAGATATGGATTATCTGTTCGGGATGCTCAGCAGCGGAGTGGCTTATTATCTTCTGCTTACCGGTGTCTACAGATTAACGATAGAGGAGCCCTTTGAAGAGAACCAGCAGGCAGAGGCGCGGATTAATTATCTGGCCTTCCACGATGATCTTACAGGTCTTCCGAACAGGCGCCGCCTGATGCAGCGTATGGAAGAGATCGTGATCCAGAGTGAGAAGGACAAAAGCCGCGGATTCTCGGGTCTGGTCATCATGAACATCAATCATTTCAAGAATATTAATGACTCCCTTGGACATTATGCAGGAGATTTGCTGCTGCAACTGGTCGCCCAGCGGATCGGTAGTGAGGTTAGAGTGAATGAAGAGCTCTATAGTATGGGAGCGGATGAGTTTGCTTTTCTGATGACAGAGCGGACTGGTCTTGAGAACTGTCTGGTCCGGGCGAATGATCTGCTGCGGCTGTTCGAGACACCCGTAAGCCTCGAGTCCGGAGAATATCACATCTCGCTTAGTCTGGGGATGAGCATCTTCCCCGGAGACGGTGATACGGCAGAGCAGCTAATCCAGAACGCGGATACTGCTGTGCACAATGCGAAGATGCAAGGGGTGGATATCCGCCGCTATATTCCGGCTATGCAGATGAAGGCTAAGGAACGCCTCAAGCTGGAGAATGATCTGCGCAGAGCCCTAGAGCGGAATGAATTCTATCTCGTCTATCAGCCTCAGGTACTGCTTGAGACCGAAGAGATTGTCGGTATGGAGGCGCTGCTGCGCTGGAATCATCCCAAACGCGGACTCGTCTCTCCCGTAGATTTCATTCCAATCGCAGAAGAGAGCGGACTGATTGTTCCAATCGGGGAATGGGTGCTCAGAACGGCTTGCCAGCAGAATAAAACATGGCAAAATGCCGGTTATCGGCCCATTTGTGTCTCTATTAATCTATCGATGCGTCAGTTCCTGCAGCCGAATCTGGCTGGTAAGATAGGGGCGATTCTGCAGGAGATCGGTCTCGATCCCAGCTATGTTGATCTGGAGATTACCGAGAGCATGACACTGGACAAGGAGACTGCCTTTGACCAACTGAACCGCCTAAAGAGACTTGGCGTATGCATCAGTATTGATGATTTCGGCACAGGGTACAGTTCATTGCATTATCTCAAGAACATGCCGATTGACCGGCTCAAGATTGACCGCTCCTTTGTCTCGGATGTCATGGAGGACAGCAACAATGCGGCGATTGTCTCCACGATAACGTCCATGGCTCACCACCTGAAGCTTAAGGTAACTGCGGAAGGCGTTGAGAACAAGGAACAGCTGCAATTCCTGCGCCAGCAGCATTGCCATGAAGCACAAGGGTTTCTGTTCAGCAAGCCGGTCAAGGCGGAGGAATTCGAACTGTCTTTTTTGAAGCCGCTGCTGGAAATGCCATCGTAATATGATCCGGGAGATCCTGCTAGGGTTGCAATTTATTCGTAGTAATGCTACAATGTTTCTTGTACTCAATTTGAGTTGCGGGTGTAGTTCAATGGTAGAACTTCAGCCTTCCAAGCTGATAGCGTGGGTTCGATTCCCATCACCCGCTCCATATTTAAATTCCAAATCCTTGTCCGCAAGGGTTTTTTTGTTGTTTATTTTCGTTATACAACAAGTATTCTGATCCGCAACAAGCCAGGCTCCCGATTCTCCGGGAGCCTGGCTTTGCTGTTGCAGCTATTCGTGGACCAGCTTGGACAATGCTGTGCCGGATTATACGGTCTTCAGGAACTCCACAATCGTCAGCAGGCCTTTATCGAAATTCTCCAGATTGAAATGCTCATCCGGAGCATGCAGGTTCTCGTCGTCCAGCCCAAAGCCCATCAGTACCACAGGAGCCTTCAGGATGCGGGAGAAGCTCTCCATGATTGGGATCGAGCCGCCGTCTTTGGTGAAGAGGGCGCGGGTGCCGTATACTTTGCCGTAAGCATCTGCAGCGGTCTGCAGGATCGGATGAGAGGGATCGATGTTGAAGGCGCGGGCCTTCTCCATCTGTTTCACATGCACTTTCGCACCACTCTGTATATTGGCCTTCAGATGTGCTTCCACGGCATCCAGGATATGCTGCGGGTCCTGGTCGCCGACAAGGCGGCAGGTGATTTTGGCATGGGCTTCCTTCGGAATAACCGTCTTGCTGCCTTCGCCCTGGAAGCCGCCGTATACGCCGTTCAGCTCCAGGGTTGGACGTGCGCCAATGCGTTCTACGAAGCTGTAGCCTTCCTCGCCGTACAGCTGCTCCAGGCCAAGGGACGCTCTGATCTTGTCTTCGTCTACTCCCTGCTTGGCGAATTCATCGCGGAGGAGAGGAGAGAGTACAGGCACGCCTTCATAGAAACCTTCAACGGACACACGGCCCTTGTCATCATGAAGCGAGCTGAGAAGAGACACCAGTGCATGCAGGGCATTTGGAACGCCGCCGCCATAGGAGCCGGAGTGCAGATCCGTTAATGCGGTGTTTACAGTGACCTCAAGCGAGCATAGACCGCGCAGTCCGGTGCAGATCGCAGGGCGCCCGCGTTCCAGGAGGGAGGTATCCGAGACAAGGACGGCATCTGCCGCAAGCTTGTCCTGGTTGGCTTCCAGGAATGGAGGCAGGTTCACGCTGCCGATCTCTTCTTCGCCTTCGATGCACAGTTTGATGTTGACCGGCAAGGTGCCCTCCTGCTTGAGGATGGCTTCAATGGCCTTGATATGCATGAACACCTGACCTTTATCGTCAGTGGCTCCACGGGCGTACAGCTTGCCGTCACGGATCTCCGGTTCAAACGGAGGGGTGGTCCACAGGTTCAGCGGATCAACCGGCTGTACATCATAATGTCCGTACACCAGAATGGTCGGCTTACCTGGGGCATGAAGATAATCTGCATATATCACTGGATGTCCTGCAGTAGGGTGCAGCTCGATATTTTCTAATCCGGCGCGTTTCAGAGTCTCTACCAGCCAGCCTGCAGCGGCGTTCACATCCTCCTTGTGTACGGAGAGGGCCGAGATGCTGGGAATGGCCAGCCATTGCTTGAGTTCGGTTAGCTGAGCGTCACGCTCAGTCTGAAAATAAGTTTCGTAAGACATCGTAATTATGTACCTCCTTGGAATTCGCTGCCTAGTACCGCGGAGCCCTGTATCATGCAACGCAAGATGACAGGCCCCGTCGGTTTAGAATCGGCAGTGTAATGCATCCATTATACTGGAGATATAGAGATGGATCAAAAAGGATTGTTCAAGCACCTTACCAGAGGATGGTGGCTGGCGTTACACCTTGTGGAAAAGTATCCTCGGGCTGAGTTCTGCGGGAGTAAAGATCGTACCATGCACCGGCAATGAGATTCGGATCGGCATCAGTCCCGGGTCTGATAATGGCTCCTATAGCTAAATGACCTACATAAATGCCTAGTGGTGCCAGATCCGTGTGCAGGTTCATAGCGTAGTTGCGCAGCCCGCTAAATGCAATTCCCATGTTGCCCATCATAGGAATCGGATACAGGGAGGACAGTCCGGTTGTGAATAAAAGAGCGCCTGTATTCTTCTCCAGCATCTCCGGCAGCACCTGCTCCACACTACGGATCGCGCCGATGACCTGCGACTGGAAAGCGTCAAGTGCAATTTCTTCTGTTACCTGTGTTGCCGGAGTTGGAGGAAAGCTGCCGCTGGTAGGGCTGAATTCCAGTACATCAATGAAGCCGTATTTGTCTTTGATGTTCCGGAATGCTGTGGTGAGCCCTTCCTTGTTGTAAAGATCCGCAGGGAATGCGGCTGCTTCAATACCCAGCATTGTAAGTTCTTCTACCAAAGTTTTTAATTTGGCTCCGTTGCGGGCGATCAAAGCGACACGGAAGCCCTGTCCGCCAAACTTCTTGGCAATGGACAGGCCGAGGCCCGGTCCTGCACCTACGATAGCGATGGTTTGCATAGTCGATCAGTTCCTTTCAGGTTGTTGATTACTAACAGTAACCATGATAGACTTAGTGGGCCTAAGCGGCAAGAAGGCACTATTAGATGCTTAGGTTACATGGAGGTAACTGCCTTGAACAATCAGGAGAAGGATGGATTACAAGCTGGCCGGCAACTAACTATACTGGAGGATTGCACGGTTACCCGGCAGATCCTGGACCGTGTCGGAGATAAATGGAGTATGCTGATCATTGTGAACCTTGGAGCGCAGTCTTTACGTTTCAAGGAACTGCAGCGCCGTTCCGGCGGGATCTCGCAGCGCATGCTCACCCAGACGCTCCGCCATCTGGAGCGTGATGGACTGGTCTGGCGCAAAGCTACTCCGACAGTCCCTTTAACCGTAGAGTATGGTCTTACAAGTCTGGGCGAATCTCTTCTTGGCCCGCTGACTTTACTGGTAGAATGGGTGAGGGGAAACCGTGGAGAAATCGCCAAGGCAAGGATCAGCTATGATGGCGGGCATGGAGATGCTGAACCGGCGGATAGCCCGGAAAAGTTCAGTTTAGAATCAGAAACAGAAGCGCCGCAAGCGGCGGAAGCGATAGGAGCGGAATAACAGTGTCAGCGAATGTATCAGCAAGTCTTGAATATGAAGCACAAATGCCCGAGGGCGGAAACAATTCTTATATCTATACATACGCCCATTCTGAGGATGAGGCATCC
Source organism: Paenibacillus sp. FSL R5-0912 (assembly GCF_000758605.1). Taxonomy (NCBI): domain Bacteria; kingdom Bacillati; phylum Bacillota; class Bacilli; order Caryophanales; family Paenibacillaceae; genus Paenibacillus; species Paenibacillus sp. FSL R5-0912. Next base: position 1,580,039 of record NZ_CP009282.1, read on the forward strand.
CTATGCGGTATGGAGCTGCGCTGTCTGTTTGGCGGCGAGATCCCGCCGGCTATATTCTCAAGCGGGACCCGGGTGGACGTCAGCCGCAGCCCTTTTATCAAAGAGCGGATTGATGTGATGTACGAAGGGGACACGCTCCCGGAAATCTACCGGCAGACGGAACGGGTAGAACTGAATGGACGGACCTTTAAGGTGATTTTTGTGAAGACGAATGATCTGACACCAGAGCATAAAATTGAATACGATGAACGCAGAGTAATTGAACGGGAAATCGGCCTGCGGATCGAAGGCGAGGCGGATGTGAATCATCCGGAGCTGGTGTATGGAATTGTAACGCTGGGCGGACGCTGGTACTTCGGCGCTTATCATAAGAATAAGGCAACCTGGTTCCGGCAGATGAAAAAGCCCCGCAGCTACTCCATAGCACTCAGCACACGGGTGGCCCGGGCGGCGGTCAATATGGCGGTTCCCCGCATAGCCGGAGTGAAGATGATAGATCCCTGCTGCGGGATTGGCACGGTAATGGTTGAGGCACTGTCTATGGGAATCGATATTGTAGGACGTGACATTAACCCGCTTATTGCTGCCGGAGCGCGGACGAATATCGCCCATTTCGGCTTCGAGAGTGAAGTCACGCTCGGGGATATCGCCGACATTAAGGAGCACTATGATGTTGCTATTGTGGATATGCCTTATAATCTGTATTCGCGGATTACCCCAGAGGAGCAGTTTGCCATTCTCACCAATACCCGCCGGATTGCGGACCGGGTTGTAATTGTGGCGATCGAAGCGATGGATGAGATGATACATTCTGCCGGCTTCACGATCATCGACCGCTGTATTGCGAAGAAAGGTGCGTTCTCCCGTCATCTGATGCTGTGCGAGTAGCGCTAATATAATGAATGGAGCTGCTGGAGTTCTGAAAAAGTATGTTCTATCCCATATCTGATTAAAGGCGGTGTACTTATGGAACAGAAATGGTTAACCTGGGCCAAAGAAATACAGGGGATTGCCCAGACCGGTCTGACCTATGCCAAGGATGTATATGATATCGAACGTTACCAGGCGCTGCGGGAGCTGAGTGTAGATATTCTGGCTAACTATACGTATGAGAGCAAAGAACGCATCCGGCTCTCATTCGCGGGAGAGGGCGGATACAGCACGCCGAAAGTGGATATCCGCGGAGTGATTTTTGAGGATAACCAAATTCTGCTTGTACGTGAGAAGCTGGACGGTAAGTGGGCATTGCCTGGAGGCTGGGCGGACATCGGCTTGTCTCCAAGCGAAGTGGTTGTGAAAGAGATTGCCGAGGAATCCGGCTATCAGGCGGAAGCCGTACGTTTGCTCGCTGTGCTGGACAAGAAATTTCACCAGCATCCCCCGGAGCCTTATCATGTCTACAAAATGTTCATCCTGTGCCGGATTACCGGCGGGGCAGCGGAAGCGGGTGTGGAGACAAGTGGGGTAGGCTTTTTTGCCGAGGATGCCTTGCCTGAATTGTCTGAGGAGCGCAATACGGTGGAGCAGCTGCACACACTGTTCCAATATTTACATAATTCTGAAAAGGCAGTAATATTGGACTAAAGTACTGCATATAATAGATGATCAGGAGTATATAAGTTTTAAAGTAGACAAAAATTGGTTAATATTATTTATGTAAGCCTTTGCATTAATCAACCGCTGAGCCTTTATATCTAAAAAATTTATCAGAAACACAACTTTTTGGGCCAGGCGGTCTACATTTTTTCCTCTGCTGTGTCGATAACAATTTTAGGAGGGGATCACATGGAACAAGAAGAGTTAAGACTTCCGCTGACGCAGGAAGGTGTAACACGTCCTGCAGAAGGTAATATTGCCACCGGCCTGGTATGGGGCGTCCTAATCAGTATTCCATTATGGATCTCGGTTATCGGCTGGATTACGGGCATCTGGAAATTTTAAGATTCACCTTGAAGCTCTAACCTTATACTAACGTGCAACTATACAATGAAGGCTGCCTCTTCGGTTAAGAAGAAGCAGCCTTTTTAAGTGCTAAGATTTACAGTTTTTTATTGATATGCACCAGTCGAAAGGTCTCGCAGATGACCCGCATACCAGGGTCGAATGGCTTACCTTCATCCTCAAGCTCTCTGGTGAAGAATACTTCATGGTTATAGCGCCACGATTCGAGGCTGCGGTCATCCTCCCCTTCAGAATACGCGAACTCAGCCGTTACATCCGCAAACGGAACAATCTCAACCTTCGTAGTCTCGATGATTCCGCGCGGCTGCCCCGTACTGTCCAGCAGCACGGATAGCCCGCCCGCAAAGGGCAGAGGCGTACCGTGTGCATCATTTAACTCATAATTTTGTGCCGTTCCAGTCTTGATTCCAGCCAGGACCAGCTCCAGCAGTTCATCGGCCAGCCGGGGGTTGTCGCCAAAAGCCCAGGCGCTGTCGAAATTCTCCGCTGCCTCAGGATGGTCTTGCAGATAAGACTCCCAGTATTGTGCTATTGCCGGGGTTAATGTCACCTTGTTCACCTCTGTTATGGGATTAGTAATCAGTCTAAAGAATAATCGTAAATGATCTAAGAGTTATCCGCTTCGCTTAACCAGCTGCTGTACAAGTCATCCAGCTTCTGCTGTGCGGCATCCCGCGCCGTCATAAGCTCAGCCAGCTTCCCGGAATCGCTGGCAAACCGCGGGTTCAGCATCTCGCCGTCGATAACACTGAGCTGAGCCTCCGCAGCAGCAATGTCCTGCTCCCAGGAGACGGCCGGACGGGGCTTGCGGGAAGGAGCGGCGGATGCGGCACCACCGGCTGGATGGGGCTTAATGACGGCAGCAGCCGCACTCCCTGCTGCAGCTGCAGCTTGCCGTTCGGCAGCCGCGGCTTTCTCAGCCTGCTTCTCCTTGTAATATTCATAATTCCCGGAGAAGGATGAGAAACGCCCGCCATCAATATTCCATAGCTTTCCGAAGCAGCGGTTAATGAAATAACGGTCATGCGATACAGCCAGCACGGTCCCGGGGAACTCCTCCAGCGCCTCTTCCAGCGCTTCGCGGGAATCGATATCGAGATGGTTGGTCGGCTCATCAAGAATGAGCAGATTCGGACGGCGGTGCATCAGCACCGCGAAGCGCAGCCGTGTCCATTCTCCGCCGGAGAGATTGGTGATGTTCTTGAACACATCACTGCCGTAGAAGAGAAACCGGGCCAGCTGCCCGCGGGCTTCTCCTTCTTCAAGCCCTGCTTCCTCGCGGAAATAACGGAGCACGGATTGGCCGTTCTCCTCCGGTACAGCTTCCTGGGCCAGGTAGCCGACAACGGCTCTGGAAGCCAGCGTACAGCTGCCGCTGTCCGGGGCTTCCAGCCCGAGAATAATCCGCAGCAGCGTGCTTTTGCCTGCGCCGTTGCCGCCGATCAGTGCCGTAGTCTCTCCATATCTGAGAATATCACTGGCTGCCGAGAAGAGCTTACGCTCTCCGAAGGCTTTGCTAATCTGGTCAAGGATTACGACCTGATTGCCGGTCCGGTCATCCTGCTCCAGCTGCAGATCCATGGACTTGCGTTCCAGAACCGGCCGTTTGACTCTGACCATCCGGTCCAGCGCCTTCTGCATGGAAGCTGCGCGGCGGGGGAACGAGATGTTCTGCGGATTCAGCTTTCCCCATTCAATCAGCCGCTTGATGCTCTCCTGCATCTGCTTAATCTTCTTCTGCTGCTCCTGATAGTCAGCGAACTGCTGCAGGAGTCTGGCTTCCTTCTCCACCTGATAGCCGCTGTAGTTCGTATGGAAGGTGAAGGCTTCGCCGTCTTCGATCTCAATGACCTTCTTAACGACGGCATCGAGGAAATAACGGTCATGGGAAATGGCCAGCACAGTGCCGTCATAGCTCTGCAGGAACTGCTCCAGCCATTCGATAGCATCCATATCGAGGTGGTTGGTCGGCTCATCGAGCAGCAGAATATCGGGACGGCGCAGCAGCAGCTCGGCGAGGCCGACCTTGGTCTTCTCCCCGCCGGAGAGGGAAGAGAACCGGCGGTCATACTGGCCGCTTCCAATGCCAAGGCCGGCGGCAACACGGCTGATGGAGGATTCAATTTCATATCCGCCAGCGGCTTCGAATTTCTCCTGCAGGTTGCCGTATTCCTTAAGCAGCCGGTTCCAAGCCTGTTCATCGTCACTTGCACCGGAAGCGGACATGGTCTGCTCCAGCTCCCGCAGGCGGCGCTGCCACTGCAAGGGCTCCGCGAAGCTGCGCTGCAGAACCGCATATACGGTTTCATCGTCGCTCACCTGCTGAATCTGCGCGAGCAGTCCGATGACGCTGCTCCGGCGGATGGAGATCTGTCCCTGATCGGGACGTTCTTCCCCGCTCAGCAGATGGAAGAGGGTGGTCTTGCCGCAGCCGTTGCGGCCGATCAGGCCGATTTTTTCGCCTTGGCGGATATCGAAGGTGATGTTCTCCAGGACGAGCTGGGCACCGTGGTATTTTTGGACATTTTGGCATGAGATGATCATAGTTATTCTCCTTTTATAGGAACGCCCTGACTACAAAACAACATAAAAAGGCCGCAGGGAAATTTCCCCGCGGCCTGAGTATTCTCCGGTTTATGAGATCCGTTGAAGTGTAGGCGAGAAAGGCATTTCACAATGTTGTAGTGTTATTAAGTTCTTGTAAATGGACAGACCTCTCCCGTCCAGGGCATTTACATGAACGATGCCAGCCATAATATTAATCAGCCGGCTACTAACACTGTTGGTCCGATTGTGATCCATTCTCCTACACCTCCTTCTTCTAAATTTATAGTCATTTTAACCAATAAACCGGGAATAAGCAAGAGGGAAATCCCCTTGCTCTGGTATAAATCCATAAATCTGCAAGTAGTATGGACTATGGCAGAGGAGGATTTGCTGCCAATCTATTACAGGAAAAGGGGATGACTATGGCGATTTTTAACGGATTGCTGGGCAATGCTTCCCAGGTCCCGCTGGAAGATGTGAAGCGGGAATATGCGCAGATTCTGGCTCCGCAGGAAACGATCGAACGCGCCTACAAGCTGATCCGGGATATGTTTATTTTTACAGACAAACGCCTGATCCTCGTAGATAAGCAGGGGATGACCGGCAAGAAAACGGAATATCACTCAATTCCCTACAAAAGCATCACCCATTACTCGGTGGAAACGGCCGGGCATTTCGATCTCGATGCGGAGCTGTGCCTCTATGTGTCCGGTGCGGCGGTGCCGCTGAAGAAAACCTTCAACAAGTCCGTCAATATCTATGAGGTGCAGGCGGTGCTGTCGCAATATATTCTGAAGTGAGCGTGGTCCCGGAGAAGGTTATTAGCCAGGGGGAACGTGATCGTCAGCTAGAACGTGTACTGCAGCACCAGCCCGCCATAGGCAAAAGCAGCGAGAATAACCAGCGCGGGGTGGAGTTTTAAGTGCTTCAGGGCCCAGAAGGCTATTGCGGCAATGATCAGGGTCTGCCAGATGCCAATGGAATCTGCCGGGCCTTTGGCCATTTTAAAGGTAAGCACAACCATCATAATGGCGATAACCGGCTGGACAAGCAGCGTCATGCCTTTGACAACAGGCGACTGCTTGTATTTCTGCATCACGTTCAGCAGGATGATCAGCGCAGCAGCGGAAGGGACAATTGTCGCCAGCAGAGCAGCGGCCAGTCCGGGCCAGCCATAGACATCGTAGCCTACATAAGCAGCGATTTTGGTGGCAATCGGTCCGGGGAGCGCATTGCCGAGCGCCAGCATATTGGAGAATTCTTCATCGGTCAGCCAGCCGTAATGCGGCACAATCTCTTCGTACATTAGCGGAATGGAGGAGGGGCCGCCGCCGTAGCCGAGCACGTTGGCCATGAAAAAACCATAGATCAGCTTGAGCCATTCCATTTAGGCGGTCCCCCCTTTGTTCTGTTTCGCGAGTATCCGGTAATGGACTGTTCCATAACCGAGGTATAGCACGATGACTATGGCCGGATGCAGATGCAGCACTTCAAGCAGCACCAGAGCGAGCAGCAGGAAGCCGGTCCCGATCATTACACCAAGGCCTTTAAAAGCCTTCCGGGCAAATTCATAAGCCATCATTCCCAGCATAACCGCAATCACAGGGGAAACCGCAGCGATCATTCCGGCTACAACCTTGGAACCGCTTAAGTAATTTACGGCAGATAACAACGCGATCATCGCAATTCCGCTGGGGAAGATATGTGCCAGTACGGAGAGAGTGGCTCCCCGGACGCCTTTTAGCTTATAGCCGAGGTAAGCGGCCATTTTGGTAGCGATCGGACCCGGCAGCGCATTGGCAATGGCAAGTGTCTCGCCGAACTCCTCATCGCTCAGCCAGCCATAGCGGGTTACGGCATCATGCCGGATCAGCGGGATGACGGACGGTCCGCCGCCATAGCCGAGGATGCCTGTTCTGGACATAGCCATAGCCATCTGGATGTATTCGTTACCGGTGGTTTTCATTAGGATAGGCCCCATTTCATAAGTGGATTCCGCAGCGCGGAATGGTGCTTGGCCGCTTGATCAGCTTATTCTATACAATTCATATGCCCGGTTCTATATTACAGGCCCTTGTAGACGTAAAGTTTGTGCATGGCTCACAAAAATAACAGCGTGAATTTACGGTTTCCCGGAACCGATTGACAAAGGTTTCGGGCGTACTGTTAAATGACACTAACTTGAACGACACCGGAATGGGAGATGGTCAGCTTGACGAGAGGACCTGTAATCGGCACGAAAACGATGGTGGTCAGTCCCCATTATCTGGCATCCGCTGCAGGAGCACGGATGCTGGAAAAAGGCGGCAACGCCTATGATGCGGCGGTTGCAGTCAGCGCCGCGCTGGCTGTAGTCTATCCGCATATGACCGGGCTCGGCGGCGACGCCTTCTGGCTGGCCTACAGCGCCGGTGAAGGGCGCGTCCGGGCCTACAACGGCAGCGGACGATCCGGCTACGCCGTCCGCAGGGACTGTTACGCGGGGGAGAGGGCCATCCCGCAGCGGGGTGTGCGCAGCGCCATTACGGTACCGGGAATGGCGGACAGCTGGGAGGCCGTCCAGCGTGAGTATGGACGGCTGACTCTGGCTGAGGTGCTGGAGCCGGCAATCGGCTACTGCGCCGATGGATTTCCGCTGTCACCGGACCAGCATGGTGGCAGCGTTCTGGCCGGAGCCGCGCTGTCTCCTGAGGCAGCGGCGGTCTATCTTCCCGGCGGCCGGATTCCGGCGGCGGGCGGGAGGTTTGTGCAGCGGCAGCTGGCCGGGACGCTGCGGGCCTTGGCCGCCGGAGGCCGGGATGCTTTTTATAAGGGAAAGATCGCGGAGGAGATAAGTGAGTATATGCAGGCGTCGGGCGGATATCTCACCCGGGATGATTTCGCCGATCACCGGGGGAACTGGGAAGAGCCGCTGCCCACGGACTACCACGGGCACAAGGTCTATCAGGTTCCGCCCAACTCGCAGGGCTTCACAGCACTTATGGCACTCAATATACTGGAACGTTATAACTTTGCCGACATCGGGCATGGCTCGTATGAGTATTATCATCTGCTGGCGGAGGCGCTGAAGCTGAGCTTCCGCGACCGTGACCGGGTGCTGACCGACCCGGCCTTCAGCAGAATTCCGCTGGATCAGCTGCTGGATAAGCAGTATGCAGCGCAGCTGGCGGCATCCATCTCCCCGCGGCAGGCGTTGGCTATCGGCAGTGAGCCGGTCGGTCGGGATACGGCCTATGCTGCGGTCGTGGACGGGGAAGGCAACGCGGTTTCGTTCATCCAGAGCCTGTATTTCGAATTCGGCTCCGGGGTTGTGGCCGGAGATACGGGGATTCTGCTGCAGAACAGAGGCTCATTCTTCTCGCTTGATCCAGGTCATATTAATACGCTGGAGCCGCATAAGCGCACGTTCCATACACTGATGCCGGCGATGGCCTGCCGGGACGGCAAGCCCGCCTATCTGTATGGCACGCAGGGCGGCGAAGGTCAGCCGCAGACGCAGACCCTGCTGCTGACCCGGATGCTTCATTACGGCATGAACCCGCAGACGGCAGTGAATGAACCCCGCTTCGTCTGGGGCAGAACCTGGGGAGAGCCTACCCAGGAGCTGAAGATAGAGAGCCGGGTGGCAGCAGGCGTGCAGGCCGAATTGGCAGAAGCGGGGCATCTGGTCCGTGCGGTCGGGAGCTATGATGGCGTTATGGGCCATGCCCACGCCATCTCGATTGACGGCAACGGATACCGCAGCGGCGGTACGGACCCGCGTTGTGACGGTGCAGCCATCGGCTGGTAGCGGATTAACGGTAGCTGTAAGGATACAGAGGTACCCGGTCCGTCCGGGAAGAAAGGTGGGAACAGCATGGCTCTACATAATCATCACGGTGCGTTCAGAGTTCCGGAGCTTGCGGTTCCCGGCAGCGGACACGGAACCCTGATGGGCTTAAGCTTCACGGTTAAAGATGTATTCGCGGTGGCCGGACACCGTTCTTCCGCCGGCAACCCGGACTGGCTGCGCACCCATGAACCGGCGGCTGCCCATGCTCCGGCTGTGAGCAGACTGCTGCAAGCCGGAGCTGCGCTGCGCGGGGCGGCCCATACGGATGAGCTGATGTACAGCCTGGGCGGGGAGAATTATCATTATGGTACCCCGGTGAATCCGCATGGGGAGGGCCGGATTCCCGGCGGCTCGTCCAGCGGCCCCGTGGTGGCGGTGGCCTCCGGCAGTGTGGATTTCGCCTTAGGCACAGATACCGGAGGCTCTGTCCGTGTCCCTTCTGCCTATTGCGGTGTATACGGCTTTCGTCCAACGCATGGAGCGGTTGATATAGAGGGTGTAATCCCGCTGGCCCCGGGGTTTGATACGGTAGGCTGGATTGCAGGCAGCGCGGAGCTGCTGCTGAAGGCAGGTGAGGTGCTCTTGGGACAGCCCGTGAGGGTGACGGATCAGCCAGGTGAGATCCAAAAGGACAAGCAAACGGGTGCTCAAACCGGTGCTCAAACCTGTGAGCCAGCCGATATGAGGAACGGTAGGCAAACCAAGCCGCACAACATTAAGCCAAGCGGCAAGCAAACCGGCAAGCAAACCAATACGCACAGGCTGTCCCGGATGTTCATCCCGCCGGAATGCTGGTCATTAGCCGGTCAGGAGTGCGGCGGCTATCTGAAGCTGGGGCTGAATAGGCTTCAGACAGGTTCCGCATTGCAGACTGCCGTGATGGAGATTGCCCCGGAAGGCTTGAAGACATGGATGGATGTCTTCCGTGAACTTCAGGGCGCCGAGATATGGGCAACGCATGGCGCGTGGATTGAGCGGGAGCGGCCGGTCTTCGGACCGGATATTGCCGCCCGGTTCACTTGGGCGGCGGGGCTGGCCGGAGCGGACCACAGCGGGGCCCGCTCCTTGCAGAGGGGGTTCGCGGAGCGGCTGCGGGGGCTGCTCGGGAATGACGGCTGCCTCGTCATTCCGACCGTGCCCGGCCCGGCGCCGCTGCGCGGCGGAGATCCCGCGCAGCTGGAGCTGAACCGCAGCGGCGCCATGATGCTAAGCTGCATTGCCGGACTGGCCGGGCTGCCGCAGGTTACGCTGCCGGTGGCAGGACCCGGCGGCCTGCCGCTTGGACTGTCCGTTATCGGCGGGTATGGGCAGGATCTGGAACTCCTGTCATGGGTGCAGGAGGTATGGAAGCAGTGATACGCTGAGTACTGGGAAGCGAGTAAGAGAGGAATAAGAAGAGTGTGCTGACCATGTGGACGATACTTAAGCAAACGGGCAGCCGCAGAGTGAACCGGACTCAGAAGACCCTATTTTGCCCGAAAACCCATTATTCTGCCGGTTGCGGACTCAGGGGCCGTTATACTCTGAATTGGAGCTCAAAATGAGGAGAAAGTGGTTACTTAAGGGCATCTGTGTCCGCATAACCTGTGAAATGCTGTAATCCGTCCCGATAAAGGCTCTCCAGTCCGTAACGCTTCACGGCTATCGGTTTTAGACCCTTTAGCTAATTGGCCAAACCGGTGTTAGCCGCCGGATCATCCTGGAGGCAGCGCCAGCGGCTGCGTACAGCCCAAACATAAGCCATATTAAGTAGCACTACGCACAGAGCAAGCTCTAGTTCTCCCTGACGGAGAATCAGGGCTTTTTTCATATTGAACACCCTATCAAAATCTTTACTGAGGCCTTACAGATGGCCATTCACCGATAATTTGGTTTTTTACCAGCAACCCAATCGTTAAAATTCTGTGACTTACGTAATATTACCTGACATAACGGGTTTATATTTTCACTTCCCTCTTTCCATGAAGGGTCATTTTATCTATAATGTTACATAAAGTAACATAAAGATGAATTAAAAAAGATGAACCTATAGAAGGAGGGATGGCATGCATCTTACGGTTGAAGAAGCGTTGTCCATTTATCCTTTATCTGAAGCTAAACTCATTGCAGGTTCCAAGGGGAAACACAGGATTGTCAAATCCATCAACGTGATGGATGCCCCGGATATCTCGGATTGGATCAAAGAAGGGGAAATGCTGCTGACTACCGCCTATCTGATCAAAGACAGTCTCGAGGATGCCTCGGCACTGCTGCAGACGCTGAACCGCCGCGGATCGGCGGGTCTTGGCATCAAGCTGGGCCGTTTCTGGGATGCGGTGCCGGAGAAGCTGATTGCCGAAGCGGAAACGCTGAATTTCCCGCTGATTGAGCTGCCGTTCCAGTTCACCTTCTCCGATCAGATGAACGGCTTGTTCCGCGCCGAACTCTCGCGCAGCACAAGTGTGCTGCAGGGCATTATGGAGAAGCAGCGCAAGCTTATGCGCTTCGCCCTGCGTTCCGGGCGCAGCCGTCCGCTGCTCGAATCGGTCTCTGAGGTTATCGGCTATCCGCTGGCGGTGATCAGCGTCCGGGGTGCAGCGGTCTTCAATAACTCCGGTTATTCCGACAGCCAGCTGCTGGAGGGCTGGCCCTGGCAGAACCGGAATCAGCGCTTCCGCATCAGCGAATGCTCGGGATACCGTATTCCTCTGATGCAAGGCGAGAAATGCTCGGGTTATCTTCTGTACTGCAGGATTGATCCATTGCTGCTGCCGGTCGAGGAAAGCTTGTTTATCCAGGGTGCTGAACTTATTTCATATCATATCCATACCGGGTTTGAGGATTATTTCGAGCATCCCGAGCACCGGGAATTCAGCGGGCTGCTGCGGCGTTGTCTGAACGGCGGGCTGTCGTGTGCCGAGCTGTCCCAGGCGGCGCTTAAGCTGGATGTATTGCTGCTGCAAGCCCCGTTCCAGTTTCTGCTTACCGATGTGGCTGCTGCCGGAGAAGCAAGGCAGGCGGAGCTGCTGCGGCTGAAGGAGGAGTATCTGGAGCATCCGGTGCTGCATGGGCTGCAGGCGGTTCATTTGATAATGGAAGAGGGATTGCTCTCCCTCTATCCGGCAGGACCGCTAGCTCCGGAGCAGTTCCGGGAGCTGATTAATGAATGTTTTCACAATCTGAAGTTTGATAAAGGCTATTATCCGCGGGCTGCCGTCAGCGGGGTGAAGGTGAAGCCGGAAGGGCTGAAGGAAGCTTTTGCCGAGATTAAGGAATGTATGGGGATGGTCCAGCAATGGGGGGCACATGGAAATGTGGTGCATTACCGGCAGCTTGAGCTCCATCTGTTGCTGAACCAGATCCCGGCGGAGACGATGGAGAGATACTGCAGCGGCAGTCTGCGCGGTCTGCTCAGCCGTGAACCGGAATACGTCAAGGAAATGCTCCATACGCTGGAGGTCTATCTGGATAATGACGGCCATGTGAATGAAACTGCGAAGAAGCTGTTTATTCACCGCAATACCGCCACTTACCGCATTGAGAAGCTTAGTGAGCTGCTCGATGTCGATTTCAAAAAAATCAATGATCTCATGAGGCTGAAGCTGGTATTCCTGTTCCGCAGAATGCTGGAACGTGAATAGCTGTAGTATGCCTCTGCAAATTAACGGAAGGAGTGGAGTGCACATGAGAGTAGCCGGAATCTATCTGGCGGCAAGCCGGAGCAAGGAAGCAGCAACCGGAAGTGGTTCTCTGAAGCAGCCGGGTGGGATGTCGGCGGGAGCAGCCACGCTAAGTGAGCTGGAGAGATGCGGGCTTGACCCGCTGATTGTGGTGGTCCGGGCAGATGATCCTCTGAAATGGATGCCTCCCGCCAGTTCCCGGAGCAGCAGGCGCACGGAGACCTGCCTGACGGCTCATTTAGGGCTGTCCTTCTCTCTCCGGTGCGGATTGAATGCCATATCATCTCTACAGCCTGATGCCGTTGTCATCGCTCTGGCGGATCAGCCGTTTATTCCTGCAGCGCTGGTGAACCGGCTGACGGATGCCTTTGAGCGGAATCCCGGTCTCGACTATGTGGCAAGCATAACTGAAGGCATGGTGAATCCCCCTGTGTTGTTCGCGAAATCTGTGTTTCCGGAGCTTCAGGCACTGGACAGTGATAGGGGGTTATCGGCTGTTTTTCATTCTCCAGGCTATAAGGGAATGATGCTGCAGAGTGATTCCGGCCGGGATTTCATGGATGCGGAGCTGCCGGTCAGCTTTGGGGAGATTCGCAGGGAATGGAGTGCGCCAAGGGACATCTGACAGAGAAATTGCTATTTTCCAAAATTATGTTAGGGAATATCACATATTTTAAGCATAATTCAAGGTACTCTAGTGCACAAAACACAAAAACGATAGCAATTCTTATAAAATGACACAAAGCTATGTTATATAAATTTACGTAACTGCCGTGTCTCAGTATAGTAGAGATACATTAATGGCTAGAGCCATTAGAAGAGATATCCTGGAGGAGGAGAATTATGAAAAGAAGGGGTCAGGGATTTAAATTCAGCCTGGTAACCATGTTCCTGTTAGCGGTGGTTCTGACGGGGTGCGGCAACAACAATACGGTATCGAACACGAACGCGGCGGCCACTGAGGCGCCTGCGGCAACGAATGCAGCAGCCACCGAGGCAGCAGCAACAGCAGAGCCGGCAGCAGAGAAGCCGACGGTTGCTTTTGTCTACATCGGGCCTCCGGGTGACGGCGGGTATACGTATCAGCATGATCAAGGCCGTCTGTACATGGAGAAGGAACTGGGCATTAAAGCGGATTTCGTGGAAAATGTACCGGAAAGCGCCGATGCGGAACGCATCATTACAGAACTCGCCCAGAATCATGACATTGTCTTCACCACAAGCTTCGGATATATGGATTTCACCTTGAACGTAGCCGGCAAATTCCCTAATGTGAAGTTCCTTCATGCCTCCGGTTACAAAACAGCCGATAACATGGGGACTTATTTCGGCAAAAACTATCAGGCAAGTTATCTGTCCGGTATCGCGGCAGGCAAAATGACGACGAAGAATCATCTTGGTTATGTTGGAGCCTTCCCGATCAGCGAAGTTATTTATAACCTAAATGCTTTTACCCTGGGAGCACAAAGTGTAAACCCTGATGTCAAAGTGGATGTAGTATGGACCAACACCTGGTATGACCCTGCTACTGAACGTCAGGCGGCAATCAGCCTGCTGGATAAAGGTGCAGATGTTCTGCTGGCTTACCAGGATTCACCGGCTACGCTGCAGGCTGCTGCAGAACGCGGAGCTTTTGCCGGAGGAAATGACTCTGACATGAGCAAATATGCGCCGGACAACTATTTGACCAACCCTGTATGGAACTGGGGCCCTTATTACGTAAAAGCCGTTCAATCCGTTATGGATGGAACCTGGAAGAGCGAACAATACTCCGGCGATATGGCTGATGGTATGGTTGAGCTTGCGCCGTTCGGCAAGAAGGTTCCGGATGATGTGAAGCAACTGGTGGAAGAAGCCAAAGCCAAAATCATCAGCGGAGAGCTGGATGTATTCACCGGCCCGATCTCGGACAACCAAGGAAATGTAGTGGTTCAAGACGGCCAAAAGCTGACGCTTGAAGAAGTGCTTTCCATGAACTGGCTGGTTAAGGGTGTTGAAGGTACCATCCCGCAATAATGGCAGCTTTGAACTGAATACAGCACGGCCTTATGGGTGGGGCGGGTTCCGTATGTCGGAATCTTCCCCACCCGTACTACAACTATAAAGGAAAGGAGCTTCCCACAATGCAGGACCATTCAGTTGAAATGCGCGGGATAGTGAAAAAGTTCGGTTCTGTAACGGCCAGCGATCAAGTCGATTTTTCGGCAAATGCGGGTGAGATTCACGCGCTGCTTGGTGAGAACGGAGCAGGGAAAAGCACAGTCATGAGTATGCTGTCAGGTGTGTACAGGGCGGATGCGGGGGAGATCCTCATTCACGGCAAACCAGCCAAAATCCGTTCTCCGAAAGATGCGGCACTCCTCGGGGTAGGCATGGTATTTCAGAACTTCAGACTGGTGCAAAGTCTCACGGCAGCGGAGAACATCGTGCTTGGCGAAAAGTCGTCTTTCTGGCGTGGCAGCAAGTGGATCAAGCATAAACATGAAGAGATTGAGGCGCTCGGAGAACGGTTTGGACTTAAATTTCCGGTTGACCGGCCGATCTGGCAGTTGTCTGTCGGTGAACAGCAGCGTGTTGAAATTGTCAAAACCCTATACCGCGGTGCAGACATTATTATTCTCGATGAGCCGACCTCGGTGCTGACACCGGGAGAGGCGGAGCAGCTGTTTGAAACCCTCAAGGTGATGAAGCAGACGGGGAAGACGGTAATCATGACGACTCATAAAATGAAGGAAGTCATGGCTTCCTCAGACCGGATCTCGGTGATGCGCAAAGGGAAAATGATTGCCACTCTGGAGACGGCAAAGACGGATGAGCTGGAGCTGGCCCGGCTGATGGTGGGCAGAGAAGTGACGATCACCCGTCAGGAGCGCGAGGCTACTGCAGGTGAACCCCTGCTGGTTGTTAAGGAGCTGGATGTTGCTGCCGATCATGGACGCAAGGCACTCGATGCCTTGTCGCTCACCGTACGTGAAGGCGAGATCGTAGGGGTGGCCGGTGTCGCCGGCAACGGGCAGAAGGAGCTGGCCGAGGTGCTGACCGGGCTTAGAACGTGGAAGACCGGCGAGATTCTTTTTGACGGCAGTCCTGTAAAAACAGCCTCGGTAAGAGGCGCCATCGACTCCGGAATCTCGCATGTGCCGGAGAACCGGATGAAGAGCGGTCTGGCCGGACGTCTCGGTTCGGTCGATAATCTGCTGTTCAAGTCTTACCGCAGTGAGGAGCATTCCAGATTCGGCTTCCTGAAGGCTGCGAAGAACCGTTCCTGGTCACAGGAGCTGGTCCGCCGCTTCAATGTGAAGACACCGGAGCTGGATACCCCGGTGCAGCAGATGTCGGGCGGCAATCAGCAGAAGCTGCTGTTCGCCCGCGAGGTCAGCCACCAGCCGAAGCTGATGGTTGCCGTTCATCCGACCCAGGGGCTGGATGTCGGCGCGACGGCTGGTGTCCACGAGCTGCTGATGGAGCTGCGGAGCTCCGGCAGCGGCGTACTGCTGATCTCTGAGGATCTCGATGAGCTGCTGCAATTGTCTGACCGCATTCTGGTCATATACAACGGTTCAATCATAGGGGAAAGCGATCATGAGCATGCGGACCGGGAACAAATCGGACTGATGATGGCCGGAATCCGGAACATGGAGGGGAGCGCCGTATGAGTCCGAATACTGGAAGCAATTCTACAGTGCTGGAGCCCTCACCGGGGAAAAGCGGGAAATGGTACTCCCTCAGACTTGAATACGATTCAAGCCGTACCCGTTCACCGTGGTGGACGCCTGTTCTGTCTGTTATTCTGGCGCTGCTGCTCTGTGCGGTGTTCATTGCCGCCAATGGCATGAGCCCGATTGTTGTATACGAAAAAATGTTCCGCGGAGCCTTCGGGACCTCCTACGGCTTCACAGAAACCATGGTAAAAGCCATTCCGCTATTGCTATGCGGACTTGGTATCGCGGTGGCTTACCGGATTTCCGTCTGGAACATCGGTGCGGAGGGCCAGCTGACTGTAGGGGCTATGGCGGCTACAGCGGTGACGATTTATTTCCCTGATCTGTCTTCGTTCTGGTCGATCACACTGATGCTGGTCTTCGGTACGGCGGCCGGGGCATTGTGGGGTCTGATGACCGCAGTTCCGCGGACGCATTTCGGTGTCAATGAGCTGATTACCTCGCTGATGCTGAACTACGTGGCTCTGCTGGCTCTGGACTATGTGGTCTTCGGACCGTGGAAGGACCCGAAGGGCTTCAACTTCCCGGGTTCACCTATGTTCACCGCTGCTCAGTCACTGCCTGTCCTGGGAAGCACACGGCTGCATATCGGGCTGATCTTCGGGCTGGTGGCCGTCCTTATCTATTATCTGATGATCAAATTCACCCGCTGGGGCTATGAGCTGCGCCTGATCGGTGCCAATCCTACAGCTGCCCGCTACGCGGGGATTCATATCAAGAAGCATATCATTATCGTCATGCTGATTAGCGGCGGCCTTGCCGGTATTGCCGGCATGGCTGAGGTCTCGGGGGTTACACATAAGCTGATGCAGGGGATATCACCCGGTTATGGCTATACGGCAATCATCGTGGCTTGGCTTGCCAAGCTGAACCCGCTGGGTCTTATTGTCACCTCCATTCTGTTCGGCGGACTGATCGTCGGCGGCTATAGTGTACAGACCATCGGACTGCCTTCGTCCATATCGGAAATGCTGCAGGGTGCGATCCTGTTCTTCCTGATTGCCGGCGACATGATTCACCGTTTCCGCATCCGCCGGAGCGCATAACAGCATTCGCTTAGAGAAGGGAGTTTACTCATGGATTTCACTACACAGTTATTAATAGCCGCCATATCCGCCGGAACACCGCTGCTGCTGGCTACACTGGGAGGCATTCTGACCGAACGGGCCGGCATCATTCAGCTCGGTGCGGAAGGGCTGATGCTGATGGGGGCGGTGACGACCTGTATCGTCTACATCCGCAGCGGGAACCTGATCCTTGCCCTGCTCGCGGCTGTAGCCATTACTGCGCTTCTGGGTATGGTGCATTCCTTCCTTACAGTTACCCTCCGGGCGAACCAGACCATGTCAGGGCTTGCCATGACGCTGTTCGGCAGCGGACTCAGCGCCTATCTAGGTAAGTCCATCAGCGGCATTCCGCTTCCCGGCACCTCACCCAAGCTGGATCTGGGGGCGCTGAAGTCGGTTCCGGTGATCGGGGATATTTTTGGCCGGATGGATTATCTGACCTGGTTCAGCCTGCTACTTGTTCTCGTGCTGCATTTGCTGATTCATCATACCTCCTGGGGCCTGCATCTGCGGGCAGTCGGAGACAATCCGGCTACTGCGGACGTCATGGGCATCCGTGTACAGCTGATCCGCTATAGCTACGTTACAGCCGGAGCTGCACTGATTGGTCTTGCCGGGGCAGATATGGTGCTGGCCTATGCACCGACCTGGAATGAAGGCCTTACGGCCGGCCGGGGCTGGATCGCCGTCGGTCTGGTGATTTTTGCCAGATGGAATCCGCTGCGTGCGCTCTTCTGCGCATACTTCTTCGGGGCACTCGATTCCCTGGGCTTCCGCATACAGCTGCTGGGCAGTGTGGTGCCGTCGTATTTCCTCAAAATGATTCCTTATGTCGTTACGATTCTCGTCCTGATGTATCTCGGATACCGCAACCGCAACAAGCCTTCCGGCACGCCGGAATCGCTGGGAACCCCTTATGTTCGTGAACAGCGGTTCTGAGTTGCTGAATGCTGCATAGAAGGTACAATATAAGATAGTAAGTATATGCGAACAGGAAGGAATATCACACGGATTTCAGAGTAATACCGGTATGGTCCATTTCATGCAGTTCGGACATCTTAAATCACTAAGAGATCGGCACTTCAGGTGCTGATGGCTAAGTAGATGGCTTGAATGCGGAAATGGGCTTTTTTTACCCTAAATAATGTTTGAATTTAAACTATGCAAATTAGATGGATGGAGGATGAGCCATTGAATACACCTGCGGATATTGTGACACTGGAACAGATCAACAGCATGGAACAACCGGAATTTGTAGAGAGCCTTGGTGGTATATTCGAACATTCGCCCTGGGTTGCGGAAGGCGCCTACAGTGAGCGTCCGTTTGAATCGGTGCAGCAGTTGCATGACACTATGGTGGAAACGGCACGGAAGGCGGATCGTAGCCAGGTACTTGCGCTGCTCCGAGCCCACCCTGATCTGGCAACAAGGCTGCAGGTCACTCCGCTATCGGCGGCAGAGCAGCACGGGGCCGGGCTGGACCGGCTGACACCGGAGGAATTCAAGCAGCTTACGAAGCTGAATGCCGCCTATACTGATAAATTCCAGTTCCCGTTCATTCTGGCTGTGCGCGGCAAAAATAAAGATGACATCATTAAGGCCATCCGTGAGCGGGTGGACCGAAGCTTGCAGGAAGAATGGGATCAGGCGCTGCAGGAAATCGGCAAGATTACCCGTTTCCGGCTGGAGGATCTGCTGGCGGAGGAATAGGGTACAATGCAAGTGGCCTCATCCGATCCGCACATTACAGCATACTTGCTTCTAACAAATCAGCAGGAGGTATCGTTCATGACCGGAACCAGCGGCTTAATCCTTAGTATGGTGCGAAGAATGAACAAAAAAATAGGCAAAAAGTGCGGCAATCTGTGCGGGGGAAATAACCCAGAAATGCTTCTGCCGGAACCGGAAGTCCGCTGCATCAATAGATGCAGCAGGACTGGAGGGTACCTGTCATGAGCGGGCGGTTAACGACTCATGTGCTGGACCTGTCGCAAGGGAAGCCTGCAGCGGGCATGTCGCTACAGCTTTGGAGTTTCGGTGAGGGAATGCCCTCACTGTTATGCGAGGCTGTCACGAACAGTGACGGCAGGCTGGACGCTCCCCTGCTGGCAGGGGAAGCATTGCTGGCCGGAAGCTACGAGCTGCTCTTCATGGCTGGTGATTACTTCAGGGGTGCTCAGGCGGGTGCTGGCAGTGAACCGGCAAGCGGGACCGGCAGCATGTTTCTTGAGCATATCCCGATCCGCTTCAGCATTACGGACCCGGCAGAGCATTATCATGTGCCGCTGCTGGTTGCACCGGGAGGATACAGCACATACCGAGGCAGTTAAACGTACCTATACAAATACAAATACGAATACCATTACGAATACCACTAGACCGGAGGTGACCGTTACATGGAGGAATCCTATGAGCTTATTATCAGGAATGGGGATGTTGTACTCCCTGGAGAAGTCCGTAAGCTGGATATCGGTGTGAAGGACGGCAGAATCGCTGCCCTGGGCGAAGCGCTGCACGGCTCACCTGCCACTACAATAATTGATGCAGCAGGACAATATGTGCTCCCCGGCATGATTGATATGCATGTTCATTTCAATGAGCCGGCGTTCGGCCATTGGGAAGGCTTCCGCAGCGGATCGGCTTCCCTTGCTGCTGGAGGCTGTACCTGTTATGCGGATATGCCGCTGAATGGTAATCCGCCGACTGTAAATATAGAAGCACTCCGCTTGAAGACAGAAGCTGCAGCCGGGAATTCGGCGGTGGATTATGTGCTGTGGGGCGGACTCGTGCCCGGCAATCTGGAGGACCTGGAGGAGCTGGCGGCGGCAGGTGTTACCGGCTTCAAGGCGTTTATCTCGAATCCCGGCGGTGAAGGCGAAGGCCGGTTCCGCGAGGTGGATGACGACACCCTGTATCAGGGGATGGTCCGCATCGCCGCAATCGGCGGCATTCTCGCCCTGCATGCGGAGAGTGAAGAGATGACCTCGGCGCTCGGAGCAGCTGCACTCCGCGAGGGGCGGAGCACTGCGCGTGATTTCGCCGCTTCCCGCCCGCCCGAAGCAGAGCTTGAGGCTGTTGCACGGGCACTGCTATATAGTGAACGGACCGGCTGCCGGCTGCATTTCGTGCATATCAGCACCTCCGCAGCCTTGGAGCTGATTCACGAGGCGAAGAAGCGGGGGCTGGATGTTACAGCGGAGACCTGCCCTCATTATCTGATTCTGAACGAGGACAGCATGGAGGAGCTGGGGCCGCTGGCGAAATGTGCTCCGCCGCTGCGCAGCAGCGGGGAGCGGGAACGTCTGTGGGATGCGGTGGCTGCGGGCCTGGTGGATCTGATTGCTTCTGATCATTCCCCATGTCCGGCGGAATTGAAGCTGGCGCCTGGCTTGTCTTTTTTTGAAGCCTGGGGAGGAATATCAGGGGCGCAGAGCAGTCTGGAGCTGATGTTCCATGAGGGGGTGCGGGTGCGCGGCCTGCGGGTCACTCAGATTTCAGCGCTGTTGTCGGAGCTGCCTGCCCGGCGTTTCGGACTGGAGCAGCGCAAAGGCTCCATCGCTCCGGGGCTGGATGCCGATCTGGTGCTGCTTGATCCGAATGCGAATTATACCCTTCAGGCGGAGGATTTATATTACCGCCACAAGCATAGCCCTTATGCCGGTATGACCTTATCCTGCAAGGTAACGGCAACCCTCTCCCGCGGCAATGTGGTTTATACAGCCGGAGAAGGCATTGTTGCAGCGGATGGCGGTGAATGGCTGCGGATCTCCAGCCGCCGGCCGGCCCGATGAAGCTGCCGGTCCGGCATGTCCCGGCCGGAGAGATGCTGAAGCTGCTGGATGAACTCGCAGCCTTCAGTGCTCCCGGCCCGGGGGTTACCCGGCTGCTGTACACGCCGGAGTGGTACCGGGTTCAGCATTTTTTGCAAGAGAGAATGTCTGGACTCGGTCTTGAGGTCAGAACGGATGAGGTCGGAAATGTATACGGCAAGCTGGCCGGATCAGAGGTGGAAGATAAAGTCATCTTAACCGGCTCACATATCGATACGGTGGTGAGCGGCGGACGTTATGACGGTGCTTACGGAGTAGCTGCTGCTGTAACTGCACTGCATTATCTGCAGAGGACCTTCGGCCAGCCGCTGCGGTCGCTGGAGGTTGTGTCCTTTTGTGAAGAGGAGGGCAGCCGCTTTCCGTTAACGTTCTGGGGTTCGGGCAATGTTACAGGGCTGTATGACGGAAGTGAACGTGAGAGCTGTGCTGATGCCGAAGGGGTAACGCTCGCGGCAGCGATGGCTGCCTGCGGTCTGGGCGGCAGCCTTGAAGCCTCGGGAACCGGCTCGTATAATACTTCTGAGAGCGGAGACGCTGTCTTCGGACACAGTCCGGTCCGCAGTGATATTGCCGCCTACGTGGAGCTGCATATTGAACAGGGTATTATTCTGGAACGGTCATCCCGGGAGATCGGTGTGGTGCAGGCGATAGCCGGTCAGCAGAGATACAAGGTCAAGGTGTGCGGAACGGCCAATCATGCCGGAACAACGCCGATGGGGCTGAGGCAGGATGCGCTGGCAGGCAGCGCAGAAATGCTGCTGGCGCTGGAGCGTGCCGCTCTGGCGGAAGGAGATCCGCTGGTGGCTACATCGGGCAGGCTGGAAGTCTATCCGGGGACGCCGAATGTCATTCCGGGCGAAGTGCAGTTCACACTGGATATCCGGCATAGCGAAGCCTTGAGGCTGGAGCGCTTTTGCTCAGGAATTCTTGATGAATTCGCAGACATTGCCGGTAGGCGAGGCCTGATTCTGGAAGTGCTGCCTCAGTTGGCCACCACTCCTGCACCAATGGATGCCGGGTTGTGCACGCTGCTGGAACAAATCTGCCTGGAGCAGGGGCGATCGTACCGGAGCATGGTCAGCGGGGCAGGGCATGATGCCCAGCTGTTCGCGCCGCGCTGCCCGTCGGCAATGATATTCGTGCCCAGCCGGGGAGGGGTTAGCCATTCTCCTGATGAATATACGTCACCGGAAGAGCTGGCTGCGGGACTCGAAGTACTGACGGCAATCTTATATAAATTGGCTTATACAGAGAACTGAAGCTCAGGGGTTCATGAGAGGGTGCAATTCCGGAGATTCAGGAGATCCAGAGAGACAAGAGGGGGAGAGAGTGATGAAGCGCTACGAAGATTTATCGCCGTCCTTGCGGTGTATTATGACTCCGGGACCGGTAGAGGTTGATCCGCGTGTGCTGCGGGCCATGTCGTATCCGGTATTGGGTCAATTCGATCCCGAGTTTACAGATATTATGAACGAGACGATGGAGATGCTGCGGGAGCTGTTTGCCACAGGCAATAAGTGGGCCTATCCGGTGGACGGCACATCACGCTCCGGGATTGAAGCGGTAATGGTCAGTCTGATCGCTCCGGGAGACCGGGTGCTGATTCCGGTCTTCGGGCGGTTTGGCCATCTGCTGCATGAGATTGCCGAGCGCTGCGGTGCGGAGGTATTCATCATTGAGCAGACCTGGGGCAGCGTGTTTCCGCCGGAGGATGTGATCGCGGCCATACGCAGCTTTAAGCCGGATGTGGTGGCGATTGTCCACGGTGAGACCTCTACGGGACGTGTGCAGCCGCTGGCCGAGATCGGGCGGGCTTGCCGTGAGCAGGATGCCCTGCTGATTGTGGACGCGGTGGCGACCATTGGCGGGGTGCCTGTGGAGACGGATGCCTGGATGCTCGATGCCGTGGTCGGCGGAACGCAGAAGTGTCTGTCTGTCCCTTCGGGCATGTCCCCGGTCACCTATAACGAGCGTGCCGAAGCTAAACTGCTGAAGCGCAAACAGGTAGAGCGGGGCCTTAGAACCGGTGTCGATGAGGCAAGCGAGCTGCCGGTTGTCCGCAGTAACTACTTTGACCTCGGCATGCTGCAGGATTACTGGAGCCCCCAGCGGCTGAATCACCATACGGAGATGACCTCCATGCTGTACGCATTGCGTGAGGGACTGCGGCTGGTGCTGGAAGAAGGGCTGGAGGCCCGGCATGTCCGTCATAAGCATCATGAGCGAGCCCTGGTAGCCGGCCTGACCGCAATGGGGTTGGAGCTGTACGGTGATCCGGAGAGCAAGCTGACGGTAGTCACCTGTGTGCTGATTCCGGAGGGAGTGGACGGGGAGTCGGTGCGTTCCATGTTGCTGAACCATTTCGGGATAGAGATTGCCAGCTCGTTCGGTCCGTTAAAAGGAATGATCTGGCGCATCGGCACCATGGGCTTCAGCTGCCGGGAGAATAATGTGCTGCGTCTGCTTGGAGCAATGGAGGCGGCGCTTGTACGCCACGGATTCGCCGTTTCAGCCGGCCAGGGTGTCCAGGCGGCACTTGACGTATACGAGTCAAAAGTAAGATAATCATAAAAATGCGCTAAGTGGTGAAAGGTAAGCAGCACAAGTTACGCTCCGGAGCAGCCGGACGGCTTGTGTTTTGGGCTAAATACGCTGTATAAGCATCGTTAAGCTCCGCTTAGATAAGCAGTCATGTCTATTCTCCTGGCGATAGTTCAAACAACGGCTTGCGACCCGTGAGGGGCGTCAGGGCCGTTTTTGCTAAATAGAATATAGGAAACCAATAACAGGAAGGGAGTGTGTATTATGACTTATACAAGAAAACCACTTGCGGACTGCGTGCCTGGACTTGTGGCTACTGCCCGCGGCGACCAGCCGGCGACACTGGTGATTACTGGCGGCAAACTGGTCAATGTATGCTCCGGAGAGATTCTGGAGGGGATGTCTGTAGCAGTACAGGGCGGACGTATTGCCTACGTTGGCAAGGATGTCTCGCATACGATCGGTGAGGGGACACAGATCATTGATGCTGCAGGCAAATACATTGCCCCGGGTCTGCTTGACGGGCACTGTCACATCGAGAGTACACAGCTGACGGCGACTGAGTTTGCCCGTGCAGTGCTGCCTATGGGCACGACCGGCGGATTCTTTGATGCTCATGAGATCGCCAATGTATTCGGGCTGAAGGGCATTAAGCTGATGCTGGATGAGATGCGTGAAACTCCGCTGGCGGCTTATATGCAGGTTGCCTCCTGCGTACCTTCAGCAGGAGCGGAATTCGAAACAACCGGCGCATCGATCGGACCGGAGGAAGTAGCCGAGGCCTTTACCTGGGGCGAGGATGTCATTGCGCTGGGCGAAGTGATGAATTTCCCTGGCGTGGTGTACGGCGATGAGAAGATGCTTGGGGAAATTCAGGCGACTCTGCGCGCGGGACGTTATGTAGACGGTCATTTCACCTGGCCGGCGGATGACTGGAGACTTCCGGTTTATGCCGCCGCAGGTGTAACCGGCGATCATGAGTGTGTGACGGCGGAGGATGTAATCGAACGCGTACGTCTTGGGATGTATGCCAAAATGCGCCGCGGCTCCGCCTGGCATGATGTGGCGAAGACCATCACCGCGCACACCGAGCATGGGCTCGACCCGCGCCGGATGATGCTGGTGACCGACGACCGCAGCTCGGAGTCGCTGCGGGATGAAGGTCATATGGATTTTGTGGTGCGCCATGCCATCTCCCAGGGCCTTAAGCCGGTCACGGCTTTTCAAATGGCAACGATCAATACCGCCGAACGGTTCGGGGTAGCCCGTGATATCGGCTCAATTACGCCGGGCTCCTGTGCAGATATCATTCTGCTGGACGGAAATCTGGCTGATGTACACGTCGTGATGACGATTGCGGCTGGAGTTATCGTAGCAGAGAACGGGATCATGACGGCTGAGCTGAGTCCGTACACTTATCCGGATGAAGTGTTGGCCTCTGTACATCTGCCGCAGCCTCCGGTTCCGGAGGACTTCGTAATCCACGCGCCAATTGCTGAAGGTATTCTGGCCACACGGATCATCAAGGTGATCGAGAATCATGTGGAGACCGGGGAACTGATCATCAATCTGCCGGTCGCTGAATCCAAGCTGTTGGTCCAGGGGGGCTTGTGCAAAATCGCCGTCCTGGAGCGGCATAAGGGAACCGGCAACAAATCGGTTGGCGTGGTTGAGGGGATCGGCTTCCATGAGCCTGCTGCGATTGCCATGACTGTAGCCCATGACAGCCATAATGTGCTGGTCATCGGCAATGATGATAACCTCATGGCTAAAGCTGCGGGTGCAGTAGCTGAAGCTCAGGGCGGTGTTGCGGTTATTACCGCTTCCGGAACAACTCTGTTCCCGCTGGCAATTGCCGGACTGATGTCGGCAGAGCCGTTCGAGATTGCTGCAGCCCAGTCTGCGGCCATCAGTAAAGCGCTGTATGATGCAGGCTGCACATTGAATTATGCTTTTATGACCTTGTCGCTGCTTGCACTGGCGGTCATTCCGACGCTGCGGATTTCAGATAAAGGGCTGGTGCGGATTTCGCCGGAAGAGGGGATTCAGCTGGTTCCATTGTTTGTGAGCTAAATCTACGTTCAGAAGCCGGCAAAAGTCTTGCAGGATCATACAGACATCACCGAAACGGGATGCTGCCCGCTCATTATAGAGCCTGGGCAGCATCCCTTATTTGCATGTGATTTCTCTTGTCAGAATAGCCTTTACTGCTAAATTAATGACTTTAATCCGGTGCGGGGCATATAATTAACCATTTCAACACAATTAGAAACATATTTTTTTAAAATTTTAATGAAAAACATTAACAAATTGTGAGAAAAAGTCGATAATACTTTTAAATTAGTTAAAATTATTGTCGAATCGTGTATGTGCAGAAAAATACTGAAAGGCCAAATATAAGGAACGGGGTGTATGAGATGATGAGATTAGAAACACAGGACATCGTGAATATCACCAAGAAGCAAATTACCGGTATTTTTAAAATGGAGCCGGTGGAACTGAGATTTGTCAACGACTTTCAGGGTGAGCAGTATCTCTTGACCAATGATAAGCTGCATCTCAGCAACCAGCATTATTGGGCCAAAGTAATGGATTGTGTCTTCGACAGTCATGTCAGACCTGTATTGATGTGTGAGGTGCTATACTTCCTGCGGAATGAGTTTCTGGAGAGTGATATCAAGCTGATGTTTTCTTATGACTTTGCGGATGGGGCAGATGGGGCAGCGGTCGCTACTGCTGAAATCAGCTTCAATGATTCGCCGGAGCTGCAGCCGGGAGAGATTGCCGAATTGATTGATTTTGCGTTGACTTTGCAGGATAAACAGTGGTTCGAGGAACTGACTGCCAAATATAAACAGCTGACCGCTTGAATCTTATGCGGAAGGTAAGCTGCCTGAATACAATTCAAATAATAAAGCCGTCCGGGCCGCAGGGGAAGTCAGCCTGCCGATCAGGCGGCTTTTCGGTTGTATAGGAAATGATGATATTCGTCTGTCGGGGATAAAACCCGCATGATGCTTTGGATACGTTTCTTTGGGAGTTGGAGCAAATCCGCCTAAAGGACGAATTTGTCCTTGTATCAGGAATCCCGCTGAATCCGCCGAAAGCGGGCGGTAGGGGGGAAAAGGGATAAATGCCTCTGCTTCTACCGGAGGCTGCCAAAAGGAAGAAATGAGGGGCAATAGTGCCCCTGATTACACCGGGATGATGTCCAAGAGGTAGTCTGAATGGAGCAATGTGAAGTGGCCTATAATCTGCATAAGCTGCTCAGGCCGCATAAGCCCCGTCTTGATTCACCCGTTAGGGTAATTTTTTCTTTAAATATAGAAGGAATGTTTACGCCATACTTTATCCTTATACTTCCCGCTGAAACGGGAGTCGTCCCTTAAAGGACTGCATAGCCGCTTCCACTTAGGTACTGAACGTCTCCGGAGTGGACGATTCCACAGCTTCCACAGCTTCTGCAGCTGGGAGCCAGCCCAACGCTGTGCCATTCACCATCCGGGCGAGGAAGTCTATCCATTCCGGATGGTCATTCAAGCAGGGGGCGACAGTTAAATTCTCAGCCGTTCCACCGCCTGAAGCGAACAGCTCCCGGCCTTCAACAGCCAGCTCATGCAGCGTTTCCAGGCAGTCGGTTACAAGCCCCGGCGAGAAAATCATAGGCCTCCGAATTCCGCGTCCGCTGAGCTCTTTGAGCGTATGGGCAGTAGAAGGGCCGACCCATTTCTCGGGTCCGAAGCGGGATTGGAAGGAAATCTGCCAGCGTTCCGGTGCCCAATTCATAGCCTCGGCAAGCAGACGGCCGGTCTGATGGCATTGCTGCGGATACGGGTCTCCAGTCTCCGCATAACGGCGGGGTATTCCATGGAAGGACAGAATATAGTAATCTGGTTCTTCGTCCAGCTCTCCAAGCTTCCGGAGCAGCAGCGACTTCATCGCTGAGATATAGTCCGGTGCATCATAATAGGCTTCTATGAAACGCAGCGCCGGCACGAAACGCTTGGAGACCTGCCCTGAGCGGCTATCCCTTCCCAGTGCGGCGAAGCTTGCAGCTTCATAGACCGACGCAGTTGTGGTCGAGGAATACTGCGGGAACAGCGGCAGTACAATGATCCGTGTAATACCTGCAGCTTCCAGCTTGCGGAAGGCTTGCGGCATGCTTGGCTCGCTATAGGCAAGTCCTAATTCAACCTGGTAGCGGCCGCCAAGCAGGGACTGCAGCGCAGTCTGCTGAGCCCTGGAGTGGACGAGCAGCGGGGAACCTTCCTTCATCCAGATCTCCTGATACAGCTTCGCAGACCGGCGCGGCCGGGTGCGCAGAATAATCCCGCGCAGCAGAGGCTGCCAGAGCAGCGGATGATAATCAATGATTCTGCGGTCAGACAGAAAGCGCTTAAGATATGGACGAACCGCCTTGGCGCTGGGGGCGTCAGGTGTTCCAATCTGAGCAAGAATAACTCCTATAGAAGGCTGATTCATGAGCAGTAGCGGCTCCTTTTCACGAACATGACATCGTTTTAAAATATCACATTAAGGGGCTGAGTTACAATATAATCTGTCACATTAATATCATAAGACGGTGTAAATGGGAGAATTTGAGAGGGATAACCATTGTACTTTTTACGTTAATTTCGAAATAGTGATGTTTCTTATAGGGTGTGTGATTTTATATACAGAGAAAAGTGTTTCAAATTTGATACCATCAAGCCAGAAATTACCGCTAGCAACCTGAAATCCTCTTATGTGAATTAATTCACCTTTTTATGTGAATTGTTTCACCTTTTGAAAGATTGTATAAATGGATGCATCTTTTTCACACACGGGATGGGTCGCGCAGGAACGGGAAAGGGGGGATGACCTCTTATGTAGAGTCCGGGTACTCTTCGTAAGAAGGGATGGTGTGAACGGGAAGAACAGTTTAAAAGGGCTACATACTACTGGGGATATAATAAAGGAGAATACGCATTTGAAAAAACTAATTGCTTTGACTGTAAGCGCAGCCTTACTGCTTGCGCCACTCGCCTACACGATTAATGCACCAGCCTTGAACCTGAAGGTGGATGCGGTGTCGGCAGCTTCGGAGGAAGCTCCGGCAGCTACTGCCAAACCAGCTCCGAAACCGACAGCTAAACCAGCTCCTAAACCTACCGCTAAGCCAGCAGCAACACCTAAGGCAACCGCTAAGCCAGCAGCAACACCTAAGGCAACTGCTAAACCGGCAGCAACACCTAAAGCAACTGCTAAACCGGCAGCAACCGCTGCACCTGCAGCATCCGCCAAAGCATCTGCTAAACCAGCAGCAACAGTTAAGCCAGCTGCTACAGCTAAGCCTGTTGCAACAGCAGTACCAGTTACTGTTAAAGCAGCCGTGTATCAAGACGGAGTCTATGTAGCCTATGGCGATGCTTACTCCAAAGGTACTGAAGGCGCTAAAGTTACAATCAAAGACGGCAAAATTGCCGACATCGAGCTGCTGAGAACCAGCCCGAAAATTATCGACCGGAACGCCCGTGATAACTACAGCGGCGTATGGGTGGCATACGGTCTGATGAAAGACAGACTGATTGGCAAAACGAGAGACGGCGCAGCAGCTGTTGACGCTGTATCCGGCGCAACCCGCTCCAGCAACGGCTGGAAATTGTCGGTGGACAGAGCGTTCGAAAGATCGCTGCAGGATAAGCCGGCTGATGCTACTTATTTCGCCGGCGTTCACATGGGTGTAGATCCTGAAGCCAAATATGCAGTGTTTGCTACTTACGATGCAAACAAACTGACAGCAGTTAAATTGTACCCGCTGACTGCAACTGGTGATTTCGCAGATGAGAAGACTTATACTGCTGAACAAACGGCAGCGATTGCAGCAATTACACCAGTACTGCTGGCCAATGGTTCTGCTGCCAAGTCTGTAGCCGGCTTCGAAGCTGAATCCAAAGCTGCGATCAACGCTTTCTGGGATGCTGAGCAAAATGCCAGCATCAACAACGCTTCCGCTTATGTGGACGGGTTCTACTCTTCCTACGGTACAGCAAGAAGCGTAGGCGTTGAGAGAGCCGATGTTGTAATCCGCAACGGTAAGCTGGTTGATGTGAAATTGTTCAGACTTGGCACTAACCTGATTGACAGAGGCGCAACTGCTTATGCTGAAGTAGTGAAAGCAAATGCTCCTATGACTGCTAAATTGCTTGCGAACGGTTCTTATATCGCTAATTATGATGAGAAGGTAGACGGAATTTCGGGCGCCACTGAGAGCAGCCACGGCTGGAACCAGGCTGTAGAAAGAGCTTTCGAGAAGGCTCTGAAGGTATCTGCAGAAGGTAAATACTTCGACGGCAAATTTGCCGGAGTGGATAACCAGTCTAAAGTTCTTCTGCTGGCAGATGTTGCTGGCGATCAAGTAACTGCTATCAAACTGAGCCTGTTCGGTACAGACGGCAAGATTATTGCTGATGACAAGCGTACAGATGCGCAGAAATCCCTTGTTGATCAACTGACTGCCGGATTGCTTGCAAACGGCGTGGACACTGCTGATATCGCTGGCCAGGAAGCTGTATCTGCTGCAGCAAAGGCAGCACTGACTGATGCCCTGACCAATGCTTCCAAAGTACAAGGCACTTATAAAGACGGCACGTTCACCGCTTACGGCGACGCTTATGACAAGGGTACAAACAAAGCTGACGTTACCCTGCGTAACGGCAAGATCGTAAATGTTGCTCTTTCCCGTGTAGGAATGAACATGGTAGACCTGGGTAAAGCCGCTTATGCTGAAGTTCAAAAAGCAATTCCGGTGCTGACAGCTAACTTCCTGGCTGCAGGCACAAGAGAAGGCGCAGCACAAGTAGATGCTGTATCTGGCGCTACCAGCAGCAGCAATGCACTTAAAGCTGCCGTTGACAGAGCTTACGGTAAAGCTGAAGTTGTTGAAACCGAGAAGGCTGCATACTTCGATGGGATCTTCATCGGTGCCAGTGCAGACAAATCCGTAAATGTAATGGTTACTACTAAGTTCAATGTTCCAGTAACTATGGTTGTTTACTACCTTGATGATAAAGGTAAAGTAAGATACAACCTGACGGATGACGAATTGCTCGTGAAATACGAAATCGAGAATACTTCGAACGGCAAAGGACTGCACAAGTACGGATACCGTGCTGCAGCATTCGGAACGAATGATGCCCAGAAAGCAATCTCTGCCAAAGCTATTGAAGCGATCAAAGCAGCACTTGAAGCAGCTGGAAAATAATTAAATCTAACCTCAAAGGGGCGTCCTTGACCATGCAAATGGTTGGGGACATCCCTTTTTTATTTTTGCACGAACAGGCTGCAAGGGGGAATGGACATAATTAAGAATGGATATCGTATAGTAATTTAAAGGGATTTCGGATGTGAATGTCTAAACTTTAATATACACCGCAGGTTCAAAGCCTGTAAGTAATAGGAGGCTCCTCATGACATTAATTAAACAGCTATCCCCACAGGATGAATTCACCGGCTTCTATCTGCTTAGGGAACTAGTGCTAAAACAGACAAACGGTACTCCTCCAAAGGATTATTTTGATATCGTACTTGGTGATTCCAGCGGCCAGCTGTCGGCTAAATATTGGGATGTAAGTGTAACGGATAAAGAAACATTTTTCCCGATGGCCCTGGTGAAGGTCCGCGGGATTGCCCATACTTACCGGGAGAAGCTGCAGGTCAAAATAACCAAAATCAGACTCGCGGATGAGTCCGATGGCGTGTCGCTTACCGAGTTCATCCGTTCAGCCCCTGTGCGTCCTGTGGATCTGATCCACACAATTAAGAATGCAATGGCCAGTATAACCGACCCGGAGGTCGCATCGATCGTTTCCTTCTGTGTGGGGAAAGTGGAAGAGAAGCTGATGCACTATCCTGCAGCCAAAACGCATCATCATGCTTATTTTGCCGGACTGGCTTATCATATGGTGCGGATGCTGGAGATCGGGGATTTCCTGTGCAAGCAGCGCCCGTTCCTGAATCCTGATCTTATAAGAGCGGGAATTATCCTCCACGATATTGCCAAACCGGAAGAAATGATCTCGCAATTCGGTATTGTGTCGGATTATAGTGTGCAGGGCAAGCTGATCGGTCATATTTCGATGGCGTCGAGCTGGATTACGGAAGCGGCTATCCGCACCGGCATTGATCTGGAATCGGAGAAGGTATTGGCACTGCAGCATCTGGTATTGTCGCATCATAATCTGGGGGAATGGGGAAGTCCGGTCCAGCCCCAGACAGCGGAAGCGGTCGCCTTGCATCATATCGATGCCATGGATGCCAAGCTGCAGATGGTGGAGGATGCGCTGGATACTACTCCCGAGACGGAGGAATGGACACCGTTCATCAGGGGACTGGAGAATAAGGCGGTTTACCGGATGAAAATCTGAGGCTATGCTGTAACGCGTAAGAGATAACAACACCCCCAAGCCATGATTGCGGCTTGGGGGTGTTTGTGTATGCCATAAGGGGCATGAATTCTATGATTTGCGGGCAGACGGAGGGATCCTGCCGGCTGTTCGTACTATTTCTGCAGTTTCTATTGTTGCGGCTGATTCAGCTGTAGACTCAGCCGCAGCTTCAGGAGGTTCCACCTCAAGACCATAATGATTACACAGGGCACGGAGTCCGCCCGGGAATCCCTCTCCAATGGCAACAAATCTCCATTTGTCCTTGTACCGGTAGAATTCGCCTATGACTACTGCCGTCTCAAGGCTTAAGCCCAGGCCAAAGGGAAAAGAGGCCAGCCTGGTTCCCGACTGGGAATCAATTAGTGAGGCGGAGGTGTAATTGATCTGGCCCGGGTTCTGGCCGGAAGCCTCCCCATAGAGTGTGAAGGTCAAGGCGACCCGCGTAATGGACGCAGGCAGCTTCGCCAGTTGAAGATGCAGATGTCCCGCGTTTGGAGCAGGCTTCGAGTAGAATACAGAACCGCTGGGGTCTTCCATGTTTCCATAGAAGACAAAATCCTGATCCTGTTCGCAGCGTCCTGTCTCCCGGAGCAGGAAAGCAGAGTTGTCCGGCTCCATGGCGGAAAGCGTAGGATCCCACTCCACAGACAAGAGAATTCTCGAAGCACTGAGCTTGCTGCCGATATCCACGCGCTGGCCTCTCACCAGCTCGGGTACAGGTTGAATTTCAGGGGCAGGCGGTGTTGCAGCCGGGAGACCTGCAGAAGAAGCATGACGCTGTGTGGATACGAGGGGAGCTTCGCGATCCGGTACAGCCGGGCTTACGGGAATTGCCGTCTTTGCAGCAGTCTTTGGGGCCGCCGGTTTCTTGGCGGCTTTCTTGGGGGATGCCTTGAAGGCAGTATATCCGCCCGCATACATCGTGCCTGCCTGGTAGCCCTGGCTGCCGGCTAAGAGGAGGGGATCGAACTGCTGCCACTGCTCCATCAATTTCAATAGAATGAGTGCCGAAGCTCTGGCATCATCCAGCGCATCATGGTGTTTCAGCCTAATGCCGAAATGCTCCGAGACTACATTCAGTTTATGGGAGGGCAGCTCCTGAAGCATTTTTTTGCCCAGCAGGTAGGTACACATATATTTGAAATCCGGATAGCTGAATAACGAATCATCCAGGCAATAACGCAGAACGCTCATATCGAAGGAAGCATTATGCGCAATCACAATCTCGCCTTGCAGCAGCGGTTCAATCGTGGGCCACAGCTCTGCGAAGGTCGGTTTGCCTTTAACCATCGAGGGCGTAATTCCGTGTATTGCGATATTCATTCCGTCGAACCTCTGCCGCGGGTCAATCAGCCAATCATATTCTGCGGTGACCACACCATTTCTAACCTGAACAAGCCCCAATGCGCAAGCGCTGGAGCGGCTGGAATTGGCTGTTTCAAAGTCTATTGCTGTAAAATCCATAGGTAAAGCCCCTTATCTATCATGTATATGGTTCATATTAAAGGAGCGCAGAGAGAATTACAATCCAGTAGAATGTACAAAATGCAGCGGATATGGTATGCCTTATCTATGAACTGCTGGAATATGCTGCTATAACGGGGAGATGAGAAACTTGCAGCTCTTAAAAGGCCAAAAAGTAGATATCACTAAGGGAAAGGGCGTACGTGATCTAACCATTCGGTTACGCTGGAATACGGAGCTTGCCGGAATCAGTGTGGATGCAGCAGCTTTTTTGTTGTCCGGACAGAACCGGTGTGAACGGGACGAGGATTTCATATTCTATGGTAATCCGGTATCAAGGGATGGAACGGTAAGTCATACAACAGAGGGGGAGAACGAGGAGAGCCTCTTGATTTCATTATCCGGAATTCCGGAGCAATATACCCGGATTGCGGTGACGTTGACGATCTACGAGGGGGAGCAGCAGAATCTGCGGATGAAGGAACTGTCCGGACTGCAGCTGTCACTAATGGACCGGAAGAACGGTGAGGAATTATACCGCTTCGATTATGGAACGGATCTGTCCGACGAGACAGCAGTGGTGGCCGGGGAGTTGTACCGTCATCAGGGAGAGTGGAAATTCAGCGCGATCGGCAGCGGTTTTAACGGAGGATTGGCTGCGCTCTGCAAGAGCTATGGACTTGAGGTTGAACCGGAGGCAGGCAACGAAGCGGCAGCGACAGCCGAACTATTGGAGAAGACGGAGAAGCTCGAGGCGGTATTGGAGGCGGCGGAGACCGTCCTTCCGCAGACTGCACCGGCCGCCGATGTCAACGTCCTGTCATCCATAGATTTGCGCAAGAAAATAGTCGGGTTCACCCTGGTCAAAAAACAGCTGACCAATGTAAAAGCCAGGGTTGGAATTGTGCTGGACATCACCGGCTCCATGAGAAATCTCTATTCCAGCGGTGTCGTACAGGAAGTGGTGGAACGTATTCTGGCCGTAGCCTGCCAATTGGATGACAACGGCTCGCTGGATGTGTGGGTGTATGATACGGAATTCAGCAGGCTGCCGCCGGTAACGGAACGGGATCTCGGGAGCTATGTCTTCAATCATATTATGAACAACGATTCAATCCATAAGTTCGGACGCAACAATGAACCGCCGGTGATGGAGGATGTGATTCAGAAATACACCCGCGAGGAGATGGATACAACTCCGGTTTTTATTATCTTTATTAATGACGGGGGCGTAGTGAAGCCAACCCAAAAAGTAATTATGGCGTCTTCCTCGCTGCCGATCTTCTGGCAGTTTGTGGGGATCGGTGATTCCGATTTCGAGGTACTGAAGCAGCTCGACACGATGGGCGGAAGGCTGGTTGATAACGCAAACTTCATCCATCTGGAGCGCATAGAAGAAGTGAACGACGAGCAGCTCTATGATCAGCTGTTGAATGAATTCCCGCAGTGGCTGAAGGCGGCGAAGGCGAAGCGGATTCTCTAGCGACTAACGCCAGTATGCGTTCACAGTGAATAGCGTTTATTCTAGCCGTATTCACCATTATGGCGCTCACACTGGGTAGCGTTTATTCATAGCTACTCACCCGTATGGCGCTCACACTGGATAGCGTTTATTCATAGCTGTATTCACCCGTATGGCGCTCACACTGGATAGCGTTTATCTATAGCCGTATTTACCACTATAGCGCTCACCAATGATGACCTTCACACTTTATAGGCATTATTGTTGTACTTTTTACAACTTTGACTCGCAGATAGTTGGGCGTTTGGGAAGATTGTTGTATGAAATACAGGCCTGTTGATTCCCCATATTATGGGATGGATATAATCCCCAAAACCCCTTTGTTCCTGAGCAGACTAAGTTGAACCTGCCACTCCAGCGGAAGACTAAATATACGCCAATGCTGCATAAATTCCCAAAGGGTCAGTTGAGCAAAGGCAGGCACGTTGGGGTGGATTTCATCATAAACGCGTTTCAGAAGCACATAGACAGCAAGGGCCACAAACAATTGGCTGTATACCGCATTTTCGGTGGTTCCAAATAGACATGGCACGTTCAGATGCTGTTTAATCCAGCGGAAAAAGACTTCAATTTCCCAGCGTGCCTTGTAGATTTCAGCGATCACATGAGCGGACTCTTTTCTCAAATCGGTCACGACCCGTACGACTTCACCCCGGTCATTTTCAAATTCTACGACCCGGTGGCGCTGAGCAGATTGGCACTTCCCTTGACCGATATAACAAGTAATATCACGAACAATTTTCGTTTCTCCCTCTGCGGGTCGCTGGAGTTCTCTTGGCTTCACCAAATGGAGATTGTCTTTGAGCCGAATCACAAACGACTGGCCCTGGAGCACATATTGATCCAATCTGCTGATTTTTCCATACGCCCGATCCTGTACCAAAATGTAGTCCGTATCTGCCAAGACTTCTCCAAACGGAGCGTCATTGCGCTTCGCGATCGATTCCTTCACGTTCAGGGGTGAACGCTGGCCATGCGAAAGAGCAACATGCAGCTTAATGCCCCCTCTGAATTTTTTGTACGAGGCCCAAGGCATTCTAGAGTTCGCCGCCGTGACCGTAGTCGAGTCAATCAGCAAAAGATCTTTAGGAAGGTTCAAATGCCGCCGGGTTTGGCGGTTACATTTCGTGACGAGCATTTGAAAGATACGTTTGAAGATTTCGTAAGGGACTTCACCGGCCTTGCCGGAAAGGGTGGAGTAATGAATTTCTGGCAAGTCAAAGCTTGGGCCTAAGCGGGCACTCTGCCGGAATCCGTCCCATTTGTGGTAGCAGGCTTGGACAAAGTAATCGAGCAGCAACCCGACGGTCATTTTGGTTCCTCTATCCACGTAGTCCTCGGTTTGTCCGGTCACCATTTGGACTTCTTCCGGTGTTAACACTTGTTTGAAAACGGCTAAAAATGGGGTATATTTATTCATGAGGTCGCCTCATTTCGGTTTGGTTTGGTCGTACTTACCATTACCCGAAATGGCGGCCTTTTTCGTCCCTTTTTTTGGGAAATCAACACGCCTATATGAAATACAACAATCTTTCCCGCTAAGCGGCTTAGAGGAGGAGGAATGCTGTATTTTATACAACAATTTTGGATTAGGGCTGAGATTATGAGGAAAATGTTGTATTTTGTGCAGGATTTTTTAAATATCCCGGATTTCCACCATGATTGGCAGATCTCCACCATAATTAGCATATCTCCATCACAATCACAGGACCTCCACTACTATCAGCGGCTAAAATAAACCAAACCCCCCGGCCTGGACGGAGCTATAGGCTCCTGCCCAAAATAAAAGTCTGCCTATCAGCGCAGCTAAGTACTCCTGCTCGGGTTTTATCCTGCAGGCGGGTTTCTTTCAGCACAACCACCGCATACTTTATCCTTATATTCCCGCTGGAGCGGTTACCGTCCCCTAAAGGGCGGCGGGACGTTTCCGCTCAGCTGTGGAGGTGGAGGTTCGTTGCGTCTGCAGGCCCGCGGAGACGGGCAGCTCCAGGCGGTATCCTTTGACCAGCGTGTCCCCGTTCTTAATATCCGTTTCATAAGCACGCTGGAAGCCGAGCTTCTCGTACAGCTTGATCGCGGATACCATCATATCTGAAGTATGAAGATTCAGGCTGGCTGCTCCAAGCAGCATGGATTGTCTGGCGGCCTCGCTGATCAGCAGTCTGGCAACCCCGCGTCCACGGACAGCCGGAGAAACAGCGAGCAGACGGATGATTGGCGTGTGGATACCCAGCTCCGGCCTGCCGTAAGCGGCCTCTGAAGAGGTGAACAGCAGCACACTGCCTATGATCTGCCCATCCAGCTCCGCTACAATCCGCGAGACTGGAGCGATGCCATGGACGGAATCGAGAATGGAGTCGCGGTACTGCGCCCAAAAAGGTTCGGGCAGCACGGCTGAATATTCGCTGTAAGCCTCAAGCAGAACTCCTGCGATAGCCTCGCGGTCAGCATCTGCGGCTTCACGGATTACAATTTCTGCGGAATGATTCATCGGGTACCTCCTGTTCAGAAATGGGATGTGACGCTTATTATAATCCACAATTCCGACGAACATAAGAGGAATTTAATAAAACCGATTAACAGATAGAAAAGTTCTATCTGGTTTTGTGATCTATGTAATGGTTTTTGCTGTATATTACACGATGAGTCGGTTGACAAAAAAAGGGCCGGTGACTAAGATATAAACAAAATCTATACATACGTACGGCATTAATTCCATGTTAATCGATTGGAATAGTTAATTTAAATAAAGTTGTGGAGGAGGACTACACATGAATATCGAGAACATTGAAGCCTTTGTCTACATCAACCACTACGGAAGCTTCAACAAAGCGGCAGATGTACTCTACATCTCCCAGCCGACAGTAACGGCTCGCATCCAGTCGCTTGAACGGGAGCTGGACTGCAGAGTATTCGACCGGCTGGGCAAGCAGATTAACCTTACGGATAAAGGACGCCAGTTCCTTCCTTACGCGCAGCAGATTTTGCAGGTCTACCAGAACGGCAAACATCAGATCCAGTCCAAGGGCCAAATTCCGGATGAACTGAGAATCGGCAGCACGGTGTCGGTCTCCAATTATCTGATGCCGCAGCTCCTGCTGCATCTGAAGCGGAAATATCCGCAGGTCCACTTTAAACTGACGACCTCATCCACCGATTCATTAATTGAGAAGCTGAAGGCGAAGGAGATTGATCTCGCTTTTATCCGCAAAGTGGTCAATCCGGCCATTCAGTCGTTCCCTTTCTGTGAAGATCCGATCTCGCTGTATGTATATGCCGGTCATCCGCTGGCCCGCCAGGGCCGTGCCTCTATCCAGGAGATCCGTGAGGAGACTCTCGTATTCTTCGAGTGCGGTTCGCTGGACTGGATGCGCCTGCACCGGGTATTCGAGAGCATGGAGCAGCCGCCGGACATTGTGTATCAGGTGGATAATCTGGAGACGGCCAAGAAGCTGGTGCTGAGGCAAGCGGGGATTTGCTTCCTTCCGGCCCTCAGTGTGCAGGAGGAAGTGGAGGCAGGAACGCTGATCAGGGTGGATGTCGCCGAGACGGAAGGGATTTCCCTGAGGACCAGCCTGATCTCGCTGAACGGGGAGAATGCGGAATTCATTGAGTCGCTGCTGGAACTGGCGGTGGGCCGCAGCAAGCCGGATCGACTTCTTGTATAACAGTATTAAAAAACTCTATTAGCGCATGGCTGCATGCAGTGATAAAGTTAATTGCATATAATTACCACTAAACAGATATGAATTATATAAATTGAGAAACGGGGGCACGAAATGAGCGAGGTATACCGGCAGGCCGGAGAGAAGGATGCCCAGCAGCTGCTGGATGTGACCTATCGTGCCTATCAGCTGATCCGCGAGCTTGGACTGCACTGGCCGGCGGCAAACGCCGATTTGGCTCTAATTCAGGATAACATCGCCACCAATGAATGTTATGTGCTGGAGATCGACGGCAACGTGGAGGCGACGATCACCCTCTCGAAGAGCGGAGAGGTCAAGGCGGTAACCGAGCTGCCTTTTGTGAAATGGTTCGCAGTGAATCCCGAGCGCAGCGGCAAAGGTTACGGCGGGAAGCTGCTCGACTGGGTGGAGGAGCATATTATTCACGGCAAGCTGGGGGCTTCCGCTGTAACCCTGGCTACGGCGCAGAAGCATCCCTGGCTGGTTCCCATGTACGAACGCCGGGGGTATGAACGGATTCTGGAGCTGGATGCACAGAATGGTGACGGCATTATGTATCTGATGAGAAAGACACTTACCGCTCAACCATACTACAACCTAAAGGGGATAGAGAGATGAAAAAGACCATTTCGCTCACAACTGCATTGGCATTGACGCTGGTGATCGCCGGCTGCGGCAGCAATAACAGCGCGAACAGCAGCAGCAGCGGGAATGTGGCGGAAGCAGCACCGCAGACCAGTGCGGAGGCAACGACTGCAGCCGCAGAACCGGCAGAGGTGACCAAGATCGTGGTCGGCACAGGCACCGCTTTTCCGAATGTCTGCTTCATTGACGAGAACGGCAAGCTGACCGGGTTCGATGTAGAGCTGCTGAAGGAAATTGACAGCCGTCTGCCGGAGTATGATTTCGAATTCCAGACGATGGACTTCAGCAATCTGCTGCTGAGCCTGGAGACCAAGAAGATTGATCTGGTAGCCCATGTTATGGAGAAGAACCCGGAGCGGGAGCAAAAGTATTCTTTCAACAAAGAAGCTTATGCCCACTGGAGAAACCGCATTATTGTAGCCAAAGGCAATGATTCGATCCAGACGCTGGACGATCTGCAAGGTAAAAAGGTGCTGACAGGCGCAACCAGCGCACAAGCGCAAATTCTCGAGAATTACAACAAGGAGCACGGCGCGGATTCGATCAAAATTGTCTATCAGAACGGTGCGGCCAACGATACGGTGAGCCAGATTGATTCGGGCCGTGTGGATGCTACGCTCGCTGCGGATTTCGTACTGCCGATTATTGATCCGCAGAGCAAGCTGCAGGCGGTAGGTGCTGAGCTGTCCTCCGCTGACATTCTGTATGTGTTCCGCAAGGATGATGCCCCGTCGCAGAAGCTGTCGGATGCCATTGACGGAGTGGTCGCAGAGCTGAAGGCAGACGGCACGCTGGGCAAAATAAGTACGCAGTGGCTGGGGGCTGACGTCACCACATCCGCGGTTCAATGATGAGGCTGCCGTTATAGCGGAGAAGGAGGGGCAGGATGGGAGCACCGTTTGATCTTAGTTTTGTATTCTCTTTTCTGCCTAAGCTGCTGACTACGCTGAGCACAACACTGCTGATCGTAGCCTGTTCGCTGCTGGCAGGTGTGATTGTCGGATTTATCATTGCCCTTCCCCGCCTCTACAAGGTGCCGGTCCTGAAGACCTGCGCAGAGGTGTACATCTCATTCTTCCGGGGGACGCCGATTCTGATCCAATTGTTCCTGTTCTATTACGGTCTGCCCGAGGTGCTGAAGCTGGTAAATCTCGATATGACGCGGACGCCGGTGCTGGTATTCGTAATTCTGACCTACGGCCTGCATACGGGAGCTTTCATGTCGGAGATGATCCGCGCTTCGGTAACGGCTGTCGATAAAGGCCAGGTGGAAGCGGCTTACGCCACGGGGATGACCTCTTATCAGGCTTTTACCCGGATCGTATTGCCCCAGGCACTGGGGATTGCCATTCCGGTGTTCTCGAACCTGGTCATTGCGCTGCTGAAGGATACTTCGCTTGCGTTCACGCTGGGCGTGATGGAGATGACGGGTAAGGCGCAGACTTTGGGCAGCGTGACCCAGCATTTTATTGAAACCTATATTGCACTTGCACTTATCTATCTCGTGATTAGCTTTACGATTGAGAAGCTGCTGCTGGTGGCGGAACGCCGGTTACTCCGTCATGAAGACCAGGGCAGTCCGGTGAAGCGGAAATTCAGTCTGCAGAAAAAAGCGTCCTACCGCCATATCATTGCGGACATGGGACCGGGTAAAGGAGGCGGCGCGTAATGAAGCTGGACCCATCGTTTATCTGGACGGCGTTCCTGCAGATTCTGGGTGCCATTCCTACAACGCTGTATATCACGGTAGTCTCAGTATTGGCCGGTTTCGCGATTGGAATTGTGGTGGCACTGGTCCGGATTTATAAAGTACCTGTCCTGTATCCGCTGGCGGTGGGGTATGTCACCTTCATCCGCGGCACCCCGATGCTGACTCATCTGCTGCTGATCTATTTCGGGCTGCCGATGATTATCGACGGGCTTGCTGTACAGTTCGGATGGAGCTTCCGCTCGGTGTCGATTCCGATGATCGGCTTCGCCTACATTTCCTTCTCCATTACAGCAGGAGCCTATATGTCCGAGGTGGTCCGTTCCGGCCTGCTGGCGGTGGACCGCGGTCAGATCGAAGCTGCACATTCCATAGGGATGAGTACTCCCCAGGCGCTCCGGCGGATCGTATTCCCCCAGGCGCTGGCGGCGAGCCTGCCCAATCTGTCGAATTCCGTGATCGGAATGCTGCACGGGTCTACGCTTGCTTTTACCGTATCGGTCGTGGATATCAATGCCCAGGCGCAAATCGTAGCTTCGACAAACTGGAAATTCTTCGAGGCGTATCTGGCGGCGGCGCTGATCTTCTGGGGGCTGACCTTCCTCATTGAGCGGGCCACCGCCCTGATCGAAAAACGGATAAATCTGTATAACCGGGGTGGAGTCGCATGATTAAGCTGGAACGTATATCGAAGTCTTTCGGGCGCCATCAGGTACTGAACAATATTGATCTGAAGGTGTCCAAAGGGGAGGTTGTCGTCATTCTCGGCCCCAGCGGTTCCGGCAAAACAACCCTGCTGCGCTGTGTGAATTATCTGGAGAAGCCAAGCGGCGGCGAAATCTCGATCGGTGAGTTCAAGCTGGACTGCCGGCATGCCCGCAAAAAGGATATTCACCAGCTGCGGCAAAAAACGGCCATGGTCTTCCAGCAATACAATCTGTTCCGCCACAAAACGGCGCTGGAGAATGTGATGGAAGGGCTGCTGATCGTCAAGAAGCTTCCGAAGGAGGAAGCACGGAAGAGAAGCATCGCACTGCTGGAAAAGGTCGGCTTAGCAAGCAAGCTGGATGCCTATCCAAGCCAGCTGTCCGGCGGCCAGCAGCAGCGGGTCGGCATTGCCCGGGCGCTGGCGCTGGAGCCGGAAGTGATTCTGTTCGATGAGCCGACCTCTGCACTCGACCCGGAGCTGGTTGGCGAAGTGCTTGCGGTGATCCGCAAGATTGCCAAAGAAGGGATAACGATGATTGTGGTGACGCATGAGATGGGTTTTGCCCGCGATGTGGCGAACCATGTGGTGTTCATGGACGGCGGCGTGATTGTAGAAGAAGGCACACCCACCGAGGTGTTCAACCATCCGCGTGAAGAAAGAACGAAGCAGTTCCTGAAGCGGATTACGCCGGAGCTGAACTATTCCATCTAGGAGGCATAACTATGGCGATTACAATCAGCGTTTTGGATCAAAGCCCGATTTATCCGGGAGAGACGCCGGAGGAGGCCTTTCAGCATACCATCAAGCTGGCGCAGCTGTCGGAGCGTCTCGGCTTCCGCCGGTTCTGGGTATCCGAGCATCATGATTCCGAGCAGGTGGCCGGTTCTTCACCGGAGGTGCTGATCTCGCATCTGCTG
Source organism: Paenibacillus sp. FSL R5-0912 (assembly GCF_000758605.1). Classification (NCBI taxonomy): domain Bacteria; kingdom Bacillati; phylum Bacillota; class Bacilli; order Caryophanales; family Paenibacillaceae; genus Paenibacillus; species Paenibacillus sp. FSL R5-0912. Next base: position 1,622,276 of record NZ_CP009282.1, read on the forward strand.
GCCAAGACTGAGAGTATCCGCATCGGGTCCGGCGGGATTATGTTGCAGCACTACAGCCCTTATAAGGTGGCTGAGAACTTCAACGTGCTGGCTTCGCTGGCGCCGGGCCGTGTAGATCTGGGCGTCGGGCGTGCTCCCGGCGGGCTGCCGCGCAGTACGCAGGCGCTGCAGCAGGGAGGCGGCGAGGCTCCTTCACTGACCGATAAAATCATAGAGCTGGAGAAATATGTACATAACCGGCTGGAGGAGGATCATCCGCTCACCGGGCTGAAGGCTGGCCCGCTGCCCGGAACTCCGCCGCAGCTGTATTTACTGGGGGCCAGTGTCGCCAGTGCCGAAATCGCTGCGGAATTGGGGCTGCCGTATGTGTTCTCTTTGTTCATCGGCGGCGATCAGGCCGTTGCCCTGGAAGCGGTGCGTGCTTACCGCAGCGGCTTCAATACCAGCAGCGGGAAGGAGCCGCAAGTGATTATCGCGCTGGCTGTAATCGTGGCCGATACGGAAGAGGAGGCCAAAGAGCTAGGCGGAGCGCATAAGCTGATCCGCATTCAACTCGCCAGCGGGAAGAAGCTGACGGTGGCCACCCGCGAGCAGGCGGAGGAGTTCACCCGCCAGACCACGGAGCCTTACACCCTGGAAGAACGGGAGCCGGAGGTTACCAAAGGAACGAAGGAAAGTGTCCGCGGGCAGCTGCTGGCGTTGGCTGAGGCATCCGGGGTGGAGGAGTTTATTATCACGACCAATGTGCAGCCCTTTGACAAACGGCTGCGTTCCTTCGAGCTGCTGGCTGAAGCGCTCGCCGGGGTTCCGGCGGAGGCCTCATCATGACAAGTACAACTGCGGAATCCGCTGCACAGGCAGTTAACAGGTTATCGTTCAATGAGCGGCTGGCCCAGATCCGCCGTCATCTGCATCGGCATCCTGAACTCTCTAATGAAGAATATGAAACTACGAAATATATTACCTCACTGCTCAAGCAGGTAGGCGTGAAGATAGCAGATTACGGGCTGAAGACCGGAGTGATTGCTGAAATCGGCGGCTTGCAGGGCGGTCCGGTGATTGCCTTGCGGGCCGACATCGATGCACTGCCGATTCAGGAAGAAACCGTATTGCCTTATGCCTCGCAGGTTCCCGGCAGAATGCATGCCTGCGGCCATGACTTCCATACGGCGGCGCTGCTGGGGGCGGTTTATCAGCTGAAGGATCAGGAGAGCAGCCTGAAGGGAACGGTCCGCTTCTTGTTCCAGCCTGCCGAGGAGAAGGCAAAAGGCGCGCAGCAGATCATCGCTGCCGGAGGGCTGAATAATGTCCGCGCGGTCATCGGGATGCATAATAAGCCGGATCTGCCGGTAGGGACCATCGGTATTAAGGAAGGTCCGCTGATGGCAGCTGCTGACGGCTTCATAGCGGAGATCCGCGGGTTCGGAACCCATGCGGCAGTGCCGGAAGCCGGTATAGACCCCATCGTAGCAGCTTCCCATATCGTTACGGCGCTGCAGTCCATCGTCAGCCGGAATGTGAGCAGCCTGAACAGTGCCGTCATCAGCGTTACGCAGATTCACAGCGGGAACTCGTGGAATATCATCCCGGAAACGGCGGTGCTGGAAGGGACGATACGTTCGTTCGACGAAGCGGTGCGCGGCAGGGTGCTGAAGCGCTTCGAAGAGGTGGTGACTGGTGTTGCGGCCGCACTGAGTGCCGAAGCCAGCGTGCGCTGGATCGGCGGACCGCCGCCGGTTATCAATGACGCGCTGCTGGCCCGGCTTGGAGAAGAAACGGCCGCGGACCTTGGCTATACCTCTGTTAAGCCGGTACCATCACCGGCCGGAGAGGACTTCGCCTTCTACCAGCGGGAGGTTCCCGGTTTATTTGTCTTTACCGGCACGGCCGGAAGCCGGGAATGGCATCACCCTAAGTTCGATCTGGACGAAGCGGCTCTGCCTGTGGGTGCCGGGTTCTTCAGCAGTCTGGCGGTACGGGTGCTGGAGCATTTCGCGGCTGAAGGGGGTGCGGATCATAGCTGACCATCCCGTATATGACGTGATCATTGTTGGCGCAGGGTCGATGGGAATGAGCGCGGGTTATCATCTGGCCCGGCGCGGCGTGAGGACGCTGCTGATCGATGCTTTTGATCCGCCGCATACCGAAGGCAGCCATCACGGGGAGATCCGGCTGATCCGGCATGCCTATAGCGGAGATCCGGCCTATATTGACCTGGCGCTCCGTGCCCAGGTGCTATGGGAAGAGGCCGAAGCGGAGAGCGGGACGGAGTTGCTTGTCCCTTCAGGCGTGCTCAATCTGGCAGACAGCGGCGTCTATTCCTTCGCCGGTCGCCTGGCGGAAGCGCGTAAGCGGAAGGTCCGGGCCGAGCAGCTGGATGCGGAGGAGATCCGCCGCCGCTGGCCGGCGCTGAAGCTTCCGGAATCCTTCGAGGCGATGTATGAGCCGGATGCGGGTTACCTCTACAGTGAACGGTGCATAACAGCCTACCGGCAGCTGGCACTGGCTCATGGTGCAGAGCTGCTGACGAACACACCTGTGCTGAATGTAACGGCCCGCGAAGGAAGTGTCACCGTTCATACGAAGAACGGCGATTATCAGGGGGCGGCTGCTGTGCTCAGCGCTGGAGCCTGGTTCAGTTCATTATCACCCTTCGTCAGCCTGCCGATTAAGGCCGTCCGTAAGGTAGTGGGCTGGTTTGGGAGTACGCCGGACTTCGAGGCCGGGAAGTTCCCAGGCTTCACGCTGGGCGCTGAGGAAGGAGGCTTCTACGGCTTCCCCAGCATCGGCGGTGCTGGACTGAAGATCGGCCGCCATGATACAGGCGAGGAATGGAGGCCCGGCGAACCGCTGGCACCGTTCGGCAGTCTGGAGAGCGATGAAGACGATCTTCGCCGTGTATTGGAGGCTTATATGCCTGGCGCAGCCGGGAAGCTGCTTAAAGGGTCCGTCTGTAAATATGAGCATACGCCGGATGAGGATTTCATTATTGACCGCCACCCGGCCTACAGCAATGTGCTGCTGGCCGGAGGCTTCTCGGGACATGGCTTCAAATTCTCCAGCGTGGTCGGGGAGATCCTCGCAGATTTGGCTGTACAGGGAAATACTAGGCAGAATATTGCGCCATTTGTGCTGTCACGCTTCCCTACCAGGCCTGACCAGCCGCAACCGAAACTTATATTGGAGGAGATCGAATGAGTAGTGTGGAGCTAACAGAGTACTTGAATACGCACGGGCAATTGATGCAGGCACTGGAAGGCTTATCCGATGAGCATCTGAAGTGGAAGGCGGAGCCGGCCAGCTGGAGCGTAACCGAGGTACTGTCACATCTGGCTGATCACAGCATTGTGGTCTCCTTCCGTATCCGTGATATTCTGGCGGATACGAAGGTGCAGCTTCCGGCATTCAATCAGGATGCCTGGGTCAGCGGGCAGCACAGCAATCTGGGTAAGGCGACAGACAGCCTGGAGCTGTTCCGCAGCCTGCTGCATTACAATAGTCTCCTGCTGGGAAGACTGACTGCCGCAGAATGGGAGAAAAGCGGGATTAATGTCAAGGGAGACACCGTCCGGATTGCCGATATCGTCCGCAGCTTCACCGCCCATGTGCAGAACCATCTGGCCCAGATCGAACGGGTCAAGCGGGGAGCAGAAGCCAGTCTCTCTGCCCAGCAAGCCACTTTGTAATGAATACACAACCTTGAGGAGGAATGAACATGACTAAAGCGAGACAATTGAAGCTGGGAGCACTGCTGCACGGGGTTGGAGGAAGCACCTCCATGTGGCGTCATCCCGATGCGAAGCCTGATGCCAGTGTGAACTTTGAGCTATACAAGGAATGGGTGCGCAAAGCGGAGGAAGGCAAGCTGGATCTGATCTTCATTGCAGATGGTCTGTTCATCAATGAGAAGTCTATCCCTCATTTCCTCAACCGTTTCGAGCCGCTGACGATTCTTAGTGCACTGGCGGCGGTCAGCAGCCGTATTGGTCTGGTAGGTACCCTGTCCACCTCCTACAGTGAACCGTTTACTGTGGCCCGGCAATTCGGCTCGCTGGATGTCATCAGCGGCGGACGGGCCGGCTGGAATGTGGTGACCTCACCGCTTGAAGGCTCAGCTCTTAACTACAGCAAGAAGGAGCATCCCGATCATGGCAAGCGGTACCGCATTGCCGCCGAATATCTGGAGGTAGCGCGCGGGCTGTGGGATTCATGGGAGGATGATGCATTTGTCCGCAATAAGGAGACGGGCGTCTTCTTCGATCCGGGGAAAGTGCACACGCTTGATCACCAGGGTGAATTCTTCTCTGTGAAGGGACCGCTGAATATCGCCCGCTCGAAGCAGGGACAGCCGGTTATTTTCCAGGCAGGGTCCTCAGAGGTCGGCAAAGATTATGCCTCGAGTGTAGCAGATGCCGTCTTCACGGGTCATGACACGCTGAAGTCTGCCCAGGAATTCTATAAGGATGTGAAAACCCGCGTAGCTTCGTTTGGGCGCAATCCCGAAGAAGTGCTGATCTTCCCTGGAATAGCACCGATTCTGGGAGCTACCCCTGAGGAGGCGGAACGCAAATACCAGGAGGTTGCCGGTCTGGTGACGATCGAGAATGCGCTGAACTATCTGGGCAGGTTCTTCGAGCATCATGATTTCTCGCAGTATCCGCTGGATGAGCCATTCCCGGATGTCGGTGATCTGGGCCGGAACAGCTTCCAGAGCGGCACGGACAAAATCAAAAAGGATGCTAAAGAACAGGGCTTAACTCTGCGGCAGGTAGCCTTGCAGTCTGCTACGCCTCGCAGCAGCTTCATCGGCACGCCGGAGCAGGTGGCTGATCAGATTCAGACCTGGTTCGAGGCCGGAGCAGCCGATGGCTTCATGCTGGCAGCCGCCGTACCGAACGGGCTGGAGGAATTTGTGGATCTGGTCGTTCCGATTCTGCAGGAACGCGGACTGTTCCGCACCGAATACGAAAGCGATACGCTGCGGGGCAATCTCGGACTGCCAGTGCCGGAGAACCGTTACTCTAAGGCTTCTGAACCGGCAGGGCAGGTGTGACGCAAATGCAGTCCGGTGCAGACCGTCTGAAACCGGATCTTGAAGCCATGATGAAGTATGCCGGCGGGCTGGAGGCGGAGCTGATCGCGATCCGCCGTGATCTGCACAGCCATCCGGAGCTGCTCTACGATGTGGCCCGCACTTCCGGCAAGGTTGCTGCGCACCTGGAGTCATGGGGGATTGAAGTGCGGCGGAATGTGGGCCGGCATTTCGGGAGGGGAGTCACCGGGACGCTGCGGGGAACGGCAGGGAGCGGACCGGTAATTCTGCTGCGGGCGGATATGGACGCGCTGCCGGTTGCTGAGCTGAATGAGGTGGACTATAAGTCCAGGAATCCTGGTGTTATGCACGCCTGCGGGCATGACGCCCATACGGCGATGCTGCTCGGGGCCGCGCAGACACTGGCGGCATTCCGGCATCAGCTGAGCGGGACGGTGATCTTCGTCTTTCAGCCGTCGGAGGAAGGCGCAAGCCGGAGTCCGCTGGACGGGCACCTGCTCTCCGGCGGTAGGGATATGATCGAAGACGGCATTCTAGAAGGTGTGGACCAGTGTTATGCGCTGCATGTGATGCCGGAGCTTGCCGTTGGTAGGCTGGGCATTCATCCCCGGTATGCCATGGCGGCCTCAAGCCATTTCACCGTGAAATTCCGGGGCACCGCCGGACATCACAGCGCACCGCATGAAGCGGTCGATGCTATACAGATGGCGGCACGGTTTGTGACCGAAGCCAATGGGCTGATGGCCAATCGGATCAATCCGTCGGAAGCAGCGGTGCTGGCCTTCGGCACACTGCGTGCTGGAACAGCAATCAATGTCATTGCTGAGCACAGTGAGCTGACCGGCACCTTCAGAGCCTTCACGAAATCAACCGTCAGCCGGATTACGGAAGGACTGAAGCGCCACGCTGCAGCGATAGCCTCGGCATATGGAGGCAGCAGCAGCCTGGAGCTGCGCGAAGGCATTGCCGTGGTGAACGACGGCTTGGCCGTTCAGCGGATGCTCGGCGCAGCGCGCAAGGTGCTGGGAGATGAGAAGGCGTATCTGCTGGAGCAGCCGAGCCTGGCCGGGGAAGATTTCGGCTGGTATCTCGATCAGGTGCCCGGGGCGTTTGCCTTTATCGGCTGCGGCAATGCGGAACAGGGGATAACCTATGCGCTTCACCAGCCCCGGTTCAACATTGATGAGGCTGTGCTGGTACAGGGCGCCAGAGTATTGGTGAGGCTTGCTGCTGAGTAGTATTAAATCAGGTATATTACACATTTGGATAAATTGTATATCAGCAAAAGAAAGGATGCCAGCCCTTATGAAAAGGGAGGCATCCTTGTTGTTGCTGACCTCACGCTGTCAGCTTATTTGCGGTTACGCAGGCGCTCAAGCTCAGCCTCTACCGCGCTATTCATCGGAGATTCAGGAGCTGCTGCTGCTGTTAGTCCGGATTGCTCAGCAAGGGCTTCCTGCATGGCAATCTTGTCCTCCATCCGTTCGAAGCCGCGGGATGCGCTGCCGGCGTTCAATACCTGGCCACGGCATCCGGCCGGGGAACCAGAGGCGCTTGCTTGAGCCGCCTGCTTCATCTCTGCCGCTTTGCGGGCACGTTCCGCCAGCTCGGCTCTTTTGGCTTTGAGGCGTTTATGTTCTTCCTTCACATTCGCCAGTTGAACCTCAAGCGAGGCGAGTGTGGCCTGAGTCTCCTGCAGTCCGGCTGTGCATTCCTGTCCGCTCTCCGTATAGCGCAGTTTAGCCATTACCGCAGCGCGGGCTGCCGGCTCATTGCCTTCACTCATGGCTTGAACGGCTTCCGCTTCGCTGCGCTCCGCAAGCACCTGATATTCATAGATGCGGCGCTCCAGCACACTGGCAGCGGCTTTGAATTCACGCTGTTTGCTCTCGGCATCGGTGATTTTATCCTCCAGATCCCGCAGATACTGGCCGGTAAGCAGCATCGGATCTTCCAGTTTGTTCAATCCCTCGTGGATAGCTGCTTTGGTTAACGTTGTGATTCTTTGAAATATACTCATGATTATGATCTCCTTTTTAGTTGGGGTAGGTGTAGCAGAAATGAAGGATTAGTAGTCGAAACCGTCAGTGAAGCCGCCGTAGGATTCTTTGGGCACAATGACACTGCCGATGACATAGAGGACTAGGACGGTACCGAAGCTAAATACGGCAGCGGCGGCTACGAGCAATCTAACAAGGGTAGTGTCAACATTGAGCCAGCGTGCCAATCCTCCGCATAAGCCTGTAAGTTTGCTGTCAGTTACGGAACGGGTTAATTTTTTCATATGAATATCTTCCTCTCTTATATGGTGATCGCCGGTTCGCGGCGTGTTCACTGCGTTGTCTATGTATGTATTGTACGAATTAATCCCGCGCAGCAAAACAGCCTGCAGACTGTTCTTTGTTCCCGACCTTAGTCGGGGATGCTGACCGCAATAGGACGGGGGAAGGCCGGGAAAATACGGATTAACCAGGAAAACACGGATTTTACACAAAGAGGTCCTGTTGTTCATTCGGGGTTAATACTGGAGGATTAAACTGTACTCTAGCGGAGCCTATCATAAACATACGGGAGGACTGGCCTCATGGGGATTCACAAGTATTTTCGCTCTCTGAACGAACTGGAACGCATTATCCGCTGTCCGGGCAAATTCAAATTCGAGGAGCACAGCGTAGCGGCCCATTCCTGGAAGGTCGTACAATACGCCAAAACACTGGCTGATATTGAAGAGAAACACGGTGCGGTGATCGACTGGAAGAAGCTGTACGAGATTACGAGCAGCCATGATTACGGAGAGATTTTTATCGGGGACATCAAAACGCCGGTGAAGCACTCCTCACTCCAGCTAAGGTCGCTGATTCAGCAGGTTGAGGAGGGCATGATCGACAACTTCATCAAGGAGCATATCCCGGATGAGTTCAAAAGCACCTTCTACCATCAGCTGCGCGAGGGCAAGGACGAGTCGATTGAAGGCTTGATTCTGGAGGTTGCCGACAAAATGGATCAGGTATATGAAGCTTTTGCCGAGCTGCAAAGAGGGAACACGGAGAAGGAATTTGTGGTGATGTACCGCAATGCCCTGATCAAGATCAAGAACATTGAGCTGAGATGTGTGGATTACTTCCTGGCAGAAATTCTGCCGGATATGGTGAATGAAGAAACACTGTCCTCCATTGATATTAAAAGAATTACGGAAGAGGCGCTGGCTCTGTAGATGAGCTGTGGCTCTTTTTTCATATATACATATAGAAATACGTCAGGCCTGAAGGTGCTTGCTTGCGTAAGCCCGGGCATACAGCACGGCCGATCCGTTAAAAGCGATATGCAGCGGAATCGTCAGCAGGAGGGAGCCAGTCACCTGTGCGAATAACCCAAAGAAGATCCCTCCGGTAAAAGCAAAGAGCATAAACCTGACGCTCTCGCGGTTCAGCCTGTAATACTGCAAATGGGACACCGCGAACAGCAGCGAGGTTAGGAGAATAGCCCAGCTTATATCGATGATGGAATTGGAATGCAGCTGACCGAGTGCCGGATGGCGCGCAAGTACGGGTAGGATAAGTCCTCTGAAGGCAATCTCTTCAAAGACAGGGAAGGCAAGGACGAAGTTGATTGTATTATAGGTTCCCGCAGGAGAATAGCCGGAGGTTCTTGAGATGATCAGGTTCACAAGCAGAATGACAAGGAATAACGGAAGCACCTTCATCACTTGCTGTGGAGCGTTGAACGTATAGCTGTTGTTCCAGAGAACACTTACCCCAATCATGGCGGCTCCCCAATAATAAATGGTAAATCGTGCTTGCTGCTTAGAGACAACTCCCAGTATTCCCTCGAATATCTTGTATGAAAAAGACAGCAGCATAGCAATAGCGAATGATTCCAGTAACAGCATAAGTGATTACCCTCCGGTGAAAGTGAAAGTGTGTTCAAAACTTCTTCTGATTCTTGCAGCTTTGCAGTTAGAAATCTATTACATATATTACAATAATGAAGGAGATGAATGTTACGGCGGGAAGTTCGGATGAAATGCTACGATAAAGGAAAAATAAGAATGGTGCGTTATATTAGACAGCAATTTTGTGCTATTTGTGAATCAATTTTACGGTGGAATCAGAGAAGGATAGCCGATACAATGATTCTGTATCCACAATAAAATACAATTCATTCACAAATGGAGGTTACATTAACTTATGAATCATAGGGAATTTGCCCCTACTCCGCCAATGGGCTGGAACAGCTGGGATTGCTATGGTGCTTCAGTGACAGAGGCGGAGGTGCGGGGAAATGCCGATTATATGGCCCGCAACCTGAAGGAGTATGGCTGGGAATATATTGTGGTTGATATTCAGTGGTATGAGCCTGGGGCAGTGTCGGACCAATACCGTCCTTTTGTCCGTCTGGAGACAGATGGCTATTCCCGGCTGATCCCAGCGGTGAACCGTTTCCCTTCGGCAGAAGGCGGCCTTGGATTTAAGCCGCTTGCAGATTATGTGCATAGTCTAGGCCTCAAGTTCGGAATTCATATTATGCGTGGTATTCCCCGGCAGGCGGTTCACGACAATACACCTATTAAGGGAACAGCGGTGACAGCACGCGATATCGCGCATACCTGTTCCTTCTGCGGCTGGAACACGGATATGTATGGTGTGGATGCTTCTAAGGAAGGTGCGCAGGAATATTACAATTCTTTATTCGAGCTGTACGCTTCATGGGATGTCGATTACATCAAGGTGGATGACATCGCAGATTCCTGGCTGCATGGCGGCCCGCATCTTGCTGAGATCGAGCTGATCCGCAAAGCCATTGACCATACTGGCCGCAGTATTGTGCTGAGCCTGTCGCCGGGACCTGCACCTGTGAAGCATGCGGAATTCTTGGAGAACCACGCGAATGTATGGAGAATGACGGATGATTTCTGGGACCGCTGGCCGCTCCTGCTGGATATGTTCGACCGCTGTTCCACTTGGGAAGGCCGGCCTAAACCCGGCTGCTGGCCGGATTGTGATATGCTGCCGCTTGGGCGTATTGGAATACGCGGTGTACAGCATGACCGCTGGACAAACTTCACGAAGGACGAGCAAGTAACGATGATGACATTATGGACCCTTTTCCGTTCGCCGCTGATGTTCGGAGGCGAGATGCGTGACAACGATGAATGGACACTGTCACTACTGACTAACCAGGATGTACTGAATATGCACCGCCACAGCTGTAATGCCCGCCAGATCAGCCGTACCGGTGATAGGGTAGTGTGGTTAGCCGAAGGACCTGAAGGAGAGCGGTTCGTAGCCTTATTCAACACAGGGGAGTCACTGGCGGAGGTATCCATATCTATTGCCGATTTGGGAATAGAGGGCAGGGTTAACGCCAAGGAACTATGGACCGGGAAGCAGACAGGTCCGCTCGAAGATACGCTGAGTTCAGCTATTCCGCCGCATGGAGCAGCGTTGTTCAGAGTTTCGGCGAGGTGAGATATACCTCGATAATATAGCGACAGTGACATATAAAAGTAGAAGCAGTACATTAGCATTATAGCTGACGTCCTGCTTCTATATCTGTCCTGCCGCAGCAACTTTACACTTGAAAACGGTACCCCGCTCCCCATACAGTCTGAATATACTTCGGATTGCCGGGGTCCTGTTCGATCTTGTCGCGCAGCCTGTTGATATGAACAGCTACTGTGGCATTATCCCCCATGGCATCGAAGCCCCATATGCGCTCATACAAGGAATCTCTGCTGAACACGATGTCAGCATGGATAGCCAGGAAATGCAGAAGGTCGAATTCCTTTTTCTTCAACTCCAGCTCCCGGCCATGAAGATAGGCTCTGTGAGATAAGGTGTGGATCACGAATGGACCGATTTCGATGCTGCTGCTCTGGGCTGTCAACCCGTTCCCGCCTTTGAGGCGCGAATATTGAGCTAAATTGGATTTGACCCGGGCCACCAGCTCACTTGGTGAAAAGGGCTTGACGATATAATCATCCGCGCCTAGCCCAAGCCCGCGGATTTTATCGATATCCTCCTGCTTGGCAGTAACCATAAGGATAGGAATATCCAATTGGCCTCTGAGCTTGCGGCAAACCGAGAAGCCATCTTCCCCAGGCAGCATCAGATCGAGCAGAATAAGCTGGAATTGTCCTGAGAGTGCCAGCTCGATCCCGGTGATCCCGTCTTCCGCGACCTCCACGGAGAATTGATTAATTTCCAGGTAGTCACGCTCAATGGATGCGATCGCACTGTCATCTTCAATGATTAATATTTTTGTCATAGTTAGCCCCTTTATCCAGCACTGGCAATTGGATGATGATGCACAAGCCTCCTTCAAGAGAGGGTTTAGCGTGAATACTGCCGCCCATCCGGCTGACTGCTTTTGCGGTTATTGCAAGCCCTAATCCACTGCCCTTGGTAGGGTTGTTGCGCGAAGGATCGCTGCGGTAGAACACATCAAACAGCTTATCAAGCGCATTCTCCGGCACGCCGGGTCCATTATCCTCCAGGTAGATAAACATGTCACTTCCCTTAACTTCGGTACGAATAGTTACTTGAACACGCTCTTTCATTTTATATTTCCAGCTATTCTCCAGGATATTGAAGAAGATACTGCTCAGCTGCGCCGGATCGGCAAAGATATGCACATCTTGAGCCAGAGCAGCAATGATTACATCCAGCCCTTTCTCTCTATATTCTTCGGCAGTAGCTTTAATTAAGGAGAGAAGCTCTTGATTGACTTCCAGGACCTCCGGTTCATAAGGATAATCCCCCAGATCCATTTTGGAGAAAAGAAAGATTTTACCCACCATCCGGTCAATATCCTCAGCTTTAGTCTTGATCATGTGAATATATTTCTTCTGGGATTCAGGGGTTGTGGCCACACCATCCAGCAGACCCTCTGAATACGCCCGGACCGAGGTCAGCGGAGAACGGAGATCATGCGAGATACCGGCAAGCAGCTCCCTGCGGCTCTCATCCTGCTTCTGAATCAGCCGCTGAGACTCCTTAAGGCGTAGGGCCATGTCATTAAAATCTTCACAAACGGGAGCGAATTCATCCTTATTCTCGTAGTGAATTCTAACATCGAGATTGCCGTCCCTGATCTGATGAACTCCCTCTGCCAAAGTATCCAGGGGCTGCTTGATCCGTTTGAATACAAACCGGGTTAGAAATTGATTCGTCAAAATAATAGTGGCGATGATCCCCAGGGTGATCACAATAATGAAGGTAACCATAGCTGGAGTGACCTTCCCGTTATCGTAGTTGGTTGCCGTGCTGAAAATGCAAACGGTATATGCTCTGCCGCCAACCCGCAGTTGTTCTGCATAGACCTCCTGGTCCTTGACGGAAGCAAAACCCTCTCCATCCATGGCCCAAATCGCCTGCAGCAGCTTGTCTGTCTGCCCGCCCTCAAGGAGGCCAAAGCTGAACAGACTTTTCGTTGAGGAATAAATAACGAGACTCAACCCGTCTCTCTGCAATATATCTTCGATCTTACGTGTGGTTTGTTCCTGATTCCCGTCTCTGCTGTCCTCAAGCAGCTTCGTGGACAGCTGAATCAAATCATCGTATCCGGTATAGAACGGGCCTTGCTTATCCTGCTTCGATACTTGAAAAAGAAGTGCCACACCAACAAAAGCAATGATCAGGGAAATACATACCGGTATTACAATCATAAGGATATTTGAGATGAACAAGCGCCGCTTAATGGTCATACCCGGTTCCTTCCTGTCGACATTTTCTCGTATATTTAATGCAATCATAACATCCTTGCAGCAGGGCTGCTAATCTGTACGCAAGGCGTAGATGGGCCGGAGTCTTGCCGCTTTGTTGGCGGGCATGATGCCGAAGAACACACCGATAAAAAGTGAGAATATAAACGAAATCGTCACCATGTTCCAGGCATAACCTACCTGCAAGGCTGTCAATTGGCCGACAAGCCAGGTTAGCCCTAATCCCACTCCAATGCCGATGATTCCGCCCAAGGTGCTAAGCACAACCGACTCAATGATGAATTGCAGCAGAACATCTATCTTTTTGGCGCCAATCGCTTTGCGTATGCCGATTTCGCGGGTGCGTTCGTTCACCGAAATAATCATAATGTTCATAATTCCGATTCCGCCGACGAAGAGGGAAATCCCGGCAATCCCGGCGAGGGCCATGGACAGGGTGCCGGAGGTCTTCTTCAAGGTGTCCAGCATCTGCTTGGAATCGAAGATGCTGTAGGCATCCTTGGCGTGCAGAAACTTTTTGTCCAGAATCTGTGAGACGGCTGCTTTAACAGGCGCTACGTCAGTTTCACTCAAGGCGGTTATGGCAAAAGTCTGAATGCCCTTGCTCTGCAATAGCCGCTCGGAAGAAGCCAAGGGGATCAGGATTTTCTTATCATTTGATCCGCTGAGTGAGGAGCCTTTCGCCTGCAGCAAGCCTACAATTTTGAAGGTTGTGCCGTTCAGCTGGAGTTCATGGCCAACCGGGTTTTCAGCACCAAACAGCTTTTTAGCGGTTTCTGTACCGATTAGAGCAGTCTTCTGCCGGTACTCGTTGTCGATATCAAGCAGGAACCGGCCGGACTGAACATGAAAGTTCTGCACCTTCTCGTAACTCGGGGTGATGCCTTCGAGCGAGACGGTGGTATGGACCGAAAGGTACTTGGCGGTTACATTGCTGCTGATCGTAGGCGAAACCTGGTCTACACCAGGCAATTTGCCGAAAGCTGCGACTTCCTCATTCGTGAGGGAGGTGACTGTTCCGCGTCCGGCGATCATTACCGTTAACTGGTTGGTGCCCAAATCACTGAACTGACTGGTGATCTGGCCCGTGACACCCTGTCCAACCGAGACAAGCAGGATGACCGAGGATACCCCGATGATAATACCCAGCATGGTGAGGAAGGAACGAACCTTGTTGCCGACGATGCTCATCAGCGCCATTCGTATACTCTGAAAAAGAATCATTGGTCATTTCTCCGATCTTCCACCAGACATCCATCTTGAATCCGGATCACCCGCTTCGCTTGTTCAGCAATCTCCAGATCATGAGTAATTACAATAATGGTATGCCCCTGTTCATTCAGCATTTTGATCATTTGCATGACCTCTTGTCCTGTCTTGGAATCCAGTGCCCCGGTAGGCTCATCGGCAAGCAGAATGGGGGGATTGCCGGCCAGTGCTCTGGCGATGGCGACTCTCTGCTGCTGGCCTCCCGACAGCTCACTGGGACGATGATGCATCCGGTCCTGAAGGCCCACCTTCTCAAGAGCTGCAGCGGCCAGCTGTCTTCGCTCACGGTGAGACAAGCCCCGGTAGACAAGCGGCAGTTCGACATTTTCGATAGCGGATAATTTCGGAAGCAGGTTGAAGTTCTGGAAGATGAAGCCTATTTTCTCGTTACGGATTTGCGCCAGACGGTTATCGGATAATCGCCTGACGTCTTGACCGTCCAGCAGATAGCTTCCTTCATTGGGAATATCCAGGCAGCCTATCATGTTCATCAGAGTTGATTTTCCTGATCCAGAAGGGCCTATGATGGCAACGAACTCGCCGTGATGGATAACAAAAGAGAGGCCTTTGAGTACCGTCATCTGTTCCTTGGCCATCATATATCCGTGGACCATATGCTCAATCCGGATCAGGGGTTCTGCAGTCATTGGACACCGCCTTCAGCGCTGCCGCTGTTGTCGAAGCCGCCTTCATCTCCGCCACCCATGTCGAACAGGCCCGGGGCCGCAGGAGCGGCAGTGCTGGCAGCCACGATTGTTGGAACAATCACCTGTTCTCCTACGCTCAGACCACTGGCAATTTCAATCCGGCTTTCATCGTGTATACCTACAATAACAGCCTTTGTCTGTATTGGAGGCGGAGTGGCGGAGCTGCCCTTGGCGGAAGGGGTCTGCTCCGGCTTCTGCTCTTGCACCTGAACGTAATATTTGCCATCCTTTTGCGTCACGGACTCGATGGGAAGGAGGAGAATGTTGTTCTTCTCCTCAATCGTAATCAGCCCTTGTGCCGACATGCCCGTTCTGGCTCCGTTAGAGTCAGCGAGCAGAAGAGTCACTTCAAAGACGGAGACGCCGCCCGTCACCGTTCCCTCGTCAGCAATTCGCGTGACTTTGCCCGGATAGGCTGTAGTGGGCAAGGCATCCATTCTAAGGGTCGCCGGCATGCCCAGCTTAATCTTGGGAATATCCAGTTCATCAATCTTGATAGTAACGCTCAGATTCTTGTAGTCGGTAATGGAGAATACTTCGGCTCCGTCCGTGACCATCCCGCCTGAGGAGGCGCTGATCTTAGTGACTGTTCCGTCCATAGGTGCCTTAATGGAAGCGGGAGGGATGTGATCCTTCTTCAGTGCTTCAAGCTCGGTCAGTGTCGCCGTAATCGTATCCTTAGTTCTTTCAATAGCAAGCTTCGCCGCATCGACTTCGGATAGGATAGCACCGTCCATGATGAGCTTCTTATACTGATCCTGTTTTTCCTGCAGATCATTTTGCGACTGTCTGAGCGTATTTTCCTGTATTCTCACGTTGCTGGCTACATTGGCTCCCTCATAGGTCAGCAGAACCTGGCCCTTTTTTACCTGTTCATTTTCCTGAACCGATACCCGGGCTACATTCCCCGAGTCCTTAGCATAGACAATTTTTGTATTCGTGGCTTTCACAGTGCCGGAGCCTTTCACGGTGACGGAGAGATCGCCCTTTGTCACCGCAGTTGTTTGAACAGCGGGATGATTTCCTTGCGTGCTCTTGTCCGGCCACAAGCTAAAGGCTATGATTCCTGCGGTCACAATTATTGCGGCTGATAGCCAGACTGTTTTTTTGATGTTCATAGCGATCCTCCGCTATCTGGATTTGTCGTGTTTTTCGGGGCAGTGGTTGCCTCCGGGGCTTTCGCCGCAGGCGTGTAGGTCAAGTTGTAGCTTTGGCTGCCCAAGAGAATTTTCTCTCCCTGGAACTCATCATATATAGTCACAAGGAATTTTCCGCTCCGGAGTGTCTTATAAGCGCTGCTTGTCAAGGTTGCCGAATAGGTCAGGAATCTTCCTGTCACCAGATCGGTCCCAGGTACAAGTGTCTTTTCCTGCGTCTGACCGAGAGGATCTGTCAGCTGCACGACCAGCTTATGCGCGTAAGCGCCCATATCATACAGATTATCCTTGGCAAGGGAGTAGATCAGATTAACATTCAGCGTATCCTGCCCCTCAGCTACAGCTCCCGTGGCATTGGTTACTGTGAACGTGTATGGGAACAATTGCAATCCGTTACCAAGGGTGGTCAGTGCAGCGGGAGTCTGAATATGGAGTCCGAGTGCTTGAGGGTTAATATAGGCTGTCGGAGTCCCGCTTGGTGCTGTCAGCTTACCTTCGCTAACCCCTTCTCCGACGGAGAGCATCAGCTGGGAGGCATCGAGGGATGCGGGCAGCTTGCTCCACACGGTCACCACATTCTTGCCCTTGGGTGCAGTCGCAAGCACGGATTGGCTGACTTCCGCTTCATAATAGGTATTGTCTGGCGTCTTGTAGTACGCCACGAGTCTGGACAATTCCGCTTTCCGGGCTTCAAGACTGTTTACCTCAAGCTCCGTATACACAATATTCTGGCTCGTCCCGTTATATAGGATCGTCCGGCGTTCTTTGACCTCCGCCCGTTTGCCTGCGGTTTCGATGTTGAACGCTGTTGTACCGTCGGCTGCCGGAGGGATGCCGGGGGCTACCTGCCGTGTGTTCAGGGAGAGGAAGGCTTCCGCAGTATCGTCCGCACCGCTGTTCAGTCCGATCTTGATTTGATCGAGTGACTGCTCATACGGGAGCTTGCCGATCACATAATACACTGCGCTAGCTCCTGCGGCGAGCTGCTGGCTGGAGCCTGCGGCCACTACCTGCACCGAAGGGTCCAAGGCGGTTTGTCCTGCTTTGATTCCCCCTGTAAAAGCAGGGAGTATCACTGCCGCATCTCTGGCATTGCGGATCCTGATTTTGGCCACAAGCAAATCCTCGGTAGTCCACGGCAGGCGCTGAACCGATTCCAGAACGACGCCGAAGGTTCCGAAGCTGTTATCAATGGTGTACTCGGAGTCTACGGAGTTATTCATTTCCAGAGCATATGGGATTTGGTACAAGGCTGCAGGAAAGAGCACCTTGCCCTCGGCGGCCGGCTCCACCAATTGGAGCTTAAGCGTCCCCTGGTTCACATTAAGCGGTACTTCAGCAGAGAACGGCAGGATTTTCTCTTCAAGTGGCTTCAGCGTAAGGCTTGCAAGCGCCTTGTTATTGATGGGGAAGGAGTAGCCTTCCTTGGCTATTACGGATAATTCATAAGCCGGCAGGGTGACTGCTTTGTTACCGGCATTTTTGATCCGCAGCTGTATCGTCCACAAGGCTTTTTCACCTGTAGAGGAGACAGATGCTTTTTGTAGCTGGGTCTCAATGGTATTGCTGTTGATCCCGATTTTTTTGACCGCATAGGTATTCACGTTAAGGCTTGGATAGGTTGCGTCCGGGAGCCGGAAGGAGACCACAGGCAAGTCAACCTTAAGTCCTGCATTCTCCTCAGTAATTAACAACGACATCTTTGTTGTTGTTATGTAGGAAGGAATTTCAGCCAGGTAGTAGACCTTCTTATTCTCACCGGACTGCACTTTGTAATCACGGCTGGCACTATCCAGCGTCAGCTCAAGTGTGGAGCCGCCGGAGGATTCGAGGTACACCCGGTGGCCGGGTGCAGAGAGTGCCTTAGCGCCAAGATTCGTTAAGCCCAGAGCGACTTTGGCATAGGTCTTGTTATTGAAGCGGTAGATTTGCAGACTGTCCGGCTTCAGGGTAATCGGAAGGTTGCTGATGGTGATTTTTTGGCTTATACCCTGCTGAACGTAAGGGGTATAAACGGCCGGAACAGTGAAGCCCCCAAGCTTCTTCTGGTAGTCAGAGCCGCTGAAGTCGAAGCCGAATAGTGAAATCTTGATTCCGCCAGGCTTGGCTGTCTTATTGATGTTCACATAGTAGGTTACAGATAATTGTTCCTTTGGAGCGACCTCCAGCTTAGTTTTATCCTCCGGAATAGGGCTGCCTTTAAGTGTTGCTCCTTCTGGAGTGGTAACCTTGGCGAAGATATTGAACAGCTTATAAGAGCTGCTGCTTGTATTGCTATAAGTCAGTGTATAAGTCAGACTGTTTCCGCCATTCCCCCTGGCCAGCTGCACATCGGTCAGCTTTACGCTAACTCCAGCCTGAATGGCCACAGAGGACAGTTGAGACAAGGCGTGGGTATGATTTTGCTGCGGCTTATTTACAGTAACGCTGCTGGACGCCGCAGATGCAGATAAACTGAAGTGCTGACTTGCAATAATTGCTCCTAACACCAGAACGGCATAGGCACGGTAATTCTTCATTTCATTCCCTCCCAATATTCATAACCCGTCTATACTTGAAACAATCCTAGAGGATTATTCCTATCTTACGGGAAAGGTTTAACACAAGAATAAAAAAAGAGGGGAAGAACCTGGTATAAATATAAATAGGAGTTAAACTTTTTATAAACTCTTAACGGTATTTCATCTTTTGAGACGAAAAAAGACGAATGACAATTTCTCCATTCTATCAATTTCGGATTATTTCCGCCGCATTCAGTTTTTTTAACATTCACTTAACAGGTATAATCGCGGCGAGAGAAGAGTATGTCTTGAAACATTGCTTAGAATATATGGAGGCCCGTACCTATTTTCCCCGTACATGCACTTCTAGGCACCTACCCACATACATTAAAAGGACCATGAACCCGTAGTTCTCGCTTGCAAATCGGTTTATTGTACCTGTGCGGGAGGTGTCGCCAAGGTGCCTGGAATCATAAGCACGATTGCGCTGCCGATCAAAGAACTGACGCTGCTGGTATCCTACGTAAGGAACAACGCTTTTCTCCAGCCTCTATCGGAGCAGGATGAGAGCAAATACTTAGGGATGATGGCAGAGGGGGACGCCAAGGCACGGAATTTGTTAATTGAGCATAATCTGCGGTTGGTTGCCCATATAGTGAAGAAATTCGACAACACCGGCGAAGACATGGAGGACCTGATCTCCATCGGAACGATTGGACTCATTAAAGCTATCGAAAGCTACCGTCCCAACAAAGGGACAAAGCTGGCCACTTTTGCTGCCCGTTGTATTGAAAACGAAATCCTGATGCATCTTCGTTCGCTGAAAAAGACCCGGAAAGACGTGTCCCTGCACGATCCGATTGGGACAGACAAGGAGGGCAACGAGATCACGCTGATCGATATCCTCGGCGGGTCTGAGGATGATGATGTCATTAAGGAAGTTGATCTGAAGATTGAGAAGAGCAAGATTTACCGTAACCTCGATATTCTCGATGAACGTGAGAAGGAAGTCGTGGTCGGGCGGTTTGGTTTAGATACTGGCGGGCAAGAACGGACGCAGCGGGAGATTGCGAAGGAGCTGGGGATTTCGCGGAGTTATGTTTCACGGATAGAGAAAAGGGCGCTCATGAAGCTGTATCATGAGTTTTATAAGGCGAAGCGTTGAAAGTTTAAAGATTAAACGAAGGTAATTCACACAGTAGAATGATCTCTAAACGACTTGTCTATGGATAAGTTGCTTTTGTTTAATCACAGACAATAATGCAAAGGGCAAGGAATACTAGACATCTTATTGTGCAGACGAATTTATACGAAGCGTTTCCTGAATATCCTTTTTTCATTAGCCAGCTCAGAAAATAATCAGATGGGGGCGTCCTTAAAAGGGCGCCCTTTTTAATATAGCATACGGACTGGATGGGCTAGTAATAAGAAGGACTTTTGCCCTCGATATCTTATGGATACTGGACACTTCCAGTCAAGCGGTTCGGGCTGCATAGAAATGATAAAAGACTCAGGTAATTGCTCTAACCGTTTGCCGTTCCACAATGGAGTGGGTACAGATTTGGCTCTTCGCAGGTTCCCCCGTTTCAATCATGCTGATCAGCTTCTCGGAAGCGATCATTCCAATGTCAGACAGCGGCTGGCGCACCGTAGTCAATGGCGGATTAACCATCCGGGCTAATCGGAGATCGTCGTATCCCATGATGGAGATATCCTCAGGCACATTCAGTCCATGTTTTGTAACGGTGGAAAGGGCACCGATTGCCATTTCGTCACTGGCAGCGAAGACAGCGGTAATCTCCGGCGTTTTCCGTAATATCGTTTCCATGGCTCTGCTGCCGCTCTCATATAGAAAATCACCATAAACGAGGTAACGGCTCTCAAAGGCAATGCCGTGTGCTTCCAGCGCTTTGCGGTATCCCTCGACTCTTGGAGTTCCGGCGATGGGATCGCCCTTGGTTCCGCTGATCATGGCGATCTTGCGGTGGCCTTTGGTGAGCAGATAATGGACAGCATCATAGGCTGCCTGGTAATCATCGACCTTCACATAAGGGACATTGGCAAAATCGGTTTGGGATGAGATTAGCACCACCGGGATTCTCATGCTTTCCAGCATGTCATAATACTCTTTCTTGAGCACTTCACTGGAGAAAATAATCCCGTCCACCTGTTTCTCGCGCAACAGCTGCAGATACTTCAGCGTACGTTTCCCGTCCTGATCAGTATTGCAGACCATTACACTATAATTGCGGTCATGGACGAATTCGTCGATTCCGTGGAGCAGATCGGAGGAGAAGGCACTCGACACATCAGGAAATAATACGCCGATGGTTTGGGTACGCTTGTTAATCAGTCCGCGGGCGATAGCGTTCGGCTGGTATTTAAGCTCTTTGATGGTCTGGTCGACCTTTTGCTTCGTTTTATCTGAATATCCGCCTAAGTTATGCAGAACCCGTGAGACGGTGGCAATGGACACATTCGCCTTTTGGGCAACATCTTTAATTGTGGGATTCATGTAATCTCCTACCTATCGCTTAGCAGTAAAGTAACATTCTCATTTGTTAGAAATTAAAACTTTAGGAAGTAAACGTTTACTGAAAATATAATTCCTAACAGATATTTTGTCAACCGGAACTAAAAATGGAGAAAGTAAGCATTGACAAGGAAAAATAAACAAGATAATTTTATGGTAAGCGTTTACGTAGTGAGAATTTAAGGTTATGAGCAATACAATACATAACTTAGATTTAAGTAAACGTACAAATTTGCACCAGGGATATTATCGGATGGGGAGGGGAATGTCCTACTAAAGGTATATTTTTGCCCACTTGAGTAAACGTTTACGTTGCGACAGCACCTTTTCCTGAAGCTATGTCTTTATGCAAGCCGCCATCCGTATTTCAGTCTTTATAGCATTGTGTATTCTCAAAAATGTGAGTATGAAGGAGAGGTCTTATGGTCAGGAAACAAGCAGTTCTTTATTTCAGTTTACTGTTATTGCTGGTTCAAACTTGTACAACAGGCTACGCCCGCAGCGGAACGGCTCAGGCGGAGCCAGCGGGTGCAGCGCATTCTAAAATACTAAAAATGGTGCCCTCAAAGGCACGATTCGCCCCGGGTGAAGCCGCAGAGCTGGTTTTGACCCTTGATCAATCTGCCGGTTGGAGTGGCAAGCTGCATCTGCAAATTTATCAGCTGAATACCCTGGTTGCCGAAGGCGACAAGGCGCTGACAGTTTTGCAGGAAGGAAGCAACAAGCTTGCCGTGGCCTGGACGCCCCCTGCTGAGGATTTCCGCGGCTATACGGCCAAAGCATGGATTGAGGGCGATGCGCCTACTGAGTATATGACCGCAGCGATCGATGTTTCGAGCGATTGGACGCGTTTCCCAAGATACGGATACGTAGCTGATTTTCCGCAGGAGACGGTGGAGGAAAGTGATTCCAAGCTCAAAGAATTGTCCCAGGACTACTACATTAATGCCTACCAGTTCTATGATTGGATGTGGCGGCATGATGTTTCGGTCTACTCCAAAACCGACGGGAATGGACAGCCGCTGAAGGATGCGGACGGCAATTTCATTGATGAAGACATAAATGCGGATACACACTACACAGATCTGCTGGGCCGTTCGCTGTATCCCCTGAGCGTTAAGCAGCAGGTAGAGGCTGCGCAGAAATACGGCTCTGCAGCCATGGCTTATCAAATGAATTATGCGGCGCGTGAGAACTATGAGGACTTCGGCGTTAGCCCCGAGTGGGGACTCTATAACAGTGCCCAGCTCGACAAGAGCAATCCACAAAAGGACCAGAACGGATATACCTTCGATGTGAACGGGAAGACGACATCCCTGTTCCTTCAAGACCCGGGCAGCAAGTTCTGGCAGGACTACATCACCAAGCAGTTTGACCGTTCCATTAATACCTTTGGGTTCAATGGCATCCACCTGGATCAATGGGGAGCCAATGACAACAATTTCTTATACGACTATAACGGTAACAAACGGTATTATTCCCTGGATTATGCCCAGCTGATTAATTCGGTCAAGGATTCTTTGCTCGCAAATAATCCAGGGAAGAGCAAGGTTACGTTCAATATGGTGGGAGGCAACGCTGAATACAGCGCTGTTCCAAGTCCGGGTACAAAAACCGATTTCGACTACAGTGAGATTTGGCAGGACCGCAACAATTACCGCGATATTCAAAAGGTCGTGGAAGCTACCCGGGAAAAAGACGGCGGCAAGGCAATGGTGATCGCCGGTTATATGAACTACAAAGAGGCTACAGGTCTGCCGACCAGAGGAGCGGAAGCGCAGGATGTTCCGGTAACGCTGGATTACCAGTCCCGGATTGCCAAAGCTTACGGCTGGGTGGGTAACTTTGGCCGCAAGGATACAGATGCGGTGACGTTTACGGTAAATGCGCCAGCAGACGGTATGTATACGCTTGCCCTGAATTATGGACAGGGCAATGGCTCCGGTTCTCCGGAAGGCAAGCTGATGGTTAACGGTGAAGTTGCCGCAGCGGCCATTTCCTTCGATGCCAAGACGGGGTGGGGCAATCCGACTGCACAGGCCAGGGTGGCAGCAGCGCTGAAGAAGGGCGAGAATTCAGTTAAAGTTACGCTGAATACTAACGACCTTTGGCTTAATCTGGCGGGCCTGGAGGTCCAAGGCCAAGGAATCAATGAACGCTACGAGGCGGTAGATGCCAAGCTGGATACCGTAATCGTGGATCAGTACAGCCATGTGTATTATTTTGATACCGCAGGCGATTACGTGAAGTTCCATGTGAACGTTCCCGCTGAAGGAGATTATCCGCTCGGATTCAGCTATGCTTCAGATTGGCAGGCAGTGAACCGTCACCTGCTCGTTAATGATGCGCCTCAAGGTGAGGTCTCATTCGCAGGTATAGGTACTTGGGATAAATTTTTAGAGCAAAATAATCTGGCAAAGGTTCATCTGAACGCAGGCGACAATACCATAACTCTTAAGGCACCTACAGATGATCTTGGTATCAAGCTCAAGTATATGACTGTCGGCGCGCAGAAATATTATGCACTGTATGCAGATGTACCACAGACCAACAGCATTAAATATAGCGAGAGCAAGACGGACAACTTCGGACAAGCCGGACAGACCGTCACTTACAATGTATATGCAGACCACGCGCTGGATGCAATTACGGTGCTATATCATGGTGACAACGACCCTGTGATGTCGGTACTGGTGGACGGGGAACCGGCTCCGCAGGCGCAGAATATCACGTTCCCTAAAACAGCCGGCGGCTGGGACGGCTCCATGCAGCCCCATGAATTGTCTATGCCTGTCAAAGGAGGACTCCATAAGATTACGCTGAAGATGGAATCAAGCGGACAATATACCAATGTGGGGGGGATTATTGCCGGAGGGTACGAATACAGCACTGGCGGCGCTGAAACGACTGAAGGGGTTGCACCTATAACCGGCTATGCCTCTGATTTCAATAATGTCAATGACCGGGTAGCCTTCACTGTGAGCGCGGCTCAGTCAGGCCTCTACGATCTCGGCTGGATTTATCAAAATGATGCCCAGGGGGCAGTGACCGTCAGCCGCAGTGTGTATATTGACAATGGCGCGGGCACTCCTGTAAGCTTTGCACCAACCGCTGGCTCCGGGTGGGGAGTAGCGGCAGTGAACGGCATCCAACTGGCGGAAGGCGCAAACCGCATTGTCATCAAAATGCCGGAGGGGCAGGACAGCGGGATCAAGCTGGATAAGCTGACCGTTACATTGTCCGGTGATTCGAACGCTGTAACCCGCAGCTATGAAGCCGAAAGTACCGAAACGGAGCCTCCTTTTTCGCTCTACAAGGATACCGTGCTGAATTTTGGCGAAGCGGGAGAGCAGGTGAGTTATCGGGTGAACATCCCTCAATCGGGTGAACAGAGTCTGATCTTCACCTATTCCAATGCAGGCGGCCTAACTACCCGTTCGGTCTACATTGACGGCGTGCGGGCCAAGGATGAACAGGGCAAGGATCTGAAGATTGGATTGGATGGTACAGAGAGCAGTGAGAAGTACAGCGGGGACGGATATGTGATTATTCCACACATGGAGGCGGGAACCCATACCGTTACATTGAAGATGGAAGCGGAAGATATTGCCGGAAGCGTCCGGTTGCGCGGTGTAACGGCTGGCTATTTCAACGAGCCGTCCTTGCGCCTGATGGATGCCGGGCTGGCATCGATGGGTGCAACCCATATTGAGCTGGGAACGGCCGAGAAGCAATCAGAAGGCCCGAATATGCTGGCCCATGAATACTATCCGAACCGCAGCAAGAAAATGCTGGAATCCACCAAGGACTCCATGCAGGAATACTATAAATTTAATGCTGCCTATGAAAACCTGCTGTTCGGCAGCAAGGCCGATGCATCCGCTGTAGTGTCCGTCGAAGCGGCTGGCGGCAATTTGGCAACAAGCAAAGACGGAACGGAGAATACGCTCTGGACAACGGTCAGAAAAAATGACGCGAATCCAGGCTTTGAGCGGTATGATGTGCTGCATCTGATCAACCTGCTAAGCAATGACGACAACTGGAGAAATGCAGCCAATGAGCCATTGGTCCTCCATTCTTTGAAAGTGTCATACGACGTCGGCATCACCGAGAACGAAGCGCCGGATCTGAAAGTCTATGCCGCTAGTCCTGACACCGGGCATGGTCTGTCACAAGAGCTGAAGTATACCTGGAACGGTGAACAATTGCAGATTGAACTGCCGTCACTGCAGTATTGGACGATGATTTATATCGACAAGGCACCGAAGACAGCAGCGGTTCAGCCGATCTTCCGTGCTGAAGAGCCCAACCTTCCAAGCCCGGCACCGACTGCAACCGCAGCTCCGACCCCGGCAGCTACTGCAGCCCCCGGAAGGACGGAAAACTCTGCAGGAAAGCCGTCGGCAACGCCCACACCTGAATTGGCGGAACGTGGTGCGCTCGTGTTGAAGGCGAAGGACTTAAGCAGAGCGGTCGACGGGACAATCACAATCGCAATTGATGAGGAGAAATACAACCGGATTTTGATTCCTGTCTTTGTTGCGGAAGGAATGCAGGGAAAGAACCTGCAGCTTCAAGGAAGTGATTTCACACTGGATTTCATCCATGACAATATCCTTCAGCTACTGGATGAGAACAAAGGGAAAGTAGCCGCCGGGTCACAAATTCAAATTACCTTCAATAAGATCGCGCCGAAGGACGCTTATCTTCCGGGTGTGAAGCCTTGGGTTCCTGCAGGAGCGGCCTATGATTTTGAATTCGGAGTAACGGCGGCAAACGAAGGATTATCCAGACTTGGTTCCTTTAGAAGCCCGGTTCAGCTCACCTTAAAGGTTGGTGAACAAGGAGATTTGAGTGAATTGCTGGGAATCTACTCTTTCAATGAGCTATGGAAGAAATGGGAATACATCGGCAGCAAAACAGACAGCGCCAAAGGGGCAGTTACAGCGGCGCTTAGTCACTTCAGCCGTTATACCGTGTTCGCTTACGACAAAACGTATGCTGATGTGCCTGCGGATCATTGGGCATACAAAGCCATCCATACACTGACGGCGAAGCATGTGATCAATGGAATGACAGAGAACACCTTCAATCCATCGTTGAAGGTCACACGCGCACAGTTTGCAGCCTTGTTGGCCAAAGCGCTTCAATTGAAGGGAGACGGTCCTGCTCCATTTACGGATGTAGCTGCGGGCAGCTGGTACGCAGGTGATGTGGCCGCAGCTTATCAGGCGGGCCTGGTTACCGGAAGAGGCGAAAAGCTGTTTGCGCCCAATGAAGCGATAACCCGGCAGGAGATGGCGGTGATGCTGGCTAAAGCATTCGAGAAAGTCGGCGGCCCCGGCTGGACAGAGGAGGCAGCGCCAGCATTCGTGGACCGCAAAGAAATTTCAGCCTGGGCACAGGCAGCTGTTCAGATTGTAAAATCAGCCGGTCTCATGAAAGGATACAGCAATGGGACCTTTGCACCCGGAGATAATGCTACCCGGGCAGAAGCGGCACTATCTATAGTAGATTTAATCCAATAGAACCAGTTATGACTTGTATCTCTTCTGTTTCTGTTTCTTGATAGGATACTAACCGATTAATAAGGGTGATTCTGGTGAATACAGAAGTCATCCGTTGCAGTTCAAGGGTCACTGAGGTGGCCCTTTCTTAAATAATAGGAATTTATATGTTTTGGGTCCCCGCAAAGTAATTGACTAATCCTCGAAGCTAAAGCCCCACTTTGTGGGGTTAATTTAGGTTATGTCACAGAAAGGATGCATTATGAAAAACAGAAAAAACTCGCTGGGTGTAAGGCTTATTCAACTGTTTGCTGCTATAACGATACCGCTTCTTTCCGTGCTGTTTGCAGGGGGATACTATGCCAAGGAAAATGTATTAGCTCAGGTATCCAGATCCTATCAGAATTTGGTCAACTCCAATTTGAAAATGATGGAGAGCAGTCTTGAGGATATTACGATTAATCTGGTGGATATTGTCGATCATGACGTGAATTTTCTCCAATTCAATACTCCGGGGCTGACAGACTCCGATTATTATTTTGCCCGTATGGGAATTATGCAAAGAAATCAAGCCTATCAGGCCTATTATCATAGCGTGGACATGTTTTATCTGTACTCCGGCGTCAACGATACGTTGACATTATCCAATGTATTAGGAACGACGGAGGATTATATGGATGAGGTACGGGCTTGGATCACGAACAGGGTCCACAATGAAGATCATTTAGAACCGCTCCAGTACAAGTGGACAATCGTTAAGATTGCAGGGGATTACTATTTAAACCGGACAGTCGGCAATAATCTGGGCAATCCCTCCTATATCGGTGCGCTTATCCGGATTGACTCCATGCGCTCACCGCTGGGCAATCTAAATCTGCAATCCGGCGGTGATGTTCTTATCGTAGATAATGAAGGGAATATCTTAACCAGTCCTTCGGAAACGATGGGCAGCGACTTCAAGCTGCCGCGTGAGAAGTTGAACCGCAATTCTTCGTTTTCTTTTAAGCATGGGGGCGTGAAATTGTTCGTGGTGTCCAGCCAATCAGCCACCCTGGGAATCAATCTTTCCGTGGTCATCCCCGATTCAGAGCTGCTGCAGGGATTGAATATTTTCCAGATGATTATTAATGTGCTTCCCTTTTTTATTCTGATCACTCTGCTGGTCTACTTATATTATTTCCGCCGTATGGTCATCCGTCCGATTCTGGATTTGCTGGGCGGTATCCACCGCATCAGAAAAGGGTCCATGGAAACCCAGCTTCCTTCTTCTAACCTGCTAGAGTTTCAGGCACTGAATCAGGCGTTCAATACTATGGTTGTAGAAATACAAAATTTGAAAATTGATGTATACGAGGAACGGCTAAATGCGCAAAAAGCAGAGATGAAGCATTTGCAGATGCAAATTAATCCTCACTTCTTTCTGAATACGCTCAATATCATTTTTCAGCTTGCCGACCTCAAGCGTTACGAATTAGTGAAAAAGACCGTGCGTCACCTGGTGCAGTATTTCCGCTTTATGCTTCAGGTCAAGGATAACAGCATTACTTTGGGACAAGAGATAGCGCATCTCAGCAATTATCTTGAAATTCAAAAGATGCGCTACCAGCAGTCCTTTGATTTTCAGATTACCATAGCCGAAGATCTTAGGAGCGCCTTTATACCGTCCTTGATTGTACAGCCCTTTGTAGAGAATGCCATGCTTCATGGCATAAGTTTGAAAGCAGAGAAGTTCTATTTGGAAATTTCGGCCGTCCGCTCTGAAGAAGAGAACGGTACCATGATCATTGAAATCTCGGATAACGGAAAAGGCAGCAGTGCCGAGAAACTGCAGGGTTTAAATTCACCTGATTACACGCCCGGAACTGAGGAAGGGCACATTGGCATCTGGAATGTAAAGCAAAGATTGGCTATGCGTTATGAGGGGAATGCCGGGATTTATTTCAGCGGGAATGAGCCGTCCGGATTCCGTGTACGGCTGATTCTGCCCATTGAATATACAGAAGGAGAACGATAAGCTATGCGGTTATTAATTGTAGATGATGAACAGTTTGCCGTAGAGGGGCTTCTCTACTGCTGCGACTGGAAGGCGTTTGGGATTGAAGAGGTCTTGACGGAAAACAGGGCAGACAGAGCCAGGGATATTGTAAATGATAAAAAAATAGATTTGCTGATTTGCGATATTGAAATGCCTGATGAAGACGGGCTTTCGCTGGTGGGCTGGGTGAGGGAGCACTCTCCCTGGACGGAGTCGATATTTCTGACCTGTCATTCCGAATTTTCCTATGCAAAAAAAGCCGTTAACCTCGGGAGTTTTGATTATCTGCTGAAGCCGGTTGACACGGATGAACTGCTGTCTGCGGTATCGGGCATGATTGCAGCCGTCCGCGAGAAGGAAGAATATGAGTCTTACAATAAAATGTACCATAAGTATTTAAATCTGTGGCAGCAAGAAAAGCCGATGCGGGTGGAACGTTTCTGGCAGGACTTATTGTCCCGCAGCATCCTGACTTTTGGGGATTTTTTTGAACGGGAGCTGGCCGGTGCGGGTGTGGGGCTGCATCCTGGCGATCTGGTGCTTCCCATTCTGATCAGCATTGAGGAGTGGAGTAAACCCTTAAGTCCGCGTGATCAGGAAATCATGGAATATGCCGTGAAGAAAGCGGCGGCGGAATTTTTTACAGAAGCGTACCAAGGGGAGGCAGTGACAGACAAAAACGGGGTTCTGTTCATTTTGCTGTACGCCAAAGGGACGGAGGGCGGACGGGCGGCTGAGAACCTTAGTATTCAGAAGCTCATTGCCACGGGTATACGTTTTATCAAGGCATGCCAGGAGTTGTTCTACAGCATAGCAACCTGCTATGTCGGATCATTCAAACCTCTTCAGGAGCTGCCGGTAATGTGCGAAAGTTTAAAGAGCATGGAACGTGACAATATCTCCCGGACCCAATCCGTGCTCTTATACTTGCCGCAAGACCATATGCTGCGCTCCCCTAATCCGGATGACATCCGGCTCGATGATCTAATCTCTTATATGCTAAACGGAGAGTGTGAGTCCGCTGTCCGTTTTATTCATAACCTGACAGAGCAATTGGAAGCCAATCCTTGCTTTCAGGGAAGAAATCTGGATGCCTTGCATCAGGATACCTTGCAGATTATATACCACTTCCTGCAGGTAAGAGGAATCAACGCAGGAAGCATTGCCCTGTTTACAGACTGGACAAACGCCCGTATACGGGGGCTGCTTCAATACAGGCATTGGGCAGAAGGGATCGTCTCAGCGGTCATGGAAGCGGAATTCGAGCGGCAGGAAAAGGGCGGGGTGATTGAGCGGTCCATCCGGTACATCCAGCAAAATGTAGAGGAAGAGATCTCCAGAGCGAGTGTCGCTGATTATGTGGGTTTGAACCCGGCCTATCTTTCCAGGCTGTTTAAAAAAGAGACGGGCCAAAACCTTATTGATTTCCTTATTTCGGTGAAGATGAACCGCACCCGCGAGCTTCTGGACACAACGGATATGTCGGTCAGCGCGATAGCGCAACAGGTAGGGTACAGTAATTTTTCGCATTTCACCAAAATGTTCCGTAAGCAGTTCGACGTGAATCCCCAGGAATACCGGAAGGTCACAAAACGATTAGACTGAGGTTATAAAAACGGCAGAGCAGCTGCAGGCAACTCCTTATAATGAAGCCATAACCCAATAAGAAGGTGTGGAACTATGGCTTCGGTAAAAGTAGCAATAACTCAACCCGGCATCTCGCGGCCGAATACAAAATGGAGAACCTTATGGAAGTACAGGGCATTAGTTGTTCTGGCATTGCCGGGAATCCTGCTGATGTTAATCAATAACTATCTGCCTATGTTTGGTATTTTTTTGGCCTTCAAGGACCTTAATTATACAGACGGAATATGGGGAAGCAAATGGAACGGACTGGACAACTTTAAGTTTTTGTTTGCTTCAAACGACGCTTGGCTGATCATAAGGAATACACTGTTGTACAACATCAGCTTTTTGCTTATCAATACGATATTGGCAGTGCTGCTGGCACTTCTCCTCAACGAGGTCAAGAATAAATTTGCCTCCAAATTCTTTCAGAGCACAGTGATCCTGCCTAACTTTATTTCTATGGTCATTGTCGGCTACATCGTTTATGGATTTTTAAATCCGGAACTGGGGTTTATCAATAAATTTATTCTGGAGCCCTTCGGTATTGATCCTAGAAACTGGTATGCGGAAGCGCAGCATTGGCCTTATATTCTGACCATTGTCAACACCTGGAAGGGTGTGGGCTACTCGGCCGTCGTTTATCTGGCAGCCATTGTCGGGATAGACTCTGAATATTATGAAGCAGCCGTCATTGATGGGGCCAGCCGCTGGAAGCAAATGACGAAAATTACGATTCCGCTGATTGCTCCGATTATTATCATTATGACCTTGCTGGCGATTGGCCGGATTTTCAATGCCGACTTCGGTCTGTTCTATCAGGCAACCATGGCATCCGGAATGATCAAGGATACTACTGATGTTATTGATACCTATGTATACAGGGCGTTAATGGTTACCGGCGATACGGGACTCGCCTCCTCGGCAGGGCTGCTGCAATCAGTTGTCGGCTTTACACTTGTCATTACCGTCAACCTGATTGTCCGTAAATTCAGCAAAGAAAATGCTTTGTTCTAAAAGGAGAAAACCATGGAGAAAAAACGAACTAATCCCTTTATCATTATTTTCCTGTCTTTGTTTAGCCTGGCCTGCCTGATCCCGTTCTGGCTTGTGTTCATGATATCGGTCGCCGATGAAGACTGGGTAACTGCTAATGGTTACAGCTTCTGGCCCGGAAAATTCAGTCTTGTCGCTTATCGGTATTTGTTTGAGGATGCCGAGAAAATATTGCGGGCCTATGGTGTTTCTGCCTCGGTAACGATGATTGGTGTGGTCGTCAGCTTGTTCGTGACTTCCGCAATGGCCTATGCCTTGTCGCGCAAAGAGTTTCCGCTAAGAGGTGCGCTGAGCATTTTCATCTTGATCACGATGTTGTTCTCGGGAGGCTTGCTGCCCTGGTATCTTGTCTACACCCGGTTCCTGCATGTTCAGGATACGTTGATGGCCCTTATCATTCCGGGTCTGATCGGCGGCTTCAACGTTATCATCATGCGGACATTCTTCACGAACAGTATACCGCCTTCACTGATTGATTCTTCCCAAATAGATGGGGCGGGAGAATTCCGTACCTACTTTAGCATTATTTTGCCCCTGTCCCTTCCTGTCATGGCTACGATCGGACTGTTCACCACGGTTTCCTACTGGAACGACTGGTTTACAAGCCTCGTCTTCATCCAGAATGAGAAGCTGTTCTCGCTGCAATACCTATTGACCAAAACCTTAATGAACGCTTCGTTCCTGCAGACGATCGCCAATAAGGCTTATAGTTCAACCGCACAGGTCACAACGCCGCTGGAATCCATTCGGATGGCGATGGCGATGATTGCAATCGGACCGCTGGTGCTGGTATTCCCTTTCCTGCAGAAGTATTTTGTAAAAGGTCTAACCGTAGGTGCTGTGAAAGGCTGATCCCGGCGTAACGCCGGATTAGTATACAAGTAAAGAATTTAAGGTAACAAACAGAAGTATTCCAGGGAGGTCTACTATTTATGAAGTGGTCAAAAAAGAGTTCTGCAGTGCTGGCATCGTTGATGTTGACTTCAGTCGTAGCGGCTGGTTGCGGCGGCGGGAACAATGCAGCGAATTCACCGGCGGGTTCAGCTCAGCCGGACGGGGCTGCCAGCTCGGCGCTGAAGCCTTATGAAGTCGTAATGGTGTTCCCCGATGCGCCGCAAAAAGACAATGAATTGGTTCAGAATACGATGAATGATTATCTGAAGAAGACTTATCCGGACCTTAACATGACTGTTAAGCTGAATCCCATTGACTGGGGGGCCTGGAGCGATAAAACGAACCTGATGATGGCTTCCGGCGACAAAATGGATTTGCTGTTTACGGCGGATTGGCTGGGCTTCCAGCAGCAGGTTACCAAAGGCGGGCTGCTGCCGCTAGATGATCTGCTCGCCAAGTACGGTCCTGATATCGAAGCGGTAGAGAAGGATTATCACGAGCCGGCTAAACGCGACGGCAAGCTGTATGGTATCCATACCCACCAAGAACTGGGCGGCACTCAGGGCGTTTATTTGAACAAAGAACTTGTGGATAAATATAAGTTTGATCTGACTGCACTGAAGTCGGGTAAAGTCGAGGAACTGGAGCCTATGCTCCAAACCATCAAGGAGAACGAACCGGGTATTACGCCTTTAGTGGCACCTAGCTTTCCGCTCGAGGCTTACTATTCATCTACGAATCTGGACTCTATTGTAAGCATCGCTGCCATCAATACCGTAGGAACGGCTGCTGATGATTATACAGTAATCAATTCATTCACTACTCCGCGGTATATGGAGCTGGCCAAGCTGACCAACAAGTGGTACAAGGCAGGATATATCAACAAGGATGCACTGACACCCGGTTTAGATGCCTGGAAGAAAATGCTGGCCGGCAAAGGGTTCGCCTTTGTGGGGGATATGGATATTCTGGCGGATATGGAAATCGGCAAAGCAGCTATTTCGCCGAATGGTTCGATTAAAGCGGGCCGTGAAATGCTGCAGATTCCGCTTAATATTGACCGTTTGCAGACCGGAAAGATGACAGCAACCATGTATGCGATTTCAAAAAGCTCGGAAGATCCAGAACGTGCCATGATGCTGCTTAACCTCTTTTATAAAGACAAGGAATTGCTGACCCTCTTTAATTTCGGAATTGAAGGCAAACATTATGTGCTTAAAGATGGTCAAATTGCCCTGCCGGAAGGCCAAACTACGGATAGCGTCGGCTATTATCATGATAATATGTGGCAACTCGGCAATCAAATGCTTAACTACACCCGGGTGGGAGAAGATCCGAATAAATACCAGAATTATGAGAAATTCAATGAACAGATCTCTTCGAACCCTTCCCGGATCTTTGGATTTGTATTTGATCCGGAGCCTGTAAAGAATGAATTGATCTCCATCGACAATGCCAATAAAACGTTTGTTGACGGGCTGAAGTCCGGTCAATTGGATCCGGAAGAGGTTGTTCCTAAGATGCTGGAGAAACAAAAAGCAGCGGGAGCCGACAAAGTAATCGCTGAAGCGCAAAAACAGCTTGATGCCTGGCTTAAAGCAAACGGCAAGAAATAAGCGGAGCTTCATCACTGATCTCATTGGTTAAGCTAATCTGTCAGATAAAGGGGCATAAACCTTCGGTTATGTCCCCTTTACATTGTAAAAGATCATACATCCGAAGTGGAGTGGAGCATTCACATGGAAAATTCAATGCTGGCC
This sequence comes from Paenibacillus sp. FSL R5-0912, assembly GCF_000758605.1. Lineage (NCBI taxonomy): Bacteria > Bacillati > Bacillota > Bacilli > Caryophanales > Paenibacillaceae > Paenibacillus > Paenibacillus sp. FSL R5-0912. The sequence goes on from NZ_CP009282.1 coordinate 1,656,097, forward strand.
TATATAGATATGTATCCCGATCAAGCCCAGTACAAATCCGGCCAAACGGGCAACCTTATAGTCGAACTGGAGACCCGAGAGGATAAGATGCTGGAGCTCGTTGCCAAGTTCTACAAGTTAGAACAGCAGGTTGCCGAAGAAACAGTTAGAATCAGTACGGAACAAGGATTGAGACAAACGGTGCGCATTCCCTTGTTCACAGAAGATACAGAGTGGGCCGGTTACGGGGTCCAGGCTACCGTTTTTTGCGATAAAGTTGCCGTGTCAACTGCCTATACTTCGTACGATATTGCCGATCATTGGAGCCGGGCGCCCCGGTATGGCTTTTTAAGCGATTTTCGGACGGATGAATCCGGAGATTTCCGTGACGTTGAAAGTATGAACAAATTCCACCTGAATGTCATACAGTTCTATGATTGGATGTATCGCCATGATGATCTTGTTCCCCGTCAGGACGAATTTGTCGATCCGATGGGCCGGACCATGTCCTATAAAGTGATCCGTGAAAAAGTGGCAGCCTTGCACGATAAAGGGATGGCAGCCATGGCTTATGGGGCAGTGTACACGGGTCTTAAGGATTTTTTACAGGCACATCCGGAATGGGGACTTTATGACCGCAAGGGTGAGCCGTTTCAATTAATCGACTTGTTCTATATTATGGACATCACACCCGACTCCCCTTGGACCGATCATATTGTTGAACAGTTCCGTCAGGCCGTAAGGGCCGGATTCGACGGGATTCATATGGATCAATACGGCTTTCCCAAGAAAGCAATGCGCCGGATCGAAGGCAAAGAAGAAGTGGTCGATCTGGCGGAATGTTATCCGCCGCTGATTGACCGGACCCAGGCGGCAGTGAAGGAAATCAAGGCAGAGGCAGGGGTTATCTTCAATAATGTGGGCAACTACCCTATAAGCAAGACTGCTTCTTCGGATCAGGAGGCGCTTTATATTGAAGTGTGGCCGCCTGTCGTCCGGTTGCGTGAGCTGAAGGGACTTATTGATAATGCGCGTTCACTTAGCCCGGACAAGCCGGTTATCCTGTCCGCGTATCTCCCCTCCTTCTACCCGGAAGCCGGGCATGACAAGGAATGGGCCGAGAACGGGGCGCTGCTGACCATGGCCTCCATATTTGCCAGCGGCGGGTATCACCTCTTATTAGGTGAGGACCATGGAATGCTGACCATGCCGTACTATCCCGATTATGCGGTGATGCGGCCTGAATTTGCCGTTGAAGTCAGACGTTACTACGATTTCATTGTGCGGTTTGGTACGCTGATACACGACACGCAGCTGGAAGATGTATCTTATACCTATACAGCAGGAGTTAATACCGAGATTACCTTCGAAGGCAAGGTGCCTTTTGCGCCGAACGGAGATATTAATTCCGTGTGGACCATCATCAAGCGGATGCCGGGCTATCAGATCCTGCAACTCATTAACCTTGCCGGGCTTGAGGATGATTATTGGGAGCATGGCAAGAAACAGCGGCCTGAGCCCCAAACCGGAGTGGTGTGCAATTTGCTGATTGAACAGCCGCTGGAGTGCATTTACACGGCAAGCCCGGATGATCTTAACCAGGAAGTCTGTTTCCTGGATTACGAAATTGTTCCCCATGGGCAAGGACTGGCGGCCAGATTTACTCTCCCTTCCTTAAAAATTTGGTCCATGATCGTAGTAAAATACTGCTTATAGGAGTGAATGATTTGAATAGTACGAAATGGTGGCAGACAGCGGTTATTTACCAGATTTATCCTAGGAGTTTTCAAGACAGCGACGGGGACGGGATTGGCGATCTCCGGGGAATTATCAACCGGCTTGACTATTTGGAGCAGCTTGGAATCACGGCAATCTGGCTTAGTCCTGTATACAATTCACCCAATGACGACAATGGCTATGACATCAGTGACTATCAGGATATTATGGCCGAATTCGGCACGATGGCGGACATGGAGGAATTAATCGAAAGTGCCAAGCTCCGTAACATCCGGATCATCATGGATCTGGTTGTCAACCATACCTCAGATGAACATCCATGGTTCATTGAAGCCCGCAAGGGAAAAGACAATCCGTACCGGGACTATTATATCTGGCGTGACCCTGTAAACGGCGGGGTTCCCAACTCTCTGCGTTCAACATTCAGCGGATCGGCCTGGGAGCTTGACGAAGCGAGCGGCCAGTACTTTCTGCACTTGTTCAGCCGCAGACAGCCGGATCTGAACTGGGAGAACGAGAAGGTCCGTCAAGAGGTATGGGATATGATGAATTTCTGGCTCGATAAAGGCATCGGCGGTTTCCGCATGGACGTGATTGATCTGGTCGGCAAAATACCGGATCAGGAGATCACAGGAAATGGCCCGAAGCTTCATGAATATCTGCAGGATATGAACCGGGAGACGTTCGGTAAGCATGATGTTCTGACCGTAGGAGAGACTTGGGGAGCGACTCCCGAAGTGGCCAAGCTCTATTCCAATCCCGACCGGGGTGAGCTGTCAATGGTATTCCAGTTTGAACATATCGGTCTGGATCAGCAGGACGGGGGAGAAAAGTGGGATTTGAAGCCCCTGAATGTAAGCGAATTGAAGCAGGTGCTGGCGAAATGGCAGACCGAGCTGGGGAACGAAGGCTGGAATAGTCTCTTCTGGAACAATCACGATTTGCCGAGAATTGTATCCCGTTGGGGGGATGACAAGCAATACCGTGTGGAGAGTGCCAAAATGTTCGCCATTCTTCTGCATTTGATGAAGGGCACGCCTTACATTTATCAAGGCGAAGAACTCGGGATGACCAATTATCCGATTCAGGATATCAGCGAAGCACAGGATATTGAGAGCATCAATATGTATCATGAACGGCTTGCAGAAGGGTATGCCAGGGAGGATATTATTCATTCCATCAATACCAAGGGAAGGGATAATGCCCGGACCCCGATTCAGTGGAATGCCAACGCTAACGGAGGATTTACAACCGGTGAGCCGTGGCTGCATGTAAATCCAAATTATACGGAAATTAATATGGAAGCCAATCTGGAAGATCCCGATTCGGTGTTCTACTGCTACCGTAAGCTGATTGAGCTGCGGAAGAACAACCCGATTGTTGTATGGGGCGATTTTGAACTGGTGACAGGCGTGCGTGATCAGGTGTTCATGTACTTCCGCCGCTATGAGGGACAGACCTGGCTGGTTACAGCCAATTTCAGCGGGGAAGAGGTTCCGCTGGAATTGCCGGAGATAGGGCCAGCCGGTGAGTTTATCATTGGCAACTATTCCAGAAATGACGTGGACTTTAAGGAGATACAATTACAGCCGTACGAAGCATTTGCCGTTAAAGTAATCTAGGTCTTACCCCCAGCCGGGGCAACATCGGGTACACCTGATGCTGCCCCGGTTTTTGAGTGCGCCCGGCATGGGCGATAACTTGGCGGTGAAAGTCCGCTACAGGCTTGGCAGTAGGAACTGTTAGCTGAAGGCAAGGGTGTCCACCGCGAGGTGGAATCTGAAGGAAGCCGGAGGCAAACCCTCGGTCTGACGAACAGGAATCACATAGAAGGCATGCTGGGACGGACGAGCTTGCTCAACAAAGCGAAGTCCAATACTGCCCAAATCCCAGGATGTAAATGTGGCAGATGGATGAGGGGAAAGTTATCGCTCTTACCCGGGGAGATCTCACAGACGCCCAGTAGGAAAAAAATCCAAAAGACGGAGTAAAGCTTGCTGTGAGAAGTCAGCAGAGGCCATAGTAACGGAAAGTTTTTTTTTCGGGAAGGGCCGAACAATCGTAAGTCTCGAGTACATACCGGAAGGAGAGTCGGCGCGATGAAAGCAGAATACCGAAAGGGCTGCCTGCAAAGGGATAGCGTGGAACGCGAACAGTATACGGGAGCGCGGAGCGTCGGCATTCGGGAACGTAGAGAAAGAGGCGGTGCAACGGACTTGCTGGAGCAGATTCTGGACAGAGACAATCTGAACAGAGCTTACAAGCAAGTCAAACGCAACCATGGAGCGCCAGGAATCGACGGAATGACCGTAGAAGATGCACTGCCATGGTTGCAGGAACATAGAGATGAGCTGTTGCAAAGCATCCGGGAAGCAAGGTACAAGCCAAGCCCGGTACGTCGCAAGGAAATCCCCAAACCCGATGGAAGCGGAGTGCGGAAGCTGGGAATCCCCACAGTCGTGGACCGAGTAATCCAGCAAGCTATAGCACAGCAGCTGCACCCCTTGTTTGAGCCGCTCTTTTCGGAGGGAAGCTACGGCTACCGCCCAGGGCGGAGTGCGCAGCAAGCCATCCGAAAAGTGAAAGATGATGCGGGACAAGGCTACGGCTATGCGGTAGAAATCGACCTCTCCAAATACTTCGATACGCTGAACCATGAGCTGCTGATGGATCTTTTGCGCAAGCAAATCCAGGACAAGCGTGTAACCGATCTAATTAAGAAATATCTGAAAAGCGGGGTTATGGAGAACGGGGTACACTGCAAAACGGAGGAAGGCTCTCCACAGGGAGGCCCTTTATCTCCACTGCTCGCGAACATCTATCTGAACGAATTCGACCAGGAGATGAGAAACCGGGGAGTGAACGTCATCCGATATGCGGATGACATCGTGGTGCTCGCCAAAAGTAAACGGGCAGCGACGCGTCTTCTGGGGTCCTGCAGAAAGTACCTGGAGGACAAATTGAAACTCCAAATCCATACGCAGAAAAGCAAGGTAGTCAGCGTAGTGGCCCGGAAGCACTTCAAATTCCTTGGATTTGCCTTGGGAAAGAACAGAAGTGGCGTGTATATTCGCGTCCACGGGCAATCCCTCGCAAAAGCAAAGAAGAGGCTAAAGGAACTCACGAGTCGCAGTCAGGGCAGGAATGTTCGAGAAGTCATGGAGAAGGTGAAAATCTACATTCGCGGATGGATCGGTTACTACTATGTAGCCGACATGAAACGGATATTGCAAAGCTGGAGCGAATGGCTGCGAAGACGACTTCGAATGTACATCTGGAAACAATGGAAGAAGCCGAGAACAAAGGTACAAAACCTGCGCAAGCTGGGGATACCGGAGTGGCAGGCTTACCAATGGGGAAACTCTCGTCTGGGGTACTGGCGTATCGCTGGAAGCCCGGTGCTGTCTCGTTCCATAACAAACGAAAAGCTCGCACAGGCAGGATGTTATGACTTTCCTGCGCAGTACGAGCGACTACGTCAATTGCACTTATGCGGTTGAACCGCCGTATACCGAACGGTACGTACGGTGGTGTGAGAGGTCGGCTACTCACAAATGAGTAGCCTCCTACTCGATTAGGTGTGGCTGCTCTCCAATACTTGTACTGCCGGCTTACAGCTTCCGGTTAGAGCTTGAATGATCAAGCTTCCCCTGTTCCCGCACCTCTCTGTAATACTCGGAAGGTGTAACTCCAACGTACTTTTTGAACACTTTGCTGAAATAAAAGGGATCATCTAATCCGGTCAAATAGCCGATTTCGCCGAACGGCAGGTGCGTGGCTTCAATCAGCTCCTTCGCATGGTTGATCCGCACCCGGTTGACATAGCGCATGATACTCTCGCCGGTCAGCTTGGTGAAGATACGGTTCATGTAATCGTAGTTGCAGTCAAATTCCTGCGCGATCCCGCTCCCTGTAATTTTGTCCGTGTAGTGCTCGTGAATGTACTCCAGCAGGGTATGGACTTTGATCAGGGGTTTGGTACTGCTGCCTTCATGCTCTTGAAGTGCTGCAATGAAATGCTCCCGGGATACTTCAATGAGCCATTCCATAAATTTCAGGGCGGTTAGCCCGCGGTTGAAGTATTTTCTTCTATATAACTGAAGCATTTCATTCATTGCCTGAAAGGAGAGAGACAGAACTTTTTTGGACAAAACGTAATGCTTGGGAAAGTGGCAGCTTGAGCTGCCCCCTTCGGCTTGCTGTGTCTCTTCCTCCAGAATGAAGCGCCTGGCCATCGTGAGCATATCTTCCACCTGAACGAAGTTTATATCCGGATGTTCAAAATGAATATAGTAGTAATCGCAGACATGCTTTTTCGTTCCTGCATGCTCCAGATTAGGCTCCAGAATAAGGATATCTCCCTTTTTTAGTATATAGTGCGTTCCATTCTCCGTAAGGTGGAGTTCTCCGCTTTTGATGAAATACAGAACATACTCGTTGGTAGTTCTTGTAAAATGTACCCAGGGCTGCTTATAAGAAACGAATCCCATAAGTTTAATTCTCGGCAGCATCTCGATGTTAACAGCAAACAAATTATTCGCCTCCTTAAGGCTATTGAAAAGTAGCTTTTGTACAAAAAGGGTATGTTTCCGCCATGTTCGTTTATTCTAGCACAAACTATACTTTAGCTGTAATACAAACGATGTGGATAAGGGGCAGGGTGATGCGGTTGGCTAAACTGAAAGTCGGTGTAATTGGTCTTGGTGGAATATCAGACATGCATATTTCGGGACTTTTGGCGAATGAAGAAGCGGTCTTATGGTCGGTTTGTGATTGCAAGGAAGAGGTGCTGGCGAGAAGGGGAGAACAATATAATATCCCGGAAGCACGAAGATACTTAAATTACACAGAAATGCTGGCAGACCCTGAGCTTGAGGCTGTAAGTATCGGGACGCCGAATTATAACCATTTCGAAATTGCCTGTGAGGCAATCAAGCATCAGAAGCCGTTTGCCCTGGAAAAGCCGGTGACACTTGGTGCCCAGGAAGCCGCCGCATTGCGGGATCTGGTAACGGAGGCTCACCTACCGCATATGATCTGTTTCAGTTACCGGTACAAATCGGCAGTAAGATTTGCCAAATGGTTAATCAATCAGGGCAAATTAGGGGAAGTCAAGCATGTTTACGGCCAGTATTTGCAGGGCTGGGGGCTGGACGGGCAGCTTCCGCTGGTCTGGAGATTCCGCAAGGAGCTGTCCGGCTCAGGCGTTCTTGGAGATTTAGGTTCGCATTTGCTCGATCTGCAGCGTTTTCTTGTAGGCAATGTAGAACGGGTGATAGCCGATGCCGACACGATTATCAGGAAGCGCACGCTGCTTGAAGGCGATGGAGAAGGCAAGGGTGAGGTAGATGTGGATGATTTCTGTCATGTGCTGGCCCGGCTTGAGGGGGGCGCATCATCCACGATGGCCATTTCGAGATTCGCCTTCGGCCGGGGCAACTTTCAGCAGCTGGAAATCTTCGGGGACCGCGGGGCGGTTCTGTATAACCTGGAAGAAGAGGATGTCCTATATGTTAAGTTGTCCGAAGATGGCGACGAGGTCTTCAGAAAAGTGGATATTCCCGAAGAATTTCAAGTGGATCAAATGGCCGCTTTTGTGAATCTGGTAAACGGCCAGGGTGACGGATGCGACGCTACTATGGAAGACGGTTACATCAACCAGCATGCCATTGATTCCATTCTAGTCTCACTGACAGAACAACGCTGGATTTCAATATAACAGGGAGGGCATATCATGCCTACAATCAAAATCACAGTCTGGAACGAGTACCGTCACGAAAGACTCAATGAGGAAGTACAGGCGATATATCCCGAGGGTATTCATGCGGCGCTTGCCAGCTACTTGAACACGCAGGAAGATATGGAAGCAAGAACGGCGGTTCTGGATGAACCGGAACACGGATTGACCGCTGAAGTGCTGGAGCAGACGGATGTGCTGCTCTGGTGGGGGCATCTGGCCCATGACGAAGTTAGTGATGAAGTTGTCAAAAAGGTCCGGCAACGGGTGCTGGACGGCATGGGATTGATCGTGCTTCACTCCGGACATAATTCGAAGATATTCCATGCTTTAATGGGGACTAATACCGGCGCCTTGAAATGGCGTGACGACGGCGAGAAGGAGCGGATCTGGGTGATAGAGCCGGGTCATCCGATTGCCCAGGGCCTCGGACAGTATGTTGAAATTCCGAAGGAAGAAATGTACGGGGAACGCTTTGAGATTCCGGCGCCGGATGAGCTTATATTCATTTCCTGGTTCGAAGGCGGAGAAGTGTTCCGCAGCGGCTGCTGCTATAAGCGCGGACAAGGCAATATCTTTTACTTTAGACCCGGGCATGAGACTTTCCCGGTCTATCATCAGCCTGAGGTGCTTCAGGTTATCAGTAACAGTGTTCGGTGGGCGGCAAAAAGCGGGCACATCCAAGTCTCTTACGGGCGTGTAGCGCCGCTGGAACTTATTCGCTGATAAAAATCGGCGTAATTCAGAGAAGTTGGCGATGATGAAAAGTCGTTCATGGGAATTATTCGATGAACGGCTTTTTGCTGTTCAATCCAAATGCAGCGGGAATGTGAGAGCAGCGGATATCCTATCCTGCTGTGTTCTCCGCGTCACAGAGGGAAAGGCGAGGGCTGGGCGGAGCGAAACCGCCGTTGCTGGTCAATTGGTTAAACGCCATTCCCGATCTGTACGAATCGGGAACGATCGTAATTGGTTTATTTTTTTTGACATCGTTTCGTGGTGTCCACAACCTCAAGACGTTTGGACGAGCAGGGTGGGCGGGGACTCATCATTGTGGCCAGTATTCAAGATTTGTCGGAAATAACGGCGGCAGGAAGAGCATGATTCGAAATCTGACTGTAGACACGCTTGGCATTAGCGTTAACATTGACCCTGATGCTTTGATTTTTTAGTCAGAAAAAAGTAATAATTATTAGAAAATTAGAAAATTTTCTTATGACTCTATTGGTACTTAAGCTATAATTAGGTCTAAAAAAGAAAATGGGGTTAGTAAATGAATCAGTTTAAAGGTGACAAAAATATGCTCACGGAGAAGAAGGAGCGATTTTCTTCCAGTGGTTTTATTTTCGCTGCCATCGGCAGCTCTGTTGGTCTAGGGAATATGTGGAAGTTCCCTTATATTACAGGGGAAAATGGCGGTGCGGCTTTCTTCCTTCTCTTCATCGTCTGTCTGGTACTGATCGGCTTGCCGGTGCTGCTGGCCGAACTGGCCATCGGACGCAGCGGACGCGGAAGCGCGGCGACTTCGTTCATACGTGCCGGAGGCGGGAAAGGCTGGAAGGCAGCCGGAATTCTGCAAGTGGTGGCACCTTTTTTAATCCTCTCCTTTTATATTATTGTTGCAGGCTGGACGCTGAACTATGCGATGATTGCCTTCAATGGACAACTGTTCAGTAGTAATGATTACGCAGGTGAATTTGGCTCCTTTATCTCAGGGTATATGCCGATTGTCTGGCAGGGCGTAGCCATCCTGATTACGGCGGGCGTAGTCATCCTTGGGGTTTCGGGCGGGATTGAGAAATTCAACAAAGTATTGATTCCCAGCCTAATCGTTCTCCTCATTGTGTTGATGATTCGCGCGCTAACCTTGCCGGGTGCAGACCAAGGTGTATCCTTCTTCCTCAAACCGGACTTCTCGGTGCTGACGGCGGAATCTGCGCTGGTCGCCTTGGGACATGCCTTCTTCTCATTGTCGCTCGGGATGGGGATTCTACTGACTTACGGTTCTTATGTGGATAAAAATCAGTCGCTGGGTACCGCTGCATTTGCGATTGGCGCCGGAGATTTGCTATATGCGTTTATCGCCGGATTGATTATTTTCCCGACGACGTTTTCGTTTGGCATTGCCCCCGATCAAGGGCCTTCGCTGATTTTTATCGCTCTGCCAGCGGCTTTCTCAGCTATGCCTTTCGGTGCGTTCTTCGGCGGTCTGTTCTTCATCCTGCTGGCGATTGCTGCTTTGACCTCGGCCGTATCCCTGCTAGAAGTACCAGTATCCTTCGCGATGGAGCGCTGGAACTGGAGCCGCCAACGTTCGGTCTGGATCTTGTCTCTGCTCTGTTTCCTGCTCGGTGTTCCTTCAGCGATGTCGCTGGGGATGTTCCCTGGGCTTACGTTTGGTGGCAAAGCCCTGTTTGACTGGATGGATTTCATCACCTCCAACATTATGCTGCCGGTTGGCGGTCTGCTGATTACCATTTTTGCCGGATTTTTCTGGAAAGGGGCAGCGGAAGCAGCTGGACTACAGGCACGCTGGTTCCGCATCTGGTTGTTCATGCTCCGGTATGTTGCGCCTGTTCTGGTGTTCCTGGTGTTGCTCCATACCTCGGGAATTCTCACCTTCTAATTCAACAACCATTCATCTGCAGAATGAATAATCAACGGGGTGCCCCGAGCCATTTCATGGCTTTCTGGACACCCCCTTTTTGAATGAATTGTTTCTTTTCCTTATAAAACTCATGATACAGTATGGATTAGTCAGGTTTTTTCCAGATGCCCTCCACTATGGAGAAATAGAGAATGTTTCTTTAAACAGCTTTCTGAAATATACCTCGCTCATATATGACATTTCTGCAAGCTTTCTAACCGTAATAGAAGAATCCGTATAGTGACTATGAATATAATATTGCTCGCACCGGAGGTTTTCAATTCATTCTGTATCATTGCAAGAATTTCGTGAAACTGTGCAGAGCAATGATATTGATATCCTGCTTTCAAAAGCTTTTCTAAACTCCGAATAATCTTTGGGGATGACCACCTGCTGATGCTGTTGTTGAATATTGTCTGAAAACCCATATAAGAATGAAGGGCCATCCCCTATTCTGGCAGGAATTTATACCAGCATGGTTGTAAAGAGACTAAAAGAAATAGCTCAAAGATATGAAATGATACAGTGGGTGCTTCGTTCTATGATTATAGAGGTGAATATAGCGGTTATTCTCAGAATAATTAAGACATGCTGCAAAAAGGGATAAGAATAGACGAAATAAGGACCGCAATAAATATGTAATGTCGGATGATAGCTATTCGCAAGCCCTTCTAGGATCCATTCCATAGTAAATCCTGTTCACCATAGCTCGTACCTATTTACCCGTACATGCACTTCTAGGCATCTACCCACATACAATAAAGAGACCATGAACCCGTAGTTCTCGACTACAGATCGGTTTCATTGTACATGTGCGGGAGGTGTCGCCAAGTTGCCAGGAATCATAAGCACGATTGCACTGCTGATCAAAGAACTGACGCTGCTGGTATCTTACGTAAGGAACAATGCTTTCCCCCAACCTTTATCGGAGCAGGATGAGAGCAAATACTTAGGGATGATGGCCGAGGGGGACGCCAAAGCACGGAATTTGCTGATCGAACACAACTTGAGACTCGTAGCGCATATAGTAAAAAAATTCGACAACACCGGCGAAGACATGGAGGACCTGATCTCCATCGGCACCATTGGGCTGATTAAGGCGATTGAAAGTTATCGGCCTAATAAGGGCACGAAGCTGGCGACTTTTGCTGCCCGCTGTATTGAAAACGAAATCCTGATGCATCTCCGGTCGCTGAAAAAGACCCGGAAAGACGTGTCTCTGCACGATCCGATTGGGACAGACAAAGAAGGGAACGAGATCACGCTGATCGATATCCTCGGGTCTGAGGCGGATGATGTAATTAAGGAAGTCGACCTTAAAATCGAGAAGAGCAAGATATACCGTAATCTTGATATATTGGATGATCGCGAGAAAGAGGTCGTGGTCGGCCGCTTCGGTCTGGACACCGGCGGTGAAGAGCGGACGCAGCGGGAGATCGCGAAGGATCTGGGGATCTCGCGGAGTTATGTGTCGCGGATCGAGAAGAGAGCGCTGATGAAGCTTTATCATGAGTTTTATAAGGCGAAGCGGTGAGGTTAGAAGTTGCCTGTGGGAATGAGACATTAGATGTCTCGATCCTGCAGGTTATTTGTGATTTCTAAGTTAGGAATTCAAAATTCACTGTATTGTGCTTAAGCTCTAGGCGGATATAAAATGCGCTGTACTGTAGTATACTCGAACTATAAGTACGGGAAAGATCGAGAATATGAATGAACAGGACTTCATCCATGAATGAGACAAAGGCAACGATGTTTGTGTTTGCCGGTAATAATGGGCATCCTGAAAAGAGTAAAGTATCTGCTGGAAAAGAAGCCATAAGAATAGCCAGGGAATGTATCCGGAATAAGTGGGACTTCACCGTGGAAACTACTTTAGCCGGTGGTAACGTTGTAAGGCAGATGAGAGCTGCACAGGAACAAGGGTTTAAAATTATTATGTTTATGTAGGGTTAGGAGATATTCGGTTAAATATTGAACGTGTTGCTTTGCTCGTGAAAAACGGTGGTCATCATATTGAAACGAGGATATTGTTAGACGCAATGTAACAAGTATGAATAACCTGTTATCTCACTTAGACCTGATTGATCAATTAATTGTTGTTGATAATAGTAAAGCTGATGGGGAATTTATTCTTGAAGCAGATCAAAGCGGGATAAAATATTATTTAAAGGAATTACCTGAATGGGTCAAAATAATTGATAAACAATTACAGATTAAATACAAAACGTAAAAGAACCAATTCGAATCGGAAACGATCGTGATTGGTTTATTTTTTTGACATCGCATCGTGTCCATAACCTCAAAAAATTCGACAACACCGGCGAAGACATGGAGGATCTGATCTCCATCGGCACGATCGGGCTGATCAAGGCCATCGAGAGCTACCGCCCGAACAAGGGCACGAAGCTGGCGACTTTTGCTGCCCGCTGTATTGAAAACGAAATTCTAATTACAATAGTGGTGCTGTTAATTTTAGATTCATTTATGAAGTCACATCAGAGTATGTGGCTTTTTTTAATGAAGCAGGATCAGTGTAAATTAGGTGATGTTAGTGGGGGAAAGTATACTTTTACGTTTTTTCTATAGGAGTCGATGATTTTGATTAGGAATTCACCGTTTAAATTGGAGCAACGAGGTAATACATGTCTTTTGACTTAATTGATAAAATTGAGTATAATTGTGATGAGGCGAACGTATATTCTTATTTTCTTAATGATACAATTATATCATTGATTAAGAGGAAAACCCGATCTTTTGTCGAATTAACTTAAAAACGTGAATTTGACATGGAGTGTAGCATAATGGTCCCGAATCCAACATTAATTTATCATATTACGAGCGTTGAAAATCTACACTCGATACTGGACAACAATGGACTCATCAGCATTAATAAGTTACAGAGAGATGGAAGCTCGTTTGTTAATATTGCTTTTGAGCAAATCCAGTCGAGACGTTCGGAGAAGCAAGTACCTTTACCTCCATATGGTAATTTACATGATTATGTTCCTTTTTATTTTGCGCCGCGATCTCCTATGTTGTACACAATTAAGCAAGGAAATGTCCCGCAATATCAAGAGGGACAAAGTCAGATTATTTATCTTGTATCTACTATACAGCAAGTTATCTCTGATCAAATCCCATTCGTATTCACTGATGGACATGCAATCATTAATTATTCTGAATTCTATAATGACACTGAGGATTTAGATCAAATTGACTGGGGCATAATGAACTCTCGATATTGGAATGATACTACAGATTATCCGGATAGGAAGCGAAAACGGCAGGCTGAGTTCTTAGCCTTCGAGTATTTCCCACTAGCCAGCATACTTGAAATCGGTGTAATTAACGTTAGTATTCATGATCAAACATCAAAGATCATCCAGGAAAAAGAAGTTCATATTCCCGTCAAAGTACGCAGAGATTGGTATTATTAAGGTGGTGAGAATGTGATTGAATATAAAAAAGGAAACTTGTTAGAAGCTGAGGCAGAAGCGCTGGTAAATACAGTGAATTGTGTCGGGGTTATGGGGAAAGGGATAGCCTTACAATTTAAACAAGCCTTTCCCGGTAATTTTAAGGAATATGCAAAAGCATGTAAAAACAATGCAGTCATGCCTGGGAAAATGTATGTGGTCCCTACAGGATACATGCTCAATCCTCAGTATATAATTAACTTTCCAACCAAACGGCATTGGAAGGAAAAGTCCAAAATTGAGGATATAAAGTCAGGGCTTATCGATTTTATAGACACTATTAAAGAGTACGGAATCAAGTCAGTTGCTGTCCCACCTTTAGGTTGCGGTAATGGTGGATTGAACTGGAGTCAAGTAAAACCCTTAATAGAAGCATCAGCTCAAGAGGTGCCGGATGTCTTATTTATGGTTTATCCTCCCGAGGGTAGTCCGGAGCCGGATAAAATGCGCGTAGGAACTGAAAAACCAAAATTAACACGGGCTAGAGCTCTTCTTATAATGCTAATGAACTTGTATGCTGCCCCGGGATACAAATTGTCTATGTTGGAGATTCAAAAGCTCGCCTATTTTCTACAAGAGTCAGGCGAAGATTTAAAGCTAAGATTTGTAAGTGCACAATATGGTCCATATGCAGACAATCTAAATCATGTTCTTCAGCGACTTGAAGGGCATTTCATAAGAGGCTATGGAGATCGTAACAGAGATGCCCAGATCTATTTATTACCTGAAGTTATTAAGGAGGCGGAAGCTTACTTAAACTCGATCGAAGATGCCACCTCTGAGGAAAGACTTGAGAATACAAAAAAAATAATTGAAGGCTACGAAACACCGTATGGACTTGAATTATTAGCTACAACCGATTGGGTAATTAAACATAATCCGGATGCCCAGGCTAGTGAGGATCGTGCAATTGACCATTTTAAAGCATGGAATGATCGTAAGAAGAAAGTATTTAAAGAATCTCACATCAAGATGGCGTGGAGACACTTAACTTCAAATGAAATTTAAATGTCACAATATGAATGCCCTGTCCAATTTAACTTGGCAGGGTATTTTTTCTTACTCCTCATCCAAAATCAAACTATCCGAAATCGATAGATATTCCAGCGTAGTTCCTAACAGCTCGTGTCTTAATTGTTGCTGAATTGCCCTCAAGTTCGCACCACTTTTGAGCATTAAGAATCCTGTTGTTCTTCTTAAGTCATGGGGAATGACTCTTCTATCAATTTCAGCTTTTTCAGAGATGGTCCTAACAATAGATACTAATTGTTTATTCGAGAGTTTCCGATTATTCCTAGAGAATACATTTGGACTAAAACATTTTTCAATAGTCTCCTTGTAATGTTTGAAGTGTTTCAGTTCATTTGTTAGGAATCGAGGAATAGCGATTCCTTTGGCGTTTGTTTTTTGACCTTTGTTAACGATCACCATGTTATTTTGAAAGTTGATCTGCTCAAATGAAAAGCAACATAGTTCATTGTTTCTTAGCCCGGTTGTAATAGCTGTCCAAAATAACAGATAATAATATTTGGAAAAGGGATCTTCCATAAGAGCTGCTTTCAGGAGCGCTTTACACTCAACTTCAGTCAAAAAATTAATATTTATATTTCTTTCATAATATTTGTTTGTATAATGGGCCATCGGGTTGTGGCTTATCATATTTACTCTATCAAGAAAGTTGAAAAAGCTCTTCATTGAACTGATTTTATTGTAAATTGTTTTGTTTGAAAGCCCTGGATTAGATGATACAAGATATTGAATAAATTGATCAATGAACGATTTATTAATCGGTTCAAAATCATTTGATTTAACATAATATGTAAACCGGTCGAAGTCTAGATTACCTTCAAAACCGTTCTCTAATAGAAATTCTTGAAGTGTAGTGAGAACCTTTATAGTTGCTAAGCATGCTGGCTTTTTTAAGCCAGAGTGTTCACTCCAAGTTTTAAAATAAGTCGAGTCGAATACGACTCCAGAGAGTATCATTTGTCTCCACCTCAATCAAATAAATTGGCTGCTAACGAATGAGCAAAAGGATGTTTTTCGATTGCCTCCAACAGCATGCTGTTAAAGAGTTCCAGATAGATGGTTGTTGTTTTTAGTGATCTATGCCCGAGAAATTTTGAAATACTAACAATATCAACGCCTCCCTCTAAAGCGAACAGTGCGAAAGAATGTCGTAAAGAGTGAACAGACAAACGCTCTTTCTCTTCTTTAGAAATGCTCTGCGCCTCAGTAATTAATCCATCTAACATCTTTTGAACTGCACTATCGCTAATTGGATTAACTCCTTTGTCAGTTGAAAAAACATACAAGTCAGTGTATTTAGGATGGCTTTTAAGTGAGCCATATTTAAAGCCTACATATTTTCTAAGTAGTTCTAATGATGTAGATGTAATCCTTCGAGGAACTTTTTGAAGTTTTTTTCCTTTTACACGCACTTCTATGTTCTGTGAGTTGTAACAAATATCCTTGATTTGTAGTTGGGTTAGCTCGTTAAGGCGAATACCACTCCCAAGAAACGTCCATAGGATGACAAAGTTTCTAAAACCATCGTTGGTTAGGCGCGACAAGTTTATAATTTCCTCAACTTGTTCCTTCGTAAAAGCTTTTGGAAGATCTTCATCAAACTCAACCTCAAGCACCAAGGTTTCCTTGATCTTTTTAATATCTATCTCGAAAAAACGTGTAAATGTAACAGTAAAAAAGTCTCTTAAAAATGAAGACTTTTTAAATCTGGTGTTTTGAGTTTTAACTGGCTTAAGATAATCCAGTAGTATTTTGGGATTGTTTTCAAATGAAAACAAATATGGAGCTTCCGGTAGTGAATTAATGAAAGAAACAAACTGGTTCAATTCAGATCGATAAGTCTTTTGAGTAGCTTCGCTCTTTCGTGCAAATTCAGAACTTTGTAAGTACCAATGAACAGCTTCTCCAAACGTTATATCTTTCGGTTTTTTAGGCTCCTCTACGAAAATAAGATTGCTTTTTTCCAAAGCTTGCTTCATATTATCATGACTGTTGGTCGCAGCAAGTTTTTGCAATTGGGCCATTAGATTAGTAACAGGTGAGAGGCCTTCTACTTTGAACATATATTCATCTCCATATAGAATCGATTTTGTGCATTGCATCATTGAGCTCTTGATCTTGTCTATGCAAATATTTTGATGTAGTCTCAAGTCTGTCATGTCGAGCTAAACGTTTGACCAATTGCGGATGAACTTTTTTTCTGAGGCTAAGTTTTGTAATGAATGTATGCCTGAACAAATGAAGACCTCCAGGGAAATTCCATCCGGAAATCATCGCGTATAACCTGTATTTATCTAACATCTTTTTATAGAAAACTTTTTCAGGGCGGGTTCTCTTAAAAACAGACCCTTCACGAGAGCTGATTTTATGCAAAGATTCAAAATATTGATAAAGTTTTATCGGTAAGTGTAAAGGTACAGGTTTTCCAACTTTACCTTTACCACGGATTTTTATTATCCTTGCTTGGAAATTAATATCATCCCAAATAAGTCGCCCGGCTTCGCAGAAACGCAGTCCGAGATGAAGAAGCGATCCAAAGAACGCCATATCAAACTCTGGTTCATCAGAGTAACTAGCTATAGTATTGAAGAAATTTGACAATTGATCATCACTGGGAATATCTCGATGTATGTACCTCTCTGCGGTAATTCCTCTTATTGATCCGATATTCTTTGGAATAATTCTGGTGTTATACAGGTACTTAAAGAAAGAGATAACACAGTAGAATTTATTGCTGACAGTTATCTCGCTATAAAGGCCTTTTAAATGGCAACGTTTTAGGTAGTTCTCAAATTCTATAATATGGTCTCTTTCAATTAACCAAACTGGTATCCCATTCGCTGAAAGTTCATAAAAACTAGCGTAATTATCAACAAGCCAATTTAAAAATTGCATCACATTTCGATTTGTTTCCTTGGCATGGCCTTGTGTATAACCTTCCGATTCAAGTTCGTCATTGAATTTAATTAAAAATGGATGTAGATTAAGTTCATTTAGTTTAGGTCTAGTTTTAGTATTGATTTTGACTACACTAAACTTCTTGTTTGGAAAAAACAACTTTGCGATCTGACAAAAGAAAGACTTTCTTATTTCCGAATCGACATATTTCAAACAATGTTGAAAGCTCTGTTCTGTAATGTCTAAATCATTCAGATTCCATACCGGTTTTTTAATATATGTAGAGATTCGGTTTTGGAATTCCAACGCTTCGGTGTAATAATTATAAAGTTTGATCGGTTCCTTTGATGTCTGAATCCGTTTCAAAAATATTTTCACTTTGTCCAATTTGATATTTGGCTGAACTCTGTTTTGCCATAACCAATCAGAGATGCTTCTTTTAGAATGGGAGGCATCAATTGAATCGTTGTAGTCATAGCTAAATAGCGTATCCATAGTGTTCCTCACTTTGCTCTTATTAACGTCCCAAACGGCGTTAGTTATAGGATGATCATCGTGAGGACTTTTTATTCCATCTGTAATTATTTCTGTAGAAGAAGTATTCCACAGAAATAATTCTGTTCCTTTCCACAATTCGTTTTCTGCTACGAAGCTACTGTTCATTAAATCATTAATCACGTTTTTTGAATCTTGATCCATCAGGAAACCTCCTCAAATTGGGCATGTTTAAATTTCAAAAAGTTATAACAGAGGTGAGGAAATGGCAAATGTGCAACCCGTCGAAATCAAAGTTAATTTTGGATACAATCATAAAAAATCACTTTGGTCAGCAATCGATCTTTTGAAGTCTAAAGCAATAGATGAGACTCCGGATACGTTAAGGAAAAGAACGAGTTCAGTTAACGTTTCAAAGCCTGTTTAGTTATTGAACTTTGCGTCTCTATTAATTTTGCTTTTGCAATGGTCTTAATCGCCGACTGAATGTTATGCTGAAAATATTCACCCTTAATACATGTGATTCGCTTAGGCGTAACAAGTGCCATAACATTACCTCTTTCAAAAGTGCATGGGAAAAACAAAAAAAGGGATCCAGAATACCACAGTTACCTGTGGAAATTCGGATCCCTTTCGCCGCATGGCCAGAGACTTATATTCATTAACAGTTGAACTATTAAGAATTCAGCAGAAAATTATACCAAAACACTGCTTATAATTTAAACTATAAAATAAATTAGGGCTTGATGTCAACTTATATTGAAGTATCAGCATTCCACTCGAGTCATACCTAATCATAATCAGTAAAACTTACATAACCTGATTCCTTTCCTCGTACATAGCGAGGAGGATTCGGGTTTTTTATATCGACCAAGGCACATGTGATAGAACCACCGATAGGGCATCCATGTAAGTTAATCCACATTCAACATGATTTTTAATCTCGGTGCATGAAAAATTCCGGTTTAATCAAGTATTCAACTGGATAGACGTCTTTGCGGGAAGAAAGTAAACCTTTGAACAAGGCGATGGGCTGCATCTCCGAGTCATTTGAATAGCGGATTCCAAGATCTTCAGCTTTTCTGAGTTGCACAATTACAAATGCATCCTCTGCATCGGTCAATTTATAAAGGATATTCTCAGGATGCAGAACATTCTCTAAATGGTCGAGAGTAATCAAATGAAACTCCTGACCGCTCCTTTCAGTTCGAATTACTTTGAAGGCTTGGTTGCTCACTAGATTAATAAAGTTTTTTGATGACAAGCTCAATTCGATACCGGTAATATAGCCTAGCTTATCCATGTCGTTACCATACTCAGTATCGTATGCTTTACCATAATCCGCTCTGAATGTATTCTCACTAAAAGGCATGCGAATGAGTTCTGAAGTTATATTTAAATCCGTTACATAGGGTATATATAGATTTTCGTCACTAATATATTGGCTTATTTCGTTTCTATTGCTATGTACGTCATTGTACTCAGTTTTTGGTGGGGTAAGATAAATGTATCCCATATCAGAGTAGTCCCCGTGGAAGCAAGTAATTCTCATATATTGTGCTCCTTTAAGCTTAATGGTTATTAGACGCAATGATTATATAAAGGTTTCTATTTATTGGATGACGATAAAGGAATATATTAACAAACGTACGTTCCCTGACAAGTTATAGCGTTAATGATTAGGTATACTGTGTAAAAGAGCTTTTCAGTAGGCCATAGAGTGAAAGCTGCAGTAAAGCAGTGGGTAGACATCATAGGAATTCGAATTCTTATTGTAAGGAGACTAATCATGATCGAGAAATTTATACGTTTATTCAATATCATTAATGCGATCCAATCAAACCCTGGTATCTCCGCAGCCGATTTAGCTTTTAAATGCGATGTAGACATACGGACGACTTATCGGGATCTGCGCTTATTAGATGCCATCACTCCTATAACGAATACAGGCAAAGGGACTGGCTACCGATTTATGGGCAATTTCTTTATGTATCCTCTTAATTTTTCAGAACAAGAAGCGCTAGTATTCTCCCTGTTGCCCTCAATGGTGGACGAGGACAAATTGCCTCCCGGATTCCATACAGCTTACGATAAAGTTATGGCCACACATCACAAAGAAAAATCCAAGCAAAACAATATCATTGAGGACATATCCAATATTATTCAGATGGGTACACCAGCTTACCGTAAGGAAAGCCCCAATTATCTGCAGCCGATTATTCAAGCGATTTTAGAGCAGAAGACAATTGAAACCACATATCATACCCAGTATCGGAATGAGACTTCTGAGCGAAAGATTGATCCGTTCTACCTTGTGCCTCGTGATCAGCGCTTCTATTTAATCGGTTTCTGCCATACCAAGCAGGACATTCGGACGTTTCGAATCAGTCGCTTCCTCAAAGTGGAACCTACAGCCGAATCGTTCGACAAGAGTGATTTTAATATCAAAAAGTATCTAAAGAACACGTGGTCAATTGAACAAGGTGAGAAAAATATTACCTTTAAAGTGCGGTTTAATGCTGAGGTTGCCAGGTACATTAGGGAGGAAGAATTGTTCGTTCATCCGCGTATGACAGACAACAAAGACGGCAGTATGATTTTTGAGGTGACTGTAAATAACGAAAAAGAGTTTATCCGCTGGATTCTGCAGTACGGGCCAGCCGCTGAAATATTAGAGCCAGCTTCTGTGCGTGAAACAATTAAGAGTCAATTAGCTGAGTGGACCGAGATGTATAAATAAACTAAGCAGGAACTGATCATAATTACTCGAAATATACAAGGTAGGAAGGATGTGGGTCTCTTGAACCATAATTGGTTTGCGGATTTGTATGAAATATGCAATAACGATCCCTTTCGTAGAAAGATCCTCCTTGTGGATCATTATGATCAGGGTGAGCAGTGGCTGAATCGGATAACAATGGAACACGGCCCTCTTTTAGGTGTGGAAACAGAAACGTTGAGGTCTCTCGTTATGAAGCGGACAAAGCTGGAACTGGTTAAACGAGGGCTTCGTCTTGTAAATAGTAAACAGACGTTCTGGGTTGTCCAAAATCTTATGGTTGATATGGCAGAGCGTGACGATAAATATATACCAGCCGTGATGATTACCCCAGGTATCGTTCAAAGCTTTCACCACGCGATTGAGGAACTCCGAGGGGCGGGGATTTGCGCTTCAGAGCTTTCTATTTCTGTTTTTGAACATGAGCAAAAAGGTCTCTACATAACTGAACTGCTCGTTTTATATGAACAATGGCTGGAACACAATCACTTTACTGATTTTGCAGGTCTGCTTGATTACATACCAGAAGGTGATAGATCAGCGGATAACCATCTCTTCATCCTTAGAGATTGGGAGCGGTTCTCTTCAGTGGAGAAAGAAATGCTGAGACGCATCGCTGGAGATGGACTGCTCATTCTTCCGCAAACTGGAGCTTTCCCGTCAACCCTGCAGAATGGTGATCATGTTGCTGTTCAGTTGTACCATGCCACAGGAATCTTAGCTGAGGTTCGTGAAGCATTCCGTCGTATCTGCAATACGGATTCTTCCTTCGATCACGCGGAGATCGTAGTCTCTAATTATGAGGCTTATAGTTCAACGATTTATACCCTCAGCCAAACTCTCGATATTCCTTGTACATTTTCCCAAGGTATGCCCGTTACTTATACAAAGGTCGGAAAGGCTGCGCTTGTTTATCTCGAATGGCTGGAATGCAACTACGATGTAGAGTGCTTACTTAAGGCTCTTCGGCACGATTATATATCATTTCATCCTATTGGAAACTCTGTGGACCAGGCTGATCTCATCCTTGCTTTGGAGCAAAGCGGAATCGGCTGGGGGAGACAACGGTATTCCATGTTAGAGGCCGCAGGTAATGCTGAGTTAAAGGGACGACATGCTGAAGCGATCAGGCTGTTAAACCGGGGGTTTAAAGGATTGTTTCAAAGTCTGCCTGATGCGCATCAAGTGACGTGGACTCCTATGATGATTCTGCATTCATTAATAAATCTTCTTGAAAAGCACACTGTTTCGTCCAGTGAGGCTGACTCACTCGTTATCACTGAACTGATTGATCAAATGAAGCTGCTGGAAGTTGTCTCTCCTCGTACGTTCTCCAGCGAGACCGCGCTGCGTTATGTAAAAGACATGGTAGAGGGTATTCGTATCTTTGGAAGCGGACCATCTTGCGGAAAGCTGCATATCTCTTCGCTTCAAGATGGCGGCATATCGGGAAGAACTCAGACGTACATCCTGGGCATGAGTAATGAGGCTTGGTCCTTACAGCTTCGGCAGGATCCTGTATTACTGGATATGGAACGCAAGAGTCTTGATGGGTTACTCTTATCTACTGAGTGGACAGAGAATATTATTCGTGAACGTGAGACCCGATTAGGATTGCTGTCAGGACAAGTTACGCTGAGCTATTCCAGCTATGATCCGGCAGAGCAGAAGGAAATCATTCCGGCTTTTGCGTTATTACAGGCTGCTAGAATCGTAACGGGCGATAGTCAGATGGATCTGACTGGACTAGGACAGGTACTGGGTAGACTGGTTGGATATATGTCGATTGATCCGAATGGAGAGCATTTGTTGGATGGGACGGATCGCTGGCTTGGACGGTTCCACACTGAGGGGGAACTGAAAGATGGCTTTTCATCACTACGTCAATCCTTTCCATTCGCCGCTAAGTTGGAACAAGCAGAGATGCGTATTAGTGAAGGAACCCTGTCAGAATATGAGGGAGTGCTCTCTACGGATACTTTTACGGTTAGTTATCTAAACAATCCTGAGGCGTACCTGAGTGTGACGCAACTTGAAAGATATGCGGAATGCCCAAAGAGGTTCTTCTTTTCTCAGATTCTGAAGCTCAGGGCAAAAGAGACTGCTGAATTCGATCGTTCCAAATGGCTGGATGCAGCTAGCAGAGGCAGCTTGCTTCACAGTATCTTTTACCACTATCTGAAAGAAATGTCCGCAGGTTCTATAAATGAGAATAGGCCTAAACATGATGAACACAGGCTTCAGGAAATCACAGAGCAGGTCATCCGTGAGTATGAAGCGAAGGTACCGCCGCCAACTCCCCATATCTTTCATAAAGAATGTGATTCGCTGCGGAGGGATGTCGCCATTTTTTATCAGATGGAGCAAAAAGCCGAGGGACGGCCACGTTTTTTTGAACTCGAATTGACAATAGATGGTCAACCTATGAGTGTTAATCTGGATAATGGTCTTGTCATAAGAATGAAGGGATTTGTGGACAGGGTTGATGAGATCGGGCCGCACAAGTACAAGATCTATGATTACAAAACAGGCAGTCCGGCGAAGTATGACGAGAATGAGTATTTCTCACAGGGGACGCAGCTTCAGCATGCATTGTATGCTGTTGCGGTTGAACAGTGGCTTAAGCATACCGGTATGGATACGGAGGCGCGTGTTGTAGAGGCAGCCTATTACTTCCCAACGGAACGAGGCAAAGGCGATGAGGTATCCCGGGTTCAAAATAAGACGGCCGAACTCTCGGAGTTAGTGGGACATTTATTAGCTTCGATGGAGTCAGGAACATTTACCGCAACAACAGAGTTGAAACGATGTTCCTATTGCGATTATGGAGCGGTATGCAAGGATGAATCAGAACGTACGAAGGCAAAATGGGATTTAGAACCCAATACTCCATTGCTTCACCATATCAAGGAGGTAGAGCGTTTTGGTTGATGATAGGGCGGCCAGAGAGCGAATTGCAGAGATACTAGACCGGACATTGATGGTGGAAGCAGGGGCAGGATCGGGGAAGACGACATCACTCGTTGGCCGAATGATAGCTCTGATTGAGTCAGGGAGCGCCATGGCCGAGCAGATTGCAGCCATTACGTTCACGCGGAAAGCGGCGGATGAGCTGAAGAGTAGGTTCAGTCTGGAGCTGGAGCGGCTGATACGTAAGGCGATAGAGCCGCAGAAGGCTCTGCTGCAGCGGGCATTACAGGAGATCGATCGGTGCTATATTGGCACGATTCATTCTTTTTGCGGCAGACTGCTTAGGGAGAGACCGATTGAGGCGAGACTGGATCCCATGTTCCGTGAGATTGAAGAAGATGAAGCTAGCTTATTGCAGGACCAATGCTGGGATGAGTATCTGGCGAGCTTGATCGAGAAGGGTAAGGAAGATGAGATGGCGGACCTTGCGTCCTTGCAAGTAAACGTGGAGGATCTGCGCCAGGTATATAAACGGGTATGCGGCTATACCGATGTACACATTGAGACGGTTGCCTCTCCTAGACCTGACTTTGACCTTATTCGCTTATCTCTGCCGCAGATGATAGAAGAAGCGGGTCGTTATATTCCAACACAGAAGCCAGCACAAGGCTGGGATACGCTGCAGCTACTAGTTCGTGATGGCAAGAGAATGTTGCAGCTACACGGACTTGATGATGATATGCGTATACTGCAGCTCGCATTGATGTTTGAGCGAAAAATCAATGTTACCTTAAATCGATGGACAGATAGTGCTATGGCAAAGGAATACAAAGTTATGTTCCTGGAATGGCAAAGCCGCGTCTTGTTTCCCTTCCTTGGTGCTTGGCGCGAGCATCTATATCCGCAGTTGATTGATTTCGTCAGTCCTGCTGTTGATTATGGCGCACACAAGCGAAACGAAATAGGCGTTCTGGACTTTCAGGATCTGCTGATGCGGGCAACAGCTTTACTCCGTGAGCATGAGCATGTACGGCGTTTTTTTACTGCTCGTTATACACGTCTGTTCATAGATGAATTTCAGGACACCGATCCCATTCAGGCAGAGCTGATGTTTCTGCTGACAGGTGATGACCCGAGAGAGGCGAATTGGAGACGGATTACACCTAAACCGGGCTCCTTATTTGTTGTTGGAGATCCTAAACAGTCGATCTATCGGTTCCGGCGCGCGGATATTTCTACCTATAATTGGGTCAAGAACAGGATCAGTTCCTGTGGTGAGGTCCTGCAGCTAAGTGCGAACTTTCGCTCAATCCACCATCTTGGTCAATTTACAAATGATGAGTTTCAAAGTCGCTTTCCGGAGGCTGAATCTGAACATCAGGCGGCTTTTGTACATATGGATACACGAACGGCTAATCCGGAGAATGGTGTACAGCATGGAGTCTACACAATGACTCATGCGAAAATGGCTGGAGGGCAAGCGGCGATTGCCGAAGCAGATGCAAACCGGGCCGCTCGTTATATTGCCTGGGCTTGCAGCGGCAAATTGAAGATTCAGGAGAAGCAGCCGGGAAGTGACGGTAGTTATATTTTTAGAGACGCAACTCCGAGTGACTTTCTGGTACTGCTGAAACGAAAAGATTTCCTACATCTCTACGCTGCAAAACTGGAGCAGTATGGAGTTCCTTCTATTACGGCTGGAAGCTCGGCGATATACGAAGAGATCGATGCGCTTGCTGTGCTGGCAAGTTGTCTTAATGACCTTGGAGATCCAGTATCCCTGCTAGCTGTGCTGAAGGGGATGTTATTTAGTTGCAGTGATAATGCACTCTTCCATTATAAGATGCAAGGGTTTCCGTTAACCTATACTACTTTACCGAATCAGGCAGAGGTCGGGACGATAGCACTGCCAGTATATGAAGCACTGGTACGACTCGCTGAATATGCGGATCTGATCCGGAAGATGCCGGCATTACCGGCACTGTTACATATCATAGAGAATCTAGGGATGATTCCCCTCGCAGCAGTTAGTAAGACCGGCCGGGCGCGTGCCGGCACATTGATCAAACTGTTACATCTGCTGCACAAGGACAGCCTAGTTGCAGCAAGTTGGCCGGAACTGAGCTCGTATCTGATGCGGGTCGTAAAAGAAGCGAAGCTAGAGTGTGGAGATCTGTTCGTAGGTGAGCAGGATGCTGTTCGCATTATGAACCTACATAAGGCCAAAGGGCTTGAGGCACCAGTTGTACTGCTGGCTTGTCCTTGCGGAGAGTCTGACCATGATGCCGCAGAGCATGTGGACCGGATGGGAGATTCCGCGCGCGGATATTTCAGCATCACACGGCGAAGAGGATATCAAGAGGATGTGATTGCTCATCCACCAGGCTGGCAAGAACTGGCTGAGCGGGAGCGATTGTATATGAATGCGGAAAAGGAACGGCTGCTATATGTCGCAGCTACCCGCGCCAAGCAGCTTATGATCATTAGTCGATATCCGGACAAATCGGCGATCGATCCATGGAGCAGCTTCGATAGTGGGATTCAGGAAGATAGAGAGCTGGATGATCCTGAAGTTATGCCAGAGGTGCCTTCACGTTACGAAGGGGTACATGATGAAATGGCTGACGAAGATAAGGGCCGTCAGTGGCGAAGCCGGCTGGCACACCCAACGTATCAGACGACTTCGGTAACGAAACTGGCGAAGTCCGGAGCCGTTCAGCCACCTCGACCGCTTACGGGCAGAGGCATGGCGTTCGGCAGCGTGGTTCATCGCTGTATTGAGCTGCTAGGGACGGGCATCGGAGCCGAGGAGATGGAACTGAGCATCGGGATGATCGCTGAAAAAGAGGGTATGGATGAAGCGCTGATATCGGATGTTAATAAGATGCTGGAAGATGTTGTGAATCATCCGTTGTGGATACGTGCGCTGGCGGCGAAGCGGCGGATTCATGAGTTGTCGTTACGTACGGTGAGGACGGATATGTATCTGGAGAGTGAAGCATCGACAGCAGGCTCCACAGCAAAGACACTATATTTGAAAGGCGTTATTGACTTCCTATTTGAAGAGGAGGACGGCTGGGTAGTTGTAGATTTTAAGACGGATGTATATGAAGAGGGACAGCAGGCGGCGTTTGTGGGATTTTATAAGCCGCAGGTTAGGGCTTATGTGGGAGAGTTGGAGAGAGCGTTTGGAATGAAAGTGAAAGAGGCGGGGCTTTATTTTTTGAATGGTAATGAGTATGTGATATTATGAAAAAGCCTTTGTTCGATATAATTTGCATAAATGGATATATATTTCTTCCTCAAAATAGTACTATAGAAGTATAGATATAGACTTATGCCGCAGAAGAAAAGTAACAATCTTTGTACGCAGATTATATTGCGTGTATCTTTGGAGCTGCGTAAGATGGCGACCAGTGATACACGTTTTTCTATTTTATACAGGAGGCGATCAACCAAGTTATGGTGTCATTATTCTCCTTTTTGGAAGAGGCCCATAATGGGCTCTCCGTCTTAGCTGTTGAAGCGGAAGAAGCGGTGTGGAGCAATCCACGTGCTACGCTAACGCAAGGCAGGCTATTCAGTGAAGAATTGGCCGCTATCGTATCCAAGCAAGAGAATCTGGAAAATGTATTTGCCTTAAAACATCACGAGCGAATACATAAGCTGTCTCGGGAAGGGATCTTGCCTGAAGAGATCAAGACTAGTTTTGAATGGCTGCGTTTGAGTGGAAATCAGGCCTCCCACGATGTCAAATCAATTCCCATTGAGCTCGCATTTACAGCCCACAGACATATCTTCGCGCTGGCTTCGTGGTATGTAGAATCCTATGGATCCTTGGAGATTGAGACACCAGCCTATCAGATGCCCTTGCAGCCTTCGAAAAGCAGACCCGATCTCGCTCCAAATGAATTTGTAAGTGAACAATTGGGTCAGCTATTGAATGAGCAGATTGAGACGAAGCTGCTTCCGACATTGACGGAACAGTTCAAATTTCTACATGATAGCATCTCCAAGGTGGCAGGCAGTCTGGATGAATGGACACGGCAAAAACCGGTGGCAGTAGAAGAGAGCAATTTAAACGGCGGAATGCCAGCTCCAGCAAAAGTGTCTAATGTAGCTGAGTTAATCGAATCTCCAGATATAAAAGTGAGGCTGGAAATCGGTAACTACCTGGTCAGCCGCGGGCTTTCCACCATTGACAAACGGCCAAACAATGGAGCTCTGTGGGTGATCGGTGGATGGGAACTCAAAGATGAACTATTTCCGTTGAAAGATCAGGGTCTTTATTTCAAATTCGCCAGAAACGGTAGCCAATCAACCAAACGGCAGCCGGCTTGGTTCTTGACCGGGAAAGACCCTTCCGCTGAGCGCAACTTGAGTTTAAATGGGATTCAGGTGCAAGAGACGGTTCGAGTTCTTGAGGACCATAGATTTGCACTTGAACTGGTTAATGATGATCTGTCGATAATTGATCAAACTGAGGGGCTATTCGAACCGTCAGTTGAATTATTGAATGAAACGAACCAGCGGGAAGTTGAGAAAACTCCTGATATACAGGGAGCGAAAGAATCGAGCGCAGAGGTAGTTTTGGAAGAACTGCTTACAGATAGCTCACCTGCTGACACTGAAGATATCGTTCGTACCTATCATCAGCGCGAAATTCGTTTTCCAGCATCTATGTCCGATCTTACACTGGACGAACTGCAAATCACGGGCTGCGATGCGCTACTTCGTTGTATGAGCGAAGAATGCGGATGGTTATCAATCCATGATCTTCCACAGGAGCTTTCGAAAATCACAGAAGGTGTTAGTGGGGCTGGGGAGAAGACCATTGCCAAATTCATTAAGCAGCTGGAACAATCGATCCAGGATGAGAAGAAACTAATCGGTTCCGGTAACCGCAAGGCCAATCTGGTTATTGCGTATAGAGCGCAGAAAAAGAAACTGGGCAGACGCCCAACGTACATGGAAATGCATCAGCAGGGCACTTGTGACAGTAAGGAGTTTCGCCAACTGTTTGGCTCATACTACATGTTTCTGTTGAAGGCCAAAGAAATGGACAAGCAAGAAGCCGCAGCGGCTCAGCGCTATGAGAAATGGCTGCTTGAAGTAGAGTCGACGATCATGCGGAAAAGCTATAAGATGGTTGTTCTGCTCAGTATGTTGGAGCGCGGACTGGAGGGCTGGATGCAGCCGATTACAGCCGAAGAATCTGCTCCCTTTTTCTATGCCTATTATATGAATGACCCGGATAAGAAGAGCATTGATTTCTCGGATGATGAGTCGCGTAAGCTTTGGGACGAACCGCTTGACAGAACAGCTCGCCTTATTGCGCGGATGCCTATGGGTACCTGGAGCAGCAGCTCCGATAAGGTGGTAGCCTACGCGAAAGGGCAGTTCAAACTGTTGTTTAATATCCGGGAGAATGACCGGCAATTGCTTTATGTGTGGACGCGTGAGATTTGTGATTATCGGCTTGCTAGTTATTTTGAGCGTAAGTCTGAGCTGTTTAGAATGTTATAAGAGATTTCTATTAAACACAAGAGGAGAATATATAATGGCTATAAAAAAACAAACCAAACAAGTCAGTATCGAAGAAACCCTTTGGGATTCTGCTAATAAGCTACGTGGCTCAGTTGAGTCATCAGAATACAAACACGTCGTTCTCGGGCTTATATTTTTGAAATTCGCTAGTGATAAGTTTGAAGAACGCAGAGCAGAACTGGTCACCGAAGGAAAAGAGAAGTATGTAGAAATGGTAGAGTTCTACACCATGAAGAATGTGTTTTACTTGCCCGACATTTCACGATGGAGTTTCCTGATTGAAAATGCAAAACAAGAGGACGTTGCTCTAAAAATTGACACTGCGCTCTTTACTCTTGAAAAGAACAATCCGTCTCTTAAAGGTGCTTTACCTGATAACTATTATTCGCGATTAGGTCTGGATGTAAGTAAACTTGCTTCCTTAATTGATACAATCAATAATATTGACACTCTAAAAGACAAACAGCAAGACATTGTGGGGCGTGTTTAT
Organism: Paenibacillus sp. FSL R5-0912; assembly: GCF_000758605.1. Lineage (NCBI taxonomy): Bacteria > Bacillati > Bacillota > Bacilli > Caryophanales > Paenibacillaceae > Paenibacillus > Paenibacillus sp. FSL R5-0912. Next base: position 1,685,821 of record NZ_CP009282.1, read on the forward strand.
GAATATTTCCTTAGTAAGTTTGCACTGGCAGAAGGAAAAGGCAAGGGAGAATTCTATACCCCTAAAAGTATCGTAAACCTTATTGCTGAGTTGCTTGAACCTTATAAAGGTAAAATCTATGACCCTGCTTGTGGATCGGGTGGTATGTTTGTTCAATCTGTAAAGTTTATTGAAGCGCACCACGGAAATACAAAGGATATTTCTATTTATGGACAGGAGTACACCTCTACTACTTACAAACTGGCTAAGATGAATCTTGCTATCAGGGGGATTTCTGCCAACCTTGGTGATACGGCTGAGGATACTTTTTTCAAAGATCAGCACAAGGATTTAAAAGCTGATTTCATAATGGCAAACCCTCCGTTTAACCAAAAACAATGGAGAGCTGATACTGAGTTGACAGATGATCCGCGTTGGGCAGGTTATGAAGTCCCCCCCACTGGAAACGCCAATTATGCATGGATTTTAAATATCGTTTCTAAATTGTCTGACAATGGTGTGGCTGGATATTTGTTGGCGAATGGTGCACTAAGCGGCGGTGGAGATGAATATAAAATACGCAGAAAGCTTATTGAAAATAATCTGGTGGAAGCCATTTTGGTTCTACCCCGAAACCTGTTTTATACCACAGATATCAGTGTTACACTTTGGATACTTAATAAAAATAAAAAAGCCCGGACAATAGAGCAAAATGGAAATCTTAAAAAATATCGTAACCGCGCAGATGAAATCCTCTTTATGGATTTAAGGCAAATGGGCGTTCCGTTTGAAAAGAAATACATCCAATTTTCAGATGCAGATATTAAAAAAGTGGCCACTACTTACCATAATTGGCAACAAAGTAATTACGAAAATACCTACCAGAATACCGCGGAGTTTTGTTACAGTGCAAAGTTGCATGAAGTAGTGAAGAAAGATTTCTCTTTAGTACCTAGTAAATATATTGAGTTCGTTAACCGTGATGAGAGCATTGATTTTAGTGAGAAGATGGCGGCTTTGCAATCAGAATTTGCTGAATTACTGAAAGCTGAAGAAAATTCTAAGAAAGAATTACTTACCGTTTTTAAGGAGCTAGGTTATGAAATCAAATTATAAGCGACTCGGTGATTATATCCACAAGGTCGATAATCGAAATACTGCTCTATTAGTAGATAAACTATGGGGTCTAAGTATGACCAAAGAGTTTAGAGAAACTACTTCAAACACTGTCGGTACAGATATGTCTCTTTATAAAGTAATGAGTAAATGGCAGTTTGCTTGTGATTTTATGTCTGTTATTCGGGTTAACAAATTGCCCGTCGTATTAAAAACAGACGATGAACCGAATTTGGTATCGCCTGCGTATCCTGTTTTTGAAGTGAATGACATTAATGCACTTCATCCTGAATATTTAATGATGTGGTTTAGTAGACCTGAGTTTGATAGGTATGCTGTCTTTAAATGCGACAGTGCAATCCGTGGAGGATTTGATTGGGAGGAACTCTGTGACACATCTCTTCCAGTTCCACCCATTACTAAGCAAAAAGAAGTTGTAAAAGAATACAAAGTGTTGGTGGATAGAATAAATCTGAACAACCGTGTCATTCAAAATTTAGAGGAAACCGCACAGGCTATATACAAACAGTGGTTTATTGATTTTGAATTTCCCGATAATAATGGAAAACCATATAGATCATATGGTGGGAAGATGGTAGAAAGTGAATTGGGAGATGTTCCTAAGGATTGGGAAGTGATTTCTATCAAAGAACTTTGTGTAGAAATGAAATCAGGCGGAACTCCAAGCAGAGATAATGTAGAGTATTGGGATAGCAGAGATGTACCTTGGTTGAAAACTGGAGAAGTTAGCAATAAAGTATTGGTTGAAGCCGAAGAGTATATTTCTTTCAAAGGGTTAAAAAATAGTTCAGCAAAAATTTTACCAATTAATTCAGTGTTAATTGCTATGTATGGTGAAGGAAGAACAAAAGGGCAAGTAGGTTATTTGAAATTTGAAGCGTCAACAAATCAGGCATGTTGTGCAATGATTTGTGAAAATGAATATATTTCTTCATACCTATATTATTATCTTTTAATAAACCGAGACGAGATTTCAAATATGGCTAATGGTGGAGCTCAACCAAACCTCAGTAAAGCGCTTATTGAAGAGTTGAGAATTATAAAGCCAACAAGAGAGTTACTTTTAAGGCACCCATTCATAAAAATTCTCAATTCAATAGAAAGTATAACAAGAGAAAATATAAGTCTTGAAAAAATCAAAGGCTTGTTGCTCTCCAAACTTGCAACAATGGAGGATAAACTATGAAATTCACAGAAGAATCCTTAGAGCAAGCAGTTATAGAGTTGTTTGAAGCTGAAAACTATCAACACCAAAGTGGTATGTATATTCACAAGGAAATGAGCGATGTACTTCTTCGTGATGATATAAAAATATATTTGCGCAATCGTTATTTAGAAGATGAGATTACAGTAAATGAGGTAGAAAGCATCATTCGCCAAATGGAAGTGATGCCGTCTTCTGCCTTGTACGATAGCAACAAAGCCATTATGAAAATGATTTCAGATGGCTTTGTTTTAAAACGAGAAGACCGTAGTAAGAAAGACTTATTTATTCAATTGATCGATTTTGAAACTTTAGATAATAACCTATTTAAAATAGTCAACCAGTTAGAAATACAAGGTTATGAAAAACGCATTCCTGATGGAATTGTATATGTGAACGGTTTGCCTTTAGTAGTATTAGAGTTTAAGAGTGCCGTCAAAGAAAACACTACGATTAAAGATGCCTATACACAGCTTACAGTTCGTTATCGTAGAGATATTCCTGAACTTTTTAAATATAATGCTCTTTGTGTTATTAGTGACGGCGTAAATAACAAATCAGGTTCGCTATTTGCTCCTTATGATTTCTTTTATGCCTGGCGTAAAATTGAAGGCAGCGATTTACTGGATAAAGAAGGAATTGATTCGCTTTTTACGATGGTAAAAGGTCTGTTTAACCAAAAACGTCTGCTCGATGTAGTTCGACACTTTGTATATTTTCCAGATACAAGCACCAAAGAAGAAAAGATTGTCCCTCGCTATCCGCAATACTATGCCGCTAACAAATTGCTTGAAAGCATTAAGCGGAATATGAAACCACACGGAACTGGTAAAGGTGGTACTTATTTTGGGGCAACAGGATGTGGCAAGAGTTTTACAATGCTTTACCTCACAAGGCTTTTGATGCGTAGTGTGCATTTTCAAAGCCCAACAATTGTCCTGATAACTGACAGAACTGATCTAGATGATCAGCTTTCAGGACAATTTAACAACGCTAAGAGTTTTATTGGTGATGACTTAGTAGTAAGTGTAGAAAGTCGTGCCGATTTGAAAATCTATTTGCAAAGCAGGAAGAGTGGTGGAGTATTCTTAACTACTATTCATAAGTTTAATGCAGACACTGACTTGCTTACAGAAAGAGCAAATGTAATTTGTATTTCAGATGAAGCACATCGTTCGCAAATCAATCTCGATCAGAAAATAAAAATCACAAAAGATGGTGTAGAGAAGAAATATGGATTTGCCAAGCATTTGCACGACTCCTTACCCAATGCCACTTATGTAGGTTTCACAGGAACTCCAATTGATGCCACAATGGATGTTTTTGGTGAAGTAGAAGATTCATATACAATGAAAGAGTCGGTTTATGACGAAATCACTGTTAGGATTGTGTATGAAGGTAGAGCTGCCAAAGTGAATTTGAATAATATCAAGTTACAAGAGATTGAAGACTATTATAAAGTATGCGAAACAGCTGGCGCCAATGAGTATCAGATAGATGAAAGTAAAAGAGCTGTAACTCAAATGGATGTTATTCTGGGTGATCCTAAACGCTTGAAATTAGTGGCAAAAGATTTTGTCGAGCATTACGAGAAGCGACTTGAAGAAGGTGCAACTGTAAAAGGTAAAGTAATGTTTGTGGCTTCCAATCGTTCGATTGCTTATGAACTATATAAACAGATAATTGCCTTGCGCCCACAATGGGCAGAGATCGGGGAATGTGATGAAGGTGTAGAGCTTACAGAAAAAGAAAGACAAGAAATAAAGCCAATTGAAAAGATTAAAATGGTCATGACTCGAAACCAAGATGACCCCAAAGAGTTGTACGATTTACTGGGTACAAAAGATTATCGAAAAGAACTAGATAGGCAATATAAAAACGAAAAATCAAACTTCAAAATTGCCATTGTAGTAGATATGTGGCTTACTGGTTTTGACGTACCTTTCTTAGATACAATCTACATAGATAAACCTATTCAACAACATTCCTTAATTCAGACCATATCGCGAGTAAACCGTGTATATGAAGGGAAAGAGAATGGTTTGGTGGTAGATTATATTGGCATTAAGAGTAATATGAACGTGGCGTTAAAAAAATATGGTGTAGTAAATGGTGAAAACTTTGATGGCACTGACAAGGCTGTTGTTATTGTAAAAGACCAATTAGATTTGCTGGCGAGGCTGTTCCACAAGTTTGATAGTTCCGCTTATTTTAAGGGAACTCCATTACAACAATTACATTGCTTAAATCGAGCAGCAGAATTTGCACAGCAAACAGAGGAAGTAGAAAAGAGATTTATGGCAATTGTTAAGAAACTTCGTTCCGCATATAATTTATGTTGCTCAAGTGAAGATATTAACCAATCTGAGAGAGACCACATCCACTTCTATTTTGCTATCAAATCCATCATTCATAAATTAACCGTAGGAGAAGCCCCTGATACATCTCAGATGAATGAGAAAGTAAGACAGATGATACAGGAAGCATTGATTAGTGAAGGTATTGAGGAAATATTTAAACTCGATAAAAATGACCCTAATAATAATGCGGATATATTCAGTGATGAGTACTTGGCGAAAATTGATAAAATCAAATTACCAAACACTAAGATCAAGCTCTTACAGAAGCTATTGGCCAAAGCCATTGAGGAGTTTAAGAAAACCAATAGAATCCAAGGTGTGGATTTTTCAAAGAGATTAAAGAAACTGATCGACGTTTACAATGAAAGAAAAGACTTTCAAGCAATGCAAAGTGATATATTAGACGATGTCGCGGACCAGTTTGCAAATTTGTTTGAAGAACTTGTAAGAGAACGAAACTCATTTAAAGATCTTGGGATTGATTTTGAGGAAAAAGCTTTTTACGATATTTTGAAGGCAATTGCCGAAAAATATAAATTTGAATACGCACATGATAAACTGCTGAAACTCTCGCAAGAGATTAAAAAAATTATTGACGACAAAGCTAGATACACTGATTGGTCGCACCGTGAAGATATCAAGGCAGAATTGAAAGTGGATTTGATTTTAACACTTGCTGATAATGGATATCCACCAGTTCCAAAAGATGAAATATTTAAAGAGATTTTTGAGCAAGCAGAGAATTTTAAGAAGTATAGAGTTGATTGAAATAAGAACAAAAGTTCGCTGACAACCTCCTGTCAGCGAACTTTTGCTTATAATAGACTTACACAATAGCAAGGAACCCAGTAGCGGCTACGTTTGGGAAATGACAATCCGAAAGGACGGAGAACCATGAAAATATTCCACACAGCAGACTGGCATCTCGGCAAGCTGGTGCAAGGCGTCTATATGACAGAGGATCAGCAATACATCCTTGAACAATTTATCAAGGATATTGAGTCAGAGCAGCCCGATGCCATCATTATCGCAGGCGATCTATACGATCGTGCGGTTCCACCTACGGAAGCGGTGCAGTTGCTTGATCGGGTGCTGCAGAAGATTATATTGCAGTTGAAAATTCCTGTACTGGCGGTGGCGGGTAATCATGACAGTCCAAGCCGTCTTGACTTCGGCAGCACCATTATGAGAGCCTCGGGGCTACATATCGCCGGAGAACTTACTACCTCCATGGAGCCCGTGGTATTGAGTGATGAGCATGGTGAAGTTCACTTCCATCTCATCCCTTATGCTGAGCCGGGGAAAGTACGTTATTTACTTGGTGATGAGAGTATTAGAACACATAATGATGCCATGCAGAAGATTACGGAGAATATTAAAAGAGCGATGGACCTGAGCGCCCGCCATATTTTTGTGGGACATGCTTTTGTAACTCCTGGTGGTGTAGCACAGGATAATACAAGTGATTCTGAGCGGCCGTTGTCAATCGGTGGGGCTGAACATGTGAGTTCCGAATATTTTGAAGGATTCCATTACACTGCATTAGGTCACTTGCACCAGGCACATCATGTTGGAAACGAAACAGTCCGGTATGCCGGCTCACCGCTTAAGTATTCGATTTCGGAAGAACATCATAACAAGGGATATTTAATTGTCCACCTAGATCAGCATGGAAACACAACGATTGAACGAAAATTGCTGACCCCACGACGTGATATGCGTACAGTCGAAGGTTTTATCGCAGATATTGAGCGGCATGTCATCAATGAGGATTATGTGTTCGTCCGCTTGCTGGATGAAGTGTTGGTGTCATCGCCAATGGAACGGGTACGCTCTGTATATCCTAACGCAATGCATGTAGAACGCAAGATGACGATCCCAGGGTTGATTGGGGAGCCACTGATGGTTGAAGGACGAGCAAAGATGGATGGACTTTCGTTGTTCAAAGCTTTTTATAAAGATGTAAGAGGAACAGAGCTATCGCCAGAAACAGAGAAGTTGTTTATCGAAACGCTGCAGGAGATCTTGGAGAAAGAAGGAGAGCGTTATGAGACCGTTGAAGTTGACAATGACGGCGTTCGGGCCGTATAAGGATACAGAGATTATTGATTTCTCTGAACTTAAAGAGCATCGCTTATTTGTGGTATCAGGAAATACGGGTGCTGGGAAGACATCGATTTTTGACGCGATCTGTTTCGCTTTGTACGGAGATGCAAGTGGTGAAGATAGAAATGATAACAAGATGCTCCGGAGCCATTTCGCCGATGACCAGGTCCACACGTCAGTTGATTTGGAATTTGAGCTGAAAGGTCGGACGTACCGTGTATTTCGGCAGTTGGCCCATGTGAAGACCGGAAATAAAGGTGCGACAGGAGATAGTTATGAACTGTACGAAATTAGCAGTGGAAAGGCTGTCCCCATTGTCGATCGTTTTATCGTGTCGCAGGTAGATGAGAAAATTCGCGGACTTATTGGACTCACCAAGGAGCAGTTTAGTCAGATCGTTATGCTGCCACAGGGTGAATTCCGCAAGCTGCTCACCTCAGAGACAGAGAACAAGGAAGAGATCTTGCGCCGGATTTTTAAGACAGGGTTATATAAACAGGTCACGGACCATTTGAATGAACAACGCAAGGACATACAGCAAATTTGCTCGGAGCAAGCGAAGATGCTGGAATATCATATCGGTAATGTGAAAGGTGCTCTAGGCGGGCGTGAAGTCTCTGACTTATACAAGGTTTTTGAGCAGGAGAACTACAATACTTATCAAGTGCTTGAAGCATTGGATAAAGAGATTGAATATTATACTGTGCAACTGAAAGAAAAGAAGCTGCTGTTGCAATCTGAACTCACCAAATTCCAAGAACATACGGCTATTTATCATCAAGCACAAGCGGTGAATGGACAATATGATCTGTTAGATCAGAAATCTGAGGTGAAGCAACAGCTAGTAGCGAAAGAGGATGTTATCAAGCAGCAAACAGTGCAGCTGTCTCTGGCGGAGCAAGCGGTTCACCTTCAGGTCTATGAACAACATAATATTAAAATGACGGATGAACTAAGTCGTAAAAGCGAGTTGCTCGAAGCTGCGCTTATAGAATGCCTGCAGGCTGAAACTGCCCTCAATACGGCTATTGCTCTCTATAAGCAGGAAGAGGGAAAGGAAGAATTACGGAATCAATCTTTACGTGAACTGGATCGGCTTCAAGGATATCTCCCGACAGTAAAAGAGATTGATCAGAGACAGCAACGAGTCATGAAGCTTACGATAGAAGTCGATACCTTGTCTAAGCAGCTGAACGGCTCAATTGATGAGCTGGAGAAGAAACAGAGGCATCGACTCTCTAAGGCAGCGCAAGTTAAGGAACTGGAAGATAAGGTTCTTCATTTGCCGGCAAAGACTGAGAAGCTTAACCAGTTAAGACAGCAGGCTGTAACTATGAAAGAATATCTCGGCCTGTTAGACAAACTTACAATAGAACAAGCAGAAGAAAGAGAGAATAAAGGGTCATTTGAACAAGCGGATCAGGCGTATTCTGCAATTGAGGAACGCTGGATTGAAGGACAAGCAGGATTGCTTGCAAGTCATCTTCATGATGGTGAGTTATGTCCAGTCTGCGGAAGTCTTGATCATCCCCAAAAAGCTGCTGCCACCGGCGACATTCCTACCAAAGAAGAGCTTGAACGGATGCGTAAGGAGAAATCTTCATTTGAAAAAAAATACCTCGAAGTAAAGGCGAAGCTCACAACTACTGAACAGCAGATTAAAGAGAAGCAGCAACAGTTGCTTGAACTGGGATATCCGTTAGAAGGGATTCAGAGTGTCTATGCTGATCTGCAGATAGAGGGAAAGGCACTGGTTGAAGAGGAGAAGCAACTGAAGGAAGAGAATTCTATGTTGACTCCACTCAAGCAAGCACTAGATACACTGGACAGCAAATTGGAGGAGTTACGCAAACAAAAGGAACATACGCTAAATCTGTTCAATAGCAAAAATACAGAATATGTAACTGAGAAAGCATTATTTGATCAATCGTTATCCAGCTTGCCTGAAGATGTCCGTAGTCTCGAGAAATTGGAGCAGCATATCAAGATTGCAGAGAGTAACAAAAGGCAGCTGGAGAGTGCGTGGAAGCAAGCACAGAGTCAATACCAGGAAGCGAACGAACGGAATATAAAGGCATCAGCAAGCCGAGTCAATGCTGAGAATGGAAAAAGTGAAGCAACTACCAATAAGGACAAGGCTCTTCAAAGTTACCTCGGAGCGTTAGAACAAGCTGGGTTCGCTTCAGAAGAAAGCTATAAAGCAGCGAAGATGAGCAATGAGGCTCAGGCTGATCTGAAGAGTCAGATTGAAATGCACAAGGCCTCACTGGCATCGGTAACCAAGCAAATTGAGGAATTAAGTTTCACGCTGGCAGGCAAAGAACGTCAAGATCTTGCCATCCTGCAGAAGCTTCTAGATGATCTGGAACAATCTATTGATATCGTTCGCGCGGAGTCTATCCAAGCCGGGAATAACTTTGATAAAGGCTCGGAATTTAAGGCGAATATTCTTGAGGCTGAGCGTAGCTGCCAAGAGGCTGAACGCGAATACCTAGTCGTGAAAGATTTGTATGATGTTGTGCGCGGAGAGAATAGTAGTAAGATCTCCTTTGAACGCTATCTGCAAATTGAGTTTTTAGATAAAATTATTCACAATGCAAACCATCGGCTACAAAAGATGTCCGGAGGACAATACTATCTTGTCCGTAGCGACCGTATGGAGAAACGCGGCAAGCAAAGTGGCCTTGGATTTGATGTGTATGACAATTATACCGGTCAACTGAGGGATGTGAAGACATTATCCGGTGGAGAAAAGTTTAATGCTTCGCTGTGTCTAGCGCTTGGAATGGCAGATGTTATTCAAGCTTATGATGGCGGCGTTTCACTAGAAACCATGTTCATCGACGAGGGTTTTGGTTCACTGGACGAAGAGTCTCTGAACAAAGCCATTGATACTCTGATTGACCTGCAACAGTCCGGCCGAATGATTGGTGTGATCTCACATGTTCAGGAGCTGAAGAGCGCGATACCGGCAATCCTGGAGGTGAAGAAAACGAGGGAAGGGTATAGTTATACTAACTTTTATGTGATTTAGATGAATCGATGGTACATTTTTTGTAGTGATGATTATAGGGAATCTCTATAGTCCGTATGCTAGTCAAAATTTATAAAAGAAAAGAGATGGATTTCCGATAACGGTAGTTCGTCTCTTTTCTGCATTAATCACAGGAACTAGCTAAAAAATAAACCAAAGGGAATATTTGGTCGACAGGCTACTTTTTTTGTCGTATTGTTTATTTACAGGAGAATGTGCCGCAAGAACTACATAATAAAAAATGTGCATTATCAATAACGATTAAATAATATAGCCCTAAAACATGTTTTCGGTGCCCAGTTATTAACCGAGCAAACGATATCAAAGACGAAATATTTGAGGGAAGCATTATGACGATTAATAATGAACAATTAAAGTCAGGGACAAACATTAGATTTATTAATGCTGTTTTGAATCGTGAATTTGAGGAAGTAGAAAGATTCTTAGAAATACCCGAAATTTCGAGGAACTTGAATGCTGAGGATAATGGGAGAACCGTATTGATGTATGCTGCAGAGCGTGGGCTTGAAGACATGGTGGAGATGCTTATACTCCGTGGAGGGGCAGAACCTAACTATATCAACAGTTATGGAAAGACGGCGCTAGATTACGCCAAATCAAAGAATAATATTAGTGTAGAGCGAATTTTACTCCAATATACTGCAGTGCCTAGTAGTGATTTCAACTCAAAGTCTAATGCAGCGCCAGTAGCCGGAAATAAAAGATTGAAGCAAAAATCATTTAGCGTCTCTCCGTTGTTCCAAGAAGAACAACGGTATTTAGATGGAACTATTGAATTAATCAATCATCGGCTGAATGAGGTGAATAACCTGCCGAATGCAGGTGTTGACCGATCGACTCGTCGTGCTCTTCAACGACATTTTGCTGATAGCAGTGATAATCTAAAAAACAGCCTACAATTACCTTACTTTGGAAGGATAGATTTCAAACAAGAAACTAGCCAATCAAATGAGTCGTTATATATTGGAAAGTTTAGCCTGGCTGATGGGAACGATAAGCTACGGGTCATCAACTGGTCGACCCCAGCAGGTGCTCTCTTCTATAGCAGGAGACTAGGACGTATAGAGGATCATAGTCTGGGAAAAGGTGAAGTTAAGCTGATTCGAAATATTACAATTAGAAATCAGCAGATTAAGGATATTCATGATGTCGGTGAGGAGAGTATGTTTGATCCCTTATTAGTTTCGCGGTTACAAGGAAATGCTAAAAAGCAGATGCAGGACATCGTAGAAACCATTCAAGAAGAACAAGATCGAATTATTCGACTCCCCAAAAATAATCCAATAATTGTGCAAGGGTCGGCGGGGTCGGGAAAGACAACGGTTGCTTTGCATCGACTTGCCTACTTGTTTCATAACCATCCTGAGCTGTTGCCAGAACGGATGATTATATTTGGACCCAATCAGATGTTCATGTCTTACATCGCTGAGGTGCTGCCAGGGCTAGGGTTAGAGGGTGTTGAACAAGTGTCATTCGATGATTGGGCTGTAAAGCGTTTAAGTCATACTGGTTATAAGATGAGTCGAGTTAATCCTTATCAAGCTTATGAGAATCCTCAATTTTTTAAGTGGTGTGCTTGGCGAGGGTCTATGTTATGCAAAGATAAATTACAAGGTTTAGTCGAAAGTTATACCTATGACATGGCTCCAGTGATTGGTGTTTTAGCTGAGACAGAGATGTTTCGCTTTGAAGCTGGTAACATTGAATTGCGACGCTGGTATTTCGAGGATTTCAAGTACGATAAACCATGGACCCGTCATGAGAAAGTTTTGAAAAATATTAAGTATCGGTTTGATTGGTATGTTAAGCAGCAGATGAGAGAGTTGGAAAGAACTAATCGTGATATATTACCAGAAACGAAGGCTTCGCTTGCTGAGTTGAATCGTCGATTTGACGATTCATATGGGCAACTGACAAGAGAGTGGCGCAAAATTAATGAATTTGAAATATATTTCGAGGCTTTTTCTGATTTTAAGCAGATGACCAGTCTATTAGAAGGTTGGTCTGAAGACGAGATAACACGAATTTGTGACTATGTTAAGAGACAAAGTGAGCACAGACAATTTTCGTATGAGGATCTTCCTGCGCTTCTCTATATTCGAAATGCACTTTCTGATGGTATCGGTGTGATAGAAAAGAATAGCCCCACTTCGGCAAAATATCAATATACAGTAGTGGATGAGGCACAGGATTTTTCTCCTTTTCAACTATGGTTAATCAGTGAGTTAACAGTAAACGGGGGGTTAATGATTTTAGGTGATCTTGCTCAAGCGGTCCATGCTTATCGTGGATTAGATAACTGGTCACAGGTTCAAGAATTATTTGATGGCGTTTGTGATTTATGTATGTTAACTGTCAGTTACCGCTCGACTATTGAAATAATTCAGGTAGCAAATGCAATAATCAAACCTTGGAGTGATGGAAAAATCACACTTTCGAAGCCGATTCTACGCAATGGAAATAAGCCAAGTCTCCACATCTTTGAAAATAGTATAGAGCAAGTGAATGCATTACCCAGCTTAGTGAAACAACTTCGGAATGTGGGTCATTCAAAAATAGCTATAATTACGAAAACCAGTAAATGGAACTCTGATATTGCTAGGACTTTGAGAGGCGCTGGGATTCAGTCAAAAGCTGTAGAAAGGCCAAATCAATTTCATTCCCAAGATTCCCAAGATGAAGATATCATCCTAATCGATGCGGCCCTTTCAAAGGGCTTAGAATTTGATGCTACTATTGTATTTGATGTTTCTTGCAATATATATGATGATTCAGAATTTGATCGAAAGCTTCTTTATGTAGGTTGTACTCGTGCTCTTCATGAAATGTATCTAACCTGTACTGTGCCTTCGACTCTATTAAATGGTATAGAGGGGAACTTGATTAATCCTATTGATTGAGTAGATCTTTATCATAGAAAACACTCATGTACTTGCTATTACTTGTATCCTCCCCCAACGGAGGATTTTTTTTATGCGAACATACACTCGCTGACAGAGTATTGCTTTCACTGATAAACAAATTAGCTAAGGAACAGGTCTTAATTGATGGTTTCAAAAAACACTCGGAGTTAGCGAAAAACAAGTTAACTTGCGAAAGCAGCGAGAGGATTTACTGTTATTACAGTTTAAATAAGGAACTGAACCGAGCCCTCGAACCGTATAAATGCAAAGTTAAGTTAGTCCCTCACATTAAACTAATAAGAATGGGTGATGACATTGATGGTAAATATGGAACTGACTGAAGGGATGATGAGATCTGAGGGTTGGGCATACTTGTTTGATCTTTCATTTTTGGAGCACACGGAAGATGAGGATGCTATCGATAAGCATATACGGAGCATCTACAAAACAGCAATTGATGGTTTACTAAACCAAAGATCTAAGAAGCTGAAAAAGGGTCCTATTGTATTCTGGAATTGTCTGAAAAGAGTAACAGGTGATCAAAATCAACTGGTTGATGGCTATATTCTGATGATCACTCCTTATTATAGACAGCTTACTGGTAGAGACTCCGACCCTATTGTGGAATCTATGTGGAAACATAAGGGATACATTCGAGCAAGCTCAGCCATACCACTATTAGAAGGCGCGGTCCCCGCGTGTATTTTAACTGAGGGGGAGGTTTATCCGTTAGATATTGATGAGACATTCTTCGAGAATTTGTCTGAACTGTTTGAAGAGCATCAATATGTGCTTTCGCTTGTTAATCCGGGGATGGCTTTGCGATCCAATCCTTATCAGAATTAATCTACATTAAAGAAAGGTGATATAGTTCATCGCCCCCTTCAGAGAATGGCGAATCTCTTACCGCCAAGATTTTCACACCGAAACTGCTCTCTTAGACGACCTCACGGCCGTCTTTTTTTGATTTCACAAGGACTTCAGACCCAACTCGTCGAAATGAGACGGATATGGATAAGGAATAATTTCCAGATGAACATACGTTCGCTGACATGTGGTGGTCTAGGCAGTATGGTCTAATGGAAATAGGTAATAGAGAGTGTAGAGTTAAATGTGATTGTCAGAATGAATGCGTATATAAGGAAGGGCTATATTGGAAGGAAGTGCAACTTTGATTGCGGAAATTCACAATAAAATCTCAAAAACGGGCAGCAACTTGTCTGACCGGCTTGAGGACAAGTTAACGGGTGATTTTTTTGGCTCGATTCGGTACCTTCCTATAGAAACTGCTTTGCAGCAAGTATTGATGGCAGTTCGTTTCGAGATCAATGATCAGGAATCGGAGTGGGAGCAAGCTATACTATCGACTCAAGGATTTGACTATGAGATCAAGTTCTGGGTTCGACATGCAGAAGGGGAAATCGATTTGATTTTGAAACTCCCCACTGCCGTTATTGGTATCGAGGTTAAATACTATAGCGGGCTCTCATCAGAGGACGAAGAGTCAGAGGAAATGGTCACACCGGGAGAAAGTATCAACCAGCTAGCTCGTTATTCCCGGTTGCTTCAAGATATTAGGCAAGAACAACCCGCGTATCTTATATTCTTAGCCCCTTTAAATATTTTGCTGCCGGTCGAACGAGATATGAAAGGGCGTTCTATCATATCACAAGATATCAAGTTGGGTTTTCTGGCTTGGCAAAATGTATTGGAGCAACTGCAAGGCATTGAATTACTGAATTTGGATATTGGTCAGAGGAGGATTTTACAGGATTTGATTGACCTCTTGCTTCAAAAAGGCTTTGATCGTTTTAGAGGATTCAGCTCTGCCGGCAAAGATAGTTTTATGAATGGGCAGTCCTATACATTCTACAAGAAAACAAAGTCATGGCCTAATTTATCATGGCCAATCCACCAAAATGTTCAGGAGGGAAACTATGTCTATATCAAATGATCTTGGCGGTAATATCAGTCTCGCTGTAAAGGTGCTGCGGGAAACGTACAAAAACTTAAATCTGCTTTTCGGTGAGATGGATATGATCGGTAAAGAAGTGGGGTTCGTTCCATTAACTCCACGATTTTTAAGATGGAAGTCAGATAGCTATGAGGATGGCTGGCTACTCAATAATTTCATCAAGATTTATTAATTGGATGGAGCTACTGCCGGTAACGAACAAGTGCCTGATTTGAAGGAAGGCGCTGTTTATGTAGTCGAGATTGAACTGGCCGGGGAAGACGCGTATCCCGAAATTACCTTATCTCGGTTTCATTATGATCTTTCCTGTTGGGAACGCATGCCTGCCATCTCGGATCATTGGCTCTTTAATGACCCATACCGAATAGAGAATCATTTTGAGATTGATTGTGTCGATGAGATCTGGACTAGTAAAGTTAAAGAAAAATCATCTAAAAAGTATTGGGGTTTTAAGCAGGCAATTGGTAAATCTATTCCGCTTGTAACAGTAAATGATGCTGAATCTATTAGAGTAGGAATATTTCAACAGTTACTAGAGTTGCCTGAGGCGTAGACTAGTATTAGCCACAGCCAGACAAAAAAAGTAACGGATAAAAACGGACTCGAACATTCAAAGGAGCTCATTATGATCAACTTATCTCAATACCAGCAAATCTTCGATATTGAAAATACCACGGAACGATGCAAAAAAGTTAATGATACCATGGATCAGTTCTGGAAATCAGAATTAGATCAGTTGGCTGGGGAATTAATTGGTCAGGATTATAGAATTGCTACATACGGTCAAACCTTAGTGACCACCTATCATGACTCGTTAAATCCTAAATATGCAGAGCAAAAGAAAGATACGAGTATAGGCAAAAAGTATTTTGCTCAAATCGTTGGCAATACAGGGAACAAAGAGTTCAATCTGCTAACACTCGAGTTTAACGGTGTTGAGCGTCAGTTTTATATCAATATAGAACTAAGTTTTTATCAAGTCTATGAGTTGATTAAGACTGGTCGTCTGAATTCGATGTTAAGTGAACTGGATAGTGAGATCAGAACATTCACCAGAACAGGTTCCTTCACGAAAAATGAAATTGAACGATCTGAATTGGAACAGACTTTAACTGCAATGATTAAACCAAGAACCAGACCTTGGGTTTATTTTGGTCTAGCACTTCCTCTGGAAGGTGAGTATCAAACCGCTGATATTGTAAATATGTTAAGAGTTATATGGGAGAAGACGGCTTCACTACGGAATTATGTAATTGAGGATAGAACACAAAGTGCTAAATCCTCGCATATTATGGCGTTGATTGCTTCGGTGGAGACGAGTTATTCGGTTTCGCTGTTTGGATATCCCTATCAGATTCATTATGGAACTCTTAAGAATGAGAAGTCGGGAACTCGGGAACAGGAATTCACATTAAAGCGGGATGGGCAGACGATTGTACAAGGCTACTTTTATTATAGTGAATACGATGTGAGATCAGCTATAAACAAACCGGTGCTTGCAGTGAATGTAGAGGGTTATAATCATATTTATGCTAATGTCTCAGGTCTTCTTGATGGTGATCGTAAGGAATGGTGGATTAAAAAATCATTTAAAATGCAAAACCAAGACAATGAGGTATTAAAGCTTCGCGCAATTGAATTACTACATCAGAATGGTATTTCGGTACGCAATGATAATGAATATCTGACAGGTACATACAACAATTCAAAGCAGCAGTTTGAAGAAGAGCTAGCCGAAATCAAAGGGAGATTCGCTTGTGCGGCCCTTTTATTCGCCCATGTTAACGGTCGTGGAGGATTCAGTTTTCTTGAACCTAATGCTCCAAGTGTTGAACCTGTGGATGACGATCCGGCAAACGATGATCATTCAACGGAGATTGTTGAGTACAACAGCAATTTTAATTTTTCAGTTATTTATGAGACGATTCAGAACTGCTCCCTGACTTTTAATAAAGAATTAATCCGTGACCTGCATCTGAATTTGACAGCTTTGGACGATAAGCATTTTGTTATTCTAAGCGGTATTTCGGGAACGGGCAAAACACAGCTAGCTAAACTCTACGCAAATGCAGTATATGGTTTGTCCTATGAAGCTGACAATCCGTATTTGTCTATTATACCTGTGCGTCCGGATTGGACGGATGCGACTGCTTTGTTTGGCTATTACAGCTCTTTTGAGAATGGATATATTATGACAGAGTTCTTAAAGGCGATCCTTCACGCTCAAGAGGAGCGGGAGAAGCCACATTTTATTGTTCTCGACGAAATGAATCTAGCCCGAGTCGAGTATTATTTAAGCGATTATCTGAGTGGGGTGGAATCACACCATGAAATCCCTTTGCATAACCGTGATGACCTAGAACTGATTCCTTCCAAAATTAAAATACCGCCGAATGTATATCTCATTGGAACGATAAATGTAGATGAAACAACACATAGTATTTCGGACAAGGTATTAGATCGTGCATTCGTTATGACGTTAAGCGAGGTGGATCTGCTAACTTTTTGGAGTCGGGTAGATGATAGTGTCAGAGCGGAACTGCAGAACGAATTTATATTTTTGAAGCTACTGCACGGGTTGTTAGCTCCCTATCACCTGCATTTTGGATACCGGACAATGAATGAGATGATTCAGAAAATGAGCAGCTATCTTGCGTTAGATGTTGAACATCAGGGCTCAAGAAAGGCTATGCTGGATCGTGTTATTGCGGAGAAGGTGCTTCCGAAACTTAGAGGTGATGATCGGATAGCAGATCTACTGAAAGAACTAAAAGAAACTTTTTCTGAACATTTGAGTGAAGATTCAGCAAGTTACGGTCATATTATTCGTATGGAGAAGGAGCTTGTGCGCTATGGAGCAACACAGTTCTGGCGGTGATTTTCTGCTCCGATTAAATGGTGAAGCATGGGTTACCTTGGAAGATGCCTACTTAATCGAAGCCACTACCTACGATTGGAAGTATGTAATGAAAGACTTGGAACCGCAGCCTTCGATCCAGTTTTGCGGGTTACAGCACTTCCCAAATCGAATCTGTGAAAGCGAAGTTTATGGTCAATTAACGACACCTTTTTATAGCGGCCAGGTCACTTTAGTGATTAATGGAGTAGTATTTGATACTTATATTTATTCGGATACCCGGAAAATAACGCAGGAGCAATATCACCTCATGTTAAGTGAGATTTTACAGGAAGCGTCGCTTTGTTTCGAGCATTCGGGGATTGAGATGGGAGTTGATGCCGATGATCGTTCGCGTGAGCTTTCTTTGGCACAATGGAGCTATATTGAAGCATCGTTCTCTTCACTTGCAACCATGATCCGGCACGTGATTGAGAACCCGACTCGGGTACTTCAAGCCCATGAACAGCAAATGAGACGGGATAGTGTCAAGGTAGTGGATGTACAAACACTGGTCTGGGTAGAACGAAATAGAGGGCGGAGCCCTAATGGAACCATACCGGAAACAGTGAAATCTTCTATGCGAGAAGATAGCTACAACACATATGAGAATAGGCTGATAAAGCGGCAACTGATGGAACTGAGAAATCTGCTGAAGCTGTACGGGAATACAAGTCCGGAAGAATTTGCAAGTAGAGCTGAAGCCTATGCTGATAAAGTAGGGTATTGGCTAAGAGATCCTTTTTTTCAGCAAGTAACTCCCTACCAAGGTGTGATCCGAATATCCCAAGTATTTCGAAAACATCCCGTTTACCGACAGTGCTATCAATGGTTTGATCGCTTATACAAGCATGGGAAAGAACGAATCGGTATGAGTTACAATTATCCACTGAGAGAAACTTTTGCGCTATATGAGATATGGTGTTATATGCAGCTTGTAAAGCTTTTTCGGGAAAAGGGCCTATTAAAAGAAAGCAGTGGGTTATTTCGAACCAGAAGGGAAGGGATTTTCCTTCATTTTGCAGAGCACAACGAGAGTGTTGTCCAGTTAAAGAATGGTATGCGACTATCCTATCAACGGGTATTCCAAAATAATTCACCGCACTTTTACACCTTTACACAGAAGATGGTTCCCGACATTGTTATTGATGCAGTTGAACATCTATATATACTTGATCCTAAATACCGCGTTGCAAGCAATTTGGGGACAGCACTTGGAGAAATGCATAAGTACAAGGATGGAATCTTGTTACGCCATAACGACGAACGTGCAGTTCAGAGCGTTTATATTTTAACTCCAGTTCAGAGCGATGAGCTTGGCTATTTCACGGCAGATTTTCACGAAAGATATAACATGGGGGCAATTACACTTATGCCGGGTGGTGACTTGATCTCACTAGAGAAGTGGGTAGATAAACTAGTTCACGAGGTAGAGGGAAAGCTTAATAATTAAAAATCAGGAGGATGCAAATGTCAATTCCGGATAAAGATCATATAATCGAACACTTAAGTAATAAGTACAGTTGTAAATTAACAACCATGGCAAGAAAACAAATCATGTACGAGGAAACAAAAATGGGGAACGCATTGTTGTATGCACTCCGGGTTCTAAAATACACAAAAAAGGTAGTGGTTGGTTCGATTTGAAAATGGCTCAAGTTGAACTTTTAGATGACGCTAATATTTCGATTTTGGCTGTAAGACTTGAGGGGAACAAAGTATATTATATAGATTTCAAAGAGCTTAGAAAATTGATGACTCATGATTACGTGGTATTTACACCTCTTATAGGTGAACACTGGAAATTTTTTGTTTGGGAATCTCATATCGAGATTCAAGGAAATCGAAATAAATATTTTACTGAGCCAGAATTGGGTTCTTGAAATAGTGATTTCACAAGAGTTCAAAAATTCAGTTTAGGAACATACATTCGCTGACAACTCATAGTCACTCCCATAGTTTATCCTATACCTAACCTAATCTTCTAATAGGATGGTGCTCTATGGCTAAAACGCATGACACTCTTCTGTCTCTGATCACAGGCATTAACAAATGGCAGGGTAACTATGGCAAGATTCCGGATGAGCTTTATAAGGGAATGCTGTTATTCATAGAACAGACAGCTGCTTCTAAAGCTCAACCTCCGGTTGATCTGTATCATCTACTGCAGATACTTCATCGTCCCTCCCAAGAATGGGGAATCCCTGACCTCCAAGACTTTTACCCCGAAGACGCTCCTTTATTGGAGGAATTCATTGGCCTGACGCCGGATGCTGATGAATTTCTGAACCGTCATGTCTCCCCACAAGATGCCGAGCAACAGATTATGTATGAGATCTTATTGTATTGCCGGGTAGAAGGTCAGCAGCTTCAGCAGGAGTATGCTCGCATTCGCACGTTTCTATCTAATCCCCAAAATGCCGTAGTTACTTCCTTTCAATTGTCCCAATTTGCCGATACTTTCCTCGATATTCAACTAACGAATCTGATCAAACAATGCTATGAAGAAATAACACCTAAGATGGCTAACTTTCGGAAATGCCCCCACTGTGGCTGGACCCTGGAATATAAGAATGACCGGTGGCGTTGTAATAAGGAAGATATCTGTCATCTGCTTGCTGATTTTGAGCGCATGAGTTCTTTTGATTTTGGTAGGGAAAGAGTATTGCGGCTTGTGCCCGGAATTCAAAGATTTGTATTACTGCCTGGAATATCTGAACTTAGAATCGCCGAACGATTGATTCATAAAGGATACCAGGTTGAGCTCTATCCCAATGTGGATGAATATGATCTCTTAGTATTCAGAGATGGCAAGAGTATATTTCTTGATGTCAAGGATTTCAGAGATCCACGGACGCTTGCTAATTTCTTCAATCATCAGAGTCCTGCCTACCTGGAAAAGTACAAGAACAAATGCCTTATTGTAGTTCCGAATTATCGCAGCCAGCTCTTCGCAGCTTATCGTGAACGAAGTGTGAATCTGCTAAACGAAACTGCTAGGGCATGTATCGAAATGATTATGGAGAACGAAATTGAATCCACGCTGAAGAAGGTGTTTCTGTGAGGCAGACTTATTGGGAGCTTTCAGAAGGTATCATCAAGGCGTTTGAATCACTTCAACTGCGTAAGTCCGAAATTAACCTTCTGGTGAGCATGGAGTTACTCATTACAGGTTGTACTTTGATCGATCCTAAGCTATCTATCCATCAAGCGTGGTCAGTTTTGGTTGGTTACAATGAACCCATTCTGAAACATACAACTCGCTCGGACATCATCACCCGGCTGAGAATTCTATTTCCTGAACTGCGAACCAAGAAGAATCTCTTGAAACGAATCAATGCTTATGGGGAAATTGGGAGTGAGTATCGGTTATACGAGATCAAGGAGGATGAAGGAGCAGTTCTTATTGCTCCGCGTTATTTAATTGACCGTTCTTCTATCTATAGCAATATCCTTGAACATTCCATCCCACGCCAGTTGAATACTAAACCCTTTGCTAATGAAAAAGTGTTTACATACTCTCGAAGGATTCGAGGTGGGCAATGGATTACCTTCCAGGGGGGAATCCCTGAATCTATGCTCTCCAATGAAGTCAAACCTCTGCCAGCGTATCGGCCTAAAAGAATATTTAAGCTTACGGTCCCATATAACGGAGCTGTATTAGCAACTGAGATGGATCAACTCCTAGGAGCATCGGCCATGTGGGTAAGTAGGGCCAAGTCTGTGCTTTTGGAATCGCTTGATGGTATGGATCTAGAATTTGTGTATCAAGGGAATCAACACATTGGTGGGGGGCTTGGAGCAGGGAAGTCGACTTTTATGATGATGGAAGCCTACCGGCTGGTAAAACATGAGGGTGCAAGGGTAGGCTTCATTGAAGGTAGTGTTATGCAGGCCCTTGAACGTGTCAGAGAACTACGTAAGCTTGGAATACATGCAGTTCCTGTTATTGGGAGAACCTCCAGAGAAGATCATCTCAATAACTATTTGTTTGCGAATAGCAGTGGCATTCAAGAGGTTAGTGATTGGAAGAGCCAGCAGCATGAGTCACTTATTCATTTATCTGATGTTTGTATCATTAAAGCGTTGGCTGAAGATTATGATCGGAGTAGTAGATATCCTTGTGTCCAGTTGCAGCAAGATGATACATCTGTGAAATGCCCGCTTGCGCATGCCTGTGGTGTATATAAAGATTTATCTTCCTTGCAGAATGCTGAAGTATGGGTTGCCACTGCGCCGAGTGTTCTGAAGACACGTATATCAGCAGTGATTGATCCCTTGGAGAGAACGATTTACGAAGCCATGTATGACCTGCTTGATGTTGTTTTTGTAGATGAAGCGGATCAGGTGCAGAAGCAGTTTGATGAGACCTTTTTGACACAATACAATGTGTTCGGGGCAGCTGACGATATCTTTGAACAGCTGAGATATGAGTCTAATGAGCTAACC
This sequence comes from Paenibacillus sp. FSL R5-0912, assembly GCF_000758605.1. Lineage (NCBI taxonomy): Bacteria > Bacillati > Bacillota > Bacilli > Caryophanales > Paenibacillaceae > Paenibacillus > Paenibacillus sp. FSL R5-0912. The sequence goes on from NZ_CP009282.1 coordinate 1,707,885, forward strand.
AGTGGATATTATGGTCAGTATGCTGGTGATCCTGCCTTTATTGAGTGGAACGATAGGCTTCGTATGCTGGATCAGATGATCTGGCGAATTTATAACAAACTGGAATTGTCTCAGACGCTTAGGAAGGATATCAGGAATAATCTGATTCGGGTGGCAGCACTGGCTGGCACACTAAGTGAAAAACTCTCTGGCAATGCTCAACTACAGTCAAGGGTATTCAAACGTTTCAGCGAATACGCCTCAGACCCATACAAGGATCCAATACTCTCAAGAATCGTTGATGAGATTGTAGATGCAGATAGCTCTGAGCAGAAGCAGAGACTCCTGGAGCAGATTATTACCAAAGTAAGCGGAGTCCTTAAACCAAAAGTGAAAACAGAACTGCTCTTTGCACAGCTTGAATTCTTCCTGTACTTATGTAGGGCAGAGGAGAGTATCAAATACATTTTAACTACGTTTCCTATGATTCAAGCTAAACTTGGCCTAACGATTAATTTCTCCCCGTTGTTTACTATGCAGAGGGATTATCAGGCATTTATGAAAGAAGCGATGACCGGGATTACCTTGGGATATAAATATGAATTGCCTGACAATGAAAAGACCGGAAAGTTCAAGCTGATTGAATACACTGCAGTGGGCCGTCTGCTGCTTCATGATTGGCATAATCTGTATCAAGAATGTGACGGGAAAGCAGGTCCTGCGGTTGTATTTCTCTCTGGAACCAGTCATGCTCCGAAGTCAGCTCATTATGACTTGAAGACACCTTCAGAATGGTTGCTGCGAGCCAACCGCCAAAGCTCAGTTATTCAGATGAATTATAAGCCCGTGCTTGATGAGGTTCGTGGAGAATTTTATTCGGTGTCAGGCATTCGTGATCCAGAACAGAGAGATCAATATTTAAGAGGGATGGTACAGCATCTAAAGCCAGATATTGAATATGAACTGAATCACTGGAGGACTGAAGGTAACAACAGGAGAGTATTGCTGGTTGTGAACTCTTATGATGATGTTGAAACAGTCAGCAGTATTTTTCGGAATGATCGAACTTGGACGGGCAGATATAAGGCGCTCTCAAGGGGTGATGGTCATCAAGAAGATCAGTATTCCAGAGTATTGATCGAATCCTTTTATCGGGAACGGGCTGAGGTATTGATTGTACCCCTATTGTCTGTTGGTCGGGGATATAACATATTAGATAGGCAGGGAGAGGCCCTCTTCGGTTCAGTATTCTTTCTGGTTCGTCCTTACCCCATACCCAATGATTTGAATTATCTTGTTCAGGTCCTGCATGCGTATTTGCCAGAATATTTGCGTCGCATAGAAGGAAAGAACCTTGTTTACGATAAGGCGGTTACCAAGCTACGGCAAATCAGCAGCGGTAAGCTGGAACATATGTATATGAAACCGGATTTCTGGTCGATCTTAAGTCCGAAAGAAAGAGAGATTATGGGCTGGTACACTTTTGTTCCGATATGGCAGATGATCGGTCGTTTGCTGCGTGGAGGGTTAGATGCCCGTGTCTACTTCTGTGATGATAAGTTTAATGCTAAACCAGCAGGTAACCCTGAAGGATATTCGATGCTTGAAGTATGGGCAGCAATTATGCGCAAGAACAAGAAGGATGCTATTTTCCAAAGTTTATATGGGCCCTTTAGCGAAGCGATTAATAATATGAATATGGGAGGCAGTCTATGAACAGAATGGAGCTCTTTGCACTAGAAGTAAATGAAGCGGTATTCTATCATGAAACGATTCATGTCATGCATATGCCGGACAGCTGGCGCAATTTTTTCATTACACAAACGACAGCTCAAAACCACAAGCTTGCTTATAAGGTTGAACCTCTTTGCAAGAAGCTAAAGAGTATATTCCCGGAGATTATTCATGTGGATTTAAATAATAAAGTACTGCAAAAAGACTTGCCATGGATTGTATCTACTGTTGAAATTCCAGAGTCTCATATTAAAAAGCTCACTCTAGGCTGGTTTGCACATTTGAAAGGATATTTAGAAGCGAATCTCCCGGAAGAGATTAAAGAGGCTGAGCTGGGATGGGAAACTTCTACTTTTGGTGAACTTCATGAAGCTATAGATAAATACCAATGGATCCCTGGCTTGTCAGCTCATAAGTTCTGTGAAGAACTGCGAACTGTTGAGTTAGGACAAGGTATTGTAGAGGTGCTCCAGTTTCATCATACGATCTTTAATAATCAGCATGAATGTGTCTCCACTCCGATCAGGAAATCACCGAAACACGATCCTTTTTCGTATGTACTGAAGGTTGAACTGAAGAATCGTGGTGGGGATGCTGATCGACCGCTTATTCTTGTAACTGTAGGTACAAGGCGGTATTTGAAGAACGCACAAATTAAGGAAGGTTACTGTTATTTAAAAGCGGATCATGCCTGTTCTGTTCTTGTGTCAGTCCGTAATCCGTATACGTTGCAAGAGAAGCTTTCTTTCTCACAGCTTCAGTTTGAGCGTCGTGCTAGTAGTGGACAGGGAACACCGCCTTTTGCAGTCTGGAAAACAGCCCTGGATGGTTTGTATTGGGATGTTCTGTATGGAGAATCCTTCGAACCGGATATGTTGCTCTCTAATCCTGCTGCATTCCTGGACGGAAATGGTGAAGTTACTGCCTATGTAGTCAATCATCATTCGTTCAATGGCAAAGGTAACTTTGTGAATTCAGGACTCGGGTTGTCGGAGAAAAGTGGTCTGTTTAATAAGTTTAAAGAAGTACTTGCTATGTATCATCTAACACCGTTATTTCATATTCCGGAGATCCCTCGTAAGCGTATGAATGACATTCGGTTCCCCATTGTCGCGCATCAAGCAGAAAAGCTTATTATTGAGGTTTATAGTAGTGAAGCAATGTTTACTGCAATGAAAGAAGTTTATACGACTGAACAAAAATCACTGGAAAATAAATCAATAATCTTTAATCGTCAAATTTCAGAGAATGTTTATGGTCTCAATTGCGATAAGGATGTAACCGTAGAATTCGTACACTGCAGTCCTGTAGAAATTGTAAATGAACTGGAAGTTGGAACATATAAATCTGATGTTGCCTTTATCAAGCGAGTGAATCAAATTAACAAGCTGCTTAATGAAGAACGCTCTCCCGGGGATCAGCGGACATTGGCATTAGTAGAGATTGCGCCTAAAGAAAACTGGAGCAAAGACGGTGATCCTAAGAGAGCTATAAGGGAAGGGATGAAAAAGGCAAGACGTCTTACTCAGTTCATACATCCTCTTAGAGGAGATGAGAAGGGGGATACTGCTCGCATAATTAATGCAATATTTGATTTGCTTAATGATGCAGGCTTCCTAAGCAACAATGTATCTAAGCTAGATTCATACGGTCCAATTCTGTCATTCAATATTTTAAAAGCAGACAACAAACATTTACCTGTCATATCAAAAATGGACGGTACAGAAATAATGTTAAAGATATTCGGAATTGAGTCATGGTTACCATTAGGAGAGGCACCTTTTTATCTGGAACAGGTCAAAATGTTGGACAATCCGGGCAAATGGAATCAAAGCAAACAGGTTTTTCTAGATTTTATAGTCAGAGCTATTGAGAGTGAGCTTGGTCAAGATGTAAAGCAGCTAACGGTAATGATCAATGCGACGCTGAGAAAGGACTGGCTTCCAGTAATTCGAAATACTGATCTTCAATACGATAAAGTTCCTTATCTGAGTGAGCGGCTAGTAAACGATGCTCGTCTTAAGTCTATACGTGTCAATATGACGGATGATGTGCCGCAATATAGGATTATTGAAGATGATGCTGAAGAGAAATTCAACAAAGCTTCGGGGATTTTCAAAGATCCACTAGGGATATATTATGGTGTTGGTGGAAGGCCAAGAGCGTGGTCTGGTGTGAGAAATGAAGATATCAAGTTCCTGTCTCCTAGCAAACATTTGCTTCAGCAGAAAGCAGTCGAGTACATTCCTCTGGGCGAGCTGGATGAGATAGAACGTGATAATCTGGCTAATTTAGTTGATCAATTGCGAAGAGTAGGTCTGAATTACGATAAACATACAATATATCCGTATGGCATACGGATCACAAAAATTCTGTCGAAATATTTAACTGGGGAAGAGAAAAATTATGATCCGGAATTTGATGAGGAAGTGGAGTTTTGGGAGGAGGCTGAGGAGTTGGTGTAGTGTGTGTCCAGAATATAAAGCTGGATACCAGACGACTTCACTGTCGTCTATTTTTACAAGGACTTAAGATATAGAATGTCGAATTATAACAAACAGGGGGATTTTCCCAAACATATAAATCGTTACTAACAAAGGAGGCACCGTATGCAACATCTTCAATCTGTACAAGATATTTTTCAGCACAAGCTGTTTCGCATTCCCGATTATCAGCGCGGCTATGCTTGGGAGGAGGAGCAGTGGATCGACCTGCTGGAGGACCTCGAGCTACTTGAGGACGACCAAGAACACTATACTGGTACGCTTGTCATTCATGAGGTACATGATGAAGGTGATGTTAACGACGATGAAGGCAGTACATTACGCATATACGATGTAGTGGATGGGCAGCAGCGACTTACGACATTATCCATTCTTCTTCATGAAATTTCTTCTCAGTTTAGAAAAATTGAGGGGAAGAAAAGCTTTGCGGATGGAATTCTAAAGAAGTACATTGCTACCACCAAGAACGATGATACTCTACCTAAGTTGTCGCTCAATCGAGATACTAATGTATTTTATAAACAGCATATCATTTCTACAAATAAAGCCATAACGTCAACCAAGATCGCATCAGAGCAGAGACTACTTAATGCTAAGCACTATTTTGAACAGTACTTGGAAATTAAGTTGAAAGAGCTAGGAGAGCAGTATCCGCCATGGCTGAATAAGACATATAACAAAATCAGCAACAAGATGAAACTGACCGTTTATTTAGTCCCGAAGGCTACTGATGTAGGCGTGATCTTCGAGGTCATGAACAATCGTGGTAAGAAGTTGACAGAGATGGAGAAGACAAAAAACTATTTACTTTACTTATCATCCAAGTTAACGTGCGACGGTGGTAAGGAACTAGGTGTAGATATCAATCGGACTTGGACATATATCTACGAGAGCCTAATGTCTGCGGAGGCAGCGGATTCTGACGAGAACCAGTTGCTGCGAAGCTGCTGGCTAATGTATCATAACTACAACTCCAAGCAATGGGACGGCAGTAATTCAATTAAGATGGCGTATAATCTGAAGGTTTATCAGGGACGACATCCTCAGTTGCGCAATGATTTACGGGTTTATGTAAAGACACTGAAGGAATGCTGTACAATCTACTGTGATCTGATTCATGCTAAGAGGCCAGGAGCTTTCTACGGTTCGAAGAATGAATCAGTAAGGAAGGCGTTAGTAGAATACACGGCCAAGCTGCAACGCATCGGTGTCATTGCGTCTTTTATTCCTTTGTTTATGGCCATCAGGCTGAAGAGTGAAAATTTGGACATTTATCTGGATCTTCTAAAGTTGTGCGAGAAGTTCACATTCCGTGTATACCGATACATGGGTAAACGTTCTAACGCCGGACAATCGAACTTGTTTAAGCTCGGATATGATGTATACCATGGGGCAGTAACCCATCAGGAGGCGTATATCAGTGTTCACCGATTATTGCTATACTACTCTCCTAATAAGGAGTTCATTGAAGAGACGAGAGCAGAAAGCGACTGGTATGGATGGTATGGTCTCAAATATTTATTGTACGAATATGAGCTTCATTTGGCGGCTGATAAGCCGGTGCTAATGGACTGGGTATATTTGCAGAAAAAGGATAAGCAGGACTCGATCGAACATATTTTACCGCAGACTCCAACTAAGCCTTACTGGCATTCGAGATGGACGAAGGAACAAATTGAGGAGGCAACACACGATATCGGTAATCTAGTTATTACATTTGATAATAGTACATATAGCAACAAGGGCTTCGACGATAAGAAGGGGGGAGCCGGGCAGAAGGGCTGCTATGCCGGATCTAGCATGTTTTCTGAGCGCGAGTTGGCTTGTTATGACGATTGGACCTATGCGGAGTTCATAAATCGAAAACAAAAGCTTGCAGAGTGGATCATAAACCGCTGGCATGTAGATGAAATTGAAGCTGATTTATCGATCACAGATGATGAAGCAGAAGCAGAGGATCAAAGATTTAGAAAGAAGGGAGTGATTGTTGAAGATGGAGATTTATGACGGCATTGTAGAATTAGCTTATCAGAAGATGAGGCTGCGTGATCAGCGCAATGACGATGAGGCAGGAGAGACTCTTCGGCAATTTCATAAACAAATAGAGGATTGGGATGGATCGGTTAATCGTTTGTCGTTTATTGAAGACTATTTAGTTGGGGCACATATGAACAAAATTATTGCTAAGGGGATGGCTCAGGCGAGTCCAGAGGGGTTCGTTCGTATCATAACTCAGGAACGGACAATCTTGGAAAAGGTCGCCCAACTGTTGAAGCTTCGCAAATTAGGCCCTGTTGATGAGCGGTTAACAAATCGGATTAAGAATGTACAGTTTGAGCATGCTGTCAAAATACATCCAAGCCTTGTTGGCCCCGCACCGGATCAGTATATCCACCGCTTTTTGTGTTGCTTGTACATGGAAATCATGACGCCAGTGGCAAATAAGAGTGATCTAAAGAAAATCGCAAAGATTCTTGATGTCGGCGATGGGAACGTGTCGTTCGTCCATCTGCAGGTCAGAGTCAGGGGGAAGGTGGAAGCTGCGCTGCAAAGGTTGCAACTGCACCATGAAGTGAGCAAACTGGACGTATTCCGAAGAGCGGTGATTTCTTATCATATCCTTGACGCACAAAAAGAGTTGAACGTTATGTAGTCAGAACCTTCAAACCGAAGCTTTCCTAGACTGGAGGGAATGAAATGGACATACATCACAAGCCGCTTAAACTTAAAGCAATGATAAAGGGTAATAACCAAATGGGGATGGATGTTCTATGAATGGAGACGATTCATGGCTTCATCCAGAGGTTTCAGTTGAAGAAAAATTCACCCATATAGTCCAAGAGATTATACGATTAATAGTCGACAAGCAGGATTTCCCCTCAGTAAATAACATCTATGCAGACTCCATGGATCGCCAAGCCAATCTTACCAAGTATTTTGAGGCTCTGTACGGGATTAACCCGAAGATAATCTTCATCGGTGAAGCCCCAGGAGTACATGGCTGTTCGCTGACTGGGATTCCTTTTACTTCAGAGCGTATTCTCCGTCAAGGTCGTCTGGAACGTCATTTTCCGGGGACTAACTTTCATGTAGAGGGAAATTCCTATGAGGGGTCGGCAAATTATTTTTGGGAGATCATTGACCTCATGGTGTCGCCGCCCATTCTCTGGAATGTCTTTCCCCTGCATCCGTTTAAGATGGAAAATGGCGTAATGAAAAATCGTACACCTAAAATTGCCGAGAAAAAATGGGGCCATACAATCCTACAGCTTATCATTGAACTTTTCCCAAATATACGAATTGTTTCTGTCGGTAATAGCGCCAAAGATACCTGTTTAAAGTTAAGCATCGACACCGCAGATCATATCATTCATCCTGCCTATCATGCTAAGGAGTTCCGGGAACAAATGCGAAGCTATTATATCGGGTTAGACAGTATTTAATCTAGACTTGAAACCGATCATTGTAGGTTACTGGATCCTAGTAATACTAGAAAGGCATGGGAATCTGAAAAAGCGTTGGATAATGTCCTGGAGATATTACAATCATCCTTGGCTAGTTGTAGGGTACCGGAAGGTCGCTTTTGCAAGGAATTTGGAAATAGTATGAGTTAAAAAAAGCATCACATAAGTTCAAAATGAACTCATGTGACGCTTTTTTAATTGATACCTATATCTCTTTCAACCATTTTTCAATATCCACAGCACCCAAATCTTCTGGTTTGATCCGCGTGAAATGTTTGAATTCTTCGTCGAAGAGAGCTAAACGTTCCACATTAGTGCCGGCACTGCTTACAACTCTATGATTGCTCTGTCGGGCAAATTGTTTCCATGCCTCAGGAAACAATTTGCCTGCAGTATAGGCCTTATTTACATTATAGACCCACTGATATACAGAAGCGTATGTACGGTCGGAAGCGGCTTGGTATGGTCCAGTATCTAGGGTATAAGGCCTTGAGGTAAATAAACTTGTAGTGTCTTCGTTCTGCCTCTTTTGCATAAGTGCTACCAGAATCAGCTTCCGCTTCAATTGTAACAATTCTTCTTCCTCTCCAAGATCCGGAATTTGCGAGGAATCCATGGCAGAAGCTCCGAAATAAACAGAAGCCTCAACAAGCTTGTCTTTCACAAATGCTTTCAGAGTGATCTCCGCGATGAAAATAATTGTTAGGTACAATGCCGCACGTCCCTCACGCGCATCCTCGGAATCCAACATTTCCTCTTCTACATCCTCGTAGTTCAACCCGGGCTTCGATTTCTCATCAGCAAAATTAAAGGGAGGATTTCCGGGCTCTTTTACCAAGTTATCGAATAAAAAGACTCGGAGCTCAGGGTCCTTGACTAGGGTAAGAAGCGCGGTCAATTTCACAATAGCTTCGCCCTTCCGCTTTTGACCAGGAAGATCCAGCAGTCCAGCCGCCTCGATTTTGGCACTTGTATAATTCACATAGGCGGTATGCAGTTCACTTTCATATCTCCGCATATCTCCGGTAATCTCTTGATGAAACGAAACGTCCTTCAGAATACTTTGGAACATTCCATATTGCTTATGTATTCTCGTTCTCCGGTGATTAGTCAGTATATCATTGGGGTGAGGATGCAGAAATTGATCCTGCTTGAGATATCTACTGAAAAAAAGGAACGCAGCACCTGACTTGCTTCCGTGTTCGCTCCAGTCTTGTCTGACAGTATCCATTTCAAAGCCATCCGTATCCTCCGGGTTGTCAAAGGTGAGCGGACTGCGGCCAAAAAGGCGCTCAATGATTAGGATTTGTTCTTCCGCAGATAAGGAGGATGCAGAAACAGCCCTTTTTTCCGAAGGAATCTCATCATTCAGATATAGAATGGAATTCTCGAAGGTCTGCAGCCAGGCCTGAGGGTCAAGATACATAAGATCTTTGAGGATATCGCCAAGAGTCCGGTCAAACACTGTGTGATCGTGATATTGATTCATTAATTCTACTTGTCTGGGCGTGAGATGACGTTGTTCTTCATAGATCGCTTGAAGGGAATAGGACTTAACCAACTTCACCGTATGCTCAACATTAAGTCCCAAATGGAGGCAGGCATCGTGAAGAGGCTGTCCCGTATCCAGAGCCTTAATCAGGCTGTCCAAGCTCCATTCCCGATGAATCTCGGATAAATCAAAGTCGAAATCGCACTCCTTGTACAAAAATCGCTTCAGTGTTCTGCTCCTGTTCATTTCAGGCTCCTTTATATAACTCAAATGTGTCTATTGTGCAGCTTGCTTTCGGGTATTCTATTTCATATTTGTCTTTCGTGTGAACTTAAGTCTAGAGAGATTTGAAATATTGAGTTGTTAAGCGGGAATACGAAGATTTGACTCTCTTGAAAAACGATTCTACTTCTGCCAAGGCTCTATCTGAGACCATGATACTATAACTTCAGACAGAGGAGTAGGGATAATAGTGACTAAGATCCTCCTTAATCAAGGTTATCTTCTGTGGGTAAATTTCACTTTCTATTCTATGATCGGGGCAGAAGGAGCAAAAACAGGTGGTGAGGGGGATATCAGATCAGCGGGAAATACAAATGGGAGAGAAGATTCGTGAATTACGGAAGCAATTAGGGTGGACGCAGGAAGAACTAGCCTATAGGGCCGAGATTGACACCTCCTATCTGGGACAGATCGAACGTGGGAAAAGGCGTTCACCCACCATTCGAATGATCGGGAAAATCGCCGATGCCCTTTCTGTAGACAGAAGCTTGCTATTAGAGCAGCCTGAAGCCGAGTTATTAAGTAATGAAGAAGAGATGTCAGTATTCAATATTCCTGAGCGGATTGCTCATGAATTGAAGCAGAGGAGTCCGAATGAGCAACTGATGTATTTTAGGGTCTTTCAAGCGCTTCAATATTTTTTAAAGTAGGATGTTCTTCTGTACATATTCAATATAAGAAAATAAGGAGCAGTGATGATGATGTCAGCGTTGTTGATGATACTAGTTATTATTTGTATTCTATCTATTATTATTGGTTTAGTTAAACCTGGGGCTGTTGTGCGCTGGGGAAAACAGGAGAAAAGAGGTCGTGGAAGGGTCCTGTTATTGTATGGATCAGCACTAGTAGTTCTAATGATAGGAATAGGAATAACCTCTGAAGATCCGGAGACTCCCCAGGTGTTAGCCTCGCAAGAGGAGCAAAGGCCAGCCGAGGCATCTAACACCGTGTCGGAAGAGACTGCTGCCTTGAATGCGGCGCAAGAAGCTGAGCCCTCTCAGCAGGACGATACAGAGGCTGAAGTGAAACCAGTGAAGGAAGGACTGAACCATCCTGAATGGAACACTGATGAGCCGGATGCGATGGAGAACGGTAACGTAGAACTGGCCATTGATATGCTTAAGACTATGGAGGTAATTTCTCAAGGTGAACCAGCTGTCCCAGGGGAAGTTATTAAAGCACCTTGGAGCTACTATGGTACACCGATTATTTTTACGGGAGTGGTTGCGATTGCTGAGGATTACCCTCCGGGTAGCGATACCGGTAAAGCAGGTGTAGCATCAGATATTGTAATTGAAAGCGAAGATGGGACGATCGTGGAGTTCTTCTGTATGGTCCCAAGCGGTACGGTTAAGGTGGGAGATGTAGTGAGTATTACAGGATATACCGTTGGACGAACTGAAGTAGAGAATCAGCTCGGTGGGAGTTTCACGCATCTGGTGGTTATAACGAATAATCTGGAGAATACTGAAGGGGACGGTTCTTTATGATGGGAGAGATGGTATCTATTATCGACAAAATAACACTTACAGAACATCTCGAAATTAAAAGTGGAAAATGGAAAACGTTGAGTTGGTTTCTGTTAGCAAATGCAGCTATTCTATTATCTTTATCGATTATTTCTGGAGGTGCGTTGATCGGCATCTTTCCTTTCGTTCTTTTGGCAAGCTGTACTTTGCCTTTCATTTCTTTATGTTTGTCCCGTTGGATGGCTAAGCGTGCACACCAAATGTATATAGTGGATCAGGAACATTTTCAAAGCGATGCTGAACACCATCTTTTCACTCTCGTTGAGACGTTAAGTATGAAGGCAGGTCTCGGGAAAACACCCCAAGTCGGGATATATAGAAGTGATGATATAAATGCTTTTGCTACTGGAGTCACAAGGAATCGTTCCTTAGTCGCATTCAGCTCGGCAATCTTGGAGAACATGGATGAAGAAGCACTTGCTGCCGTTGCCGCACATGAAATTGCCCATATTGCGAATGGAGATATGCTAACCCTTACACTAGTTCAAAGTGTTATCAACTCTGTGGTTATGTTGTGTACTTTGCCTTTGCAATTGCTAGAATGGTTCTCCCGCTTCTCGGAGCAGGGTTCCCGGATGATGATTTGGGTAATTACTCTCACAAGACTTCTGTTAACAGTGATACTTATGTTTTTGGGAAGCTTGCTGGTAAAAGCCTTTTCAAGACATAGGGAATTCAAAGCAGACCATCTGGCTGCTCAATTGCTGGATAGCCATTCGATGATAAGCGCTTTGGAATATTTAAAGCATCAAACGCCGGTTACCCCACCGAATCAAAAGGCATATGCTGCCTTCAAAATTCACACTTCAAGCAGTTGGCTTGATATTTTATCCACACATCCTTCAATTGATCGAAGAATTGAGGCTTTAAGGAGCCATTCATTAATGTGATTTTTGAGGTGTGCAGATTTCAATTACACTACTCTAAGAGACTCTGTACATAGAGTCTCTTTTACCTGACATTTTTCTAGCTGATTCTATTGAAATCAACATTTACAGACATTTCTAATTACTATAGAATAATAGTACATTGGAACCGATATTTATAGAAAATTGATTCTTGAGTCCGGAATTTATTCTCAGAATAGCATGATAAGGAGGCTCAAAATCATTGAATGGTCGGATATTTGGACAAGCTTTATTCTCACTGCATGGCAAAGATTTGAGAATCATATATATACTATGCTGTGATACAGGAATTATGGATTTATTAGGCTCAAAAATTCAAGATCTGCTTCCAGGAGATACCAATCATTTCATACAGAAGCTGGAGGAGAAAGTGACTGCTCTTCAGTATAGATCGGATGAAGATCTTCAGCTTCAGATTGTTTTGGAGATGGCGAAGAGAATGGATCTAAGGGGAGCCCATCTCAGTGCAGATCAGGAATTAGAGGAATATGTTGGGCAAATAATTATAATCGCAGAAAGACGGATGGCTGAGCAAGATTCTCACTATAAGGGTTATAAGAATAATAATGCTGATGCGGGGCCGCTTCAATCCATGGTTCACTTCCAACTGGATCAGTTGCTTCAACTGGCAGTGAAGGAAATAGACAGTGCTTCCGCAGATGCACGATCAGAATATGTTCAAAAAGTAGAGAAGTTTATTCAAGCCATGCCTGAAGAAAAGCAAACACAAATCAAGCAGCAGCTTGGAGTGGATAAACTGACCAATGAGATGCTGCAAAGGATTGTTGCGACCAGCGGTGCCAGTGTCTTATTTGCAGCTATCGTGGAGGTGAGCGGATTTGCTTTCTACACCACTGCTACCTCCTTATTAGCTTCACTGGCGGGATTATTTGGTGTTACTTTGTCTTTTGGAACTTATACAGCACTAACCTCTTTTGTAGCCGTGCTTGCGAGTCCAATTTTCCTCCTCCTTCTTTTAGGCGGTGGGGGTTTTTTCCTATATCGTTCCCAGAATCAAAAGCTGCAAAATAAGATGCTGCCTATTCTGATCCTGCAAATCACACTGCCATTTCTAAGTGGGCAGCAAGAGATTGTTTCCTATACCCCACTCATAACTCTCTGGAAAACATCCCACGATCAATATCAAATCCTTAGAACTAAAATCAGGGATATTGAAAGAACGTTGGAGGATGGGAAGAAGCAGATTGCTTCATTAACGGGCGAGATTCGAAGTAAGGAGCAGACCATCTTCGAGAACAATCTGAGCATCGAGAATGCTAAAGCTGCATTGAAGACTAAGCTGATCCAAACTGATTTGGAGCAACTGCAAGTGTCGAATCGCTTCACAGTGCTTGCTGCTCGATATATCGAAATGAGACGTGAAGCGGGCAGTATTAGGCATAGTAAGCAGTACAATGAGGCTGGATTGATGGGATGGATAAGGGATCAGGTGAAATCCGTTTCTAATCACATGGATCTTTCGGAGCTTCAACGTAGACAAAATGAGCTGCTGAACAAACTTCTGAATGAGGTTCTTGCGGGAACTCAGGAGTGGGGAAGAGAAGAACGGGAGCGTATTTACATAACCAAACAGCATAACCAAGACCTGCGCCATCATATAGTGAAGCTGCAACGAGAGCGGGCTGATTATGAATTACAGCAAGAGCGTCAGCAAACAACACTAACTGATTTAAGAAAAGAACAGAAGAGCTATGAGCTGAGAATATATGGATTAGAACACATCTAGTGCTTAATTCAGAATTTAATGAGGTGCCTCGTGAAAGGAATACCTAACCCCAAGTTTTGGTCATTGTGGAATCAGCACAAATATAAGGAAGCACTCCAAGAGCCGCTGCAACCCTTGAAGAATCAACAAACGCAAAACCCTATGCAGTCATTTTTATTTGGCAACGCGGAGGAATTGAAGCAAAGCTTTAGTATCGGTGTCATAAGCACCGGTGAGTTTTTGTTCGATTACTTTCGAATAGATCCGCTGGTGATGGAGGGGGTCGACTTCTCCAGGGCAGAAGATTTATCCTCCTTCTTTACATACTCTGAGTTTGCGGACTCGGTGAATATACAATTAGACACGGGAGATATTGCACAGATGCAGGGCTACGTAGCAGAGCGGATGGTCGCTGCAGAGCTGCAGGCCAAAGGATATGACGTTGAATTTCCGGAGACTTCCAATCAAGCTGGTTATGATCTATTGGTGGACGGAGCACCTTTTCAGGTCAAGAATCTGTTAAGCCCTGAAGGAGTAAAAGAACATCTTCAGAAGTATCCTGATATTCCTGTTTATGTAAATGAAGAGCTGGCAAATACCTTTGAGAACCATCCTATGGTGTATGCAACGCATGTTCAGCATGCCGAGGTGGTTCAAGCAACTAAGGATTCTTTATTGGCTGCGGAGGATCTGACTGATTTTGAAATTCCGTACATCTCACTGCTGGTATCAACTATTTCGCAAACCAAAAGGCTCATCTTTGATGAGACCTCTTTGGGTCAAGCTGTGTTCAACGTGTTCAGCGATACTTCCTCCAAGGTAGTGATGGGGACGATTGGCCAGCATGCTGTATCAGCCGCAGGTTTGTTTTTGTTCGGTCCTGCCGGCGGATTAATTGGCAGCGGAGTAGGTGCAATTCTTGGAGCCAGCCAAGGATGGAGATTATCAATGAAGTTCAAATCGTTGCTGGCCAGGGAAGAGGAAGCAGCCTTAATTCATGCTATTGAAGCATTAACTGAGCAGGTTCGTACTCAAGTGGATAGAAAAATAGACTATAAACAGAACAGGTTGGGACAAATCCTACGAGGGCTCGATCATAGCGAAGCCGGTCATGTATTGGCAGAGGACTTGACGAAGAGAGCCAATGCGCAAATCGTATACGTACAAAATAAGAAGCTGGAGCTGCAAGTGCTTTTGGAAGCTGTGAGAACAGGAGAACAGCCAGTTCTCACAGCTATTGAACCCCTTCTGGGAAAAGTAGCGCAAAGTGGTGTCCACCCTCCACATTATCAGCAGGAGTTAAGAACGGTTACAGAATTAATGAAGGTTTATCTTAAGAAACAATGACAAAGGAATGAAAACCGAGAATGAATGTAACAGTGTCAGACACTTTTGAAGAGCAGATGCTCAGATTCCTGGAAAGGTTCGAAGCCTTGGATCTAAGTGATACAGCTTCGGAGAGCTATTATAAAACCAGGGCCAAAGTAATCGCAAAGCAATTAGAAGAGAAGGAATTTCGCATTACGGTAGTAGGTGAATTCAGTGCAGGAAAATCAACATTCTTGAATGCATTGATTGGTAAGGATATCCTTCCCCACGCGCTTACGGAAACTACAGCAACTGTAACATATATTCGCAATGTACCCGCCGGACATCCCAGCGCAGATACGATTGTCGTGCATTTTAATGATAAGCAGAAACCGGATGTTGTGCTGGATCTCCAAGAAAATCCAAATGCTCTAAAAATGTATACAACCACACAGTCTAATTTAAATGTGGTCCAGGAGATTTCGCATGTAGATGTATATGTGAATTTTAAAAGTACGGATGAAAAGGTAGTTTTCATTGATACACCCGGTCTGAATGGTGTGGCGGACGGACACCGTGATTTGACAATGCACGAGATCAAGCAGGCTCACGCTAGTATCTGTTTGTTTCATCTTCGCAGCCTGGCGCACAGTAATCTGGAATTTTTAAGAATTCTCCAAAAGCATCAGAGTTCATTTCTGTTCGTCTTGAATTTCATCGATGAAATCAAGAGTTCAGAAGGAGATAACGTAGAGCACATGCTGCATTCGTTTCAAGATCAGCTGTTTGTTAATTTGGTTGACGGGGAAAAAGGTAGGGATACCTCCCTGCGGACCTTTGGTGTGTCTGCACTTAAAGCGCTTGTGGCCAAAGATGCTGCCATCCCGAGACTTTACAGTGGGGATTTAGTAGACTTAACACCGGATGACCGTGAGAGACTTTTGCAGGACTCCTTATTCCAGTCTTTTGAAACTTATTTATGGAATGATGTGTTGAATGGAGAGAAGAACCGGATATTTCATACTTCGTTATCCGCTGCTTTTCAGAGCTTGCTAGAGGAGCTTACAGCGGAATTGGAAAAGGCGCGGACGTTCACTGAGATACAGCTGGATGCCAAGGAAACAAGTGATATTGAACAAAGATTAATTCAGCTTGCTGAGTTCTCTAGCAGGAATTGGGATAAGTTAACTCATTATATGAACAGCCGTCAATCAGGCCTGGAGAAGTTATTAAAAGAGAAAACTGCCCAGGATGTTGCCCTTATCCTAGAGCAGGTTCGTGAGAAGGTGCAACTGGATAATTTTGAAGCGTTTGAATTATCTATGCAGCAAAATACATACAGCAATCTGTTGCAGAACAAAATGAGTACGCTCTCCTATGAATATCACTACTACATTTCCTCAATATTAGAGGAGATTTATCAGACCTCGATAATGAGAGCAAAAGATTATGCACCTTCGGTGGAAATAAGCACGGAAGGCACTCTAGTGATCAAGGCTGTACAATTTGATGGAAGTGACTATAAGTTCGAGAAGCAGTTGGACAAACTGCAGGAAAAGAAGATCGCCTATTTAATTAAGACAAAAGAGATCGTGGACGAGAAGCAAGGGATGGTTAAGGAGCTTCAGCAGATAGAGCTAAAGGTGAAAAAGGTACAGGCAGGGATTGCACAGGCCGAAGTTACTCAGGCAACGGAGCAAAATAGAATAGGAAATGAGCCAAGTATTCGCCAGTATGAAGAGACTCGTTATCGGACTAGAGAGAGGAGTAAAGTAAGTCTATTTCGTTTATTTGGCAGCAGCACTTATGAGGAGGCCTACACGGCAACTGTAACGGATACGAGTGCAAGGGATCAATGGCGCAGAAACAAGGAGCAGATTCAGTCGAAATATGCCAACCTCAAGAATAGCCTGCAGCAGGAAAGTACGGAACTACGGTTAAGAAAAAAGCAATTTGAAACCAAGGCTGCGCAGTTTGCTGACTTACTGAATTCACTTGAGACCAAGTTGCTCCACGTTGAGGAAGACATCCGCCGCGGGCAGCTTGAGTATGATGAGATTTTAATGAAAGCGAAGAACGAGTTTTTGCGCTCGGAGAAGCGGAGACTTATGGAGCAGATCGAAAAATTCTTAAATGAACAGGTATATTATGTTCTAGTTGAGACGTCTAAACAAAACGTTGAAGACAATATGATGAATATTCGGCAACAGGTGCAGGATTTTTACGAGAAGAATCAGGCAGAGGCAAGGCATAGGCTAAATATGATGCTGCAATCCAGCAAGGAAGAAATACAGCAGCGGATCGCGCCTCTTGAAGCCCTGCAGGAAGCGATTTCGCAATTATATCAAAATACATTGGATATTAAATTCACCCAGGCGGGCAGCTAAAAGGAGGAATGTTTCGTGGATACTGAATGGATCAAGGAGCAATATGAACATAGAAAGCAGCGAGTGATGTCACTGCTGGGACAGGCACGGGATTATTTTGCAGCTATTGATATGCAGGATCAGGTGCAATCTTTTGAAACCTTATACACTCATCTGGAAAAAGGGTACTTCTCTATTGTAGTGGTAGGAGAGTTCAGTGCGGGCAAATCAACCTTTTTAAATGCACTTATGGGAGATAAGTACCTTCCTTCTTTTACAAACGAAACTACGGCTACTGTTAATTTTCTGCGGCATAAGGATGCTGGGCCGGAAGGATACGGATCGGCAATCTATTATAAGGATTTAAATAAGCAGCCGCAATATTCGGATGCCACTGCCAAGACTATTGAACGGTTTGTAAGTACCAAGAGTGATCTTCATGTAGCGGATGAAATCGATCGGGTAGAACTTTTCCTGGATTCCAAGTTTCTAAATGATGGTGTGATGCTCGTTGACAGTCCTGGGCTCAACGGTGTGGCTGAGGGTCATAAGGAAATTACAGAGAGACAAATTGAAAAGTCTCATGCTTGTATCTTCATGTTCTCTGCGGAGCAGCCAGGTCGAAAGACGGATTTCGAATTCCTTACAAATCTAAGATCTAAGGTAGATACCATTATACTGGTCCTAAACAAAATTGATGTAGTGAAATCCAACGAACAATCTGTAGAAGATGTTATGGATAATCTGCGGGCTAACTATCGCAAGTTTTTCCCGGATCAGCCGCTGCCAGAGATCTGGCCTGTTGCCGCGTATCCAGGATTGGTCGCAAGAAGTAGCCAGCCTCTGACTTATCAGGGGAAGGACTCCCATTCCTCAGTAGAGAAGCAGCACTATCTTTCCATTTCGAGAATGGAGGCGTTTGAGCAGCGCCTATGGCGTTTTCTTATACAAGGAGAGAAAACACGCCAACAGCTCTACGCGCCAGTGGACCGGGTGAAGACGCTTTTTGTTGCACGGCTCACGGAGCTGAATGAACTTAGGCAGGACTTGCTTCAATCCGCGGATA
Organism: Paenibacillus sp. FSL R5-0912; assembly: GCF_000758605.1. Lineage (NCBI taxonomy): Bacteria > Bacillati > Bacillota > Bacilli > Caryophanales > Paenibacillaceae > Paenibacillus > Paenibacillus sp. FSL R5-0912. Next base: position 1,726,243 of record NZ_CP009282.1, read on the forward strand.
CTCAAAATATCGTATTGGAGCTTGGAGCTCTCGAAGAAGAAATACGACAAGTGGAAGAGAAGCTTACCGAGAAGAAGCAGGTTCTTTTTGAAGAGATCAATCAAATCGTGAAGGATACGCGTATTCTACTTACCAGCCGCACTCGTGATATGAAGCAACGGCTTATCAGTGATGTGCAGGAATGGACAGATCTTGATCAGGTGCAGCAGGATATCGAGCAGTTCAACAAAAAAATAGTTAAGCAATACAATCAAGTTGCCACACAGGTGTATCAAGAGTTCATGGACGAGTTCACAGAATTGCTTCACGGCCGTTATAAAGAGTACCAGCAGCAGATCGAAAGCGAAATTTCGGCCAAGCATGAAGGGGTTAAGTTTCAGTTGCAGGGCCAGCTTGAGGCGGATTCTTTTGATTTCTATTTTGGGCTGGATGAATACTGCACTCGTAAGGACAGTATTGAGCAGGAGCTCGAAGAACTAGAGGACCGGAGTAATAAAGCGATCGATGACAGACTACATGCTGATGAGCAACGGAACCGGAAATTTGAGCTAGAGCAGAAGTTGGATGATCTGAAACAACGGGAACAGACCTACTTGGCTTCCTTCGGTCCCCGTCCCACTGTAGATCGGATAGCAGAGGAGTATACTGAAAAGAAAAGCCGTGGTGGGATTTTTGGGTGGATTGGAGACGGATTAGTTGGAAAAAAAGAAGTGACAAGAACGGATTACGTCACTGATGAAAGTGCCCGTCGCGACTATGATGCTCATATTGCCAAGATTGAGCAGAAATTCGAACAGGAATCAAACGAATTTAAGGAGAAATTACAAGCGATACCTGACCCGCAGAAGAGTCCGGAGCAATATCGTCAAGAAATGTTGCAACTGGAGAGGTTGAACCTGAAGAAGCGGCAGGAGCAGGAGAAGATCGAGAAGGAGTTCAAGGACCAGTTCCAGAAGAAGCATGCAGCCGCTTTGCGGAAGGTTCGCAATGAGATTGAGGATTTTGTCGATAGTATGGAGAAAGAGGCCGAGGAATTATTCGTTAAGGAGCTTCGTAATCAGCGCAACCAGTTATGTAATATTGCAGTGGATATTATCCAAAATAATCTTCAACAGCTGATCGAACAGAAGCAGAACCGGTTAATGCTTCGCAAACAGCAGTTGGAATCCTCAGTGGATGAGAAGGAGATCCTGATTCAGGGCTGTGATCAAGAGATTGAATCCATTCATGCGATATTAGCGGATGCAGTAACGCTTGCCACAGAACTGGAAATGATAGAGGTCGACACCATTTCTTCAGAAGAATATCAGTATATAGCGGACTAGGTAGGAGGGAACCAAGCATGAAAGATTTAATAAATGCCCATCAGGAAATCGCCTCCTATTTAGGAGATGAGAGCAGCCTGCATTTGCTTAAAGAGTTATCATCCAGACATCTTAATGGGGAGTTCTATTTGCCCGTGATCGGCCAATATTCTGCCGGGAAGTCGAAGTTTATTAACACTCTTCTGGGTATGGATTATTTACCGACAAAAGGAACTGAAACTACCGCCATTCCGACCTTTATAGCCTATGGAGAAGAGGAAGGTGCGTTCATAGAACACCATAATGGCTCCATTTGGTCCATAGCCCCTGAAGCGCTTAAATCCTACCGACACACGGGGGATGGAATGGCTCTAGAAGATATAAAGGCACTTCATTTAAAATTGAATAACCCTTTGCTGGAACAGGGTTTGATTATCGTAGATACCCCGGGCTTTAACACACTGGTTCGCGCTCACGAAGATGCTACTTTATCGATCATTCCGCAAGCACAATTTCTAATCTATGTAATGGGGAAATCTCTGACAGATTATGATGTGAAATTTCTTCGCAAAATTGAGGGAATGGGTATTGAGCTGATTTTTGTGAGAACTAAGCTTGATGAGATTAAAACATCGGAAGAATCTCTCGAAGATTTACTTGAGTTGGAGAATACAAAACTCCAAAAATACTTTGAGCGGAAACGCCCTTTTTTTGCTATAACCAGTGACGGAGAATCTCTGAAGCAATCACAGTGGCAGTGGCGAATTGAAGCCATACAGGAGTATATCGTCAGACAAATCAATCCTCGTCTACAAGATTTATGGAATCAAAGTTTGGGCCAACGGCTCCTTGTCTTAGGAAGAGGTTTTCATAGTCATTTGAAGGAGAAACAAGAGTTGCTCCGATCTGCAGGCAGTGTAAACGTAGAAATGCTGCAAGAGCAAGTGGCATATCTGGAGCAGCAGATTCAAATCATTACTAAATCGCATCATACCAGCAGCAATCAAATTCAAATGGAATTGACTCCCTTTCTTTTGAGAATCAAGAGTGATGCCAATCAATATAAAGAAGCTTGTGCATTGAAATTTGCGCGTGATATTTCACTTCAATCCAATATAGATGCTATGCAGAAATGGACCCAAAACACCTCCCTGGAACAGGTTGAAGCCTACATACAGCATGTTCAATTGATGTTCACCGATTACAAGCAGCAAATGATAGAAAAGGGATTTAAAGGTGCGCAAAGCCGTATTCAAGAAATATCTGAACAATTAGAAAGTACATTGAATTTAAAAACACCCTTCAAGCTTAATCTTCCGAATACGGACCGAATGAATCAGCAGCGGGAGTATGCTGTTGATCAGCTTCAGGAGGAGTTGGAACTCATAGCTGAACTATTACAGCAAAATGATGACGAACTCAAAAAGTATAATTTGACCTCAGAAAAGGTCCAAGCTATGGCACAAGAGATGGGCCGTTTCGTTTACGAGGCTCGAAGTGAAGTAGAGGGTATTGAACCGTATTCTCCTCAAATGAAGTTTGTTGAAGGAAACCAGAATGCATCAGAGACAATGGGGAAAATCGGCAATGTAGCCGATTGGCTGACCCTGTTTATCCCTGGGAAAAATACAGCGACGATTGCGACAAAGGTAGGAAAAGTTGCGAAGGTTACTCAAATTACCCAAAAGTTAAATGTATCTGCCAAAACTCTGCAAGCTGCAACTAAGACGATAGAAACCGTTGCAAAAGGGAATGAACTGCTAAGAAAAGTGAATAAAGCTAAGGATATTATGGTTAAAGCTAAGGACTTTCAGACTCTGGCTCGACAAAAATTCCCCAAAGAACAATCCGGTTTGCTGGATTTGATCACCCTGGAATATTGGTTTAGTAAGGCGGGAACATTGTTTGATACCCCTCCCCATTATGAGTTGGATAAAGTTGCCGAAGCGGGGTACCTCAATCGAAAACGGGAGCTGGAGCAGCGACATGTTCAGGCGATTCAGAAGGAAATAAATCAGTTGGACGAACTGCAGCTACTTCGCAAGAAAGAAGAAAGAGTGAAGAAGGAGAAAGAGATCCAGCTCAGAAATCAAAAATCCCTTGAGAAACAGCTTGAGGTGGAGCGGGAAAGAGCTGGGAAAGAGGCTGCAGCAACGTATGCCCAGCAGTTGGCAAGTCTGTTCGAGGAGGAGCTTTCCAGAGTTCATGCCATGCTTCTACTTGAAATTGAACAAGCTTATCGTCATCAGGTGCAAGCGATCATTATTTCGGCGACCGTCGAGAGCAAGCAAAGGATGGAATCCATGCAAAATGATTTGCAGAGACTCTTGGAGGAGAAGCATCATCAGACCACTGATCAGGATCAGGCCGTTCAACAAGTTGATGTTTTTTTGGAGTATCTTGTTGCGACCGCTGCAAGACTGGAAGGTAATGAAGTATGCATCCATTAAAACGCCTATTGCAGGTTCATCGGCCTGTCTTTGTTGCAGGTATGTTAGGTACGGAGCGATATGATTGGTTTCGTAACCTGCTCGATCCTGCATTTAGAGGTTTGATTCCATCCCGAGAGACAGACGAGGAAACAGAGATTCCTCTTTTCTTATTTCCAAGCCAGCAAAATACAGCCTGGGCAGAATTGGAAACTGGAGAATTCATATCTATACCGTCCAGCAGTCCGGGTTCTTTATGTGTTATCGCCAAATATTTCCCTGTATCACAAGATTTAATTCCACATGGATTTATTTTCATTATATTGCCGTCCTTCGGAAAGTCATTTGATCTGAACTTGTCATTCATGGCACAGTTTCGGGAGCAGGCTTGGTTAAAGCCTGATTCACGGCTCTTATGGGTGGACAGTTTTCCATTCGAAGAAAAAAACGCAGTAGATACATTGACAGAGCTTCGTTTGAATCTTAAGCCTCTGAATACGACAGTAGGTTTGCTTCGTGGCGGACGACGGTATGGCTATTCCGATTTATCAGGAGAGGATACGGCCATAGAGCAAGCAATACAAGGATGGTCGAGTCTGGGAATATGTGATGAGACATTAGTGGTAGAATCTGCTGCAGATCGCAAACTGTTTACGTCACTGCTATATACAAGGCGCTCCTATTTCGCTCCTATTCAGTCTCATATCAAACTTAATGTACAAGCAAAACATAGGCTCTTTCGCAAGTATTTTCATGAAGACTATCAATGGATGGTATCCGGTGAGGTTACAGCAGATCTTTTGGACCCTGTTTTTTCCTATGAGAATTGGGTCAATGAATCATCCGGTTTAATTGTGGGCTGGAACAATCAAGTTCGAAAGCATCTCCTCCCCAAACTAAATGAGCTGATAGCGAAATTCGTGAAAATTAAAATAGATGAAAGCGAAGTCTATGATTTGGACTCACTGTTGAAGTCTAAGCTCGATACGGTATGGAAAATGAGCTTTAAGCACATTAGTGCCTCTTTTCAGAGGGGGGATTTAATAGCAGAGGGCCTTTCGGAAATCCAGTATATGGCTGCCATTAAAACCTATAAAGCTCAGTTTATTGAAGCTTTTACTCATGTTGCGCAGGTTATCCTATGTCAGGCGGTAGAAGAAATAATTGAGAAGCATTATGATCTTTGGAATAGATTGGCTTAATGAAATATAGGAGGAATATACAGATGAAGATCAAAACTATGGCAGGCGTTGGCACATTGGTATTCGTGGGCGCACTGCTGATACCTTTATACACTACGTATGGCGTTATAGGTTACATCATTGCAAGTGTATTATCACTATTGGTTGCTTGTTTTTGCTATTTTGCGGCAGGAATAATGGATGAACGAAGAGCAGAGCTACAGTCAGCAACTGTACAGACACAGAATGCTGTACAAGACAGCATACGGCAGCTAACTGAACAGCATGAGCGATTTGTCAGTTATTCAGACAGTGTTCAAGCTAAATTGCTGCAGGCTGCGGAGGATATGAAAGCTTTTCAACAAGGCTCCTTGCAGCAATTAGAGGGTGCGAAGAACGAAATGATATCGATCGCTATAGATCAGCAGGCACAAGCCAAACGGGTAACTGAGCAATTAGGAGAATTTACATCCCGTATTGTGAATTTATTCGAGGTTCGCCTTACAGAAGAATTCGAATCGATTCAGGCAACCAAAATCATGACCGGAGAGACGCTAACTGCTCTAAGAACAGAGGTAGCACAATCAGAAGATCGTCAAGCAATGTACCTAAGTAAACTGGAAACTACCTATACTGCTATAGCGGGTCAATTGGCGGTTAACCAAAAGGAATGGACTACATATTTAAACAAGCATATGTCTGAGATGAAGTTGGCTATTGCGGATACCCTTGATGATACGAAAACCGTAGTGGAGGATATCCTGAAATCCCAAAGAAGGGATGCCCGTGAGGTGCTTGGGGAAATTCAAGAAAATCAAGAATCTGTATTAAGTGAGCTTTCCGCTCAAGGGAAACTTCAACAAAATAATCTTGAAGTCCTTCAAAGGCTGCAAGAGGAAATTCTTGATCTTAACCAGCAGGATATGAAGTTGATATCGAAGCTGATGCAGAAGGTGTAATATGGATTTGATCTCAGAGCCTTCAGTCCTTCAACTGTATAAAAAGTCGTTTATTTTGGAGTTGCTGCAGACTAAAATTCAGGAGTTTTATTATAATTCTCAGAATCAGCATAAATTAAGCTTGCTTAGTCTTCATCCTTCGAATCTAGCCAGGCAGATTGAAGAGGATCTTATCATAATTGATGAACTCATTATAGGTATTGAACGAAACGTAGGCTGTGGTAATTTAAAAAGAGCTCTTCATTTTCTCTGGATACTGCAGGATCTGATCATTCAGTCACAAGAGCAATTAAATAAATTAGATTATTTGGAATTAGTAGGGTGACAGAAATATGTCTCAGATGACCTTAGACATGTGTGTTTGAGGTCATTTTTTATTTTATCAAGTGTCCAAGCAGTAACCGCATATCCTTCTACAAGGAGGGGATGCCGGGTGCATGTGAAACTTGTGGTAGGCGATTCCAATGACAGAGCACGCATTGCCTGTTATGATTACCTTCTAGAGAAGTTCAGGAGGGAAAAAAGTGATAGCTGTATATGCCAGAGTGAGTACGGAGGAGCAGGCGAAGCACGGGTTCCGCCTGAACGATCAAGTTCGTCAATGCCGTCAGAAAGCGGGAACGAATAAGGTAAAGGAATATGTGGACGATGGGGTTTCTGGTGAATTTTTGGATAGACCGGCATTAACCAAATTACGGGATGATATTCGAGAAGGAATTATTACTAAGATTATTTGTCTTGACCCGGATAGATTGTCTCGAAAGTTAATGAACCAACTGATCATAACTGATGAATTTGATCGGCGAGGGATAGAACTTGTTTTTGTTAATGGTGAATATTCTAAAACTCCTGAAGGAAATTTGTTTTATTCTATGCGTGGAGCTATAGCGGAGTTTGAGAAGTCAAAGATAACAGAACGTATGAGCCGAGGGAGAAAAGAAAAAGCAAGGCAAGGAAGAGTACTGCGTGATTTTCAAGTTTACGGTTACAGTTTTGATAAGGAATCAGAACAGTTTCTTGTTGATGAAGATGAGGCAGCTATAGTCAGACTAATATTTGATTTATTTACACAACCCAATACAATTGTTCAAGGATTGAATGGTATAGCGTTATACTTAACCAGTAAAGGTGTACCTACAAAAAGAGGGGCTTCGATGTGGCATCGCCAAGTAGTAAGGCAAATCATTATGAACCGAGCCTATATCGGTGAATTTTATCAAAATCGCTGGAATACAGAAGGTATGTTAGGGAATAAGCACAGGAAAGATGAAGAAAAGATTCCTATGAAAGAGAGACCTAAAGGCGAATGGATTCTTCTTCCTTGTCCTCCTCTCATAGACGAGGCTCAATTCGAACATGCACAAATATTATTATCGGAGTCTAGAAGGAGATGGGCTCAAAAAAGCAAACACCCATATTTATTGAGCGGTTTGTTAAGATGTGGGGACTGCGGTAATACCATGACGGGACGATTGTCAAACAATTGGGGAAAGAAAGTACCGGAATATACAGACATTAAGAACACTGCAGGAGCCAAATCAAAAGGATGTGGACGAAGAATTAAGGCTCACCTGATAGAAGAACAGGTTTGGGACCAAGTGACAACCTGGTTAAACAATCCCGATGAAATCGCAGCAGCTTTGCAGGAGGAGAAGAGTAAGGAACCTTTTGAAATTGCTGAGATTGTGAGGATGGAAAAGGAAATTGAGAAAACCAAAAACGCACGAAAGAAGCTAATTAAACTCTTTGCAGTTAGTGAAGACGGTATTGCTGAAGAAGATATTCGTCAAGAATTGAAGGAGCTTTCGCAGAAAGAAGAAGGTCTAAATGCCCAATTGATTGAACTAAGCCATATGTTGAATTCTGCTCAAAATACAGAGTACAACATTCATGTCTTGATGGAAGCCGTTCAACATTACTTATCTAAAGGTCAGGCAGAACTTACTTTTGAAGAGAAGCGTGATTTGATTCGTCAGGTCGTTAGAGAAATCAGGGTCTACGAAGATTCGGTCGAGATATTTACCTTTTAAAATATGCGCACTAATGACATTAAGATGGAAATCCTGATGCACCTACGTTCACTCAAAAAAACTCGCAAGGACGTGTCCCTGTACGATCCGATTGGGACAGACAAGGAAGGCAATGAGATCACGCTTATCGATATTCTTAGTTCCGAGGCAGATGATGTGATTAAAGAGGTGGATCTCAAGATAGAGAAAAGCAAGATTTACCGTAATCTTGATATATTGGATGAACGCGAGAAAGAGGTCGTCGTTGGCCGCTTCGGCCTGGACACTGGCGGGGAGGAGCGGACGCAGCGGGAGATCGCGAAGGATCTGGGAATCTCGCGGAGTTATGTGTCGCGGATGAGTTGCTTTTTATTTTTCAAACTTATTTTTGAACAGGTTTTGATTTACGAATATAACGTCCTGGAGATACCCCTTCTGACTTCGTAAATTGTTTGGTGAATGAATATATATCCCCGTAACCAAGACTAACGGCTACGTGTTTGATGGGAAGTCCAGATAGCAGCATCATTTTTGCCTGTCTCATTAAATGTTCAGTGTGATATCGCTTAGGGGAAATCCCCGTAGTATCTTTAAAAAATTTCCGGAAGTTCTCGTAGCCCATATTCACGGCAGATGCCACTTCCTGAATATCAAAGTGAATATCATTGGAGACACTAATCAGCTCGCAGGCTTTTGTTATTTTACTATCATTTTCATTGCTATGAGCATTATGAATGCTACTGTGTAATCGGATAATCAAATCCTGAGACTTCATTAGCAGGGAGGGAAGACTTTCATCTGTTGCACTTTTCAAGGCTTTCAGCAAGGAAACAAAATCAAAGAAAAAATCATTCGTATGCAGTGTCGATTGGACTACCTTATCGGAATTAATAATTCCAAGTGTCTTTAAATATGAATAGACAGGATACCCGACACTGATATAGAACTCGATCCAATTCCCATCTGGTTCAATTGCAGTAGAGTGCAAACGTTCAGGTAGACGTTGAACAAGATCACCTGCTTGCATAGGAGTAACGGTACCATCCGTCGAAATAAACGTTCCACTGCCTTGCAATACTACAAAACAGCTGTAATAGCCTATCTTAAAATCATATTGAGAACGCTCTGCTGATCTTTTCCGCATAAAGCCGCAAGATAAAATACCTTGATTAAAATCTTTGCCGATACAGCGGTAGATTACATCATTTTCATTAATGTCTTCAAAATTCATGTATTCACACTCCTACCAAAATGGATAAATGAAATACCATACTCAACATTTAATATAAGGTATTTTCCTTATATTATAAGGTTATCTACATTGAAAGATCAACCAATCAGAACAATGGATGGGAGTGTTATTTAAGCCTATGAAGCTAAGCAGAGATTGGGAAAATCAATATGTTACTCAAAAAAACCGTTATCCCATGCATGAGCCCTACGGAGTATACGAAACCGTTGAACAGGCTTTAAGCGGAGACCGGAGAAAGTCTAAATACGTAAATAGCCTGAATGGAATGTGGAAGTTTAAATGGTTTGGGTCTCCCGATGAAGTAACGGATGAATTCTATAGTCCTGAACATGATGTTTCCCATTGGGATAATATTTCGGTTCCTTCCAATTGGGAACTTTCGGGGTATGGAAAACCTGTATACACCAATATGTTGTATCCCTTTGTTCAAAAAGGGGAGGGTTCTCATCACGAAATTCAACTCAAGAATAATGAATACATTTTGAATCCGCCTCATGTGCCGGATAGTAACCTTACCGGTTGTTACGTCCGAACGTTTGAAGTTGACGAACATTTTAACGAAAGGGATATATTTATCGATTTTGGAGGTGTAGAATCGTGTTTTTATCTTTGGTTAAACGGCAAAATGGTTGGTTATTCTCAGGACAGTAAGCTTAACGCTTCTTTTGATATCACGGATTACATTCAAAAGGGACAAAACCGTATAGCGGTTCAGGTGATGCGGTTTGGAGCCGGGACCTATCTGGAGGATCAGGATTACTGGCATCTCTCGGGGATCTACCGAGATGTTCTCATTTATGCAAAACCACGTATGCGCATTCATGATTATAAGATCGAAACCCTCTTTTCAGGGAATTACAACAATGCCGAATTAAAAGTGACGGTTGCACCTAATAATCAAGTGAATGGTTATGGTGAGGCCCATGTGCGGTTGTCCCTGTATGATAGCGATCAGCAATTGGTTACTGAGTTTGAAACGCCAAAATTTGCGGATTGTGATTTCTACCTGCAAGAAAAATATGTAGCAAAGGTTACGAAAAGCATTTCAAATCCTCAATTGTGGAGCGATGAGAGCCCTTACCTCTATAAATTGGTGTTAGAAATGATTGATTGTTCTGGAAATGTAATTGATATTGAGAGCGCGAATGTCGGCTTCCGTGAAGTGAAGATCGATCGAAAAGGGGTCCTGAGAATTAATGGGAAGCGTCTCATTATACGGGGAACCAATCTTCACGCCTTTTGTCCTGAAACCGGACGAGCCGTAACAACAGAATATATGCGCGAGCAAATCAAGGTCATGAAATCGCTGAATATCAATGCGGTAAGAACAAGTCACTATCCGCACGCAATCGAATGGTATGACCAGTGTGATGAACTGGGCATTTACCTGGTAGATGAAGCTAATATTGAAACACACGGTCTTGGCGGCCAGTTAAGCGCATCCCCCGAATGGACACATGCGTATATGGAACGGGCTACACGGATGGTTCTGAGAGATAAAAATCATCCATCCATTATTCTCTGGTCTCTGGGTAATGAATCCGGTTATGGAGCGAATCATGCTGCGATGTACGGCTGGATTAAGGAGTATGACAAAACAAGGTATGTTCAGTATGAATCTTTGAATCCTCCGGCAAATATCTCCGATATTGTGGCGCCTATGTATCCTCAGAAAGATTGGATCTTGGATGTCATGGCTGAAAGCGAAGATTTGCGTCCTTTTATTATGTGTGAATATGCGTACGCGAAAAGTAACAGTAACGGAAACTTTAAGGAATTTTGGGATCTCATTCATAAATTCCCGCGGTTTCAAGGAGGATTTATTTGGGATTTTCAGGATAAAGCGCTTGTTAAGCAAGATAAAGACGGAAATAAAAAGTATGTCTATGGCGGGGCATTCAATGAAGAAGTTACTGATCCTGCTCCTGATATGTGCCTGAATGGTATTGTTTTCCCTGATCTAACTCTCAAGCCGGCTGCGAATGAAATAAAAAATGTACAATCTCCTATCCAAATGGATTACATGCCTGGGAATAATGGCTATCGAATTTATAATCATTACACGCATCGGGATTTAAGCCATTTGAATATGGTTTGGGAGCTGGTTTGCGATGGAAATGTGATTGAAAGCGGTAGTTTGCCTAGATATCACACAGCACCCGAATCCGTTGATAAGCTTCAAGCGCCATACGATTCGTCTAAAGTCTCCGGGGAAGCTTTTCTTAATTTCTATGCTTATTTGGACGAGGACACCTTTTATTCTAAGAAGGGAACCTGTATTTATGCATGCCAGATAGAGATTAAGGATTCTGTGAATAAAGTGCATACCGGAGATATAGAAAAGGATAGCTTGAAGTATGATGAAACGACAAATGAAATTCATATCTATAATGAAAATACAACGGTTCTTTTCTCGAAAGAAACCGCAGAGTTCATCTCTGTAAAATACAATCACAAGAATTATTTCACGGGAGGAACCAATAACTTCTATCGCCCTCCAACAGGAATTGATGCAGGTATTCATCTCGAATCGTCCAATTATGCAGATGAATGGAAAGCTCTCGGGCTTCATTCCAATGAGAAAGAAATCAAGAATATTCGGGTATTTGCAGCACCTGCTGCTGTTATCATTCAAGTTCATTGTATCTATCATGGATGCATTGAAACCAAAACCAATTATACCGTCGGCGGCAAAGGGATAGAAATCACAAATACAGTTGTGAACAATGCCAAGGTCGACACCCTCCCGAGAATTGGACTGAGCTTTAAGTTCTCTGATGCTTGGAAGAAGATGAAATGGTATGGCCGTGGGCCATGGGAGAACTACGCGGATCGTAAATCTGCCGCATTCGTGGGAGTCTATGAGAGCACTGTAGAACAGCAGCACGTACCCTATATCTTACCGGTAGAATGTGGTGGTAAAGAAGATGTCCGGTATTTATATTTGTCATCCAAAGAACAAGCAGTAAAAGTATCGGCAGCGGGACATTTCCATTTTGATATTCATGGGCACAGTATTGAGCAATATGACAACGCCGCCTATGAAGACGAGCTGGGAAATTCAGATTCTGTTTATCTTCATATTGATCACAAACATGCAGGTCTTGGCGGGGATACCGGCTGGACCAAAAATATTCACGATCCCTATCAAATTAAGAAAGGTATCTATGTTTATACGGTAACTATAGAAATCATTTCTTAAGAAATCGTAAAAGAATACAAGTGGTTATCAGTTAGAACAAAGTGCATTTGCGGCAGAATTATCTGATGATTCCTACTGACTATATTATGGATTGTGATACAATATTTTTTAAATGGGGTTTTTGCTTGTTAATTTTGATATTCAAAGGAGAATTATAATGAAGCGCCTTGGCTGGAGCATTTTTATTTATTCCGCGCTGTTCGTGGTTGTCTTATTCCTGGCACTCAATGACTATTCACCAATCCTGATAGTAGGGGTAACTGTGGTAGCTGGCCTTATTGCTTTTATAACCCAATTCTATTATCCTGCAATTTTGGAAAAACGTGTGGACCGCATAGAGTCCTTTTTACGCAGCCAGAAAAACAAGCCTTCCGTTTATATTTATTATATTCTTGCGAACAGACTTGAGGATGAATCAAGAACGATTATGGAGCAGCTGATGAGCAAATATAAGCGGGTAACGGTACAGGCGACGTACAAGGCGGCGTATGGACTTTACCGCAAGGATATGGCTGCTGTTCAGGAAGCCGTGCCGTATATCCGCTATTCAGATTACCGGGCATATTACGAAACGGTTCTGCTGCTCCAGGACGGGAAGAGCGTTCAGGCGCGGGAACATCTTGAGTCAATCAGGAAGCAATGGATGAGATCAGCGCTGCTCGCGGAAATTGAACTCAAAGCAGGCAACAGCGAAACCGCTATCAAGTATGCCAGGGAAGCAGTAGACGCTTCGAGAGGCGTCCAACGTTATGTGTTACATAAGGAATACGAAAGAACGTTACCGCAAGCTGTTGAAGCCTTGAGTTATTAAATGCATACATTTATTGAGATCAAACCCAACTGGAAGTTACTATACAGATGCAAATGGTGATAGAAAAGCGAAAACGCATACTGTGTGTAGGAAATGCTTTAAAGCTTAATCGGACGGAAGTCTTCGAAAATCACAAATTAAATATAAAAAGAAAAAGAAAAAGTAAATCAATTCGATTTGGGATAAATCGTAATTGGTTTATTTTTTGAAGAGCAAGATCTATCGTAATTCCATTGGTATCGCTCGGAATTAGGAATATTTGTAATCTTCTGATTCAAACACAAAAGACCCGCAAGAAGGTCACTTTTTTCAAAGTGTCTTTCTTGCGGGTCACAGATCAAAGGACTATGCTTCTTTTAATTCACAGTCTCCAGTAATCTGGATACCATGGTTGCAAACTCTGCTCGGGTAATATCTTTTTCAGGCTTAAAGGTGCTGTCGGCGTATCCGGTAATAATCTTATTGGAGGCGAGGGCATCAATAGAAGCATAATACCATACATTTCTGTTAACATCTGCGAAGGATGTATTTCCGGTTCCTGTCAGCTTAAAGGCTCTAGTGATTAGTGCTGCTAATTCACCACGGCTAATCTTCTTGTCCGGACGGAAGCTTCCATCGCTGTATCCGTTCATCAAGCCTGATCCGGCCGCTGCACCAATGAACTTATTCGCCCAGTAAGCCCCAGATACATCTGTAAAGCTACTTGCTTGCCCTTCAAGTCCCATGTACGTTGCAATGACCTTGATGGCTTCAGCACGGGTTAATCCTGAATTTGGACGGAAGGTTCCATCGGAATAACCTGTTAGTAGTCCCTTAGCAATAAGCGCGTCAATGCTTGCTTTTGCCCAATGATTCGTTGTATCTGTAAAACTGACCACTTCCGGCTTAGGGGTTGGTGTTGCTGTTTCTGCAGGTGCTGTAGGAGCCGGTGTTGGTGTGGGCGTTGCTGTTACCGGGGGAGTTACGGTACCTCCTCCAGGACCTGGATTACTTGGTTCATTATCTACTGGATCAGGATTAGTAGGGTTTGAAACGTATTTAAGTGCTGGAGCAAATGCGGTAAGCAGTCTGGCTTGACTTTGTTGCTCAAGAGCATAGCCCATACCTAATACTTTTGCATCGTCCCATGCTCTGCCAACAAGCTGCATAGAGATAGAATATCCGCTGTCGTTCGTTCCTACAGGAACCACTACCGTAGGGAGACCCACGTTAGACGTTAATACCCCTGTGTTGCGGTCCGAACTTAATTGAGAGGCTGATGCGTCATTGTTATATACGTCACTAATGAAACCTGCATAAACAATAGCATCAACGCCATTCTCATCCATCCAGCCTTTGATAACTTCCTTATAGTCAGTTCTATACTTGATGTAATCTTGTACAGCCTGTTCCGTCATCCGCGTAGGCGCAGTATATGATCTCTGATTATAGATAAGCACCTTATCTGAAGCGAGTACACTTGCTCCATCCGCGTAAGGGAAGGCCTTATGAAGCTCGATATAGCGCGCCCAGCCTTCCGTAGATCCGTTAATGCCTTGAGGACGGGTAGGGGCTGCTGGCATTTTTGACATTTCAACCATTTCCGCTCCCGCAGCTTGCAGCTCAGAGAACTTATTCTTTACTGCCACTCCGGTATCATCATCTGCGTAGCTGGAGACAAAGGATTCGGGGATGTATCCGATTTTCTTTCCTTTCAATGCGCCGGCATCCAGCGACTCCTTCCAGTTCTCCGGACGTTTATGATCTGCATCAGCAGTTACGGTGAAAATATCCTGCGGGTCCGTACCCGTTGTAGCATTCAGCATAATAGCCAGGTCCGTTACGGTTTTGGCAATGGGTCCCGCATAATCCTGTCCCCAAGTGAGCGGGAGCACACCTGTCGTACTCGCCATGCCGTCTGTACCACGGAAGCTTTTTAGACTGGCGCCTGTTGTAGGTGCATAGAGAGATACCCCGGTCTGCGATCCCATTGCTGCTGCTGCAAAATCAGCTGCAATAGATACTGCCGATCCGCCGCTTGAGCCAAAGGATGTTTTGGATGGATATAGCGCATTCCATGTTTGCATCCAGCCGCTTTCACTAAAGCTTCCGCTATTAGCAAACTCCGAAGTATTTGTCTTACCAATAATTACAGCTCCAGCTTCTCTTAGCTTAGCGACCTGGAATGCATCAGAATCAGGCTTCCAGCCTTCAAGCGCCTTACTGCCGCCTGTAGTAGGCATATCCTTGGTATCATAAATATCTTTTATCGCAATTGGAATACCCAGCAAATCACCTTGAGCGCCTTGTGCACGGGCATCGTCAGCAGCTTTGGCTTGGGCTAGCGCAGTTTCAGATACATGCAGGAAGGCATGGAATCCTAATTGACCCTCATCGTACGCCTTGATTCTATCTAAATACGCTTGTGTAATTTGTACAGAAGTCGTTTTACCATTCGTCATATCCAGCTGCATTTCTGCAATTGATTTATTCGTGACATCATAGGGGGATGAAGTTACGAATGTTTTGGCTGCAGGAGCATCTGGAATAACCAGGCTATCTCCAGTATCAAGCCCCTCTATAGCAGAGATATCCCAGTTACTGATTGAACGGATTTGTGCATTGGTTAATCCAGATACATCCAGCTGACGATTGAGTCCATCCAGAATAGTAACCAGATTGTTCAGCCCTTCTTCGCCAGCTTCACCGACTTGTACAAAATGTACCAGGGATTTTGACTGACCCGGCTCGATATTTAAGGTGTTAATGAAACCGTAGAAATTCGCCTCATTTCCGGACCTGGCTAATGGTGTGGTAAATGGATTCTGCTGCTGATTGCCTAGTCCGGTTAATCCATTCTCAAATGGATGTGGAGATCCGACTGCAACACCTAGGGGTTTATTGTTTTTGGCACTGCTGTCGACAACAATCCATGAATCGTCTGCAGTCACCTCCAGATCATCGGAGTAAGTTGCCTTGACTACTGAAGCATTTGCCGCTGTTCCATACCCTAAAGAGCCGCCGAAAGATACATCAACCTTTACTGCCATATCATTCTTATTAGTAAATGTATCAAAGAATCTCGTTCTATTATTTATTGTATCAATATACACATCACGAGTGACTGTTACATTTCCTAGATTTACAGATTGAGTTGAAGTGAATCTATTCACGCCATCGTATTTCAGGTCAAACCCGCGCATCATTTGTCCATTCATCAGGGAAGCAGAAGGCGATGACACTTTAACAAAGATATTACCGAAGCCTTGTACTTGTGTAGTCCCAACGGTACGTAAGCTTCCTGTGTCTAAGCTAGGCGCAAAGACATCATGAATCTCCCATACTGTGCCGCTTGCTGAAGTAACCCGGGTTAAAGCATCAGCGGTCTGAAACGGAATGACACTCGAAGCGATAACAGATAACGCAATGGACGTAGCTATAAATTGCTTTTTACTCCAATTATTTTTTGCTGGTGAATATTCGGAGCGGGGGGAACCAGAATGATTTCTTTTAGTTTTACTTAGACGTTTTAGCTTATTCATTTCAGTAATCTCCTCTTCCTGTATGTATATTTATTAATATTTGTTAGGAAATATAACACCGTTATTCCTATCAGTCAATAAATATTAAAAATTTAATATATTTTCAGAGTTTTGATATAGAATAAACACTATATTTATTAAAATTTGTGATATATATGGTAACTATCAGATACATTAACTAACATAATGTGATATGTATGGTTCTGGATACCGATGCACCTCCGTTCGCTATAATAAACCCGGAAGGACTTGTCTCTGCATGATCCTATTGGGACAGACAAGGAAGGGAACGAGATTACGTTGATTAATACTCTCGGCTCAGAGGCAGACGATGTGATAAAGGAAGTGGATCTGAAGATTGAGAAGAGCAAGATCTACCGAAATCTCTATATTCTGGACGAGAGAGAAGGAAGTCGTGGTAGGGCAGTTTGGTTTGGATACATGCGGGGGAAGAGCGGACGCAACGGTAGATTGCGAAGGATATGGGGATATCGAGGAGTTATGTGTCGCGGATAGAGAAAAGCGGTGAGCAGATGATCTAAAGCTCAGACAATACAATATTTGAAATGGGATTTTTTTTGCTTGTTAATTATGATATTCAAAGGAGAATTAGTATGAAGCGTCTTCGCTGGAGAATCTTTATTTATTCCATGCTGTTCGTGGTTGTCTTATTCCTGGCACTCAATGACTATTCACCAATCCTGATAGTAGGGGTAACTGTGGTAGCTGGCCTTATTGCTTTTATAACTTTACTAAGCAACTTGTCTACGGATGAGTTGCTTTTATTATTTTATAGAACACAAAGCGAAATAAATAACCACTTACTCTCGGAAATCCCAAGCCTAAGTGGTTAATTGTGCTTGTGTACCTAAGAGCAGTAACCTTAAATTGCTTTGTTCAATGCCCCTTGATACTCATTCATTAAATTGTCGATAATCTGCTGTACGGACAAAATCTCTTTAATCTCATGAACTCTGGACCCGGCAAAAACCAATCCGTTCTTAACATCTCCTCTAAGGGAAGTGAGCAAGGATTCCATTGTACAGAAGCGATGTGAACAAACCTTTAGACAATCATAGCATTTGACTATCTTTAATCTGGCATCATTACTGATCCGGTCCGTAAATTCATTCCGAATCGCTCTGCCTTCTAGACCCACAGTAGATTTGATCAGGACGGTATCTCCTTGCTGAGCATCTACATACTTTTGCTTGAAGGCTAAGGGAGCATCACATTCATGGCTAGCCACAAAACGGGTACCCATTTGAACACCAGATGCGCCAAGCCGAAGGGCTTTTGCGATATCGTTCCCTGTCAGAATTCCACCCGCAGCAATAACCGGAATCGAAACGGCCTCTAAGACTTCAGGAAGGATATCAAACATGGATCTGTCTGTACCTAAATGTCCCCCGGCTTCGAACCCTTCCACAACGACTGCGGAGGCACCAAGTCTTTCGGAGATTCGGGCTAATTTGGCGGATGAAACAATAGTTACCACAGGAGTATCATATTCTCTACCCCAAGCATAAATATCTCTGGAAATTCCCGCTCCGGAAATAATGAAGTCAACCTTTTCCTCCAAAGCAACCTTCATTTTTTCGGCAAAGTCCTTCACTGCGAAGAGTACATTCACACCGATATAGCCAATCCCTTTAGAGAGTTCTCTTGTTTGGCGAATATGCATTCTCAGCTCTTCAGTAGTGATCCCTGTACCAGAGATGGTGCCGATCCCGCCTGCATTGGCTACAGCGGCGGCTAATCCACTTAAGGATATGCCCACGCCCATTCCACCTTGAATAACAGGAACTCTCGACTTAATATGTCCGAATTGGATTGTTGGAAGTTTCAATTACACACCTCTTTCGCAAGTTGTTGACAATATAAGACTCCTCTTGAGGAATAAGATATATCGTAACACAGTTAAGTCTTTCCCGGATGTGACTGTAAACATGCTCAAACTATGTTAAATGTCATGTCTTTCAACTGTTTTCTTTAAGATGTTGATATCAAGTGGGAGAGTGACATCATACATAATCCCATACCAGTAGGTAAGCAATAATAATTTGGACTTAGGAGAATCGTCATAGATCATGCGCAAGAAAAGGACATGCCTCTAAATGGTACAGATGATATGATGGAACTAAACCTGCATTGAAATGAATAAAGATAGGGCTGAGAAACGGAGTAGATCCTCAAGATGAGAAAAATGCTGATGGGCCTGATTATAGTGGGCCTCGGATGTTTTGCTATATTATTCGGCCTAGTGAAGGCCTCTGATCATAAAGCCCAGAACCCCGCTCCCGCCCGGCATGGTGTTCTAGATTTGAGTGCATGGGATTTTCAGGGAGAACAGGTGGTTTCGCTGGATGGACAGTGGGAATTTTATTGGGATCAGCTGCTCAGGCCGGGGGGAGCACCTTCTGTTTCCCCTGGATATATGCAGGTACCCGGTTTTTGGAAGCATGCGAATGAAAACGGGGACGTAAACAGCCAAGGAGCCGTTACCTACCGTCTAAAGGTTAAGCTTGAGCCTTCGGCAACGATGTATGGGCTTAGAATATCTAACATCCGCATGGCCAGCGAGATCTATGTGAACGGGAACAGGGTGGGCGGCAGCGGTAAGCCCGCGGAATCCGAAAGCCTGTATACGTATGAGAATAAACCGTTTAATGCTTTTTTTACGGTACAGGGAGATACGGCGGAGATCATCATCCATGCAGCGAATTATGAGAATTCGCAGGGCGGGATTCCTTATAGCCTTTATTTCGGGAGCGCCGGGGGAATTCTTAAGCTGAATACCCATACAACCATTCTTAATTTAATTCTGATTGTATCGCTCCTTATGCTCGGGTGCTATCAGCTTAGTGTGTTTATTATACGGAGAGAGGAAAGAGGACTTCTTTATTTCGGACTCAGCTGCATCATTATCGCCTGGTCTTTTGCCAGCAACGGTGACCGGATTCTGGTTGAGTATGTGAATCTGCCGCATGAGATTTATTATAAGATTCAAGCTGTATCGCTGTATCTCTCTCTGATCACGATGGTCATGTTTATTAAGACTATGTGTAAAAGCATGATTCCTGAGTGGTTAATTAATAGTGTTGTCGGTGTGACGGCATTGTATATCGGCTTTGTGCTGCTCACGCCGTTTCAATGGTATTCGCGTTTCAATGCGGCATTCAGCTATCTGCAGCTATTCATCTATGTCATCATTCTGGGGTTGATGCTTCATTCATACCTGAAGGGCAGGTATGGAGAATTCAGCAAACGGACACTGCTCCTCTTTATATTGGCCTTAGCCGGATATGTAATAGGGCTGTTCGATTACGGGTTGTATCTGAGCAGCCTGACGCCCAGTTACACCCTAGGATACTGCTCTATACTGATTTTTTGTTTTCTGGCCTCCTTCCTCCTGTCTTACCGGTATTCGGAAGCGTATAAGACGATAGAAGGAATGGCTGTAATGCTACAGCAGGCGGATAAGCAGAAAGACGAGTTCCTGCTGCATACCTCTCACGAATTCCAGACTCCGCTTCACGGAATTATTAATTTATCCCAATCCATGCTGGAGGCAGGAGCCGGAGCAGAAGCAGGAGAACTCAGCGCAAGTCATATCCAGAATCTGTCCCTGATCAGAGATACCTCCAGAAGGCTCTCGGGACTGGTTCATGACATTCTGGATCTGGAGAAAATCAAACGCAACGAGCTAAAGGTTCAACTAACCGGTGTGGATGTCCGTGTGTCCGTCTCCCTCGTGTTCGATTTATTCCAGGGTTTGATTACTGGTAAAAAAATCAGATTTGTTAATGCCGTACCGGAGCATCTGCCCCTCGTCTATGCGGATGAGAACCGGCTCAGGCAAATCCTCCACAATCTGGTCGGCAATGCGGTGAAATTTACTCATGAGGGTATGATTACGATTCATGCCCAGGTGATAGAGGGTCAGGTCAAAGTTGTGGTGGAGGATACCGGAGTGGGGATGAGCTTATCTGACCGGGAGGATATATTCCAGCCCTTTGAGCAAGCACATTCTCCCGAGGAGTACGGGGGAACAGGACTGGGGTTGTTTATCTGCAGGAAGCTGCTGCATTTGATGGATGGAACCATTAAGGTAGAATGGTCAGAGCCGGAGCAGGGGACGGGCATCGCTTTTACACTTCCGGTTGCCGAAGCAGTCCGGAATTCACTCCCGGATTACGAAGCAGCCAAGGAATCTGTCTCCATAAGCGAAGCATGGGGCATGGCGGAATTACCAGGCAGGGACAAGAGCACCTTCACGCTGCTGGCCGTTGACGATGAACCATCCAATCTTCAGGTCCTGTCCCGGGTTTTTGCCAATGAGCCTTATCAGGTCATCTGGGCGACCAACGGGCTGGAGGCCTTGGAAATGTTGAAGAAACGCTCTGATATCGACCTGGTTCTGCTCGATGTAATGATGCCTAGGATGTCGGGGGTTGAAGTCTGCACAGAGATCCGCGAGCAATATACCCTATTTGAGCTGCCTATTGTATTGCTGACGGCGCGTTACGGCAATAGCGATATTGCTGCCGGCTTCAAGGCAGGGGCGAATGATTATATCATCAAGCCGTTTGATGCTGCAGAGGTCAGGGCCAGAACGGAAACGCTCCTGAAGCTTAAGAAGTCAGTGGAAGACGCCTTGAAGGCAGAGGTGGATTTTCTCCAGTCGCAGATCAAACCGCATTTCTTGTTCAACTCGTTGAACTCGATTATTGCCTTATGCCGGACAGACGGCGCGCGTGCGGAGAAGCTGATTATGCATTTAAGCTATTACTTAAGAAGAAGCTTTGACCCGAAGCCTGACAGCTTTGTCCGGATCGAGGACGAATTACAGCTGGTCGATGCTTACGTGCAGATCGAGGAAGCCCGGTTTGAGGAGAGGCTTACGGTTGTATATGATGTGGACCCGCAGGTTCTGAAGCGAAAGATTTTGCCGCTGACGATACAGCCTTTGGTAGAGAACGCTATCCGGCATGGGGTAACGAAGAAAATGGAGGGAGGAACGGTCAGAATCTCCATTTCCCTGGACAAGGATACGGTTTATGTGGAAGTGTGGGATAACGGGGGCGGTATCAGTGAGACGGGGCTCCAAGCCTTATGGACGAGCGAGAGTGCTTCTTCCGAAAGACGGGGAGTTGGACTCGTGAATATTCAGCGAAGACTGAAGCATTTCTATGGAGAAGCATTACAGGTATCCAGTGAAGAAGGGGAATGGACAAGCGTTCGGTTTCATTTCGAAATTCAGCATTAGCGTAAGCTTTTAGAAGAGGGAAGGATCATTCATGAGAGTTGCAATTGTTGACGATGAACGGCTGGCGGTCCAGCGGCTTGTACAAATCCTGGAGTGCCCTAACGATGTCGAAGTGGTTGGGGCGTTTACCAAATATACAGACCTATTACATGACTTCACCTGTTTAAGACCTGATGCAGTCTTTCTGGATATTGATATGCCCGGAATGAACGGGCTGGAATTCGCTGCTCCACTCCGCATATAGAATGTTTCGGACATTTTCATGTTCACCATTCAAGTGGAACCGGGCCGGTAGACTTTCCGACCGCTAAGGCGGAGGAGCTGCTGGCTTTTCTGCTCATTCACAGGGATGATACGAATGTGTCAAAATGGGTCATTTGTGAGAGCTTATGGTCGGAGCATGATCCCCATAAGGCAGAGCAGAATTTACATACGACTGTATTCCGGATGAAAAAAACTTTGCTGGAAAGCGGACTCTCCATCAAGAAAAGCGGGCGGTTCAACGCCGACTTCCTGCTGCAAGGCTGTTTTCATATTTCCCAATATAACGTACGGTATTTTAAAATAGTGCAAGTGCAGAAAATCACAAAAGGAAGATTCCATTTCGCTGAGTTAACCTTAAACAAGGGTAGCCCGGACTCTGCAAAATATTGCAAGCCCGGCTACCCTTTTGTCGTATACTCAGCCCTTGGGTTCCCGCTTCTCCTTGTGATCCGGTGCAATACCGGGAGCCGACACCTCCGGATCATCACCCATCAGAGCACCCACAATTTCGTCCAGCTTGCCGGCGGTCCCTTTTTCATCGTTCAGGCTAGAATCGGCTTCAGGTATAGGGTGAACGCCCGGGCTGCGTCCGTCAAGCGGAGCCTCCTTATTGTCCTTCATCTGTCCATCTCCTTTTTGTATGCAGCGTCTGTGTTAGAATGCGTCAATAAAAGTCGTTCTATGTAACGATAACCGCCGCCCGGCGGGGTGAACCACCAAATCCTGCTTTTCCCGATTCACATCCTCCCCTTAAAAGCTTGTCACCTTCTTGGATTTATGAATATCTTCCGTACCGCTGTCTAAGGCAGTCTTATAATAAGAGCATTTATGATCGATGACTTCCATCGTTTTCTTCAGCTCCTCCATCTGTGCTTCTACGGAGGCTTTCCGCTCCAGGAACATGTCATATCTCTGCTGCAGGGTGGAATCTCCCTCAGAGCACCACTCAATGAAATGTTTGATTTCCTTAATCGGCATCCCTGATGATTTCAAACATTCAATTATTTTTAGAGCTTCCATATCCGCTTCCTTGAACACACGTCTTCCGCTGGAGGTCCTTTCGATAAAGGGCATCAGACCTTCCTTGTCATAGTAACGCAGAGTATGGGGTGTCATATTAAAATGTTCTGCAGCCTCAGTTATAGAGTATGTCTTCATCACGAATCTCCAGTCTCAATTATATTTTGTGCTTGACTTAGAGTTAACTTTAAGTAATATCATATGGTTTGTAAAGTTGGGCTTATGGATTCTACTATGAACAAGAAGAGAGGTTACACCATGATACAAGTTAATGCACGCGCTACATTCAGCCAGGAAGGCCCGTTCAAGCTAACGACCATTGAGCGCCGGGAGCTTCAGCCGCAGGATGTTCTGATTGAAATTAAATTCGCCGGGATCTGCCACTCGGACATTCATACCGCCCGCGGGGAGTGGGGTCCAGTCAAGTATCCGCTCGTTCCGGGCCATGAGATTGCCGGGATTGTCAGCCAGGTCGGTTCCGGAGTTACAAAGTATTCCGTTGGTGACCGGGTGGGAGTAGGTTGTATGGTTGACTCCTGTGGAGAGTGCAGTAGTTGCCATAAAGGCGAGGAGCAATATTGCCTGCATGGAAATACGGGTACCTATGGAGCTACCGACCGGTATGGTCACTATACACAGGGCGGGTATTCCACCCATATTGTGGTGACCGAAGACTTCGTGGTCCGGATTCCAGATGCTATTCCACTAGACGCCGCTGCCCCGCTGTTATGTGCCGGAATCACAACATATTCACCGCTTCGTCATTGGGGAGCCGCTCCAGGCAAAAATGTAGCTGTAGTGGGTCTTGGCGGACTTGGACACATGGCTGTGAAGATCGCTCATGCCATGGGGGCTGAGGTTACGGTTCTGTCACAGTCACTGAAGAAGAAGGAAGACGGTTTGCAACTAGGGGCGGATCATTATTATGCGACTAGCGATGCGGAGACATTCAAGCGGCTTGCCGGTTCGTTCGACCTGATCATAAATACGGTAAGCGCGCAGATTAATATCGATGCTTATCTATCTCTCCTGGCGCTGGATGGTACCTTAGTCAATGTCGGTGCGCCTGCTGATCCGCTGGCTGTTAATGCATTCTCGCTGATCGGCCACCGCCGTTCATTTGCCGGATCGATGATTGGCGGAATCCGTGAGACGCAGGAGATGCTTGATTTCTGCGCTGAACATAACATTGCCTCTGAGATCGAGGTTATCTCTGCCGACCAGATTGATGAAGCCTGGGAACGAGTACTCGCTTCTGATGTCCGTTACCGGTTTGTCATTGATATCAGTACGATGGGTAAGGAATAAGGGACGTATTGTTTAATAATATGTATCTTTTCTGCTTCAGTTAATCTAGCGGCTGTATCCTTGCTTAGCAAGGATGCAGCCGCTTTTTTTGTTGGGCGTGCCCAGAAAGTACGCATCTTCTAGCCGGTGAAAGTCCGGTCGCGGGAGGGGCTAAGCCCCCGTGTAGTGTGGACTAAAAACGCTATTGTAATCTGCATGCCCATGAATGACAAACATCGGAAAGCCGTATGAGGGAAAACCTCAAGTACGGTTTGATGAGGAGGGACAGGGTTAAATCCAGCCCTTTACTATAGTATAGGAAATTATGATATTCGTCTGTTGTGGATAACTAACTTTCAGAGTTGGACAGGCTAGATTTTTGTAAGAAGCGATTTGGAGCCTTCGACCTGGGTGCAATCTACTGCTTCGTACGCCTTGATTAGTGGGCTTAAGAGAACGAGAGTGGAGGTGGGCCTGAATGTATGCGAAAACAATCATGTCTTCCAAGGCACAACTCCAGCATGAAAATGAGCAGCGTGCGTTTATCGCAGGTTGTGCCATCCCATACTTTTAGTACCATGGTGAACACTACGCTACGGTTAATGGTGGTTTACCCCTGTGCGAAAACTGTAAGGATCGAACTCTGTGTACAACTCCTTGCTAGCTTCAAATCGCCCGTTTGGAGAACTGCGAACAGAAAAATGGTTAAGCTCGAGTTCATCCTCACCATGGAATTTAGGTTGGAGCTGATGATATGGAAGTCATGTATTCACGATGCGCCGGAATGGACGTCCATCAAGAAACCATCGTAGTATGCGTCCTCACGCCCGGTGAAGAGGATCAAGTCGAGAAGGAAACACGTACGTTTGGCACGATGACGAAACATTTGTTTGAGCTCTTAAAATGGCTTGAACACAAGGCGGTCACCCATATTGCCATGGAAAGCACGGGGGTGTATTGGAAGCCGGTGTATAACATCTTAGAAGGTTACTTTGATGTTACGGTGGCTAATGCACAACGAATCAAGAATGTCCCGGGCCGGAAAACGGATGTATGCGATGCCGAATGGATTGCGAAATTGCTTCGTGTAGGATTAATCGAGCGGAGTTTCATTCCTTCCGAGGATGTGCGGGAACTCCGTGATTTATGCCGGCTTCGTAAGAAACGCCTGGGCCAACTCACGGCGGAAAAGAATCGTATCCAGAAATACCTCGAATGCTCGAATGTGAAATTGGGAACGGTGGTTTCGGATGTATTTGGGGTGTCCGGCCGGAACCTGCTGGAAACCTTGATTACGAAAGGCTATGTCGATGCGGAGGATGTGGAGGAAAGTGTAAAAGGCAAACTTCGAAGCAAGAAGGAAGCCATTAGAGACTCCATGCTCGGCACGATTACTCGCCACCAAATGGATTTGATCCGCGACTGCTGGGACCACATCGAGTACCTGGAGAAGTCGCTCAGCCAGTTAGAAGAAAAAATCGATGCTCATCTAGAACCGTACCGGGAAGAATACGAGCTGCTTCAGACGATCCCCGGGGTGAGCGAGGCCACAGCAGCTGTTCTTATTGCAGAGATTGGAGTCAATATGGATCAATTCCCATCGTCCGATCATCTCTCTTCATGGGCAGGGTTGGCCCCCGGTAACCACGAAAGCGCTGGTAAAAAAAAAGTACAAAGAGTTTAAAAGGAAATTCACATACAAAAGTAGCATTATGCGAAGCGGCTTGGGCAATCGCTCGTACAAGAAACAACGGTTTATCCACAAAATTTTGGAAGATCGCCTCTCGGCGGGGAAAGAAGAAAGCTTGCATTGCGATGGCACGAACGATACTGGTCATAGCCTATAGCATGCTAAAAAACAAACAAGCTTACCTCGAAGGCGGACCCCAAAAACGAGCAAGTTAATTCGTGTTACCAACTCATTGATTGTCTAAACACGGACTCATGGAAATGGAGATCCCGGGCATTGTATTGCCCAAAAACAGAAATTCGTTCATTCGCCTGGTTACCTTTATTTTCACAGAAAAACCGAATACAATGGGCAGCGTGCAGGCAAGTGGGCCGAATGTATGCGAAAAACCGAATACAATGGGCAGCATGCAGGCAAGTGGGCCGAATGTATGCGAAAACAAACATGTCTTTCAAGGCACAACTCCAGCATGAAAATGAGCAGCGTGGCTAAAAAACAGAACATCGTCTTTTCATTTATTTAACATATTTTAACGGAAAACCGAACACAATTGGACTGGGTAAGCCACGTAAGCCAAATGTAATCGAAAAACCGAACACAATTGGACTGGGTGCACCGCGTAGGCCAAATGTAATCGAAAAACCGAACACAATTGGACTGGGTACGCCGCTTAAGCCGAATGTAATCGAAAAACCGAACACAATTGGACTGGGTGCGCCGCGTAGGCCAAATGTAATCGAAAAACCGAACACAATTGGACTGGGTGCACCGCGTAGGCCGTGCGTTTATCACAGTGCCAGACGTATTTTCACAGAAAACCGAATACAATGTGCTAATTGATAGGGTAGTTGAGCCACTTACGTTAAATAGGTCCGTCTGAAGGACGACGTGGTTCTGGTGCCAGCAATCCCACAGCATCCCCTCATTCCCGCTGGAGGCTGCTCCAAACAAAAATAGTCAGAATAGAGCAATTTGAGGTGCCCTTAAAATCTGCATAAGTTGCATAGCTCCAGCTTAATTCAATTGTTAGGGTGATTTTGTTCTGCGTTGAAGCAGCAGTATTCACAATGTCTTGGTCATAAACACACTGTAAGGATCTTCAATGTAATCCGCAAACGGGCTGCAGGTCTCAAATCCGAATCGCTCGTATAATTTCCGGGCCGCCTCGAAGCCTTCCGTCGATCCGGTTTCCAGACTCAGCCGCGCATAGCCCTGCGCTCTAGCTTCCTTAAGGATGTGGGCAAGCATTGCAGAGGCGACACCCTTTCTGAGGTGCCTGGCAGAAGTCCGCATGGATTTGATTTCACCATGATGGTCCCCAAGGTCTTTAAGCGCCCCGCAACCTAACAATTCGCTGTGTTCCCAGACACTCCAGAAGGTGATTTCCGGTGTCCGTAATTTGTCCAAATCCAGTGCATGTACACTTTCCGGCGGGGATTGCTCAAACATGCTCTGTAAATGCTCGCTGATCAATGCTATGATTTCAGTTCCAGTCAAATTATCGATTCTAATCTCCATGTTATTCACTCCTGAATGTAAGATGACGATTCATTCTGCATTTGTTTTTTGTGCCAAAAACGCCATAATGAAATAACGATATTCATTAGTATATATAGATTCATTATTGTTGTAAATACAACATTATTGGACGGACAGGTGATGAAGTGAAAGAGATACTTCGTGAGGTTGGAATGATTGCGAGGGCACTGGATTCTATAAGTAATATAGAATTCAAGGAATTAAATCTTACTAAGGGGCAGTATTTATATCTCATCCGTATCTATGAGAACCCGGGAATTATTCAGGAGAAGCTGTCCGAAATGATCAAGGTAGACCGGACAACTGCCGCACGTGCAGTGCAGAAGCTTGAAGTCCAAGGCTTCATTGAGAAGAAGGATGATGAATCAAACAAAAAAATAAACAGGCTGTTTACAACTGAAAAGGGTGAACAGGCTTACTCTTTTCTGAAGAGAGAAGGGGATCATACGGACAGGGTAGCCTTAGCCGGATTCTCCGGACAAGAATCAGAACTATTGTATCAGCTTCTGCAGAGAGTCCGGAAAAATATTGAGGTCGAATGGGAGTATGTGAAGAAGGGGAATAAAAGAGAGTACTAATTTATCCGCCCGAGGGGAATTGTAGAGATGAGAACTCTCAAATTCTAATCAGGATGAGGACAGAATTCATGAAGCAAACTTCCAGTAAAACCGGAGAAGACAAGAAGCTTAAATGGTGGCAGCTTAGTTTATTGGGCATAGCAGGGACTATAGGAACCGGATACTTTTTGGGCTCGGGACTGGCCATCTCCATTGGCGGTCCTGCTGTGCTGCTGGCCTACATTTTAGCGGCTGGCGGAACCTACGTTGTATTTGATGCGCTGGCAAGGATGACGGCGGAACATCCGGAGCAGGGCTCCTTCCGGTCCTATGCCAAGAAAGCCTTCGGCGGCTGGGCAGGGTTCGGAAGCGGCTGGGTATATTGGTTCTCGGAGCTGCTGATTATGGGAAGCCAACTCACAGCGTTATCCATCTTTTCGCGTTTTTGGTTTCCGGCCGTACCGATGTGGGTTTTTGCTGCCGGGTTTGCCGCAGTGAGCCTGTTGATTGTGTTTTTTGGGAATAAGGGATTTGACCGGGTTGAAAATATACTGGCTGTCATCAAAGTGGCGGCGATTCTAATGTTTCTTGTGATTGCTGCTGCGCTTCTGGCAGGCTGGATCGGCGGCGGGAAGTTCACACCGAAGGTACCCCTTGGGTATAAGGCATTGTTTCCGTCAGGGGGCATCGGACTTTGGTCTGCCTTTATTTTTGCTTTTTATGCTTACGGCGGCATTGAGGTGCTGGGGATTATGTCCTACAGGCTCAAGAAGCCTGAGGAGGCTCCAAAAGCGGGGAAGGTCATGCTGCTCGGTCTGGCTGGGGTGTATGTCCTGTCGATTGGACTTGCGGTGATCATGGTGCCGTTAAGCGCCTTCAACCCGAAAGAAAGTCCTTTTGTTCTCGCACTCCGCAGTGATCATCTGGCCTTTGTGCCGCATTTGTTTAACGGGGTGCTGATCATTGCCGGATTCTCTACGATGACAGCCTCGCTGTATGCCATTACCTCGATGATGATCACTCTTGCGCAGGAAGGCGATGCACCGAAGTTATTCTCGAAGAAATGGAAGGATAAATATCCGTTCTATGCCCTATGTCTGATTGCTGCCGGTCTGATAGGCGCTATCATGATGTCATTGTGGCTGCCGGGAAAAGTATATGAATACATTACCACGGCTGCGGGCCTCATGATCCTGTATAACTGGTCCTTTATCTTGCTCTCAGCCGGCCGGCTGCTTAAGCCCAGTTTTCTCAGCGGTGTGAAACGCTGGACAGGCCTGGTGCTGATTGCGGCTGCTGTAGCAGGGACACTGTTTCATACGCTCAGCCGCCCGGGCTTCTACATCAGTCTGCTGATTGTTTCACTGATTGCGCTGAGTGACTGGATGGTTCAACACTTTCGCGGCAAAAAAGGCGGTACCCGTGAATCCCATTCTCTGCAGGGCGGTCCTGAGTTCCAGATCACAGGGATCAGGCTGCGCAAAAACAAGATTTAATAATAAACGGTAAAGATGGATAAAGGACAGCCACCAAGAAGGCCCGCGAAAGCTCGCGGGCCTTCTATATATGTGGAGTGTGCTTTAAACTTAGGTGTATTAAATAATGCCGTAGGAACCACAATAAGCAGGATGTGATTACAAAGAAGGTGGTTCGCCATGAAAGGTTCAAAAGGAGCATTAATTGCACTTGCTTCCATTCCGTTAATCATGACACTTGGCAATTCCATGCTGTTGCCTATTCTGCCGCAGATCTCCAAAAAGCTTGGTATCACTGCTTTTCAGGTCAGTATGATCATCACGGTGTATGGCCTGATTGCGATCTTGATGATTCCGGTTGCCGGTTACTTATCGGATCGCTATGGGCGAAAAATCGTTATCTTACCCAGTCTTTTCCTTGCAGCCATAGGCGGAGCTATTTGTGTTGCCGCTGCCTGGTTCTTAACCGGAGTCACTGCTTACTGGGTCATCCTCGGAGGGCGTTTAGTCCAGGGGGTTGGAGCCGCAGGAGCCTTTCCGATCGTCCTTCCCTTTGTAGGCGATCTGTTCAAAGATGAGAAAGAGGTTAGTAAAGGATTGGGAATCATTGAGACCTCCAACACCTTCGGTAAAGTATTAAGTCCAATCCTTGGTGCTTATCTCGGGACATTGCTATGGTATGCACCCTTCATCGCGATTCCAGTCCTGTGTATGATTTCCTTTGCGCTTGTTGTATTTCTGGTGAAGAAACCCAAGTCGGAGGAGAAGGCCGAAAAGAAAAGCATTGGGCAATTCTTAACCGGCATCAAAGAAATCCTGCATGAAAGGGGCCGCTGGCTGTATGCCATATTTGCGATAGGCGGAATCTGTATGTTCGCAACCTTCGGCGTGCTATTCTATTTATCGGAGACGCTGGAGTCGGAGTATAACCTGCATGGGGCCTCCAAGGGGTTTGTACTGGCCATCCCCCTTGCACTTCTGTGTCTGGCCTCCTACGGAAGCGGCAAAATCATCGGCAAAAATAAGCTGTTAATGAAATGGATCGGTTTCGGAGGTATGGCGGTGCTTACTACAGCCATGCTGATCACAGGCTTTAGCCAGAATATATATTTCATGGTAGGCTTCTTAAGTTTAAGCGGAGTTGGGATTGGTGTGGTTCTGCCCTGCATGGATGCGCTGATTACGGAGGGAATAGACAAAGAGAACCGTGGAACAATCACTTCCTTATACAGCAGCATGAGGTTTATCGGGGTTGCGCTGGGCCCGCCGGTCGTGTCCCTTCTAATGAACCGGGGGCATTGGGTCTTATTTGGCACTATGGCAGCCGTAGGGGCAGCTGGCGGACTGTTGTCCTTTTTCGCTGTTACTCCAAGCAAAGGGGAGGCTGGAGGCGAGAACAATTTGAAGCAAACCAGCATGAAGCTTAAAAAAGGAAATCCGATGCGCCAGCGTGTCCGTTAGAGCGGTTGATATCAAATTTTATCAAATTTCTCCTGTACAAACTTCTCCAGCACCCTGAAATCCTCGGTAACACGCTTGAAGGGTAAAGCTCCCAGCACCTTATCCCGGTAGTCCTTATGGGCTGCAGCGGACAGACGGGAATCGAGGATACTGAGCACACCCAGGTCCGTTTCACTGCGGATCAGACGCCCGGTGCCCTGTCTCAACCGGAGCAGCATGTCCGGGACGAATACGTCTTTCAAGGGGTCCCCGGCCAAGGAGGCCTTATATTCATAGACCGGATCGGCAGGAACCGGGAAGGGGAGCCTGACCACAATTAACTGCGATAAATCGGAGCCTGCGATATTTACGCCCTCCCAGAATACCCCCGTACTCAGCAAAACGCCTTTACTGGCCCGGAATTCAGCGATTATCCCGTCCTGGGACGAGCCTTCCCTCTGCACATGCAGCGCCCAATTAAGCTTCTCGGCGCTTAGCTTCTTATGAATGTACTTCATATCCTCTTTTGCCGAAAAAAGCACCAGTGTCCGCCCGTCCGTCAAATTACAGAGTCTCAGCATCTCCTTGTACGCTGCTTCCAGATAGGCTTCCCGGTTGTTGTGGTTATAGTAGGGAACGTTCCTGGCAATGTACATCAGGGTGTGGTTATCGTAATCAAATGGTGAAGCCTGGCGCTCCATATAATCTCCCCGGTATCCGAGAGACTCTGTCAGATAAGCGTATTGTTCCTCCAGCGTATCTCCGGACTGGCACAGGGTTGCTGACGTTAAGATGACAGAGGTCTTCCCGTTAAACAAGCTGTGTTTCAGGAACTGGCTTATACCTTTGGGACAGATACTGACCGTGCTCTCCCCCCGCGTATGGCTTGCCCAGATCAGATAGTTGTCCTCCGCTCCGGCGAGTACAGCAAAGAGGTCGATAAGTCCGTTTATGGCTTCAAAAGCATTGTCAATCTCCCGCTCACGCCGGGAAGTGAAGACGGACAGGCTGAGACTGAACTCTTTCAATACCTGAATTCCCCGCTGCAGCGGGACTCCTGTAATCTCCGATACTTTGATCCGGTCATTGTCCTGCTTGGCTGTGTGCAGCAGATCCGCCTCTACCTGTCTGAAAATATCTCCGGCGCATCTTTTTATGAATTTATACTGTGCCATTAGCCCCTTATCTGCGGATTGCCTGAAAAGAATCTGTAGGGCGTCCTCCAGTATGCGGCAGGTTCCCCGGAAGGTGAATTCGAGCGTTCTTGCATCTCTGACCTTTGCTTCGAGATTATGCGCTTCATCTATTATGATCAGCGCCGGCCGTTCCGTAATTAAGCCCTTGGTTCCTTCCTTCTTCTTAATCAGGTCACGGATAAGCAGGTCCTGATTAACGATAATGAAATCCATGTCGCCGGGGCCGGCATTAATTTTGGCCCTCATCTCGTAGAACGAACAGGTGCTACGGTAATGGCATTGCTCAAATTTGCAATCATTCACACAAACACCGGACCACACCGCGTCGCTAACACCGCCCTCAATATCTGCCCGCTCATCGATCCCGTAATTCACAATACGTTCGGCAAGCGCAGACAGGGGGGAAGCGGCAGCATCCGGCTTGTATAGTTCAGCAGCCCTATACCGGCAGGCATATTGCCCCATCCCTTTCCCTACTACGGAGCGGACCGAAGTGAACCCGAGCCGGCTGCCGATGAACCGCAGATCTTTATGGATCTGTTCGGAGAGCTGGATGGAGGAGGTGGCAATAACGACCGGCTGCCGGGAGATCTGGTTAATGAGCAGGCCGGGTATAAGGTAGGCGAAAGACTTGCCGATGCCGACTCCGGCCTCAATCATCGCATTGCGGCTATGTACATAAGCATCCGCGATATCCAGAGACATATCCTGCTGGCCGAGCCTCTCTGTGAGGCCGATCCGGGGAAACCGGTCATACATCCGGAAGATGGCATTGACCAGAGCGGGTTCGATGTCCTTTTTCAGCTCCCGCTTCTGTAATTTATAGAGATCATTTAACCAGCTGATAACGACCGCCCCTTTTCTATAATCAATGATGTGCCTGTCCCGTATCTATTTGGGTGAGGTTGTTATTATCATAGATGAAGCGCTAACAGTCAAGGGTTAGAATGTAATTTAATGGATTTTGGACACCTTTAACCTTTTCAGATACACTACAAGAAGTAGATGTTTTGCACACTTGAAGGGCGATTATATTTCGGGTATTAACATATAATGGGACAAGAATCTAAGTCTGCGGACTTATACAGAACAGGAGAGATACAATGAGTGAGCGTCTGCCCTGTCAGACTCCGGGCTGTGAGGCGACCATTCTTCCTGCAACGGCGCATAAAACAGGTGGAATCTGCATGCCTTGTCATCAGAGGAAGCTTACGCTTGCGGAGAAGGCATATATTGAGCAAAACCGCAAAGAGGTTAATTTGTATGCCGGTGTAGGGGATTTGGTTGAAATTCTTAAAATCATGCACCAGCCGCGGAAATACAACCCTCTTATCCAAGAAGTACCCTATCCCAAGACCGCGAAGGAGCTCTATCATCAGCTGACGGAAAGCGGACGGGAGCGTCTGGTGGCTTACGCGGTTACCTTAATGGAGGAAGAGGATTTTGACCAGGCGGAAACCATTCTATTGTCGCTTACCTGTTATACAGACACCCGGATTGGGCGGGGGCTTGAGGTGTTTTTTCGCAAAGGCAAGTATTATCCTGCAATTCTCTATAAGGACGCAGGAGCCGTTATACGTGATCAGCTCATGGATCAAGTGGAACGCGATCCGGTAAATCGTAATCACTTGCTGCTGGCGCTGGCCTGGATTGGCGATGAAGAGGTGGCCCGGCTGTTTGCGAAATGGAGGCAGTCGCCGCCGGAGTGGGCCTCAGAGTTATACCAGTCTCCGGAAGCCTATGCTCACGAAGCGGGCTGGGAATTAGATGCCGGAGGCAGAAAGAGGCTGTTGTTTCACCCGGAAAGTTACCTTTTTAAAGTGTGCGGGGAAGACAATAAGGGAGTATCCCGGGATCTTTCAGCGGTGAAGACTTTACAGACAGGAGCCTATTCCTGCCCATGGTGCAGAAGTAAGTTGACAGTTATTTTTGATTACGACTTGCACAATTCATTAGTCCAGTTTATGGAGCTCTCCGGCCGATATTTGAGAATTGCCGCCTGTTTGCACTGTAATTGTTACGGCACCGTGTTTATGAAAGTGGATCTGGATGGCGGCTATGCATGGAGCGAATATAATACTGTTCCTGACTACTTGCCTGATAACGAAAGCGAGTTGGAAGAACCGGCATGGCATTGTATGCAGCTGTCGGAACAGCCGGCAGGCAGCTATGAAAATGCACATTGGATGCTTGAGGCGCCGGCATCACAAATCGGGGGACATCCGACCTGGATTCAGGATGCGGAATATCCCGCATGCCCATGCTGCTCGGAGACCATGGAATTTATCGCGCAGATGGATATGGAACAAGCAGAGGACAGCGAGGGAATCTATTATGCATTTCTGTGCAGGGATTGCCTGATCACAGCTGTGAATTATCAGCAGACATAGGCCTGCTTTTGTCACAGATAAGTTCCAGACAACATGTTACCATGGATGGAAAATAAACTGGCCGCGGGAGCTGCTATATGAGTTGTTTTTCCGTTCATCACAAGATGCATTATTCGCTGTATTCCTTTGCCGAACACAGTCCGGATCCGATTTACATTCTAGGCACTGATAAAAAGGTGAGTTACGCCAATTCAAACTTCGTCGAGCTATACGGCTGGACAATGGAGGAGCTGAACCAGTACGATTTCCCGCATGTCCCTATGGTGCTTAGGAACGAGCTTGCACAGATGTATGTTTTCATTGACCAGGGGCAGCGGCTGTTTGCCCTCGACACCTTTCGGATTAAACGGAACGGTGAGCTGATCAGTGTCAAAATAACCATCTCTCCTGTAAAAGATCTGGAAGGGCGCATTACGGCTTATGTATGTGTGCTGCGGGATGTAACGGAGATCAAATTCTCAGAGCTGAAATATTATAAACTTTTTAATGAAGCGAATGATCCTATCTTCATTTATGAACAGGATGAGGGGGGCAAACCCTCGAAGTTCCTGGATGTGAATGAAGCAGCCTGCCGGATGCTGGGCTATACACGCCGCGAACTGCTGGACAAGACTCCTTATTCCATCGCTGCGGAGGTGCTGGTGCCTGAGGTGGACAAGACGTTTGGGTGTATTCTTAGCGGAGAAGGGATGTTCGTCGAATGGGTTCAGGTAACGAAAGACGGCAAGGAGATCCCGGTGGAGATCAGTGCAAAGCCGTTTAAGCTGAATGGCCGGGAAATGGTAATTTCGATTACCCGTGACATGACAGAGCGAAAGAAAACCGAAGAGTTCCTGAGGTATAACGAGAGCTTGTCCATGATAGGTGAGTTGTCAGCAGGCATTGCACATGAAATCCGCAATCCGCTGACCAGTATCCGGGGGTTCGTCCAACTGCTCTATTCCCAGTCTAAGATGAATAAGGAGCTGCACGAGATAATTTTATCTGAAGTGGACAGGATTAATTCTATTATCAGCGAACTGCTGCTCCTGGGCAAGGAGATGCCGTCAGAAATGTCAGACTGTAATCTGGTCCAGCTGTTAAGCCAAGTAGTCGTACTGCTGAATGCCCAGGCGCATTTGACAGACAACGAAATTATTATGCACACGGACCTCGACAGACTGCTTCTTAGATGTGCGGACAACAAGCTGAAGCAGGTCTTTATCAATATGCTGAAAAATGCGATAGAAGCAAGTCCGCACGGAGCAGAAATTACCGTAGAGCTGAGCCGTGAGGGGAATATAGGAGTTATTCGCATCACGGATAATGGGCCAGGCATACCGGCAGAGCTTATTAGCCAGATCGGTTCGCCGTTCTTTACGACCAAACCGGGAGGCAATGGGCTTGGTGTTATGATCAGCAAGAAAATCATACATAATCACAAGGGGACTCTCCAATTCTTGACGAACCTGCCGGCAGGGACGATAGTTGAGATTATTCTGCCTGTGCTTTAATGATTAGAGTGTACATACATAGCATCCCCTAAGAGCAGGAGGTCAGGAAATAGACCTCACTGCTCTTTTGATTTTACTGACACCTTTGGTGATTCCAAACTGACGGAGATTCTCTAGATCTTTGAGCCGGAAGTTACACCGGGATTAACCCGGCTGACATGTTCAAGTATTCCGACGTTGACGATCCGGTCAAAGATCTGGCTCCTCCAAAGATATATTCAAAAAAAGTCCCTTCTTTTCTGGAAATATAGATTGATTAGACAAAACGCCGGGAAACATACATGTGACCGGCGACAAAGGCTGGGGAAAGTCGAGTTTCGTTATTTGAAATTAGGGGTATATAAGCTATATTTTCGAAATATAAACGTCAGCAAGCCACAAGTCGGAAAGTGAGGGTCCTCATGGATTTCCCAGTCAACATCCTTCTCGTAGACGATCACCCCGAAAACTTGCTTGCCATTGAGGCCCTTCTAAGCGGAGAACCCTACCATCTATTTCGGGCATATTCCGGGGTAGAGGCTTTGCGCTGTTTATTGGAAGAAGAATTTGCCGTCATCGTCATGGATGTGCAAATGCCGGGAATGGACGGGCTGGAGACGGCACGCCTCATCCGGACCCGGGAGAAAAACAATTACGTGCCTATCATCTTTGTGACTGCGACCAGCAATGCAATGGAGGATATCTTCGCAGGCCATTCAGTCGGAGCTATGGACTATATGACGAAGCCCTTCGTCCCGCAGCTGTTCAAATCCAAAATCGAAGGGTATGTCAGCATGTATGAAGCTAACAAAACCCTGCAGATCCAAAGCGACATGCTCAAGCAACAAGCGAAGCAGATGGAGAAAACGAATCAGGAGCTCAGAGAGGCCAAGGAAGCGGCGGAAATCGCATCCCGTGCGAAATCAGAATTTCTGGCCATGATGAGCCATGAAATTCGGACTCCGCTGAATGGAATCATAGGCATGTCTGATCTGCTGCTCACCTCCGATTTGCCGGAAGAATATGCTGAGATGGCGGGAATTATCCACACGAGCAGCAATGCACTGCTTTCGGTCATCAATCCTATTCTCGATTATTCCAAAATTGAATCCGGAAAGATGGAAGTGGAAGCGGCGCCGTTCTCCCTTCAGGACTGCCTGACTGAAACGATTGATTTGTTCACAGCCAAAACCAGGGAACGGAATCTGGAGATGGCTGTGACCGTAGATCCTTCGGTTCCGACTTATATAATGGGAGATATGACCCGCCTCCGTCAGGTATTGAATAATCTGGTGGGCAATGCAGTGAAATTCACCCATGAAGGCAGTATATACATAAGGGTTAACAAGCTGTCCGAAGAGGCGAATACGCTTACGCTTGAATTTATAATTAAAGATACGGGGATCGGAATTCCCCCGGATAAGATAAACGAACTGTTCCAGCCCTTCTCCCAGTTGGATGCCTCTACAACACGCAGGTTCGGAGGCACGGGGCTGGGATTATCGATCAGCAAATCTTTAGTTGAATTAATGGGCGGCAGCATCCGGGTAGAACCGTCGATTGAACCTGGCGCCACCTTTGTTTTTACCATTTCAGTCAAACAATTCCAAGTAAATAATGCATAAGGGGCAGGGTTGATACTATGAGCGATCAGAACCAAAGCAAAGAGATAAGCGGGGATCAGATTGATGCCGGCGAATTGCTCAACGCCTTAATGGCGATGAAGAAAGGAAACTTCTCCCACAGAATGCCCTATGACCGCACAGGAATAGCCGGTAAGGTAGCGGATACCTTCAACGAGATCATGGATATTCAGGAAAGTCTGGTGAATGAAGTCCAGACAGTAGCCAGAGTGGTCGGTAAAGAAGGTAATCTGTCGCGCAGATTCGTGCAGAAGAATCTGGGCGGCTCCTGGGAGACCATTACCGATTCGCTGAACGGGATGGTTATTGACTTAATTCAGCCGACCAGCGAGATGGTCCGGGTAATTAACGCCGTAGCCAAAGGCGATCTGTCCCAGAAGGTGGAGCTGGAGATTGAAGGACGACCGCTCACTGGTGAATTCCAGCGGACGGCAAGCAATATTAACATGATGGTGAATCAGCTCAGCACATTTGCCTCCGAGGTCACCCGGGTAGCACGCGAGGTCGGCACGGAAGGGATTCTGGGCGGCCAGGCAGATGTCAAAGGGGTATCGGGAACCTGGAAAGACTTAACTGACAGCGTAAATTACATGGCGACTAACCTCACGGATCAGGTACGTAATATTGCGGCGGTAACGACTGCTGTGGCGAACGGTGATCTGTCAAAGCAAATTACAGTAAATGCACGGGGAGAAATCCTTGAGCTCAAAAATACGATCAACACCATGGTGGATCAGCTCTCCATGTTCTCTTCCGAGGTTACTCGTGTAGCACGAGAGGTTGGCACGGAGGGTAAGCTTGGCGGGCAGGCAGACGTGAAGGATGTATCGGGTACATGGCGGGATCTAACCGAAAGCGTAAACTACATGGCCTCCAACCTGACCAACCAGGTGCGTAACATCGCGGTTGTGACCACAGCGGTCGCAAACGGCGATCTGTCGAAGAAGATTACTGCCGATGTCCAGGGCGAAATTCTGGAGCTCAAGAACACCATCAACACGATGGTGGATCAGCTGTCGACCTTCGCTTCCGAGGTTACCCGGATGGCGCGTGAGGTCGGTACGGAAGGGATCCTTGGCGGACAGGCGGATGTCAAAGGCGTATCCGGCACCTGGCGGGATTTGACGGAAAGCGTAAATTACATGGCCTCGAACTTAACCAATCAGGTGCGCAACATTGCCGAAGTAACAACCGCCGTCGCTAAGGGCGACTTATCGAAGACAATAACCGTTGATGCGAAAGGCGAGATTCTCCAGTTGAAGAGCACCATCAATATTATGGTGGATCAGCTCAGCAACTTCGCCTCCGAGGTGACGCGGGTAGCGCGGGAGGTCTCTACGGAAGGAATCCTCGGCGGTCAGGCAGATGTGAAGGGGGTATCCGGCACCTGGAAGGATTTAACGGACAGTGTGAACTTTATGGCGGGTACCCTGACCGATCAGGTACGTAATATCGCTGAAGTGACAACGGCGGTTGCCAAGGGCGACTTGTCCAAGCAGATCACGGTAAATGCGACCGGAGAAATCCTGGAGCTCAAGAACACCATTAACACGATGGTAGAGCAGCTCTCTACCTTCGCTTCCGAGGTTACCCGTGTGGCACGTGAGGTCGGTACCGAGGGCATGCTGGGCGGACAGGCCCAGGTTAAAGGCGTTGCCGGGACCTGGCGGGATTTGACCGAGAGTGTAAACTATATGGCCTCGAACTTGACCAATCAGGTGCGTAACATTGCTGTTGTAACGACGGCAGTAGCGAACGGGGATCTGTCCAAGAAAATCACTGCCGATGTCCAGGGCGAAATCCTGGAGCTCAAAAATACCATCAATACAATGGTGGACCAGCTCTCGATGTTCTCCTCTGAGGTGACGCGTGTGGCCCGCGAGGTAGGTACAGACGGCAAACTGGGCGGACAGGCGCAGGTGAAGGGCGTCGGCGGAACCTGGAAAGACTTGACCGAAGGCGTAAATAATATGGCCCGGAATCTGACGGACCAGGTGCGGAATATTGCGGACGTTACGACGGCGGTAGCCAAAGGGGATCTGTCCAAGAAGATTACCGTAGATGTCAAAGGTGAAATCCTGGAGCTCAAGAATACGATCAACACCATGGTGGACCAGCTCTCGATCTTCGCTTCTGAGGTTACGCGTGTAGCGCGCGAGGTCGGCACGGACGGCAAGCTCGGGGCGCAGGCAGAAGTTAAGGATGTTTCTGGTACCTGGAAAGATCTGACCGATACGGTCAACTACATGGCCAGCAACCTGACCATTCAGATGCGCAACATTGCCGGTGTTACGACAGCGGTAGCGAACGGCGATCTGTCCAAGAAGATTACGGTAGACGTTAAAGGCGAACTGCTTGAGCTGAAAAATACGATTAATACGATGGTGGACCAGCTGAATTCATTCGCTTCCGAGGTTACCCGTGTGGCCCGCGAGGTCGGTACAGACGGTAAGCTGGGCGGGCAAGCCCAGGTGCGCGGCGTCGGGGGGATCTGGAAGGATCTGACCGACAACGTTAACATTATGGCGACCAATCTGACGGATCAGGTGCGCGGGATCGCCAAGGTTGTGACGGCTGTTGCGAACGGTAATCTGAAGCAAAAGCTGACCGTGGAAGCCAAAGGCGAAATCGCCGAGCTGACCGATACCATTAATAATATGATCGAGACGCTGGCGACCTTCGCCGACCAGGTGACCACGGTGGCGCGGGAGGTAGGCGCCGAAGGGAAGCTGGGCGGACAAGCCAGTGTGCCTGGAGCAGCAGGAACGTGGCGTGACCTGACCGACAACGTTAACTACATGGCGAGTACGCTTACCACGCAGGTTCGAGCCATTACGAATGTTGCCACGGCGGTAACGAATGGCGATCTGTCACGGGCCATCGACGTATCCGCCTCCGGAGAAGTCGCGACACTCAAAGACAATATTAACGAAATGATCCGGAACCTGAAGGAGACGACCCGTATCAATACTGAGCAGGATTGGCTCAAAACCAACCTGGCCAAATTCTCAAGGATGCTGCAAGGGCAAAGAGATCTGTACGCGGTGAGCCGCATGATCCTGTCCGAGCTGGCTCCGCTTGTATCTATGCAGCATGGGGTCTTCTACATCAATGAACCGTCCGGCGGTGAAGCGGTTCTGAAGCTGTTCGCCAGCTATGCTTACCAGAGCCGCAAGCATCTGGCGAATGAATTCCGGGCCGGGCAAGGGCTGGTCGGCCAGTGCCTGATTGAGAAGCAGCGCATCCTGCTTACCAACGTACCGGGTGATTATGTAGTGATCTCGTCCGCACTGGGAGAAGCCACACCGCTTAATATTATTTTGCTGCCGATTATATTCGAAGATCAGGTGCTGGCGATTCTGGAGCTGGCTACCTTCCGTCCATACAGTGATATCGACATTGCCTTCCTGGATCAGCTTACCGAATCCATCGGCATTGTGATCAACACCATGCAGGCAAACCAGCGTACGGAGGAATTGCTGATCCAATCACAGTCGCTCACCGAGGAGCTCCAGAAGCAGCAGATGGAGCTGCGGAGTACGAATGACGAGCTTGAGGATAAAGCGAAGCTGCTGGTGCTGCAGAAGGCGGAAGTCGAGAGCAAGAACCATGAGGTAGAGGTAGCCAAACGTTACCTGGAGGAGAAAGCGGAACAGCTTGCCCTCACGTCCAAGTACAAATCCGAGTTCCTGGCCAACATGTCTCATGAGCTGCGTACCCCGCTGAATTCCTTGCTGCTCCTGGCAGAACAGCTGGCCGAGAACCCGGATGAGAATCTTCATGAGATTCAGGTGAAGTTCGCGAAGACCATTCAGGACTCCGGACTTGAATTGCTTAACCTTATCAACGATATTCTGGATCTGTCCAAAATCGAATCGGGCACGATTACGCCGGATTACAGCGAGGTTTCTCTGGCAGAGCTGACAGACGGGCTGGACCGTACCTTCCGCCATATGGTGGATGCCAAGAAGCTGGACTACCGGATCATCATTGATTCCGGTGTGCCGGCCAGAATAGCAACGGATTTCAAGCGGCTGCAGCAAATTCTGAAGAACCTGCTGTCCAACGCCTTCAAGTTCACGGAGCAAGGGCAGATCATGCTGCAGATCCGCAAAGCAGGCGAGGGCTGGCATCCGGAGAATGAATCGCTGACGCGGGCCAAAACAGTGATCTGCTTCTCTGTAAGCGACACAGGAATCGGTATCCCGCCTGAAAAGCAGCAGATTATCTTCGAAGCCTTCCAGCAGGCGGATGGCAGCACGAACCGGGAATACGGCGGGACAGGCCTGGGTCTTGCCATATCCCGCGAGATTGCCGAGATGCTAGGCGGAGAAATCACCCTGTACAGTGAAGCGGGCAAAGGGAGCGTCTTTAATCTGTACCTGCCCACTGAAGCGGAATTCACCGAGCCGGAGATCCCCAAGGCACATGTTCCGGAGGTGATCGATATCACCCCATCCAAACGCAGAAGTACTCTGGCTAAGCCGGCAGATGACACGTTCCTTGATGACCGGGATCAGATCGGGCCGGGAGACCGTGTCTTCCTGATTATTGAGGATGACCAGAAGTTCAATGAAATTATGCTGGATCTGCTCCACAAAAAAGGAATCAAAGCCGTGATTACATCCAGCGGCTATGATGTGCTGGAGCTTGTTCATAAGTACCAGCCGATTGCTATAACACTCGATCTGCATCTCGGCGGAGACGCCGACGGCTGGCTGGTACTCGAGCAGCTGAAGAACGATATTGAGGTGCGGCATATTCCGGTCTGTGTGATGACGGTCGATGAGGATGAGGTACTGCTGTTACAGCGGGGCGCTCATGATTACTTCCGCAAACCGGTAACCAATGAAGAGCTGGAGAATGCGCTCGACCGTCTGAACCAGTTTGCAGATCAGAAGACCAGAAATCTGCTGGTGGCGGTCCAGAATGAGGAAGAGCGCAAGCAAATCATTGAGCTGTTAAGCAACGCTGATATCAGTCTCACGGCAGTGGACACGGCACGCAAAGCATTGAACCAGATCAACACCAAAGAATTCGATTGTGTGGTGCTGGACAGCGGCCTGACGGAGATGAATCTCATCCGGTTTATCCGGGATATGTACAAGAACGCCAAGAACAAAAGGATTCCCGTCCTGGTCCACATGAGCAGGAAGCTAACACCGGCGGAAGAAAGTGAGTGGGATGAGCTGGTCAAAATGGCGGTGCTCAAAGAGGTGAAATCGAATCTCCAGCTGATCGATGAAACGACCCTCTTCCTGCACCGCAAGGCGGAGAACCTGCCGTCCGGTTCAAAGGATAAGCTGGTTAAGCTGCATCACTCGGATGAAATGATTGAGTCTAAAAAAGTGCTTGTAGTGGATGATGATATCCGGAACATCTTCGCACTCACTTCCATTCTGGAACGTCATCAGATGAAGGTCATCCCTGCGGAGAACGGCCAGGATGCCATCACTCTTCTGGAACAGACACCGGACATCGAAATTGTCCTGATGGATATCATGATGCCGGGGATGGACGGCTATGAAACGACTCGTGCCATCCGGCTCAAGCCGGAATTCAAGGACCTCCCCATTCTTGCGCTGACGGCGAAAGCGATGAAGGGAGACCGGGAGCTATGCCTCGAAGCAGGCTGTTCGGATTACATTACCAAACCGGTCAACAGTGCGCAGCTGTTATCTATGATGCGTACATGGCTGGATAACGATAACTAAGACTTATCAAACAGGAGCCGATTCCAAAGCCATGAAAAAGGCTGCTTGGATCAGGCTCCTATTTTATTCAAAATGATGGGAGGGTTCAAGCCGCAGGCAGGATGATCTTTCGATAAACAGCGTATCGACCTTGACCTTGGTGGTGACGGCAGACGGCCTTTGAATGGCAGCGGTTAACAGATCAACAGCCCATGCAGCCATCCGCTCTTTCTCTACATGAACAGTAGTCAGCTCCGGTGTCACGATAAGAGCTTCGTTGATATTATCAAATCCGATGACAGACACATCATCCG
The DNA here is from genome assembly GCF_000758605.1 of Paenibacillus sp. FSL R5-0912. Classification (NCBI taxonomy): domain Bacteria; kingdom Bacillati; phylum Bacillota; class Bacilli; order Caryophanales; family Paenibacillaceae; genus Paenibacillus; species Paenibacillus sp. FSL R5-0912. The sequence continues at coordinate 1,770,160 of NZ_CP009282.1, forward strand.
GAATCGAGAAGCCCAGTTCGCTGAGCGCCTTCATGGTGCTGATGGCAATATAATCACATTCACAGAAGAAAGCTGTGGGGAAGGGCTGTCCGCTCTCCCGTAAGTGCTGCAGCTTGTCCAGCAACGGCCCCTGGGAGGAGAACATGGTTGGGGGCACCGCCAGAATGTTGCTCCGGGATATCTCCACATGATATTCAGCCATTGCTGACATGAATCCCCGTTGCCGCTCATCGAAGTTATGTATCCGTTCCTCGGAAGCGATATAACCTATTCTCTGATGTCCCCGCTCTGCCAGATAGGTCCCTGCCTGATAAGCCCCCATGTAATTATTGATTTCCACAAAATGGACAGGGAGCGCATCGAAGCAAGTGTCCAGGACGACCAGGTGTGGCAGCTTGTCCGCAATATCGGCAATTCTGGAAGCCCCTAAATTGGTGCCCAGAAGAATAACTCCGCTGGTCCGTTCCTCCATAATCGTCCGGATTCCCTCCGCATAGTGCTTCTCTTCGATCGCTGAGAAGATCAGGCTGTAACCGCCCATACGGCAGCGCTCTTCAATATGATGAATGAGCTCCCGGAAAAAAGGCTGCTGATAATATTGCTCATGGACAAGCCCGGCATTGGTGAACACCAGGAATCTCAAGGATCTGCCGTTCGGATCTGCAGGCGCCGCCCGTCCTTTACCTGAATATCCTAATTCTTTGGCCAGGCGGAGAATACGCTCACGTGTATCCTGTGAAACCCCTGGTTTCCCGTTCAGCGCCAGAGAGACGGCTCCTTTGGAGACCCCGGCCAGTTTAGCAAGCTCCTCCATATTCAACGGATATTCCTCCATTCTGAGCATGTTAAGTATGTTTAGTGTAAGGGAAGATATTAAATTTAGCAATTGGACAGATTTCTTATGGGATCGATCGGGCGAGTTGATAGAAGCTCATAGGTTATGGTGGAGTGTTTAGCTTTGTTTAGTTGATCTTAGAGCTGATTAAACCACTTTTCATAGTGAGAAATAACGTTATTGACGAAGTTTGCTTGCGTAGTGTAGGATTATTTTATATAAACAATATTGGTTTATGTTAAATTTGTTTAGTATTTGTTTAGTTCTTTTTTTGTTATTTATATTGATCGTTATTTATCTAATGTTTCATGCTGAAGGGAGCAGGTATTATGACTATTCAAGGGAGTGTCTCTATTTCGGTCCCAAACCCGGTCCTCCAATGGGGAGTATGTGAAATTGTACTGCATGGAGGGCCAGTACAGGGAAATCCGTTTACGGATGTTTCATTACATGCACAATTTACACTCGGAGAGCGCTCAATTCAAACTTCCGGGTTCTATGACGGGGAGGGTGTGTACCGCATCCGGTTCATGCCAGGCAGCCCAGGGAAGTGGGGGTTCCGGACAAGCAGCTCAGAACCCTCTCTTCACGGAATTGAAGGAGCCTTCGAATGTTCTGCGGCAAGTGCAGGGAATCATGGGCCGGTCCGCGTCAGGAATACCTTTCATTTTGCCTATGAAGACGGGACGCCGTATCTTCCTGTCGGAACCACGTGCTACGCATGGACCCACCAGGAAGAAGAGATGGAACAGCAGACTCTGGAAACTTTGAAAGCGACTTCATTCAACAAAATAAGAATGTGTGTCTTCCCTAAGTCATATTCCTACAACTCGAATGAGCCAGTGTATTATCCGTTCGAAGGCTCGCCTCAGGATGGCTGGGATTATAGCAGATTTAACCCGGCATTTTTCCGGCATTTGGAGGAGCGGATTGCCGACCTCGGCGCACTTGGCATCGAAGCAGATCTTATTCTATTCCATCCCTACGACCGCTGGGGATATGCTGATATGGGCAAGGAAGCGGATGACCGTTATCTTCATTACCTCGTGGCAAGACTCTCGGCTTACCGCAATATCTGGTGGTCTCTTGCGAATGAATATGATTTCATGGGAAACAAGACGCTTGAGGACTGGGAGCGATACGCCAGAATCGTGACAGACAATGATCCTTATCAGCATCTGATCTCTAACCACAATGGCTCGATATTCTACGATTTTGGCCAACCCTGGGTTACCCACTGCAGTATTCAGCGTGTTGACGTATACAAGACATCTGAGAATACAGACGAATGGAGACAACAATGGAACAAGCCGGTAGTGATCGACGAATGTGCTTATGAAGGCAACATCGAACACGGCTGGGGGAACATTACCGGAGAAGAAATGACCCGCCGGTTCTGGGAAGGATTCGTCCGCGGAGGATATGTGGGGCACGGTGAAACCTATCTGCATCCGGAGGACAAGCTTTGGTGGGCCAAGGGCGGCCAGCTCTACGGAACCAGTCCTGAGCGTATTGCGTTTTTGCGGCGTGTATTGGAAGAAGGACCTGCCGGGGGCTTGAACCCCTTGCCTTCCCAGTGGGATCTGCCTTGTGCCGGGGTTGAAGATGAATATTATCTGTTCTATTTCGGGTTTAATCAGCCTATGTTCCGTGATTTCAAGATGAACCCTGGTATCCGTTATACGGTTGAGCTGCTCGATACCTGGAACATGACCGTGGAGACACTGGAGGGCGGCTATGAAGGCACTTTCCGGATCGGCCTGCCCGGGCGGACTTACATGGCGGTGAGAATGACGCGTCTCTATGGAGACAATCAGCAGTTAGGGACATCTTAGTAGAGGTGAAGGATATGTGGAAGATAGGTGTTGTGGGTGCGGGGTATTGGTCCGATAAGCATTTGAAGGCTTGGCAGCGTATCCCCGGGGTTCAGATTCAAGGCTTGTGCGATATAGATACGGAAAGGCTGCATAGAAAAGCACAGGAATACGGTATTCCCACCGGTAAGTTGTACGCTACGCTGGATGAGATGCTGGCTGCTGCAGATGTAGATGTGATAGATATAATTACTGCGCCTGGTACCCATCCGGAGTTAGTTGGTTCAGCTGCCCGGGCAGGCAAACATATCATGTGCCAGAAGCCGTTTGCCCGTTCCATCGAAGAAGCCCGTGGCATGGTTGAAACCGCCAAGGCTGCGAAGGTGCGGCTGATGGTCACAGAGAATTGGCGCTGGCTGCAGCCGGTCCAGATCCTCAAGCAATTGCTTGCTGACGGTGCAGCCGGAGACTTACAGATGATCCGCTATATTCATACCGATTATTATTCGCCGCGGTTTGCACCGGAGAATGAGCTTCCGCAGCCGTTCTTCCGGGAGATGCCGAAGCTGCTGTTCTATGAGATGGGCGTTCACTGGTATGATACATGGCGGTTCCTGTTTGGAGATCCTAAGCGGTTGTATGCGGAGATGAGACGGATCAGCCCGTACATTACAGGTGAGGATGCGGGACTGATTACCCTCGGATATGAGGATTATATGGGCTTAATGGATATGAGCTGGGCGACCCGGCAGAATCTGCAGGGCAAGCTAACGGCACCTGTGCTGCCTAATCATCTGGAGCAGCTGATCATCGAGGGAGATAAGGCAACAGTGAAGCTATACAGCAGCGGCACCATCAGCGTGATTGATAACAATGGTGAGGAGACTATAGCTTCGGAGAATAACGGTCTTGATTTCGAAGAGAGCCACTACCGCCTGCAGTCTCATTTCATTCACTGCCTGAACACGGGCGGGGAATTCCAGACGAGCGGAGAAGACAATTTGAAGACGCTGGAGCTAGTATTCGAAACGTACAGAAGCGCTGAGGAACATAGGGTTATACATTTTAAGCAGCTTTAGCGCCGTGATGTGTTCATGATAGATTATTGCCAACACCCCGAACTACTCCGCCTAAGCGGAAGGCTTGGGGTGTTCTATGTTTATACAAATAGATATTTTGAAATTGAAGTAAATATAGATTTGCTCTATTTTGAAGCAGGAAAATATAAACACATATTGAATACATCAAGCAAAGAGGGAGGATGGAAATGGGATACAGTGAAAATCAGTTACGCTCGTCATTAACACCGGCAGTTTCAATGATTCTGAACACTCATTATCACTCTGTAATCATGAAAAACCCCCAATCCGCCTGGTTCATAGAGACGCATAAGGAATTATTAGATGCAACCTTCACTATGACCTTAATGTCTATAATAGAAGCATTGTTCCTGGGGCCTTCTGATTATGAGCAGTACCTGCACACACAGGAGCAAGAGGGGTTTGCGCAAGGGGCTTATACTGCAGAGATATTTGGCGACCATTTTGATATTCTGCTTGAAATGAGCAAAGATTTGAACTTAACCGCACAGAATATGATGTTTCGGACCATTGAAGCGCTTGTGGATGATTCGGCGAATCGGCTTTTTTTCTATAATCGGCTGATGGAATCCAACTGGACCCGGTTTACCGGCTTCGCTCAAGGTTATTTGTCTAATAAAAATCAGCAGATCGACAATCTGCATGAACAAAAAATCACGGTTATGGGACAGATGGCGGCAGGCATGGCACATGAAATCCGTAATCCGCTGGCTTCAATTAAGGGCTTCGCCCAGCTTGTGAATAATAGGCTTAACGAGCCTGAGATCAAAGCTAATGAACTGCGGGCCTATATGGATATTACAATTAAAGAGATCGATACGCTGAACGGCTTAGTTACAGACTTCCTGATGCTGTCGCGGAAAGGGGATCATGCGAAGAATAGCGGCGAAGTGTTTAATGTAATTGAGGTTATACATAGAGTAAACAATATTGTGAATCAGCTCATACTTAGCGGCGATATTATTCTGGCTGTGGATTATTCCGATGAAACTATTCTGACTTTCGGAAATGCCTCACAGCTGGAGCAGGTCTTCCTGAATATTTTGAAGAATAGCTTAGATTCCTTCACCGCATGCCAAGGCAAGATAGATATTACAGTAACCACTGCGGATGAGACCCATGAAGTCATGTTGATCTTCAAAGACAATGGCGAAGGGATACCGCCGGATAAATTAAAAAGGATCTTCGATCCGTTCTTTACCACCAAGCCAAAAGGGACAGGCATCGGCTTGTCCATCTGTAAACAATTAATCGAAATGTATGGCGGACAGATTAGGGTAGATTCAGAACTTCAGGCAGGAACCAGCGTGAGGGTTACTTTGCCGTGGGTGTGCGAATCCAATGAGCGTGTGAAGAGTGGTCTGTTGAATGCCCAGTAGGGAGCTTTGGTGTTTTCACGTACACTAGAAGGATAGAGCAATTTTCGAACTGAGCTGCGGGGTGAGTGGAATGGAGAAGCTGATCGAACGGATCAAGGGTGAATTATTGGCAAAAGCAACGATAGAGAGTGTTGATCCACTGGAACCCGTGAAGGTCCGTAGCGTGCCGAAGCCCTGGAGGGTGCTGGGAACAGGGAATTACGCCGCCGTATTCTATCATCCGGAAGCTCCCGATTATGCAGTGAAGGTGTACGCCCCGGGCAGGCCGGGCCTTGCGGAAGAAGCAGAGGTGTACCGCCGCCTCGGCCGTCATCCGGCATTCTCCGAATGCAATTACAGCGGACCGGACTTTCTGATCCTGAAACGGCTGCAAGGAGTTACCTTCTATGACTCGATGAAACGGGGAATTCTCATCACCGCGCAGGCCATAGAAGATATTGACAGTGGGCTGGGTTATGCCCGTTCCCGCGGACTCCACCCGCATGATGTCCACGCCAAGAATGTGATGGTTCAGGACGGCCGCGGCCTGATCGTAGATATATCCGATTTCCTGAAGGATGAGGACTGCAGCATGTGGGAGGATTTCAAGAAGGCGTATTATCACCTGTACCGGCCTGTTGCCTCCCGCTGGATGTTTCCGGTTCCCCGGCCCATTCTGGAGATCGTCCGCAAGGGCTACCGGTTGTGGCGGCGGTTGAAGGAATAAGCTGGGCGGTCACTTATTTCTATTACCGGAGGATGGAATAGTAGGCGACCGATTCGTCGATTAAGCGGGATAACGTCAACTCACGGAAGCGGCTGTTTACCGGGTATGGAGTAAAGACGGCATGAGAGTTTCCCTGATGCGCATGTTCTCCGTGCCCCGCGGTAACGGGAACCCTGACCTGAAGAATGCCGGATAAGGCGGATTGCAGCAATCCAAGCTGACCTGTTGCCCACTCCTGCTCCTTGCGGCGCAAGGTTACCAATATCTCCTCCACTGTTGAATGGTGAATACATCTCAGAGGAGCCCCCCATCTCGTCAAATCAAAGGATTGTCCACTTCTTGTAATCTCGATCTCGCATGCCCCGTAATGAATTTGTTCTCCCCAAGTGAGCCGCAGCAGCAGATATAATGAACCGGCCCGGACCGGTCTGTCGGCGAACGAAGGAGTGGTATCAAATGCAAAGAGTTCAATCTGTGACAGCTTGTTACTATTCATGGATGCTGCCCTCCTGAAGTTCCATAGGCACTATTGATGTTAAATGATGGGTTTGTTTCACCCGGGCCAGATAACCGGTAAGCTGGGCTTCATTCTCGCAAACGGCCGCATGCTCCAGCCAGATACTATATTTAGTTTTACGGACAACAGACAGATGCAAGGGGAAATTGTCACGGGACCGGAGGACATACCAGCCGCAAGGCATACTTTTCCAGGGTTCCTTGAAGGCTGTCCAAAAAGCCAGCCGCTTGCGCGTCTGCCAGTCACGTTCCTGCTGCTTGACTCGGATGCTAGTGTAAATATTGTACAGCACCTGTTCATTCGAACAAGTGAAGTAGGCTGAGGATCTGCAAAAGTGAAACAGAGTTTCAATCTGGTCTGTCCCAAATCCGTAACCCACAACATACCGTTGCTTGCCCTCTTCGTACCACAGTACCCCAAAGCTCGAAAACTCCAGACTTACCGGATCCAGCATATACGGATGAATGCCCAAATAATAGGTTTTCGCTGTCTGTATCTCTGCCACTCTTCAAGACTCCCTCCTGCTTACAGGAACTCAGCATAGTTGTTAAAGGGAATCATACACGCAGTTCTATTCCTTGTAAAAAGCGCAACCGGCGTTAAAAGTCTGCTATGGCACATATCCCGCCAGAATGTGAATATAATCCTGCTTAATCTTGGTGCCTGCATGTTTTTTCTTCTGTATACGTTAGTTTATTACGTTCTTAACGGGATCTTAACTGATGGCAGAATAGTCTTATAAGTTCTTAATCCCGGGGCAATGTCTATATTCTCCTAATCGGGTGACTTGAAAATTAAGGTTTGATATAGCCGGGTCCATTTACAATGGTAGGGATAGTTACAGCTAATTGAAAATGGACAGGAGCGCGGCCCATGCAATATACCAACCCCGTAATACCCGGATTTCATCCCGATCCCAGCATCTGCCGGGCAGGTGACGATTATTATCTGGTGACCAGCACATTTGAATATTATCCGGGAGTACCCATTTTTCACAGCAGGGATCTTGTTCATTGGCGTCAGATTGGACACTGCCTTACAACGGCCGGACAGCTACCTCTGGAGAATGCAGGGAGCTCCGGCGGAATATACGCCCCGACGCTCCGCTATCAGAACGGCTGGTTCTATATGGTGACAACCAACGTTAGCGGAATGGGCAATTTCTTCGTTAAGACACAGAACCCGGAAGGTCCCTGGTCACAGCCGTACCCGGTTGCGCAGAGCGGCATCGATCCCTCCCTGTTATTCGATGAGGACGGACGCGTCTACTTTCAGTCCGCCCGGGACGGTGAGCAGGGGAACGGTATCTACCAGTGTGAGATTGATATCGATACCGGGTGTATGCTGACAGAGAGTGTGCTGATCTGGAAGGGAACCGGCGGCGCTCATCCCGAAGCTCCGCATGTTTACCGGATTAACAGCTGGTACTATTTGATGATCGCCGAGGGCGGAACGGAATACGGGCATATGGAGACCATCGCGAGAAGCCGCCAGCCTTACGGGCCTTATGAAGCTTGTCCGCATAACCCGATTCTGTCCAACCGCAGTATGCACAGCAGCATACACGCTACGGGTCATGCGGATCTGATTGAAGCACAGGATGGCAGCTGGTGGGCATTTTGCCTGGGGATCAGACCGGTCTCTTATCCGATGGGGCATCATTTGGGCCGGGAAACCTTTCTGGCTCCGGTGACCTGGACGGCTGAAGGCTGGCCGGTGATTGGAAACGGCGGCCACATTGAGCCGGTTATGGACTCGCCGCTGCTGCCGGAAGTTTGCTGGCCGGAGAGGCCTGTGCGGGACCACTTTGACGGCACCGGGCTTGGCCTGGATTGGACTTTTTTGCGCAATCCAACAGAGGGAAGCTGGTCGCTGCTGGAACGGCCGGGGCATTTGGTGCTGCATGGCCACGAGGCCACGCTGAATGAGGCTGCTGCGCCAGCTTTTGTAGGCCGCCGGCTTAGTCACTTCACAGCCAATATAGCCGCAGCGCTGGATTATGAGCCGCAGCATGAAGGAGAAGAAGCCGGGCTTACGGTGTATAAGAATGAGAGGCATCATTATGAGCTGGTCCTCCGCACTGCAAACGGCCGGAGAGTCGCCGTGTTCCGGCGGACGGTCGGTTCGCTTCGGGTGGAGCATGTAGAGGAATGTCCGGCCGGACCGGTTATTCTGAGGATTAAGGCGCTGCCCGGGAGCATAGAAGCCTCGGTTCAAAGCCCGGAGTCCGGGGTGATAGAACTGGGCAGCGGAGAGACACATCATCTCAGCACAGAAATCTCCGGTGGATTCACAGGCGTATTCGTTGCGATGTATGCAACGTCAAGGGCGGGGCTGGCCGCTCCGGCAGCGTACGACTGGTTCGATTATGAGCCGCTGGATCAGCCCGCGGTATAGAGTACGGCGCAGGGGTCCATGCAGACCTGCTGTATGGACCCCTGCAACTGCTGCCCTGGCGGCAGGATCACCCGTCCCCGCTGGAGTTTAAATTATAACTGATTGAGCTTGCTTTCTGGCTCTTCCCCATTTTCTACACGTTTTATATTATTTATGAAGAAATCATATCTTTTTTTATGAAATTTTCGGCCATCAGGCATCCCTGCTGTATGGGGAGTAAGGATCACATTACCCAGCTTCCGGAGCTCACTGTCAATGGGAAGCGGTTCCGATTCAAACACATCCAGGCATGCGCCTGAAATATCCCCGTTTTTTAAGGCATCAATCAAATCTCTTTCATTGACAATCCCGCCGCGGGCTGTATTGATAAAAAGACTGGTATTCTTCATTTTGCTCAATGCCGCTTTGTTGATCAGCTGTTTGGTTTGCGGAGTCAAGGGTACATGTACACTGACTATGTCCGATGTGCTTAGAAGAGTATCGAAATCTGTCATTTTCACAAAACCGTCTGATTGAGGAGCAGCATGTCTAGCATAAGCCAGTACATTCATATCAAAAGCCCCGCAAAACGCAGCTACTTTTTTTCCGATAGCGCCCAAACCGATAATTCCAATCGTTTTGCCGTTCAATTCACTCCCTGCATAGTCCAATTGATGTTCATCCAGCTTGTTTTTCATGAAATTATCAAGAAACGGTATGTTTTTATAATAAGACAATATTAGTGCCATTACGTGCTCGGCCACTGCCTGTGCATTCACTCCTGCAGCATTGGCCACCCAAACGCCGAGCTGTGTACAGGCAGGGATATCTACATTATCAAATCCTGCACCCGTCTGTACCAACTTTAATTTCTTTGCGTTAGAAAGCAGGCTGTGATCCACTTTAATATGTTCAGGGATGAGTACCTGGCAATCTTCAATATGATGCAGCATTTCTTCTCCGGGCGGGACAATTACAACGTTCCAGTCTTGCGGAAAATACCTTACAATATTTGATTTTGCGGTCTCGTTAAAATAGCCAACTATGAGAATCTTCATTACTAAACCACCTTTCATATTTTTAAACATACTGAATAATTTTGTAAAACTCAAATATTACTGCTGACTGCGGTAAGCCTTCGGGGACCTGCCATACGTTTTTTTGAAGAGGCGGGTGAAGTAGTTGCTGTCATTAAATCCGCAGCTATAGGAGATTTCGGTTATGGGTTGTCTGGTTTGCTTGAGCAGTGAGCAGGCCTGTTCCAGCCGGAGGCGCTGAATATAAGCAATCGGTGTAGTCTGATAATACGCCTGGAAGATCCGGTTCAAATGCCGGACAGAGATATCTGATTTGGCGGCAATGGTATCAAGGGTCACCGGTTCATGATAGTGATCCTCAATATAGGAGATCGCACTGGCGAGGTGCATCAGGCTGTTGTCCACGCCCTTCTCCTGAGTATCATAATGTCTGGACAGATAGACGACAAGCTCCATGAATCTGGAGGCGAGCATAGTCTGATAGCCGTGGTGCTTCTGCTCATATTCGCTAATCATGCCGGCCACAAGCGATGAGACATACTCCAGGCTGACGATGGGGAGGTTCATTTTGCTTTTATAGGCGTTAATGCTGCGGTAAAAGGGTTCTAAGACAAACAGCGCCTGATAGCCGTTCAGCGTTCTTAAGTCCGGTCCGGCCAGCTTGAGCATATCGGCTTTGTACATAATGTTGCAGATCTTGAAATCATACGGGTCCTTATAGGCATGCGGAGTACCGCCGTTAATGACGAATACATTGCCTTTTTTGATAAAGGCTTCCTCATCATTGACGATATGCGAAGCATGCCCTTTCAGCACAATAACAAGCTCCGAGAAATCCGCATGCATATGCAGATCCATATCTTCCTCATGGCCGCCGTATTGAATAAAGAACGGGAAATGCTCATCGGTCGTGAACCAGTTCAAATATACATTGCTCATAAAGCTCCCACCTCTGAAATACGTGTTTGTCTATATAATGCTAGTCTGCGACTCGAAAATCAAGGTTATCCGCCAACATCGGCGCTAAAATGAGACTGTAAACGCATTCAACAAAAGGGGATGAGAGAGATGAAAGCAATACTTTCAAGAAAACTAGGCACAGCGCTTCTGACAGGCTCACTGCTTATTTCGGCAGGCTGCAGCAGCAATGCGGGCAATAACGCCGGGAATGCTGCGAACGGGAATACCAGCGGAAACGATACAGATCCGGTCACCTTTACTTTTTTTGGTGCCGATGCCAGTCCGAACTGGAACAAGATGCAGGATGATATCGGCAAAGAGATTACCGCTACAACAGGGGTTACCCTGAATGCGGAATTCGATGTCGGCAGCGGCGGCGGTCAGGACAAAATTTCAATGATGGCAGCCAGCGGGGATTATCCCGAACTCATCTATGCCAAAGGCGAGCTGGGCAAGCTGGTGGATGCGGAAGCCGTCCTTGATCTGACCGATCTGATCGACAAATACGCGCCTAATATCAAAAAAGTAATGGGCGATAATATGAACCGGATGAAATACAGTAATGACAACCAGGCCATTTACTCGATCCCGACCAATGTCGGTGTGGATAACCAGAATTTTGATGCAACCAACGGCTTTCAGATTCAGCACCGCGTATTGAAGGAGCTTGGCTATCCGGAGGTCAGAACGGTGCAGGATTATGAGAATGTGCTTAAGGAATATGCGGCCAAGCATCCGACCACGGACGGGCAGCCGACCATCCCGATGACGGTGAACGCGGACGGCTGGAAGGTTATGATTACCGTCACCAATCAGGGGGATGTCACTACAGGCGGAACCAATGACGGCGAATATTATGTAAATCCGGAAACGTATGAGACGATGCTGCATTATAAGAAACCGGAGGAGAAGGAGTACTTCCGCTGGCTGAACCATATGTATAATGAAGGGCTGCTCGATAAGGACTCTTTTGTCCAAAAGGATGATCAATACAAGGCCAAAATCGCCAGCGGCCGGGTACTGGGTCTTACTTCTGTAGAATGGGAATATCAGGATGCGGAGAATGCCCTCAAAGCGGCTGGCAAAGATGAGTATACGTATGCGCATTTCCCGGTGACGCTGAGTGAGGAGTATAAGGATCATGCGATGCAGTCAGTAGGAGTGGACGGCTATGGCATCAGCATCACCACTGCCTGCAAGGATCCGGTCCGCGCAATTAAATTCCTGGACTGGCTATCCTCGGAAGAAGGCCAGGTGCTGAGAAACTGGGGCATCGAAGGCAAACAATACAATGTGGACAATGGACAACGTGTCATTTCTGCTGATATTCTCGACCAGAAGGTTAACGATGCCGCGAACTTCACCAAGAATACAGGGATTGGCTTATATTCCATCCTGGGTGTCCGCTACGGTGACGGGGTGAAGGATTCCACGGATAATTACTATACCACGAACTTCACGGAACAGATCCTGGCCGAATATTCGGATGCGGAGAAGGAAAGCCTGGCCGCGTATAAAGCGGCAACCTGGAAGGATCTCTTCCCAGCGGAGGATGAATTCCCGGTCAAAGAGTGGGGCGCGCTGTACAACATGCCGGTGCCAACCGATGGAGACTACCAGGTCATCTATCAAAAAACACAGGATATCGTCCACAAGCGCATACCGGAAGCCATCCTCGCCAGCACAGCCGATTTCGATAAAATCTACGATGATTTCATTGCCGAACTGAACAAAGCCGGTGCTGAGAAGATGGAGAAGGAATATACCGAGCTGGTAAAAGCGAGAGTATCGCTGTTCACCGGGAAGGATGTTGAGTAAACGGAGGGGGAGGAAAGCTCTGCAGAGTGCAGGGCTTTTTTGCATGGTGTTAAGGCGGATCAGCCCTTCGGAATATTGCGGTAACTGGAGGGCGAGAAGCCGGACATTTTCTTGAACAGCCGGGAGAAATAATAGGGATCGTTAATGCCTACGGCCGAGCTGACTTCCTTAATGCTGAGCTCGGTAAGATCGAGCAGATGACCTGCCCGCTGGATCTTGAGCCGCAGGAAATATTCAATCGGAGAGACTCCGGTTTCAGAATTAAACAAATAGATCAGATGCTGTTTCGATACCCCTACATGATTAGCCAGCTCAATGAGTGAAATAGAGCCGTCCATATGTCCATTCATGTATTGAACCGCCTGCTCCAGATAAGTTTCGCGTTTCTTCTCTTGTGCGGATTTCCCGGCGCTCAGGCCAATTCCGGAGAGCAGCTGCCTTACGGTCTGCGCAACATGTATATGTGTAGTCAGGGCATAAGTCCGCTCGGCCAGCATCTCAAAGGCAGGGACGAACCATTCAATTAAACGGGCTTTACCGCTTGGTGATAATGAGAAGGGAGCATTAGATAAACCGAACAGCTGCACCAGTCTATTTGCGTGGCTTCCTTTGAAATGAAACCAGTAGATGCTCCATGGGTTCTCTTGCATTGCTCCATACCTGTGTGCAGTTTCGGGAGGGATAATCATCATATCTCCCTGCTGGAGGTGCATGCGTTCTCCATGATTCAGCTCGATCCAGCCCGCTCCGGCTTCGCAAAAGATAAAGATATGCGACGGGCTGCCTTCCAGGCGTTCCCTGAAATGATACTGGGCGTTAGGGAAATAACCGATGTCCGTAATAAACAAGGAAGCAGTCAGCTCCTCCTGTTCCAGCTCCTTCATCCAGTATTCCGGAAGCACATATAGCTTCTCCTCGACAAACCCTTCAGGCTTGCGAATATGGTCATGACTCATTTCTGCTGCCCCCCTAATAAATACTATATAGATTGAATGAACTAGTGGTTTTATAAATGGGAAAAAGTGACGGAGGAAAAGTTTGGAACTGTAGGAGCGATAGCGACCGCCTTTGTCACCGGATTTCAACCGCGAAAAGCGGCAATAATCAAGAAATCTGGTGACAACAGCGGCCGGAAGTCCAAACATTTTCCGCAGTCGCGACCCTTGCCCATTATAAATAAAGTAGTGTTCAATCTATATAGAATAAGAATATAATCCATCACTTCCCGCATTTCGTCAATTGGAACCTTCCTCGCCAGACGCTAAAGTATAACTATCAAGACTAGGGAGGCAGTTTAAGCATGAAGCAAGAAGCTGTAGGGCATACATTGGAGGCAGCTCCAGCCGGATCTGGCCAAATCCAAGTTAAGGTGTGGGGGACAAGCGTGTTGATTCCTACGTATGAGGCGGGAGAAGCTGACCCCAATCCTATGTTTCTGGAGAAAAGAGTCTATCAGGGAAGCTCCGGCCGCGTGTATCCCCACCCGGTAATCGAGTCCATCTCGGATGTGAAGTCCGATAAAAACTACAAGCTGGTGATCCTGGAGAATGAATATATCCGGATTGAAATCATGCCGGAGATCGGCGGCAGAATCTACCGGGCACTCGACAAGACCAATAATTACGACTTCGTCTACTATAACCGGGTCATCAAGCCGGCACTGGTGGGTCTGGCCGGACCGTGGATTTCCGGGGGGATTGAATTCAACTGGCCGCAGCATCACCGCCCGAATACCTTCGGTCCGGTAGAATACCGGTATGGGCAAACCGAAGATGGAAGCGCTACAGTATGGGTCAGTGAAATTGACCGGATGTACGGCACCAAGGTTACCGCCGCCTTCAAGCTGTATCCGGGCAAAGCTTATCTGGAGATTAATGCTCAAGTTTACAACCGGACATCTGAGCCGCAGACCTTCCTGTGGTGGGCGAATCCGGCGGTGGCGGTCAATGATCATACGCAATCGGTGTTTCCTCCGGATGTAACTGCCGTATTCGACCACGGCAAGCGCGATGTATCCCGTTTCCCGATCGCGACCGGAACCTACTACAAACAGGATTATTCGGAAGGTGTAGATATTTCCCGCTACAAGAATATCCCGGTTCCGACTTCTTATATGGCTTATAAATCCGATTATAACTTCGTCGGCGGCTATGATCACGGCGTAGAAGCTGGGCTGCTGCATGTGGCGAATCATCATGTTTCGCCTGGCAAGAAGCAATGGACCTGGGGCAATGGAGAGTTCGGCCAGGCGTGGGACCGTCAGTTGACCGATGAGGATGGCCCGTACATTGAGCTTATGACTGGCGTATACACGGACAACCAGCCTGACTTTACCTGGCTGCAGCCTTATGAGGAGAAGACCTTCACGCAATATTTCATGCCTTACAAGCAAATTGGGGTCGTGAAAAATGCTTCAATTGAAGCAGCTGTCAATTTGGAAATTGATGTTGAATCCGGTCAGGCCTTGGTTAAGGTGTATGCGACCTCGAAGCTGGAGCAGGCAGTTGTAGAACTGAGCGGGGGAGCCAACTGCTACCTGCGTGAGACGGTAGATGTGTCCCCGGTGGATGTGTATCAGACAGTTATAACACTGGAGAACGGTGAGCAGGAGCATGACTTGAAGCTGTCTGTCCGGAATGCGGAAGGCAGACTGCTTATCGCCTATCAGCCGAAACGTCCTGAGATTGAGCGTATCCCCGATGCTGCCAAGCCGCTCGCGGCGCCGGAAGAGCTGCGTTCAGCAGAGGAGCTGTATCTGGCAGGCCAGCATCTGGAACAATACCGGCACGCTACGTTCGAGCCGGAAGCCTACTATCTGGAAGGCTTAAAGCGGGACAGCGGAGATATCCGGCTGAATGTTGCATATGGAATCCTGCTGATGCGCCGCGGACTTTACAAGGACGGTGAGCAGCATTTCCGCAAAGCGATCGAGCGGTTGACCTGGCGGAACCCTAACCCTTATGACAGCGAGGCTTACTATCAGCTGGGTGTCGCACTTCGCGGCCAGAACCGTCTGGACGAAGCCTATACTGCTTTTCACAAATCAGTCTGGTCGGCAGCCTGGCAGGATGCAGGTTACTTCTCTCTGGCGCAAATTTCCAGTCACAAGGGAGAGTACGCGGAAGCGCTTGACCAGGCGGAACGTTCGCTGATCCGCAATTCACGCAATTACAAAGCCCGTAATCTGAAGGCAGCTATGCTCCGCAAGCTTGGACTATTGGAGCAGGCCAAGGCATTCGCTATGGAAACTATGGGTCTGGATATCGCTGATTTCGGAGCCTATAACGAGCTGGCGCTTGCACTACGTGCACTGGAAGACACTGCTGGTGCTGAAAAGGTTCTGTCCGAACTGCATCTGCTTATGCGCAGTGACGCATACAACTATCTCAATCTGATCTCGGACTATATGGGCTGCGGCCTGCTGCCAGAAGCCATTGAGATTGGCGAAAGAGCTGTTCCTGCCGGAAGCTCCGTGTATCCGGTGCTGCATTACGCTCTTGGAGAGCTGTATGCACGTACAGGTCAGCTTCAGAAGGCGGAAGAGCAGCGCAGTGCCGGCCAGTCTGCTGACCCGGCCTATTGCTTCCCTAATACCTTATTTGAGCTTGCCCTGCTGGAGAGCACTGTCGAGGCCAGTCCGGAAGATGACAAGGCGTATTACTATCTGGGCAACTTCTTTTATGATAAAAAACGTCCGGAGGAGGCCATCGCAAGCTGGGAGCGTTCACGGGAGCTTCGCGGAGATTACGCAACGGTTCACCGTAACCTAGGACTCGCCTATTTCAACAAGCAGGATAACCCGCAGGCGGCCATGGCTTCGCTTAAGCAAGCCTACGCCTGCTCACCGGAAGATGTGCGGATTCTGTTTGAACTGGACCAGCTCCGCAAGAAGCTGGCCTGGACCTCAGCGGAGCGCCTCGCCCTTCTTGAAGCGAAGCGCGGCCAGGTGGAGCGGCGTGATGATCTTTTCGTCGAATATGTTACGCTGCTTAACAATCTTGAACGGTATGACGAAGCTCTCGCAGGCTTAAGCTCACGGAATTTCCACCCTTGGGAAGGAGGGGAAGGCAAAGTAACCGGACAATACCAATTCGCCCATACGGAGCTTGGTAAACAGCATCTGCAGGCTGGACGTTACGAAGAAGCGGTTGTCCGCTTCAAGCAGGCTCTTGTCTATCCGCTGAATCTGGGTGAAGGCAGGCTGGAGGGTGCCCAGGAGAACAATATCTACTATTACCTCGGGCTGGCCTACGAAGCTCTGCAGCAGCAACAAGAAGCCATCGCCAGTTATGCCATAGCTTCACAGGGGCTGGATGAACCGGCAAGCGCGATGTTCTACAACGATCAGCCGCCGGACATGATTTTCTATCAGGGGCTGGCGTGGCTGAAGCTGCATAATGAGAAGGAAGCCAAACGCCGCTTCAATAAACTGATTGATTATGCGGAGAAGCATATATTTGATGAGATCAAGATGGACTACTTTGCGGTGTCGCTGCCGGATTTCCTGGTGTTTGAGGATAACCTGGACCGCCGCAACGTGATTCACTGCCGGTATATGCGCGGACTGGGATTGCTTGGACTCGGACGTACCTCAGAAGCTGCTAAGGAACTGGAAACGGCTCTATCTATGGAGCCTAATCATCAAGGTGCGATGATTCACCGCCGCTTATGTGTACAGAAGTGAAGGGTCAGATCGGGTTAGAATACACAGGTGAAAGGACGTGGGTATCTTGATCAATGAAGGACGTTACACTACCAGACTGGAAGAGGGCTGGAAGTTCCAGCCCGGCCCTGTAATCCGAGGCGAGCAGGAAGGATGGCAGGCTTCAGGCTTGCCGTCCCCGGTTACGGTCTCCGTGCCGCATACATGGAATGTACAGGACGGTCTTGAGGATTACCGCGGGGCAGGCTGGTATGAACAAATGTTAACAGTTCCTGACGAGTGGAAGGATTGCCGGATACGGCTTTCCTTTGAAGGGGCTTACCGCGATACGGATATCTGGGTGAATGGTGTAAAGGCAGGCTGCCACTACAATTCCGGCTATACCCCATTTGAAGCAGATCTGACTCCATATATTCATGCGGGAGGCGGGAACCGGCTTGTGATTCGAGTGGACAACAGCAACAGTGACGTGGCCTTGCCTCAAGGCAACAGCTTTGACTGGGCCGATGACGGCGGGCTGATCCGGCCGGTAACGCTTGTTGTCACAGGATTGGCGTCCATTCAGCAGTTCAAGGTGGAACCGCTGGTCATCTTCGCTGACCAAGGCGGAAATACAGGCGGCAGACTATCCGCCGCTATTAAGCTTTGCGAACCATCCGCTGACGCGCTCAGTGCAGACATTGCCGACTACCGCAATGAAGTGCGGATTTGGCAGGGGACGGAAGAAATCACAGGCGGGGCCTTATCCTGGAGTTTCACAGACATCCTGCTGCCGGAGGTTGATTTGTGGCATTTTGACCATCCGGATTTATATGAGCTTGAGATTGTACTGCGCACCGGGGATCAGGTCCAGGACCGGGTAGTCCGCCCGTTTGGCTTCCGGGAGATTGTTGTTAAGGGACATGAGCTGTGGCTGAACCGCGAACCGGTCCGGCTGATGGGTGTGGAGTGGATGCCTGGCTCGAATCCGGCGACTGGAATGGCCGAGAAGCAGGCAGATCTGATTGCGATGCTTGAGCGGTTGAAGGAAGCGAACTGTGTCATTACACGATTCCACTGGCAGCAGGGAAATGATTTGCTGGACTGGTGTGACCGTAATGGCCTGCTGGTTCAGGAGGAAATTCCGCATTGGCAGCAGCCTTCAGAGCCGGGGAAGGACACCTTCGTGCTTGCCCTGTCTCAAGCCAGGGAGATGATTGATAGTCATGCGCATCATCCCTGTATCTTTGCCTGGGGAATGGGGAATGAGCTGGATGGCCAGTCTGCAGTGACTCTGCGTTATATGGAGCAGCTGAAGGCGGAGCTTCTGCAGCTCGACCCGAGCAGGCTGATTAATTATGTAAGCAACAGTGTTCTCTATCAGCCTGACAGGGATGCGACTGGTGCTGGAGATCTGCTGATGTGGAACGAATACATCGGATCATGGCATGGTGATTTGGATGAGCATAAGGTCATCCGGCAGATTATTGCCGATTACCCTGAGAAGCCTATTGTTGTGGCAGAATATGGGCTTTGTGAGCCGGTGTTTGAAGGCGGGGACGCCAGAAGAGCCCGGTTGCTTATCGAAAAAACAGAAATCTACCGCCAGTATCCCCAGTTCGCAGCGCTGATCTTCTTCAGCCTAAATGATTACCGTACGCAAATGGGCGAAGAGGGTGAAGGGAAGCTGAAGCAGCGGGTTCATGGTTCTGTAGACATTTATAACCGGGTGAAGCCGTCGTTTGCTGTCTTGCGCGAGATTTCTTCCCCCCTCTTGCTGGCAGAAGCCCCTGTATGGCACGAAGGGGGGCTTGAGGTGAGTCTCAAATGCCGGAAGGATATTCCCAGCTATGCCGCGCGGGGTTATTACTTAACGGTGTCCTCAGCAGGCGCGGAAGGAACCAGACTGGTAATTCCAGCTATGCAGCCGGGAGATATCCTGAACTTGAACATCCCTGTGCAACCAGCGCCGGGACAGCAGCAAGTGCTCACCGTGTATCGGCCTAACGGGTACAGTGTAGTTGAACGGGAATTGAACTAAGGAGAGACAGACCTTTATGAAGAACTACCCGATCAAAGTAAACGATGATAAAAAGAATATATTCTCAGGTCACATTAAGCTTGGCGGTGTGAACCCTTCGGGCGAACGGATCAGCTTTACGAACTATTATATGGAGAAGAACGGGGAGCCGTTTTTTGGCGTGTGCGGTGAATTCCATTTCTCCCGTTATGATGAGCTGTACTGGGAAGATGAGATTATTAAGATGAAGATGGGTGGCGTTAACATCGTCACGACTTATATTTTCTGGAATCTGCATGAAGAAATCGAAGGCGTATATGAATGGTCAGGCAATAAAAACTTGCGCCGGTTCATTCAGCTATGTGATAAGCATGAGCTGTATGTCATGATCCGTATCGGCCCTTTCTGTCACGGGGAAATGCGAAGCGGCGGGATGCCGGACTGGCTGTTCGGCCGCCCGTTCGAGGTCCGCTCCAATGATGAGGGGTATCTGGCCTATGTACGGAGGCTATATGCAGAAATCGGTTTGCAGGTTCAGGGCTTGCTGTATAAAGACGGAGGCCCGATTATCGGTACCCAAATCGAGAACGAGCATAACCATTCCTCGGCGCAGTGGGGCCTTACCACCGGCATTAACAATATGTGGCTGAACGGCGGCAGCGGCGGTAATGAGCATATGCTGCTGCTGAGAGACATGGCCATTGAGGCAGGAATAGATACGCCTATCTATACTTGCACTGGCTGGGGCGGCGCTACGACACCAGTACCGGATATGCTCCCGTTATGGGGCGGTTATGCCTACTGGCCATGGATTTACTATGAGACAGACCGCTTCGACGGCATTAAGGAGCATCCGGCAACGCCCGAGTATATTTTCCGCGACAAACATAATAATGACCTTCCGGTGAGCTATAATTTCGAACCGTTCTACCAGCCGGAGGATTATCCGTATGCCTGCTGTGAAATGGGCGGCGGGATGGTCCAGTTCTATAAATACCGGTTCGAGTTTCCGTATAACAGTGTTCCGGCCATGTCTGTCATGAAGACGGCGGAGGGCTGCAATATGCTCGGATACTATATGTATCACGGGGGAAGCAATCCTAAGGGCAAGGTTAACCCCTACACGAATGATCTGGCGACGCCTAAGATCTCCTATGACTTTAACGCGATGATCGGCGAATTCGGGCAGGTGCGTGAATCGTATAAACGGACGAAGCTGCAGCATTATTTGTTCACAGAGTTCCAGCATCAGTTCGCTTTGACCAAGACGATCCTGCCGGGTGACACCTCGGAGAATGATCCGTATGATGTGAGCGAATTACGCTATGCTGTACGTTCGCACGAGGGATCAGGCTTCCTGTTCCTGAATAATTTCCAGGATCATGCGGAGAATCACGATCTGCAGGATATGAACGTCAGCATCGAGCTTCCCGGCGAGACGCTTACGATTCCGGCTCAAGGAGAGCTGACACTGGGCAGCGGGAGCTTTGCGATTCTGCCGTATAACTTCGATCTGGCCGGAATTACGCTGAAATATGCAACCGCGCAGCTGATCACGAAGCTGGACGTAGCGGATGAGGTGTATTACTTCTTCTTTGTGCCGGAAGGCATGAAGGGGAGTTATGCGCTGCACTCAGCCGATGTGGCGGGTATTGAGACCGAAGGCGGTCATACCAGGCAGCTTGAGGATATGACGATCATTGAAGTTGAAGAGCAGACTTCGGGCATCGTGCGCCTCGTCTCCGCAGCAGGCAAGAAAGTTATCATCTACACCATGACGGACGAGCAGAGCCTCGGCTTCTGGAAAACCGAAGTCCGCGGGAAGCAGCGTGTCCTGTTCACAGACGCCAATCTGCTGGTAGCTGGGGATGAAATTAAGCTGGAATCGACAGACAGGGAGGAAGTTACGCTAAGCGTATTCCCTGATTTTGAAGCGGGGTTAGGTTCGGTATCGGGCGGAGAGCTGGCGGCAACTTCCGATGGCGGTTTATTTACAACCTACAAGCTGCTTATCCCCGGGAGAGAGATCGCTTTTACATGGACGAAGGTCAAGGATGAACGGGCGGTTCTTGAATTCGCATCCGGCTCTCTGGACGGTGTGAAAGAAGCCTTGCTGCAAATCGATTATTCCGGTGATATCGGCTACGCCTTCATTGACGGAGATCTCATTAACGATAACTTCTGCAACAACACGACCTGGGAAATCGGACTCAAGCGGTTCGAAGAGCGGCTGTACGACAAGGGGATGTACCTCTATGCATCACCGATCCGCAAAGGGACTGTCGTGAACAGTAATACGACGATGGCAGGCTGGAATGAGACCGC
Source organism: Paenibacillus sp. FSL R5-0912 (assembly GCF_000758605.1). NCBI lineage: Bacteria > Bacillati > Bacillota > Bacilli > Caryophanales > Paenibacillaceae > Paenibacillus > Paenibacillus sp. FSL R5-0912. The sequence goes on from NZ_CP009282.1 coordinate 1,791,689, forward strand.
TGCTGAGCTGATTGCCGATATAGCTTCGGTCCGCGCTGTGCCTGTATATGAGATTGTGATCAGATAACATAAGGAGGGAGTAACAACTATGGATTCTGTATTTGAACATTTGCCGCGCAAACTAACCATTACGATGTGGGATTTCTCCTGGTATACGATGACCCTGCCCGGCGAGCCTTACCACGATTTGGCCGCACGCTTCCAGGAAGCAGTGGATAGAGGCTACAATACGGTCCGGATCTGTGCGATGCCGTTCTTATTGTTCACGGCGGAAGGTAAACGGCCGGGCCCGTTACATTTCGGCAGCCTCGGAGAAGTCGGGCAGCGGACCCGCTGGTATAATTGCCGCGGCGGTGCCGAGCTGGACGGGCACGCCCACCTGCTGGAGCTGTTCAGGCAGGCCAAGGCACATGGCGTCTACATCATGCTGTCTTCCTGGGAATACCAGCAGAGTCCGAGCTTCCTGGCGTATCCCGCGCTGCGCGACGAACTGGCCGCTATCGCTCCTAAGGATCGCTTTATGGCAATCGCCAGATCCATGGATCAGCTCATCTTGTTGGTTAAAGAAGAAGGCTTCGCCAGTCAGATCGTCTATGCCGAGCTGCATAACGAGGTGGAATTCGGACAGCTTACCGCTGTCGGCGTGGAGCGGGGGATCGGAGAGACGGATACGCCTAAGCTGGTGGAAGCGATGCAGCCATACATAGAAGAAGCGGTGGATTATCTCCGGGCGCAGCATCCCGACATCCTGATGACGGCCAGCTATACGCTGAATGAAGCCTATCCGAAGGCTTATGTGGCCCGCAATATGCAGGTCGCCCATTATCATCTCTATATTAAAGGCGTATTAAATGAACTCATGGATGCAGCCGGATTAAATGATGAACAAATGTCATTTCCGAATGCCTTTGTCCGGACTTTATTAAGAGAGGATGCTCCACCCTTTGAGAAGTGGACACTGCCGGCAGGGCAGGAATGGCGGATGGAGGGCAATCCGGTCGGGATGAAGCTCATCTACCTGCATGATTGGGCCGATCCGGACCGGTGGGACCTCTATTTATATGACCGTTACGGTGCCCATAAGCTGGCAATGCTGCAAAAAGCGGATATGCGTCTGGAGGAAGCCCATGAGTGGGCCACGCATTCCGGCATACCGGTCGTTATCGGTGAAGGTTATGTCGGTTATACCCCGCTGCATGCAGGCTTCGAGGAAGGACCGGTCGGCAAATTCATTGCCGAGTATTCGCTGCACAAAGGTATGGCGCTGGGCTTCTGGGGAATGACGTTATGCTCCAACTGTGCACCGCATCATCCATTCTGGAACGACATCGCCTGGCAGCAGAAGTGGAACCGGTTCATTCTTGAGGCGGAATAGCTGCAGCGTATGGGCAGCCCTGACTGGTACGGTAACGCATTCTTACGGGCAGCCTGTCACTGGCAGGGCAATTTGCTCTATGGTATATTGAGTGTAATAAACAACGGTCTGTTCCAGTATGAATAACAGGAGGGAGACTAGATGTTAGAGCGTTCCTGCCGGAAGTCAACTGACCTTCCTTACTCTATATATCTGAAGCGCGTTTATGAGCCGGCGGCTCCGGAGGACGGGTACCGGATACTGGTGGACAGGCTATGGCCCAGGGGAATTACGAAACAGCAGGCTGCCATAGACGAGTGGATGAAGGAGCTTGCTCCGAGCCCCGGGCTGCGCCAATGGTTCGGCCATATTCCAGAGCGGTTTGCAGCATTCAGTGACAGCTATATCCGGGAGCTGGAGGAAGATCCGGCGCGCGGGAGACTTGCTGCGGAGATCGCAGAATTAGCGCTGGGGCAGGACGTTACACTGGTATATGCCGCGAAGGACCCTATACACAATCATGCGCAGGTACTATATAAATGGCTTCTTTCCCGATAAAAAGCACACGAACCTCCCCGAATCGTTAATGATTTGGAAGGGGTTCGTGTGCCTTTTTGGTATACCGGGTTCATGGGCTGCGTACTTAGACCCGCAATCTATTTGCTGTTCAATTGAAGGGCCGGTCCGAAGAACTCATAATGAATCTGCTCTTCCTTCATTCCGAGTGCCCGCAGCTCTCCGATCATCGCTTCCATGAAAGGAACAGGGCCGCAAACATACGCATCGCCGGTAATGTCCACATAACTCTTCAGAATCTCGCCTGTAATGATGCCGTCCGGGCCGCCGGAGTAGAAGGTTCTGGTCTGTACATTGCTCATGGCTGCAGCATGTTTCTCAATATCCTTAACGAAAGCGGCGAGCGATTCATTCCGTGCAGAATGCAGGAATACGGTCTTTCGGTCCGGTGTTACGGCCGCAACGGTCTCGAACATGCTCATCATGGGGGTAATGCCTACGCCGCCGGAGATGAAGGCAACAGGTGTGGTTTTGGTAACATCGAGCAGAAATTCGCCTGCCGGAGCGCTGACTTCAACAATGTCTCCTTCATTCACCTGGTTATGGAGATAGACGGAAACCACACCATTCGGATCATTCGTCTCTTCACGTTTCACGGAAATACGGAATCCATCTGCCCGGGGAGCCTGCGACAGGCTGTATTGGCGGATCATGGTGTATTGCTCTCCAGGAATCAGCACACGGATAGAGATGTACTGGCCCGGCTTGTAATCCGGTACGCCTAAGCCGTCCGCCGGCTTCAGATAGAACGATGTAATACTGCCGCTTTCCTGAACTTTACGTTCAACGGTAAAAGGCTTGAAGAAGTTCCAGCCATTATCCTGTTCGCGCGCTTCCTTGTACATGCTGTCTTCGACGCCGATAAAAGCGCCTGCAATAACTCCGTATGCTTCTTCCCAGGCTGTAAGAATCTCATCCGTAGCTGCCTCGCCCAACACTTCCTTGATCGCCTTCAGCAGGAATTCCCCGACAATCGGATAATGCTCCGGCTTGATGCCGAGGCTGACATGCTTGTGTGCAATCTGGACTACCGCCGGCAGAATATTCTCAAGATTATCTATGTGGACTGCCGCTGCGTAGACCGCATTGGCCAGTGCCGCCTGCTGACGGCCTTGCGCCTGGTTGGCATGGTTAAATACATTCAGCAGTTCCGGGTGGGCTTCGAACAGATTCCGGTAAAACACCGTTGTAATAGTGGTGCCGTGTTCCGCCAGGACTGGCGCTGTGGATTTGACAATGTCACGAGTTTGTTGTGATAAAATATCAATCATCCCCTCTCCATATACTACAAAATTAATATATACGCTTTTTAAGATAAAAGATATATTTAAAATACCACTTTAACAAAATGGACAAAAAATATGATATCATCTGTTAATAATATCACTTACATAAGGCCGGATTTGTGTTCTCCTTCTTCGCTTGTTGGCTGTATGTCCGCTAGACAAGCAGAAATCCGTTGACTGCATTGCATTTGTAAACAGAATGGAGAGAAGAGATGAGGCTGACGTTATATACCGACTATTCCTTGCGAATCCTCATGTATCTCGGAGCGAAGCAGCGGGAAGAGCTGACAACTATACAGGATATCTCCAGCGCATATGGCATCTCCAAGAATCATCTGATGAAGGTCTCGCATGAACTCGGTAAGGCGGGCTATATTGAAACGGTCAGAGGGCGCGGGGGAGGGATTAGGCTTGCGCTTGCGCCGGAGAAGATCAATATCGGGGAGGTCGTGCGCCGGATGGAGGATGATTTCTATCTCGTCGAATGCTTCCATCCTTCAGGCGGCAGTTGTCCGATCTCCCCGGTGTGCGGACTCAAAGGCGTGCTGGGCAGAGCCCTGCAAGCTTATCTGCAGGTACTGGGCGAGTATACGCTTGAGGACCTGTTGATGAATAGAGATGATCTGCGTGCCATTCTGCAGGAGAGCAGCAGCCGTGCTACTCCCCGAACAGAAGACGTTCCTCATCCCGGCTATGAACCGCGTTCACTACCAGCAGTGCGTGGAACTGGTGAACCACCTCAGGAGTGAGGCCTTGTTCCGCCAGCATTGCTTTGACATCCTGAACTATAATCCGCAGTAAGTCATGATCACGTGCAAGCCGGAGAACTGCGTCTTGCAGGCCGGGATGCTTCCCGGCCATCTCCTGATAGAATCCGTCTTCCTCCGCATCGGCGTGGCTGATAATCCGCGTCTCCCAGTACTCGATTAAATGCTCAGCGGCCTGGTGCGCCACTTCGAATTCCTTCGCTTCCAGCAGTTCCTCTACTTCCTCCGTCTTGGCTACAGCGCCGGATAGCCCGCCCTGATGTATAGCGTGATGGGCGTGCAATTGGCGCAGTGAGGGTCCTGGCATGTTGCTTCATCCTCCCGTTTTTGTGTCAGTATAACACACAGATTTGTAGTGTAATTCCCGCTAAGGCATTCCCCGGACAAGAAAGAGGGAAGTCCCTAACAGGCCGCTGCCGGATACAATAAACGGCCAGAACCCAGCTTTTCTCCTCAGCGGGAAAGGCTTATTTGCATTGGATTCAGATCAAGGGAATTCCCGAGGTTCAATAGGTGTTTCCCTAATGGGAAGCAGGGCCGGGGAGATCCATAATGGACTTAACTGAATAGATTTTGAAGGGAGTGTTCCTGAGCGATGAAGAAGAAATTCGGCCTTAACTTTTTTAAACCGGTGGAGAGCTATTCCGGGAACTGGTCCATTCTTGAAGAGAAAAACAGAGATTGGGAGAATATGTACCGCCAGCGCTGGTCTCACGATAAAGTAGTGCGCACCACTCACGGAGTCAACTGTACAGGCTCCTGCAGCTGGAAGGTGTTCGTGAAGAACGGAATCATCACCTGGGAGAACCAGCAGATTGACTATCCTTCCTGCGGACCGGATATGCCGGAATTTGAGCCGCGCGGCTGTCCCCGCGGAGCTACCTTCTCCTGGTACGAATACAGCCCGCTGCGCGTGAAATACCCGTATATCCGAGGGAAGCTGTGGCGGCTGTGGCAGACGGCGCTGCAGGAGCATGACAATTATGTCGACGCCTGGGCCAGCATTGTTGAAGACCCTGAGAAGGCAAGCCTGTACAAGAAAGCGCGCGGGAAAGGCGGCCACATCCGTGTGGCCTGGGACGACGCGCTGCGGCTGATCTCCGCACAGCTGATCTATACAATCCGTAAATACGGCCCCGACCGGATCGCCGGCTTCACCCCGATTCCGGCTATGTCGATGGTCAGCTACGCCTCGGGGGCGCGGTTCATCTCCCTCCTCGGCGGCCAAATGCTGAGCTTCTATGACTGGTATGCCGATCTTCCTCCGGCTTCGCCGCAGATCTGGGGGGAGCAGACGGATGTGCCGGAATCTTCGGATTGGTACAACGCCGGTTACCTGATGATGTGGGGCTCTAATGTACCGCTAACCCGGACGCCGGATGCCCACTTTATGACGGAAGTACGCTATAAGGGAACCAAAGTCGTGTCAGTCGCGCCGGATCTCGCCGAGAACGTCAAATTCGCCGACAACTGGCTGGCTCCGAATCCAGGCTCGGACGCGGCGCTTGCCCAGGCCATGACCCATGTCATCCTGCAGGAGTTCTACCAGGAACGCCAGGAGCCGATGTTCCTGAATTATGCGAAGCAATATACAGATATGCCGTTCCTGATTCTGCTTGACCCCCATGAGGATGCCCTGAAGGGCGGACGTTTCCTGCGGGCGAGTGATCTAGGAGATACCTCCCCGCACTCGGACTGGAAGCCGGTCATCTTCGACGAAGCAGCGGGTGAGATGATGGTTCCGAACGGAACCATGGGGCAGCGCTGGGAGGAGGGCAAGAAATGGAACCTGATTCTCGAGCGGGAGGACGGCCGTAAAGTGCAGCCCGCGCTGACCATAGAAGGGCACGGGGAAGAGTGGACGGAAATCGTGTTCCCGTTCTTCGATAATGCGGGCAACGGCACGTTCAGACGGATGATTCCGGCCCGGACAATCGTGCTGGCCGATGGCACAGAACGTTATGCCGCCACAGTCTATGATCTGATGATGAGCCAGTATGGCGTGGCGCGTACAGACAGCCCGCTGAATGCCAAGGGGTATGAGGATGAATCCTCACCGTACACCCCGGCCTGGCAAGAGAAGATTACGACGGTGAAGGCGAGTGTCGTCGTGCAGATTGCCCGCGAATTCGCCCAGAATTCGCTGGATACAGGCGGGCGCTCCATGATCATCATGGGCGCAGGGATCAACCACTGGTTCAACAGTGATACCATCTACCGTTCCATTCTGAATCTGGTGGTGCTGACCGCTTCCCAGGGTGTCAACGGCGGCGGCTGGGCGCATTATGTCGGCCAGGAGAAATGCCGCCCGATTGAAGGCTGGTCAACGGTTGCCTTTGCCAAGGACTGGCAGGGTCCGGCACGCCAGCAGAACGCGACATCCTTCTTCTACTTTGCCACAGAGCAGTGGCGTTATGAGGAGAGCGGCACCGATTCGCTGAAATCACCGACGGGCGGGGAGGTAGCTTACCAGCATCCGGCGGACTACAACGTGCTGGCTGCACGTCTCGGCTGGCTGCCTTCCTTCCCGCAATTTAACAAGAACAGCCTGCTGTTCGCCGAGGAGGCTGCGCAGCAGGGCAAGAAGACGAATGCGGAGATTATCAGCCACACCGTGGAAGAGATCACCTCGCGGAAAACACGGTTTGCCGTGGAAGATCCCGGCGCACCGGAGAACTTCCCCCGCTCCCTGTTCATCTGGCGCTCGAACCTGATCTCCAGCTCCGCCAAGGGGCAGGAATACTTCATGAAGCATCTGCTCGGAGCCTCCGACGGGCTGCTGGCCGAGCCGAACGAGGAACAGAAGCCGGAGGAGATCGTCTGGCGGGAGGATGTGGAAGGCAAGCTTGATCTGATGGTGGCTCTGGATTTCCGGATGACGACTACGCCGCTGTATGCGGATGTTGTCCTGCCGGCTGCAACCTGGTATGAGAAGACCGATTTGTCGTCCACCGACATGCATCCGTTTGTGCATCCGTTCAATCCGGCCGTGAATCCGCTATGGGAATCCCGTTCCGACTGGGATATCTACCGCCAATTGTCAGAGGTATTCTCCGAGATGGCGAAGTCGCAGCTGCCCGGCGTCTATAAGGATGTTGTGATGTCACCGCTGGGCCATGACTCCATCAGCGAGATTTCGCAGCCGATGGGTCTGGTCAAAGACTGGGCCAAGGGCGAAATCCCGGCCATCCCGGGCCAGACCATGCCGAACTTCACGATTGTGGAGCGGGATTACACCCAGATTCATGACAAATACACCTCACTCGGACCGAATCTGGCAACCGGCAAAGCAGGCGCGCATGGCATCAGCTTCTCTGTTGCTGAAGAATACGAGGAGCTCAAGAAGATCAGCGGCGTGCATTACGATGAATCGATTAAGAACGGACTGCCGAAGCTGCTAACCGCCCGTCAGGCCGCAGATACCATTCTTCATCTGTCTTCAGCCACCAACGGCCGCGTATCCCAGAAGGCTTATGCTGCAGCGGAGAAGGATTCAGGTGTAGAGCTGAGGGATATCTCGGCAGACCGGGCAGCCGAGAAAATTACGTTCCAGAGCATTACCGCACAGCCGCGCGAAGTTATTCCGACCCCGGTATTCAGCGGCTCGAACAAGCAGGGACGGCGCTATTCCCCGTTCACCACGAATATTGAACGTCTCGTTCCGTTCCGGACCCTGACGGGAAGACAGCATTTCTACATTGACCATGAAATCTTCCAGCAGTTCGGCGAAGCGCTGCCGGTCTACAAGCCGACGCTGCCTCCGATGGTGTTCGGGCCGCGCGACAAAGAAGTGAAGGGCGGGCAGGATGCCCTGGTTCTGAGATATCTGACACCGCACGGGAAATGGAATATCCACTCGACCTATCAGGATAACCAGCATATGCTGACGTTGTTCCGGGGCGGTCCAACGGTGTGGATCAATAATGAGGATGCCGCGGCCCATCAGATTGCCGATAATGACTGGCTCGAGGTCTATAACCGCAACGGTGTCGTAACGGCACGTGCGGTAGTCAGCCACCGGATGCCGAGAGGCACCATGTTCATGTACCATGCCCAGGACAAGCACATTCAGGTGCCGGGTTCTGAAATTACGGATACGCGCGGAGGAAGCCACAATGCGCCTACCCGGATTCATCTGAAGCCTACCCAGATGGTCGGCGGATATGCACAGCTCAGCTACGGCTTCAACTACTATGGTCCGATCGGCAACCAGCGTGATGTCTACGTAGCCGTCCGCAAAATGAAGGAGGTCAACTGGCTTGAAAATTAAAGCGCAAGTCGCAATGGTAATGAATCTGGATAAATGCATCGGCTGCCACACCTGCAGCGTGACCTGCAAGACGACCTGGACGAACCGCAAGGGTGCGGAATATATGTGGTTCAATAACGTGGAAACGAAGCCCGGTATCGGTTATCCGAAACGCTGGGAGGACCAGGAGCTCTACAAGGGCGGCTGGCAGCTGCGCAAGGGGAAGCTGGAGCTGAAATCCGGCAATAAGCTGTCGAAGATCGCACTCGGCAAAATCTTCTACAACCCCGACATGCCGGAGATGAAGGATTATTATGAGCCGTGGACGTACAACTACGAGCATCTGACGAATGCTGGAGAACAAAAGCATTCCCCGGTGGCGCGGGCCCATTCCGCTGTAACCGGTGAGAAGATGGATCTGGAATGGGGACCGAACTGGGAGGATGATCTGGCGGGAGCCCATGTAACCGGCCCGCTGGACCCGAATATCCAGAAGATCGAAGAAGAAATCAAGTTCAACTTCGAGAAATCGTTCATGATCTATCTGCCGCGCCTCTGTGAGCACTGCCTGAATCCAAGCTGTGTCGCCTCCTGTCCTTCCGGTGCGATGTACAAGCGGGATGAGGACGGCATTGTCCTCGTGGATCAGGAAGCCTGCCGCGGCTGGAGATACTGCATGACCGGCTGTCCGTACAAAAAAGTATATTTCAACTGGCAGACCAACAAAGCAGAGAAGTGCACCTTCTGCTTCCCGCGCGTGGAAGCCGGGCTGCCTACAGTATGCTCCGAGACCTGTACAGGCCGGATCCGCTATCTCGGGGTGCTGCTGTATGACGCCGACAAGGTTCTTGAGGCGGCATCCACGCCGGACGAGAAGGATTTATACAAGGCGCAATGTGATCTGTTCTTGAACCCGCATGATCCGGAGATTATGGCGCAGGCGAGAAAAGACGGCATCTCCGAGGACTGGCTGGAAGCCGCCCAGAACTCGCCGGTCTATAAGCTGGCGATTGAGCACAAGCTGGCCTTCCCGCTTCACCCGGAATACCGCACACTGCCTATGGTGTGGTATGTACCGCCGCTTAGCCCGATTATGAATTATTTCGAAGGCAAGGATTCGCTGAAGAATCCCGATATGATCTTCCCGGCCATCGAAGAGATGCGCACGCCGATCCAGTATCTGGCGAACATGCTGACGGCCGGCGACACGGAGACGGTCAAAGAAGCCCTGCAGCGGATGGCGATGATGCGCTCCTATATGCGCGCCCAGTCCACCGGCCGGGAATTCGATCTTACCCGTCTGGACCGTGTCGGCATGACCGCACAGCAGACAGAGGAAATGTACCGGCTGCTTGCGATTGCTAAATATGAGGACCGGTTCGTCATCCCGACCTCCCACAAGGAGCAGCACATGAATCCTTACCGTGCCCAGGGTTCGGCCGGTTACGGCAGCGGGATGGGGGACATGGGCTCCGGCTCCGGCTGTGACGGCTGCGGACCGGCCAGCCCTTCCGGCGACACCATGAAGACCGGCAAGGAAATGTATGAAGAGAATTTCTACGGGGGGATTTGGCGTGATTGATCTGATCAAACTGCATGATTACAAGGAATCCTTCGGTTATTTCGCCCTGCAGCTGATGTATCCGGAGAAGCTGGACTTTCATCCGGCTTTTCTGGAAGAGGCGTTTGACAGCACTCATCCGGGTTATGCCCACGTGCATGCCTATTGGAAGCAAATGCAGAGCTTCAGCCTGGATGAGATCCAGGAGAGCTATGCGGCCACCTTTGATTTTCAGAAGGACTGCGCGCTGTATATGACCTATTTCAAATTCGAGGACGCCAAGGAACGGGGGCAGATGCTCGCCAAGCTGAAGCTTCTGTATGAAATGTTCGGCCTTGTCATGCCGGAGAGTGAGCTGCCTGATTATTTACCGCTGATGTGTGAATTTATATATGCCGCCCAGTGGCTGGAGGTTCCGGGAGCGCCGGAGAATTTCCGGATGCTGATGGCGATTCTTGAGGATGGCACCTACCATTTGCTCAAGGCGCTGGAGCGGAATGAAAGTCCCTATTACCACCTGGTTAAGGGATTGCGCGAAACCTTCAAAGCTTGTGTTGAACAGGAGGCCCTGAGTCAATGAATATGGCAGGTCAGTTTTTATGGGTCATTTTCCCCTATATGTGTCTGGTGGTCTTTATCGGCGGGCATATCTTCCGTTACCGTAAGGACCAATTCAACTGGACAGCCAAATCGAGTGAATTTATTGAAAAGAAACAGCTGAAATTCGGCAGCATTCTGTTCCATCTGGGTATTATGCCGGTTATTCTAGGTCATATCGGCGGGCTCGCTGTCCCGAAATCATGGCTGGAGGCCGTCGGCGTGAGTGATCATCTCTACCACATCGGCGCGGTATATATCGGGGGAATCTTCGGCGCAGCTACCCTGCTCGGGATGCTGATACTGACCTCGCGGCGCTTTACGCTGAAGAATGTCCGCCGGCTCAGCAGCGCATCGGACCTGATTGTCAACTCCCTCCTCCTGTTCATCGTGTTCATGGGGATGTACTCCACGATTGTAACGAATGCCGTACAGCCTGAGTTTGATTACCGTGATACGATTTCTGTCTGGTTCCGCGGTTTATTCATGTTCCGTCCGGACCCGTCGCTGATGGCTGATGTGCCGTTTTCCTTCAAGCTTCACATTCTGTCAGGGTTTGCGATCTTTGCCTTTTGGCCGTTCACCCGGCTCGTCCATGTATGGAGTGTTCCGTTGAATTATGTAGGCAGAAGTTATATCCTATACAGAAGAAATAAATCGAATTAACGGAAAGAGCCGGGTGAATTTCTTTCCCTGTTCAAATGAGGAGAGAAACGATGAACAATAAGGTGGATTACCAAATTGAGCTTGACCGGATGCGCACAGCTTTGGGATATGACTTTATGTCGCTGGCCTTTGCCGAACCGGCGGAATATGACTATGTCATCCGGTGGAAATACGCCTCAGGCCATACAAATGACCGTTACAAACGAATTATACTTCAATCCGGCAGGGGGATTGCAGGCATCGTGTTCAAGACAGGCAAACCGTTCTTAATCCCGTCCGTGCAGACAGATGTGCAGCCGGACACCTTGTTTAACTATCCCATTACCAAGATGGAGAATCTGAGCAGCATCGGGGCTGTGCCGGTGTGGAATGATGCCCGTGTCGCAGGCGTGCTTCTTGGCGGTTTCAGGGGCGAACGGCAGGTAACCCCTGACATGCTGGGGGACCTGGACAGGGCAGCGCGTAGGGGGATTGGAGACTTGAACGGAAAGGAATTGTTGCTAAGTTGATGACACCCGGAACGGATCTGCAGAGTCTGCTCATGACGAAGCTGTTTGAGAACAGCTCGGAGGCGATGTTCTTTTTTGACCGGCAAGGGAAAGCCCTGGCCATGAATCCGGCTGCCGAGAACATCGTGGACAAGGATATTCTGAAGCAGCTGTATCAGGGGAATCCTGAGGCGCTTTGCGGGACCTGCCGGGGATACACGAGTGAGACGGAGCTCCGTACCTGCCTCAATTGTTATTTTCATACACCGGACTCCGAGGAGTTCACCTCATACCAGGTCTATCTGGAGACGAAGGATAAGGGGGTTGTCCCTTATGCCGCCACCTTTCACACCATAGATGACGAGAAGGGTATCAGAGTATTTATGCTTAGGGATCTGACCAGACAGTTCAAGACGCAAGAGAAGTTCTACCAGAACAAAATGATGAAGCATATCATTGAGGCGCAGGAGAATGAACGCAAGCGGATCTCCCGGGAGCTGCATGACAGCGTAGCCCAGGAGCTGATGAGTGCCGTGATTGATCTGCGTGTGCTGAAATATATGACAGCGGATGAGCAGCTGCTGAAGAAGATGAAGCAGACCGAGGTCTCCATGACCAGGCTTCTGAATGATATCCGCAACCTTTCGGTAGAGCTTAGGCCGGCTGCTCTGGATGATTTCGGCCTGGAGGCCGCATTCCGGTCGCACTTCAAGCGGGTGGAGCAAACCTATGGCCTGGTGATTGATTATGAGTCCCGGCTCTCCGAGAAACGGTATGGGAGTGAGATTGAAACCGTCATGTACCGTGTGTGCCAGGAAGCGGTGCTGAACGCCCTGAAGTATGCGCAGGTTGACAGTGTTAAAGTTTCCCTTACCGAAAACGACGGTGTGCTGCTGCTTCGGGTAGAGGATAAGGGAACCGGCTTTAATCAGGGTGACGAGCCGGATGGAACCGGACTTGGCCTGTTTGGCATGCAGGAGCGGGCGGAGCTGGTGGGCGGCACCTTCAGCGTAGATTCAGAGACAGGCAGGGGTACGACAATTATTTTACAGGTACCTGTATGATTTGCGCGAGGAAAGGAATGAGCTTCTGATGAAGATCGTCATTGCAGACGACCATGCGATCGTACGCAGCGGATTCTCCATGATTCTCAATTTTCAGAATGACATTGAAGTGATCGGGGCGGCGGCAGACGGCAGGGAAGCTTACACCATGGTAGCCAAATTCCGGCCGGACATTCTGATTATGGATTTAAGCATGCCTCCGGGAGAGAGCGGGCTGACCGCTACCGGCAAGATTAAAGAGGACTACCCCGATACCAAAATCCTGATTCTGACGATGCATGACGATGATGAATACCTCTTCCATGTGCTGAAGAACGGGGCCTCCGGTTATGTGCTCAAGAGTGCGCCGGACGAGGAGCTGCTGCTGGCCATCCGGACCATTTATGAAGGCGGGACCTATATTCATCCCAAGATGGCAACCTCGCTGGTCCGTGAGTTCATCAAGCAGGACAAAACCGGCGGTACAGAGGATCTGTTCGAGCTGTTATCCAAGCGGGAGCTGGAGATCCTGCCGCTCATTGCCAAAGGATACGGGAACAAGGAAATTGCCGAGAAGCTGTTCATTTCGGTGAAAACTGTGGAAGCCCACAAAGCGAAAATTATGGAGAAATTAAACCTTAAAAGCCGGCCGGAGCTGGTCGAGTATGCTTTGAGGAAAAAAATGCTGGATTTCTGACCGGCGAATGGAGGTAAGCCTTGATGCCGGAACATGCAGGGCTCAAGTTTACGGTGCCCGCCATGCGCATTCTTGAGAATGAACACCGCTATTTATCTTTTCTGATGGAAGAATGGCATGATATCGTACTTTGGTTTGAGGGGGCGCAGCCCGCTCCGGAAGAAGCCAGAGCTCAGCTTCATAAGCTGCGTAAGGCGGTTCTGGAGTTTACGGGCCCGCTGAAGAAGCATACCGTGAAGGAAGAAACACATTTTTTTCCGCTGCTGGGCCGTTACATCGGTTTTGAACAAGGGCCGCTGGTCGGCATCCAGGAGGAGCACCGCGAGATTGACGGGTATATAGGACATTTCCTGCATCACACAGAGGGCAATGCTGATCTGATGACGCTTGAGGATATTCGTGCTGCGGTGAAGGATGCAGGGGAAGCCTTTGAGGTGCTGACGGTACACTTTGTCAAAGAAGAGACGGTTATCTTTCCGATGGCTGAGCATCAGCTGAGCGCGAAGGACAAAGAGCGGTTAAGCCAACAGCTGAATACGCTTATTACTTGAGAATGCACATTTAAGAATGAATAATTATGTGATTCTGAACAGGCTGCTCCTATGGGGGGCGGCTTTTTTTGTGCACAGGAAATTAGACAACAAGAAATCCGGATAAATCGGGGGGAGGCGGCAGGAGTGAATAAGCTCTGGAGCAATGCCCCGCTGTGCGGGGTTATTTTTTTAGGGTTTCCCCTGTCAGGGAAAGGGGACTCCCCTATATCTGAGCCGGGGGACCGGCGGATACAATGAGTACAGGAAGTATTCATACGAATAATCAAGAGAATAAACGGCGAAAAGGTGAGTCGAATGATTAAAAAAGTGCAATTGCCGCTACAAACCTTAAACTTGATTACCGGATTCATGGTGTGGGTGATCATCTCTTCCCTGATGCCCTTTATTTCCGAGGACATCAGCATCCCTCCGGGAAGACTTGCGATGGTCACAGCGATTCCGGTAGTGCTTGGCTCGATTCTAAGAATTCCTTTGGGCTATTATGCGAACATTCTGGGAGCACGTATTATTTTTATGTCCAGCTTTATCCTGCTGTTGTTTCCGGTCTTCTTCATCAGTGAAGCGTCCACGGTTACTCACTTGATTATCGGAGGCCTGTTCCTTGGAATCGGCGGGGCTGTATTCTCGGTGGGGGTGACCTCTTTGCCGAAATATTTTCCCAAAGAAAAGCATGGTCTGGTCAACGGGATCTACGGAATCGGGAATATCGGCACGGCGGTCACAACCTTCTCGGCTCCGATGGTGGCGGCACAAATAGGCTGGGCCCCTGCGGTGAAAATGTATCTGATTCTGCTGCTGGTGTTCATCGCCTTGAACTTCTTCTTGGGGGACCGTCATGAGCCTAAGCTCAAAACACCGATTATTGAACAAATCAAAGGCGTATCCAAAAATGAGAAGCTCTGGCTGTTCTCCTTGTTCTATTTCATTACCTTTGGCTCCTTTGTAGCCTTCACGATTTATCTGCCTAACTTTCTGGTATCGAATTTCGGGCTGGAAAAGGTGGATGCCGGGATGCGTACAGCCGGCTTCATCGCCGTTGCGACCTTCTTCCGTCCGGTAGGCGGCTGGCTTGCCGACAAGTTCCAGCCGTTGTTCCTGCTCACCGGCACATTCAGTATCTATACCATTGCTGCTATTATCCTGGCCTTTATGCCTGACATGGGATTATATACAGCCGGATGCCTTGCGATTGCGTTCAGTGCAGGAATCGGTAACGGAGTCATTTTCAAATTAGTCCCGCTGTACTTCAATAAGCAGGCGGGTGTTGCGAACGGAATTGTATCGATGATGGGCGGCCTGGGCGGATTTTTCCCTCCGATCATGCTGTCGGTGATTTATTCGGCGACCGGGCAATATTCCATCGGGTTCATGCTGCTCTCCCAGGTGGCGCTGGCCAGTCTGGTGCTGGTCGTGTGGCTCTATTTCCAGGACCGGCTTGCGCTTACCTCTGAAGTGTTCAATTCTACCGGACAGGGGATTCTGGTTACCGATGTTTCCGGTTTGATTAAGACCGTCAATCCGGCCTTCACGAAGCTCACCGGCTATACGGAAGACGAGGTTCTCGGCAGACAGCCCAGCATTCTCAAGTCAGGCCGCCAATCCAAAGAATTCTACCGCGTCATGTGGGGGGAGGTCAGGGAGACGGGAATGTGGCAGGGTGAGATCTGGAACAGGCGCAAGAACGGGGAAGAGTATCTGCAGTGGCTGAACATCAGCGCTGTGAAGGATGACACCGGCGAGGATGTCCGGTATGTAGGCACATTCAGCGATATTACGCAGAAATAACCAATCCCTTTCCATACAGGACGGCATAGCCGGTTCTACTGGGTCCGGCATCAAGTTAGGAGCAGATGAAGGTGGAAAAGACCAGAAATCCGGTTACCGTGGCGGAGGCTGTATTCCGGGTAACCGAAAGAGTGTGCAGCACAGGTACAGAAAGAGTGCCGCTTGCCGCAAGCTATGGACGCATTCTGGCGGAGCCGCTGACGGCAACCCATGATGTTCCGCATTTTACGCGGTCCCCCTATGACGGGTATGCAATTGCTTCGGCAGATTCAGCCGGTGCTTCCGGCAACAGCCGGATCAGCTTCACGGTTGTAGATCATATCGGCGCAGGGGAGATATCTCAGGTTACGCTTGGGGCATTTGAAGCTGTCCGTCTGATGACGGGAGCCGCGCTGCCGGCGGGTGCCGATGCGGTAGTCATGTTCGAACAGGCCTCGGATGCGGGCCGGACGTTTACCATCCGCAAAGCCTTTGCGCCGCAGGAGAATCTGTCCCTGCAGGGTGAAGATATGCGGTCAGGCGAAAGGATCGTTCCGGCTGGCAGCTTCATTCATCCCGGAACTGTGGCGCTGCTGGCTACCTTCGGGTATGGGGAGGTACGGGTCGGCAAGCGGCCGGTTGTAGGCATATTGTCAACGGGAAGCGAACTGCTGGAGGTGACGGCTCCGCTCGTACCCGGTAGAATCCGCAACAGCAACGGGCCGATGATCGCTGCCCAGCTCGCCCGGATGGGTATTCCTTACCGGATGTACGATACGGCAGCGGACCAGCTGGAAGAATGCCTGCTGACGGTCCGGCAGGCGATGACAGAAACAGACTGCCTGATCACCACAGGCGGCGTATCCGTCGGCGACTATGACTACTTGCCGGAAATATACAAGCGCCTCGGGGCCGATGTGCTGTTCAACAAGGTGGCGATGCGTCCGGGCAGTGTGACTACAGTCGCGGTTGCCGGGGAGAAGTGCTTGTTCGGATTGTCCGGCAATCCGTCGGCGTGCTTCACAGGCTTCGAGCTGTTTGTCAGGCCCGCCCTGCTCACGATGATGGGGGCAGATAAAGTCTATCTGCCGCGTACGACAGCCGTACTGGCAGAGGATTTCCCGAAGGCCAATCCGTTCACCCGGTTTATCCGGGCTGTTCATGACCGGACCTCGGTGCGTCCCGCCGGCTTCAACAAATCGAATGCGGTATCTTCCATCGCACGCGGCAATTCGCTGATTGTGCTGCCTGGCGGGACAAGAGGTTATGCTGCAGGGGATCCTGTGGATGTACTGCTCCTCGGCGTTGAGGAAGGTACGGACGAATGGGTGCTGTAAGCTTACACGAAGGGAGATAGACCTATGACTGCTCATCCATTGCAGGACCAGCTGCGGCGGCCGATCCATGATTTGCGGATTTCGGTAACGGACCGGTGTAATTTCCGCTGTTCCTACTGCATGCCGAAGGAAGTGTTCGGTGAGGATTATGCCTTCCTCCCGGCAAGCGGGCTGCTTACCTTTGCAGAAATTCTCCGGCTGACGAAGCTCTTCGTCTCCCTTGGCGTAAGCAAAATCAGGCTTACCGGAGGCGAGCCGCTCATGCGGCGGAGCCTGCCCGAGCTTGTTGCCGGAATCCGCGCTATCCGTGGTGTCGAAGATATGGGGCTGACGACGAACGGGGTACTGCTGGGCGGGCAGGCATTGCCGCTCTATGCTGCGGGACTCCGCAGGCTGAATGTCAGCCTGGATGCTCTGGAGCCTGAGCTGTTCGGCAGAATGAACGGGCGGGGTTACAAGCCTGGAGCGATTTTACGACATATTGATTATGCCGTAGCAGCCGGCTTTGAGGTCAAAGTAAACATGGTGGTACAAAGAGGGGTGAACGAATCGGAGATTGTGCCGATGGCGGCCTACTTCAAGGATAGAAATATAACGCTGCGCTTCATCGAATTCATGGATGCCGGCAACGACAACGGCTGGAGCTATGAGAAGGTCGTTACCAAAAAAGAAATTCTGGAGCGCCTCCAAGGTGCTTTTGTGCTGGAAGCCCTGGAGCACCATTATTTCGGCGAGGTTGCGCAGCGTTATGGCTACAAAGGCAGTCAGGCGCAGATCGGCTTTATCACTTCCGTATCCGAATCCTTCTGCTCCTCCTGCACGCGGGCCCGGCTGTCTTCCGACGGCAAGCTGTATACCTGCCTGTTCGCATCGGACGGCTTTGATCTCAGGGCAATGCTCCGCAGCGGTGCGGATGATCAACATCTGCTGGCTGCCATTAGAGATGTCTGGGAGAAGCGCGTTGACCGCTATTCCGATGAGCGGACAGAACAGACCGCGGGGAACAGAACCAAGATCGGCATGTCCTATATTGGAGGTTAAGCACAGAACGCATTATTCAGCGGTTGAGCGGGCAGGAATGCAGCCTGAAACTACATTGTATATGACGGGAGACGAACTGAACTTATGAACGGAGCACAGCTGCTGATTGAGATGCTGATCGAGAAAAAGATTGAGACCCTGTTCGGCTACCCCGGCGGTGCCGTATTGCCTATATACGACGCGCTCTATGATTGTGACCGGATTCAGCATGTGCTGGTCAGACACGAGCAGGCTGCGGTCCATGCTGCGGACGGATACGCAAGAGCGACGGGACGCCCGGGGGTAGCCCTTGTTACCAGTGGTCCTGGAGCAACCAATGCCGTCACCGGAATTGCTACCGCCTTCATGGATTCGGTTCCGTTAATTGTCCTCACCGGCCAGGTATCCACCGAGCTTATTGGTCTGGACAGCTTTCAGGAAGTGGATATTTACGGAATGACGATGCCGGTTACGAAACACAATTATATCGTAAGGGAGATCAAGGAGCTTCCAAGAATTATACATGAGGCGTTCCATGTGGCGACAACAGGACGGCCCGGTCCGGTTCTGATCGATCTGCCGAAGAATGTCATGAATGCGGAGTTCATTGCAGACAATGACTCCTCCGGCCAGCCCTCCCCGCCAGTTATCCGGGGGTACCAGACCGAATATTTCATAGACCCAGCGGATTTTCAGCTGGCGGCAGAGCGGCTGAACCGTGCGCAGCGGCCGCTTGTGCTTATTGGCGGAGGCTGTATTCAAGGGGAGACCCCGGCACTCCTGAAGGAATTCGCTGAGCAGCTGGGACTTCCTGTAGCCAGCACGCTGATGGGCCTCGGAGCTTTCCCGTCCGGACACTCCCTGCATCTGGGCATGGTCGGGAT
The DNA here is from genome assembly GCF_000758605.1 of Paenibacillus sp. FSL R5-0912. Taxonomy (NCBI): domain Bacteria; kingdom Bacillati; phylum Bacillota; class Bacilli; order Caryophanales; family Paenibacillaceae; genus Paenibacillus; species Paenibacillus sp. FSL R5-0912. The sequence goes on from NZ_CP009282.1 coordinate 1,810,532, forward strand.
GCATGGAACAGTAGCTGCCAACCGTGCACTCCAGGGTGCTGACGTTGTGCTATGTCTCGGTGTGCGGTTCAGTGACCGGGTAACGGGCAACCGGAAGGCGTTCTCACCGGGTTCCTATAAAATTCAAGTAGATCTGGATACCTCCGAGCTGAACAAGAACATTCCTATAGATCTTGCGGTCACCGGTTCTTGTGCAGATTTCCTTAGCGGATTACGGGGACAAGTACAGGCAGCGGAGCATTCCACCTGGGATCAGCAGATCATGGCCTGGCTGAAGCGTCCGGTGAAATCAACCAAGAGCCAGGATGCCAAGATGACTCCACAGGAAGTTATCGGATGCATTCAAAAGGCTACAGCGGGCGATGCGATTATAGCCACAGATGTCGGCCAGCATCAGATATGGACGGCTACGCATTACGAGTTCTCGGAAGCACGTTCGTTCCTGACCTCCGGCGGACTGGGCACCATGGGGTACGGCTTGCCTGCTGCAATTGGCGCCGCTGTTGCTTTTCCTGACCGCCATGTGATTTGCATTACAGGGGACGGAAGCTTTCAGATGAATATGCAGGAGATTATGACGGCTGTTGATCATGGGCTGAACGTCAAGGTGGCTATCTTTAAGAACGGGTATCTGGGGATGGTAAGACAGTGGCAGCAGCTGTTTCTGGGCCGGCGGTATTCCTCGGTGCGGATCAGCTCTCCGGATTTTGTCGCCTTGGCGGCGTCCTTCGGCGCCCACGGGTTCCGGGCACGCACGCTTGCTGAAGCAGAGCAGATTATTGAACTTGCGCTGCATACGGAGGGGCTTGTTGTTATGGAGTTCGATATTACCGAGGAGAGCAATGTATACCCCATTGTGCCGCCGGGATCGAGCAATCAGGATATGATTGTGGAATAGCATTATGCTGCAATCAGGAAGCTCCTCTACCGTGATTACCGGCAGAAGAGCTTCCTGATTATACGTTTGGGGTTATTGTATACACTAGAAGTACAGCACAAGCACAGACACATATAACATAACGGAGAAGCCGATCTCGATGATTCCGGTACGTTTGGCAGTGATGCCCGTCTTAGGCAGGATGGCCGCCCGCAGGAGCAGGATTAGCAGCGGAACCAGCAGAGACGGAAACAGGAACAGTCCGGCTGCTGCAACCAGCAGATGATAGAGCACAGAGCCGTAATAGAAGCGGATATTGTTCCGTTCACGGATGACGGTTTTGACATATAATGCGGTTCCTGTGAAGTACAGCACGGCCAGCACGAACAGCTCGGTCGCAGTCTGCCAGCTCCCGCCCTGACCGACATAGAAGACCGGATATATGATCAGGCAGAAGGCCACTATGGCCGAGATGTCATTGAGCAGGGCCCGTTCATTTTTGGTTTTGGCATAATAGAGATTCACAGCGAACAAAGGCACGAGCGGCAGAACAAACCATAACAGCACAGGCTCAGCTGCCACCAGATAGATGATTAAAGGGAGCAGCAGAATGCCATACAGCTTCAAGGGCTGGGCATAACGCTTGAATTTCCTTGTCTTCACCCCCTGCAGCAAAGGAAAACTGAACAAATAGATCAGCAGCCAGCAGACAAACAGCGGAATATGTATAAGCTGCCCCCGGGATGCGGCTACCCCGAACAGAAAGGGCAGAACGAGCATCGCCCAGGCGCCGTGCTGGTTAGGAATATATTTCTTCATACTAAACATGACCTCCTACCCTGAACTATCATGGCATGTGAGGATGCCAGACTCCTTAACTATACTTTTTTTGATGGGGGACGCGGGTGATTTGAAGCACAAGATATGCACTGCTCCCCAGGGTTATCACTGAACGTTATTATGACGAAGGAGAGGCTGCAACGTGACTATGGAATCTCATCATGCAGCAGTACGGGGACCGGTTCCTGTACTGCAAATTGTCGGTTATAAGAATAGCGGAAAAACAACCCTGGCCTGCCGCATAATCCGCGTCTTATCCGCCCGTGGGCTGCGTGTCGGGTCGGCCAAACATGATGCTCACCACTTTGAATTGGATGATCCGGGCACAGACAGCAGCAAGCATCTGCTGCATGGTGCAGTTGAAGCTGTACTGACCTCGTCAGAGGCTACAAGAATCATGCGGAGGTCCGAAACCTCATTGGAAGACATCGCAGCATCTATGTACGGTAAGGTTGATCTGCTGGTTGCAGAAGGCTTCAAGTCTGCGGATTATCCCAAAATCGCATTAATCCGCAATGCAGACGAGATGATTCTGCTGCGAAACCAGACTGCGAATATATGCCTATGGCTGAGCTGGGAGGAAAACGCGGTTGAGCACCGTGCAGCCTCTCCGGTCAGCCCGAATACTATCCCTGTACTGCCTCTGCAGGATCAAGCGCTTATTGATGAAGAAGTTCTTTCACTGGCTTTGTCACTTCTCTAATCCAATGGAGCCGGAATACTTACGGGAGGTGTTTGATTTGCTGACTGGAATCATACTGGCAGGCGGACAGAATTCCCGGATGAAGGGCCAGAATAAAGCGCTCCTGACCTATCAAGGGGAGCGTTTCGTGGATAGACAGCTGAAGGAATTGCGAACCGTCTGCTCTAAAATTATTGTTGTTACGAACGATGCTTCTCCGTACATGGATTACCCTCCCCAAGGAGGTATCCGGTATCTTCCGGATATCTGTGCGGGGCATGGACCGATGAGCGGGTTTCATGCTGCTTTTGCCGGGGTGGAGACGGAATATGCCTGGGTTGTGGGCTGTGATATCCCTAAGATTTCCGCTCCCGCCGCTTCGTGGATGCTTACCCGGCTCATGGAAGGGAACTATGAGGCTGTTCTTCCCCTGATGAATGGCAGACATCAGATGCTCCATGGGGTATACCGGCCGCACCGGATCCTGGCAGATATTATTGAACGAATGGATACACGGCAGTACCGGCTATCCGGATTATTAGATTCGATGCACTGGTTAGGGGTAGACAAGGACGATCTTGCTGGTGCGGGTATACATGAGGATTTCACTGCAGATATTGATACACCTGAGCAGTATAAGGACTTGCTGCACGCAGATATGGAAAGGGAGTGATCACTTGGGCAGTTCATTATTCGAAATTACAGATAACCCGATTCAGCCGCAGGCGGTGTCTGATAAAGTTCTGCGGAGAGAAGCAGGAGCTGTCACTTTATTCATAGGTACGGTAAGGGAGCTCACGCAGGGTAAGCGGACATTATATCTTGAATATGAAGCGTATCCGCTTATGGCGCTCACGCAATTGGAACGCATCGGGCAGGAGGTCAGTGAACGCTGGCCGGATACCAGGGTTGCTGTGACACATCGGGTAGGAAAGCTTGAAATTATGGATATCGCTGTGGTGATCGCTGTATCTTCGCCGCACCGTAAGGCTGCTTACGAGGCAAATGAATATGTGATAGACCGGATTAAACAGATTGTACCGATCTGGAAAAAAGAAACGGGCGAAGACGGCAAAGCATGGATTGGCGACCAGCTGAATCAATGTGCTTATCCGGAAGGCCGGCCCCTCTTGCCGGATATTCCTGTGGAAGACAGGAAGTAAAGAATCCGCAATTCGCGATCCGATGAACTATCGGATCGCTGATCTGAATGCATTAAGGGAGCTCCGTAACGGGGCTCCCTGTTTTTTTATATCCCGGATATACGCAAAGCGGTGCAGAGATAGAGCGCGGATACCCGCAGGCTCTACTTCTGCTTGTTACAAGTACTCGCACTTAAACTCTGTGAACTCCGCCGAAGCATCTTCCCCGCAAGCGTACAGTCCGATGAGTACCCCTGTAAATCCTCCGGCCACCTCGGAAGAGAGGTATCTGGTCTGGGCCGTGCCGAGGGGGATTTCACCGTGTTTACTACTAATGAAGAAGCTGTAGCGCTCCTTACCGGATTTGATCAACAGCGTGGCCTGATTGTCACTGCCCAGATTCACTACATGCTGGATGGATTTCACATCTCCAATATTGAGGCGTTCGATCACCCGGTACTGCGCCCCGTCTTGGCGGATTGCCAGATCATAATGATGATTCTCATCCATATAGAGTGTGAAGCCGGCTTCTCCGCCTGTGAGCGTTACGTTGCAGGAAATCACCGCGTCGAAATCCCGTTGGCGGAGGCCTATAAAGGTCGGGGATGCCGGAACATCCAGTGTTACTTCTGTGCCTTGTAACGTCAGCTTGTCTTGTCCCAGTAGATACTTCTCTGTGGCCGGATGGCGGAGATAAGCCCAGTCCAGATTCCAGTCGGTATTCTCAAAAGTATAGCTCTTCTTCTCCTGCTGAACCACCGTGTCCGGAATGCGGTCAGTCTCGAAGCTCAGGAGAACCGTTCCGTTATGCCCGGCTGTAAACCAGCCGTCTTCGCCGAAGGTCACCGGAGTAAGGAACACTTCGCGGCCCAGATGGTGGTAAGTGAGCCAGCGTCCGGTTTGCCGGAATCCCAGATGCAAGAGCCACCAGTTCCCGGCGTCATCCTGGATCAGATCGCTGTGCCCGACACCCTGCAGCTCGTAACCGCCCAGATTGCGGTTGGTCAGGACAGGATTCTCCGCATAGGCTTCGAACGGGCCGGAAGGGGAAGTCCCCCGCGCATAAGTCGCCATATGTCCGTATTCGGTTCCGCCTTCGGCTGCGAGCAGGTAGTAATACCCGTTGATTTTATAGAGATGAGGGCTTTCCAGATAACGTCCGCCCGTTCCCTGCCAGATAGACTGGCTTGGCGATAGCTTGCTGCCCGTTTCAATGTTAATTTCACACTGAATCACACCTGGAGTGCCGTTATCGTCCAACCCGTTGCTCATAAACAAAGTCTTGCCGTCTTCGAAATACAAATCCGGATCGATTCCGCCCTGATCGACATAGACCGGTTCCGACCATTCGCCGTAAATATCGTCCGTCCAGACATAGAAGTTCTGGTGGGTCGTGTCATTGGTAGTCACCATGTAGAAACGGCCGTTATTGTGGCGGATGGTAGGGGCGAACACGCCGCCGGAGCTGCTCACCGTACCCAGCTGGATCTGGCTCCCGCGGGTCAGGCAATGGCCGATTTGCTTCCAGTTAAGCAGGTCCGTGCTCTCGAAGATGGGCACTCCAGGGAAATACTGAAAGGAGCTGCAGACCATATAATAGATGCCGTCCACTTTGCATACGCTGGGGTCAGGGTAGAAGCCTTTGATTACCGGATTGTTGTATTTCATACATACACCTCTTCTATAAATTCATATATATATAAATTCAATATGATCACTTCTAAGGAAATTAAACACCAACTTGAGATTCATAGCAATAGATTAAGTTTGTCGGCGGGATTTAAATCGGTTAAATTAATAGAAATATGAATTCAGTGATCAGGAGAAAATCATGATGATAAAAGCGGACGGGAAACCGGAGTACATGCCTTTATACGAGGCGCTGGCCAGTGAAGTCAGGTGGAGAATTATGAGCCTCATTGCCGAGTGTGAAATGAATGTGAAGGATATCGCGGATAAGCTTGCGCTCAGCCCGTCCATCGTTACCCTGCACATCCGGAAGCTCGAAGCCGCCGGGCTGACCGGAAGCCGCAGGGTCCGGCTGAACGGGGGGACGCATAAGCTGTGCTTCCTCAAAGCAGCAAGCATTGATATCCAGCTGCCGTCTGTCCGCAAGGACGCGAAGGTGCTCGAGCAGAGTATTTCTGTGGGTCACTATACGGCGTTTGAAGTCCATCCAACCTGCGGGCTGGGTACACATGAGATGGAAATTGGGGTGTGGGATGATCCGCGTTATTTTCTGGATCCCGAGCGGGTTAATGCTGCGATTCTATGGTTTGGCAGAGGATACGTGGAGTATAAAATGCCCAACTATCTGGCCGCCGGCCAGACGGCGGACTTCCTTGAAATATCCATGGAGCTGGCTTCGGAAGCGCCTGGCTTAAGAGACGAATGGCCGTCGGATATCGGCTTCACGTTTAACGGTGTGTTCCTTGGAGCCTGGACGAGTCCGGCGGATTTCGGCAGAGCGGCACGCGGCAGATATACGCCGGAATGGTGGCACCGGAATGTGAATCAGTACGGGCTGCTCAAGACGATCCGCATTGACGCTTCGGGTACTTTTATAGATGGAGTGAAGATGTCGGAGGTGACCATTCAGGAGGTGAAGCTGCATGAGCCGTTCTGGACGCTTCGGTTCACGGTGGACGAGCAGGCAGAACATGTAGGCGGATTGACGCTGTATGGGGCGGGCTTCGGCAATCACGACCAGGATATTGTGGTTCGGGTGTATCTCCGGTAGGTTGCGGCAGAACAGGCAGTACAGTACACTTTCAGTAACCGGTGATGCCGGTCAGGCTTAAGGGATCACTTTGAAGAGAATACTTCGGATAAAGGGAGTGTTATATAATGAACGCAGAAATGGTCATGCAGGAGCTGGAAGAGCTCGGCAAGGAACGAACCAAGAAAATATACAGCTCGAATGGCGCGCAGGAACCGCTTTTTGGTGTAGCTACCGGGGCGATGAAGCCGATTTTCAAAAAAACCAAAATCAATCAGCCGCTGGCTGAAAAGCTATATGCGACGGGGAATTATGACGCGATGTATTTTGCCGGAATCATTGCCGACCCTAACGGGATGACGGAAGCCGATTATGACCGGTGGATGGACGGGGCTTATTTCTACATGCTGTCTGATTTCGTGGTGGCCGTAACTCTGGCGGAGGCGGATATCGCCCAGCAGGTTGCCGATAAATGGATCGCGAGCGGCGAGGACCTGAGAATGTCGGCGGGCTGGAGCTGTTACTGCTGGCTGCTGGGAAGCCGCCCGGATAAGGAATTCTCTGAGAGCAAGCTGGCCGGTATGCTGGAGCTGGTGAGCAAGAGTATTCATGAGGCGCCGGAGCGTACCAAATATTCAATGAACAACTTCCTGTACACCGTAGCCGTATCCTATTCGCCGCTGCATGATCTGGCAACGGAGACGGCGAAAAGGGTAGGCCCGGTAGAGGTGGGCAAGGACAAGCCTGCAGGCAAATTCATTAATGCCTACGACAATATACAAAAGGCGGTCGAAAAAGGCCGCGTCGGATTTAAACGCAAGCATGTGCGGTGCTAGGAAGGTATCCGCTGAATCTAGTACTTTAATTAACATCTGCCTCCTGACGTGGGCAGGTGTTTTTTTGTTGGGGCGGAGTTCACGATTGTAAGCCGTCTGCAAAATACGTTTAACTAACGTTCCACCCACGTCCACCCTGTTCAGCACATGCTCAAACCACGTTTAACCTGTTTTTTTGCGCGGCTGGAATCCGGTTGCCTTTATAATCCTGCACAGTATACAACCTTATCCTCCTAATGCCGGACATAATCGCCAATTATTGTATTAAATGCAGCATTTCTCCTCCTCCAAGCGGCTTGTCAGGAAAATTCTTGTATTTCGTACAACAATCCGGCCGAAACCCCCGCTAGCCAGGAGCCCGAGTTACAAAACGTACAACATTTCCGGGCTAAGCTTCGGCGGCCGCAGGCCCCGGGAACCGGGGAGCCGCCCGTGTGGCGCTATGGCTGGACCGCTAGTTGTATCGCATGGTTTTTACATAACGAGATCAACAGAGTACTGTCTGTTGGTCTCTTTTGCTGCGGAGCCCGGCATAAATAATTGTCACGCCTCAGGCTGCTCAAGTGTTATATCTATAGAAACAGAAGAAATAGAAGAAAGGAGACCAACGTGGATTCTATCGAAGAGAAGATTGGGAGAATACAGGCAGGAGAAGCCCACCTGTACTCCGAAGTGATCAGGCTGTACCAGCAGCGGATATACCTCTACTGCTTCCGGCTACTGAACAGCAAGGAAGAGGCGGAGGATGCGGTGCAGGATGTTCTGATTAAGGCCTACCAGAATATCGGGCAATACAAGCCGCAGGCGGATTTCGTATCCTGGCTCTACAAGATCGCTTACCACCATTGTCTGAACCAGCTGCGGCGGCAGAAATTTCAGCTTCAACTGCGCAAGCTGCTCCGGCAGGAGGTTGCAGTGGACAGCGCCGAACAAATGGTGGAGAACCGCCTGTTCAGCGAGCCGGTCTCGGCCGCCCTGGGGAAGCTTGATATGGAAGACCGGAATTTGTTGATTCTGCGTATTTATGAAGATAAATCGTTTGCAGAAATCGGCGAAATTCTGGGTGTTAGTACGGCTACCGTACGCAAAAGATATGAACGGACCAGAGACAAACTGAAAAAAGCGATTGAGAGAAAGGAGAAACAATTATGGCCAAGAGTGAATTGACCCCGGAGGAGCGGTTTCTGAAGGACGGAGACCGGTCTGCTAATTATATCTCCGTTGATGTACATGACCCGGTAATGAAAGCGCTCGGGCTTGGAGGGACTTTACCTGCTGATGAAGAGCAGACAACGGTGCAGACGCTTCCGCCAAACGGAGGTGCTCCTAACATTATGCGCAGGGTTGAGACAGAAGCCGGAACGGGACGTAAGCGGAAGCGAATCCTGCGGATTCGGGTGCAGGGCTGGGTGGCGGCACTCCTTGTGGTAGTGTTGCTGGGCGGCGGTTATACCCAGTATTCCGGTGAAGTCCGGCAGGGGGCTGGGGCTCAGTACAAGGTGCTGCCCTATAAGCCGCTTCCGGTGACGGCATCAGGCGGCATGATAGAGAAGGCGAAAGAACCCTTGATGCCCTATACTCCTCAAGCACAGCCGGGTATAGAGGATGAAGCCTACCAGGAGAGTAAGCTCTACAGCCAGAAATATTCAAAAGGGCACGAACTCATGAAGGAGTTGCTGCTTCCCGGAGAGTATGCCACCTATGTAATTGCGCGTGAAGACCGGCAGGAAGAGGGGAGTCTTAACATGTACCTTCCACCGCTCACGTTCAAGGAGTATGCAGCTTACAAGACCAGCGTAGAGAAGCACAACATTCCGCTAGTGAAGCAACCGGCGTATATGCCGGAAGGGTATGTCTTGGACGAGGCAATCATCAAGCCTTCTTTCCTAAAGGTCCCAGATGAGAAGCAGCTTGAGGGCGGAAACGAGAGAGACCTGGGGGACAACTTCCGGCTGATCTGGAGAGTAGAGAAGGCGGAGAACCTTGTCTACCAGTATTCCTCGCTGATATATAAGAAGGGGGAGACTCAGGTAAGAATTGGTGTCTCACGTGTTGATGACAATTCAGGACCGGCATATCCGCTGCCGTGGAGCGAAAAGACAAAGGTGGAGAATGTTGAGATAGGTGGCAAGCAGCTCATTTATCTCGATGACTCCAGCAACACAGAGCTCGACTTGGGGTATAAGTATAAACTGGTTTGGTCTGACCCCGAAGCGCAGATCATCTATTCCGTGGCGGTTGGTCAGGAGAATTCGGAGTTAACCAAGGATGATATCATCCTCATTGCAGCCAGTATGATAAATTAGACGAATGCAGATTGGGCGCTCAGGGCTGTCCCGCTATCTATGATAGCGGGACAGCCCTCGGGCATTTTTTATATCCGAAAGATTGCATTTCCGGGAGATTTTAAAATAAATCGTGCATTGCCCTTATATAAACTTCAATTCCTAATTGTTACTATAGCAATGTAGCAAGACAATACAGATTTATACAGGAGGGTTAAAGATGTTGAATTGGAAGCGTTCTCTTTCGATGTTGGCCATGACAGCTATATTAGGTACACTAGCTGCCTGCGGCGGCGGAGGGAATGGAGCAAACAATGCAGGAGCTGCTACTGAGGCACCTGCCAGCACAAATGCAACTGAGGCTGCAACTACTGCTCCAAGCAGTGAACCTGTCAAGCTTCGTATTATGTGGTGGGGCTCCCAGCCGCGTCACGAAGCTACCTTGGCGGCGCTGGATTTGTATACGAAGAACAATCCGAATGTAACGTTTGAGCCGGAGTATTCAGGTATGGACGGTTATCTGGACAAATTATCCACCCAAGCTGCGGCCAACAATGCTCCTGATGTTGTTCAGCTTGACCCGGGCTGGATGCCGGACTGGATGGCACGCAGTCAATTGGCAGATTTGGCTCCTGAGGTGGATGTAAGCAAATTCGACGTGAAGCTGCTGGCCGGAGGCCAACTGGACGGGAAGCAATATGCCGTTCCACTGGGCTCGGTAGCCTTCGGTATGGTATATGACAAAGCTGCCATGGATAAGCTGGGCATTGCCAATCCGGCGAACGGCTGGACCTGGGATGAATTCTTCGCTTTAGCTAAGGAATCCAAAGCCAAGCTGCCGGACGGTCAATATTTCACCCTGGACTATGCGGGTAACTACTTTATGTATTCCGCTTACCAATACGCAAGAGGTAAAGGGCAGGTTATCACGGATGACGGTCATTTCAACGTGGATGAAGCCACGTACCTGGAATGGACCAAGAAATTTGAAGAGCTGCGTAAAGAAGGCCTGGTTCCTCCAGCGGACGTGAATGCATCCGATAAGGAAAACGATCCGCAAATGGACCTGCTGGCAGCGGGAAAAGTCTTGTTCCGTTACAGCTTCTCCAACAATCTGGGTACTTGGGACAGTATTAAACCAGGGGCGTACGCACTTGTAACTATGCCGCGTGCAGAAGAAGCCGGAGGATGGCTGAAGCCGTCGATGTACATGGCTGTTTCCAAGAATTCCAAGCATGCAGAAGAAGCCAAGAAATTCATCAATTGGTTTGTGAATGATCCGGAAGCCGCCCAAATCACCAAAACCTTCCGTGGTCTCCCGGCCAACAAGGACAATGCCGCTCTGCTGGAAGCGAACATGAGCGATCTGGATAAGGTAGGCTTAGGTCTTCTTCGTGCTACGGAGCCGGATGGCCAGACCTGGTCGGCCGGAGCCGGAGGCTGGACGAACTTCGTGGACAAAGACTGGGTGCTGGTCCGTGATCAGCTCAGCTTCGGGAAATCCACGCCGGAAGAAGCATATAAGCAGCTTAAGGAAGCAGCGCAATCCTACGAGAAATAGAAGGATAATTTATAGCGTAAAGCATATACATTCTTATTTTTGAACGTAAGCCTGGGACAGCAATGTCCCGGGCTTTTTTATTGAAATGAGAAAATAGACTTTGCTCCATAAATTAATCGTTATATTTTAAAAGAATTCGAGCATTCCCCTCCTTTAGCAGAGCGTGGACCAATTATATACTTAAGCTATAAAAATTGACCACAAGAGGTGACCACAGATGAACCGTTCCACAACGACTATAGCCGAAGCCGCTCCATCGCCGAAAAAAAGCTCATACTTTCGAAGCCGATGGAACGCTCCGCTTGCAGGCTATTTGTTTATTTCACCCTGGCTGATCGGGTTTCTGGCGCTGACAGCGTATCCGTTATTCCTATCGCTGTACTATTCGTTTACCGACTACACGTTGATGCAGCCCATGCAATGGATCGGGTCCCGCAATTACGAGCGGATCTTTACTGCAGACCCGAAATTTATACAATCTGCCAAAGTTACCGTCATGTATGTGCTTGCTTCGGTGCCCTTGAAGCTTGCGGCAGCTCTTTTCGTGGCAATGATCCTCAGCAAGGCCGTTAAAGGGATCAGTGCTTACCGTACGGCGATCTATTTCCCCTCACTTATCGGAGGCAGTATCGGGGTCTCGCTGCTCTGGCGGAACATCTTCGGGGTAGACGGGATCTTCAATAAATTGATTGCGGTCTTTGGCATCGAGGGGAAAAGCTGGATTACCAATCCCGATACAGCGCTGGGCACATTAATCCTGCTGACGGTCTGGCAATTCGGTTCCACCATGGTAATCTTCCTGGCTGGACTCAAGCAGATTCCGAACGACTTGTACGAGGCATCTTCGGTCGACGGGGCTAACAAGGTAGTTCAATTCTTCCGCATCACCCTGCCCATGCTGTCGCCGATCCTCTACTTCAACCTTATCATGGCCGTTATTGGTGCCTTCCAGATGTTCACCTCCGCCTTTGTGATTACAAACGGAGGACCGATGAACGCTACATATGTGTATGCCATGTATTTGTATGAAAGGGCATTCAGCCGCTATGAGCTGGGTTACGCTTCGGCACTGGCGTGGATTATGCTGGTCGCAATCGTGGCTGCAACGCTTGTGATCTCCTACACCTCGAAGTATTGGGTATTCTATGAAACAGACACTGGAGGGAAAAAACGCAAATGACAACTCTGAATTGGAAGCCTGCACTCCGACATCTGTTCATGATTCTCTTCAGCTTCGTCATGGTCTATCCGATTGTCTGGTGGATCGGGGCTTCGCTGAAGGATAGCACTGAGCTGAGTTCACCGGGTATCTTCCCGGCGGTCCCGCAATGGGAGAACTTCACCAAAGGCTGGAATTCGGTTCCCGGACATACCTTTACGGATTTTTATCTCAATACCTTCGGTCTTGAAATTGCTGTACTTATCGCAACCTTGCTATCCTGCACTCTGGTTGCCTTTGGTTTCGCAAGACTGGATTTTCCGCTGAAGAATTTCTGGTTCTCCATTCTGATGCTGACCCTGATGATGCCGGGACAGGTGCTGATCATCCCGCAGTATGCCTTGTTCCATCAATTAGGCTGGGTCAATACGTATTTGCCGTTTATCGTTCCCCATCTGCTGGCGGGCGGGGCCGGCGGGAGCTTCTTCGTCTTCCTGCTGATTCAGTTTATCCGCGGTGTTCCAAAAGAGCTTGATGAATCGGCCAAAATTGACGGCTGCTCCTGGTTCGGGATCTTCTGGAGAGTGGTTATGCCGCTGGCCTTCCCGGCGATCGTTACGGTGACCATCTTCTGCTTCCTGTGGAACTGGGATGATTTCCTGGGTCATCTCCTCTACATCAACACGGTAGATAAGTATACAGTCGGCCTCGCGCTGCGCATGATCAACGATTCCCAATCTGCGGCGGAGTGGGGTCAACTGCTTGCTATGTCGCTTGTATCCATTCTTCCGGCTACGCTCGTCTTCATGTTCCTGCAGAAGTATTTCGTAGACGGGATTGCGACAACAGGGATAAAGGGATAAGATGTAAAAAAACATCCGTCACATAACGGTAAAGCGCCCGAGCCTCATTCGCAGCTTTACCGTTTCTTTCGTGTGAACCGGAAGTGAAGGAAGGTAAGGACTTGACCAATCCTTTTAAAAAATTCAGAATCGACCGCCTGTTTTTCCACAGCTTTGCTATTGTGCTCATTCTAGTAATCGCAGTTACAGCTTGGACAAGCTACAGCAATTCATCCAAAGCCCTCGTGCAGACGACCTCCCATTACCAGCAGCGGCTGCTGGACGAATTGAATAATGAAATTACAACGCGGCTGGATATGATTGAGCAGATTTCACTGTCTACCTCACGGGACAATGAGCTGACGACCTTTCTGCTGAACAGGCAGGATGATTTCGAGCGGTACCGCAAGCGTGTAAGCGTTGAGAGTGCGCTCGCCAATCTGACCTATGCCATTCCTTTAATTCAGGGTATTGATCTATATATGGATGAACCTATGCCGAGTGAGAGCCAAAGCTACATCCAGTTCCGGAATATTATTGATCTGGATAAGCAGGAATGGTCCAAGCGTCTGGTGAAAAGCGACTTCGCCTGGTCCGGGGAATATACCATTCCCAGCTTTCAAGGGGACGTCCCGGTGCTTAGCTTCGCCCGGAAAATCATGTATGAGAATGACTATCTGGGCGTGCTGGTCGTCCATATTAAAGCCAAGGAAATCCGGCAGCTGCTGACCGGCAATTCCTCCGGGTCAAACCGCATCATGGCTGACAGCGAAGGGAAGCAGATTCTGAGGATCGGGGAGACGCTCGAACAGAACGAGTGGTCTAAGTGGATCGATCTCAAGAGTAAGAAGTCGGGCTATGTGCATATTCCGGGCAAAGCAGGTTCCGGCAACACCCTGCTGGTCTATTCCAGAATGGATAACTCCATCTGGACGCTGATCGAATTCACGTCATGGAAGCAGATTACGGCAAGCAGTTTGAAGCTGGCAGAGTGGATCGGTCTGATCGGTATCGCAGCGATCCTGCTGGTGGTGCTGCTGACGCACTATCTGAGCAAGCAGTTTACCAAACCGATCAAGAAGCTTGTAAGCGCGATGCGCATGTATTCCGTCGGCGGCCACAAAGAGGAGCTGCCTACGGATTATGAGAATGAATTCGGTTATTTATTCTCCGGCTACCGCAAGCAGAACGAGCGGATTGAGGAGCTGTATCTCTCGCTGGAACGGCGTTATGAGCAGCAGCGGAAAGCTGAGATTGAAGCGCTGCAGGCCAATATCAATCCCCATTTCCTCTATAATATGCTGGATCAGCTAAACTGGATGGCAATCGATGCCGGGCAGGAAGAGCTCAGCCGGATTCTGGAGCTGATGGGACAGATGTTCCGGATCGGCTTATCCAACGGGGCGAGCTTCATTACAATCTCTGAAGAGCTGCTGCACATCCGGTGTTATCTCGAAATCCAGCAGCTCCGCTGGGGGGAAGGGCTGGAATACAAGATCGAGGTAGCCCCGGAGCTACAGGATGTGTATATCCCGAAGCTTACCCTGCAGCCGTTCGTGGAGAATTCAATCGTACACGGATTCAATAAGCAGAGCAGCGGCGTTGTTGCTGTCTATATAGGCAGAGCAGAGGAGGCGCTGCAGATTATTATTGATGATAACGGAGCAGGCCTGAAGCAGCATGAAGAGCGGCCGCGTAAACGCCATACCGGCGGCTATGGCATTCGCAATGTGCGGGAGAGAATTGCCGGATATTTCGGCAATGGCTATGGGGTTACGCTGAAGGAACGTGAAGCAGGCGGAACCAGAGTAGAAGTGATTCTGCCTTTGCTTACAGAGGCTCCGGGGCAGCGACTAAGCGAGAATCGAATGAGCTAAGTGGAAGGCAGAAGTGGGAGCGCTTCCCACGCCGGGCAGGGCAGATAACGTTGCGGCGGATAGGATAGCAAGGAAGCTTAAGGAGGCAGAGACGATGTGGAAAATCGCCATTATTGATGATGAGCGACAGGTCCTCCAGGGGATGAAGCGGGCGATCCCATGGGATGAACTGGATGCAGAATGGGCCGGGGAAGCACTTAACGGGGAGGATGGTCTGGAGATGATCCGTGCAACCTGTCCGGATATTGTGATTACCGATATCTATATGCCGGTGATGAGCGGCCTCGAGATGATGGAGCATCTCAGGAAGGAAGGCTTCAAGGGCAAAATTATTATTTTGAGCGGATATTCAGACTTTGAGCATGCCAGACAAGCACTCAGGCTTCAAGTAAGTGACTATGTCTCCAAGCCGATCAGTCTTCCGACGCTTAAGTCGATACTGGGCAAGATCACCGAGGAGCTTATCAAGGAGGAGGAGGAGCGGATCAGACAGGGGGAGCTTGAGCTGAAGATGATGCTGTATGAGCCCTTTGTCGAGAAAGAATGGGTTCGTTCCGCAGCAGTCGGTACCTTGGACCCCTCTTACCGGAACAATACCCATCTGCCGCCTTCTTATCAGTATTGGCTGGAACGCAAGCATGCCACCATCGGTATTGAGCTGATCCGCGATGAGCGGGCCAGTTCCTTCTCTGTCTCCGACTGGAATCTGTTTCGCTTCGCCGTCAGCAATATTGCCTGTGAGGTTGCGCGCAGGTTTTTCACGGACATGGAATATACAGAGCTGAACAGCAATAGGGCATTATTAATTATTCATCCCGGGGAAGAGTGCGTGTACCGGCTGGAGGAGCTTGGGACCCGGCTGATCGACAGTATCAGCTCGTATCTGAGGCTGGTAATACGTATCGGAATCGGAGGACTGAAGGAAACGTGGATCAAGATCCCCGAATCGACGGAAGAGGCTTTCCGTGCGATGGATCAGGGAGCCTTGCGGATGAATCCGGCTTATGAAGTGTATCAGTACCGGGAGAGCAGCAGCGGCGGGCAGGAGAGGGGGGCACTGTTTCCGGTCAAGTTCTCCTATAAGCTGGCCGCTGCGATGAAGGCATCGCAGGAAGCCGAAGCCCAGCAGCTTGTAAGCGAATATGTCACCGAGCTGCAGAAACAGCAAGGGGTCTCCGCCGGCTACGTGCAGATGCTTGGCAGCGAATTGTGGGGAATCATAACCTACTCGCTGTATGAATCGGGACTGGTGCTGGATGATCTGTTCACCAATGACCAGATTGCCAAAGAGATCGGTAATCTGGCAGTGCCCGACCAGCTGGCAGGCTGGTTGTCCGCCAAAATAACCGCAATCTGCGCCAGCCGGCAATGGAAAGGCAGCAGCAAACACAGGCAGGTTGTTGATTTCATGACCAGCTATATTCATGAGCACTATGCGGAAGAGCTTACGCTGGCCGATCTGTCAGACAAGGTATATATCTCGCGGAATCATCTGTCCATTATCTTCAAGAATATTACCGGTGAAACCTTCAACAATTACCTGACCCGGGTGCGGATTGAGAAAGCACGAGAGCTATTAATGGAACGGAATATGCTGGTCTACGAAGTGGCAGAACGGGTGGGCTACAAAAACATTCCTTACTTCAGCACGCTGTTCAAGAAAATCACCGGCATGAACCCTACAGAGCTGATCAACTAAATCAAATGGATCTGTCAATCGCCATTCTGTCTTATCCAGGAGGCGAATTGGCCCAGGTTACCAGCTGCTGTTCTGATTGACGGGCATGAAGGAAGACGCTGGAGCTGGTCACCGCCATCTATGAAGCCTCGATTACCGGGCGGCCGGTAACTCTTCCATTAGCTAAGGACTGTATGCTGTATACGAGGGACGGTATTCTCGCCAATGCCCCGCGGTTCCCTCTCGGCAGCTGATAAGGGAGGTAAGAATATGACAGTGAAATTCAGCATTATCGGCGGAGCGGGCTTCCGCGCACAATATTTCCTCAGAATCGCCCGTTCCATGCCGGACCGCTTTCAGATTAGCGGGCTTGTGGTAAGGGATGCGGCCAAAGGCAGAGCCATGGAAGAAGCATGGGGGGTTCAGACTTACCGTTCTCTTGAAGAGCTGCTTACGAGCGAAACCCCGGATTTCGTGCTTGTCTCGGTCAGCGGCCGGGCATCCCTGGATTATCTGTACCTCTTGGCAGAGAGAGGCATCCCGGCGCTGACGGAGACGCCGCCTGCCGCAAGTCTGGAGGAGCTTGAGCAGCTGCACAAGGAACTGACTATGCACGGTGCGCGGATTCAGGTAGCCGAGCAGTATCCTTATCATCCGGTGCAAGAGGCGCGGCTGTCGCTGATCCGTTCGGGCAGACTCGGACGGATCACGGAAACAACGGTGTCCGTCTCGCATATGTATCATGGAGCAAGCCTGATCCGCAGGATGCTTGGGCTCGGTTTCGAGGAAGCTAACATTAGGGCTATGCGGTTCGGGTCCCGCTGGATTAACGGCCCTACCCGCAGCGGCCCTCCGGCTGAGGACAAGCTGATTCCTCTGAAAAGAGACCTTGCCTGGCTGGATTTCGGAGACCGGCTGGGAATATACGACTTCACCAAGGATCAGCACCGCTCCTGGACCCGTTCGAATCACCTCTCCGTGCGCGGAGAGCGGGGAGAAATCTTCGACAACCGTGTGCTGATTCAGCAGGATAACCTGGTTCCGCTTCAGCTGGAGCTGAGACGCATCAACAAGGGGGAACTGGAGAATGCCGAAGGCTATTATCTTCAAGGGATAATCTGCGGTGAACAATGGCTCTACAACAACCCGTTCACCCCTGCAAGGCTGTACGATGATGAGATCGCGATTGCGGCCTGTCTGGATAAAATGGCTGGCTATGCCGCCGGCGGCCCCGGATTCTATGGACTGGAGGAGGCCTCACAGGATGTGTACCTCGGACTGATGATTGAGCAGGCGATACAGACCGGTGAGACCGTCAGAACTGAGCGGCAGTGCTGGGCGGGTGAGAGGTAGCACGGGTTAACTTGATTCAACAATGTATGTATCAGCTAACCTATTCAATAAGAGATTTTCTTGCGCGGGTGTCGTAGCAATTCCCAGCATACAGGAATCTCTTTTTTTGCTTTTAACAAGGGTGAGGTGCCAGGTTCATTGCAAAGTGATTGAGACTATAGAGTAAATCTGCCGTTAATCCAAAATTTTATATTAAATTTATAATTTTAAAGGAATAATTATCCAGAATAAGATATAATATGATCTGTGTTATATTTCTCATTTAATAAGACGTGGAGGTTGAAATGATGAGGAGAACTGTCGATAAATACATCCGTCTATCTCTAATCGGAATCCTTGTTGCGGGTGCAGCCAGTCTGGGTGTAAGTACTACGAAGGCCTATGCAGCGGATAACTTCACCCTGGCAGCAGGGAATAACTCTGCCTTGGACGTGGCTCTGTTCGCTCAGCCGCCATGGCCGCCCAATGTAACTGCAGATGATATTGCAAACACCATTACAGGCGCGAACGAGAAGATGGAGTATTCCACCGATGGGGGCTTGAATTGGACTGCCTATGATCCAGTCAACCCGCCGGTCTTCTACGGTGCGGTAACGGTGCTGGTGCGGATAGCGGGAGACAGCGTGAATTACATTCCGGCCGGGTTCATCACAACGCTGACCTTTACGCCGGATTAATATCAGCTCCCCATCTAGTTCAACGCGAGACCCTTAAGTTCAATGCTTATCGGAACAGACTCCAGCGATACCGGAGCCATAAGGTGATAATGTTCTATCCGAAGGGATCAGCAGGCTTTATCGAGGCTGCTGATCTCTTTTTTTGCGGAGTAAGCAAGGATTTAGCCTTAGAAATTACTGCCTCAAGTACCATATCCCTAATCAGCAGCGGTTGCTATAATGTGGAAGAAGAGGATAAAGTGAACTACACACCACCTAAGAGGTGGGTGCTTCTTGGTCAATAGAGCTACTGCTCCAAGTTTACCCAAGCTTATAGGCTAGTTCCTAACCCGCTAATGGCCATTTACATGGCTAGTTGTAGAAGATTCAGTGCCGCATTCCGGTCTCTGTCATGCTCTGTATGACAGGCAGGACAGGACCACTCCCGTACGGCTAGGTTCTTTACTTCTGCATTTTTGTAGCCACAGCAGGAACACAATTGACTGCTTGCAAAGTGTTTGGGGGCAATGATTAATTCTCTGCCGTACCATTTCGCTTTGTAGGTCAGCATGTCTCTGAACAGGCTCCAAGACACTTCGGATATGGCTTTGGCTAACTTATGATTCTGCATCATGTTCTTTACACGCAAGTCCTCCATCACGATCACTTGGTTTTCGTTTATCATTTGGGTGGACGTTTTGTGCAAAAAGTCTTTCCGTTGATTCGCTATTTTTTCATGCAGTCTGGCGACCTTCAGCCTTGCTTTATACCGGTTACGGCTACCTTTCTTCTTTCGTGACAAGTCCTTTTGCAGCTTGGCTAATCGTTGTTCAGACTTCCGCAAGTACTTCGGATTCGGTATGATTTCGCCATGTGAAGGAATCGCAAAGTCTTTCAACCCCAGATCCACACCGATCTTCGTCTCGAGTGGGGGGCAATGGGATGATATCCGTTTCCACCAATACGGAAGCGTAATATTTTCCCGTGGGTGTTTTGGAAATGGTGCATGATTTAATACGTCCCTCGAATGGACGGTGCAGCTTGATTTTGATTTTCGTTTTTAGTTTAGGAATTTTGATCCTTCCATCTGTAATGGAAATGGTTCCCTTCTGGTTATTGGTTGTGAAGCTATGGCTATTCCTCTTCTTGCTCTTGAATTTTGGAAATCCCGCGTTCGGTTCACGGAAGAAATTCTGATACGCCTTCTCTAAGTGAAGCTGGGCATTGGCTAAGGCTAGACTATCCACTTCTTTCAGCCAGCCAAAATCCTTTTTGTAGGGCGCAGGTGTCGTTTGGAGCATCGTTTCCGTTTGCTTGTAATGTTCAATCTTATCTGCAAGCATTCGATTGTAGATGAAGCGAACTGCGCCGAATACTTTAGTGAAGTACTGCTCTTGCTTATAGGTGGGATGGATTCGATACTTATAAGCCTTTAACACCTGTCCACCTCATTTCTGACCTTGAGATTCGATGTACTTCCGGATGACTTCAATCGGCGCACCGCCAGTCGTCAGTAGACAATAACTTCTGGACCAGAAATATTCCTTCCACAGCTGTTGACGAATTACAGGAAATTCTTTCTTAATTAGACGGGAGGATGCACTCTTATAAGCGTTCAGAAATTTAGAAATATCGCTATTGGGGTGAGCTTTCATTAGAATGTGAACATGATCCTTGTCATGCTTCCATTCCTGCAGGGTGATATTGTAATTAGGCTGAATAGACTCAAATATCTCTTGTAACCGATTCGAAATGTCATCGTCTATTACTTTTCTGCGGTACTTCACGACTAGAACAAGATGATAATGAAGAGAGAATACTGAATGATTATTTGTGTCTAATTCCACGGATATCACAACCCATTTCATAATACTACTGAATAGTTTTATTGTAATATTTTAGGTTGTATTTGTCTATGAGAAAGACCGCTGACATTCATCCCGCCACTTAGAGAAGTGGGGGAATTCTGACAGCTAACTGTTAAAATATATTCACGAAAGGATAGATAAGATTGAGGACAATCAAACTGGTGGTTGCCGGACTGATTGCGGGTACGATTGCGGGTGCCGTCACACCGGATTATCCGGTTAGAGCGGATTCAGTGAGCTATGAGGAAACAGCGGATGACAATGACACGGGAGTCACCTCTCCTATTTTCCCGGATATTCAAGGTCATTGGTCGGAGCGGTGGGTACGCTGGGCGCTGGGGAATCAGTATATAACCGGTTATTCAGACTTGACTTTCCGGCCGGACCAGCCGATTACGGAAGCTGAATTTCTGAAGGTGTACTATCTCTCCTTCGGCTATCCGAAGGCAACGATCTTTGGGGAAGAGTGGACCGCTGGACCTTATCGGATGGCCAAAAATTGGAAGCACCCCATCCCGGGTCTCCAGGACCCACAGGCACAAGCTGCGCCTATAACCAGACAGACGGCAGCGCAGTTTATAGCTTCTGCTCTGGGCAAGAACTATAATGATAGGGATTCCATCATTTTTCTGCTTGGAAATCAGCTGCTTCCGCTTCCGGAAGAGCCTACTGTGGAGGGATTCAAGGGGAATGCGACTTTAACCCGGGCAGAGGCGTTGGAGTGGATCAGGATGTTAAAGCTGAAGGGAAATATATTGAAACCCCGGCCGCAGGAGCTGTCAGACCCAGGGTTACTGCCTCCATTAACGGACAAGGGTACGGGATTAAAGGATTTCACAGCGGTACCTGTTACTGAAGGGGATTTCGGGATAGGTGATCCGGACGGGAAACTCATTATGGAATGGAACAGCCCGAGGTCTCTGGTTGAACAATACTATGGAGCCTCCACCGGACAAGATGTGTTTAACAATGAGATGTATAAGGATGTATCCGTCCACTATGATTCATCAGGCAAGATGGATTCATGGTCGGTAAAAGCAGATGAAGACGCAGGGGAACCTGCTTTGACCGCTACCCTGCAGCATATCCGCCCCGGAGTAAGTACGCTGGAGGATGTGCTGATGGCGTATGGTACATATGCAGAAGTAAGCAGCACATATGGAGTTATTCTAAGCTACACCTTTGAGAATATGGACGGGGTGTTGATCCCGCGCCTGTTTCCTGGCGATAAGGTCAATACCGATAGAGGATATGTCATGGCGTTTGGCTTCGATGAGGAGACGCTAAAAGTAACACATATGAAATTATCTACGCTCCAGCGGGCCATCAACCCTGACGATAACTGATCGGCGATTCCGGCTGTTACCGGAGGCCGACGAGTTCATTGACGCCGGGAAGCAGCAAGAACTATAATCTATAAAACGGATGAAGCACATCCCGTACCCATGGCTTTTTGGGTGCGGGATTTTTTGTGTGCATTACTCCGCCAGAAACTATAGGTTCTGGAGTCTACGCAAGGCAACCGGGCAATCAAAGAAGACAAAAAGGCTCCTCTTTGCGGGGGGGCGGGGGATTTTGCAGAGGAGGAATAGAGGAATGGGGTTCGCTGAAGAGCATCACCAATGGCTGGAGTATCACAAGAAACGGAGAACCGGGGAACGTCTGGACCGGCTGGAACGGGGACACCGGCATGGTGAGCAAATGTTTGTGGAGCGGGTGTGGTGGCCGATTTTCGGGAATATGGACGATCTTCACCCGGAGTATGAGGTTGCGGATTGGCGGGGAAGGCCTTATTTTGTTGACTTTGTATGGAAGCCGGGTCAGGTTAAGGTGGCTATTGAGGTGAAAGGGTACGGGCCGCATGTTCAGAATACAGACCGGACCCGCTACCGCCAGGAGCTAAACCGGGAAACGTATCTGCAAATTGCCGGGTACCGTGTGGTTGCGATCCCTTACGATGATTTGGAGTCTGCTCCGGAGCTGACAATCTCTCTTCTGAAAGCCTTACTTACTCCATGTTTGTTGAAAAATACGGATGAGGGTGGGCGTCAATATACGAGGATGGAGTTGGATATTCTGCGGATCGCCAGCCGTAAGAACGGGTTCCTCCGGCCCGTGGAGGTGGTGAAGCAGCTTGGGATAAATCGGCGTACAGCGAGAAAATATATAAATGCTTTATGCGAAAAAGGTAAATTCAAACCTGTGTTAGAGCAGGGAAGTAATCGAGTTTGCCGGTATGAGCTTATTCATTCTTTTATGGATTTAGAGGTATGGTAGAAGATCAGTATGAGTACCTGAATCCGCCGAAAGCAGGCGGCAAGCGGGAATGAGGGGCAGAAGTGCCCCTGAATCCGCCGAAATCAGGCGGCAAGCGGAAATGAGGGGCAGAAGCTCCACAGCCCCCTAAAGAAGTTGGAGTCCTCCCCCACAAAAATGTAGACTGAATACAAGAGGAGGAGGAGCACAATGGGACACCTAACAGGAACAAGAGAGAAGGCAGCGCAAGAGGTGTTGTCTGGCATAAAGGCAGCGGTGGTTGCCCGGAAATATGGGGTGACCCCAGCGACGGTGAATCAGTGGGTGAGAGACTACCGAGGGGCCCATGGGGAACAAGATCATCCGTATCCCCAGGAGCAGGTGGAGGAACTGAAGCGCCTGCTGGAAGTGGAGCAGAAATACGAGAAGGCCGTCAAGATGCTCGGCGAAAAGGAGTTAGAGATTGAGATTCTCCGTGAACTGCTAAAAAAGCCAAGCCCTGCTTATCCGAAAAAATCGAGGTAGCCGACATGTTCATTAAGCAGGGGAATACAGCGGCCTTAGTGCTGCGTCTCATAGGGCTAGCGGAGTCCACGTACTACGACCGTAAGAAACGCAGGTCACTGTCCCCAACAGCCGTTCAAGGGGGGCGTGGAAGGCCCCAGCCAGGCTACTCCTTGACCGAGTCTGGCGAGAAGATTAGCGACGAGGAAATCCAGGAATGGCTGCTGGAATTAATCGCTGGAGAAGAGCACGTGTACGGGTACAAACTGCTGGCCAAGTGCTTGTGGAATCAGCACCGGTTGAAGCTCAATCACAAGAAAAGCTACCGGCTGTGTCAGGCGCTGGATATCCTGCAGCCCCAGCGTCAGAAGCGCTTTAAGCATCCCCGGAAGCTGCCGGAGAACCGGTTCATTACCGGAGCGGGCCAACTCTGGCAGATGGACATTAAGTATGGTTACGTGGTGGGCCGTGACAGGCACTTCTTTGTCCTGAGCATTATCGATGTGTTTACCCGTGTCATCGTCGGCTACCACCGGGGATCGTCGTGTGAGGCGAAGCATGCCTGCCAGACGCTGGGACGCGCCATGGAGCAACACTGCGCCCCTGACAGCGCACGTCCGGTGATTCGCACCGACAACGGACCACAGTTCGTCAGCCACCTGTTTGGCGACATGTGTGAAAGCTGGGAAATGACCCATGAACGCATTCCGCCTCGAACGCCGGATTTAAATGCTTTTATTGAATCGTTCCACAGCAATATCGATCGGGATTTGTTCCGCAAAGAGGCCTTCGACACGTTCGAAGAGGCCTATGAAGCCGTGGACCGGTACATGGACTTTTACAATAACCGCAGAATGCATACGAGTCTTCGCAACATGCCGCCAGCTACCTTTGCGGAGTGGGTGCTGACCCTAGAAGACCGCTCCGGCTTCTTCTGGCCGAGAGAAAAAGCGAAATAAAGAGCAAGGCTACGACAAGTACCGATTTTATACGGAGGACTCCGGGATAAGGGGGTCGCACCGGCAGAAGTGCCCCTGAATCCGCCGGAAACTGGCGGCAAGCGGGAATGAGGGGCAGAAGTGCCCCTGAATCCGCCGAAATCAGGCGTCAGGTGGAAATGAGGGGCAGAAGTGCCCTTGAATCCGCCGAAATCAGGCGTCAGGTGGAAATGAGGGGCAGAAGTGCCCTTGAATCCGCCGAAATCAGGCGATCAGCGGCACGAGGATCTAAGAGTCCTCCGCCCCGGCTCCCGCTCCGCCCCGGCTCCCGCTCCGCCCCGCTCACGCCCCCGCAACCGGCAGCTTGATCGTAAACGCCGAGCCTTGCCCCGGCTCGCTGCGCACCTCAATGGTTCCCTTGCTTAAGCTGATGATGCGCGCGGTCAGCGGCAGGCCGAGGCCGTTGCCTCCGGCCGCGCGGGCGGGGTCGCCCTGATAGAATTTCTCGAAGATATGCTTACGCACCTTCGGAGTCATGCCGATCCCGGTGTCGGAGATGATCACGGAGATCCAGGAGCTGTCCGCCTGGATGGAGACCGAGATTTCCCCGCCTTCCGGCGTGAATTTGATTGCATTGCCAAGCACATTGAGCCACACCTGCATCATCAGCTCTTCATTTCCATAATAGCGCTGCTCCTCCAGGTCGAGATTAAGATTAAGCTGTTTGGCAGACCAGAGGGACTCCAGCAGCAACAACGCCTGGCGGAGCTGCTCATCCAGAGGGTATTCAGCCAGCTCGGTAAGCATTTCCTGATTTTCGAGCTTGGATATTTTGAGAATGTTGCCGGACAGATTGGACAGCTGCCGTGAACTCTCAATAATCATCCCGGTGTATTCGTCATGCTCCTCTTTGCTCAGGTTCTCTTCCTGCAGGAGCATGGCGTAGCCTTCGATAGCCGCAATAGGGGTCTTGAATTCATGAGACACATTGACTACGAAATCATTGCGCAGGGTCTCAATGCTGCGCAGCTCCTGTACCATGAGATTGAAGTGATGTGCCACCTCACTGATCTCATTGACGCGGTGCGACTCATTCAAATAGATATCGAAGTTGCCGCCGGCGATCTCCTTGGCCGCTTTGCTGAAGTCCGTAATCGGGGACAATATTTTGCGGCCTACCATAATGCTGATAGTGGTCCCGATGACCAGACTGAATAACATCATAGTCAGAATAGGCGGGAAGGGGTTTCCGTGCTCCCAGGTGTTATTTTCTACCCGGAAATACAGGAAGGCCAGCACAGCCATAATGAAGACAAACGACAGAATGATGATGAATACCATGGATACAAAATACCACCACAGGCCACTGTTTTTGCCGCTCCTCATCCCCGTTTCACCGCCTTATAGCCAAGCCCCCGGACGGTGACGATTTCAAAATCAGCGCTATCCCTGAAACGCTCACGCAGGCGGTTAATATGAACCACCACCGTGTGCTCATCCGATTCGGAGTCCATCCCCCATATTTCATCCATCAGCTGCTGCTTGGTGAAGATTTTATTCGGATAAGAGATCATTTTATAGAGGAGATAGAATTCCTTCTGTGGAAGCAGGATACTCTCAGGCCCCTGAATTACAGTTAACGTATCGTAGTCCAGCACGGTTTCTCCCCATTCAATTTTGCGCTCGCTGATGATTTTGGCCCGGCGCAGCAGCGCCCCGACACGCAGGATCATCTCATTCACATTGATCGGCTTGACCATATAATCATCGATCCCGACGAGGAAGCCCTGCTGCTTATCGGCAAAATTCTCCCGCGCCGTCACCATAAGAATGGGAAGCTGCTGATCATTGTCCCTAAGCGTCCGTGTCAGCTCGAAGCCATCCATCCGGGGCATCATTATATCGCAGATAATCAGATCAATATATTCCTTATCCAGCACGTCCAGCGCATCCTCGCCATTCACGGCCGGCAAAGCCTGGTATCCATTTCTGGTGAGTACGGTACAGAAGAGCTGGCGTAACTTGGCATCATCCTCAACCACAAGAATATTAAACATAAGGTCTCCTCCTGGAACGGTTCCATGTTATTCAACGTATAGCTTGTTTATATATGGTTTTGGGGTCTCTCAAGTACCTGATTAACTGAGTAATCCCCCGAAGCCAAAGTACTTGTTCTAGTATACCTCATCAAGATCAAGTCAAGCTCAACTGGGAGTTTAGGTTTAGTTTATATTGGGCGGCTATACTGGGGTACAGTAAGACTAGAAGATTTCAGAGAGACTAATGATTACAGGGATGGAAAGGGAGATCGGACAATGCTGCAATTAAAAAACATCACCAAGAGCTACAAGACCGGCGAATTTACACAGGTTGCACTGGATAAAGTAAATCTCAATTTCAGAGAAAGTGAATTCGTCGCGATTCTGGGCCAAAGCGGCTCGGGTAAGACCACGCTGCTGAATATCGTCGGCGGGCTGGATCAGTATGACAGCGGAGAGCTGATCATCAACGGCCAATCGACAGAGCGCTTCAAAGACAGCGAGTGGGATGCGTACCGCAATAATAGTGTCGGCTTTATTTTTCAAAGCTATAATCTGATCTCACATCTGAGCATTACAGACAACGTGGAGATGGGGATGACGCTCAGCGGGATAGCTTCAGCTGAGAAGCACCGCAAGGCGCTTGAAGTACTGGAGAAGGTTGGACTTAAGGATCATGTGCACAAAAAGCCGAATCAGCTGTCGGGCGGACAGATGCAGCGTGTAGCGATTGCCCGTGCGCTGGCGAACAATCCGGACATTATCCTTGCGGATGAGCCTACAGGTGCCTTGGATTCAGAGACCAGTGAGCAGATCATGGAGCTGATCAAGACCATTGCGGAGGATAAGCTGGTGATCATGGTTACCCATAATCCGGAGCTGGCAGAGAGCTATGCAGACCGCGTCATCCGCTTCTCGGACGGTCATGCGATCTCCGACAGCAATCCGCTGGCCACGCAGAAGACCTCAAGTGCGTATAAGCTGAAGCAAACGAGTATGAGCTTTTTCACAGCACTGAAATTATCCGGTAAAAATATCGCCACCAAGAAATGGCGTACGGGGTTGACCGCTTTTGCCTCAAGTATCGGAATTATTGGCATCGCGCTGATCCTGTCCTTGTCCAACGGCTTCGATAAACAGATCAGCTCATATGAAACCGGCGCACTCTCCAACTTCCCGGTCTCGATCAACCAGACGGCGATAAATTTGCAGAATGCTGGCCCTCCGGGTCAAGAGTCAACGGAACTTACCTCTTATCCTGTTGATAAAAAGCTCTATCCGTATGACCCGACCGTGAATTCAGCCATGCATACGAATGTGCTGACCAAGGAGTATATGGAGTATCTGGATGGAATTGATCCGAAGCTGATTGACGGCGTTTCTTATACCCGCACCGTGAATATGAACTGGCTGGTTATGGATGGGGACAAGGCAACCACTCTGGATAAAAGCAATATTACTGTAGCCCCGTATCCAAGCAAACAGGGCAGCGCTTCGGGAAGCTATCTGGAGCAATATTACGATCTGCTGGAAGGATCATTCCCTACAGAGAAGACGGATCTTGTGCTCATCGTGGATCAATACAACCGTCTGACCGATGCTGCAGTGGATGCTCTGGGGCTGGATTATAAAGCGGAGAGCATCAATCTGAGCGATCTTGTAGGAACTCAATTGAAGCTGATAATGAACAATGATTATTATAAGAAAAATGGCGAGCAGTTTGTTGTCAATGGGACAGCTGCTGATCTGACCGGTCTCTACAATAGTCCTAATGCCGTGACGCTGAACATTGTTGGTGTTCTGCGCGGGCAGGAAGGTTCCAGCATTTCTACGCTGTCTCCCGGCATTGTCTATTCCGATGAGCTGGCCGCTACGTTCATTGCCGATGCACAGAAATCTGAGATTGTACTTGCACAGGAAGCCGCAGATACCAATGTGTTGACAGGGCAGGCCTTGTCAGAAGGGGTAGCCGGCATGGCTTCGAGTGGTGCAATGGGCGGTTCTCCCCTCATGAACGCTGGTATGGCAGCAGCAGGCAGTATGGCTTCCTTGACTAAAGACGATGCACTTGCCGCTCTGGGGGCAACTGAAATTCCAAGCGCAGTCTCGCTGTACCCGATTGATTTCAGTGCCAAAGAATCCGTTACAGCCTATCTGGACAAATGGAATGAAGGGAAGGCAACGGAGGATCAGGTGCAGTATACCGATCTGGCGGCTATTGTCACCAACATTTCCGGCGGGATTATGGACGGAATCACGATGGTACTGATTGCTTTTGCAGCGATTTCCCTCGTGGTCTCACTGATTATGATCGCGATCATCACTTACATTTCTGTTATGGAACGGACGAAGGAGATCGGCGTACTGCGTGCGCTGGGTGCCCGCAAGAAGGATATTACACGGGTCTTCAATGCCGAGACCTTCATTATCGGGGCTTGCTCGGGGATTCTGGGGATCGGCATTACCTACCTGCTGACCATTCCGGTTAACGCGATTCTGTATAACCTGACGGAGCTGAAGAATGTGGCTCAGCTTAACCCGCTGCATGCGCTCATTCTAGGCGTGATCAGCGTCCTGCTGACCATGCTCGGCGGTGCGATTCCGGCCAAGATGGCAGCGAAGAAGGACCCGGTTGCTGCACTGCGCAGTGAATAATAGACCGTAGTCCTGACAATCCGGACAAAATTTCAAGAAATCCAAAGGGCGTACATCCCTTTGGATTTTTTTGTCATTGATCACAGACGAATAGAGTATTGTGGGATAAAATAACAGAAATGAGAGTTTCTTTTGGTATGAGGCCCGTATCAGAACTGTTCAGGAGAGTGTGAGAAGAGTGAATGATATACTATTAGAATTAAAGGAAGTGGATAAAAGCTTTGGCAGCTTTAAGGCAGTTGACCACTTGTCCTTCACGGTGAGGCGGGGTGAAATTTTCAGTCTGCTGGGCCCAAATGGTGCCGGCAAAACAACGGTCATTCAATTAATCGCCGGTACATTGGAACCGGACAAAGGGGATATCCAAATTGGCGGTATCCCGTCCCGGAGCAACCGCTCTTTGAACAAGCGGGTGGGAGTCTGCAGTCAGGAATTGCAGCTGTGGCCGCTGTTAACCTGCGAAGAACAGCTTCATTTTGTAGGGGATTTGAATAGAATGGATAGGCAATGGATCAAACAACGTACAGCTATGCTGCTGGAAAGCGTCGGGCTCGCGGATAAGCGTAGGGTGCTGGCGAAGAATTTATCCGGGGGCATGCAGAGAAGGTTGCATATCATTCTGTCGGTCCTTCATGATCCCGAGCTGATCATCCTGGATGAACCCGAAGCCGGGCTTGATCCGCAGAGCAGGGTGCTGGTTAGAGATTTCATCACATCGCTGTCGTGTTCCAGTGCTGTGCTGCTTACTACGCATAATATGGATGAGGCACAGCGCCTGTCATCCAGAGTAGCTGTGATGGACCGGGGAAGAGTACTGGTCTGTGACACGCCCGCTATGCTTCAGCAGAAGATTGCTCCTGAGGAGACGCTGGAGATCAATTATCAAGAGCCTGTGCAGAGGACAGCGCAGCTGGATTCACCGGAATATACTGTACAGTTCAATGATACAAGCATCTGCATTAGAGGGGATCGCCTGACTGCAGCAGTTCCGCGTATTCTTAGCCGGCTGACCTCCATATACGGTAATCCGTTAACTTTCACTCTAAGGCAAAGTACGCTGGAAGATGTATTCATTAAGCTGACGGGAAGGTGCTTGCGGGAATGAGAGTGTGGGCGGTGTTCAAAAAAAGCTTAGTGGAGCAGTTTCGGGATTACAAGGCGGTCCTGCTAACCATTCTTTCACCCATTGTCTTTATCGTCATCTTCGGGCTGGCTTTCGGACAGGGATTCTATACTTATTCGCTGGCGATATCGGATGAAGATCAGGGGGGGCTCGGCGGCAGCCTGGTGCAGCAAATCGTAAGCAGCGAGTATCCGAACGGAAATACGATGTTTAAGACCATTCAGGCGGATTATAACAAGCAGGAGTTACTGGATGGGGTTAAAAAAGGTAGATATGATGCGCATTTGTACATTCCGCCCGGCTTCAGTGAGTCGCTCCTCAGCAACGGGCGTTCCGGCCAGTCCTCACAGGTACAGGTGAAGCTGCTCGGCAATCCGTCCAATCTGACGTACAGCTTCATCAGCAGCTTCGTGGAGAACTATATTCATAATTTTGTGTGGGCGAACGGCACGGCGGAGAGTCCGGTGCAGATTGTATATGAGGAAACCGGTGAAGTGAAGGTCCAATCGGAATTTGAGAATATGGCTCCGGGGCTGATGGTATTTTCGGTCTTTTTCCTGTTGATTCTAAGCTCGATGGTGGTGACGAGGGAGCTGGAGAACCGGACGATTCAGCGGATTATGCTGTCCAAGGTCAGAGCGTTTGAATTTTGCGCAGGCGTCAGCCTGTCACAGATGGTGCTCGCAGCGATTATGCTGCCCCTTGTTTTTGCTTCCAGCCTATTGCTGGGCTTCTCATCCTCCGGCTCCTATGCGCTGGCTTACCTGGTCAGCCTGATCGCAACCTTCTCAGCCATCGGCATCGGGCTGATCATCGCGGCATTTTGCCGAACTTCATTGGAGGCCTTCATCATCGGCAATGTGGTGGTGACGCCTATGATGTTCCTGGCCGGGATTTTTTTCAAAGTTCCGCCGGTTAAGCTATTCGCGGTTATGGGCAAAGAGATTGAGCTGCTGACACTCATGCCGACACTTGATGCTGTAAGCGCGATGAACAAGATTCTGATTAACAACGCCAGTTTCAGCGAGATTCTTCCAGAAATTATTGTGCTTGTGTTGTTATCTGCGGGCTATTTCTTAGTGGGAGGGTATTTGTTTAGTCGTAAAATAATGCACTCAGGAGGGGTAAAATGAAAACCAAAACCAGTAATAGCGTCACTATGACGGCGTACTTTCTTGTGCTGGCGGCTGTTATTACATTGCAGGATGTATTCACGAATTACAATCTGAGGATCGTATTATCTTTGGCGCTAGCCATTGTCTTTGCCTACATCATTTCAAGAAGTGCCATTCAGCAGCCGTCATCCTACAGAGCGATAACACGGTTATTAATTGCTTTCTTTGTCTTTACCTGTGTATATCATATCCTGCTATCCGTAGCCTTAGGACAGAGTATATTTGCTAATTACTATTGGGGCTTCTTATGCGTAATCTATTTGTTAATCTGGCTGCGTGTCCGCTTTAGCCCGCAAAAATAATATCTGGCATGGCTTCACGGACATAGCCGGCAACAGCGGATTACTCCGCAGGCGGAAGCTGGGCGCGCGTGGACTTCTTTTTGTTAATCTCCTTGGACAGCTCTAAATGCTGCTGGGAGATTTTTTTGAGTTCTGCCTGTAATTTAGTGATCCGGCTCATTTTGCTGCTAAGTGCGCTGGGGGAAGTGCTTAATTTACAGTCTTTTTCGATCTGGTTAATTTTGAGCCGGGTCTTGTGGGTCTTCTTCTGGAGCTCCGCTATACCCGATTCCATCTCTGTGATTTCCTGATTTAAGCGGTTAAGCATAGATTTCGTGAAGCTAATAGCCATCCGGGCACCTCATACTCTTCTTCTATAATGTACAGCCAAGATATTATTGTACTACAAGCGTTTGGTTTATGCGAGGAGCCCGGCAGTAACGGTTGTGCCGTCAACAAAAAAGGGGCTATCCCAGGCAGCTATTTCATGGCTTTTGGGATAACCTCTTTTGCATAACCTAGACTTCCTTGGCAACAACCGTCTTTAGCTTCATTTCGGGTTCTTTCTCCGAGGCCTGGCCTACCTTCTTGATGAAGAAGGAGAGCAGCAGGCCGATGATGCCGATACCCACAATGACCAGATACGCATCATTGATACCCTGGATGGTAGCTGCTGTAATCATATGCTCCTTAGTGTCTTGCACGCCACTGACCATCATATCCTTCATGTGGGTAGTGGTACGGCTGGTCATTACGGTGACCAGCAGGGAAGTACCCACAGCGCCGGCCACTTGTCTTACAGTATTCGAGATGGCTGTACCATGCGAATTAAGCTTGGATGGCAGCTGGTTCAGCCCGAGGGTCTGAATCGGCATGAGCAAGAGCGCCATTCCGATCCGCCGTCCGGTGGACATGAGCATCAGATAGGCATAGCTTGTCGAGTCGGTCAGATTCACGAAGCTCAGGGTAGCGAGGATCGTGATCAGCAGGCCGATAATGGCCAGCCACTTCGCACCGAAGCGGTCAAACAGCTTGCCGGTAACCGGCATGAGCAGGCCCATAATGACTGCACCGGGAAGCAGCAGCAGGCCGGATTCCATCGCTGTGAATCCGCGTGCGTTCTGCAGGTAGAGCGGCAGCAGCATCATATCTGCATACATCACAATCGTAACCATGACACTGATGACAGTGGTCAGGGAGAACATATTATATTTGAAGGCCTGCAGATCCAGCAGCGGGCTATCCGAAGCCAGCTGTCTCCATACGAACAAGCCGAGGGAGATAACACCTGCAGCCAGCGACAACAGTACCTCTGCGCTCGACCAGCCAGCGCTGGCCGCCCGGCTGAAGCCGTACAGCAAGGTTCCGAATCCGATGGTGGACAGGGCCACGCTGGTTAAGTCGACTTTTGGATAAGAACGCTCTGCTACATTTCTCAGATAAACAAATCCGCAGACAATAACGATAACCGTAAGCGGAAGCATGCCGTAGAACATAGTCTCCCAAGAATAGTGTTCCATAATGTAACCGGCCAGTGTAGGGCCGATCGCCGGGGCGAAGATAATGGCGAGTCCGACCATACCCATGGCGGCGCCTCTCTTCTCACGCGGGAACAGGGTTAAGATGACATTGGTCAGCAGCGGCATAATAATACCGGCACCGGCTGCCTGAATCATACGTCCGGTTAGCAGAATCGGGAAGCTTGTCGCCATAGCTGAAACGACCGTTCCTGCGAAGAAGATAAACATAGATGCCTGGAACAGCTCGCGTGTAGTGAAACGCTGCATCAGATAAGCAGTGATTGGAATCAGCACACCGTTAACCAGCATATAGCCGGTGGTCAGCCACTGGGCCGTTGCGGCCGTGATGTTGAAGTCATGCATTAACTCCGGTGTGGCAACGCTCATTATCGTCTGATTCAGTGTGGCCAGAAAGGCGCCGAGAATCATTACGAAAAGAATAGGTCCCTTTTTGATGGAACTGTCTTGAATGTCTGTCTTGTTACTCACTATTCTCCATCCTTTCCAATCGCCGAATCATGGACTAAATTTACAGTGTGTTGTATAGTTTACAATGTATAAAGTAGATTATAGATGAAATTTTCATGTAATCAAGCAACGATTTCTGAAAAACTGTATATTAGTTTACGATTAAGCTATAACTGTAGTTTATATAGGCGATAAACGACATTTTATTGAAAAGTGTAGTCTGCGATTTGAACGTTGAAGAATGGAGTGATTAAAATGACGAAAACTCCCCCGCATGTGGACCCGCGTGTCCTGCGTACACGGCAATTGCTTAGAGAGGCTGTAATTGATCTGATGGAAGAAATGAGCATTGAGAAAATTACGGTCAACCGCATCGCGGAGCGGGCCAAAATTAACCGGGTGACCTTCTATCTGCATTACCGGGATATCCCCGATATGATGGAGAAGATGGCGGATGATATGGCCGAGGACGTGCTTCAAGTGGTAAGCGGTTATATGGGGAATGCTGAAGCAACTGAAGGAGAACAATGGCCGATGCTGGAGCGCCTGCTGACGCATATCGCGGAGAATGCCAAATTCTATAAAATTGTGCTAACGTCGCGGAAGAGTACGATATTCACCGATCGCCTGTTCAGGCTGATGGCGGATATCATTTCTACCCGGGTGGAGAGAAGATTGGCTACCCGCAATGCTTCTGAAGTAACGGTTCAGAAGGACATTGCCGTATGGTACGGCTCTGCAGCCCTCATCGGTACGATCATCGCCTGGCTCCGGGAGGATATGCCGTATTCGCCGCAGTATCTGGCCAAACAGATCACTTCGCTGCGTTCGAGCTAAGGAAAGTCCATAGGTCCAAGAACCGCCAATTCATCCCGCATATAAATAGTAGATATTACTGTGCATCGCGAATCTGTTGATATGAGGTGGTTCCAGGTGAATAGGCAGGCACGTCCAAAGCGGAAACGGGTAATTCCGGCAGGGCAGCAAGCTGTACCCCGGGTAAAGCGCAGAGTGAAGGCCCAGGCCGTCGAATTTGCGGTGTTTGGCGACAGCCATGTGGGATACGGAAACAGCTTGAGTATATTTAAAAGTCTCTTGCCCAAAGCAGTGGGCAGCGGCAATAAACGCTTTATCATCTTTGGCGGAGATAATGCACAGGCAGGAGCGGATCACGGGAATAATGCGAACGCGTATTACAAAGAATTCAAGAATACAGTAACAAGCACGCTCGGAAGCATCCCGTATAAGGCCTCTATAGGAAATTGGGAAGCAAGCACCCGGTCCCTATTTACGCAATACTTGGGGGCGGTTACAGGACAGATGAATTTCCCAGGGACACAAGGTAAGGTGAAATATGTATGGCTTGATTGTGCTCTGGGACAATTCACTCCGGCGAGTATCACCCTGCTGCGCAATCTGGATGACCGGTATTTCTATATTATTGATTTCCACTGGCCGCTAAGAGTGCAGGGAATTACGGTTGATTCCAGCCATGTGCTCAGCGCTGCGGAGACATCCAGATTCTTCTCGGCGATTCCGGTAAAAGCTAGAGATAAGGTCCTGGCTATCTTCACACATCATGGACATAAATTCTACCGGAAGC
This sequence comes from Paenibacillus sp. FSL R5-0912, assembly GCF_000758605.1. Taxonomy (NCBI): domain Bacteria; kingdom Bacillati; phylum Bacillota; class Bacilli; order Caryophanales; family Paenibacillaceae; genus Paenibacillus; species Paenibacillus sp. FSL R5-0912. The sequence continues at coordinate 1,845,469 of NZ_CP009282.1, forward strand.
TTAGCAATATTAATCCGGGATACCCACGGACGAAATTCTTCGTATGCGGCTGCTCGGGAGACTATAAATGCAAGCCGGATGGAAACATGGGTTACTATAATGCCAAATTAACCAGCAGCGGCTCCGGATATAAAGTCGATGCGTATATTGCACACTGAGTCTGTTCCGGCTCCAGGTTATATTTAGTAGAGAAGAGAGTGTTCCTGCGGGAGCATTCTTTTTTTGCAAATATAAGAATTTATATATTTCACGCTATAAATTATCGTTCTATTTCTCGCTGAAACGGTAAGGTCCTGTATAAGGACGGCAAAGCCGTTTCTACTTGCTGCCTGGAAGGCATAGCTGACATACACTAAGGCCAAAATAAGCAGAATTTGCTATTGTATATGGCAGATAGGGGAGTTGAAAGCAGTTTGTTTGGACGATAATTGTTTGTTTATAAGCTTTTCTTACATATATAACGTGTGTTTTAGGGTGGAAAATGGTTTATTGTGCACTTATCTTAACTCATGTAATACTAGGTGACATCAAAGGTGCTTGCAACAAGTTAATCGGCAACTGAAGATAAGTTTTCTGACATTGATAAGGGGAAAGGTGATGAGAGAATGACAACAAGAGGGTCTAAGAAATGGGCAAGCCCGGCAATAGCGGTGCTGATGGCCTCCACAATGCTGTTATCCGCGTGTTCTTCGAAGGAGGATACGGCGAGCGGCAATGCCGGTTCCGGTTCTCCTGAGCCTGCTACATTAAAGGTAGAGGTGTTCGACCGCGGAAATACGCCTTCCGGTTATACGATCTCTGACAGTTACCTGACCAGACTTGTGCAGGAACGGTTCGGTAAGCTGAACAATATTGATGTAGAGTTCGTTCCTGTTCCCCGTTCAGAAGAAATTCAGAAGCTGAATGTGCTGATGGCCAGCAAAAGTGAAGTGCCTGACATCGTGTTCACCTATGATTCGGGAACATTCAACCGGTATGCCGAGCAGGGCGGGCTTACGGATCTTACAGAGCTTATTGACGAATATGCCCCGAACCTGAAAAAGTTCCTCGGCGAGGACACGTTGGCTTACGGACAATACAACGGCAAGCAATTTGCGCTTCCGGGAAGAAGGCTTGTGCTTGGTAAATACGCCGGATATGTCCGCCAGGATTGGCTGGATAAGCTGGGACTGCCGGCACCGACGACTACGGAAGAGCTCTACACCACACTCAAGGCGTTTAAGGAGCAAGATCCGGGCAACACCGGCGGTAAGGTGATTCCGTTCGGAGTAAGTCTCGCAGCTGCGCAGTATGAACCGCTGATCTGGTCGTTCATCAAGCCGCTTACTGATGAGCAGCGGTATACGCTGACCCAGCAGCTGGGCTCAAGCGATTACCCGGCGCTGCTGCCGGGCTTCGAGGATGCGCTGAAATTCATGAATAAGCTCTATAATGAAGGGCTGATGAGCAAGGACTTCGGTCTGGATAAAGATAAAAAGCAGCTGTGGCAGAGTCTGCAGAATGGTCTGGTAGGCTTCTATACAGAGGATGCCGGTGAGCCGTACTTCACCTGGAACGACTTCTATGAGAATCTGCAGACCCATGTGCCGGGTGCCTCGATCACGCCGGTAGATACCTTCACGAATGCGGCGGGTGAACATGCCAAACCGGCCTATGCACCCAATGCAATGTATGTCATGATCCCGAAATCAAGCAGCAATGCTGTAGCGGCGCTGAAATATCTCGACTGGATGGCTTCGGACACGAACCTGTTCGATATCCAGTTCGGTGTGGAGAATGAGAACTACACCCTTGTGAACGGAGTTCCGGTTGTTAAACCGGATGCGACCTCTGAAATTACGGACCGTCTGTATAACTTTGGAGATATTGCGGTAATTGTTAATGGCAAATTTGCCGGTGATGATGCCAAGAATGAAGCGGCTTACATTGCCCAGACTCCGGAGAAGTTCCAGGCGGACATGAAGAAATCTGTTGAAATCTCTAATGTTGACACCATTCAGCCGGTACGGTTCGGCCATCCGATTGAGGCTGAAGCGAAATACGGAACGGCGCTGGCCGACAAGTTCCAGGAAATTATCGTGAAGATGACCATGATTAAGCCAGAACAGTTCGAGAGCACTTATGATTCGATGATCAAAGATTATATGGCGAGCGGCGGTCAGGCGATTCTCGATGAACGTACGGCAGCTTATAAGGAAATGACGTCCAAATAAACGGACGGAGCATAAGAAAGAGAAGGGTATGCGCTATGGAGGCCGGTCAAGGCCTCCAGCCGCTGCCGCAGACAAAGGGCAGGAGAGGGGAGTGGAGGCAGTGAAGAACACGACTTACTTACGCAGAAACTGGCAGATATACGCTTTGCTTATGCTGCCGGTCATTTACTTTCTGATTTTTAAATACGGGCCGATGTACGGGGTGCAGATAGCGTTCAAAGAATTTAACTTCTTTGAAGGTATCGCCGGCAGTGAATGGGTCGGGCTGGATATTTTCCGCGAGGTCTTTCAGAGTAACGATTTTTTCAAAGCACTGCGCAACACGCTACTGCTCAATCTGCTGGATCTGATTATTTCTTTTCCAGCACCGCTGATTCTGGCAATTATGCTCTATGAGCTGCGGATCATCTGGTTCAAGAAATTCGCCCAGACCATTCTGTATGTCCCTCATTTCATCTCTTGGGTCATTATCGGCGGCATCGTGCTGCAGGTATTCGGCACAGAGTCAGGCTTCATCAACAACCTGCTGACAGGTATGGGGCTGGACGCTATTCCGTTTCTCTCCAACAAGCATTACTGGCTGATCACGTATTTGCTGGTCGGAGTGTGGCAAAGTGCAGGCTGGGGAACCATTCTATACCTGGCGGCATTAACCGGCATCAACAAAGAGCTGTTCGAAGCCGCAGAGGTGGACGGAGCAGGCCGCTTCAAGAAAATCTTCCATATTTCTCTGCCGGGCATCAAAACAACGATTGCTACCCTGCTCATTATCAACCTGGGCAATATGATCTCCATCGGCTTTGACCGGCCGTTTATCGTCGGCAATGTAGCCGTCCGCGATTACTCCGAGGTGCTCAGTACCTTCGTATACCGTGTCGGCATAGAATCCGGACAAATCTCACTGGCAACTGCAGTCGGCTTATTCCAGGCGCTGGTAGGTCTGATCTTCCTGCTCGGTGCGAACTATGCATCCAAGAAGCTGGCGGATGAGAGCATACTCTAGTCAGTCCAAAGCAAATAGAGACGAGGGGGAACAACGATGAGCGAACGCGCATCAAACCGGATATTTGATATCCTTAATGTCTTGATCATTATTGCCGCTATTCTTGTATGTCTGCTGCCCTTTGTTCATATTATTGCGATCTCGCTCAGCTCCAGCCGTCCGATCATGTCGGGCCTGGTGACCTTTTTTCCGCGGGAATTCACTTTTGAGGCCTATACCAAGGTCTTCTCCGATATGTCGATGATCCGTTCACTGGGCTTCACGATTATGCTGACTATTCTGGCTACCGTGCTGTCGATGGCCATGACAATAGCCGTTGCTTACTCTTTGTCCAAGAAGGAGCTGCGCGGACGAAAATGGTTCATGCTGATTATCGTCGTTACGATGTTCTTCAGCGGAGGCATTATTCCGGATTATATCCTGATCCGGAACCTCCACCTGCTGGATACCGTCTGGGCGCTGGTGCTGCCCGGTTTAATCAGCCCCTTCTATATGATTATCCTGATATCCTTCTTCAACAGTATTCCGAAGAGCCTGGAAGAGGCAGCGGAGATTGACGGGACGACGCATCTGGGCACCTTGTTCCGCGTTATACTTCCGTTGTCACTGCCGTCACTGGCCACATTAAGCTTATTCTATGCCGTAGGCCGCTGGAACGGATTCCAGGATGCGCTGATGTATATCAACCGTCCGGATCTCTATCCGCTGCAACTGAAGCTGTATCAGATGATCCAGAACAATCAGGTCAGCGAGCTGATGCAGCAGGAGGGTCTGGGTATGGCACAGCTGATGCCGGAGAGCTTGAAGGCGGCAAGCGTAGTCTTCTCCACAGTGCCGATTCTGATCGTATATCCATTCCTGCAGCGTTATTTCATCAGTGGCATGATGGCAGGTGCGGTTAAAGGCTGAGGAAGACGAATAGGAGGGAGATACCGTGACACAGGCGATGATCGACAGGCTTACGGAAAGACAGCGCCATCTGGTAGAGCAGGCGATGGCGCTGATGGATTCATTCTATGACGCAGAGATGGAGCTGCTGATTGATGAGGAGCAAAGTGACCGGCATAATACGCGCAGCAGTGCGCACTATGCACTGGGACTGCTGATCCGCAGCGGTGAGGGTGATCATGAACGGGCAGTGGGGCTGCTGAATAAGGTCATGGACCTGCAGTTTGACTGCCCGGATGAGATTTATCACGGCACCTTCCGCGTGTCGCCCCAGGCTGCGCTGCCACCGGCCGGGAACTACAATTGGAAGGAATTCGCACCGGGTTTTGCATACTTTCTCAGTGAAACTACTGACAAAATCGGCAAGCGGCTCGGCACCGCACTTTCCCGGGAAATAAGTCAGGTTCTGCCGGATTTTGATGAGCTGGCGGTTAGGAGATATCTGCAGTCTGCAGTGGATGAGGTTCTGCCTCCCGTATGGAAGAGCTATGACCCGAACTGGCGTGAGTTCATCGCCAGCACGTTTGCGGTGATTCTGGGCGAGTTCGGTGATGTACTCCCTGCGGAGCTTGTCTCACGCATGGACGAATCCATGCAGCTGGCAGTCTCGGCTTCCATCGACCGGCGTCTCTCCGATGCCGTGCCGATGAACTCCAATATTGAGCTGATGCACATCTTTATCGTCCATTATTACGGGCACAGGTTCGCCCGGGAGGACTGGACCCGCCATGCTGACCAAGAAGCCGCTGCATTCCTCGCGGCCTATGCCGAATTCGGCTCAATAGCCGAGTTCAATACAACGACCTATTACGGCGTTGACCTTACGGTGCTGGGCTTATGGAGAACCTATGGATGTTCTGCCGCTTTCAGGGAAACCGGGCAGACACTGGAGCGGGGAATGTGGAACAACATTGCCTTGTTCTATAATCCGGTACTGGAGAATCTGTCGGGACCGTTCTCCCGGGCTTATGAGATGGAGATGACCGGACACAGCTCCATCGGTGTGTTCCTCTATCTTGCGCTGGGGGCAGGCTACGAGCATCTGGCTGCACCGAACTGCGAGACAACACATGATCCGCTGATTGCGCTGGCTGGCGTTGACATTCCGGCTGAACTAATGCCGCAGTTCGTAAGCTTTGGCGGGAGCCGCAGAGTGGAGAAGCAGTTCCGCGAGCTGTGTGAGCGGGACAAGCCGGGAGAGAACCGCAATCTCTGCACCGCTGCGGCCTGGATCGGGGAGAAGCGGATGATCGGGGCGATGTCGGGGAGCCGCAATACGAACGGCCAAATGCATCCGGCGACCATTCACTGGATGGATACCGGCGGTGCCCGTTATGATCTGCGCCTCATCCGCAGGGAGCCGGGCAAGAGCTGGAACAGCCATCTGCGCGGCATGATCTTTGAGGCTACGGCAGAGAAGGATCTGCTGACTGCGGCTGTTCGGCTAGATACAGACGTCCCGGTTGAAGTGTTGTTTGAAATTACCGGACCGGGGCTGGCTGCTGCCCGGATAACGCCAGAGCGCTGGATATTGCCGGCTCTTGGCTGTAGTGTAGTAGCGGCTGCATCGGCCCCGTCCATACAACTGGATGAGCCGGGAGAGAAGCTGGAGATTATCTATCTGCACTGTCCCGAAGACGGCGTGCAGGAGATGACCTTTACGCTGCGGCTGGACCCGGCTTCAGAATAGATAAGGCCTGTGAAGATAGACCTCAAGCAAACGGCGAGGTCTATCTTTGTCTACAATGGGGCATCCGCAGAAAGCGGAGAGCCTGAATATGGAAGGTGGCATACAGAAATGGCAGAGGCGAGAGTAACCCGGATTTACGCCGGTATTGATGTCGGCAGCACCAAAACAATGTTCTGCGTCACCGGCGGCAGTGGAGAAATTCTGCTGCTGGAGCGGAGAAGTACGGCGGCGTATGAAGCCCCCGGACCGTTTATGGCTTGGCTGTCTGGTGAATTAGCGCATCTGCTGCGGCCATCTTGTGGTAAAGGAAGAATGCAACATGGATGATACGGCAATCATACCTCTGGAAGCCAGGACCGAGCTGCTGAAGCTGCGCTTATTATATTTGCTATCGGGTCTTGCAGGCGGACTTTTTAATCCCTATCTAACGACCCTGTTTGTACATCAGGGCATCGGGGCCAATGTCGTGGGGGTGCTCATGTCGATCGGAACGCTGCTGTCCATCACAGTTCAGCCGGTATGGGGCCTTATGGTAGACAGATACCGCCAGACGAAGCTCGTGCTGTTGCTGAGTATTTCTGTACCGGCTGTTTTGTCTTGCTTATACGGCTTCAAGTACACTGCGGTAATTATAATGGCCTATATACTCTCTATAGTCTTTCAGGCTACCCAAAGTCCTGTAGCGGACTCCTATGCTGTTACTGCGGCCCGCAAAGGACGCACCTCCTACGGAACGATTCGCAGCCTGGGCAGTCTTGGCACGGCAATAGGCGGTTATGCCGGAGGATTCTATCTTTCGCATTTTGAAATTACTCAGCTCTGGATGCCGTTTCTGTTCTTGAGCCTGGGCGGGGCGGCAACTGTACTAACACTGTCACGCAGTACGGAGCGGACAGCAGCGGCTATATCACTGTCGCAAGGCATGAAGGAGCTGCTGGGAAATAGGCTGTTTGTGTTGTTTCTACTGGCCTGCTTTTTCGTAAACCAGACGCTTACGGCTTATAATTCCTTCTTCGTCCTGGCGTTTCAGGAGGCCGGGGGCAGTTACTCCCTGGTCGGGACAGCGCTGCTGCTGGCTTCACTTACGAATATACCTTCGATGCTGCTGGCTGACAGAATCCTGAAGCGGATCGGACATGAACGGACGCTGCTGCTGGCTGCCTTCTTTTATGCGCTGCGCTGGGGAATTCAATGGCTGTTCCCGGTGCCGGCGGTCATGGTGGGGATTCAGGTGCTACACGGGTTGTCCTTCGGGCTGTTCTATGTGGCTGCGGTGGAATATGTGGCAGAGGCTTCCGGCAAAAGAATGCAGGCTACCGGCCAAAGCTTGTTCAACATGGTTTTTTCCGGATTGGGCGGGATTGTAGGGAACCTGTTAAACGGTTATTTGTTCTATTCAGGCGGTGCACAGATGATGTATCTGGCCTGCACGGTTAGTGCACTTATCGGCGCGGGCATGCTATATTGGATAAACCGAATGGCCAAGTCATCTGTGTGAGCTTTTCTTTCATCCCGCAGGCAAAAGGTTTCGGATTCCATTTCAAGAAGGGCGGGAGTACATATGAAACGAAACTGGTCGAGCAGAATGATGTTCTCCTATTTCCCTATCTTTTTGCTGACAGTGTCGATCCTGATTTTCCTGTCGTTCCTGATTGTGGGCGAGCTTTCACGCAGTGAGACGGACAAAGCCAACCGCATCTCTACCGGCTACGTAGTAGATTCCCTGCAAAATGCGCTGAGTGATGTGGAATTATCCGTGCTCCAGGAGATGGAGACCAATCATGATTACGGCGATTTCCTGAACGGGCTGAGCGATGAAGGCGACCGGACCCGGCTCTATAATTCTGTAAAAGATATGAGTGCTGTCCTCTACCGCAATCAGCTGATTGACTCGATCTATATTTACCGTAAGTGGGATGATAAAGTGCTGACACTCAGCGGGCTGGTGGACAGGGAAGTGTTCGCAGACCGGGAATATCTGAACCAGGCGCTGACGGAGAGCGGTGAGCGGAACTGGAGTGATGTGCGTACGCTGCGGATATTCAGCTCTGACCAGCCGGTGCGGGTGATTAGTATGCCGAAGAAGCTGCCGCTTCCCTTCGGGGCCGAGGGGATGATCGTCGTCAACTTAAGCATGTACCGGCTGGAACAGATGATTGACAGCATGACGAACAGCCAGGTGTCCTTCATGCGTGTGGTGGACGGACAGGGACAGCTGATCTATACGGCGCATGGGGACAATAATATGCAGGAAGGCAGCGTGCTTACCCGCATCTATTCGGATAATACAGGCTGGACCTTTGAGAGCGGCATTCGTGCGGGCGAGTTATTCGCCTGGATGTCGGTCGTGTCGTATGTCTGGATTATTATCGGCATCCTGACCGTCGTGCTGGGCACGCTTTATATTCTATATATCACCCGCAAAAACTACCGGCCGATCCAGGCCATGATGAACCGGATTCAGGCGCTGCAGTTCCGCGAGGAGAGTCTGGACAGCAAGTCGCGCAGCGAGCTTGTGCTGATTGATCAGGCGCTGGAGACGCTGATTAATCAGACGGTAAGCTATCAGGAGCAATATGACGAGAACCTGCTGGTGCAGCGCCGCCAGCTGTTCCTGGATCTGATGGAAGGTGAACGGGGCGATTCCCCGGACGGGAAGCTGGAGCGGTTCAAGCCGTTCACGGAAGAGGCTGAAGCTTATGCGTTTATTGCCGCAGAGATGAACCAATATGACGGGTTCCGCCGCAAATATCCGGCGAAGGAGCAGAATATGCTCAAGCTGACGCTGATGAATCTGTTCCAGGAGCTGGCGGCGGAAGAAGGCTTGCAGGGCTGGGCCGAATGGGTGAGCGGCAACCGGATTGGACTCATCGTCGGGAGTGCTGACAGTCTGAAGGATGACAAAATTACTTTGCGTAAACTCGCGGAACGTTATCTCCGCTGGGTGAGTGACAACCTGGGGTTGTCGCTGGCGATTGGAGTAGGCCCGGTGGTTACCGGCCTGGAGGCCATTTCGGATTCCTGCAAGGCGGCGGAAACGGCACTGCAGCATAAGCTGTCACTCGGTAAAGATATGGTGGTGCTGAGCGACAGCCTGCCTGACCGCTCCACGCTGCATTCCTATAAATACCTGCAGATGCTGAGCGAATTTGTCCGTGAATTCCGGATCGCCGATGAGAATTGGCGGAAGCGGGTAGATGAGCTGTTCGTCTGGTTCAGCGGTGATCAGATCAGGGATGAAGAGATTCGTATGCTGCTGCATATGCTGATCCAGATGCTTGACCGGGAGCTGGGGCAGCTGTCGGACAGCCTGCGGCGGATTTTTGGCGGGCCGAGTCTACAGGGGTATTACAGTGAGATCGAGGCGCAGGCCACGCTGGAGCAGGTTCATTCAGTAATGCTGAAGTGGCTGGCGGAAATTTACCGGATCTATGTCTCGGTCAATGAATCGAAGAGCTACCGGGCGATGATCAGCGAGATGAAGGTATATATAGAAGAGAACTTTGATAATCCTGATCTTTCGCTCAAGCATCTAAGCGACCGGTTCCAGATCTCGGGCAAATATGCCAGCCATTTGTTCAAAGAGGAATTCGATATGAAATTCGTCGATTTCCTGACCCAGCTGCGGATGCAGCGCGCGGAATATCTGCTCGCCACAACCAGCGATAATCTGCAGGACATCGCCTTGAAGCTGGGCTATACCAGTTCGATCACGTTCGGCCGGGTCTTCAAGCGGGTCGTCGGGGTTACGCCGGGTGACTACCGCAAGCACCGGATGAAGCCGGGAGCGGAAGATTAAGACAACAGAAAAGGGGGCCCGGTGCATCGTATTTAAGGCTATAACCAGCCGATTGCCGATCCATAGGTGATGGGAGAAGTCGTGTGCCTTATATAATTTGCTGATAATGAGGCCCACTCAAGTTGACGACTGGAGAATTGTTGTATAAACTTGCAACTCTAGCCCGTAGATGCCGGAGTATTTGAGCGGATTGTTGTAGGAAATACAAGAATGTTTCATTAATCAGCTTGGATGGGGAGAATTGCTGCATTTCGTACAATAATTCCCGCTTACGGCGGATTTGACGGGCAGAATGTTGTATTCTGTGCAGGAATTCAGAGCGGCTCATTACTTTAGTCGGCAGTCACCGGGTCTCCGGCACATCCAGAGGGTTAAGTCGGTGATTCTTGCGGCACAGACACTTGAAGTGCGAGGATTCGCTGCTCTGAAGAGCAAAATCTGTTGTTTTTTACCGGGAAGCATCTCTGTGCCAGGCTTGACAGCCCTTTCATCGTTTGGGTATGGTAGTCTGGTCAGAATAGAAGGAGGTATAGCCTGATGTCAGGATTGCTTGGGAATCACTTCATTACGCAGATTGGAATTCTGGTGAATGATATCGAGAAGGTAAGCGCGGCGTATGCGGACTTCTTTGGCATCGAGAAACCGGAGATCGGCATTACAGATACGGCAGATATTGCTCAGACTAACTATAATGGCGGGGCGACGGAGGCTCGGGCGAAGCTTGCTTTTTTCGATATGGGCTCCCTGCAGCTGGAACTGATTGAACCGGATCATCAGCCTAGCACATGGCGCGACTATCTGAATGAGCACGGAGAAGGGCTTCACCACATTGCTTTTGCAGTAGAGGGAATGAAGGAGAAGATTATGCTGCTCGAAGGCAAGGGCTTCCCGCTTCAACAGAAGGGGGAGTACACCGGAGGACGTTATGCTTATATGGATACGTTCAAAGAGTTGAAGGTGATCCTGGAGCTGCTGGAGAACGATAAATAAGTAAGAGTGTCATAGAGGAGGAATGATCATATGAATATACTGATTACCGGGGCCGGACGGGGACTGGGATTGGATCTCGTTAAGATAGCGCTGGAACACGGACATTCAGTCATTGCCGGTGTGCGTGACCCCCGCCGGGGGCAAGACGCATTGTCCGGGCTTAGCGCAGATTATGGAGACAAGCTGACGGTGGCTGCGCTCGATGTTACGGACGAAGAGGGGATCGCAGCGCTTGCTGCCAGCCTGAAGGAAGAGGGGCGCGCGCTGGGCTCCATTGTTAACAATGCTGCCGTGCTGAATGCCTCAGACACCCCGCTTGAAGAGCTGGACATTGCTGAGATGCAGCTTGCGCTGGATATTAATCTGTATGGGCCGATGCGGGTGGTCAAGCACTTCCTGCCGCTGCTTACAGAGCCGGAGGCTTCGATCATCAACATCTCGTCCGAGGCAGGCAGCATTACGAATGCTTACCCGGGCAGCTACCCGTACACCATCTCCAAGACAGCACTTAATATGTTCTCGCAGAAGCTGCATGTTACCCTGAAAGAGCGTGGTGTACATGTACTAAGCGTGCATCCCGGCTGGATGCCCACCGATATGGGCGGGGCGAAAGCGCCAACGAGCCCGCGCACCAGTGCCGAAGGTATTATCAGTCTGCTTGAGCAGCGCACCGCGCCGGAGGGGCACTTCAGGTTCGTGGATTACACGGGTAAGGATATGGAGATTTAGACTTATATATATTGAAAAAGAGATCAGCGGATCGTTCACCGCCGGTCTCTTTTTGCGTGCTGCCGTAATTATAGGTCATATCATCTGGTCTGAGCGCTGGAGCTCCGCTTGTTCGAGATAGGGATGATTATAACCGTTGCTCATCCCTGCTGATCCAAGCAGCAGCATGTCTTCCAGCTCCCCAAGTTCAATGGGCTTCAGCAGAGAATCGATGCCGCCCTGGCAGAAGGCCTTCAGGACAAATTCATGGCTGCTGGTGACGATGATTCTGCCGTTTGTCTGCTGATCATACCACTGGTCCAGCGGCATGGCTTCGCTCAGCAGCAGCAGCCTGGCATCTGTAATAATGAGTTCAGGTCTATGCTTCTGAATAAGCCGCAGGGCAGAAGGCTCGCAGCCGGATTCCAGAATATCCGCCGCTTCGGGGAAGAGCTGCTCCAGCATGTGCTTTAGGCGATCACGTACATGAGGGTTATCGTCAATGAGTAGTATTTGCATAGGAATGCCTCCTGTCAGGATGCCATTTGATGGGTGATTTTCTCTTCCGGGGAACGCTGCGGCCATAACAGCAGTCCCAGTGAACCTACAATAAGGATCAGGCACAGCCAGTAAGAATGCCGGTAGCCTACCCACTGTGCGGCGGCTCCGCCTGCCAGGCTTCCGGTCAGTCTGCCGATCGTTGTAGCATTGGTATACAGCGTTGATGCGTAGCCCGGGAGGTCCGGCAGCAGGTCCTGGATATAGCTGATTCCAATCGCGGAGATTACGGCTACGAAGAAAGCCAGCAGCACCTGTCCGGCAATGAGCTGCCACAGCTCTCCAGCCCCAAGCACCAGCAGGTAATAGACTGCACCGAGCACGATTCCCCAGCCCATCAGCGTCTTGTTAGAATATTTGGCGGATAACAAGCCAAGCATGAACATGAACGGAATTTCCAGCAATGCGCATATACTCGCAACCGAAGCGACATTCTGCGTATTGCCTCCAAGCGTATTGATGATGAATAGTGAAATGTTCAGGTTATTGGCCCAGTGTCCGGCATAGAGCAAAGTCAGGACGAGAAAAGGTACCAGCACCCGGGTATTCCGGTGCAGCCGTACCGGCTTGTGTACACTTGTGAGGGCCTGTCTGACGGCTGCGGTTGCGGATGAACGTACGAAACTAAACACAAGCAGCGCATTCAGTAAGAAAATTATGGTGGTAGACAGGAACACACCCTGATATCCGAAATGGTCCAGCAGAACGGCTCCTGCCAGCGGACCGCTAATGAATCCGAGTGAGAACATAGAGCGTAAGGTAGAATTGGCAAAGGCATGGTCAGCGGATGCGCTGGCGTTCACAGCTTCCCTGCTACTAGCGAATAATTGCGGCATCGCCGGAGCGCCGGCTGCGGTGAACACAGTCATATAGATCAGCAGCGGGTAGAAGTCATGGATAAATATATATCCGGCAAAAGCGATGGCATTAAACGTCATGCAGATGACCATAAGCTTGCGGCGGCTCAGGCCGGTATCCGAGCGTTTGGCAATCAGCATACTTAGAGCGACACCGCTGATGAGCGTCACGGCAGTGAAGATTCCAAAGGTTCCGGCGGATACGCCAAGCTCTTCCGTGAAGTAGACAGCCAGGAACGGGGCGCTGATCGAGATGGCCATTCCCTGCAGCAGCATGCAGAGCAAGAATATCGGATAGGTTGGAATCAGAAGCAGGGCATAGGTTCTTTTTAACATGGAGGCAATGCAGTTCCTTTCGGCATAAGCTTGCGGACTTATCTTTGATTTGGTTATAGTATAGTTAATTATTTGCGAATATTGAATGTTTTATCTGATCATAAAAATATACTATTTGGCTGGGATGGTGACGATTGTGGACGTGAGACTGCATGCCTGCGCGTATTCATTTCATACGCTGCCCTTCAAAACCTCCTTTACTCCCCCGCCGTTTTTCCTCTTCCGGCTGCAGGTGGTGGGCAGCTGCAAGGCGCTAGTCAACGGGAGAATGACAAGAATTCAACCCGGGGATTTGCTCATCTACCAGCCCGGAGAGCCTTATCATCTGGTGGTGGAGGAAATGGACGGGAGGATCGAGAGCGGCGATTATTATCTGCTCTGTGAAGGCTCGTGGATTCAGCAGTGGTGGGAATCGCAGCCCCGTCTGCTGCATCAGCGGATCCATCTGGATGCCGGCATGCTGTCCCTCTGGCAGCAGCTCAGCATAGAGCAGCACCGGATCGTCCAGGACAGCCCGGAGCTGATCCGCCATCTGCTCTGCGCGCTCTGCCTGTCGCTTGACCGCTTGTCGGTGGAAGCCGCCAATGTTGAGGATGCGCCGAAGCGGTCCAATGAAATGGTGATGAGAATGCACCGCTATATTAACGAGCATGCGCTCAGTCCGCTGCGGGTAGAGGATGTTGCGGATCATGCCGGGCTCAGCGTGTCGCGTGCGGTGCATCTTTTCAAAGAGCTGTCAGGGTATACCATTATTCAATACACGCAGGAAATCCGGCTGTCGAACGCCCTGGAGCGTATCCGCTATACCGACTTCAGTCTGGAGAATATTGCGAATGCCTGCGGCTTCGCGACCTATTCCTATTTCCACAAAGTATTCAAGGCCAGGTACGGCATCTCCCCCAAAGAGATCCGCAAGCGGCCGCTGGAGAACAAGCCGGAAGGGGATTATGTAATTACGAGCGGAGACCTTAAATTTACCGGATTGTCGGCTGATGCGCTGAAGTTTCATTATCCGCACGGAGATTCCCCGCAGCCCGGCAGCTCCTGATTTCAGCTGACGATTCTCTAATTATGAACTGATTTTTATGTCAATTGTTCAGGTGTTGCTGTAAGCGCTAATCTTTTATGATGAGGAAGGATAGAACAACCGGGCTGTGCGGAGGACTGTGAACGCCTGGCTTTGGATGTGATGAAACCGTTATCATTAAGATTGAAGGAGCGAATATTCATGGAAACAGCTACATATCCGTTTAGACAAATTGAAGTACAGCTGAATGAACGTGTTCAGGATCTGCTCTCCCGGCTGACGCTGGAGGAGAAGGTAAGTCTGATGCCGCAATACCAGGCGGCTATTGACCGTCTTGGTGTAGGCGGTTACAAGCATGGTACGGAAGGGGCTCACGGGATTTCGTGGCTGGGCAAAGCAACCTCATTCCCGCAGCCAAGCGGACTGGCCTGCACCTGGAACCCGGAGCTGCTGCAGCGGATCGGTTCAGCGATCGGCGATGAGGCCCGGGCGTTCTACCGGAAGAATCCAACCGTTAACGGCCTGACTCTATGGGCACCGACCGTGGACATGGAGCGGGACCCGCGCTGGGGCAGAACAGAGGAAGCCTACGGGGAAGATCCTGAGCTGACGGGCCAGCTGAGCACCGCACTTGTAAAAGGCATCCAGGGCGATCATCCGGTGTATTTGAAAGCGGTAGCAACCCTTAAGCACTTCCTCGGCAACAACAATGAAATCGACCGCGGTGTGGCTTCATCCAGCATTGATCCGCGGAACATGCGTGAATATTATCTGGAAGCGTTCAAGCCGGCCTTCAAGGAAGGCGGAGCACAATCCATGATGACCGCCTACAACTCCGTGAATGGCGTGCCGGTTATCCTGCACCCGGCCGTGATGGAGATTGTGAAGGGCGAATGGGAAATGGATGGGTTCATTGTAAGCGATGCCGGGGACCTGTTCGGGATTGTGAAGGATCATAAATATTACGATTCATTCGCCCAGTCGATGGCCGAGTCGATCAAGAACGGGATTGACAGTGTAACCGAAGAGACGGAGGAGACCATTAAAGTCATCCATGAGGCGCTCCGTGAAGGCCTGCTGACCGAGGAAGATCTGGACCGCGCGCTGGCGAACACCTTCCGCATCCGCTTCCGTCTGGGTGAATTTGATCCGGAGGAAGGTAATCCTTATGCGGCAATTGATGATTCCGTTATTCTCAGTAAAGCGCATAGCGACTTGTCTCTTGAAGCGGCCAAGGAATCTATTGTCCTGCTGAAGAATGACCATGCAGCCCTCCCGCTGAGTGCATCCGCGCTGTCCAAGGTAGCTGTCATCGGCCCGCTTGGGGACGAAGCCTTCAGAGACTGGTATTCCGGCACACTGCCTTATGGGGTGACACCTCTGCAGGGAGTGACCAAGAAGCTGGCAGGCAAGCAGGTCTCCTTCGAGAGCGGCAGTGACCGGATTCTCTTAACCTCAGCGGCCAGCGGCCGGACGGTGGGCATTACCGGCGAAGATGGACGATTGGCTGTGCTGCATGACAAGCCGGAGCGCGGAGAATTGTTCCGCCATACGGCTTGGGGCTGGACCGCGAATACCCTGGAGGCCACAAGCCGGGGACAATATGTCACCCTGACGGATGCCGGCACACTGACAGCTTCCGCTGATGAAATCTACGGCTGGTATGTGAAGGAATCGCTGAATCTGGTGCCCGAAGCAGAGGGTGCAGTATCCCTGCGGACCTGGAATAATAAGCCGCTGATTATTGGCGCCGAGGACGGAACCATCCGCGCTGCTGAAGAAGAGACGTCTGCCGCAGCAGCTCTATTCCATAAGAAAGTTGTAGTGAACGGCATAGAAGCTGCGGTAGAAGCGGCCCGGGCTGCTGAGGTCGCAGTTGTATTCGTCGGCAACCACCCGCTGCTGAACGGGAAGGAAGAGATCGACCGGCCGGATATCGTGCTGCCCCTAGAACAGGAGAACCTGGTTAAGGCGGTCTATGCCGCCAATCCGAATACGGTAGTGGTGATTGTCGGCAGCTATCCGATCTCTTCCACCTGGATCGATGAGCATATCCCGGCAGTGCTGTACACCTCCCACAGCGGACAAGAGCTCGGCAACGCGGTGGCAGAGGTCCTGTTCGGTGATTATAGCCCGTCCGGCAGACTGAATATGACCTGGTACCGCTCCGTGGATCAGCTTCCGGAATTCATGGACTACGACATCATCCAAGGCAAAAGAACCTACATGTACTTCGACGGGGAGCCGCTGTATCCGTTCGGCCATGGTCTGGGCTATGCGCAGGTGGCTTACAACAAGCTGTCGTTGGCAGCAAAAGAAGTGCAGGAGGACGGCATGATCAGCCTGACGGTAGAGCTGGAGAACAGTGGAAGCGTAGACGGCGCTGAAGTGGTTCAGGTGTATGTGCAGTCCCTGTCAACCCGGATCAGACGCCCGCTTAAGCAGTTGAAGGATTTTGACAAAATCCATCTGGCCGCAGGACAATCGCAGACCGTAGCCTTTGCTCTGCCGGTGTCTGATCTCGCCTTCTGGGATGTAAGCCGTGAACAATACTGTGTAGAAGACGGAGAATACAACATTCTTGTGGGCCGTTCCTCCGGCGATATTAAGCTGTCGGCCAAGATTAGAGTACACGGCGACACGGTACCGGCGCGTAACCTGTACACAGCCGTCAAAGCCGAGAACTACGATGATTATGAAGCGGTGTTCCTGGATGAATGCAAGGCAGGCGGAGCTTCGGTACGTCCGGTGAAGGACGGGGCCTGGATTGCCTTCCATAATGTACAGTTTGCCAAAGGCGCGGCTGGCGTCGAAGTGCTCGTGTCTTCCGTGAATGGCGGCAGCATTGAGGTCAGAACCGGCGGTTCGTCCGGCAAGCTGGCAGCAACGCTGGAGATTCCGGCAGGCGGGGTTCAGCAGTGGCATAGCCAGTGCGCCATCGCAGGCGTGGATGCCGGAACGGCCGATGTGTACCTTGTATTTAAGGGTGAGGTTCTGCTCAGCCGTATTCAGTTTACAGTGTAGAAGGTCCCACAAGTAGAATTGGTAAGGAAAATTGGTCTATGGACTATTGAATGTACAAAGAAATCGCTCTTTTTGAAATGGTTGGGTGGTACCTCCATTTACCAAAAAGGCGATTTTTTTTGTGTTTCAACAAGGGGTTTCGTATCCCGCTCAAACAGCGGAGAGGACGGAACGAATGTGGAAAAGCGAATGCGTTCGCCTTGGTCTCCGGATTTTCACCGCTAAGGGGAATGAAAAAAATCTGGAGACCACAGCGATTGGAACATCGGTCCGTTCGCGCAGCGTCCACCCAAGTGCTTAAGTTGATCCACTTGCTTGTTGCATGATCCGCCTGAATCAATACGACAGCGTGGACGAAGCCCCGCCGGACAAACTCTGCTGCTTACGGAATGCGGAGGGTGACATGCCGCTGAGCTTATTGAAGATGCGGTTGAACTGTGAGAAGCTGTTGAATCCGCATTGTCCGGCAATGTCAGAGATCTTCTGACGGGTATGCAGCAGCAATTGCTGGGCTTTGCGGACGCGGGTCATCTGAATGTATTCCGTCAGAGTGAAGCCGGTAACGGTTTTGAACTGATGGGACAGGTAATAAGGGCTGATATAGAATTCTTTGGAGATAGAATCCAGGGACAGCTCGCTGCTGTAATGGCTGTGAATACGGGCAGTGATCGAATAGATTTTTTGCATCATCGCGTTTCCGATCTCCTCCAGCACATAAGCGTTCTGGCCGCACTGCTGGGATAAGCTGCACAGAAATTGCTGGAACAGGCTGTGTATCAGCACTGGATTCAGCGGCGAGTCGTTGTGAGACAAGGTGAAAATGGCATTCAGCGGCTCGAACACGGCACTGCGCGGAACGCCTGTGAACCGGTAGATCGGAACCTCCCCGGCGAACGGTTGCAGCATGGTATGGTAAGCGGCCTCAAGTCCGGGGATATTCCCGGGCATGTTGAAGTTGATGATCAGCCGCTTATGCGGCGGCCCTGCGGGATACTGGGTCATATGCAGCCGGTACGGGGCGAGCAGAACAATATCATATTGCTGCAGGGCATGAACATTACCCTCAATAATATGCGTGGCGCTGGAATCGAGCAGTATGTGGATCTCATAAAAAGCATGATCATGCTGAAACTCCATATTAATGTCGTGGGACCGCTGATCGTAGTCAAAATAATAAAACAGCGGATCAGCCGGAGTATTCATACGGACGCTATATCCTTGCTCATACAACAGGTCGCTTTCAAGCATAACCTCTCTCCTCACCGTTGCCGTTATCCCAAAAGATGTAACTGCGTACTACTTACCAATTACCTGTATATTATAGGCCCGAAAAAGCAAGATATGCAATGTACAGGGCGAAATACAGCAAAAGTAAGGTAGTTTTTGAGGCGGAGGGTTTGCTATAGTGATGATATGAAAGCGGATACAAGGAGTGATGAGATGTTATTCACAGAAGAAAAGCTGATCAAGCGCCAGGCCGAGGTGGACAAATACAGATACCTTAGGGTTCTTGAGCTTACAGAGTTTGCGTTCGCGGAGGATGAGGAAGGGGCTAACGGCGTATACCCGGAGGCCGTCTCCTTTGATGGCATAATCAGACTTCAGGAGCATTGGCGCGGGCGGGACCGTTATGTCTGGCTGCGTACAGTGATCGTAATGCCCCAGAGTCAGGCAGGCTTCAGAATCGCCGGCAGATTTGACTTCGGGAAGACCGGGGACTTCAATAACTCCGGCTTTGAATCGCTGCTGTTCGTGAACGGATCGCCTTACCAGGGCGTAGATAATAACCATAGAGAGGTGATCTTCGGTGATGAATGGGGCGGGCAGACGGTAGAGCTGGTCTTCCGGCTGTGGTCGGGGCTTGAAGGCGGCGGGCGTCCCAAGATTCAGGATCACCGGATCAGCGAAGCCTTCATCGGCTACCTGGACGAGAGAATTGACGATCTGTTCTATATGTCGAAGGCCGCGCTGGATACCTTCCGTTACCTGGGCAGAGACCAGCCGGAGAAGCAGTGGCTCAAAAAAGCGCTGAACGACGCCTTCCGCCTGATCGACTGGTCGGAGCCCGGCTCGCCGGAGCATATCACCTCGCTGTACGAGGCAGGCTCCAGTCTGAATCAGGCGATAGAGGTTATGCCGCAGACTTTTGACGTAACGCTTACGGCTGTAGGCCATACCCATATTGATGTTGCTTGGCTATGGCGGCTCAAACATACCCGTGAGAAGACTGCCCGCTCCTTCTCCACCGTTCTGCGGCTGATGGAGGAATTCCCGGAGTACCAGTTCCTGCAGACACAGCCGCAGCTATACGCCTACCTGGAGCAGGATTATCCTGAGCTGTTCGGGCGGATCTCGGAGAAGGTGAAGGAGGGACGCTGGGAGGCGGAAGGTGCAATGTGGCTGGAGGCCGATTGTAACATCCCGTCCGGTGAGTCGCTGGTCCGCCAGATCATGACGGGCAAACACTATCTCCGTGAACAATTCGGAGTCGAGAGCAAATACCTCTGGCTGCCGGATGTATTCGGGTATAGCTGGGCGCTACCGCAGATTCTCCGCAAATCGGGCATTGATACCTTCATGACCACCAAAATCAGCTGGAACCAGTTCAACCGGATGCCGCATGACACCTTCTGGTGGCGGGGGATGGACGGCTCGGAGGTGCTCACGCATTTCATCACCACCTCAGAGAAGGACGGGGCTGAATATACGTATAACGGCCGGATGACGGCGGCGCTGCTGCGCGGGATCTGGAATTCCTATCAGGACAAGGAGATCAATGATCACCTGATGTTTGCCTACGGCTGGGGCGATGGGGGCGGAGGACCTACACGGGAGATGCTGGAGCTTCGCCGGCGCTTCAACAAGCTTCCGGGCATTCCGAAGATTGAGACGGGCAGTGCCGGGGACTATTTCACCGGACTGCATGAACGGATCGGGAATGCAGAGGCATTCGTGCATACCTGGAATGGCGAGTTGTATTTCGAATGCCACAGGGGAACGTATACCTCGCAAGCCCGCAACAAGAAGTACAACCGCCGCCTGGAGCTGCTGCTGCGTGATGCGGAGTGGCTGTATACGCTGACCGGGGTAAGTCGGGGGAATCTGCAATCGGTATATCCTGCGGCTGAACTGGCGGGAATCTGGGAGATTCTGCTGCGCAATCAGTTCCATGACATCATCCCCGGCTCGTCCATCCAGGAGGTCTACGAGGACAGCGACCTTGAATATGCGGAAGGAGAGACACGTTCACTGGCGCTGATTAACGGCGCGGCTGAAGGAGAGACTGGCAGCCGGGTCACCCTGCTGAACAGCTCCAACTGGAACCGTCCGCGGTATGCACTGATTCCCGCAGAGGCCGCAGACAGCGTACAGGTTCATGACGCGGACGGGAACCGGCTGATGCAGCAGCAAACGGCAGACGGCGGAGTGCTGGTGTATGTTCCGTCGGTGCCTGCACTAGGCACGGCAGTCCTGCAGGTCGTACCCGGACATGCAGAGGAGGCATCCCGGGAGGAACAGGTTCAGCCGCTTGCAGCCGTATCCGGCAACACGCTGACAACACCGCTCCTGGAGGTGGTGTGGAATGAGCAGGGCCAGTTCACTTCGATGCTTGACCGGCGGAGCGGCCGTGAGCTGCTGGCTCCAGGGCAGCGGGGCAATGTGCTTCAGGTGTTTGAAGATAAGCCGCTGGACTTTGAGGCGTGGGATATTGATATTTTTTACCAGGAAAAGATGACGGAGATCTCACAGCTGACCGGCTGGGAGCTGACCGAGAACGGTCCGCTGCGGGCTGTGCTGCGCATGAGCTGGACCTATCACCGCACAGCGGTAACCCAGGACATCCTCTTCTACCGGGATACCGCCCGGATTGATTTCCGCACAGAGCTGGACTGGCACGGACATAACCAACTGCTGAAGGTGGCCTTCCCGGTGGATATTCATGCGCTGGAAGCTACCTATGATATTCAGTTCGGCAATGTAAAGCGCCCGACTCACTGGAATACGAGCTGGGATGTTGCCCGCTTTGAAACGGTAGGCCATCAGTGGGCGGATATCAGCGAGAAGGGGTATGGCATAGCGCTGCTCAATGACTGCAAATATGGCTATGACATCAAGGATAGCGTACTGCGGCTGACGCTGCTGAAATCGGCGGTTCATCCCGATCCTGAGCAGGATCAGGGGCATCATGCCTTTACGTATGCCCTTTATCCGCATACTGGCGATTTTGTGGAAGGCGGGGTAGTCCAGGAGGCGTGGGAGCTGAATAATCCGCTGCGCACCGTTGCAGGAGAGCTGGCGGGAGCGCCGCTGCTTAATATCGGAGGCGCACATGTAATGGTGGATGCCATCAAGCGCTCGGAAGACGGCAACGATGTGGTGCTGCGGCTGCATGAATATGCCGGTTCCCGGACGCAGATCACGGTGGAGAGCGCATATTCCATTGCCTCCTGGCAGGAATGCAATCTGATGGAGGAGCCGTTCGGAGCCTGGCAGGAAGCGGAGCTGTCCTTCCAGATTAAGCCTTATGAGATCCGGACATTCAGAATGAAGCTGCGCGGGGCGCAAGCATGAGAGGGGAGCATAGCGGCATGGAAGCAGGACAGAACCTGAAGGTGTATGGAAGCACTATTAATAGAGTGGAGCTGCTCCGTAAGCTGGACCTGGTTACAGATAAGCTGATGAGGCTGAGCCGGCCGGACAACGAAACGGAATTGCAGAAGCAGGTGGAAGGAGCGGGACGGCATCGTTATTTTGCCCGTGACTTCGGGATGGAGGAATGGGATTGGCCGCAGGGGGTAGGGCTGTATGGTCTGCAAAAGCTTGACCGGCATTTCGGGGACGGCCGTTATGAGGCTTACACCAAGCCGTGGATGGCCCGTCAACTGGGGAAAGGCCTGCCCAGCCGGAACATCAATACAACCGCTCCGCTCTTATCACTGATGGAACTGGAGGAGGCCGGGGAGCTGAGTCTTGAATGGATGGATTGGCTGATGCATGGCCTGCCCCGGACACTGGAGCAAGGGTATCAGCATGTCACCACAGGTGCGGAGAAGCATGAAGTCTCACTCCATGAGAATGAGCTTTGGATCGATACGCTGTTCATGGCGATTCTGTTCACGGCCAAAATGGGAGTGAAGCATGATAACCCGCAGTGGCGGGAAGCCTCGCTGCATCAATTGCTGCTGCACATTAAATATCTGTATGACAAAAAAACCGGCCTGTTCTTCCATGGCTGGCATTGTGAGCAGCGGCATAATTTCAGCGAAGCCTTCTGGTGCCGCGGCAATAGCTGGTTCACACTCGGCCTGCCGGAATATCTGGAGCTGATGCGCCCGTATCTGGCAGAGGGGATCTTCACGTATCTCCAGCAGATCCTGCAGGCCCAGGCAGACGCCTTACTGGCTTGCCAGAGCGAGGGTGGACTGTGGCATACGCTGCTGGATGATCCGGACAGTTATACCGAGACGTCCGGCTCGGCCGCCATTGCCGCCGGTATTCTGAACGGTGTACGCACCGGAATGCTGCCGGGAGCTTATGCGGAACCGGCGCTGAGAGCGATCCAGGCTGTGCTGGATCAGATTGATGGCGAAGGCACCGTGCTTGGCGTATCGAGCGGTACTCCAATCGGTGCTGCTAAGGAGGATTACAAAGCGATTGTTATTGCCCCTATGGCCTATGGCCAGGCGATGGCGCTGGTTGCACTGGGCGAGGCTCTGCCTTACTGCTGAGGCGAAGGCGGATTTGTAGAACAGGCGGAGCGCAAGAGAAATGAGTCTGTATAAGCGGCAGCTAAGGACGGGAGAATCGTCTTCGGCTGCCACTTTTTTGTACAAGCTATAGATCTTGAGACAGGCGTATCCTATCGACAACTTGGATCCCATTCTCAAATAGCGCTTCATACACCCCGATTACACGGCTATCCGCCTCAGCGACGAAGCAATGCCCTCTTTCGGTATATTCATCAACAAGCTTCGGGGAAGGGTCCGCCGACAAAAGCAATTCTCTTGGGGGCTGTTCACCTGTAGTTAACGCTCTGATCTTCATACTATTACCTCGTTTCGCATTCACTGTTCATCCAAAGCGCCTGTGCCCCATCTGGTTTCGATCTTGTTTCTATATAAGTTCAGGATTCGAACCTCAGCCTCGCTTAGCTCTTTGAAGTTCCAGTACCTATGCATCTGATTATATTCGAAACATTCTTTAAGCTTCAGAAATAACGGGAATTTCGTAAGCATCTCAGAAGAGAGGTTATACTCCTCCTGATATCCTTCGAGCAGCGCCTTAGTAATGGATCGCTCGTAATCCCTCAGATTTCCGCCGCCCATGAAGGAGTACTCCAGTGCAGAATAGATCGGCACAACTAAATCGTATATATAGAAATGCTGTTCACAATCTTGAAAGTCAATCATGGTTAGTGCAGAGTCGCGGTCTACAAGGATATTTTCCAGCCACAGGTCACCGTGGATTAAGCCGTAATTGGTTTGATCCTGCGGCAGCTCTTTAATTTGGGCTACCACGCCGGCTGCAATCTCCCGTATGGACTTCTCTTCTACAGGAATATATTTGAGGAAATCGTATTCTTTACTTTCATACCAATGACGAATAGTTACAGTAGCTTCAGCATTCATATATCCTTTACTGACCCGGTGCATCCTGCCGATTTGTTGTCCAAGCACTCTAAATACAGCTTCATTCCACTCTGTCCGCGGCAGATGGATTCCGGGTGCAGCCTTAAATACAACGCACAGCTGTTCTTCGTCCAGGCTTAAAGGTTCAAGAAATGAACCCTTGCTCGAGGGTACAATCTCTGCGACACCTACACCTTGGTGGAATAAATAATGGGTCCACTTAAGCTCTTCTAATTGTTCTTCATAGGTCTTGTAATTTGTTATTCGGACGTAGAAGATACCCTTTCGGGAGTGACAACGGTACATTTCATTGGTTACTGCTTCAATCTTATAGAACTCTACTTGGTAGGTCTCGTTTAAAAATAACAATATTCGTTCTTCCATAAGTTAATCCCCCCATATGTTCCTCCTGCGTAATGAGCATCAACGTGTTATGGGGAAATTAGAGCCTTGCAAACGTGATGTAATCGACTGGAGCAGGCTCTGCCGAATCCATCCGAAGCGCCCGGTTAATCTGTCCCCGGTGATATTGCCCATGTAAAAGGACCTGTAACAGGATATCCCGGACGGATGTTCGGAACGGAACTCCGCTCTGGTTGGCATAATCAATCATCTTGTCCAGCCCGGATTCCTCCAGCCCTTCGATATAGATGCGGTATTGCTCAGCATTCTCTTCAAATATCTTCCGGATTGCCGTCAGGTCTTCAGCTTCCTCCCACAATGAATATTGTGCGCTGCCTTGACCCTGTAACCGGGACAGCCATACCCGCTCTGCGACTGCGATGTGCCGTACCAGCTTCAGCAGCTCTTTATTCTTCGTGTCACTCGCCTCCAGCGCGTCCAAGATCCGGCCGTCCGCCCAGTACAGGTGATCCAGCATGGACTTTATCGTTTTCATTTCGTTTCCTCCTCTTTATGTTCGAATTCCCCAATCTCCGGCAACATCATATCCGAGCGAAGCATCCTATCGTTATGCTCAAAACGCACGATTTCATCTGCAAATATAGTAGTTAAAAATGCAGCTTCCTTCCTAGAATATAGTTACTACAGGATCACCCTCTGAGTTGATTGGAACAAGGGCTTCGCTAGGCAGAAATGCTACATTGCGAGGCACAGCACCCCTATTAAAAACGGCCTCCACGAATGCGGCTGCAGCTTCTGCGGTAACGTCATGAATTGGAGCTGCATGGTTATCACCATAATGAAGCGGGATGTCTCTTGCCGAAGCAGTAAAACCGGAACCGATGACACACTGTTATCACGGCGTATCAGGTGAAAACTGGGATCAAGAAGGATCACAGCCTTGATCCGATTATCGTGCTTGGCGACTTCGAGAACAGCTGCACCCCCAAGTGAATGCCCCATTGCAGCAACCTTACCTATATCGAACAGGCCTGCAAGCTCTGAGTCGGAGCGGTTAAGCGTATCCATATATTCCAGAACGGCGGTTATTAAGTGGGCGCGGCTTTCCAGGAGACGGGACCAGCCAGCATAGTCATTGCTTGCTAATTCTGCTATTGCTGCCGCTTGCTTGATCGTGCCGCCGTCTGGAAATACGGTGAACACGGACTCATGCGGAGCACTGATAGTAACAACCATAAATCCTCTGGGGATTAGCTTAGCAATGATCCCAAGATACATATCGCGTTCCACACCGAAGCCAGGCGATATAAGGATGACGGGGTATCCTCCCTTTTTTTATAGTCAACGACTCACTTGTTGTTATAACACTGGTAATATTCAGGTTGTCAAGATTAACGCCCATCTCCGTTAAGACCGCAGCGGCCTCCGCCTGGCAGGGTGCGTATAAGTCTATACCACTGACAGAGGCTCCCCCGGAGGCTGGATAAAAAACACTAATTACAAATCTGGGGTTGCCCTCCAGAACTCTTATGGTCCTCCCGATCATTTCAACACTCCTTAAACCAGCTCTTTTGAGCAAAATCAATTTCCAATCGGGTATTCCCAGTTAGCTTTTTTGAGAGATTTCTTTGGTCAAATAATAGTGAGAGTAGCCGCCAGCGTTATGTATCGTTCCAAATACCTCGAAGCCTTGCTTCAGGTAGAAGTCCAATGCCTGAAAGCTCAAGGTGTCTAATTTGATGAAATCACATTGTTTCTCCTTAGCCATTGTTTCAGCTGCTGAGAGCAGTTTCTTACCGTATCCGAATGTCCGGCAGGCCTCTTCCACAAAAAGATAGTGCACCTCTAACCAGTTCCAACATATCTCACCGACCAATCCGCCGTAAATATGTCCAGCCGTATCTTGTAATAGCAGGTTCACTTCCTGGTATCTGCCCTTCAACTCATCAGGGAAATGCTTGAGATTAAATTCAATCATCTTGTTGGTCACATAAGACTTGTGGTGGTCTGTCTCCGGCCCGTTAACGATCTGCAATTCCATTGGCAACACTCCTTCAAGCAAGCAATGTAATAACTTAATTGTACCATTGAATTCCAGTATCAAGCTGTAAAAAACATCTAAACTTAAGCTATCCTGTCTCTTCGCCTTATCCTAGAGGAGCCGGGTAAAAGATTTGCTTGAAGCATCCGGGAGCATGAAGTATACTATTCTCGGGAAGGTTAAGCGCTTACCCTCTGAGGAGGATAAGCGAACATGGTAAATCCGATTGTAGTTGGCATTATCGGCGCGGGAAGAATCGGGCGCCTGCACGCGGATAATCTGCGTGCGATGCCGTCGTTCAAGCTGAAGTCCATTGCAGAAGCAATGATGAGTGATGAATTGCTGGCCTGGGCGGAGAGCCGGGGGCTTGGCTCTGTTTTTGCAGCGGGTGAAGATATTCTGAATGACTCCGAGATTGAAGCGGTGTTCATCTGTACACCGACGGATACACACGCTTCGTGGATTGAGCGGGCTGCGCTTGCCGGGAAGCATATATTCTGTGAGAAGCCGATCAGTCTGTCATCGGAAGAGACCCTTCGGGCATTACAGATTGCAGAGGAAGCAGGCGTGCTGCTTCAGGTCGGCTTCAACCGCCGGATGGACCCCAGCTTCCGTAAGCTGAAGCAGCTGGTTGAGTCCGGGGAGCTGGGCAGCCCGCA
The DNA here is from genome assembly GCF_000758605.1 of Paenibacillus sp. FSL R5-0912. Classification (NCBI taxonomy): domain Bacteria; kingdom Bacillati; phylum Bacillota; class Bacilli; order Caryophanales; family Paenibacillaceae; genus Paenibacillus; species Paenibacillus sp. FSL R5-0912. Next base: position 1,872,314 of record NZ_CP009282.1, read on the forward strand.
TATTGTGAAGATCACCTCGCGTGATCCGCAGCCTCCCGGTGAGTCTTATGTGCGCTCTTCGGGCGGCATGTTCATGGATATGACGATTCACGATTTCGATATGGCCCGCTACCTGATGGACGGGGAAGTGGCTGAGGTCTACACCCGGGGGGCGAACCTGATTGATCCAATGTTCGGCCGCTGCGGGGATGTGGACACAGCCGTCATCACACTGACCTTCGAGAGCGGAGCAATCTGCGTGATTGATAACAGCCGCAAGGCTGTCTACGGCTATGACCAGCGGGTGGAGGTATTCGGCACGCTCGGTTCGGCGACTGCCGACAATTGCCGTCCGACGACAGTGGAGGTGTCCACCGCTACTTCGGTTACCCGCGACCAGCCGGAGCATTTCTTCCTGGAGCGCTATAATCGGGCGTTCATGGATGAGATTGCCGCGTTTGCCCGTTCGGTACGGCTGCAGGAGCCGCTGATCTGCAGCGGCCGCGACGGTCAAGCAGCACAGCTGATAGCCGAAGCAGCCAGAGCATCCTATGTGAGCGGGCTTCCGGTCAAGCTGTCTGCTGCAGGAGCGGGACTATCGGAGATGCAAGCCTTGTAAGCGGATGCAAACCTTGAAGACAGAGGAGGATGAGGAAGATGTCCGAACTAATCATTAAGGCTGGAGCGCCAGACCAGGATGGACTTGTGGCTGCGGTCAGCCCGGAGAGTGCCGGGTGGAAGTATGTAGGATTTGAGGTGTACCAATTGCAGGCCGGGGATACACTGGACCGCAGGGCAGAAGGGAACGAGGTCTGTCTGGTACTGCTTGCGGGCAAGGCGGATATCCGGGTGGATGGCGAGCTGTTCGCGGGTATCGGCGGGCGTATGTCGGTCTTTGAAGACATGGCACCATACGCTGTGTATGTTCCGGCGGGAGCGAATTACAAGGTTACAGCACTGACAGAGCTGGAGCTTGCAGCCTGTCTTGCTCCGGGAACGGGCAAATACCCGGCCCGGCTGATTACGCCATCCGATGCGGTTGCAGAGGATCGGGGGTATGGCAGTATGTCGCGCAGGGTCGTTAATATCCTGCCTGAGCAGAGTGTAGCTGAGAGTCTGCTGGTGGTGGAGGTGCGCACGGGCGGCGGCAACTGGTCCAGCTATCCGCCGCATAAGCATGACCGCGATAATCTGCCGGAGGAATCCTATCTGGAGGAAACCTACTATCACAGGGTGAATCCCGCCCATGGCTTTGTGGTGCAGCGGGTCTACAATGACGACCGCAGCCTAGACGAGACTCTGGCTGTAACCGACCGGAGCATCGTGCTTGTTCCGGAAGGGTATCACCCCGTCTCTGCGCCGCCGGGTTATGATTCGTATTATCTTAACGTGATGGCGGGTCCGGTCCGCACCTGGGTATTCCATAATGATCCAGATCATGAATGGCTGTTCAAGTCGGGGCAGGGCGCGGCTGCTGTGGAAGATTGAACGGAGTCCGGGAGGGAAGATTAAGCGGAGTCCGGGAGGGGAAATTGAACGGAGCCCGCGAGGCAAGTTAATAGATTAATCTGGGGCTTCCGCGTAGCGGGGGCCTTTTGATGCGGGGATAAGCAAATTATAGATAAGCTCAGCGGTTCACATCCGAAGAAGTGCCGGGGCGGCTTGATCGAGCGGTGATACTCTGGGAGCGAAATAGTGAATAGTGAAATAGTGAAATGCTGAAATACAGTGGTTATTGCAATTTGTGTTCATAGATAGCCAGCCGGGTGCATGGAAGAGATGTTGCAGAGAATACAAGAATAGTCTTGCTATGATCGCATAGTGAAGGTGAAATCTTGCTTTTGATGCAACAATTATGGATTAGAGCTGATTTTGGTGAAGGAATGTTGTATTCTGGTCAGGATTTTAATCTGGACAGGATTTCAATAAGGAGGAAGCCGAATGCAGAACAAGGAAGCCGAATGCAGACAAGTCTGAGTTTCTGCGGTCTCTATTTTGCGGAGGAGGCAGCATGCCTGTTAGATAGACACCGCCGGAGGACTTCCTTATAATCGAGTTATAAGAAGGCAAGAACGCAAAGGCGGGCTTAATAACGATGAAACCTACGATCTATGATGTGGCACGGGAAGCGGGAGTCTCCATCGCTACCGTGTCCAAGGTATTGAATAAGAGCGGACGGATCAGTGTCAATACGCGGGAAAAGGTAGGGCGGGTCATGGCGGAGCTGAACTATCAGCCGAGCATGGTAGCTTCCGCCCTGACCAACCGCCGGACAGGGACCATCGGGCTGATGATTCCCGATATTGCCAATCCTTTTTTTGCTGAGACAGCCCGTGGTATCGAGGATTATGCCCAGGAACAGGGCAGTGACTTAATCGTGTGCAGTACGGACCGCAGTGATGAGAAGGCCGCACGGTATATCTCGCTGCTGCTGCGCAAACGGGTGGACGGCCTGATCATTGCTTCCCATCCCGGGAATCCTGAGCTGATTCGTGGGATGGTGGCCGATCATGTGCCGCTCGTGCTGTTCTCAGCAGATATCCGCAGCTTGGAGAGCAACAGTGTCACGGTGGATGATTATAAAGGCGGCTATCAGGCAACAGAATATTTACTGTCCCTCGGCCACCGTAGGCTGGGGATAATCTCCGACAATCTGCCGGGGAGCAAGCTGCGTGTGGAAGGTTTCCTTGATGCGCTGAAGGCGGGGGGAATTGCTTGTGACAATCCGGCGAATATGATACACACCTCGGCTACGCTGGAGAACGGGCGGACAGCAGCAGCAGAGATGCTGAATCAGGCCACAGAAATCCGCCCTACAGCCATCTTTGCCTGCAATGACCTGCTGGCGATCGGGGTGCTCAAGGAGGCGCGCAGTGCCGGCCTGTCCATTCCCCGCGACCTGTCTGTAGTAGGCTTCGACAATACGGTGCTGGCAGAAATCTGCCATCCCACATTAACCAGTATCGCCCAGCCTTTGCGCGAGATGACAGAGCAGGCGATGATTCTGCTGAATGAATCGATCAGTAATCCGGCCAGCCCCAAGCGGAAGATTATGCTGATGCCGGAACTGGTAATCCGCCATTCTACAGGCCCGGTTCCGCAATAAGGAATTCATAGGCTGGGCAGCACCCGTGAGACCCTCAAGCAGAAACAGCGCGCCGTCCTTCAACAATACGGCCTCCGTTTCAGCGAGAAGGATAAGAAATATTTATTGCGCGAAGCATATAAATTCTATATTTCAAGGATAGACCCCACTTTGTGGGGTCTTTTGCTGAAACGGAGGCCAAAGATGCCCAGAGGGGGCTGGATAGTCTGGAAGTGAGAGTAATCAGGAATTAGTTGGATTTTCTCCACTTGCTGATGAACGAATGGACGCTGCCAAAACAGTAGTTGGATAAATGACACTTAAATTAGCATAAAATCCCCAAAGTAGAGAAACTGCCGCCAGTAGATGCTATTTATCCACTTGTTTCGGTCCATCTCTCGAAAATCGGCGGATTAAGATACATTTTTCCACTTGTTTACTGGGAGAGCCGGAATCCCCCGGTGTTCTCTCGTCGTCCCGGCGTTCCCAGCTTCTCCCCCTGGCGCTTCTCCCCAGAGTCTCATCAACCTATCCTTCAACGTTCTCTCAATTCCGCTCAGCATCCTCCCATTAACTGAAATAACCCTGTCCTTTCAAAAGAGGATAACGGTTCAGTGGTGTGCAATTTCCAAGGTTGTTATCGCTTTCAAATTGAGGATTGCCAAATGCCTTGTTCTAATCTATACTAAAGAGGAAAATTAGGTTAAGCGCTTACCCTCCCCCCGAAAAGAAAATAACTTTCTGAGAAAGATCAACTGGCCAATTATTCAACTATTCAATCGACAACCAACCAAACAACCAAACAGTCAAACAACCAACCAAACAACCAAACAGCAAAACAACCAAACAGCAAAACAACCAATCAATCAATCAAACAACCAAACAATCAATCAATCAAACAATCAACTAACCAACCAACACTCGGTCAGTTATTCAACGACCGTATTCCCTAAGCTCGATCAAGGAGGCATCACTATGAACGGTTTACAGTTCGACCCTACCCGGCAGCTGGATTTAATCGCCATTGGCCGGCTTTGTATAGATCTGAACGCCAATGAAACCGGGAGACCGATGGAAGAGACGATGACCTTCACCAAATATGTCGGCGGCTCTCCGGCCAATATTGTAATCGGTGCAGCGCGTCTGGGTATGCGTACCGGCTTCATCGGCAAGATTGCCGATGACCAGATGGGCCGGTTCATCCGCAGCTATCTGCAGAAGGGCGGCATAGATGACAGTCAGGTGAGCGTTGACCGGACGGGTGCGGTGACGGGGCTGGCTTTTACAGAAATTAAGAGCCCGCAGGAATGCAGCATTCTCATGTACCGGGATCATGTGGCCGATCTCCTGCTGAAGCCAGAGGAAATCTCGGAGGAGTATATCCGCAGCTCCAAAGCGCTGCTCATCTCCGGCACCGCTCTCGCGCAGAGCCCTTCCCGTGAAGCGGTATTCCTGGCGCTGGAGTTTGCCCGCAAGCATGGGCTTACTGTATTTTTTGATCTCGATTACCGGCCGTATACCTGGACTTCGAAAGCTGAAACGGCGGTCTATTATAACCTGGCGGCTGAGAAATGTGACTGTATTATCGGGACCCGGGACGAATTCGATATGATGGAAAACCTCTATAATCTCGCAGGTGCGGACGATAAGGCAACGGCGGCACGCTGGTTCGCGCATCAGGCAGAGCTGGTGGTCATCAAGCATGGCGGCAGCGGATCGATCTCTTATACCGCGGATGGGCAAAGCCATAGAAGCGGTATTTTTCCGGCTAAGGTGCTGAAGACGTTCGGTGCAGGTGATTCCTATGCCTCGGCCTTCATCCACAGTCTGATGAACGGGCACAGTGTCAGTGAGGCGATGCGGCGCGGCAGTGCGTCGGCATCCATCGTCATCTCCCGCCATAGCTGCTCCGATGCCATGCCAACCCTCAACGAGCTGGAAGACTTCCTGCTCTCGAACGAGGAGATTACATCAGGCGCACAATAAGCACATATGCGGGGGACAGAAGGAACCGGCGGCGATTACACATTCAGGCAGCAGCAGAACAGACTGAAGTCATTACCAGCAGACATCAATAGAGCCGAAGGAGTGGACAGAATGACAGTGCCAACTGCACAAATACTGAAGAATTATATTGACGGACAATGGGTAGAAGCGGATACAGCGCAGACGGAGCAGGTAGTTAATCCGGCGACGGGTGAGGAGCTGGGCAGAGTTCCCCTGTCTTCGAGAGCAGATGTGGACCGGGCGGTGGCGGCGGCAAAAGCAGCTTTTGCCGGATGGTCCAGTACGCCGGTGCCGCGCAGGGCACGGATTCTGTTCAAATACCAGCAGCTGCTGGTTGAGAATTGGGAGCCGCTGGCGAAAATCATCACACTGGAGAACGGTAAAAGCTTCAAAGAAGCCTATGGCGAAGTGCAGCGCGGCATTGAATGTGTAGAATTCGCGGCAGGCGCCCCGACGCTGATGATGGGCCGGCAGCTGCCGGATATTGCGACTGGGATCGAGTCCGGCATGTACCGCTATCCGATCGGGGTGGTCGGCGGGATTACCCCGTTTAATTTTCCGATGATGGTGCCCTGCTGGATGTTTCCGCTGGCGATTGCCTGTGGCAACACCTTTGTGCTGAAGCCTTCGGAGCGTACACCGCTGCTGGCGGCACGCCTCGCTGAACTGCTGGAGGAAGCCGGACTTCCGAAGGGCGTGCTGAATGTAGTGAACGGTGCGCATGAGGTGGTGAACGGCCTGCTGGAGCATCCTGATGTGAAGGCGATTTCTTTTGTCGGATCGCAGCCGGTGGCAGAGTATGTCTATAAAAAAGGGACAGACCATCTGAAACGCGTCCAGGCTCTGGCCGGAGCGAAGAACCATTCGATCGTACTGGCGGACGCGAACCTGGAGGCATCGGCTTCCCAGATTGTGAATGCGGCCTTCGGCTCTGCCGGGGAACGCTGTATGGCCTGTTCTGTGGTGACGGTGCAGGAGGAAGTGGCCGATGAGCTGATCTCCATCCTATTGCGTGAATGCAACAGCATGACCATCGGGAATGGCCTGCAGGAGGATACGTTTCTTGGGCCGGTGATCCGGCAGGGGCATAAAGACCGGACGGTTGCCTACATTGAACAGGGGATCGCGGAAGGGGCGAAGCTGCTCAGGGATGGCCGGGAGGATGCTGCGGTGCAGGAAGCGGGTTATTTTATCGGGCCAACGTTGTTTGACGGAGTGACGGAGGAGATGAAGATCTGGCAGGAGGAGGTCTTTGCGCCGGTGCTGTCGGTCATCCGGGTGAAGGATGTCGCTGAGGCGGTGGAGATTGCGAACCGCTCGCGGTTTGCGAATGGAGCGTGTATTTTCACCAATGATGGCGGCAAAGTCCGCTATTTCCGCGAGCATATCGAATCCGGGATGCTGGGTGTCAATGTAGGCGTACCGGCACCGATGGCCTTCTTCCCGTTCTCGGGCTGGAAGGATTCATTCTACGGCGATCTTCATGCGAACGGAAGCGACGGGGTGGAATTCTATACGCGCAAAAAAGTGGTCACCGCCCGTTGGCAGTAGGGCGAAGATGAAGGGAGGACATCAGGTGGAACGGATCAAATTAACGACAGCGCAGGCGCTGGTTAAATTTCTGAATCAGCAGTATGTCGATTTCGGCGGCGGGCCGGAACGCTTCGTGCACGGTGTATTCACCGTGTTCGGACATGGCAATGTACTCGGACTCGGACAGGCACTTCAGGAAGCGCCGGGGGAACTGACGGTCTATCAGGGACGCAACGAGCAGGGAATGGTTCATGCGGCGACCGCGTTCGCCAAGCAGAGCCGCAGGCGGAAGATTATGGCCTGTACCGCTTCGGTAGGGCCGGGGGCGGCCAATATGCTGACGGCTGCCGCTACGGCGACGGCGAATCAGATTCCGGTGCTGCTGCTGCCAGGGGATACTTTTGCCACCCGCCAGCCGGACCCGGTGCTGCAGCAGATGGAGCATACCTATAATCTGTCGATCTCGGTTAACGACGCCTTCAAGGCAGTAAGCAAATACTGGGACCGGGTCTGCCGGCCTGAGCAGCTGATGTCGGCTATGCTGAATGCAATGCGGGTGCTGACGGATCAGGCGGATACCGGGGCGGTAACAATCGCGCTGCCGCAGGATGTACAGGGGGAGGCTTGGGAGTATCCGCTTGATTTCTTCCGCAAAAGAGTTCACCGCGTCCTTCCCCGGCTTCCGCATCCGGCTGAGATCGCTGCTGCTGCCGAGCTGATTGCGGGCAAGCAGCGGCCGCTGCTGATCTGCGGCGGCGGTGTCCGGTACAGTGATGCCGGAGAGGCACTGCGCGCTTTTGCAGAGAAATTCGCCATCCCGTTCGGGGAGACCCAGGCCGGAAAAAGCGCGGTCGCCAGCAGCTTCGAATACAACCTCGGCGGTATCGGTGTCACCGGCAATGGCTGCGCCAACGCGCTGGCCCGGGAGGCTGATCTGGTGATCGGCGTCGGCACCCGGTTTACGGATTTCACAACAGCTTCCAAGAGCCTGTTCGGTCATCCCGAGGTGAAATTCCTGACGCTCAACGCCTCGCCGTATCACGCGGCCAAGCTGGATGCGCTGGCTGTTGTCTGTGATGCTGCGGAAGGATTGAACGCATTATCCGCAGCTCTGGAGGAGCGGGGGTACCGCTCAGCGTATACGGATGAGATCGCGGAGGCCAAGAAGGCTTGGAGCGCGGAGAGAGTACGTCTCGCCGGTGTGGAATATCCGGGGAATGCCGGAGATGCGGGCAGCTTGCCGGGTGGCATGACGGAAGGTAGCGTTAAGCAGGATCTGGCTGATCGCGCAGCAGATTCGTTTATTCCGGAGATAGCTGGTCATCTGGATGAGAAGCTCACCGAATATGCTGAGGTGCTGGGTACTTCGCTTACACAGACGCAAGTGCTGGCGATCCTCAATGACACCATACCGCAGGATGCAATTGTCATTGGAGCCGCAGGCAGTCTTCCGGGAGACATGCAGCGGATGTGGAACTCGGAGATACCGGATACCTATCATATGGAATATGGATTCTCTTGTATGGGCTATGAAATCTCGGGTGCGCTGGGTATCAAAATAGCCGAGCCGCAGCGCGAGGTCTACGCGCTGGTCGGCGACGGCAGTTACCAGATGCTGCATTCAGAGCTGGTAACCAGCCTGCAGGAGAACCGCAAGATTAACGTCATTCTGCTGGACAATGCAGGCTTCGGGTGCATTAATAACCTGCAGATGGAGCAGGGAATGGACAGCATGGCAACGGAATTCCGTCACCGGGGTCCGGACGGCCAGCTCAGCGGTGAACTAATGCGTATCGACTATGCTGCGAGCGCTGCCGGTTATGGGGTTCAGACCTTCCGCGCGGCGACAGCCGGGGAGCTTCAGGCTGCTCTGGCGGCGGCCCGGAAGTCGGAACGCTCCACGCTGATCGACATCAAGGTGCTGCCCAAGACGATGACCCATGGCTATGGGGCCTGGTGGAATGTGGGGGTAGCTGAAGTATCCGGCAGTAAGGCTGTGCAGGCTGCTTACCAGCAAAAATCCAGCGAGCTGAAGAAGGCCCGCAGCTACTGAGAGTGCACAGGGTTTACTGAAACGGAAGCCCTCCTACTTGAAGGAGGGCGCAGCCGTTGCGACTTGCCGAAACGGCGGGCTGGTCAGCTTCCTGAAGCCACATCATGAAGATGAAGCCTGCCATACTTGGGATTGTGGAAGGGGTAGAACAAGATGATGTTCCGAGAACATGCCATCCAGCTGGCCATTGCTCCGATCGCCTGGACCAATGATGATATGCCTGAGCTTGGGCAGGGCAATACCTTCGAGCAGTGCATCAGCGAAATGGCGCTTGCCGGGTATCAGGGCAGTGAAGTCGGCAACAAATACCCGCGCTCCCCGGAGGTGCTGCGCCGGGCATTGGAGCTGCGCGGTCTGAAGATTGCCAGTGCCTGGTTCAGTGCGTACCTGACGGTACGCCCGTATGAGGAGACGGCAGAAGCTTTTTGCATACACCGTGATTTCCTGCATGAGATGGGCGCCAAAGTCATTGTAGTATCCGAACAGGGACGGAGCATTCAGGGACAGATGGACACGCCGCTGTTCGCTGACAAACCGGTATTTACCGGCCAGGAGTGGGCGGCGCTTGCGGCTGGTCTGGGCGGACTGGGGCGGCTGGCGGCTGAGAAGGACATGACACTGGTGTATCACCATCATATGGGGACCGGTGTGCAGACGGCTGCGGAAATCACCCGGCTCATGGAGCTTACCGATCCTGGTGAAGTGTCGCTGCTGTACGATACGGGGCATCTGGCCTTCTCCGGTGAGAACCCGCTGGAGGTACTGCGCGAGCATCTGCCGCGGATCAGGCATGTGCATCTGAAGGACATCCGGCCGGAAGTGGTCCAGCGGGTGACTACGGAGAAGCTGAGCTTCCTCCAGGCGGTAAAAGCGGGAGCGTTCACCGTACCGGGGGATGGCTGTATTGCGTTCGGGGAGATTTTTGCCGAGCTGGCTGCCTCCCCCTATACGGGGTGGTTCGTCGTCGAAGCGGAGCAGGACCCGGCGCTTGCCGATCCGCTGGAATATGCCATCAAGGCACGGCGTTATATCCGGGAACTCAGCGGTTTATAAGCCATAAGGGTGGTAGTCGTTATAGCTGAGGGGTGAAAGTATGCGGGGGTGCACGGCTGCGGCTGTGCTTACTCCGCTTTTTCATGGAATGGTGGTTGATGGGGGGCACCCGTATGATAAAAATGGGCTGGGGGCGTGAATAAGGAGCAGGAGTAGGCGAGAAATCACATTTTTCAGGTAACCGCCGACCCTCCCGCCGCTCGTCCCTGGTGACATCCGCCTCCACATCCCGGGTGCTGGCTCCTATTCCTTTGGGCTATATAGATTGTACTTGTAAGTTGTCCGTTCTGGGATGGCCGTGACTGCTGATGCTCCAACAGTTATATAATTCTCCTATGTCACTTTTCCCTGTTTGTATATTTTTCAAGTTCAATCAATATAACTCATCGTTTCTGCTGGTGTCCGTCCATCGGGTTGTTTCCACATATATCCACACCTAGCTTGCTTAACCCAAGCAGGCAGGGCATAAGAAGCTGGCGGGGAAGATAGCTGCGGCGAATTGACTTTATCTGGTTGGCTGGACCGGGAGCGCGTATGCTATAATGGCAGGAATTCGGGCAGAAGTTATGTCTATGACCCCCTCAGTTGAATGTCTGTATTTGCCGCGGCTTCGTTCAGAGCGGTGTTTGTTATTGAGCGGCCGGACCGCGGACGGGTATCTAGATGGTTGTGGAGGAGGTTGTCTATTGTTTCGTACCTGGTATCGCCGATTGGTGCTGTCCTATTTCCCTATTTTTTTGCTGACGGTGACGATTCTGATCTTTGCCTCATTTGTGTTTATTAACGATATCTCCCGGATGGAGACGAAGAAAGCAGACCGCATCTCAGCCAGCTATCTCAGGGATAGTGTGGACCGGACGATCAAGGAAGCCGAGTTGTCGGTGCTGGAAGCGGTTGAGCGAAGCGATATCTACAAGCTCTATTTCAATAATCAAGGCGAGCCGGAGCAGGGAACAGTCTATGCAGTTGCCCAGAGTCTGCGTAATATGATGAAAGAATCCTCGTATATTCAATCCGTCTATTTGTATGACCGTGTCCATGGAAGCGTTTTAACAGATACGGGCTTGAAGGAGCTTGAAGGATTCTTCGACGAGGACTGGATTAAGGCTATGACCTCCACTCCAGTGTTACCGGAAGGGTGGCAGCCGGTCAGGGAGTATAATTCTGACCTGTTTCAGCGTACCCCCATCCGTGTGCTGACTACCAACAAAGCGATGCCGCTTCCCTTCGGCTCCGGGGGCATGCTGGTCATCAATCTCAAAATGAGCGCCATGGAGCAGCTTATCGACAGTATGGTCAACCAGCAGCTTTCTTACATGACCATTCTGGACAGTAACGGGGAGACGCTGTACCAAGCGCATTCCGACACTGAGGGTGCCACCCACGGCAAGCTGCTGAATACGCTGAAGCTGGAGAGAAACGGCTGGACGTTCGCAAGCGGAATCAAGGCCGGGAACCTGTTCAATTGGGTTTCTGTGATTTCTTATCTCTGGGTAGCGATTGCCATCGGGACTGTAGTATGTGCGATATTGTATCTGATCTATGTGACCCGGCGCAATTATAAACCGATCCAGGTGATTATGAACCGGATTGAAGGCCATCAGATCCGCATGATGGATCAGTCTACCGACAGGCCTGACGAGATGATGCTTATTGACGGGGTGCTGGAGGATCTGATCAATCACATGACCGATTATGATAAAAAAAGCAGGGAGAACCTGCTTCTGCAGCGCAGCAAGCTGTTCACCGATCTGCTGCATAGCGAGCGGCTGGAGCAGGTGACCCAGCGGCTGGAGGAGCTGTCGCCCCTTACCGGTGCCGAGGCCTCATCACGCTTCATGGTTGTATTAGCTGAGATTAACCAGTATGAGCAGGTCTTCGAGGACCGCTATACCCGCGGCGACCAGAATACGCTTAAGTTTGCCCTGATGAATGTGTTCCAGGAACTGGCGCGGAATTCGGAGCTGCAGGGGTGGGCAGAGTGGGTAGGAACCGAGCGCGCTGCGATTCTCTTCCTGGCAACCGGCAGCGATCAGGAGATGGAGGCCAAGATCCGCATCTTCGCGGAGGACTGCCGCTCTTGGGTAGAGCAGAATCTGCGGATTTCGCTCAGCTTCGGGATTGGCTCCGCAGCAGCCGGGCCGGCCAAGATCCGGGAGTCTTATGCTGCAGCCGAATATATCATGCAGCATAAGCTGCTGATCTATGGGGATATCGCTTTGGCCGAGAGCGGCGAAGCGCGCCAGCCGCTGCTGGAGACGTATAAATATCTGCAGATGATCGCGGAGTTCGTGAAGCACTTCCGCATGTCGAGCGGACAGTGGCGGGAGCAGCTGGAGCGGATCTTTGAGGCGTTTGAACAGGATTTCCTGAAGGACGAAGAGATCCGTTCCCTAATCCAGGCTATGCTGCAGATGCTGGGCCGGGAAGTGGCGGTAATGTCCGAGCAGCTGCAGGACGAGCTGTCGGCGGAGAATGCGCAGGTCCGGCTGAAGCAGCTGGAAGAGGCCGAGGCCATCCATGAAGTGAAGGCTATTTTATTTGAATATGTCACCGATTTATTCCGCACCTATGTCTCTGTCAGCGAAACCAAAAGCTACCGGGCCATGGTCAATGAGATGAAGGATTATATCGAAGAAAATTTTGCCAATCCCGATCTGTCGCTGAAGCATCTGAGTGACCGGTTCCAGGTCTCCGGCAAATATGCCAGCTATCTGTTCAAGACGGAATTCAAAATGAAGTTTGTGGACTTCCTCACTGAGCTGCGGATGAAGGAAGCTGAGCAGCTGCTGGCGGAGACGGATTATTCCCTGCAGGATATCGCGCTTCAAGTAGGATATGCGAATGCCATTTCATTCGGCAGGGTATTCAAACGGATTGCCGGCATCACGCCGGGCGATTACCGCTCCTCGAAACGCCGCGAAGCCTCCAGAACCTGAGCCGCAGGTTGGGCCGAAGCTTCAACATGGTTACATCAGCTACACTCTGTACACCCAGGCCGCATCACTCGTCCGCTAACCTCCGAAAAAGGGGTGCGAACAGCGATGCGGCCTATATTTTTGCCGATGTGAAAGCGGTTTATCGTACGAAAATCGTTGGTCTGATAAACCGGATGTCCGAATTCAGGCGCTGTAGCTCATCCGAAACAGGTTTATTGCCAGACCCCCAAAAGTTATGGAATACTGTGGGCATCCCGAAGCAGCAAGCAGCCTTGAACGCTAAAGGCCCATGTTGCTTGAGGGACACCGCTAAGAATCGGGCACTATACAAGCTCGGGGGTATCATGAAGTCACCATTATAGCCTGCTAAGGCGAGGGAGATGGAACAATGACAGTGAACGTAAACCAAAGAGTTCTGAAGAAGGCAATCGGCATCGGCTTGACCGCAGTAATGGGGGCTACTCTGCTTGCAGGCTGCTCCTCTGATGGCAAGAGCAATTCGGCAGCCGGAGGTACAGAAGCACCCGCTAAAGCCGAACGCGTAACTCTAAAGGTGGAGATCTTCGACCGCGGCAAAAGTCCGAAGCAATACACGATTACCAATAACTTTATGTCCCAGATGATTCAGAAAAATTTCGGTGATCCCAATAACATTGACGTCGAATTTGTACCGGTGCAGCGCTCCGAGGAAGTCACGAAGCTGAATGTACTTATGGCAAGTAACTCCGATGTGCCGGATATTGTGTTTACTTATGATTCCAGCGTCTTCTACCGTTATGCCCAGCAAGGCGGGCTGACGGATGTCGGTCCCCTTCTTGAAGAGCACGGTCAGACGCTGACAAAATTCATTGGTGACGAGACGATGGCCTTCGGCCAGCTCGACGGCAAGCAGTTCGCCATCCCGGGTAAACGGGCGATTACAGGCCGCTATACTTCATACATCCGCCAGGACTGGCTGGATAAGCTGGGGCTGCCGGTACCGAAGAATACCGATGAGCTGTACACTACTTTGAAAGCGTTTAAAGAGAAGGACCCGGGCGGTCTTGGCAGCAAAACCATTCCGATGGGCATGTCCCTTGGCTCGGCTCAGCTAGAGACGCTGATCTACTCCTTCATTAAGCCGATCAGCGGCGATCTGACCTACAGCCAGCGCTACGAGCTGCCGCTGCATGAGGGCTTTAAGGATGCGGCACAGTTCCTCAACAAGCTCTACAATGAAGGGCTGGTCAGCAAGGACTTCAGTCTGGATGAAGACAAGGCCCAGGTGTCCAAGGACATTCAGAACGGCAACGTCGGCTTCTTCTCCGAGGATGTGGATAGCCTGTTCTATGCCGACGGTACGCTGGATAATCTCTACAAGAATGTACCGGGCAGCAAGCTGCTGCCGGCGGATGTCCTCACCAATGCCAAGGTGGACAATAAGTATATCAAATCCCGCTATGCCTCGAACGGCATGTACATCATGATCCCTAAGAGCAGCAAACGTGCAGTGGAAGCGGTGAAATACCTTGACTGGATGGCGACAGGCAACAATCTGATTGACATCTACAACGGTGTTGAAGGCGAGAACTACGATATGGTGGACGGCATCCCGGTCGTTAAGGCTGATGTATCCCAGGAATTCCAAGACCGTCTGTTCACTTCCGGGGACACCGCGATTATCTCCAACGGCAAGAACCTCGGCGACCAGGCTATGAATGAGAAAGCTTGGATTATGGGCTTCCCTGCGAACAACCAGGAGGCGCTGAAGCAGTCGATCGATATTGCCAACACGGATACCGTGGGTCCTATCGTCTTCGGTAAGCCGATTGAAGCAGAATCGAAATACGGCACTACGCTCAGCGACAAGCTCAACGTCATTATCGTGAAGACCGCGATGGCGAAGCCGGAGGAGTTCGATACCACCTTCGAGCAGGAAATGAAGGATTACATGTCTCTGGGCGGAGACAAGCTGAAAGCGGAGCTGGAGCAGGCGCTAACAGAGATTTCAGCCAAATAAACTAAAAAAAGTGAAAACCGGGGGGAGCTGGCATGCTGCTCTGCCCGGTTTTTTCTCCATAGGAGGAGAGTAACTTGAGCAAAGCGTCCTACATCAGACGGTATTGGCAACTATACGCGCTGCTTTCACTGCCCATTATGTATTTCCTGATTTTCCGCTATGGCCCTATGTATGGGGTACAGATTGCCTTTAAGGATTTCAACCTGTTCCAGGGGATCAACGGCAGTGAGTGGATCGGCTTCGATGCCTTCCGCGAGGTTTTTGGCATGAAAGAGTTTTACAGCAGTCTGCGCAACACGTTTTTATTGAACTTTCTGGATTTGGTTGTATCTTTCCCGGCCCCGATTATTCTCGCCATTATGCTATATGAAGTGAAGTCGGTATGGTTCAAAAAAATATCACAGACCCTTCTCTACATTCCCCACTTTATTTCCTGGGTGATTATCGGGGGAATCGTCTATCAATTGTTCGGCAACCAATCCGGTATGGTGAACGGGGTGCTGGAGAGCATGGGGCTGAACCCCATTCCTTTTTTGACCGAAAAAAATCCATGGCTGATTACCTATCTGTTCACTGGTGTCTGGCAAAGTGCCGGCTGGGGAACCATCCTGTATCTGGCGGCGCTTACCGGTGTCAACCGCGAGCTGTTTGAAGCTGCCGAGGTGGATGGGGCGACCAGAATGAAGAAGATCCGCTACATTACGCTGCCCAGTATCAAACCAACCATTATTACCCTGCTGATTCTCAATCTGGGGAAAATGGTCAGCATCGGCTTCGATCGTCCTTACATCATCGGGAATACGGCAGTGCGTGAATATTCCGATGTGCTCAGTACCTTCGTCTACCGGATTGGTCTGGAATCGGGCCAGTATACGCTGGCGACTGTAGTTGGATTATTCCAAGCTGTGGTTGGACTGGTATTCATCCTTGGTTCCAATTATATATCGAAAAAAGTGACCGGCAACGGCATTCTATGATAATGAAGAAAGGAGGCGGAGTACTATGAGTGAACGTACCTCAAACCGGATATTCGATATCGTTAATGTTACCTTTATTACCCTGTTCGTGCTGTTTTGTCTGGCTCCGTTTGTACACGTGATTGCGGTGTCCCTCAGCTCCACGCGGGCCATTACTTCCGGGGAAGTAACGATTTTCCCGATTGAACTGAACTGGAAGGCTTATGTGCAGGTCTTTACCGACAATGCAATGATCCGCTCGCTGATCTTCACTATTATCCTGACGGTTGCTACTACGGTATTATGTATGCTCTTCACAATCGCAGCCGCTTATCCGCTGACCAAAAGCAAGCTGAAGGGCCGTACCATGTTCATGTATCTGATCATCATCACCATGTTCTTCAGCGGTGGGATTATTCCTGAATACCTGCTGATCCGTGATCTGCATATGATTGATACAGTCTGGTCGCTGATTCTGCCCGGTCTGGTCAGCCCGTTCAACCTGATTATCCTGATCTCATTCTTCCGCAGCATCCCGCCGAGTCTGGAAGAATCAGCCGAGATCGACGGTAGCTCGCATTTCCGCACCCTGATGAAAATTGTTCTGCCGTTATCCATGCCGGTTATGGCTACACTTGCGCTCTTCTACGCGGTTGGCCGCTGGAACGGATTCCAGGATTCCCTGATGTATATCAATAATCCCGATCTGTATCCGCTTCAGCTGAAGCTCTTCCAGATGGTTCAGAACAATATGATCACTGAGCTGACACAGCTGGAGGGGGCGGCCCGCACCAAGCTGCCGCCGGAGAGCCTCAAGGCTGCTACTGTCGTCTTCGCTACCGTTCCGATTCTTGTAGTCTATCCTTGGCTGCAGAAATATTTCGTCAGTGGTGTGATGCTTGGTGCGGTCAAGGGCTAACCTGCAACACTGCGCTATAGGGAAAGGAGAGAACGGATATGGAGGATAAAGGCGAATTCGCATTCTCAACCTGCTGGAACATCAGGCGTCACACTACAGGTGACGGGATGCTGAATGAGATCCGTGAGCTGGGCTTCCGGCGGGTGGAGCTGAATTACAATGTGACGGAAACAATGCTGGCTACGATTGAACCGATGATTGAGCGGGGGGAGATCGGCGTATCCAGTGTCCATAACACCTTCCCCCACGTGGCAGACCCTGATTATGGCACGGATTCCGTGCTGCTGGGCTTCGCAGACAGGGAGAAGAGGAAGCGGGCGGTAGACCTGCTGGTCCGTTCGGCAGAGTATGCCGATCGCTTCGGCGGGGAAGCTGTGGTGGTGCATCCCGGCGAAGTGCCTTTTCCGGGTGATATCTCCGGGGAGCTGGAGCAGCTCTATGGCGGGCAAGGGAAGAATTCGGAGGCTTACCGGAGGAAGTGGGCAGAGCTGCTCGAACGGCGTGAAGCCTATAGCGCGGGTTATGTGCAGACGATTATCGAAAGTCTGGATGAAGTATGTAACCGCGCCGCGTCCAAGGGACTGAATGTCCGCTTCGGGATCGAGACACGTTCCAAGCCGCAGCAGATTCCGACGCTTGCCGAAGCCAAGACTATAATAAGCGCGCTGCAAGGAGCGCCTGTCGGCATCTGGTATGACACCGGTCATGCCATTATGATGGACCGTCTGGGACTGTACGACAGCATCGGGGAGATGGAAGGGCTGATGGATGACATTGTCGGTGTCCACATCCATGAGACTATCGGTCTCTCCGACCACTGGTGTCCCTATGTGAACAGCGGGAACCCCGATTTCTATGACGCCTATTTGCCGATGATTGAACGGGCGCAGGTTAAGGTGTATGAGCTGAAGGCGGCCTGCCGCCCGGAGGAGATTCATGAGAGCCACCGTCTGCTTACGGCCAAGCTGGATAGGCTGAGTGCGTCTTATATATATGAGAAGCGCTAAAGAAATAAACAAAAAGCAAAAGAAGATATAGCAAGATTTTCTGCAAGGAGGAAGCATAATGTATAAGCAGCTGGTGGACAGCAATGACAGAGCAGTGGAGAAGGGCATATCCCGGCAGGTGCTTGATACGGAGAACCGGTATTACGGAGGAACCATTGATCCCCATACGGGTGTTGCCTGGGTCAATCATACAACCGGAACGCCGACTGACATGTGTTATTGGGGGGCTGCCCTGGCGAACCCCGATTCCAAATACTACCGGAATATGGAGATCCTGGACCGATTGAGGCTGGCCACAGAGTTTGTGCTGCGCTTCCAGCATGAGGACGGCTCGATTTCCCCGGGCTGGACGAACTATCATTCTCCGCCGGATACGGCCTTCGTTGTGGTAGGCTATGCACAATTGTATCAATTGCTGGCTAAGCAGGAGTGGGCTCCGCTTCAGCCGGTGCTGGACAATATGCTCCTGTTTCTTGAACGGACCCTTCCCGTGATGCTTACGGGAGGTGTTCACACCCCGAATCACCGCTGGGTACTGTGCGCTGCACTTGGATTCCTGCATGAGCTGTTCGGAGTGGAAGAGGCCGTACAGCGGGCCAGCCAGTGGCTGGCGGAAGGCATGGATATTACGCCGGACGGGGAATGGACAGAGCGGAGCAACGGCATTTACAGCGCTGTTAGCGACATCATGCTGATTCATGCCGCCCGTCTGCTGAACCGGCCTGAGCTGCTGGACCCGGTCCGGCAGAACCTGCACATGATGGTCTACCTGGTTCATCCTTCGGGTGAGGTTGTGACCGATTATTCCGGGCGGCAGGATCTGGGGAGCGTGCATGATCTGTCTCCCTATTATTTGCCGTATGCCATTCTTGCCCGTTCCGACAAGGATACTGTGCTGGCAGGCATGGCAGAATGGGCAGGGAGAGCACTTGCCGATCCCGGTGTCTGCTCGGCCAATGTGCTGGTGCGGCTGCTGCTGGAGCCGGAGCTCCAGCAGCCGTTCGAGTCAGCGGCAGGGCTGCCCGAACAGTATGAGAAAATACTGAACGGTGATTTCCTGCGGCACAGCTATCTGCAGGAAATGGAGTCTGCTGGTCATCAGGGGCGGATTTTCCACAGCCGACTGCATACCGATTTCGGAGCCCCCGTTGCCCGGATCAGAGATGGGGATACCAGCGTGACGCTGATCACGGAGACGCCATCGTTCTTTGCGCTGCGTCATGGTGCCGCAAGGCTGTTGGCGGTACAGCTGGCTTCCTATTTCTATCCCGGCTTTGTGCCGATGCAGGAGATGACTAGACTTCCGGAGGGATACCTCTTGAAGGGAGAACAGAAGAAGGGCTACTACGGTCCGGTTGAAGGTGCGCTTCTTCCGCCTTCAGCGGGTACAGCGCTCAGTCCCTGGTATCTGCTGCCGCACCAGAGCCGTCTGCTGACGCATGAACAGACGCTATCCGTGGAGGCAGAGGTGCAGCGCACCGGGACGGGCTGGACCATCCGGCTGCATTGTGAGGAACCGGGCGAGGTCATGGCACAGCTGTCTTTCAATTTTGGCTGGGAAGGAAACTTCACCTCCGGAGAGCTGCAGACTGTGGAAGAGGACTGCTGCCTGTGGACAGGCGGTAAACTCCGCTATACTTATGGCGGGGACTGGATAGAGCTGACGGGGGGAGAAATGGCTCATCGGGCAACATCGGTACGTGAGGCTAAGCTGCAGAATAACTGCAAGGCAGTGCTGGTTAATCTGATGACCCCGTTTGATAAGACGTTCACCCTTACGCTTTCTCCTTCTATAATAGGAGGCGGCAATTAAAGTATAAGAGACTGCAATTGAAATGGTGTGGTCTTGCAGCTGCCAGCATCTTCGGATGCTGGTGTTTTTGTGCATATATCTGGTTATACAGCCTGAACCGTGCATCCTCCGGCCGCACCAGGCATCCGCATCATTAATAATGTCCGGTTGCCTGCTTTGCTCTGAGACTCCCGTTCAGGGGATAACTGTACCGGGGAGTTTTAATTGCACTCTGTACACTTATTTAACTCTGTTAGGGCATAAAAGGATACTTTTCCCTTTTTTAATTGTACAGAATGCAGTTATTCCTGCTCATCCGGTTTTTACGCCGTTTTTAGTTGTACCAAATACAATTATCCGCTATGCGTTACGTACGGCCAACTCAAGTACACCGTGCTGCTTAACGGTCTGTCACATCAAAGTACATTTTTATGTCCTGCTATGCAATATAGATACAGATATTAGGAGGAAAATCACTGCTAGTTCAGAACGTATGTTCTATTGTAGCTAAAGATGTATTAATCTTTCGGAGGATGATAGTTATGATGGACAAGATTAAGTTTCTGATAGAGGCCAAGCAAGCAACCTATGCAGGTAAGGGGCCGGAGTTAATCCCGTCCCGGCCGGCGTCTCATGATCTGGAATTTGTGCGCGGGAACCTGAAATACATAGACACCTACCTAGGTTCGGAGAAGTTTGCCGGAGAGGAAGCCTTGTGGGAGGATGACCAGCCGCTGTGGGCGATGAATTACGCCGGGCGTGTGACTGCGGAAGGCTTCAGCGGAGACTTCCTGAAAGCCGCCCTGCAGCTGGTGCCGGAGGATAAACCCTTCCGCGGGCCGGAGCATTATACGGATGGCCATCTCATCTATAAATGCTCAGTAGACGGGGACTTCTCCTGGTTCAGCGGGTCAGAGGTGATTTGGGCCGGAGATACAATGGTCTATGAATGTATGTTTCATGGCGGTGTAGTTAAGGAGTAGCACGCGGAACGTCCTTTCCTGCCAAACGCGCGCCCGGACGATGCTCAACACAAAAAGTCTCCCGAGCAGCCAATTCATGGCCTATAGGAGACTCTGTTGTTCAGTCAATCGCCACCACCGCCGCCGCCGGAATCCCCGCCACCGCCGGAATCGCCACCACCACCGCCGAAATCACCGCCGCCATGTCCTCCATGACCGCCGCTATCCATGCCGCCGTGGCCGCCGTGATGACCGCCGCTATCCCAACTGCTTCCGCCATGGCTGTGGTTATGATGCCCGTGATGATGGCTGGCTCCGCTGTGCCCGTCATGGTGATGGTGATCATCGCTGCGGCTGTCTCCGGCAGAGTTGTTCAGATCTGGCCCCGGAAAGAAATAATTATCAGCCGAATTATTTCTGTGCTCGTAATGCTTGTTTTTGCGTTGAAGACGATTACTGTGATTAATCCCCAGCATAGCGACATATACAACTACTCCAACAAATACAATGCTACCGATCATGCTGAATCGCTCCTTTGTAAGAAAGTAGAAAAGCGTCCTTAACCGGATCATACCATAATTTTGCAAATCTATGCTGTGATTACACAGTAGGGCGGACCGCGATCCGTCATAATCGGGAGCTTGGCTCAATTGTCCACACTTAGGTGAAACGGGAGAACCGCTCTGAATCCTGCTTGTATTGTCCGGGAGTGAGGCCCGTGTATTTCTTGAATACCTTGGTGAAATAGCTCTGGTCGTTGAAATGCAGCCGGGAGGCAATATCCGACAGCGGAATGCCGGGCAGCTCCATCAGCCGTTTGGCTTCTTCGACCCGCTGTTGCTGGATATAATCGCTGATGGCGGTTCCGGTCTCCTTTTTGAACAGCTGAGACAGATAACTGGCGTTAAGTCCGGTGAATTCGGCCAGCCTGCTGAGCGGAATCTCTTCATATAAATGATTGTAAATATAATTCTGGCACAGCGCGGAGATGCGGGAGAGCTTCGAACTGCGGCTGCCCAGCACCTGGTCGGCGAAGTCACAGAGAGCGGCAAGCTGGGCGCGGTCCACGGCCGGAATATCATGAAGCTCTTCAATATGCTGGATGTGAAAGTCGCTGAGGGTATAGGCAATCTCCCAGAACAGCCCGCCTTCAATCGCTGCGCGTGTCGCCAGTGTAATGGAGGAGACGGCCAGGTTTTTTTTGCTGCGCAGCTGGCTTTTCTTCGACAACCGTCCGTAGCTCTCTTCCGAAAAAGAAGCCTGGGTCCGCAGCAGCCCCGCCTTGTCCCCGTTCGCAATATGGCGGAACATCTCCCGCTCCAGCATCGGGTCATGGTGCAGCCAGGTGTTCTCGCGGCGGTAGGACAGGTCCAGATCCGGGCTGTCATCCGGCTGCGGGACAGACTGCTCCGCATTGCCCGCAGCCAGCAGCAGCTCTGTAATGGACAATGCCTCACCGGTGGCGAGGGTGTAGAGCAGCAGCGCAGCATGATACCAGCGCATCCGGCTGAGCACAGGCAAGCTGCGGTAATACTGCTGCCAGCCTTCCTGCTGCCCCGGAGGAATGCTGTAATCGCGCATCAGGCTGGCCGCGTTATCTCCGGTGACCGGTGCGCTTAGCACCGGACCGATGAGGATGGCTCCGCCGGCATGATCTGCTTCAGGCAGCTGGAGAATAATGAAATTCTCCAGGAAGCCGGTAGTATGCAGATACGGCGGAGCCGCAGTGCGGGCAGCCTTCCCGGCAGCTGTTGCAGCAGGGCTGCTCCTACGGGCAATATCCATGACCTCTTGAAGCAGGGAGTGAGCCCCCTGAACGGCCGGGCGGCATTCGAATGCCGGAGGCAGGGTCAGCCGGGGAGTGTCTGCGGCATCCAGCCACATGACCGGAACCCGGTAAGCCTCATATATCAGCTTGCAGGTATACTCTACTCCTTCGCGTTCTTCCATGTTCTCGGGCATAACCAACACTTCCTTTTCTTATATAACCAAATTACCAAAAATCCAAATAAAATGCCATAAATGCCGGAACAAGTCGTATAAAATAAAGAAAAGAAAACGCATTCTTAGGAGGGCTACACTATGGCAACGGCAACAGCAGCGGAAATCCGGCAGCTAATTTCACAAATGACACTTGAAGAGAAGGCTGGACTCTGCTCCGGACTGGATTTCTGGAATACCAAAGGCATTGAACGGCTGGGCATTCCTTCACTGATGGTAACAGACGGGCCTCATGGTCTCCGTAAGCAGCAGGGAAGTGCGGACCATCTGGGCCTGCATAACAGCGTACCGGCGACTTGTTTTCCGTCAGCAGCGGGTCTGGCTTCTTCCTGGGACCGTAAGCTGATTGCCCGGGTAGGCGAGGCATTGGGGGCGGAATGTCAGGTCGAGAATGTTGCTGTTCTGCTCGGGCCGGGCAATAATATCAAGCGTTCACCGCTGAATGGCCGGAACTTTGAATATTTCTCGGAAGATCCTTATTTGGCTTCGGAGATGGCCGCGCATCATGTGAAGGGAGTGCAGAGCCAGGGGGTCGGGACTTCACTGAAGCATTTTGCCGCCAATAATCAGGAACACCGCCGGATGTCCGTGGATGCCGTTATTGATGAGCGGACCCTCCGCGAGATCTATCTGGCCAGCTTCGAAGGCACGGTGAAGCAGAGCCAGCCTTGGAGCGTGATGTGTTCCTATAACCAGGTGAATGGTGAGTATGCTTCAGAGAGCCATAAGCTGCTGACGCAAGTGCTTCGCGACGAGTGGGGCTTTGAAGGCTTTGTTGTGTCCGACTGGGGTGCGGTCAATGAGCGGGTGAAGGCGCTGCAGGCGGGTCTGGAGCTGGAAATGCCGTCAAGCGGAGGCATCGGCGACGCCAAGATCGTAGCTGCAGTGAACAACGGGGAGCTGTCCGTGGAGACTCTGGATCTTGCGGTAGAGCGGATGCTGGCTTTTATCTTCAAGAGTACGGGCAGCCGGGACGAACAGGCCGTCTTCGATCAGGACAAACATCATGCACTGGCACGTGAGGTGGCCCGGGAGAGCATGGTGCTGCTGAAGAACGAAGACAGTGTTCTGCCGCTTGCCAAGAGCGGTACCCTGGCAATTATCGGCGAATTCGCCAAGACACCGCGCTATCAGGGCGGCGGCAGCTCGCATGTGAATCCGACGAAGCTGGATGATGCTTTCATCGAGATGCAGGCGGTTGCAGGTGATCGGGCTAGCTTCCTCTACGCACAGGGGTATGAGCTGGCCAGCGATGAGGTTAATGAGGAACTGCTGCAGGAAGCCCGCGATACAGCGGTGAAAGCGGATGCTGCCGTGCTGTTCCTTGGATTGCCTGACCGCTATGAGTCGGAAGGTTATGACCGCAGCCACCTGTCGCTTCCGGCGAGCCATCTGGCTCTGCTCGATGCTGTGGCTGAGGTTCAGAGTAACATTATCGTGGTGCTCAGCAACGGCTCTCCAGTAGAAATGCCTTGGCTGCCGCAGACGAAGGCTGTGCTGGAAGGATATCTCGGGGGGCAGGCTTTTGGCGGCGCGGTGGCCGATCTGCTCTTTGGTGAAGTAAGCCCAAGCGGCAAACTGGCGGAGACGTTCCCGCAGAAGCTGAGCGACAATCCATCATTCCTGAATTTCCCTGGAGAAGGCGATACCGTGGAGTACAAGGAAGGCTTGTTTGTCGGCTACCGTTATTATGATAAAAAAGAAATTGAGCCGCTGTTCCCGTTCGGGTTCGGACTCAGCTATACAGAATTCGAGTACAGCAATTTGTCGCTGGATCAGACCAGCATCAAGGATACGGACACCGTAAAGGTTAAGGTGACCGTTAAGAACACCGGCAGCAGAGCAGGCAAAGAGACCGTGCAGCTCTATGTCAGCGATGTAGAGAGCAGCGTGCTCCGTCCGCTGCAGGAGCTGAAGGGCTTCGACAAGATTGAGCTGCAGCCGGGGGAAGAATGCGACGTAACCTTTACACTGAATAAGCGCTCCTTTGCCTACTACAATGTGAAGCTGGCCGACTGGCATGTGGAGAGCGGGATGTTCAAGATCGCCGTAGGTTCATCCTCACGCGATATCCGCCTCACCGCAGAGCTGGAGGTAGTATCGACGACGAAGCTGGCCGTAAGGTTCCACCGCAACTCTACGGTCGGAGATCTGCTGGCGAATCCGCTGACTGAGGGCAAAGCCAAGAATTACGGCAGTATCTTCGGGATGGAAGATGCGATGGGTGATAATCCTGAAATGTTCCTGGCCATGATGAAATACATGCCGCTGCGCGCGCTGATCGGCTTCGGCCAGGGCAAATATACCGAAGCCGATCTGGCTGAAGATTTGCGTGAAATGAACGCATTGGCCGGACAGGAGTAAGACGCAGCAGCGGTGCCGGCAAGAACATAGGGGTTGCTTTTCACAGGGGGATTTGCTAACATACGTTGTAACTTAATAATGCTTTATATGTTCTCTAGGGTTCCGCAGCTGTTATGCTGGTCTGGTCCGAGGGAGAACGCACGGAGTGAACCATAGCCGTGTATACACGGAGGGATAAAAGCCCGGGAGGTATCGTCATACGACGATAACCTTCCGGGCTTATTTTATTTTCAGGAGGCAGAAGAGAAATGAGCAAAAATAACAACAGCAAGGCATGGACAATGATTGCAGGTGCTGCCTGCTTTGAAGTGGTATGGGTAATCGGGCTGAAGCACGCTGTGGCCCCCTGGGAATGGGCGATAACGATAGTGGCGATATTGGTCAGCTTCTACGCCCTCATATGGGCCAGCGGCAGGCTGCCGGTCGGTACAGTCTACGCAGTATTTGTCGGGCTCGGGACTGCGGGAACCGTTCTGGCTGGCGGAATCCTGTTCGGAGAGCCGCTGCGTCCGCTGAAGCTGGTACTGATAGTGTTGCTGCTGGCCGGAGTTGTTGGCCTGAAGCTGGCCACGCCTGCGGATATGGCGGATAAGCAAGCAAAGGAGCTGAAGTAATATGGCATGGGTAATGTTGATTGCCGCCGGGTTATGTGAAATGTTCGGGGTGGCCATGATAGGTAAGCTGCATAAGAACCGCAACTGGCAGTCTGCAGGCCTGCTTGTCCTGGGTTTCGGTGCAAGCTTCCTGCTGCTGTCCCTGGCGATGGAGAGCCTGCCGATGGGGATAGCTTACGCAATCTGGACAGGGATTGGCGCGTCTGGAGCGGCGATTATGGGTATGTTGTTCTATGGTGAAGCCCGCGATCCGCGGCGTATTTTCTGCATCGTGCTGATTCTTGGAGCTGTAGCCGGGTTGAAGCTGATCGGCTGATTCCGCTGAAAGTTTATGATTTGGACACTTGCCGGATGTTTCGGGAGAGCGGATATGGTAAATATAATAAGTAGTAGCAAGTCACACCATTCATCCTATAAGGAGACTTCCATTATTATGAGCAAACCTGTATCTGATAAAATCCTACTGCCGGACGGAGTTATGTTACCCAAACTGGGCCAGGGAACCTGGTTCATGGGCGAGCATGCAGCGAACCGGGCTGAAGAAATCGCTGCTCTGCGCTTTGGCGTAGAGCTGGGAATGAATCTGATTGATACCGCTGAGATGTATGGGGACGGCCGTTCCGAGGAGCTTGTCGGTGAAGCGGTGAAGGGAATCCGCGATGACGTATTCCTCGTTTCCAAGGTTTACCCGCATAATGCTGCAGGAGCCGGACTAATCCGCAGCTGTGAAGCAAGCCTGAAGCGGCTGGGCACCGATCATCTGGATCTGTACCTGCTGCACTGGCGGGGGACCATCCCGCTGGAGGAGACTGTAGAGGGAATGGAGGCACTGGTAGCTTCCGGCAAAATCGCCCGCTGGGGCGTCTCCAATTTCGATACGCCCGACATGCAGGAGCTGCTGCGCATTCCCGGCGGCAATCACTGCGCAGTGAATCAGGTGCTCTACCATCTCGGCTCCAGAGGCATCGAGCATGAGCTCCTGCCATATCTGAGCGGACACAAGATTCCGGTAATGGCCTATTCTCCGCTGGCCCAGGCTGGAACGCTGAGAAAAGGATTGACGGAGAATGAAACCGTGCAGAGGATTGCCCGGGACCATGAAGCGACTCCGCTGCAGATTCTGCTCGCCTGGAGCATCCGTGAAGCGGATGTGCTGGCGATTCCCAAGGCGGGCACCCGCCAGCATGTGGAAGAGAATGAAGCCGCCGGCAAGCTTGTGCTTACGTCAGATGAGCTTTGGCAGCTGGACGATGCTTTTCCGCAGCCGTCATGGAAGGTTCCGCTGGATATGATTTGAGAACGTGCACTAAGCATGTTAAGAATGATAAGCATGAGAAGACAAGGCTGTCCCCGTACAGGGGGCAGTTTTTCGTATTATTAGGTCAACCAGAAGTTTCTGGTTGGCTTTTTGTTGTATTTTTGTTAGGAACTCATGAATTCCGTCTGTTGTGGATAATCTTCATTGGAGCAAGAAGCAAAAACGTCTGAAGGATCAATATGTTCTTGTATCAGGAATCCCGCAGAATCCCCCTGAAGGCTGGCCAGAGGAGGCCGATGTATGCGCGAAAAACCAAACACAATGAGCTGCTGCGAGGGGAATCAGGCCAAATGTATGCGAAAACAAACATGTCTTCCAAGGCACAACTCCAGCATGAAAATGAGCAGCGTGGCTAAAAAACAGAACATCGTCTTTTCATTTATTTAACATATTTTAACGGAAAACCGAACACAATTGGACTGGGTAAGCCACGTAAGCCAAATGTAATCGAAAAACCGAACACAATTGGACTGGGTGCACCGCGTAGGCAAAATGTAATCGAAAAACCGAACACAATTGGACTGGGTGCACCGCGTAGGCCGTGCGTTTATCGCAGTGCCAGACGTATTTTCACAGAAAAACCGAATACAATGAGCTGCTGCGAGGGGAATCAGGCCAAATGTATGCGAAAACAAACATGTCTTTCAAGGCACAACTCCAGCATGAAAATGAGCAGCGCGCCTAAAAACAGAACGTCGTCTGTTCATCTATTTAACAAATTTTAACGGAAAACCGAACACAATTAGACCGGGTGGGTAGCGTAAGCCGAATGTAATCGAAAAACCGAACACAATTGGACTGGACGCGCCACGTAGGCCGAATGTAATCGAAAAACCGAACACAATTGGACTGGGTGCACCGCGTAGGCCAAATGTAATCGAAAAACCGAACACAATTGGACTGGGTACGCCGCTTAAGCCGAATGTAATCGAAAAACCGAACACAATTGGACTGGGTAAGCCACGTAAGCCAAATGTAATCGCAAAACCGAACACAATTGGACTGGGTGCACCGCGTAGGCCAAATGTAATCGAAAAACCGAACACAATTGGACTGGGTGCGCCGCGTAGGCCGTGCGTTTATCGCAGTGCCAGACGTATTTTCACAGAAAAACCGAACACAATTTGCATCCCTGGAAGAAATGAGGAGCATAAGTAGCAACTGGCTATCCAGCAACTTTGTGCGGTTATTTTGTACGGCAAGGCTGGAGGATATGATAAATAACGGTAATTGGGTGCATCCTAAAAGGGGAATGCGGCGGACAAAAGGTTTGCACACAGAATGGAGTATCCTTGCTAATAGGCCTGATATAGGTCATTGGGAGCAGTGGAAACACCATACTATAGCCCCTTGGCAGGAACTCTTAAATGATGTCAACAACATTCATGACGAAACCGTGTTTTCAATTTGGTGACAAAGAAAGCGCTTTGAATTACGATGTGTTCATAGGGAATAACCTTTAAGGAAGCAGTGCGAGAAGGGTTCCTATTCAATTCAATAAGGGGGCATCTTAAATGGCCACAACGGCAACTCAGCAAACTTCATCCGGTGGTGCACGGGTAAGAGTCCAGCAATTCGGACGCATGCTCAGCGGTATGGTTATGCCGAATATCGGCGCATTCATCGCATGGGGGTTAATTACAGCATTATTTATTCCAACAGGCTGGCTTCCAAATGAAAGCCTAGCAGCTCTGGTTGATCCAATGATCAAATATTTGCTTCCGCTGCTGATCGGATATACCGGCGGTCAGATGGTTCACGGCAAACGCGGCGGTGTTATCGGGGCTGTAGTTACCATGGGGGTTATTGTCGGATCATCTATTCCGATGTTCCTTGGAGCTATGCTGGTCGGTCCGCTGGCTGGCTGGGTATTGAAGCAATTTGACAAAGCGGTTGACGGCAAAATTAAAGCCGGCTTCGAAATGCTTGTTAATAACTTCTCACTCGGTATTATCGGTGGCGTACTATCCGTTGGAGCACTTAAAGGTATCGGACCTCTGGTTGAAGGTTTGACTAACATCTTGTCTAATGGTGTTGAGTTCCTGGTAAATCATAATCTGCTGCCGCTCATCAATATTATCATTGAGCCAGCCAAGGTATTGTTCCTGAACAATGCTATCAATCATGGTGTACTTGGACCAATCGCGCTTGAACAATCACAACGGGTAGGTAAATCTATTCTATTCATGCTTGAATCGAACCCTGGTCCAGGTCTTGGTATCCTGCTTGCTTACTGGCTGGTTGGTAAAGGCTCTGCTAAATCTTCCGCACCGGGCGCAATCATCATTCACTTCCTGGGCGGTATTCATGAAATCTACTTCCCTTACATCCTGATGAACCCGCGTCTGATCCTTGCAGTTATCGGTGGCGGTGTATCGGGTACATTCACCTTCCAGATGCTGGGTGCAGGTCTCGTAGCTTCTCCTTCTCCAGGCAGTATCTTTGCATACTTCGCGATGACACCTAAGGGCGGATATCTTCCAATGCTGGCCGGGGTTATCGTCGCAACCGTCGTGTCCTTCGCTCTTGCGGCCCTGCTGCTGAAGACTGTTAAGAAGAATGACGAAGAAGAAATGGATATTGAGGAAGCAGCAGCCAAGGTTAAAGACATGAAATCCGCGGGAACTGCAGCTCAAACTGCGGCAACTGCAACTACTGTAGCTGCTAATGTACGCACGAAAGCCAATGTGAACAAAATCGTCTTCGCTTGTGATGCAGGGATGGGTTCCAGTGCGATGGGCGCTTCCGTACTGCGCAAGAAACTGCAAAGCGCAGGGGTTAACATTACGGTTGTGAACTCTGCTGTCAGTGAAATTCCTGCGGATGCCGACATCGTAGTTACGCAGAAGACACTTACTGACCGTGCCATTGCCGTGAATCCAAACGCAGAGCACATCTCGATCGACAACTTCCTGAAGAGCCCGAAATATGATGAGCTCGTGGAACGTTTGAAGTAAGACGCAGAAGTGTAAGATAAATTAATAAGCATAATGTCAAATAAGGAGACGCTGGCCGACAAAGCCAGCGTTTGTCTCCAAATATAAGAAAGTATATGTTCCACTATACTTTACCTTATATTTCTTGCTGAAACGGATGCCGTCCCTTATAGGACGGCATAGCCGTTTCTACTTGGTGTAGGGCGGAGGGTGTTCGCGGAATATGAGGAAAATTACCGCCAGGCAGCGCCAGATTATATGGCTTTTGCTCGGAGTCAGCGGAGAAATTACGGCCGCTGAAATCGCCGAGGCTACCGCTGTGAGTGTAAGAACCGTTCACCGGGAGATGGAGGACATAGAGTCTGCGCTGAAGAATTTTGGTCTGAATCTGATCAAAAAATCGGGAAAAGGCATACAATTGAGCGGCCCGGAGGCCGGTCTTGCGGAGCTGCGCCTGTTTTTGCGGGAAGAGAAGCCGGCGGAGTATTCTGGAGAAGACCGCAAGGTGTATGAGCTCTGCGCCCTGCTGGAGGCGGAAGAGCCGGTGAAGCTGTTCACGCTCGCGCATTCACTCAAGGTGACAGTCGCCTCTGTAAGCTACGATCTGGACGAACTGGAGCAATGGGTCCGTAAATTCGGCCTGGAGCTGGTCCGCAGAAGAGGCTACGGCGTTGAAATCACCGGCAGTGAGATCGATAAGCGCCGGGCGATTGGCCGGCTGGCCGCTGAGCATCTGGATCTGTCCGATCTGGTAGGTCATGGCTCCCAGGCTGAGAGCAACCCGGCCTTCCGTGTTCTGCTGTCTACGGTAGGGAAATCCAATCTTATGGAGGTAGAGAATACCCTGTGGGATATGGAATGGAAATGGACCGCTGAGCTTCCGGAAATTGTCTACATGGAAATGCTGCTGGGTCTAGCCGTAACGACCAGGCGGATCGAAATCGGCCGGAGCATTGACAGCGGTGAAGAGGCGGGTTATTCCAGAATGTCTGATCACCGCAACATTGCCGGGGCTGAGAGCTTTGTCCAGCAGCTCGGAGCGGCGCTTGGGATGGAAATTCCCCGGGTAGAGGTCTTGTATATCGCCGGATTATTCGACCGGGTACAGGATTCATTCTCTTCTGCCGGTTTTGCCTACGGCGATATTGAGTTAATGGAGATCGTCTACAAGCTGACGGAGAGTGTGGTCAAACGGACAGGGCTTCCTTTCCAGAGTGACCGTTCCCTGCGCGAAGGATTGCTGGAGCATATCGATCCCGCCCTGAAGCGGATTCGTGAAGGTACACGCATCCGCAATCCGCTGCTCGGACCGATCCGCCGGGATTATGAGTATCTGTTCAACATCGTCCGTGCCTCCGTAGAGGATATGCAGCTTGAGCTTGAAATTCCGGATGAAGAAATCGGGTTTCTGGTTATGCATTTCGGGGCTTCCGTCGAGCGGCTTAATCAGCTAAGGCGTAATGTCAGAGCCATTCTGGTCTGTGCCAGCGGACTCAGCTCCTCCCGTCTGCTGGCTACCCGGCTGACCAAAGAAATGCCGCAGATTGAGATTCTCGGCAATATTTCCTGGTATGAAGCCGCACGCCTGCCGGATGTGGACTACGACCTGATTATTTCTACCATTGATCTGCCAATTGATAAGGAACGTTATATCAAAATCAGCCCCCTGCTCACAGGGGAAGAGATAGAGAAACTGCTGAATTATATCCAGAATACAACGCTGCGTGAGCGGGAAACAGGCCCATTAGGTGAGCAGGACCGGGCTATGCGGGATGAGGCTTCACTTGAGCGGCTGAGGAGCTACAAGGGGATTCTTGATGAAATGGTCAGCCTGCTGGAGCGGTTCCGGTTCCATCCCATTGACAATAAGGATATGGATTTGTCTGCAACACTGGTGGAAATGCTGGCACTGCTGAATGGAAGCGGCGTAATTGGGGATGCGGACATTGTGCTGGAGCGCCTGCTGGAGCGGGAGCGGATGACCAGTCAGGTGATACCGGACACGGGGCTGGCGCTTTTTCATACCCGCAGCAGCCATATTCATCTGTCATCGCTTACGTTGTACCGGCTGCGCCAGCCTGTCATTCTGGAGGGAGACACTGAGGTTAGAGTGATTCTGCTTATGCTGGCTCCGCGCAGACTGTCCAAGGAGAGTCTGGAGGTGCTCAGCGAGATCAGCGCTTTGCTGCTTAATTCCGAACTGGTACAATTGCTGGAGGAGCGTACGGAGCCTGAGATCCGGGGATATCTGTCCTCAGAGCTGCTTCATTTTTTCCAAACTAAAATTTAATTTGAAAGTGAGAGAAACCATATGAGTATACTGTCAGAGAATAAAATAATTATGCACGGTGCCGCTAAAGATAAATACGAAGCGATCACTATGGCGGGTAAGCTGCTTGTCGATGCAGGACATGTAACGGAAGAATATATCCCTAAGATGCTGGAGCGCGAGGAAGTGGTGTCCACCTATATGGGCGGAGGGCTGGCGATCCCTCACGGGACCAAGGAAGCACGGCCATTCATCAAATCCACAGGACTGTCTGTAATCCGTTTTCCGGACGGTGTGGATTTCGGAGGGGATGAGCCGGCATTCGTAGTGATCGGTATTGCCGCCGCAGGCGACGGGCATATGGAGGTCCTGACCAACGTGGCGATGATTTTCACAGAAGATGATGCCATTGAGCGCGTAATGAATGCTCCAACGGCTGCTGATGTGATCGCGATCTTCGAAGGAGGCATGGAATAATGAAGGCTGTCCATTTCGGCGCGGGCAACATCGGCAGAGGTTTCATCGGACTGCTGCTGTCGCAGGCAGGGTATGAAGTAACTTTCGTGGACGTGAATGAGGCTTTCGTATCCCAGCTTCAGGAGCGCGGTGAGTATCCCGTAACGCTGGCCAGCGATGGTCAGGAGACGGTAATCGTCAACAATGTAACTGCACTCAGCAGCGTAACTCATGGTGAAGAAGTTGCCGCAGCCATTGCTGCAGCCGATCTGGTTACCACCGCTGTCGGCGTGTCGATTCTGAAGCATATTGCGGGTGTTCTGGCTGATGGCATCAGCAGACGGGTAGCAGTCTCTTCCGCACCGCTGCATGTGATTGCCTGCGAGAACGCGATTGGCGGCAGTGCCCAGCTCAAAGAGCTGGTGTATGCCAAGCTGGATGAAGCAGCCCGCGCCAAAGCGGATGCTTCTGTTGCCTTCCCGAACGCAGCTGTGGACCGGATTGTTCCGCTGCAGCAGCATGAGGATATTCTGAAGGTGGTCGTAGAGCCATTCTATGAGTGGGTCGTAGATTCCTCCCAGATGATCCCGGGTTATACACCTATTGAAGGTGTGCACTACGTGGATAACCTTGAGCCTTATATCGAGCGTAAATTGTTCACCGTGAATACCGGACACTGCTCCGCAGCGTATCTTGGCTTCCTGCGCGGGTACGAAACCATCCAGCAGGCTATGGCGGATGAAGCTCTGACTGCACAGGTCCGTGAAGTGCTGGAAGAAACCGGCGCGGTGCTGATCCAGAAGCACGGCTTCGATCAGGCAGAACACAGCAAGTATATCGACAAAATCCTTGAGCGCTTCCGCAACCCGGCGCTGACCGATGAAGTATCCCGTGTCGGCCGTTCGCCGCTGCGCAAGCTGTCGCCGAATGACCGTCTGGTCTCACCTGCGCTGCAGGCGTACGACAGGGGGCTCAGCTATGCTGCCCTGACCCGCTCAATGGCCGGCGCACTGCTGTTCAATGTAAGCGATGACCCGGAAGCAGTGGAGCTGCAAGCCGCTATTACTGAGCTTGGCGCAGAAGCTGCTCTGGCGAAGTATACGGGCATTGCTGCTGATCATCCGGTTCATAAATCTGCGATGGAGCAATATGCGAAGTTGAAATAAATCTATAGAACTACAGCCGCGGGGGCAACCTATCCCTGCGGCTTTTTGCGCTTCCGGTGCGTATGATGTCGGCATAACAAATACGGCGCCCCCTTTGTAAGAGAGGCACCGTAATAATAAGATTGGCATAACCATACCCGCCGAATTAAAGCTCTGCTTAGCTGTTCTCCAGAATCGTCTGCAGTGTAGTGCGGTCCAGGCCTTCAACCAGCTTGACCAGCAGCTCCTTGGCCGCTGCATAATCGTCGCTATGAATAATGGAAGTAGCCGTATGGATATAACGTGAACAGATCCCGATCACCGCCGAAGGAATGCCGATCCCGCTGACATGCACCTGACCGGCGTCCGTTCCCCCCTGGGAGACGAAATACTGGTATTTGATCCGGTGCGTATCCGCCGTATCCTGAACGTATTCAATCAGTCCGCGGTGGGTAATCATCGTAGGATCAAAAATGCGCAGCAGGGCACCTTGTCCCAACTGGCCGAAGGCCTGGCGGTCACCGGTCATGTCGGCAGCAGCACTGGCATCCAGGCCGAAGAAAATATCCGGCTGAAGCAGATTGGCCGCGGTCCGCGCACCGCGCAGTCCGACTTCTTCCTGGACGGTAGCGCCGGAATAGACAGTATTCGGCAATTTTTTGCCGTGCAATTCCTTCATTAATTCAATTGCCAGACCTACGCCATAGCGGTTGTCCCAGGCTTTGGCCATAATCTTCTTCGGATTGGCCAGCGGGGTGAACGGACAGACCGGCACAATCTGCTGCCCCGGGGCAACGCCGAAGCTCTGTGCTTCCTCGCGGCTGTCCGCGCCGATATCTATGTACATTTTACCGATATCGCCCGTCTTGCCCCGCTCTTCCGCGCTCAGCAGGTGGATCGGTGTACTGCCGACAACGCCATTCAGTGTCCCCTTTGGTGTGATAATCTGCAGCCGCTGCGAAGCCACTGCCGAAGCAAGCCATCCGCCCAGCGGCGTGAAACGGATCATTCCGTTGTCCGTGATGCCGGTAACCATGAAGCCCACTTCATCCAAATGTCCGGCGACCATGATCTTGGGGCCGTTCGCCTCACCGCGCAGCACGCCGAACAGGCTGCCCAGGCGGTCCTGCACGAATTCATCGGTATAAGGCGCCATCGCCTCCTTGACATAAGCGCGCAATTCACGCTCGAAGCCGGGGGCTGAAGGGAATTCGGTCAATGTTTTGAACAAGTCGAGTGTTTCTGGATTCATACATATATCGCTCCTTTTATACACTTATAGGATGAACTTAAGTTATTGATAAAAGATAAGAGTTTTATGCTCCGCACATAAATTATCCTTATCTTTCTCGCTGAAACGGTACCGTCCTAAAAAGGACGGCAAGTCCGTTTCCACTTGTCAGGATCAGGTGTTATTGCGGTTCCTTCTCGCTTTTGGTGATTGTCCTTTGTTCATCTTACCCAGTATGAACATTGTTACGCCGATTGTCCATGGCAGGAAGGCACATGAACACAGTGACCTGGTAGACGAATACTATGTTGTAAGGGCTCTGCAGGCAGGAGCCGGGAAAGGATGCGAGGAGAATGTGGCTATCAGGTAGCGTAGCCGCAGCAGGCAATCGGGGAGTGCGCAGGAAGGTGCAGGCCCGAGGGCTCCACAAGCGGTACCCCCGCCGGTACCGGCGGGACAATGAAACCGTGCTGATACTGGTGCTGTTTTTGCTGCTGATTGTTGTGCTGTTTTATTTTTCCTGAGCTTAAGGGGACATAACGGGGCCGCCTATAGTGAACAATAAGGAAAAACCTTTATTGAAGCACAAACCGGAGGGACGGGAAACGCGTATCCCGCTGCCCGCTCCCTTTCGTATCCTAACTGGAGGTGTCTGCATTGCCGGCAAAGACAAAGAAATCAGGCGTCAAGCTGCGGCTTGATACGCTGACCCCGCAGGATTATCAGGAGCTAAGCAAGCCATATGTGCCATCCCGTCCTGTGTTTAAGAATTGTGTGCGCGCCTTTATTTCAGGCGGCCTGATCTGTGTGCTGGGACAAGGCATTCAGGAAGCGTTCATGGCTATATTCGATATGACTTCGCGGGAAGCAGCAAGCCCGACAGTGGCTATTCTGATCCTGCTCTCCGTCATTCTGACCAGCTTCGGTGTATATGACAAGCTTGCCCAGTGGTGCGGGGCAGGTTCGGCCGTGCCTGTCACAGGGTTCGCCAACAGCATGTGCTCGGCGGCACTGGAACACCGGGCAGAGGGCCTAGTGCTCGGGGTTGGCGGTAATATGTTCAAGCTGGCCGGATCTGTTATTGTATTCGGCGTGGTTGCCGCTTTTATCGTAGGTGTCGTTTATGCCGTTATGGGCTGGGGAGGTGCGCATTAAACGATGAAGCAGCTCGGCAGTCAAACTTGGGAATTCACGAACCGTCCGGTCATTCTCGGCTCCTCCGCAGTGGTAGGCCCGGAAGAGGGAGAGGGCCCGCTTGCTTCAAGCTTTGATTTTATCTACGATTCGCTGGAAATGGGCGAGAAGACATGGGAGAAGGCAGAGCGTGCATTGTTTGAAAAAGCTTCCAAGCTCGCGCTTATGAACGCAAATCTGGAGCAGGAGAAGCTGGAGTTTTTTGTCGGCGGTGATCTGATGAACCAGATCATCAGCAGCTCCTTCGCCGCGCGGAAGCTCGGCGTGCCTTATCTTGGCGTCTTCGGCGCCTGCTCGACTTCCATGGAGAGTCTGGCTATCGCCTCCATGATCGTTGACTCCGGCGGCGGCAAGTACGCACTGGCAGGCACATCAAGCCATAACTGTACGGTGGAGAAACAATTCCGCTATCCTACAGAATATGGCTCCCAGAAGCCGCCAACGGCCCAATACACAGTTACGGGCTCAGGCTGTGCAGTGGTCGGCGTGAATGACGGTACCGTTAAAGGTCCTTATGTCGTATCAGCAACTCTTGGGCGTATTATGGATCTTGGACTGAAGGATCCGTTCAATATGGGAACCGCAATGGCACCAGCTGCCGCTGATACGATTACCGCGCATTTCCGGGACACCGGGCTGTCACCGGGGCATTATGATCTGATTGTAACGGGAGACCTGGCATCTGTAGGTCTGCCGATTGCCAAGGAGCTTTTGGCCAAAGAGGGGATTCCCATGGAGCAGACAGTCTTCAATGATTGCGGGCTTATGATCTATGACCTGGACAAGCAGAAATATGTTATTGCGGGGGGAAGCGGCTGCGGCTGTTCGGCGGTAGTGACCTATGGACATATTCTGAGCCGTCTGAAAAAAGGTGAACTGAAACGGGTGCTTATTGTGGCAACCGGAGCGCTGCTCTCACCGCTGTCTTATCAGCAAGGGGAGAGTATTCCGTGCGTAGCCCATGCGGTAGCCCTGGAGAGCGGAGGTGAAGAAGTATGATTTATTTATGGGCTTTTCTGATCGGAGGAGCCATTTGTGTCCTTGGGCAGCTGATGTTCGATGTGCTAGCGATGACTCCCGCCCACACTATGAGTACGCTGGTCGTACTTGGTGCGATTGCCGATGCCTTCGGGATCTATGACCCGCTGGTGAAATTCGCCGGAGCCGGAGCAAGCGTTCCGATTACCAGCTTCGGTAATTCCCTGGTGCACGGCGCATTGACGGAGCTGGAGAGGGATGGCTGGGTCGGGGTGGTGACAGGGATCTTCGATGTTACAAGTGCAGGGATTTCCTCCGCGATTGTTTTCTCATTCCTGGCAGCGCTTGTTGTCCGGCCGAAGGGCTAGGGTGAAGAGAAGGCTATAGAATAAATAAGTGGAGTAACGTATGTAGAAGGATTAAGTGGGAAAAGAAAAACTAAGTGAAATAAAGCTAAATTAGGAGGGCCGCCTTTGGCGGTCTTTTGACTTTGGGATTACACTGTAACCCAAAGCAATGCCATTGATTTTAAAGGTAGCTATTAATTTGCTATAGGCGATTGCGGTGGGCGGAAATAAGGGGAGGGAGGGAGTGGCTGTGAATTTCCGGAAAGTAGAAGCCTTTGAAAGGTGCTTGGGGTAGGCTAAGTGAGGAAATGTGAGGTATTAGTAATCTCGGCCTGCCGGTTAGCAGAGCATTATGAGGAGAACTCAAGAAATCTTGCACAAATTACAACAATACCGGATTTCCCCCCTCAGGACGCGAGAAATCCTGCAAAAAGTACAACATTATCTAATCAGCCTCCCGAACACCCCAACGCTATCGAATCTATCGAACGTACCAGCTCCTGAACGCCCAGCCCGAACATACCAGAAGCCCAAACACCCCAGCCCCGCTGGTAATTCCGCTATAGAGTCAGCGTTTCTTCGAACTCGGTAATAGCGGACAACCACAACTTAATGAAAGGTATCTGTGATGCTCACTTTTTCCAGTGGCTTCCCTGAAGGCGCTCCTCCGGGCTATGACGGAAGATGCTGTGTTTTGCTGCGGCCGGTAAGTGTTTCTTTTGGACAAATCTCGTAAGCCGCTCTATAATTTCACGGCCCCTAACATGTACTTTCACTACTCGAATCATGTAAAATGTATATATTACTGCTTATTCTGACATAGGAGGTTTACCATATATGCCCGTACGTCAAGAATCTACGCAAATTATGAACGCTGTCCGCACTAATCTAGAATCCTGTATACTCGGTAAAAGCTTCGAAATTGAACTGCTGCTCACGGCACTCCTTGCTGGCGGACATGTCCTGATTGAGGATGTTCCGGGGACTGGCAAAACGCAGCTGATCCGGGCGCTATCCCGTTCCATGTCTGGTGAATACCGCCGGATTCAGTGCAATCCCGATATTCTTCCGAGTGATATTACGGGTGTATCTGTCTATCATCCGCGCGATGAAATGTTTCACTTCCGCCCGGGGCCGGTCATGACCAATATTCTGCTTGCCGATGAGATTAACCGGGCGACCACCAAGACCCAGTCCGCACTGCTTGAGGTCATGGAGGAGCGCAATGTGACGGTCGACGGGGAGACCTATCCTCTGCCGCATCCGTTCATGCTCTGCGCAACGCAGAATCCGATAGACTTTGAAGGCACCTATACCCTTCCTGAGGCCCAGCTGGACCGCTTCATGCTGCGGATCAGCCTGGGTTATCCCGATGCCGCGACCGAGAAGAATCTGCTGATTACTCACCAGCAGGGCCAACCGGTAGACAAGCTGACTCCGGTCACCGGGATGGATACCATTGCCGCCATCCAGGAGGAGATCCGCGATATTTATATCAGCGATCCGGTCCTGAACTATTTGCTCGATGTAGTCCGGCAGACGCGGGTACACCCGCTTATCCTTCTGGGGGCCAGCCCCCGGGCATCGCTTTCGTTCATGATGGCATGCAAAGCTTATGCTTTCCTGCAGGGCCGCGATTATGTTCTGCCTGATGATGTGAAGACCCTTACTCCGTTTGCCCTGGGACACCGCATTCTGCTGCGACCGGAATCACGCCTTGATAATGTAAGCGTGGATTCCCTGCTGCAGAAGCTGCTGCAGAGCATTCATGTGCCTGTAACGATGAGGCAATAAGAT
Organism: Paenibacillus sp. FSL R5-0912; assembly: GCF_000758605.1. NCBI lineage: Bacteria > Bacillati > Bacillota > Bacilli > Caryophanales > Paenibacillaceae > Paenibacillus > Paenibacillus sp. FSL R5-0912. The sequence goes on from NZ_CP009282.1 coordinate 1,911,248, forward strand.
GAGGAGCATCTTAGCGGGAGCGGCCGCCGTTATTCAGCCAAGGAAATTCATGGGCGTGCTTGCGATTTGGGTCATCACTCTGCTCTACGTGCTGTTTCAGGGCGGCAAAACCTCGTTCATGCTGTTCATTATGGTATCGGTCCTGATCCTGTATCTAATCATTGGGGGACTGGGCGGCGTCCGGAGGGCCAAGGGTACCCGCAGCTTCTACTCCGAACAGGATAAGCCTGATCTGCTCTATGCCGGAGGTTATCTGCGGGTGAAGCTGGAGGTCACGATTCCGGGATTTCTGCCCTTACCCTACGTGGTGGTGCGGGAAATCCTGAAGCGTCATAATGGAGAGTCATGGGTGTTTGAGGAGAGCCTCATTCCTAACATGGGAGGTCGGGGGGAGCTGTTGTTCCAGACGCCGCAGCTGGAGCGGGGCTGCTATGCTTTTGAGAACACGGATATTCTCAGCGAAGACATCTTCGGCCTGATGGAGCACAAAGGCACATTTAAGGCGGAAGGACAATTCAGGGTGATGCCCCGGGTGGTCATGGTGCCGCGATGGCAGCTGTATGAACGCAAAGCACGCCTGTCAGGGCCGCAGGTCTCACTGCTTCAGTCGCGGCGCGAGACGACGCAGATCAACGGAGTCCGTGATTATGTCTACGGAGACCGGCTGACACGGATTCACTGGAATGCAACGGCGAAGACCGGGGATTGGAAGTCCAAGGAATTCGAGCATGAATCTGTGCCCAGGACGATTCTGGTGCTGGACGGCAGCTCAAGCGGTTACTACAACTCCGCTCAGTTTGAGCTGGCGGTATCCATCACGGCTTCACTGCTCGGCTTTGGCATCCGGGAGAGAATCGGCATCGGCCTGTGCTGCCTCGATAGACATACGAAGGTGTTCAGTCCGGCGGAAGGCAATGCAGAGCGGCAGAAGATGATTCAATATTTGATCGATATCAATGCGGAAGGCCGTGGTCCGCTGATTACCAGACTGGAGAGTGCCCAGCGGATGTTCCCCAAGGGGGCGTACTTCGTCCTGATCAGCCCGCAGAGCGGCAGGGTGGTACTGGATACCTTGCGCTGGGCTGACAGCAGGGGGATGACCCCGTCCCACATTCATGTTCTTCATCCTTCAGGGAAATACCGGGCCGGAGAGTGGCTGAATATTCTTCAGTCGCATGGGGTTACCGGTCATAATATCAGCACACTTCATGAGCTCCCTGCGGTACTTGGAGGTGATCCTGTACGATGAAGCATTGGAAGAACGCAGTCAAATCCTCATGGCATCACGCATTGACACTGCTATGGCTCGTGATCATCGCTTTGCAGTGGGTCTCCTACACTGTGCCTTTCTGGCTGGAGGAGACAACAGCCGTTGTATTGCTGACTCTTGTAACAGTAGCCTTAATTGAAATTATTATACCTGTTAAATGGATTTACCGCCTCATGCTTGAAGGTGTGGCGATAGGGTACCTCGTGTATCGTATTCTTCTGCATTACGGGGAATATGTTCCGAATCCCTGGCTGCCTACATTTCGAGAACGGCTGCCGGATATCATCACACATATGAATCCGTATATCTGGTTTGCGCTGGGTGCTTGGGTGCTGATGCTGCTGTCATCCTGGTGGGTGAATGGCAAGGTGCGGATTCTAATGTTCATCGGGATGAATATTACGGCGTTCGCCGTGCTGGACTCTTTTACAACATCTGTATTATGGCAGGAAGTAGCCTGGACCGTGTTTGCCGGAATGGGCTGGCTGGTCACCAGGCATCTAAGAAGCTTCCAATTGTATTATCCGCGGGGCTGGGCCTATCTGCTCAAATATCCTTTCAAAGTCGCCCTTAATATAGCGATTATCTTCTCACTTGTCATTATTGCCGGAGTGAATATGCCGGATGTACGTCCTACGTTAACCGACCCCTATACGGTCTGGCAGGAGTGGAGCGGAAATACACCTTCTTCAGGCACCTCTTCAGGCGGCGGTGAAAGCTCAACCGGTGAAGGGACAAATGGCGCAACCACCTCCGGCTACAGTCTGAATGATGATAATCTTGGCGGAGGCTTTAACTTTGATTATTCTCCCGTAATGACCGTCACCTCCGATTTGCGGACCTATATGCGCGGAGAGATCCGGAGTACGTATTCCGGAAAAGGCTGGAGTGACGATGATACATTCAGCCGGGGAACCTTCAGGACAGTCCAGGTAGGAGAAATGCTGGAGCCTGTTGCGGCCCCTAAGACAGAGACCCGGACACTGACGCAGACGGTTCAGCTGCTGGGCGGCAACAACTATCCTGTGCTCTTCGGCGGCTACTCGATTGTAAAAGTGAATGCTGTGGATGGCGTGGCGGAGAGCAACGGGCTGTCATGGCGGGGGGGAGACAGCGAGCTGCTGTGGAATGCAGCGGGCAGTGCACGCTCTTACCCCCAGACCTATGTGGTGACCTCGGAGGTACCAGTGGTACCGTTTCAGGAGCTGAGTACACAGACTTATGAACAGCTGTACGGAAATCTTGTTCTTGACCCGTATCTCCAGCTGCCGGGTAACTTCCCAGAGCGGGTCCGTACGCTCGCGGAGGAGATTACTGCCGGAGCACAGACGCCGTACGAGAAGGTCATGCTGCTGCAGCAATATCTCCAGCAAACCTTCCCCTACACGAATCAGCCGGATGTCTCACGCGCAAGAAGCAAAGATATGGTCGAGAGCTTCCTGTTTGAGATTATGGAAGGCTACTGCGATTATTATTCCACTGCACTCGTCACAATGGCGCGTTCCCTGGATATCCCGGCCCGTTGGGTCAAGGGTTATGCGCCCGGCGAACAGGCAGAAATCCCGGATAATCTGGCACTTCAGCAAGGCGGTCTGGTGAATAATAACTATACGATCACAAACGCAGATGCCCACTCCTGGGCAGAGATTTATTTCGGTGACTACGGTTGGGTTCCGGTGGAAGCTACGCCCGGCTTCAATGTTCCGGTGCTGGCCCAGACTGAGGAAGGCAACGTAGCAGAACCGGAAGTGCAGGAGGAAGAGCAAGTGGAGCCTGAACAGGAAGCAGCAAATACGGCCGCCGGCAGTGAAGGCTTCCATCCCGGTGTCTGGGTAGTAACAGGAGCGGCGGTTGTTCTTCTGCTCTGGGGCGGCTTCCTGCTCTGGCAGCGGCGCATGAGTCTGCGGTTCCTGATCACGCGTCTGCGCATCGGCCGTCAACTGACTCCGGTACAAAAAGTTGTGGCAGAAACGCAGCGCTGGGTAAGGTATGTCCGAAGTAAGGGTATGCTGAAGAAAGAGCATGAAACCTTGCGAGAATCTGTGGAACGCTGGAGCCTTGAGCGGCCGGCGGCGGCGGGAAATCTGTCCACACTCCTTGGCATGTTCGAGCGGGCGAATTACAGCCCTGAGGTTATTGAAGACAAAGACTGGCACAGCGTGTATACTGAAGCTTTGCGGCTGCGAAAAAGCATCAAATCCGGCAAGTAATGCTCCATTATCATAAAGTACCGCTAACAGGTGGATTTTGACAGTTGGATATAGCGCTGGATACAAGATTTACGTATGAAAATGAGGTGAAAGTATTGTTTGAAAGGTTAGTTCCCAAACTCCGGGTAAATACGGTATTTGATATTGATCTGGAAGAGCTGTACCGTCAAGGCTACCGTGGGATTATTACAGATCTGGATAATACGCTGGTTGGCGCCAAGGCGCCTCTGGCTACGCCTGAGCTGCTGCTCTGGTTCACGAAGGTGAAGGAATTTGGCTTCAGGCTGATCATTGTTTCAAATAACAATATGGACCGGGTGTCGCGCTTCGCAACGCCGCTAAATATTGAATTTGTACATCAGGCCCGTAAGCCGAGCAATGCCCCGTTTCTGAAGGCGATGAAGCTGATGGATCTGAAGCCGGAGCAGACGGTAGTGGTCGGCGACCAGATGCTTACAGATGTATACGGCGGCAACCGGCTTGGCCTGTATACGGTGCTCGTGCTGCCGATCTCTGTCAAGGATGAAGGCGTGGGTACAAGAATCAACCGCAGGGTGGAGCAGATTGCTCTAACACGTCTGCGCAAGCAAGGATTGTGGCAAGAGGAGGATAAATCTTAATGAATGCATTGAACGACGACAAGAAACGGCCTGAGAAATGCAGCGGCTGCGGTATCAAGCTCCAGACTGTAAACAAGGAGCTTCCCGGATATATTCCGGAGACTGCCTTTGAACGGGAACCCGTAATTTGCCAGCGCTGTTTCCGGATTAAGAATTACAACGAAGCTTCTTCCGTATCGGTGAACCAGGACGAATTCCTGAAGCTGCTCGGCGGAGTAGGCGAGAAGAACGCACTGGTCATCCACATTGTGGATATTTTCGATTTCGAAGGCAGTCTGATCTCCGGGCTGCAGCGGTTTGTCGGCAATAACCCGGTTATTCTGGCGGTCAACAAAAGCGACTTGCTCCCTAAGGTGACCAATTGGAACAGATTGCGCAACTGGATGCAGCAGCGCTGCAAAGAAGAGGGGCTGCGCACGGCGGAGATTGTGCTCGTCAGCGCGAAGCGCAATCAGGGCTTCGACCGCCTGCTGGAGGCCGTAACCGAGCTGCGCGGACAGCGTGATGTCTATGTCGTCGGAGCGACCAATGTAGGCAAATCTACGCTGATCAACCGGCTGATCTCCGATTACAGCGACCTGGAAGAGGAGCTGACTACCTCTCGTTATCCGGGCACGACGCTGGATATGGTCAAGATTCCGCTGGATGACGGCCATTACATTATTGATACTCCGGGGATTGTCTATCCTTGGCGGTACAGTGAACTGGTTGAACGTAAGGATCTGGGCGCTGTAATGCCGGAGAATCCGCTCAAGCCTGCAGTATACCAGCTGAATGAGGGCCAATCACTGTTCTTCGGCGGACTGGGACGTTTCGACTTCGTTCAGGGCGAACGCCAATCCTTCACCTGCTATATCAGCAGTACGCTGAAGATTCACCGCACGAAGCTGGAGCGCGCCGATTCGCTGTATCAGGACCACCGCGGCGAGCTTTTGTCGCCTCCGGGAACGGCGGATATGGATAAGCTGCCGCAATGGCAGCGTCATGAATTCCGCATCGCCAGGAATAGCGAGACTGACCTGTTCATCTCCGGCCTGGGCTGGATCAAGGTGAACGGTACGGCAGGTGCAGTTGTAGCTATACATGTGCCGCGTGGCGTTAAGGTGCTTACCCGTCCTTCGCTGATCTAACTTAAGCCGATGCTTCCGGAGTGAGCTTTGCGAAGCGAAATCAATGAAGCAGATGCTGACAGAACTTGCAGGAGGGCGATACTATGGCTGAGACAGGCCTGAATGGTAAGGATGGACACCCGGAGCTTCTGCTGGGCGTAATGGGCGACCCGATCGCCCAGTCCAAATCTCCGCTGATGCACGGTGCGGCGCTGAAGGCGCTTGGACTCTCCGGCGCTTATGTGCCGCTGCATATCACTCCGGACAAGCTGGGGGATGCCGTGCAGGCGGTCAGGACCCTCGGCTTCCGCGGGGTGAATGTAACCATTCCGCACAAGGTTGCGGTGATGGACTATCTGGATAAGCTGGATGCCAGCGCGGTGGATGTCGGTGCGGTCAACACGATTGTTAATGACAAAGGTGTGCTGACCGGCTTCAATACGGATGGAATCGGATATGTCCGTTCGCTCAAGGCGGAGGTTGCGCCCGAACTCGCAGGCACCCGTATTCTGGTGATTGGAGCCGGCGGGGCGGCCAGGGGCATTGTCTCAGCCCTGCTGCAGGAGCATCCCGCTTCTATCTTAATCGCCAACCGTAACGAGGAGCGTGCCCATCAGCTGGCAGACGGCTTCCGGAATAGAGGGAGCGTAGCCGGAACGGGTATTGAAGCCATTCCTTCCGTCATCGGCAACATGGATATTGTGATCAATACGACCTCAGTAGGCATGTTCCCCCACATGGAGGAGATGCCGATAGATCCGGCTTGGCTTCATGAAGGAATGATTGTAAGCGATCTGATATACAATCCGCTGCAAACCCGGCTGCTTACGGAGAGCCAGCAGCGGGGCTGCATCATTCACGGAGGGCTGGGAATGTTCGTCTACCAGGGTGCCTATGCGCTGGAGTACTGGACAGGACTCCCAGCACCCGTAGATATCATGCGGCAGACTATTGTGGATTGCCTCGGCGGGAGTGCCGGGGAAATGATTTCGTCCAAGTAAGGTAATAATATATGTTAATTAAGGAGTTTGTTCATTTATGTTAACTGGTAAACAAAAACGCTATCTCCGCTCTTTGGCCCATCATCTGGATGCTGTATTCCAGGTCGGCAAAGGCGGCGTCAATGATCATCTGATCCGTCACATTGAAGAAGCTATTGAGAAACGCGAGCTGATGAAGATCAGTGTGCTGAATAACAATGCCGAAGATCCTAAGGAAATTGGTGCCGCGCTTGCCGAGCAGTCCGGTTCGGAGCTTGTTCAGGTGATCGGCAAAACGATCGTTCTGTACAAGGAATCACGTGATAACAAAACGATTGAGCTGCCCCGCTAAAGGTTTGGCGGCGCAGCCCGCACACTTGTGCGAGGGTTGCAGCCGGATGAAGTTCATCGGATAATAGGAGGAGGTTGACCTCTTGAAAGTAGGAATAATGGGAGGAACCTTCGATCCTCTGCATATCGGCCATATGATGGCCGCGGAAACCGCGCGGGAGAGCTACGGTCTGCATGAGGTCTGGTTTATGCCTTCGCATATTCCGCCCCATAAGCATGAGGCCGGAGCAACGGGCGAGGACAGGCTGTCTATGGTCCAGGAAGCGGTTAAGGACCATCCCTCATTTGGCATCCTCGACTGGGAAGTGGTCAGAGGCGGAGTGTCCTATACCCTGGAAACGGTGATCAGCCTGCAGGAGGAATATCCGCAGCATGAATTCTTTTTCATTGTCGGAGCGGATATGGTTCAGTATTTGCCCAAGTGGCAGGGGATAGAGGAACTGGTACAGAGACTGACCTTCATCGGTGTCGGCCGGCCGGGGACTCCGCTTGATCTTGGTCTGCTGCCCGGTTTCATTGCGGAGCGGGTAGTGCTGGCGGATATGCCGCTGGTGGACCTCTCCTCTACAATGCTCAGAGCCCGGGCTGCCGAAGGGAAATCCATCCGCTATATGGTGCCGGACGCAGTCTTTGAATATGTTCAAAGGAGTGGATTGTATGGGGTACAGCCGCGAAGCGCTGATTGAAGCGGTTTCTGACCAGATGCCGGACAAACGCTGGAAGCATACACTCGGCGTGATGGAATCCTCTGTGAAGCTGGCGCAGCGTTATGGCGCTGATCCTGAACGTGCCGAGACAGCGGCAATTCTGCATGATGTCGCCAAGTATTGGCCTGTAGAGCGGATGCGGGAGATCATTGAACAGAACGGGTTATCCACCGAGCTTTTGAAATACGACAAGCAGCTATGGCATGCCGAGGTGGGCGCTTTTGCCGCTGAGCATGATTATGGAATTACGGATACTGAGGTACTGAATGCCATCCGCTACCATACTTCAGGTCGGGAGAACATGAGCCTGCTGGACAAAATCGTCTGCCTGGCTGATTATATTGAGCCTGGGCGGGACTTCCCCGGTGTGGATGAGATACGCAGGCTGGCCAAGGTCAGCCTGGAGGAAGGGCTGATCGCAGGACTGGATTCCACGATCAGCCTGCTGCTGGAGAAGCGCCGGATCGTGTTCCCGCTTACGGTGCTGGCGCGCAACGATTTAGTAAGAATACTGGAGGATAAAATATGAGTGTACAATCAAACAAACTTCTGGAGCTGGCGCTGAATGCCGTTCAGGACAAAAAAGCAATGAACGTGGTGGCACTGGATCTGCGCAGCGTGTCGCCGATCAGTGATTATTTCATTATCTGCCACGGTAATTCGGATACCCAGGTGCAAGCGATTGCTACTGAGGTTCGCAAGGTAGTTCATGAAGCCGGAGGAATGATCAAAGGCATCGAAGGGATGGACGCAGCCCGCTGGGTACTGATGGATCTTGGGGATGTTATCGTCCATGTCTTCCACCGCGATGAACGCGAATATTACAACATCGAGCGTCTGTGGTCGGATGCCAAGGTTGTGGAAACGGTATGAGTCTGATAGCTGGAACTACGGTTATGCTTGAAGTGATGCGGGAGGTATCCCCTTACGGATACTTCCTGAGCGCCGGTGACCAGGATATCATGCTTCACTACACCGAGCTGGTCGGCAGCAAGCCGAAGATCGGTGACAAGGTTGAAGTGTTCATCTTCTTCGATACCGAGGACCGTCCTGCAGCTACAATGAAGAAGCCTTACCTGACGCTGGGCGAAATGGCGCTGCTTGAAGTGGCCGATATTCATCCGCGTCTGGGCTGCTTCCTGGAGATGGGGCTTGGACGCCAGTTGCTCCTGCCCATTGGCGAGCTTCCGGAGCTGGTGGAGCTGCGTCCGCAGATCGGCGATAAAGTGTTCGCCATTATGGAGCATGACAAGCAGGGGCGTCTTCGTGCCAAGCTGGCCGGAGAGCAGGAGCTTGCGCCGCTGGCACTGCCCGCACCTGAATCATGGCAGGGACAGACTGTAACGGCGCGGGTGTATAAGCCGCTTCAGATGGGTACCTTTGTCCTTGTAGATGCAGGTGTCCTCGGCTTCGGCATCATCGGGATGGTTCATTCCTCTGAGCGCAGCCGGCTGCTGCGTCTGGGAGAAATGATTGAAGCACGGGTTGCCCATATCCGTGAGGATGGCCGCGTCAACCTCAGTATGGGCCACCGCAAGGAAGTAGGCCGTGATGTGGATTCAGCGGCACTGCTGGACTTCCTGGCTACCCGTCCGGGCGGCGGCATGCCGTATTCGGATGCAACGCCTCCGGATATTATCAAGCAGCGCTTCGGCATCAGCAAGTCAGCCTTCAAGCGTGCGCTGGGCAAGCTGATGAAGGAAGGCCTGGTTACCCAGAAAGAGAACTGGACCTATCTGGCCGGCAAGGAAGAGGCAGATTCGGAGCCTGAATCTGACAACCAATAGTTTTCTGACAACCAATAGTTTATAGAAAGCGGTGTACGCCAGTGTCCTCCTATGGGAAATTTGCTTATGTATACGATGAGCTGATGGCGGATATGCCATATCCGGATTGGCTGACCTTTGCGGAGACGGCATGGAGCAAATACGGCAAGCCGTCTACGGTAGCCGAACTCGGCTGCGGTACCGGCAGCCTGACCATTCCGCTGGCCGCGGCAGGTTATCATATGACGGGGATTGATCTCTCTTCGGACATGCTGGCGGTGGCACAGCGTAAGCTGGAGCAGCAGCCGCAGGGACGGCGTTTTTTACGGGAAGGCAGTGTACGCTGGGTTAGACAGAATATGAAGGAATGGGAGATGCCGGAGCCTGTAGATTCGGTTATTTCCTTCTGCGATTGCCTCAATTACGTACTGGAAGAACAGGATGTAAGGGACGTATTTGTCTGTACCTATGCCGGACTTAAGCCGGGCGGAACCTTCCTGTTCGATGTACATCATCCGAATACGCTGACGCGCTACGAGGAAGAACAGCCCTTCGTGCAGGATGAGCCGAACGTATCGTACATCTGGACCTGTGAGCTGGACGTACCGCGCCGGGAGATTGAGCATCACCTGTCCATCTTCGCCCGTGAAGAGGGCCGCCAGGATGTGTACCGGCGTTTTGAAGAGACGCATACCCAGCGCGCCTATGATCCGGACTGGATGAAACAGGAACTGCTGAAGGCCGGTTTCAGCGATGTTAAGATCTATGCGGACTTCGAGTGGATCGAAGCTGACGATTCCGCCCAGCGGCTGTTTTATGTAGCTGTGAAATAAACCTTATGTATACAGCGGTCCTTACCCGTAGGAGGGTGGGGGCCTTTTTGTTGTTTCTTCTATTTGGATTCTGATAAAAGGAACCGGCCCGTGCATCCGCACGGACCGGCCATCTTTCAATGTTTTTACCTGTGTTCGAACAAATCGATGGTGCCGAGTACAATATGCGCCAGACCAAATCCAAGAATGCCTGTTGCAGCCATTTTATATCTGCTGCCTAAAAAAGCTGCGCTGGAAGCAGTTACTACGGTTCCAAGAACGGCGGGTATCAACCCTTCACGCATTCGAAACACTCCCTCACGGTAGTTTGAAAGACATTCGTTAGTGTGGGTTACGGAGGGGACAATTATACGGGGAGTTTAGCGCAGCGGCGGGCCGGAGGATTCGGAGAATGCGGGGGACGCTAAAACATCATAAAAAAGACCATTCTCTTGAGCGGAGAATGGTCTTGCTGCCTTGCAGAACCTGTCAGTCCACGGCCCCCGCCGTGGTTACACGGCTGGAAGGAGCTTCAACCTCATGAACATTGTAGAGCACACGAGCCAGCAAATCCTGGCTATAATTGCCGAAATGCTTGCCGTAAATGGTTAAGCCGCGTTTGTTCACCGGCTTGTCGGTGACGGCAATGCGGAAGGTCAGCTCGCTTTTGTAATCCAGCTTGATATCATCGAGGGTAATATCCGAGATGCGGCAGCCGTCAATGAAGCTTCCCTCATTATTGATCCGGATCAGCTTCAGCATTCCGTACTGATTGAGGTGAGGAGGCCACCAGTCAGGATTGAAGGTGCCGCGGGCATCACCGAAGTCTCCGGGACTGGTCCAGAAACCGATCTCAATCCCGTTTACATAGAAATACAGGTCGGAAGGATAATTATCGTTGAAGCCTGGTGCTTCAGAGCCGATTTCCATGGAGAACTGGATCTCCCGGAAGGTCTGGTTCGCTTTGAGATAATTAGGGATCCGGTATTCCAGGAATCCTTCGGCCATCCAGATAATCTCGGAATCAATCCGCTGCGGATCGGCGAAGTAACGCGGCTCGTCGAAGTCGCCGATAATGCTGTCTTTGGTTGCCAGTCCGCAGGTAGGGACAGCCTGATAATTGCTGTAGTGGCCTACCTGAATTTCGACCTCGTACAGATTGTCAACATCCTTGCTGCGCAGATCTACCATCAGCTTATCTTTATTCAGATAGCAGACCTTCTGGATCCCATGCTTGCCTACTGAGGTATTAATCTCGATTAGGCCGCTTTCCTCCAGCTTCTTGATATGCATCGTAATTGCACCATTGCTGAGATTAAGCTTCTTGGCAATTTCATTGAGGTTCAGCGCCTGATTCGTGGCCAGCAGTTCGAGAATCTGGATGCGGATTTCGGAGCTGAGCGCCTTGAAAATATCAATCCCGCTCATCAGATCTTTGATATAAATCATATTTAGGGTACCTTCTTCCAGTGAGGTCATTAGAAAAAAACTATTTTATAAAATTATAAACTAATTGAGCCTAAAAGGAAAGCATTCTTCCTTTATTTGTACATTATAATTAAATTTAAGCTAAATATGAAACGAAAAGGATTTTTATTTTATATTTTTATAAATGAATAAAGCCGATAAATTGCGAAAAAAGCCTGTTATATTCAGTAACTATATCTTCAAAGACTTTTGATTCAAATATATATGAATAGTTTTATATTTATGTGTTTACAGTGATCTTTATATATGTTATTTTATATCTGTAAGCGAATACATTCAAATGTTTTTTAATTATTTTAATAATATATGAAACGTAAGTCGTAAGATGAGGTAGCTTGAACTAACAAACCTGTATACGGTTACTTTAGTTCTTCTATATAGCATTATAATTGTTCAGCAAATCCTAGGAGGGGTTACAGTGTTAAAAAAAAAGGGCTGGTTTACACTGCTGTCGTTAGTTCTGATGGTATCAGTTATACTTACAGGCTGCGGCGGGAACAACAATGCATCATCCGGTAGCAATAGCGGAGGCGAAGCCACTGCAAATGCCGGCAAGAATGATTCGAAAGAAACCAAAAACCTTACCTTCATGTTCCGTGGAGGAACCGATGAGCAAAAAGCCTATGAAGGTGTCGTGAAGAAATTCGAAGCAGACCATCCGAACGTCAAGGTTAAAATTGTCGTTACTGCGGCAGATCAATATGCTACCAAGCTGAAAGCATCTATTACAGGCAACAGCGTGCCGGACGTATTCTATTTTGAATCCGGGGACCTGAAGGCTTATGTGAACAGCGGCGTGCTGCTGGACCTTACCAGCTATGTAGAGAATAACCCTAATATCGATTTGAACAACATTTGGAAATATGGTGTAGATTTGTACCGCTACGACGGCACTATGGCCGGACAAGGCAATCTGTACGGAATGCCTAAAGATGTAGGCCCATTCGCACTCGGCTACAACAAAACGATGTTCGAAGCAGCAGGCATACCTCTGCCGGACAAAGACAAACCCTACACTTGGGATGAATTCATCAAAGTGGCCCAGCAGCTGACGACCGATAAAGACGGCGACGGCAAGCTGGATCAATTCGGCGCAGGCTTCAACGTGCAATGGGCATTGCCATCCTTCGTATGGAGCAACGGGGCTGACTGGATCGATGCTACCAAAACAAAAGTAACGATTGATGATCCGAAATTTATCGAAGCTCTGCAGTTCTTCACCGACATGCAGCTTAAATATGGTATTACGCCGTCCACAGAACAAGCGCAGACACTGGATACCTACCAGCGCTGGATGAAAGGCGAAATGGCCTTCTTCCCTGTAGGTCCTTGGGATATGAGTACTTACGAAACATTGCCATTTGATTATGATCTGATTCCTTATCCTGCAGGCTCCACTGGCAAATCCGCTACATGGACCGGATCACTTGGTATCGGTGCTTCCGCCAAGACCAAACATCCGGATGAAGCTGTAGAGCTGATCAACTATCTGACGGCTTCGAAGGAAGGTATGGAAGCGCTTGTTAAGGCTAAAGTACAAATTCCGAACCTGATTGATATGGCTACAGAATGGGCTGCAGATACAACAACAAAACCAGCCAACAAAGAAGAGTTCCTGCAGGTGGTTAACGAGTACGGAAGAGTGCTCCCAGGTCATTATACTTACAATGCTGAGTGGTATAACCTGTTCTACACCGATATCCAGCCGGTTCTTGACGGCAAGGTTACACCGGAAGAGTATGTGAAATCAGAACAGCCTAAGATGCAGAAGCTGCTTGATAAAGCAGTGGAGCAGGAAGCTAAATCCAAGAAATAAGCTGTACACCATAGTTATAAACCAGAATAAAAGTGATGCGGGGTCTCCTGTAACAGCGGACCAGCATCACTTTGTTCTGAACTATCTGAATTTGAGGTGATTGTAATGAGCGCTAAGTCAGGCCTCTACCGGAAGGAGAAAATCTACGGTTTTCTGTTTATTCTTCCTCCGCTGCTGGGACTACTCATCTTTACGCTGTATCCGATGATTTATTCGATCTATGGCTCATTTACGGATTGGGATGGACTTGGACAGATGAACGTAATCGGCCTGAGTAATTTCACCGATCTTTTGACAGATGAGCTGTTCCATAAGGCCGTATTCAATACACTCTTCATGATGCTTGGCATTCCAATCGGGATTACGCTGGCATTGCTGCTGGCGCTGGGCCTTAACCGGGGCGTGCCCGGCACTACAGCATTTCGGGTAATCTATTATGTTCCGGTCATCTCTTCACTGGCGGCAGTGTCCATTATGTGGAACTGGGCCTATAACGGTGACTATGGACTCGTGAACCAGTTCCTGGACCTGTTCGGCATTAGCGGCCCGAACTGGATGGCCAATAAATTCACCGTCAAGCCTGCGCTTATCATTATGGCGGTGTGGAAGGGACTCGGCTATACAATGCTGCTCTATTTGGCTGCGCTGCAGAGTGTCTCCAGATCCTATTATGAAGCGGCTGAGCTGGACGGAGCGAACGGCTTCCAGTCGTTCCGGCATATTACCTGGCCGATGGTGCGCCCGGTAACCTTCTTCATTATCGTTACCAATATTATCGGAGGATCGCAAATTTTTACCGAGATGAACATTATGACCCCGACAGGCGGTCCGGAATATGCTTCGGCTTCCGTGGTGTTCTACATTTGGCAGAAGGCCTTCGGCAGCTTCCAGATGGGTTATGCCTCCGCAATGGCGGTAGTACTCGGCGTGTTCATATTTGTCGTGACTCTTATCCAATTCCGAATGAACGAGAAACAATCGTTCGATGTCGATTGATCTGAGAGGGAGGAGACCCTAAATATGACGAGCAGAAGAAGAGTTACCAATACCATCATATTCGTTCTACTATTAATCGGCGCGGTGTTCATGATCGGCCCGCTGCTCTGGATGCTGTCCACCTCATTCAAGGATAAGCAGGATGTGTTCGCCTTGCCTCCGGTGTGGATTCCCAATCCGTTCCATTTCGATAAATACAGTGAAATCTGGGATGCTGGCCCGCTGCTCAGCGGGATCAAGAACAGCTTGATCATTGCAGTGACTGTGACCATCGTCGGCACGTTCACTTCCAGTCTCGCGGCGTTCTCCTTTTCCAAATTGCGCTTTCCCGGTAAAAACAAGATTTTCCTGTTAATGCTGTCTTCACTGATGATTCCGTATCCGGCAGTTATGATTCCGCAATTCTTCATGTTCTCCAAGCTTGGCTGGATTGACACACTGCTGCCGCTGATCGTTCCGGGTCTGTTCGGCAATATCGTGATGATCTTCTTCCTGCGGCAATATTTGAGCAGCGTGCCTAACGCAATCATTGAAGCGGCCAAAATCGACGGAAGCTCGTATTTCCGCCTGTACAGCTCGATCACCTTCCCGCTGATCAAACCGGCGGTAGCTGCACAGCTGATCCTGTGGTTCATGGGCATCTGGAATGACTACCTGTCTCCGATCATCTACCTGAATTCACCGGAGAAGCAAACACTCCAGCTGGTTATCGCTAACTTCAATGCGACCTATGCAATCCAGACGGACTATCCGCTGATTATGGCAGCTTCGATTATTGCCCTGCTGCCGATGCTGATTATCTTCCTCGTGTTCCAGAAGCAGATTATTGAATCTGTAGCCATCTCCGGAGTAAAGGGGTAATGGAAATGTTAGATCCTTTAAGCGGCACAGGAACTGGACTGAAGTTCCCCTCCTCCCCGGGAGAGTTCAAAATGTACGACACCTCTATCCTTGATCAGGAGTCACAGTGGAGTGTACATAACGCGCATGATCCGGGGATCATTAAGACCGGGGAAGGTTACTATGTGTTCTCTACTGATGTAAGAGTCGGCGGGGAACTGGTGCCTGGAGTCATGGTCCGTAAATCAGAGGACCTGATCCATTGGCAGTGGGTACAGTACGCGCTTCCAGGTATCCCTCAGGTAGCCTTGGACTGGGCGAACTCCGTGAATCTATGGGCGCCGGATGTGGTAAAGGTGAACGGCAGATACCGGATGTACTATTCGGCCTCCTCGTTCGGCAGCAGGCAATCGCTGATCGGCCTGCAAACTGCAGCGCATATCGAAGGGCCCTGGGAAGACGAAGGTGTTGTCATTAAGACCCGCGGCGAGGACCCGGTCAACGCCATTGATGCCAATGTACTTGAGTGTGCGGATGGGCGGATGTGGATGGTTTACGGATCCTTTTTTGGCGGGATTCATATTACGGAGCTGGACCCTGATTCGGGCAAACCGCTGGAGGATGGCTTCGGCAAGCTGCTTGCCGTCCGTGACAAGGCTACGGAGGACGGGGCAGTAGAAGGCCCTTATATTATCTACAATGATCAATTCAAGCAGTATTATCTGTTCCTGTCGTATGATTCGCTGTTTGAGGATTACAACGTCCGCGTAGCCCGTTCGAATTCTATTACAGGCCCATATCTGGATGCGCACGGCTGCGATGTAGCCGATATTACACATATGCCGCAGCATGAGGTCGGAGTCAAGGTGATGGGCGGTTACCGGTTCGGAGAAGATCCGGGTTGGATCGCGCCGGGGCATAACTCGGTTCTGAACGATAACGGCAGCTATTACATGGTGCATCATGCACGGGGCGGAAGTGACAAGCTGTGGCCGTACCTGCATATCCGCAGAATTCTCTGGACCGCAGAGGGCTGGCCGGTGGTTTCACCTGAACGTTATGCCGGCGAGACGCAGCAGAATATTCCTGCAGCGCTGATCCCGGGAGAGTGGGAACGGATCGTTCATGATCCGGGGGTAGACGGCCAGGTGCAGTCCGTTCCGCTGAAGCTGTTCTGGAGTGGAGAACTGTCGGGTGAGCACGGACAGGGACACTGGACCCATGATGGGGAGCAGACACTGACGCTGGTCTGGAGCCGCCTTGCAGAGGGTGAAGGACACGTGGAGAAGGTGCAGCTGCTGCCTGCCTGGGACTGGGAACAGCAGAAGCCGGCTTTGGTATTCACCGGCATGAATGACAACGGGATTTGCAGCTGGGGTAAGCAGAGCTCCTGAGAAGAATGTATACATGGAGCAGGAAAGGATGGAGAAGAGAACGATGACTAATGTGAAGGTAAGCACAGGTCAAGGGGCAATCAGGATCAGCCGCCATCTGTACGGGCATTTCGCCGAGCATCTCGGCAGATGTATCTATGAAGGTCTATGGGTAGGTAAGGATTCGCCGATTCCGAACACGGATGGTATACGCAATGATGTGGTTGCCGCATTGAAAAAACTGGATATTCCCGTTCTCCGCTGGCCGGGCGGCTGCTTCGCCGACGAATATCACTGGAAAGACGGCATCGGCCTGCCTGAAACCCGTAAACGGATGATTAACACTCACTGGGGCGGTGTGGTTGAGAACAATCACTTCGGCACCCATGAATTCTTCCGCCTGTGCGAGCTGCTGGAATGCGAGCCGTATATCTGCGGCAACGTGGGCAGCGGTACCGTTCAGGAAATGTCGGAATGGGTCGAGTATATGACCTCTGACGGTGAATCTCCGATGGCTAACTGGCGCAAGGAGAATGGCCGGGGGCAACCTTGGCAGCTGAAGTATTTCGGAGTCGGCAATGAGAATTGGGGCTGCGGGGGCAATATGCGGCCGGAATATTATGCCGACCTGTACCGCCGTTATCAGACCTATGCGCGCAATTACGGTGACAACAAGCTCTACAGAATTGCCGGAGGCGCCAATGTGGATGATTACAACTGGACGGAAGTGCTGATGCGCGAAGCCGGACGGTTCATGGACGGGCTCAGCCTGCATTCGTATACAATTCCGGGAAGCTGGGAAGAGAAGCGTTATGCGCTTGGATTCGATACGGATGAATGGTTCGAAACGATGAAGAAATCACTCCATATGGATGAGCTCATTACCCGGCATTCGGCGATTATGGACCAATATGATCCCGGGAAGCGGGTAGGATTGATTATAGATGAATGGGGGACCTGGTTCCTCACCGAGCCGGGCACCAATCCCGGATTCCTGTATCAGCAGAACACGCTCAGAGATGCGCTCGTGGCCGGAATACATCTGAACATCTTCCAGAATCACAGCAGCCGTGTGCATATGGCCAATCTGGCACAGATGGTCAATGTATTGCAGGCGCTGATCCTTACGGAAGGTGAGCAAATCCTGCTGACCCCTACCTATCATGTATTTGAAATGTACAAAGTTCATCAGGATAATGAGCTGCTTGCAGTCGATTTCACCAGTCCGGAATATACCTGCGGCGGAGACTCGATTCCGCAGCTTAGCGTATCGGCTTCCCGGGATGAGGCGGGGGTCATCCACATTTCCCTCTGCAATATGAGCCATGCGGATAATGCCAGTCTTGCTATTGAGCTCCCCGGTGTCACTGGTTCTGTAAGCGGGAAGATTCTGACGCACAGCGATCTGAATGCCCATAACACCTTCGAGCTGCCGGAGGCGGTAGCTCCGGTACCCTTCGAAGGCGCCCGGTGTATGGATGGAGTGCTGCAGTGCCAGCTCCCGCCGGCGTCGGTTGTTGTCCTGACCCTGAGACAAAAAGCTCAAGACCAAAGGAGAAACCATGATGAGCACAAATAGAGAATACAGTAATCCGATTGTAGAGCAGCGTGCTGACCCCTGGATATACAAGCATACAGACGGCTATTACTATTTCACGGCTTCCGTGCCGGAATATGACCGGATCGAAGTGCGCAGAGCTGCAACCATAGAAGGACTTAGAGAGGCGCTGCCAGTAGTAGCCTGGCGCAAAGAGGAGAACGGCCCGCTCAGCGCCAATATCTGGGCTCCCGAAATCCACTATATTGATGACAAATGGTACATTTATTTCGCGGCTGCCCGGACCACGGAAACAAAGGAAGGGCTGTTCGACCACCGTATGTTCGTGCTGGAGAATGCTTCGGCGAACCCGTTGGAAGGGGAATGGGTGGAGAAAGGCCAGATGAAGACTGCCTGGGAATCCTTTGCTCTGGATGGCACTTCATTCGAACACATGGGAGTTCGATACTATGTATGGGCGCAAAAGAACCCCGCTATCGAAGGGAATTCTAACCTGTATATCTCGGCCATGGCTAACGGCTGGACGTTAACAGGTCCGCAGACCATGATCGCCACGCCGGAGTATCCGTGGGAGATTATTGGCTTCCGGGTGAATGAAGGCGCAGCTGTTCTGAAGCGTAACGGCAAGATCTTCATAAGCTTCTCGGCCAGCGCGACCGACTATAATTACTGCATGGGACTGCTCACCGCCGATGAGGACAGCGATCTGCTGGATGCCGCCTCCTGGACCAAACATCCTGAACCGGTCTTCAAGACGAGTGAGGAGAACGGGCAATACGGCCCGGGGCACAACAGCTTCACGGTCGATGAGAACGGTGAGGATGTGTTAATCTACCATGCCCGCAACTATAAGGAGATTACCGGAGATCCGCTCTACGATCCGAACCGCCATACCCGGGCCCAGCGCCTGCATTGGAATGAAGACGGCACGCCGGATTTCGGCGTACCGGTGAAGGACGGCGGGAAGTAACGGACCGGTTCCCGTGACCCGGAGCCGCAATGGCAGATGACAGGCCTGCGGATGCAGAAAGGTTCTGCTATATAGAGTGAACTTAAGTTCAGCTTATATAGACACAAACATCCCGCAACCCTGATAGGGGAGCGGGATATTTTGCGTCTTGCTTTTATCTGATGGGTTATAACTGTATTTGGTACAACTAAAGTCACCAGTTATTGCGCGGTAAGTATTATAGTTGTATTCTCTGCAATTATATTGACCTTTGTGCCGCAAAGGAGCACTTTTCGCTACTTTTAGTTGTACAGAATACAATTAAGTGGCCGAATTTGCTTGCTGGCCGTCTTTTAAGTGTACGGAATACAACTATCGGTGAGAGAAGCTAATCTTAAGATATTCTTGATTACCCCACCGTTTGTGTGGGAGTTCCGAGTGGTTTTATTGAGTTCATGCGATATCCTGCACAAAATACAACATTTTCCTCAGGATATCGGTCCTAATCCAAGATTGTTGTAGGAAATACAACATTTCTCCTCCCCCAGGCGGTTTAGCCGGATAATTCTTGTATTTCGGAGTCAATTTCATAATTCCAAACCCTTGCTGGGACTGTTTTTTTTAGGCATAAAAAAAGGAGTACCTCCCCAAGTTCTCGAAGATATAGGCGACCAAACCAACACCCGAGAACGAAAAGAGGTAATCCCTATCTATTCCATTCGACAAGAAGAACTGTTTTCCTTCAAGGAATTGTTCCTGATGCGCCCGGAAGATAAATACAGCCAAATCTTTGAACACTTAGATCTCGCCAAGGTTCTGCACGTTCTTCGGAAAAAGAACAACCGGGGCCGGCCCGAACAACTGAATGTACCTGCCATGATCTATTCCTTGCTCATCGCTAAAATGGAGAACATCGAGTTTGTTTCTTCCCTGGTCTGGCGTCTTACCCATAGCGAAGAGTTTCGGGCGCAGTGCCGATTTACCGGCTCCGATAATATCCCGAGCGAATCTTCGTATTCCCGTTTGATTCATGCGCTGGAGCACACGGGGATGCTTGAAAAACTGCAGGATACCTTGGTGACCTCTGCCCTAGAAGAAGGCTTTGTAACCGGCACACATATTGCCGTGGATTCCTCCATGGTCGAGGCTTGGGATTGCCAATTTAGCGAATCGGCCGCCAAGCGCCGTGCGGCTCGCCGAGGGCAAAAGCCAAATGAGGCTCCAGGAGCCCAGCAACTTCAGTTCAAACTTCCCGAGCCTGAGCCTGAGGCGGCTGTGAACGAACCACCGAAGAAACCCGTCTACGACAAGCGTGGACGTCCAACGAATGCGGCAAGGGAACGCCGGCGTCAGGAACAGGAAGCATATGACCAAAGTCTCGGACCGTTTCAGAAAACCATTGAAGCGATGTTACCTTACACGTATGACGAACTGCTGGCCGCGCTGCCCCGGCATGCCGCGCGTTGTGACAAGAAAAATACGAAGGGTCGAATGACGAGCTACTACGGTTTCAAGGCGAATCTGCTCGTCGATACGGACTGCCAGTATATCTTGAGCGGCCTCTTTAGTTCGGCGAATCCGAATGACCAGCGCATGGCCGTTATTCTTCTCAAAGGCCTGCCCCTGAAGTTTCCCACACTGAAGGTAAAGCATATCTTGGGCGACAAAGGGTACGACTGCGCGTCTATCTACCAGTTGATTCATTCGTTAGGTGCCTATCCGGCGATTCCCATGATTCACCGCAAAGATCCGCCCGAGGGAATGAACGTGGACTACACGCCGGTATGCTCCCAAGGACATGCCTACCGCTACGACAGTTTTGATGCCAAGTACGAAACGCTGAAGTATACCCAGCCGAGCGAGTGCAAAGGCTGCCCACTACTGGGTTCCGGATGCCAAAAGGTGTTTAAAATCCGCATCCAAACGGATTTGCGTAAGCATACCTATCCCGCAAGAGGGAGCGAAAGCTTTACAGAGCTGTACAAAAAGCGTACGGCAGTGGAACGTGTTTTTGCCTATCTCAAAGAGTATTTTGGCATGAAACGCACACGTCACCGCGGCGTACGGGCAAGTGTCGATTTCCAGCTCAGTACACTAGCTTACAATCTTAGTAAGTTTGCATTGGACAAGTTGAACAAACAGTTGAGCAAATCCCAGCAAGTAGCCTAATTTTCTAAAAAATGACCTCAGATTTGGGGCCGAGTCTAACTATTCAGCAAACTGAATTATGAAATTGACTCTTTCGTACAACATTCCTCCCGAACAGCCAGATATATAGGGGGCCAAGTTGTAAAATGTACAACATTTATGCTTATGTGAAGCTCTGTGCCGCGAATTGTGGATTGAAATTAGCACCGCGGCACTTCGAAGACAATAGTGTATTTCTAGTGTTTCTTGCCATCTGTAGGCACCGTTATGGTCTCGTCATAAGTCTTAATATAGTGGAATCCGTCCAGCAGCAGGAACTGCGGCGCCTCCTCCGTATTGAACGAATACGTCCGCTCCCACAGGATGTTGCCGTTCTTCAAGTCCCATGGACGGGACTGGGATATAGAAGTGACGGGAACTGTGGTTCCTCCGGCTTGGACAGCTAAAGTCTCCGTGTCAAGGAAGGTGAACTGCTTCCCGGCGATCACGATATCATAGCCGTAACCAGTCCGGGTGACGCTTCGAATCCAGAGCTTCTCCTCGCCAAGCAGGATGGAGCGGTCAGAGGGCGCAGCCAGGGAGACAGGCTGCTCTATTTGCTCATATCCGGTGAAATTATCGAGTACCAGTTCAACAGTTTGCAGCTTGTCTGTCGGGAGTACATCGTATTCGATTTCAAATTCCGTAAGTCCTGTTTTGCCGGAACGTGCCGACCGCATGGACCAGTAATTCACTTCAATCCCATTCACATAGAGCTTGGTTACAGCCGAAAATCTCGGAGTTTCCCCATCTTCCAGTTCATAATGCCCCTTCACAAGGGTTGAAGTTGGAGAAGCTGTAATAGAGTCATAGTGGACCGTTCCCTGATCCACCGGAACAGCTTGGGAAATATCCGCTGTAAGCAGGCTTTTCATGGCTTTGTTCGCTTCAAATTTGAAGGAGACAGGATAGTGTGCCACTGTCCCATTCTCCAGCCGCTCGCTGAAAGTAACGGTCAATGTTCTGGAGAAAGGGCTGGCCGGCTCGAATTTGTATACTCCCTCGTAACGGGTACCGTCTTTGCTGCCTCCGCCGCTCCCCCCCAGAGGATCTGAATCCGTCAGGAACCCTTCCAGTTTATCTACTCCGTAACGGAGAGAATAGTTGCCGGCAGGGAAGTCGCCGGTATATATACTACCTGAAGCCGGATCAATGCTGTAATACATCGTCAGGGCGTTGTCGTCCGCAATCACCCCGTTAATGGTAATAACCGTTCCGTCATCTAACGTTTTGCTTTTATGGACGCTTTGACCGTATCCGTGGTCCGCCAATTCAGCGAAGGCCATGGTATCCAGCTCGCTTTTACTAAACAGCTTCCCGCCGTAATATGCAAATGCAGGATATTGATAGATGCCAACCGTCAGAATAAAGGCTGCAACTGCTGAGGCAACCCAGGTTTTCACTCTAATCCGGGTTCTTGTCTTCACAGGAACGCGCTCAAGCGCTGTTCGAAGTCTGCCCTCAAGTTCTGATGGGGTCATGATCTGCTGATGCTCCTGTAATCTCTCCTCGATCGTTCTCATAACGGTCACCTCCGATCATGGCTTTTAGTTTCTGTATGCCCTGCGAGATTCTTGACTTGATTGTACCCACCGGTGAATCGGTCATCTCGGCAATTGTCTGATAGGGAAGATCATGAACATAGCGGAGTTCAATCGCTTCCCGTTGCCGCGGATTCAGGTGAGCAAGCAACGCCGACATGTCCAGCTCAGACTCCGTATAGCGGTAGGGGTTATCTGCGGTCCATGCGGCAAGTGAAGGCTCCCGGTCGTCTTCGTCGTCCAGAGGAAGATAACGCTCCTGCTTGCGGAGGACGGTCTTGCAGCGGTTCACGAGTATCGTTTTGCTCCAGCTGTAGAAGGCCTCCCTATTGTTCAACTGCCCCAGCTTCTCGTAAAGCGTAACAATCATGTCTTCCATGACATCCATTGCATCATGCTCATTTCCCATATAACTGTAGGCAAGCCGGTAATAAGCGTCCTGTTCGGCCAGGATTAGTTCTAGTAATGCTTCTTTATTGCCCCGCTGTGCCTGTCTGACCAGACGGCTTACATTCATGTTCTCACCTCTTTCATAGATAAGAGTCCGCAGAGGTTCTAAAAGTTCATTGTGCACAAAAAAATCTCCACAGCCTGAACAGCTGCTCTGCTTCATGTTCTTGATGTTCTTGATGTTCTTGAGCACTACAGCCGCCCGTCATAACATGATACCCACAGACAGGGAAGTACTGTAGGCGCAAAAAAGCCACAGCTGTTGTTAACAACAGACTGTGGCTTGGGAGATGACAGAATAGGTTATCAGACTAACGTACCACTTAAGGTGTGTATTGCTGCACGATGGAGACGATCTGCCCGTTCTGGATGGTGATGTGGTAAGGAGATTGGCTTAGATCGAAAACATCAGTTTTGGCAAATTCCTGAGTGAACTGCTTCAGGCTGAGCGCCTCGTTCCAGTTAATGTCCAGTTCCTCAATATTACCAGTGTGGTCGTAGATCTGCATAGTTACTTTGGCATTAGGGGCTACCGGGTAGGAAGTCAGCGAATCGCTGTCATTCACGATATAGTAACCGTCGGGTATACCGCCGATTTCGGCTGCGGCTTCAGGCTCACGTTCAGCGAAGATAGCATCGGCTGCCGCACCTTCGTACCATGTAATTTCGTCCCCGGTAAGGGTGGTTTGACCCTTATTGGTTTCGAGTGCGTGTATGTAAACCGTCAAGTGCTGGATATGATCGCTGCTCTGGGCTTCTGCGGTCTTCATGGTCGTGCTGGCCGTAGTCACGAGGGAGAGGAACAACAGGACCAATACAGGAAACAGATAGACATTTTTGTTTTTTAACATTGTGGAATTTCCCCCTTGGCGTAATATGACACGGTGTAAGTCTATATACCTAATTACCCTTCAGTATAGTTCTCAAACGTGTTCATACCCTAATAACGTTGATTTTCAAGAAATGTTGCAAATAAATTTTCAAATCTCCCTGCCAGAGCCACTCCAATTATTGGGTTGCTTACCTCCAGCAACCTCCCGTTGCCAGTCACCGTCGTATAAAGCCTTCATCCGGGGCATATTAAGTTATCCAACTATCGGCTGAGAGGTGACTGGGGTTGAAGGAGATCTGGCAAATATACAAGAGAGATTGGCTGAGGCTGTTCAAGATACCTGTGGCCATGCTGCTGATTACAGCGCTTGTTGTGCTGCCTTCAGTCTATGACTGGGTGAATGTGGCGGCCGTATGGGACCCGTACAGCAACACCTCCGGGATCAAAATCGCCGTAGCCAGTCTGGATGAAGGTGCGGCCGTGCAGGGTACAAGCTTCAATATCGGTGCGGAGGTACTGGAAAGCCTGCGGAGCAATAAGTCACTCGGCTGGAGGTTTGCAGATGCGGAGGCTGCAGTGGACGGGGTGCGGCGGGGGGATTACTATGCGAGCATTGTGATTCCGGCAGACTTCTCTGAGCGGATGACCGGAATTCTTGAAGGTAAGCTGGAGAAGCCGGAGATTGAATATACCGTTAATGAAAAAATTAATGCGATTGCTCCAAAAATTACCGCAAAGGGTGCTTCCACAATCACTACGCAGATCACCGAGCACTTCACGGAAACGATCAGCAGTACGGTTCTGACCGCCCTGCGCGGGGTAGATGAGGAATTCCAGTCCGAGCTGCCCGCGATCCGCAGAGTGGAGGCCGGGCTGTTCAAGCTGGAGGCGGAGCTGCCGGAGATTGAGCGAGCCGGCAGGCTGGTACTGAAGCTGCAGGAGGATTGGCCGGAAATCTCCTCGTCTGCGGAGCGGATTGCCGGACTGGCCTCCAGGCTCCCCGAGGTAGAGCAGGCGGGAAAAGCCGTGGAGCAGATCGACGAATATTGGCCGCAGATTACGGCTGCCGCCGGACATCTGGAGGAGCTGCAGGAGAAGCTGCCCCGGATTGAACGTGCTGCCCTGCTGGTATCCGAGCTGGATTCGAACTTCAGCAAGGTGGACGGTGTGCTGGACCGGGCGGAGGTCCGGTTGGAAGAGGCCGCAGCCGCAGTGGACACTGCGGCCAAGGTTCTGCCGCAGGCTGACCGGATCACCGCTGCCGGCAGCAGCTTCGGGCTTGCGCTGCAGCAGTTCCTGGCCGGGAACGGCACAGCCTTTGCGGCTGTCCCCGGGGTTGTGCAGCAGAACTTGTATCTGCTGCAGCAGGCCGGGGAAGCGGCCGTGCAGTTGACCGCGCAGCTGCGGCAAGACGCCGCGCGGTCAAGTGAAGCGCTGCGGCAAGACGCCGCGCGGTCAAGTGAAGCGCTGCGGCAAGACGCCGCGCAGCCAAGTGAAGCGCTGCGGCAAGATGCCGCGCAGCCAAGTGAAGCGCTGCGGCAAGATGCCGCGCAGCCAAGTGAAGCGCTGCGGCAAGACGCCGCGCAGCCAAGTGAAGCGCTGCACCAGAGTGCGGTGCAGCAGGAACCCGCGCAGCGCTCTGCTGCGCGGCAGCTGCAGCTTGCCTCGGCCCGGCTGGCCGCGGCAAGCGAGGGGCTCGCCCACACAGCGCAGCTGCTGGGCGCCCTGAACACACTTGCGCCCGGGACCGCGGGCGCAAGTGATCTCCGCGCCGTCGAAGCGGCGCGGAAGCCCTATGCCGCCGCAGCTGCGCAGGCGGCGGCACTGGCACAGGCTGCGCAGGCAGGCGCGCAGCCCACGGAGGCTGAGCTGGATCAGCTCAGCCTGGTGGCAGGGCAGGCGGGAGCTGCCCTGGAGGGGGTTATCCCGCGGTACAACGCGGGAATTCTGCCCGCAGCGGAGCAGGTGCTGCAGCAGCTGACTGCGGATGCGGGGAATGCCGCGGCAGCGCTGCAGCATATTCCGCAGCGGCTGGCTGCGCTGGACACGATACTGGAGGAAGCGGGGACCGCCATCCAGTATGGACAATCCGGCCTGGCTGCCCTGCGGCAGGATTTGCCAGCCATCCGCGAAGAGGTGCATAACGCAACGGGGGGTATGACAGAGAAGATGGCGGCATTCAGCAATCTGGTCACTAACGTACTTCCGCGTATTAAGGAAGGACTGCCGGGGGCCGGGGCGCAGATTCACGAAGCGGCCGAATTTGCCAGAACCGGACTGCCTGCGGCGGAGGTGAAGTTCCGCAAGGCAGCGGATTTCATTACTGCCGGATTGCCGCGGGCAGACCAGGGAGTGGAACGTGCGGCGGAGCTGGTGCGCAGCGATTTGCCTGCGCTGGTGGCAGGCGTCCGCAAGGCGGCAGCGACGCTCCGCGATATCAAAGAAGAGGTCGATCTGGAGGAGATTGCCCAGCTGCTGGGCGGGGATATCCAGAGCCAGAGTGATTTCCTGGCGAATCCGGTTGTACTGAAGCAGCAGACGTTATATCCGATTCCCAACTATGGATCGGCGATGACGCCTTTTTATGTCGTGCTGTCCCTATGGGTAGGCGGTACCCTGCTGATCTCGCTGCTGCGTACAGCTGTGGATACCGGCGGAATCCGCTACCTTGGGTATCAGCTCTATTTCGGACGCCTGCTGACTTTCCTTACAGTCGGGATTCTTCAGGCGCTGGTGGCGGTTCTGGGTAATATCTTTCTGCTAGGCTGTTATGTTGCTGACCCGGTCTGGTTTGTCCTGTTTGCCGTACTGATCAGCGTGGTATTCGTGACGATAGTCTTCACGCTGGTCTCGGTGTTCGGCAGTATCGGCAAAGGGATTGCCATCGTATTTATGGTGCTGCAGTTCTCCAGCTCCGGCGGAACCTTTCCTATTAGTACCACCGGACACTTTTTTCAGGTACTGAATCCGTTTATGCCCTTTACTTATGCGATCAGCCTGCTGCGTGAAGCTGTAGGCGGTCTGCTGCCGGAGGTAGCGATCCGTGATGCGCTGCTGCTGGTCTTGTTCGGCGTGCTTGCGCTGCTGCTGGGACTTACGCTGCAAAAGCCGCTGCAGGGCTTCATCCGCAAAGCGGCCGCGCAGGCAGAAGAGTCTAAACTGATTTCGTAGATAAAATGGGGATATATAACATTTATTCCGTCTTTGTCAACCTATTTTGAACCGTTCAAACCGGATTGACCTGTATAATTGGGGGACTTATTATATAGGAATATCTGGATTAATATTCGAATATATGGTTTTTTGAGGGGCGGTATTGGTTTGCATCATAAGACTACAATTCAAGCGGAGCTGGCCGCTTTCCTAAGAAATGAAGGAATGACGATTAATCAATTCGCAGGGGTATCCGGCGTTAACTCCGGAACACTGAGCAGTATTATTAACGGCAACCGTCCCATTGCCATGCAGCAGCTGGACCGGATTACCTCCGGAATGGGGCTGGCTGAAGGGGCGTTCTACGAACTCTATATAGATGAATGTGTCATTCATTCCACACCCGACTGGCGGCGTCTGGGCCCGTTCCTCCACCGCTGCGCGGAGCTGAACAAACTGGAGTGTATCCGGCAGGTCGTCCTTATTATAATGGACAATATTACATATGCTCCTGTGCTGTTTGATACAGCGGAGCAATTCTACGGACAAGGCAACTATCAGGCGGCGGCTCTGCTCTATGAAGGGGTTGCCGACAGTGAGAAGTACCAGCATTCGGAACGGCTGGCCTTATGTCAGTACCGGCTGTTCACCATTAGGGTCGGCCAGGACCGGGAGGCGGACTTCCGGGCAGCCACGCGGTTCGAATATTTCGTGGAGCGGCTGGATGAGAGCGATCAATTAGGCGCTTTGCAGCAGCTGGCCGATGTCTATCTGTCATTACAGTACTGGGATAAGGTATGGCTGCTGGCCGAAGAGCTGTACCGTAAGACAGCGATTCAATATGAGATTAAGCATCACAAAGTCAGAAAGCAGAAAGAGCTGAAGGAACCTCCGAAGCCGCTATGCTTCTATATTTTATACGCATACTGGCTGCAGTCCGTGGTATGTGACGGGCGCGGTGAATATGAGCGTGCTTTGCATTATGTAACCTTATATGCAGAAATGGACTGGATTGTGGAAGATTCAGAGGAAGTCCGGCAAATAAAAGAGTATTTCAGCAGTCAGGCAATAGTCAACACTTATCTGTTCCGTTTAATGTGCGGAGATTTGGAAGTGCTTCATAACTATGTGGAGTATATCGGCACGGGCGGCACCGGCCTGCTCCCCGGAATGCTGAAGGCCGTTCAGGCAGCCAACCGGTTTCACTGGAATGTGGATGAGCTGATCGGGCGGTTCCTGCCGCAGGTGGAGCAGGAGTGGTCTCCCCCGGGGTATGACAAGCCGGGAGCGGAACTGCCGGATAATTACGCGGAATTGCTCTATGAACTGGCGGGATATTACCTGCGTGCCGGGGAACAGGAGCAAGGATTCCGCTACGTATTCAAAAGCCTGGAGGCTTCGGCGGAACTGGGCAGCGAGACCTGTGTGATCCGCTGTGTGCGATTGTTTGAGCAATATCGGCCGCAGGCTTCGGCTGCGCAGCAAGAGGACTATAAGAAGCTGATCAATAAAGTACAGACTGCCCATGCCCGCAGACACATCGCGCCGGCAGGTAAATTGTAAGAGGAATATTATCCGCTATAGGCTTGCAACTATAGTAAAGCACCGTCCATTTCCGGGCGGTGCTTTAACGTGCAGGTATTTGCTGCAAATGGGAATTGCAGGGCGGGCTATGCCGTGCCGCTGATGCCGGCTGCATTAGAGATTTGGGCAGCGGTCCATCCGCTGACAGCCGAATAGAGGATTTTACCCTGTGCGGTCAGATCGTCGAGTGCGCGGAGCGTTGCTTCCACGGGGGTTCGTTATCGAACCGGTGGCAGAAATACACATCAATATAGTCCGTACCCGGGGCGGCGCAGACTGCTTGTTCACCTTCACCGCGGTTATAGGCAATAGCTGTATCAAAGAAACTGATACCGCATTCAAAGGCTTTGGCAACGCAGGCATCCGCCGCCTTCTGTTCCGCCGCCGTGCCATAAGTAAGCCAGCTGCCCAGGCCGATTTCACTGACTTTAAGTCCTGTATTGCCCAGTTTTCTGTATTTCATCTTCTTTCCATTCCTTTCATAGTTTTTTTGTGCACTTTTTTAGGTTGTCTCTGTGTTTTTTCTGTTATGATGAGGACCTGTCCAGTTGATCGTAAAATATACCCTTAATTAAAGTGCAAGAACATAGAGAGTTTCCTTGCTAATTATCCAAATGGCTTATCATGCCGGCTCTGCTGGACAATCGGGCATTACAAGGTGAATGGTGACAAATAGGAATAATGGGCAAAGTTCATACATTGTGGAAATTAAAAATAAGTTTAAATAGTTAAATATGGATTTTGGAATGGAGTTCTAGAAAGATGATGGAGAAGATGAATACCCGGAGTCCGGTCATTTGCAATTTAGAGGATGCTGCAGACCGGATGATTGAACTGCTAAGCCAGATTTTTACGTCAAATACGATTATGATTACGATTCACGGTTTAGGCTTGGTTCCCCTGCTGCGGACCTTCAACCGGGAAGCGCCTATCATGAAGGAGGAGGACAATTTCGCCCTTCTTGATCCTATTCGCAGTCTGGTTATTCTTAATGACAATAAGCCGACAATGGTCGCTGACACGCATAATCATCCGGGGTCCACTGCTCTTGAATTTATACATACACGGGGCATACACTCGTTCATTGGCGTTCCTCTGATCACGGCGCAAGGGGAGTCTGTGGGTACGATCTGTCTGATGGACCCTGCAGCCGGCCTGCATACGAAGGAAGACCTGGATATATTAAGCGCAATGGCCTATTTTTTCACCTATATTATGAATTTGGAACGGAAAGTTGAATTCATAGAACAGCAGAGCCAATCCAAGCTGAATCTGTTTGCCATGCTCAGTCATGAAATCCGCACCCCGATGAACGGCATTATCGGCATGACCGATCTGATGATGACGACTGAAATGGACGAGCAGCAGCAGTTTTACATGGAGATCATTGAATCGAGCAATGCCAAGCTACTGCAATTTCTGAATGATGTTCTGGATTTCAGCAAAATGGAAGCGGGCAAGCTGGTCATTGAAAAGGAACCGTTTGATATTATCACCGCACTGGAGGAGAGCGTCTATTTGTTCTCCACCAAGGCTTTTGAGAAAAATCTGGAAGTGATTCTGAATGTGGATTCGGAAATTCCCCTGTATGTTCTGGGTGATGCCCCCAAGATACGCCAGATCATCATGAATATAGTAAGCAATGCCCTGAAGTTCACCCACGCCGGGGAAATCCTCATCGAGTTGAAATCATTGCCTGTACTCCGAGAAGAAATAGGAATAAGGATCACGGTGCAGGATTCTGGAATAGGTATAGCGGAAGACAAGCTGAAGCTGCTGTTCAACAAATATACCCAGGTTCACCAGAGCAGCGAGCTTCATCATTACGGAGGTACCGGACTGGGACTGGCAATCTGCAGACAGCTGGTGGAGCTGATGGGGGGAGAGATCTCCGTTGAAAGCCGTGAGGGGACAGGGACGAAGCTGGAGGTCACTCTGTATCTCGAAAAATATACAAGCCTGCCCTCGATTCCTTTCGAGAAAGATGTGCTTGCCTCCATTAAGATGCTGGTTGTTGATGATAATCAGACCAGTCTGCATGTCATCTCTTCGGTACTTGAGGACTGGAGTGTGGTAGTTAATTCTGCCCAGACCGCCAAGCAGGCGATGGATCTTCTGGCAGCTAACAACGATTATGATCTGATCCTTATGGACAAGGATATTGCAGGGACAGAAGCTACAGAGCTTGCCAAGCAAATGCGCCAGCTTGCTCCGGGCAGGGAGCTGCCCGTGATTTTGCTTGCTCCCCTGGGGACGAATCTGGACGAGGAGACCAAATCGCAGTTCGCCTCCATCATTATCAAGCCCATCCGCAAGGTGCATCTGCTCAATAACATATTGGCTTTGCTGAAGCACAGCAAGCCGGAATCCTAATTGCGCATTCTCCTCATATAATTGACGCGAGCCGTTTCTCCTGAAGTTGGGCGCTCCTGCACAGAACTGGCCGGAATGGCTGAAGCTCCTGACTCATTGTTAGGAGGTTGTCCGCAGCCTTGCGGAGGAGTTCCAGGCTGTGCATGTACCGCTTCAGGCTGTTTTTGAGGGAACCGTAGCAAGAATAGATGCGTAATAATGGGTCTGGGATGGTGTGCATCCAACAGCGGCCAGTACAATCTGATCGCTGCAGAGTGGCTGAGAATTGTGGGGTAGAGCGGGATTCTGCAAGGGTAAGCCAGCCCGGTCTCAGCTCCTCTAAGACAAATTCGGATTACAGCACCTACAGTGACAACGGAATAAGAGTAACAACAGCAATAGCAATAGCAAGAGTACAAGTAACAGTAAATTAAAGTGAAAGTAACAGTTAAAGCAAAAGTATTTGCAGCAAAGTATACAAATACCGCAGCACTAGAGCCTGTTTGAAGCCGGGATGTTACCGGAATTCAAGCGGGCTTTTTGGTTAGGTTTACTTTAGGGAATCATGAGTTTTGTCTGTTGCGGATAAGTTTCATTGGGATGTGGAGCGGATCTGCCAGTCAAAGGGATAAATCCTTCTGAATCCGCCGAATGCGGGCGCCAGGCGGGAATGAGGGGCATTAGTGCGCTTGATTTCACAGGCGGCTGCCCGGAAGTAGTCTGTCTGGAGTGGCGTAAGTGGCTTGATCTACTTAAGCTGCACAGGCTCCATTAACTCCATAAGCTCCATAAGCTCCAGCTTGATTTGCCTTCCGGGTGATTTTTTTCTTTGCCGAGCAAAGGCTGGCGAAATAAGCTGTTGCTGGTTGCTGGTTGCTGGTTGCTGGTTGTTGGTTGCTGGTTGCTGGTTGTTGGTTGCTAAGTGCTGGAGCAGGTGAGCGTACCGTCAGCAGAGTGAAGCGGACTGAAAAGCTCTTATTTCCCGAAAAACCCTTTTTATGAGGGTTAAGCGGACTGAGAATCAGCTATTTTGTTCATTTGGGCGTGAAATGGGCTGCGGCGGACCCATTTACGGAATCTGAGTCCGCTTAGCCAGCAAATCTGCCAGATTTGGGCAAATAGCGGATTTTCAGTCCGTTTGATTAGCTGATGGTCCAGATGGATGGACTATGATAAGCTCCGCCAAGCACTCGCATAGAGCGTGCGAGAAGTGCTAACTGCAAGTCCGCTTCATCCATTAGGGCTTCAGCCATGAAGGCCTCATCCATTACGGCGCCAACTCGGGTTGTAGCAGAGGAAATCCCCTCGAATTATGTTGGGGCGTATGAATTGGTGCCCTCCCCTTGTACATACGGTAAATCCATCCTCCGCATACGGTGAGTTCACTGTATCTTAAGCCGCTTATTGCCTGGCCCCTGGTCCGGGTGACATAATCGAAGAGTAGGCATGTACAGAGGAAGGCGTGAAGAACATGGACTATTTCCGGAAGCAATCGTTCCGCAGTAAATTAAAGACTGCATTCCTGGCCGTGATTCTCCTCTCTGTGCTGATGACCGGAGGACTGTCCTATTCCATCTCGGCGGCAATCATGGAGAAGAATGCGCTGAAGCTCACCCAGGATACCGTCGTCAAATCGGCACAGATCATCGATGAGAAGCTGAACAAGCTGACACTGATTATGATGACCTTTATGATCAGCCAGCCTTTTCACGATATGATGAGAGATGTTGTCTCCGGGGACACAGGCAGATATTATACCCACCTGAATGATCTTGATAACGTTTTCTCGCAGGCGCGGATTGCCGAGCCGCTGATTCAGTCCATCTATGTGTCCACGCCGATCGGGGAGTTCTACCCGTCGTCGATGAACCGTAACCGGCTGACGGAGTTCAAGGATACGTTTCTATATGAGCGCATTGAACAGGAGAAGAGGAACCTGTGGATCGAGGGCCATGAGGACATGCTGTTCTCCGGTAAGGACCGGGTGATCTCACTGATTCTGGAGCCCATATTCGATACTCCGGTCAGCGGTGTATATATCGTAGTCAATATCCGCGAAGACGGCTTCCGAAAGCTGGTAAGCGGAGGCACCGGCGGCGGGGCGCGCAGCTTCCTGCTGAACGCGGCAGGTGAGCCTGTGTATTCTGTGAAGGACCCGCTGGTCCGGCAGGCGGTGGAGGGCAGTCATCTGACCGGTAGGATCAGCAGCAGCCGGGATCTCAGCAATACGTTTAAGCTGGGCGGTGAATCCTATCTGCTGAACTATGCCCATCTGGGCATCGCAGATTGGACGATGACCACGATCCAGTCCAAAGCCAGCGTGCTGAAGGATATGATCTATGTAAAATGGATGCTTGTGGTGGTGGCCCTCGCCGCCTTTACGGTCACAATGATGGTATCCGGCGCTTTTACCCGTTATCTGCTGGGGCCGCTGCAGGGGCTGATGAAGGTGATGAAAAAGGTGGAAAGCAACGATCTGACCGCCCGGTTCGAGAGCAGCAGCGGGGACGAGCTGGCTCAGGTCGGTATCCGGTTCAACCGGATGCTGGAGCAGATCGTAGTGCTTATCGGTGAAGTTACCGAGGCTGAGACGAATAAACGCTCGGCGGAGATCAAGGCGCTGTCGGCGCAGATGGACCCCCACTTTCTGTACAACACGCTGAATACGATCTACTGGAAGCTGAATCTGAAGCAGGTGGAGCAGTCGCAGCGAATGGTAGTGTCGCTGTCCCGGCTGTTTCAGCTGGGGCTGAATAAGGGGCAGGAAATCACCACGCTGTCCAAGGAGCTGGAGCATGTCCGCCAGTATCTGGAGCTGCAGTGCAGCTGCTATGAGGGGTTGTTCCGTTATGAAATCCACGTAGAGGATGAAGCGCTGAATACACTCCCTATTCCGCGCATTCTGCTTCAGCCGCTGGTGGAGAACAGTATTCTGCATGGCTTCCGCGATCTGGAGAGCGGAGGCGTAATCGGTATAGAAATACTGGACGAGGGAGAACGCTGGTGTCTTACGGTCCGCGACAATGGAAGCGGCATGGAGGAGGATCAGGTCCGTGCGCTGTTCTGGCGGGAATCGGATAAGGGGTATGCCGTTTCCAATCTGATCCGCAGACTGCAGCTGTACTACGGGGACAGTGCGGTGTTCCGGGTGGACAGCGGGCCAGGCAGGGGAACGGCGGTCATCATATCTTTACCGAAGAGAGAGGAGCATCAGGATGGACGATAATGGTGTGATCAGCTTATGCATTATAGACGATATCAAAAGCGTAGTCGCAGGACTCACCTGCATGAATTGGGCGGAGCAGGGTATCCGGGTGGCGGGTACGGCAGCCAACGGGGAGGATGGCCTGGACATGATCTCGGAGCTCCGCCCGGATCTTGTCATTACGGATATACGGATGCCGAGAATGGATGGACTCTCCATGCTGCGGGCCGTGCTGGAGCGCCACCGGGACTGTAAGGTGATTCTGATCAGCGGATATGCCGATTTTGAATATGCGCAGCAGGCTGTCCAGCTTGGCGCTTTTGACTTTGTCGTCAAGCCGTTTACCGAAGAGGATATTATGAAGGCGGTGCTGCGGGCGAAGGCGGAGATTATGGAAGAAAGGTCGAAGCTGCTTACCCTGCGGGAGATGGAAAATATGCTGCGGGAGAGTCTGCCGGTGCTGCGGCAGGAATATTTCGCCCTGCTGGTCAGCCACCGTACAGCCTGGGAGCAGGCGGCAGCCCGCTGGGAATTCCTGAATATCGATCTGAACCCGCAGGGGTTTGTGGTCATGCTGCTTGAGATCGATCGCTTTCAGGAGCGGGCAGCCGAGCTGTCCATCCGCGAGGTGGAACTGATCCGCTTCTCGCTGCTCAATATCACGCAGGAGACGATTGCCGAGCATGTGCGGTGCGTAGTCTTCCGCGCCAGACATAACCGCTATCTGGCGGTTATGAATGACTGCAGCGCGGTCAGTGCAGTGGAGATCGCCGAACGCTGCTGCCGGAATATTGAGCGCTATACCAAGTTCACCGTTTCGGTCGGGGTCGGAGGCAGAGTGGAGGAGACGAGTGAGCTGCCCGACTCCTATCTGCAGGCCAACCGGGCGCTGGCCTATCATCTGTTCACGGAAGGCAATGCAGCCATCCGCTATGACGATATTCTTCCGGCCGGCAGCCAGGAGCCGCTGTCCCTGGAATACAAGGATGAGCTGCTGCTGGCGCTGCGCTCCGGCAATGCCGGCAAGGCAGCGGCCATTCTGGAGGATATATCGACGGGCCTCCAGAGTCTAATCTCCCGGCAGAATCCGGATTATCTGCTCAGCTTGTACGATGAGCTGGCTGCCTCGGCGATCCGGAGCTTCTATGAGCTGATTCCGTATGCGGATATTCAGCCCCTGATCCAGAGGTTCAGGGCCGTTCAGGGAACAGCCGGACTGCCGCTGGCCTCTCTGCAGCGGCAGTTGCTGGAGTTATGCGTGGAAGGGGCCGCACTGGTGCGCAAGAACAGCCTGTCCGAGGGGCAGAAGGTCATCTATGCCTCACTAGATTATATCCAGAGCCATCTCTCTGAGGATATAACGGTAGGGGATTGCGCCGCTCATGTCCATCTCAGCGCGAGCTACTACTCCAGCCTGTTCAAGAAGGTGACCGGTATGACGGTCACACAGTATGTGACAACGGAGAAGATCCAGAAGGCCAAAGCGCTGCTAATAGAGGGGATGCCTGTGCAGGAGGTCGCCCTTGCAGCGGGTTACGAGGAGCGGCGGTATTTCAGCGAAATGTTCAA
This sequence comes from Paenibacillus sp. FSL R5-0912, assembly GCF_000758605.1. Lineage (NCBI taxonomy): Bacteria > Bacillati > Bacillota > Bacilli > Caryophanales > Paenibacillaceae > Paenibacillus > Paenibacillus sp. FSL R5-0912. The sequence goes on from NZ_CP009282.1 coordinate 1,946,966, forward strand.
GAAAATCACCGGGCAGACACCTTCAGAATTCAGGGCGGGCTATCATCCTGACCGGCCGGAGGAGAAACCTTACCGATGATGAAGCCAGATCCGCATCGTTCCGGCATCATATATGCTAACTATTTCGCACACACGAAGCCCCACTCCGTGAAGTACGAAGAGGGGCTGACCTACTATCTGTTCCGGTTTCAGGCAGAAGGTACCTGCCGGGCGCTGGTGGCCGGGAATTACGAGACCATCATCCCCGGCGACCTGCTCATTTATCCTCCCGATCAGCCCTACGCACTAAGCGTTCAGCCCCGAAGCGTACCGGCATCGGGTGAGACTCAGCCTGCTTCGGACTATTTCCTGGCCGGCAAGGGGGAATGGCTGGACGCGTGGTGGGCCAACACAAGCCTGCCCGTAAAAACGAATATCGGGTTTGACGATACGGTGCTTACGCTATGGAAGCATATTATCAGCGAGAAGAAAAAAATGATGCAGAACCTGGACGAGATCATGGACTATCTTCTGAGAACGTTTTGCCTGACCCTGGAGCATGTGATTGGGATCAATCCGCGCACCAAGGGAGCGGATACCGCGTACATGCTTAAGCTATTCATAGACAACCATGCCCATGAACCGCTTAGCCTGGAGCGGATATCGGCCTCCGCCGGGTTAAGTGTGTCCCGCTGCTCCTATCTGTTCAAGGCTTCTTTTGGCCAATCCATGTTCGCCTACTGTATCAGCGTCAGACTGAAGCTTGCGCAGCAGCAGGTGCTGTACAGTGATCTGACGCTTGAACAGATTGCCGACAAAACGGGCTTCCAGAGCTATGCCCACTTCTGCCGGATGTTCCGCGGACACTTTGAACATTCTCCGGGAGAATACCGGCGCAAATTCGGTTTCCGGATCAAGACGGATGGATGCGCAGATTAGACGTCTGCATACAAAACCTGATTTTCTTGAAGCAGGATGGAATGCAGCTTCTCCACCTGTACATTCTGAACAATCCCGTCCCCGTCGAGCGCCAGTGCAGCAGCGGCTGCAGCTGACTGCCCCAGGATCATGAATACCGGTTCCATCCGGATTGAGCCGTAGGCGGCATGGGTAGCAGATACACATACCGGTACGATCAGATTGGTGCACTCCGTCCGTTTCGGCACAACCGCACGGTAGCTAATCGGGTAAGGTGCAGCCAATCTAACATAGAATCCGCCCTCTGTACTTACATGGCCGTCTTCGTTCACATAGTATTGGGTGTGGTGCGAGTCCATGGCGAAGGAGCCCATTCCGATGGAATCCGTCACCGGGTTGTCCAGTCTGACATCATGCTCTGTAACCACATAATCGCCGATCATTCTGCGGGATTCCCTGATATATAACTGGGGCGTCCAGTGGCCGCTGTCCGTGAATTCATCAAGCGGCAGCCCCCACGGCTTGTAGACCGCCCGGATCTCCTCCGGTACTCGCGGATGATTCTGCAGTGTCCAGACATAGCCTTGCTGATAGATACGGTGGGCCTCCCAAATTTGTTCTCTTGCAGAATAATCAGCCTCTGCATAGCTATGGTTCATTCCGTTGTAATCCGTAGAAATGCCGCTGTTGTTATTGGAATCCGTCTTCTCTGCAGTAACCCGGTTTAATTTAAAGAATCGGGAGCGCTGTCCCTGCTCGATGGCCCGGAACAGAATCTCATAATCGGCCTCGTTATACCCCTCAGGCTTGCCGATCTCCAGGCGGTTATCCGGATTGTCTGTCAGGCACATGCGGAAGTTATACGCCTGAAGCTTGTTGTCGCCGTCACCGACACAGCCGCCGCGGGAAGCATTGACCCGGGGCAGCAAGCCGCTTGTAGGGACTCCTTTAAGGACATAAGGGTCGATTCCCGCAGGCAGCTCATTCAGCTCATCGCCGGGCTGAATGCCGTTTAATGTCTCGCCGTACGCTGAATTCGGCTCCCGGCCAACCATATAGGATACGCCGGCTTTGCCCATCAGATCTCCTTCATACGTAGCGTCAATGAATATCCTGCCGTTATAGGTGTTCCCGGACTCCATGCGGATAGAGGTGATGCTGGCGCCTTGTCTGGTCACTCCGTCCTGAAGCTCAAGCCTGTCTCCGCAGACGACTTCAACAGGGTGTTCGGCCACCAGGTCCTGCAGGACTTCGAGCGCCACTTTGGGTTCGAACAGCCAGCGTGCCCCGTCTTCGTTATATTTCCGGCCCACCCGCCGGTAGAACTCCAGGGACAGGCCGCCAACCGCCTGCTTCATCCCCACATCCGTATCGCCCAGACCTCCGCTGGTAAGGCCCCCAATGCGCTGTCCCTGCTCGATCACCACCACGGTTTTGCCCATTTTGGCGGCTTGGACCGCAGCTGTAATCCCTGCTGCCGTTCCGCCGTAAATGACAATATCATACACCTTTTCCCGGTTCATAGTACGCCTCCTAATGCCTGATTTCACCTGCAGAAATTATCATAACTGCTGGCCGGCCAAGCGGGAATGATGGATCTTCCTTTTTGATTTGACGGATCTTACTGTTTTAGTTTAGAAGCTGATTTTATAGCAAAAGGCTTTTGAAATCAGGGGTTTCGTATGATAAGGTGATTCCTGAAAAACGGAAAAACTCTAATCCCATGATGTAAAACAGGAGGAAATATGAAATGATGAAACCGAAATTCCGCTATTTGGACAAACCGGCTCTTGAGCCTGTACCAGGCTGTGATTGGGCGGATAAAATGGTGTTGAATCCGGCGATTATTAAAGACCCTGATTCTGATGAAATCCATATGCTATTCCGGGCCACCGGGCCATGGCGACACAAAAGAAGAGAGGGCTGTCATGATCCCTATCCGATTTTTCTGGGGTATGCGAGCAGCAGGGATGCGGGAGAAACCTGGGAGGCTGACTTCTCAAGACCGGCTCTGGCGCCTGCACTGGGGTATGAGGAGCATGAGCTGTACATCACGGATATTTACGGAAATGAAGTGCGGAATTATGCCAACGGCTGTGTGGAGGACCCGCGTATCTTTTATATCGAAGAGGAGTTATACGTCACGGTGGCCTGCCGGGCGTTTCCCCCTGGGCCCTATTGGCTCAGCAGCCAGCAGCCTCCGGTACAGACGCGGTTTGAATATGTTCCGGATTGGATCTTTGCCGGAGATGAGGCAGACCCGTTCATTCAATCGGCCCGGGCTAATGACACAGTCAGTGTGCTCTACAAGCTGAATCTGGATAAGTTGAAGCAGGGTGACTATGAAAGCGCTTTTCAATATGTAGGTCCGCTCACCGAGGGACATGTCAGCGATAACCGCGATGTGTTCTTATTTCCCCGGAAAATGAGGATTGCCGGTAAAATGCAATATCTTATGCTGCACCGGCCGATGAATGTCCTTCCCTTTGAAGGGGGAGAGAAGGCGGGGAAGCCCTCGATTTATCTGGCGGCAGCGGAAGCCATAGCGGATTTTGCCTCACCCCTGGCGGCACACCGGCTCCTGGCTTCTCCGATTTTTGATTGGGAGGAGAACCGGGTAGGCGCAAGCTGGCCGCCGCTGGCGTTGGGGAATGGAGAATGGCTGGTATCCTATCACGCGAAGAAAAATGTACAGTTCGGGTACACGCAATCCTTCCTGATCCTCAGGGAGCAGGAGAATGATTTCCCGGCAGTTATTCACCGTTGCTCCGACCGTCTGATGTATGCCGAGCGGGATTGGGAAATGCCGGAGGATTACCCGACACCCTGCCTGTTTACGACCGGAGGCATTGTCTTGGGCGATGATTTAATCATGTCTTATGGCGCGGCAGATCAGAAGGTGGGGATATCGTGGGTTAATTTTGAAGAATTGCTGGCGTATATCCGGAAATACGATGAGGCTGGAAATCTGGCCGGACAAGGAACATCCGGCAGATAAGAACCATGGAATTCTGTCCCTAGAGAGTGAATCTGCCGCACTCCTTTTGCGGGGGAGGGGGCTTATAATAAAAACGAGCTCACAATACAAATGTTAATCAAAGGGGTAGAACGTATGCAGAAAAAATGGTTGGGTCTCAGCTTGAGCCTCATGCTGGCCGCCGGAATCGCCGGCTGCGGCGGGAACAACAACAATAAGGGTGCGGCAACTGAAGCGCCTGAAGCGGGTACGGCAGCTCCTGCGGCAACAGCCGCTGCTGGAGGCAATACTGCCGCAAGCGAGCCTGTACAGCTTAAATACTGGACGGACGACCGTCATGACCAGGAATATATCAAAGAATTGATCAACAAGTTCAATGAGACGAACGGTGAGAATATCCAGGTGGAGCTGACGGTGATGTCCGAGAACTACGCGCAGAGCGTGGATATCGCTTTTACCAGCAATCAGGCACCGGATCTGCTCCGTCTGAAGAGCGGCAATACAGCTGAATTTGTCAAAAAAGGATATCTGGCACCGATTGACGGTTATCTTACCGATGACATGAAAACCAAATTCGGCAGCGTAATTATCGACAATGTCAACCGGATTGACGGCAAGGTGTACTCTTTGGCTAATACCGGCCTCACCCTGCGCCTGATCTATAACAAGGACCTCTTTGCCAAAGCGGGTATTGCGAATCCCCCGGTATCGCTGCAGGAAATGGTCGAAGATGCCAAGAAAATTACCGAAGCCGGTAAATCCGAAGGTGTCTATGGCTTCGCGCTGAACTTCAAAAGTCCGAAGGCGGCTTTTGACCGTTCGATCCGTGAGATTCTCTCCTTGAGCGGCTATCAGGGACTCGGCTTTGACCTGAAGACAGGCCAGTTTGATTTCGCACCTTACTCCCAGACCATCGAGTACTTCAAGCAGATGTATGAAGACGGCAGCATTCTGCCAGGTGCAGAGACACTGGACATCGATCCGCTGCGCGCCCAATTTGCGGCAGGCAAAATCGGGATGTACCTCTCCTTCTCGACAGAGCCTGGGGTGTATCAGGACCAGTTCCCGACTGAAATCAACTGGGCGGGTGCCCTGGCTCCAACACTGGATGGCCAGATTAAAGGAACCTCTGAAATCGTGTCCGCCGGTACCTGGCTCGGCATCAGTGCCAAATCAGCGCATCAGGAGGCCGCCTGGAAATTCATGCAATACATGTACGGTGACGATATTCTGAAGACGTATCATGAGAAGGGCTTCGGGATTGCCGTAGTGCCAAGCATTGTAGAACAGGCCAAAAAACCAGAAATTAACGGCATGGAAGGGTTCCTGGTCGGCGAGCATGACTCGCTCTGGCCTGCAGTGCCAAGCGTTACTCCGGAGGGCTCTACTTATGCGGATGCTTTCTTCAAATATATCCTTGCAGGCGGAGACGCCAAGGCCATCACTGAAGATTTGAACACAAGATATAATGCCGCCTTGACTAAAGCGGTAGAGAAGGGCGAGGTTACCGTTACGCCGGACCCTGCCTTTGATCCGCTGAAACCGCAGGGAGAATAACAGGTTAGGAAGGGGCTTGTACGGGATTCCCGGCGCAGCCCCTTTGCTTTCCCCGAAGGAGGACAACGCATGATTTACAAATGGAGAAGGCTTGGGGAGAACTCCCTGTTCCTTGCACCGAGCATTATTCTGACGCTCATCCTTGGCATCTATCCTTTATTCTGGATGCTGCGCTATATGTTCTACGATTATGCCGGGTACGGCGAGGCGCTGTTCGTAGGCCTGGACAATTTCCGCCGGCTGCTGCGGGACGGCCTATTCTGGGAGTCAGTCCGCAATACCTTCGTCTTTGCCGGAGGCAAGCTGCTGCTGACCCTGCCGCTGTCCCTGCTGCTGGCTGTCATTCTTAATGGCAAACTGCGCGGGTCTAATCTGCTCAGGGGCATCTATTTTATGCCGACCGTGATCAGTACGGCGGTGATCTCCGTTGTTTTTTATAACATCTTCAATTCCTATAACGGGATGGTTAACACGGTTCTGATGAAGCTGCATCTGGTCTCACAGCCGATTGACTGGCTTGGTCCGAAGCATGCAATGCTGACGGTAATTATCGTGGCGGTCTGGGGCGCGGTCGGCAACTATATGCTGCTCTTTCTCGCCGGGCTGCAGAGCATTCCGCAGGATCTGTACGAGAGCGCGGCCATTGACGGGGCGAACGCCGGAAGACGCTTCTGGAATATTACGCTTCCGATGCTGGCTCCGGTTGCCCAGATGGTCATTATGCTGGCGATTATCGCTTCCCTGAAGGGCTATGAGAGCATCATGGTCATTACAGAAGGCGGACCGATCGGCAAAACCGAAGTGATGTACCTCTATCTGTATAAGCTGTTATTCCCTGTATCCACCGGTTCACCGGTAGCACAGCAGCTGGGCTACGGCAGTGCCGTGGGCTTCGCATCCGCCTTGATTGTCGGTGCGGTTACCGGACTGTATTTCTTCTTCAGCCGCAAAATGAACAAGGTGTATTAGGAGGCCCGATCATAATATGAATGAACATGTGATATCCAAGCAGCCGGCGGGACGGGCGCAGACCGCCCCCCGGCCGTCCGGCCATGCCGGAAGAATAGCGGTCCGGACGGTGATGTGGCTGTTTCTGCTGGCAACGGCGCTCCTGACCTTGTTTCCGCTGCTGATGACGCTGACCGGTTCGCTGAAGACCGGGGCGGAAATGATGACCGGCGGCAGCCTGCTTCCGGCGAAGCTGCAATTCGCCAACTATGCGGAAGCCTGGAAACAGGCCAACTTTGCCCGCTATACCTGGAACAGTGCTTTTATGAGTGTAATGGTTACGGTGGGGACGCTGCTGGTAGCTTCGATGGCCGCCTATGTGGTGGACCGGCGCGATTTTCCCGGTAAACGGATCTATGTCACGGTGCAGGCTTCCATGATGTTCATTTCGGTGGGTGCGATTGTACTGCGCCCGCAGTTCGATCTGATGGTTGCCCTGCATCTGAATACCACGCTGTGGGGAGTTATTCTGATTCTGGTCAGTGCCCATTCCAGCACCTTTTTCATGCTGCAGGGCTTCTTCAAAGCGATTCCCCGCGAACTGGATGAAGCGGCTATGGTCGACGGCTCCGGCTTCATCCGCACCTTCTTCCGCATCATTCTGCCGCTCCTGACTCCAGGACTGGGTGTTGCCGGACTGTTCGCCTTCCGCCATTCGTGGAACGAATACATCCTGCCGCTGGTATTCACCATGACCAATCCGAAGCTGCAGACGCTGACCGTGGGGCTGGCGAATCTCCGCTACGGATCTTCCGCCGCGATGCAGATCCATCTGATGATGGCCGGGGCCTGCCTGTCCATTCTGCCGATGCTGCTGGCGTATATTCTGGCGAACAAGACCTTTATCCAGGTTACGGCCGGTTCAGTTAAAGGGTAGCTGTTAATTCATGAAGTGCAAAGGAGAATTATCGACAATGAACGATATTACGATAGGCACGCTTACCTCAAGTCCGGTAATGGTCCGGCATCCGCTTAACCCCATTCTGAAGCCTGCGGATGTCCCGTACGGGCCGGCCATGGTCTTCAACGCCGGGGTGACGAAGTTCAAGGGCAGATATGTAATGGTATTCCGCAATGACTACGGGGATGAGGGCAAAGGGATCGTCGCTCCCCATCATACAACGAATCTGGGACTTGCCTTCAGCGACGACGGCATAGCCTGGGAGGTGCAGCCGGAGCCGTGCTGGTCCTGGCATGACGAAGAAGTAGTCCGGGTATATGATCCGCGTCTGACCGTAATTGGCGAACGCTGCTATCTGTGCTTCGCGGTCGATACGCTTCACGGCCTGCGCGGCGGGATCGCCGTGACGGATGATTTCCGCTCCTTCGAGGTGCTGAGCCTGTCGCTGCCGGATAACCGCAATATGGTGCTGTTCCCGGAGAAAATCGGCGGCAGATACGTCAGGCTTGAGCGTCCGTTGCCGGTCTACAGCCGGGGCGGACTGGACCGCTTCGATATGTGGATGAGTGATTCCCCGGACCTGAAGTATTGGGGGAATCACAAGCTGCTGCTTGCTGTTGAGAATGTGGCGTATGCCAATGACAAGGTGGGGCCCGGTGCCCCGCCGGTCAAGACGGATAAGGGCTGGCTGACAACATTCCATGCCGTGGATCTTGACCGCAGCCGGGGCAAGAACGGCTGGGAGGACAGCTGGAAGAAACGCTATACCGCCGGGATTATGCTGCTTGACCTTGAAGATCCTAGCCGGATTATCGGCAGGGCGGCAGCGCCGCTGCTGGCACCGGAGGCTCTGTATGAAACCTCGGGCGGCTTCCGCAACGATGTGATTTTTCCCGGCGGGATGATCCTGGAGGATTCCGGGGAGGTCAAGATTTATTACGGTGCTGCGGATACGGTGGAATGCCTGGCGACTGCGCATGTAGATGACCTGCTCCGGCTCTGTCTGGAGAAGAGGAATGAATAACTAAACCGGCCTTACAAGGAGGACGATTATGAATTACGGACATATGAATTACGGACATATGAAATATGGACAGATTACTCTGCCGTCTGCAGCTGTGCCGGTTTCCCGCGAAGTAGATGTACTGGTGATCGGCGGCGGGGCGGCGGGTATTGCCGCCGCCATCTCCGCTGCCGAAGGCGGGGCAAGCACCATGATTGTCGAGCAGCGGGGGTACTTGGGCGGCATGGGCACTGTAGCGCTTGTGCCTGCCTTCTGCCCTTACACGGATAAGGTGAAGCCAATTATCCGCGGCCTCGGCCTGAAGCTGATGGAGCGGATGAAGCAGGCCTGCGATCCCGGTTATCAGGAGGAATACCGCGAAATGCTGGACTGGGTGCCGATTGATCCTGAGGTGCTTAAGCGTGTCTATGACGACGCCATTCTTGAGAGCGGTGTGACCCCTCTGTTCCATACCTTTGTCTACGATGTTGTACTGTCCCCTAATGGACAGAGTGTTGAAGGTGTGATTGTTGTCAACAAATCAGGGCGTTCCTTCATCCGCTGCCGTTATATTATTGACTGTACGGGTGACGGGGATATCGCTGCGCTGTCGGGAGTGCCTTTCCAGAAAGGCGGTGAGGAAGGGGAGCTTCAGCCCGGCAGCATGTGTTATCTGCTGGCGAATGTGGACCGCAAGGAGTTCAGCCGCTTCCTGGAGGAGACGGGAGATACGGGTCAATTGCACCGGACGGTTGAACAGGCCATCGCCGAAGGGGCGCTGCCGGAAGGCCGCAAGTCGATTTCCGGTCTGGCCTGGGTGAGTGATTATCTGGTCGGGGTCAACTTCGGCCATGTGTTCGGAGTGGATGGAACGAAGGCCGAGGAGCTGACACGCGGAGCGATTGAAGGCCGCCGGACCGTACTGCGGCAGCTGGAATTCTTCCAGAAGTATGTGCCGGGCTTCGGGCATGCACATCTGGTAGCGAGCGGTGAACAGCTTGGCATCCGGGAGACACGGCGCATACAGGGCGATTATACACTGACTGTGGATGACTTCATTGCGGCGCGCTCCTTCCCGGATGATATCGCCCGCAATGCCTATTACATCGATATCCACCTGGCTACCAGCAAAAGTGATATGACCTTCAATCATCTGCCGCCGGGAGTCTCCCACGGCGTGCCCTACAGGGTCATGCTTCCTGTAGGCATCCGGAATCTGTGGGTGGCCGGGCGCTCCGTGTCCTCGGACCGGGCGGTTCAGGGCTCCCTGCGGGTGATGCCGAACTGCTTCTCGATGGGCCAGGCCTGCGGGACGGCAGCATCGCTGGCGCTCCGGGATGGCGCGGATTCCCGCAGCATCTCGATCCCTGAGCTGCAGCAGCGGTTGCTGGAGCAGGATGTGTGGCTGGGGGAGGATTTCGTTCCGGGCACCGGAGCGGCGGACAGCAGGGAAGCAAGGGAAGCGGGGGAAGGGCATTGAAGAGCCTTCCTCTGACAGATGAATGCTTTCACGGCGCAGTTTCACTGGAGCACCGGGAGGAGGTGATCAAGCCCTGGCGTATTCCTTACCGGGATTATGAGTTGTATCCGCCTGACGGGATTGATGGCAAGGCGGAAATCTGCTCCGGTATCCGGCTGCGGCTGGCCACCGGCTCCCGGACATTGGCCTTGTCGTTCAGTCCGCTTGCGGAGGCTGCCGCACTGGACTGTCTCAGCGGCAGCGTGCTGCTCCAGACGCTCCGGCTTGCTGCGGGTGACACGGAAGCCTTGTTCACCGGGCTTCCGCCGGGAATAAAGGAGCTGGAAATCTATCTACCGCAGAATACCGGCATTACGCTTAGCGGGCTGCAGATCGAAGATGAAGCTGCTGCTGAACCGCTGCCGGACAACCGGCCGCGGTGGGTGACGTATGGAAGCTCCATCACCCAGTGTGTGGCAGCGTCCAGCCCTTCGCGCACCTGGCCGGTAATTGCCGCCGGGGCATGCGGCTATCATCTTACCAATCTTGGCTTCTCCGGCAACTGCCTAATGGAGCCGATGGCGGGCCGGCTGATCCGCGATTTGCCGGCTGAACTGATTACCTTGTGCGTCGGAGTCAATATATACGGTGCAGCAGCCTCCAGTCCGCGGATGTTCAAGCCGCTGCTGATCGGCATGCTGGAGACCATCCGTGAGAAGCACAAGGAGACGCCGCTGGCGGTCATCTCTCCGATCTACGGGACGGAGGAGCGGGAGACGAAGGAGAACAAGCTCGGGTTCACCCTGCCGCTGATGCGCAGGGAGATTAAGGATACGGTGAAGCTGCTGCAGTCGCGTGGAGACCGCCATCTGCATTACCTGGACGGTCTGGAATGGTTCGGCCCGGAAGATGGGGACCTGCTGACGGATGGCCTGCATCCGGGAGCCGAAGGCTACGAGCTGCTGGGAAGCCGTTTCGGCGACAGGCTGGCGGCTGCGCTTCAGGGTGGGCGGCTGTAGCCCGGCGGTGGAGCGCCTGAGCGGATTCATTGGGCGAGTATAACAGCAGGTGAAAGACAACCATAAAAAGGCAGCAGCCTCCCGGTTAAGGGGGACTGCTGCCTTTCCTGTTGTATAGGGGATTCTGATATTTGTCAATTGTGGACAATAAGTCCCTTGGAATTAGGAGCAGATCCGTAATCCCATTGAATCCCCTGGTAAGCGGGCCAAAGGTGGCCAGTGAATGCGAAAAACCGAACACAATGTGCTTCTGGGAAGGTAACCGGGCCCAATGTATGCGAAAAGCCGAATACATTGAGCTACTGCGAAGGTAACCGGACCAAATGTATGCGAAAAACCGAACACAATGAGCTACTGTGAAGGTAAGCGGACCAAATGTATGCGAAAAACCGAACACAATGTGCTATCACGAAGGTAACCGGACCAAATGTATGCAAAAAACCGAACACATTGAGCTACTGTGAAGGTAACCGGACCAAATGTATGCGAAAAACCGAACACAAGCTCCACAGCCCCCTAAAGAAGTTGGAGCTATCACGAAGGTAACTGGACCAAATGTATAGGAAAAATCGAATAGATTTTGTTCCTTGTTAAGGCAATGGTACTCAGTCCGCTTAGCCGGTAAATCTGCCTGATCTGTCCGAACAACGGAATATCAGTCCGCTTCGCAGGCGGGCAGGCTGGTTTAATGACCTGCCATCGCTCGACAAGTTTCAGTTGAGAGAATGAATAATCGGTAAGCTCCAGCTGATTCGACTCTCATGGAGATTTGGTTCTCCGGCGGGCTGAGTAAGATGATACAAGTATAAAAGTATAATTTGGCAAAGCCTGTAACCACTATTGTTACGTCATCCGATACTATCATGCCCGAAGTGCTCAGCCACCGGCCCGGGCTGGCTGCCCTGGACTACGCGCTTAATGACCGGAGCACCGGACTGGCGGCGGCGCGGGACGCATGGAGGGATATGATTGAGCAAGGCGCTCGTGCAGAACATTAAGGGGATTCTCTTGACGCCGGGCCGGGACCGGTCGTATGGTACAAGGGACGGAAGCTGGCAGGCTCTGGTGCAGCATGCGGAGCAGCTCCGGGAGATGGCCGGAGAGTAGGGCACCGGGTTATCGCACCGGGTTATCCGATACCTTCCGCAGCTTCGAAGCCTATGTGAATCATCCGAACAGGCAGGGACATGAGCGGATTGCCGGAGAATTGCTGAAATGGCTGATCTGATTCCGGTTTTCTGACCAGTACTGAAGAAGGGGGAACTATGCATACATTCATAGCCTATTGCGGGCAAGTCTGGCGGCAGCTCGCAGGCAGGTATTACCGGATATCGATCAAGCAGAGGATTCTGTTTTCTTTTATTGTTTTGATAACGCTGTCAATTAGCGCGATGGGCAGCTTCTCGTATTGGACCGCCGCGCAGGAGATTGAGGATAATGCTTATGCCAGCAGCCAGGAGACGGTAAGCAAAACCACACAGCTGCTCGATTCCCGGCTGAACGATGTAGCGTTGTCCGTGCAGTCCCTGATGCTGAGCGATGCCTACCGGAAAATGATGATTGATGTATTCAGCCATGATGTGTCGAATTACTATGTGCATCTGTCGGATCTGCAATATGTGCTCTCCCAGGCAACGTTCAATCAGCCGATTATCGAGAACGTGCTGATCGTTACACCGATCGGCGACTTCTACTCCACCACGCAGATCCGCGCACAGGATAACTCGTTCTACGGCTCGGAATTATATGATCTCAGCAAGGAGCAGCCGGGCGGCTACTGGGCCAAAGGGCATTTTGACCGGCTGTTCACGGGCAACCAGCGGGTCATCTCATTCGTGGTCCGGGGAATCTATGAATATCCATACACACCGATCAGCAATGTGTATATCGTGGTCAACATCAAGGAGAGCCGGATTGACGGCCTGCTGAATCAGGGCGGGGAGCCGCTTGGCCGGAATTATTACCTGCTGAGCGGCGAAGGGGATGCGGTGGTAGAATCCCGTTGGCCGTTCGGCGGCAAGTTCCCCTGGAAGCCGTTGCTGGCGGCAAATGGGGAAGATGCTGATCCGCAGGACCACTCCTACCGCTATGACGGCAAGGAGTATCTGGTGAATTATAAAAGATCGGCAGTCTCACCGGACTGGATCATCTCCGGCATGCAGTCGCGGGACCTGCTGCTGGGCAAGCTGCAGCGGGTGCAGCGTACAACGCTGTATGTAATCGCCGTCTTTCTGCTGACCACCTGGCTGATCTCCAATCAGCTGACTTCAGCCCTGCTGAAGCCGCTGTTCAAACTTCGGCGGCTGATGCGCAGAGTGGAGGAGAACCAGCTCAGCGTAGTGTATGAGAGCAGGTACGAGGATGAGATCGCGCAGGTAGGCTTCCAGTTCAACCGGATGATGTCGGAGATCAAGGCGCTGATCGTGGATGTGAAATCCAAGGAGGAGGACAAGCGGCAGGCGGAGATCCGTGCGCTTACGGCGCAGATGGAGCCGCACTTTCTGTACAATACGCTGAATACGATCTACTGCAAATCGGTCATGGGCGAGAACGACGATGTGAATGAGATGATTCTGGCGCTGTCCCAGATGTTCCAGATCGGCCTCAGCGGAGGCAAGGATCTGATTTCGCTGGAGGATGAGCTGTCCCATGTCCGGCAGTATTTCGCGATTCAGCAGAAATGCTATGAAGATCTGTTTGAATATACCGTGAGCGTGGAGGATGAGCAGCTTCTGGCCTGCCAGATTCCGAAGATCGTGCTGCAGCCGGTTGTGGAGAACAGCATCCAGCACGGCTTCAGCGACCGGTCCGGGGGAGGAAGAATTGACATTACGGTGGGCAGGGAGCAGGGCATGCTGCATATTTCCCTTGCGGACAATGGACGGGGGCTGGATGCTGCGAGCGTGAAGCAGGGCATGAACACTGCACCCTTGTCCAAAAAGGGCTATGCCCTGTTCAACATCAGGCACCGGCTGGCGCTGTATTACGGGGCTGACGCCCGCATGGAAATAGACGGAGCACCGGGCAAGGGGTCACGGACGGATCTGTGGATTCCGCTAGGGGAGGAGAGATAAAGATGGAACAGGAGCTGGAGCGGGGGCAGGAGCCGGAGAGGTTCAAGCTGTGTATTATCGACGATATCAGAAGTGTAGTGGAGATGATCTCCCGTAAGCCGGGCTGGCAGGAGCATGGTATTGAGGTCTCCGGCACCGCGCTGGACGGAGAGGAGGGGTTGCGGATGATCCGCGAGACCCGGCCTGACATTGTGCTGACCGATATCCGCATGCCGAGAATGGACGGGCTGCAGATGACCCGGGCGATACTGGATTTTCTGCCGGACTGCAAGATTATTATTCTTAGTGCCTATTCCGAGTTCACCTATGCCCAGGAAGCGATCCGGCTGGGTGCACTTGATTTCGTGAAGAAGCCTTTTTCTCTGGATGAGATTGTGAATGTGGTGCTGAAGGCGAAGGAGCTGTGCCGGCAGGAGCGGCAGAAGACAGCCAGACTTGCGGTAATGGAATCCAAAATCAAAGAAAGCATGCCCATACTGCGCCAGGAATATCTGACCTTCCTGCTGCATCATCAGACGACGGAGGCAGATGCCCGGTCCAGATGGGCGTATCTGGACATCCCCCTTGCGCAGCATGATTTCTTCGTGTTTGTCGCCGAGATTGATCATTTTGCGGAGAAGCTTATGGGCCAGCCTGTGCAGGAGATCGAGCTGCTGCGGTTCAGCCTGCATAATATTCTCGAGGAGACGATTTCCGCCTGGACCCGCGGGGTGATTATCCGTGAGGCCACAGACCGCTATGTCTGCATTATCAACGGCTCGGACCCGGACACCGCTGCGCGGATCACGGAGGCCTGCTGCATGAACGTAAGCCAATTCTCACGCAATACGCTTTCGGTCGGCATGGGGCTGGGCGTATCTTCGATTCATGAACTGGCAACAGCGTACGGGCAGGCGCTCAGCGCGCTGGGGTATCATTTCTATACCGGCGGCAACGGTGTATACAACTACGGCGATATCGAGAATAAACCGCTCGCACTTCACAGCTATTCCGCAGCCGCCGAGCAGGAGCTGCTGTTTGCCCTGCGTTCCGGGAATAGCGGCAAAAGCCTGCAGGTGCTGGATCAGCTGTTCACAGAGCTGCTGGACAATGAGCTGCTGCCCGAGCCGCGTTATGTTGAAAGCGTGGGCTATGAGCTGAGCTTCCGGATCTGCCGCGTTATGCTGGAGCAGTTCCCGTATGAGCAGGTAGAGCCGCTGGAACGGAGCATTGAAGTTATGAGGAACCGCATGCATCCGTCCTTGCAGGATATCCGAGGCTTGCTTGATCACCTGTGCCGGGCGGCTTGCTCCCTGGTGGAAGAAGCGCGATCTGTAGAATCCACGCGGATTATTCAACAGGCCAAGGCATATATCCGGGAGCATTTGGATACCAGTCTGTCGCTGGAGCAGGTTGCGAAGCAGATCAGCCTCAGCCAGGGCTATTTTTCCAACCTGTTCAAGAAGGTGCAAGGGGTTTCGTTCCAGCAGTATGTGATGCATGAGAAGATGGAGAAGGCTAAGGCGATGCTGATTGACGGCCTGCAGGTGCAGGAGATTGCCCTCGATCTTGGTTATGAGCACAGGCGTTACTTCAGTGAGGTGTTCAAGAAGTACACGGGCATGACCCCGTCGGAGTTTAAACTGCATTACCTGGGAAAAGAATAAACAGGAACAAGGGAGGGATTTCCGCCATAACGGAGATTCGCTCCCTT
Organism: Paenibacillus sp. FSL R5-0912; assembly: GCF_000758605.1. Lineage (NCBI taxonomy): Bacteria > Bacillati > Bacillota > Bacilli > Caryophanales > Paenibacillaceae > Paenibacillus > Paenibacillus sp. FSL R5-0912. The sequence goes on from NZ_CP009282.1 coordinate 1,962,554, forward strand.
TTGTGTACAGGGCAGCTTCAGCCACTTCAGCAATTCCCGCAAAAACCTGCCCTCAATGTGGGCTTACCCGCCTTATGTGTAAGCGTTACCCCATCTATAATCAGGTTGTAAGTTAAATTCAGCAGCGATAAATAAGGGGGCACTACCAATGATGAAGCGTATGCTTATGACATCTTTAAGCCTGGTTATGGCACTTGGCCTGGCAGCCTGCGGCAACGGCAACAATGCAGCAGAAGGCACAGGAGATGCTGGAACAGGCGGTTCAGGTTCAGGGGAAAAGACTAAAATCAGCTACTGGACGGGCGACCGCCATGATGCCGATTTTGTGAAGGAGAAGGTTGCCGAGTTCAACGAAACCAACACTGACGGAATTGAGGTGGAACTGGTCGTTAAGGGCGACGACTTCGACACGGCGCTGGATCTGTCCTTCCAGACCTCGGATGCGCCGGATGTGATCCGGGTGAAGGAGAATACCATCCAGACGTTCTACAAAAAAGGCTTCCTCGCTCCTATTGATGAATTCCTCACCGATGAGCTGAAGGCGAAGTTCCCGGCTATGCCGGATCTGAACGAATTCGACGGTAAACGTTACAGTCTGCCGAACTACGGAACGACGATGCGTCTGGTGTACAACAAGGACCTGTTCGCCAAAGCAGGCATTGAGCATCCTCCAACTACACTTCAGGAGCTGGTGGATACAGCCAAGAAGCTGACGGAAGCGGGCAAGGCGGACGGGGCTTACGGCTTTGCACAGAATTTCAAGAGTCCCGGCAGTGCGTTCGGGCGTTCGGCGCGGGTGATTGCGGAGTTGAGCGGCTTCGGCGGCTTCGGGTATGACTTCAAGACAGCACGGTACGACTTCAGCGGCTTCGAGCCTATTATCAACGCGTTCAAGCAGATTAAGGATGACGGCAGCATGCTTCCGGGCGTAGAATCCCTGGATATCGATCCGCTGCGGGCACAGTTTGCAGAAGGCAAGATCGGGATGTATCTGTCCTACTCCTCTGAGCCGGGCGTCTACAAGAATCAGTTCCCGGCCAAAATTGACTGGGCAGCAGCACCGGCTCCTACGATCGACGGCAATGTGAAGGGCGCTTCCGGCTTCCTCGGCGGCCAATGGCTGGGTCTAAGCTCCAAATCGGAGAATAAGGAAGCGGCATGGAAGTTCATGCAGTTCATGTATGAAGATCAGGTGCTGACGGATTATCAGGAAAAAGGCTTCGGTATCTCCATGGTTCCATCGGTTAGCTCGGTAGCCAAAACGCCAGATGTAAGCGGTATTGAAGGGTTCCTGCCGAACAAGTATGACGGGGTATGGCCGGTCTATCCGGCGGTTGCTCCCGAGGGCATGAAATCGGATGACGCCTTTTTCAAGTACATGCTCAACGGCGGCGACCTGCAAGCAATCATCGCTGACCTCAACAAACGTTACAATGCTGCGCTGGACAGCGCAATTAAGAATGATGGTGTAAAAGCTGAGCCCGATGCCAGCTTCGATCCGGCCAGCCTGGGCGGCAAGTTCGCCAAATAATCAGCGGTTTAGCATACAGATACAGGTCAGGGCAGCGGGGATGGGGGAAGAAGCCTTCTCCATCCCCGCTGCCCTGACCGCAAGGGAAAGGAGCCGGGAGAGACCCTATGAATAAAACAAAAAATGCCTTATTCTCATACAGCTTTATCTTTCCAAGTGCCTTTCTGACACTTGTGCTCGGAATCTACCCGATTGCCTGGGCGTTCCGCTACATGTTCTATGACTATAAAGGTTATGGAACCGCACGGTTTACCGGGCTGGACAACTTCAGCCGCATCCTGAAGGATACCCAGTTCTGGGATTCGGTTGTGAATACGTTCATCTACGCAGGAGGCAAGCTGCTGATCACCATTCCGCTGGCTCTGCTGCTGGCCGCCATCCTGAACCGCGGGCTGCGGGGCAGACAGCTGCTGCGGGGGATTTTTTTCATGCCGACCGTCATCAGTACAGCTGTTATGGCCGTAGTCTTCTTCACCATATTCAACTCCTATAACGGAATTCTGAATCAGTTCCTGATCAAGTTCAATCTGTCGGACACCGGCGTTGACTGGCTGGGGCCGAAGTATGCGATGCTAACCGTCATTCTCGTTGCAGCGTGGGGGGCGGTCGGGAATTATATGCTGCTCTTCCTCGCCGGTCTGCAGAATATTCCTGAGGATGTGTATGAGGCCTCTTCCCTGGACGGGGCAGGCAGAATCCAGCAATTCCGCTATGTAACGCTGCCGATGCTGGGTCCGGTCATGCAGATGGTTATTATGCTGGCAATTATTACAGCCTTGAAGGGCTACGAGAGTATTATGGTCCTGACCGAAGGCGGTCCGGTAGGCAAGACTGAGGTGATGTTCCTGTACTTATACAAATTATTCTTCCCTGTCGGCGGAGGCAGTGCGGCGGTTCAGGTGCAGGAGTTCGGATATGGCAGTGCGGTCGCCTTCGTGTCCGCGCTAATCGTAGGGATGATTTCACTCATTTATTTCTATGCATCCAGACGAATGAATCAGACCGATTGAGGAGAGACGTGAGATGAGAATAAGAACCATACTGGGCAACACTGTGCTCTGGATATTTTTGCTGGCTTTTGCTTTTATAACCCTGATTCCGGTCGTGATTACGCTACTGGGCTCCTTCAAGACGAATGCCGAGCTGACCACCGGAGCGACCTTCCTGCCAAGCAGCTGGCATGTCTCCAACTATTCCGAAGCCTGGGAACAGGCGAACTTCTCCAGGTACACCCTGAACAGCCTGATCATCTCCCTGTCGGCGGTGGCCGGCACACTGCTGGTCTCATCCATGGCTGCTTATGTGGTGGACCGGATGGACTTTTTCGGCAAAAAAATATATATCGGCCTGCAGTCCTTCACCATGTTCGTTGCCGTGGGGGCGGTAGTGCTGCGTCCGCAATTCGATCTGATGGTCAAGCTTCATCTGCACAGCAGCCTCTGGGGGGTCATTCTGATCCTGATCTCCGCGCATGCTTCCATCTTCTTCATTCTGCTCAGCTTCATGAAGGGGATTCCCAGAGAGCTGGATGAAGCCGCGCTGATTGACGGCAGCTCCCTGGGCCGTACCTTTTGGAGAATTATTCTCCCGCTGCTGGGGCCGGGACTCGGCGTAGGCGCCTTATTCACCTTCCGGGGCGCGTGGAATGAATATCTGCTGCCGCTGGTGTTCACCATGACCAAGCCGGAGCTGCAGACGCTGACTGTCGGCCTGGCGAACCTGAAATACGGGATATCTGCGGCTTCCCAGACCCACTACATGATGGCAGGCGCCTGCTTATCCATCCTGCCGATTCTCATTGCCTATCTGTTTGCCAACAAGTCCTTTATGCAGATGACGGCGGGTTCCCTCAAAGGGTAGATCCCTGCTGATGCTGCATGAGCTTAACTATATTCAAGGAGGTATACCCCATGACTTTACAGGTTCCTGCTATTCTGCAATCCGCCCCGTTCATTCAGCGCTATCCGGGTAATCCGGTGCTGGATGCATCCAAGGTCCCTTACCCTACCGCACTGGTATTCAATGCTGGTGTAACGAAATTTAACGGCAAATATGTGATGATCTTCCGCAACGATTACGGCTCGCTGGACAAACAGACGATTGAGCCGCATCACACGACCGATCTTGGCATTGCTTACAGTGATGACGGATTGACCTGGACAGCCGGCCCGAAGCCGGTATTCAAAATGCATGACGAAGAGATTATCCGCGCCTACGACCCGCGCCTTACGGTGATCGGCGGACGCTGCTATATGTGCTTTGCCGTCGATACGAAGCATGGCATCCGCGGCGGGATAGCCGTTACCGATGATCTGGAGCATTTCGAGGTGCTCAGCCTATCCACACCGGATTTGCGCAATATGGTGCTGTTCCCCGAGAAAATCGGCGGCCATTATGTCCGGCTGGAGCGTCCCTTCACCGTATACAGCCGCGGGGGGCAGGACCGCTTCGATGCCTGGATCTCCGAGTCACCGGATCTAAGGTATTGGGGGAATTCCAGCCTGCTGCTCGCTGTCGAGCAGGTGCCGTTCGCCAATGACAAGGTTGGTCCCGCTGCACCTCCGGTCAGAACGGACAAGGGCTGGCTGACCACCTTCCATGCGGTGGATATTGACCCGGCGAGAGGCAAACACGGCTGGGAGCCTACCTGGAAGAAACGTTATACGGCAGGCATCATGCTGCTGGATCTGGAAGATCCGCGTAAAATTATTGGGATGGCCAGGCAGCCGCTGCTGGCGCCGGAGACGGATTATGAGATTGACGGGGGCTTCCGCAATCATGTTATTTTTCCGGGCGGGATGATTCTTGAGGATAACGGTGAGGTCAAAATCTACTACGGCTCTGCGGATACGATTGAATGCCTGGCTACGGCTCATGTGGACGATCTGATCAGCTACTGCCTGAAGGGCTAAGGACGGGCGATGAGCAAGCTATGGGAGAAGCTGCCCAGACCTCCGGCAGAATACCGGTCTGCGCCGCTCTGGTCCTGGAATGATAAGCTGGAGCCGGCTGAGCTGGAGCGGCAGATCGAAGAGATGCATGCAGCCGGGATCGGCGGGTTCTTCATGCACGCCCGCGGGGGACTACAGACCCCGTACATGGGCGAAGCCTGGATGGAGGCGATCCGCCTCTCGATTGTGAAGAGCCGGGAGCTGGGCATGAACGCCTGGTTCTACGACGAGAACGGCTGGCCCAGCGGCTTCGCGGACGGTGAGGTTCCGGCCAAAGGCATTGCCTATCAGCAGAAGATGCTGGCCTGGGAGAAGCCGCCGTTCCGTTATCCGGTGGAAAGGGCAATTGCCTGCTATTCGCTAGAAGCAGCTTCGGGCGAATATCGTCTGCTGCCGCCGGAAGATCGCGGTACTGCGGATCTCGCCATGTATTATGAGGTGAATCCGTATTATACCGATACACTAAGCAAGCTGGCGGTAGGTGAGTTCATTACAGCCGCCTACGAACGGTACTGGGAGGCATTCGGCCAGTTCGAGGCGGAAGGCGCTGCCCTGCCGGGCATATTCACGGATGAGCCGCAATTCGCCAGAGGCAGGCTGCCGTGGTCCTTCGAGCTGGAAGAGGCATTCGCCTCGCAGAGCGGATATGCCGTGCAGGAGATTCTGCCCGCGCTGTTCTTCCCCCAGAGCAGCTCAAACAAAGCCCGTTATGATTACTGGAGCACGGTGACTGCCATGTTCACCGAAGCCTATGCTAAGCAGATCGGCGATTTCTGCGCCGCTAAGGGCTGGGCGGCCACGGGTCATGTGGTCGACGAGCAGGAGCTGATGCATCAGGTTACTTCCGTCGGCGATCCGATGGCCTTCTACGAATATTTGCAGATTCCCGGCTGTGACTGGCTGGGCCGGTTCGTCGGGGAGGAGCCGCTGGTTCCGAAGCAGGTCAGCTCGGCGGCCCGCCAGACCGGGAAGAAGCGGACGATTACCGAGAGCTTCGGCTGCTCCGGCTGGAATGTCAGCTTTCAGGATCTGAAGCGGATCGGGGAGTGGCAGTTCGTCCACGGTATCAATTTTCTCTGCCAGCATCTGCAGGGCTATTCGCTCCGGGGGCTGCGCAAGCGTGATTATCCGCCCTCCCTGTTCTATCAGCAGCCGTGGTGGAAGGATTACCGGGGCTTCAATGATTATTTCGCCCGGCTGGCGATGATTCTGGCGGAAGGAACGGGCCGCGCGGAGGTGCTGCTGCTTCACCCGGTAAGGTCCGCGTGGCTGGCCCAATGCGGAGAGAACACTTCGGCGATTGTGCCTTATCATGAGGCTTTTGCACGGCTGACCCGCTGGCTCTGCCAGGAACTTATCGAACATGATTACGGCAGTGAGAGCATAATTGCCCGCCATGGCCGCGTAAGTGAAGGACGGTTTATCGTCGGGGAGGCGGCGTACCGCACTGTAATTATTCCGCCGAGCCTGACGCTGGACCGGGTAACGGTAGCGCTGCTGGAGGAGTTCGTTGAGCAGGGTGGTCATCTGGTTGCCTGTGGATCTGCTCCGGCACTCGTGAGCGGAGAGGACAGCATGCAACTGGAATGGCTGCTGCAGCATGCGGTCCAGCCGGAATGGAATTCGGAAGCACTGTGCAGCGCGGTAACAGCGGTCTCGGCACCCTTCGTGCAGATTACCGGTGAGGCAGGCAGGAAGCTTGCATCCGATACGCTGAATATACGGTCGGTAAATCTGGAAGATTCGGTGGTCTATTATATAGTCAATTCCGGGACAGAAGGCTGCGGCAATGTGAACATCGAGCTGCGCCAGCGGGGCCGGGTATCCCTGATCGACCCGGAAACCGGGAGCATCACTGAACTGGATAGCGAGGCTTCTGCACAAGGTATGCGGGTTGCCTTGCCGCTCTATGCTGTGCATTCCCTGCTGCTGAAGGTGGAGGAGTACGGTGATGCGGATGAGGCCAGGGAGACAGCGGAGAGTATGGGAGCGGCAGAAAGCCGGGAGGTAGCGGAGAATAGAGAAGCAGCTGTAGTACTGGAGCTTGGCCCGGAATGGATAGTTGCTGCCGCTGACCTGAACAGTCTGACGCTGGATACCGCCCGTATGCGGCTGGATGGCGGTGAGTGGTCCGCTCAGCAGCCGGTTATCTTCATTCAGGAGCAGCTGCTGGCGTATGGCCGGGCAGCTGCCGTTGAGCTGCAGTTCCGCTTCCAGGCGGATTCCAGTCTGCTGGAGGTGCAGGAGCTGTATCTGGCTCTGGAGCAGCCTGAAGATATGGAACTGATGCTGAACGGACAGCCGCTCTCTTCGGCGGATTGCGGCTGGTGGCGGGATATCTCCTTCCGCACCCTGCCCATCGCCGGAAAGGTGGTTGCTGGAGAGAATATTCTGCAATTGAGTACCCGGTTCAGTCCCAGCGGTGAGCTGCTTGCCAAGCTTGAGAAGGCGAAGCAGTTTGAAGCGGAGGGCAATAATCTGACAATTGATCAGGAGTTTGAGAGTATATATATCGTTGGCGCTTTTGGCGTAGAATCTGCTGCGCCGTATACGTATGGAGAGCGGCGTGCCGTGTTCACGGAAGGACCTTTCAAGCTGACACGACTGCCCGAATCCGTAACAACCGGTGATCTGGTCCAGCAGGGCTTCCCGTTCTTTGCCGGCATCCTCACGCTTGAGCAGAACGTTCGTATTAATGAAGGCACAGCACTTCCGGCAAGCTGGTCCTTCTACTCGCCTCCGGACACCATTGTGTCCCGGCTGTTCATCAACGGTACAGAGGTGCGGAGATTCCTGTGGGAGCCGTATACCGCTGGTATTTCGGGGCTGCTGCATGCAGGAGAGAACCGGATACGGCTGGAACTGACCGGCAGCTGCCGCAATCTGCTCGGACCGCATCATCATATCAAAGGTGAGGTCTACAAGGTAGGTCCGGACAGCTTCAAGGATAAGCCCGGCTGGACCGACAAAGACCTGGAGCCTGACACGCATGTCTATCAGGACCGGTATGGCTTTGTCCGCTTCGGATTATCTTCGGCACCTGTGCTCCGGGGCTAAGGGCAGCAGGCAACAAAATCAACAAAGTGAAACACCTCTGGACTCCCTGTTAAGCGGAATCCTGAGGTGTTTTTGTTAAGAAGATAAGATCTAGCTCCAATAGATTAGATTTGCTGTGTGCTACTAAAGTTCCATACCTTAATAGCTGAGCGGACTGAGAGGACGCTATATCTCCAAAAAACCTCTATATGAGGCTGAAGCGGACTGCAGAGAATCGCTTATCTTGCAGATTCGGGCCACGAAACAGGTGAATTCGCTCACTTAACGGAATCTGAGTCCGCTTAGCCGGCAAATCTGCCTGATCTGCCCGAATAACGGAATCTCAGTCCGCGTCACCGGCAGGCAGGCAGGCTGGTTTGTTGAGCCCGCAAGCACTCTGCGAACATCGGCATTCCACAGGGCGCCAGCACTCACTAAGAATAATCGTACCCGATAAGCCCCACCCCGAAATTACCCTGATGCACCGTTAGGAGTGATTGTCGTGTGCAAGAGTAATGAGCGGCGTGCTAGAGTATAATCGGTGTGTTAGAGTGATAATCGATGCGTAAGTGTGATTACCGATGTCAAAAGAAAATAAAGTATTAGACTGACAATGCTTGATTAAGCTCACGGGCAGGAAAGAAATTGTTGAAAGGTTATTGATAGAATAGAAAGGTGGGAGATTTTTGATAGAAACAAAACGTCTTTTAATTAGAGAAATGGTGCAGTCCGATTATGATGCATTGTGCGGAATATTGTGTGATGAGGAAGTAATGTGTGCTGCTTACGAAAGTGCATTCAACTTAGAAGAAGCACAAAATTGGCTTAACAGACATCTTAAAAGATATGAAGAATATGGTTTTGGACTTTGGGCAGTTGTATTAAAAAAAACAAACGAAATGATTGGTCAATGTGGCTTGACAATGCAAGGCTGGAGAGAAAAAGAAATTTTGGAAATAGGATTTTTGTTTCAAAAAGCGTATTGGCACAAAGGTTACGCAACAGAAGCGGCCATTGCTTGCAAGGAATACGCTTTCTCAGTTCTTAATGCAAATAGGGTTTATTCTATTATTAGGGACACAAACATAGCCTCTCAAAAAGTTGCTGTTCGAAATGGTATGAATATTATTGATAAAGATACTAAGAATTTTAGGAATATAGATATGGAATTTCTTCTGTATTCTGTAGAGCGAACCAAATAAGCATTATACACAGTGAAAACAATTGATAATGTAATATGCCTTTAAATGCTACTATGAAAGTTTTACTACTCATGGCAAAGCATCCGTTCAACTAACGGGAAGGTGTTAGTTGAACGACAACAGCGGCAGTCTAAGACTTTATTTTCACCTGTTCCCCTAGTTCGTCAGCTCTTGCAGCACCATGGCGCATGCGCCCGTTGCCACGGAGCGTTCACCGAGTCTGCTGCGGGTAAAGCGGACGTTATACTGCTCGCGGTAATAGGTCCGCTCAAGGGCGATCCGGGTTGCCTCCTGATAGAAATCCTCTGCCGCGAGGAATAGCGGGCCGCCGAGGATGACTTCCTCGGGGTGGAGGATATTAATCAGATTCGCCAGCCCGATGCCGCAGTAGACGGCCATCTCATGAAATAACCGGACAACCACAGGGTCGCGGGCATGAAGTGCTTCTATTAAATGAGCGAACTCCAGCTGCTCCGCACTCTCTGCCCAGCCTCGGAGCAACTCGCTGCTGCCCAGCCGCCACGCTTCGCGCGCCTGTCTCTCCAGGGTGTGGATGGACACATAGCTCTCCCACGCACCGGCGTTGCCGCCGGGAATATGCGGCGGCAACCCGGAGCCTTCAATGATCATCTGCCCGACAGCTCCCTCGGTATCGATCATGCCATAGAGCAGCCGGCCATCATTCATGATGGCGGAGCGCAGGCCGATTCCGGCATGGAGGTAGAGCAGATGATGCTGCATCCGGTTGCTGCTGGCCCAGTATTCGCCGAGCAGGGCCGTGTTGGCTCCATTATCCAGATATACCGGCACACCCAGCCGCTGCTCCAGCTCCTCCTTAATAGGTACCTGCGACCAGCCCGGGGCTGCGAACCGTGCCGGATTCAGAATCACTCCGGCTTTGCGGTCCAGCGGACCGACGGCACCGATGCCAAGTCCGGCGACCCGGCTAAAGTCAAGGGAGGCTGAGGCCAGAAGACGCCGCGCCTCTTCATGAAGGGATTCCATCAGGTGCTCCGGGGTAAGGGCGGTATCCATATTCCAGGTATATTCGCCGAGCAGCTGCAGATGAAAGTCCATCAATACGAGCTTAGCGTGGGTCCGGGAGATCTCCAGCCCCAGCAGATAGGCATAGGCCGGGTTGGTCTCATAGAGGATAGGACGGCGGCCCCCGGTAGATTCGCCGAAGCCGACTTCCATCAGCAGCTTCATAGACAGCAATTCGTCCAGTATTCGTGTTAACGTGCTTATGGTCAGTCCGCTTTCGTCCAGCAGAGTATGTTTGGAGACGGTACCGTGTTTTCTTATGGTGAAATAGATTTCTCTGGCTTTGGGATTGGCGATAACTTCATGAATAAGCAGCAAAGACGGTTCTCTCCTTATGAATGTACTAGACCTGTGAATAGACTACACTTACTTCAACAATGACACAAAAGGTAGGGTGCCCGCAACTAGCCCAAGATGAGAAGAAGGTGAGGATATAAGGGTGGTGTTCCTGCTTGGTGGCGGGGACGGTTCAGCCGCAGTAGCGGGCAGTGGCGGCTAACGCTGTCTTGCAGGCGGGACCGGGGCTAGAGCAGAGCCTTGAAGGAATGGCGGATCACATCGCCGCGGCTGATGATGCCGACCAGCACACGGTTACGCTCAACGGGGACCTTTTTGATCTGCTTTTTGCCAAGTATGGTGGCGATCTGTTCAATGTCCTCTTCGTAGTGCACCGTGACCACTTTCTTCTTGGCGATGGCCATAACGTTCAGACTCAGCAGCTTGCGCGTCCGTTCTTCGAACTCATCATTATCCCCGACGAATACATTGATCTGGAAAAAAGAATCCACAATCAGATCCTCATGCCTGCCGATATAGCGCATAATATCTCCGTCGCTCAAATAAGCGACAATCTCGTTCCGGTCATTGACTACAGGCATGCCACTGATCCGGTGGGTGATGCATTTCTCGATAAAAGTCCGTACAGTGTCTTCCTGCTTGACCTTGTAGACCTGTCGGATCATGAACTCATGGGCTTTCATATAGGTTCCCCCTGAAAAGTATGTATGCAAAAATAAGTTGCATAATGAAAGTATATACTTGTATTATACAAGTGGAAAGAATGATGTCAATGAAGAAGAAGATGATGAAGAAGAGGATGGGACTGCATGGAGAAACGTTCAATAGAGACGATAGAGCTGGAAATGGCGGTTCTTGTCCGCCGGCTGACTTCGCTTACCACGTACAAAAAAATCGGCAATCTCGACCGGGCGGCCTACCTGCTGTTGCATCAGATTGCTTTTAATAACGGAACTGCCGGAGTGAAGGCTCTCTCTGATGAATTCCAGCTGGATATCTCCACCGTCAGCAGGCAGGCAGCTGCACTGGAGAACAAGGGATATATCATCCGTGTACCAGACCCTGTGGATGGACGGGCCTATACCCTGCAGATTACGGAGCTGGGCGGAGAAATTCTGGATGAGAACCGGCAGATGCGGCAGGAAATTATGGGCAAGCTGCTGGTAAACTGGTCGGATGAAGAGGGAGATTCCTTCGGCGAGCTGCTGCGGAAATTCAATGCGGCTTTTCTGGAAGAGGATTAATCAGGGCAGTGCTGTTTCCTTAGTGGAGGGTTTGGGCTAATTTGGGCTATACTTAAGTTAATAAAGCTTATGGGGTGTACCGATGAACGAAGATAAATATGAACATATTGATGATTTAATAGAAGCCTTTCAGCAGTTTGCCCGGATGAATTGGCGCAAGACGACGCTCTGGGGACTGAAGCCGAGTGAAATCCGTGTGCTGGTCTCGATCAAGAAGGGCATGGAGCAGGAAGGCAGCAAGGGGCGGACGGTTTCCGATATCAGCAAGCTCCTCAAAGTGACTTCTCCCACGGTCACGCAGATGGTGAACAGCCTGATTGCCCAAGGATACGCTGTCCGCACGCCAGATAGCCAGGACCGCAGAATCAGCGACATTACTTTAACGGACAAGGGAGCGCATCTTGCCGATATGGCGGTGGCGAAATCCCGGGAGACCTTCCAGGGGATGATTGACCATCTCGGCAAAGAACGAAGCGAGACCTTAAGCGAGCTGCTGAACGGGGTGTACGAATATTTCGAGCAGCTGAACAGCCAGCAGAATGATTTCTGAACAGTAATGTTGAGCATTGTATACACAAAGAGATGTCCCACAGCTGCAGCTGCGGGACATCTCTTTGTTTTTTCAGGATGAACTCCGGAGCTGTTAATGCCCTGCGGTCGCAGTCTCCTTCCGCAGCTTGCTTCCTGCACCGGCTTCCTCTGCGGCAGCCTCTGTCTTAGATTCGCTGGAACGCAGCGGGATCTCCTTCAGGAACAGAACAAGCACGGCTGCAATAACGAGCAGCGCAGTACCGCTCAGGAACACTACCGTCAGGGAGTCGCTCAGCGCCCCGCGCAGCATCTCAATCAATTGATTGAAGAGCGGCCGGATCTGCTCCGGCAGCGTGGTGTGCAGCTCCTTCAGCTTGGGCTGGTCGAGCAGCAGCTGCGGATTCATGAAGGCTGTAAGCTGCTTAGCGGCTTCCGGATCAAGCTTGGACAGGTCAGGGCCTTTGCCTGAGGCTACCACAGATTCCAGCTTATGCGTAAGGGTTGTGTTCATCACGGTACCCATAACGGCAATCCCGATGGTTCCGCCAAGGTTGCGGAATAGGGTGTTGGTAGCCGTAGCTACGCCCAGCATCTGCGGAGCCACGGCGTTCTGTACGGTCAGCGTGAATACCGGCATGGCCAGCCCGAGGCCAATCCCGAACACGATCATGCTGGCCACAGCCATGATGATGCTGTTCATGAAGGCCATCATAATCATGGCGGCGACCATAAACGGCATGCCGATCATGGCGTAGCGCTTGTATTTACCGGACTTGGAGATCCAGCGGCCGGCCAGTGTGCTGAGCACAATCATCATCAGCGACATCGGCATGTTGATGAAGCCGGAATTGGTCGGGGACACGCCCTCGACCCCTTGCACGAAGAACGGCAGATAGATCATTGCACCCATCATGCCCGCATTCATCAGGAAGCCGATAATCATCGAGAGGGTGACAATCGAATTCTTGAACAGGGAGAGGGGGAGCACCGGACTCTTGGCCTTGCGCTCGATCCATATCAGAATGACTGCACTGGCAATGGCAGCCGCGAACAGTCCGAGAATCTCCGGTGAACTCCAAGCATATTTGGTGCCTGCCCAGGAGAAGCCGAGCAGCAGGGCGACGATGCTGAGGGACAGGAAGATGGAACCCGGATAGTCGATCGTTTCGGAAACGGCGCGCGTGCTTTTCGGGAACATTCTCCAGATCATGATGAAGGCTACAATTCCGAGTGGCAGGAAGATCCAGAAGATCCAGCGCCAATCCATATGATCGACCATGAATCCGCCGAGGGTAGGGCCGATTACGCTGGAGAATCCGAAGATGGCCATCATAATTCCCGTCCACTTCGCCCTTTCCCGGGGAGCGAACAGGTCACCTACGGCAGTGACGGTGGCCGACATCAGAATCCCGCCGCCGACGCCCTGTATCCCGCGGTAGGTGATCATCTGATAGATGTTGTCAGACAAGCCTGACAGGAAGGCCCCGATGATGAAAATAACGATCCCGGCGAGCAGGAAGGGCTTGCGGCCGTAGATATCGGATAACTTACCGACCAGCACCGTGGCAATGGTGGAGGTTAGCATATAGATGGTGATTACCCAGGTGTAATGCTCAATTCCGCCCAGGATGGCAATAATCCGGGGCATCGCGGTGCCGACAATCGTCTGATTGATCGCCGCGAAGAACATCGCTGCCATTAAGGCGACCATAATGGTTACTTTCTTTTTTTGCGTGAGATGCTCCATGGCAGGGTACTCTCCTTTGATCCTGAACGTATTATAGTTTGGCATTTTATGATATTCTAATTAGGTAGCCAAACTACCTTTTATGTATAATACACAAATAGTTTAAACACCACAATATTTTTATTTTTTTGCCAGGAGAGAATAGCGGTTTGTATTGATTTTCACATGTTAGGTAGGTAATCTAATGGTATAGATCGGAGGTGTCTCATGAGTGTCCAGGACAGCCGGGAAAGGCAGCTGCTTATCGCACTGGAAAATATAAAACGCCTAACCCCCCGTCAGCAGAGCCTAGACTCTATCCCGCATGGAGAATTTGTAACGATGTTTGTCATTCATGCAGCCATGAAGCAGCAGGAGGCGGATGAACAGGAACGGGGAGGCCCGTGCCGCGGCCTGATGGTCTCCCGGTTAAGTGAGCTGATGCAGGTCAGCCGGCCGACGGCTTCACAAATGGTCAGTGCGCTGGAAGAGAAGGGATACATTGAACGTGTAATGTCCGAAACCGACCGCAGGGTCATTTATATCTGCCTGTCGGCCAAAGGCCAGGCGGTATTCGGCAGCAGAATGGACCGTTATTCGGGTGTGCTGGCCGAGATTATCGATAAGGTGGGTGGGGAGGAGATTGATCAGCTGATCTCAACCTGCGGCCGTCTGATGGAAGCCGTGAACGAGGTGCGGCCACGTGTGATGGGGAATCCGTCCGAATGAGCCGGAATCCGGGTAATTTATAACCCTGTAAGCTGTAACCCTGTAAGCGATGAAGACTTTAAACCATAAATTCCACTTTTGTTAACCGTCTGATTTCAGGCGGTTTTTTCTGTTGCTTGATGTACCGCAGATTGTGCAATGTCCTCTCCACAGCAGGCAATTTCTGCTGGGTCCACACGGTAAAGAAGAGAAGGGCAGCTAAGTGGAAAAACGACATCTATTAACGCAGAAACTTCTGTATACGGTAGATTAGTTGGAGAAATAGCATTTGCTGCCACACGGATCGGAGAAGAACGAGGGAAAAGGAAAAATTAGGCGGAGAAAATCCAACTAATCTCCGAGCACCATTCACCATCACAAGGAGCAATAACTGCAGGAAAACTGGATGCCCGACTGAGTTTTGTCCCCCGCGAACAGGGGCAGCTGTACGCCAAACACCGCAGATGTACCTATTCAAGGAAGGCGGCAACCGCCTATGATCAACTCGTATGGAAAGCGCTATCATTATTCGCCGTTCCACCATGAGTAAGCAGAGAGCATGCAATGAGCAAGTTGCGGCAGAAATGGAAAGCGCTTTATATATTGCCGAGGGGAGCTGGGGTATTTGAAGTCTTTGGGTAAGAAAATCGGCTTGTGTCTGCTGATGCTGAGCATGACAGCCGCACAAACCGGACTTGCGGGAACCGGGCAGAATGTGGCAGAGGCAGCTGACAAGGAACTGGCGCAGAAGCCTTATATGGGCTGGAGCAGCTTCAGTATGCAGGTGTATGAGCCTTCAGGGAACTGGATATCGGCGGACAGCATCAAGAAGCAGTCGGATGCCATGCATGAGAAGCTGCAGTCGCACGGCTATGAATACATTAATATCGACGCAGGCTGGAACGGCAGTATGGATGAATACGGCAGACCGGTTCCTAGTACGGAACGGTATCCGGACGGTTTTCAGGATGTCATCGACTATGTCCATAACAATGGGCAGAAGATCGGAATCTATCTGATTCCCGGGTTGTCCATCGACGCCTATAATCAGAATCTTGAAATCTATGGAACTGCCGGTGAATGCCGGATGCAGGACATTGCCGTGCAGCCGCTCAAGATCGTGGATGCCTGGAATGCTTACAGCTACAAGATCGATTTCAGCAACCCCTGCGCGCAAAAGTATATTGATTCCATCGCCGATATGCTTGGCGAATGGGGGATCGACTTCGTCAAATTTGACAGCGTAACTCCGGGGTCGGGAATCAACAATCTGAGTCTTGATGCACGCGGCGATGTGGAAGCCTGGTCCAAGGCTTTGGCCCGGCATGACATCTGGTTCGAGCTCTCCTGGGCGCTCGATCATAATTATGTGGACTTCTGGAAGAAATACGCCAACGGCTGGCGGATCCAGTGGGATGTTGAAGCCTACGACAGCAATGTGGGATTAACCCAGTGGGCCAATATCGCCCGGCTGTTCCCGGATGCTGCCGTATGGTGGCGGGATGCCGGTCCCGGCGGATGGAATGACTTCGATTCGCTGAATGTCGGGAACGGAGCAATGGACGGTCTGACCAAGGATGAACGGCAGACAGCCATGACCTTCTGGGCGGTGTCTGCGGCGCAGCTCTATATCGGCAACGACATGACCCGGCTTGACGACTATGGCCTGCAGCTGCTGACGAATGACGAGGTCATTGCCGTCAACCAGTCCGGGCGTCCTGCCCATCCGGTGTCGATGGATACGAAGCAGCAGGTCTGGTATGCGAATAACGGCGACGGTACCTACAATGTGGCGCTGTTCAATCTCGGCAGCCGCAGTGCAGCAGTGGAGGTGAAGTGGAGCGATATCGGACTCGAAGGTCCCGCTTCTGTCCGCGATCTCTGGAGCCACACGGAGCTTGGAACCTTCGAGGACGGTTACAATGCAGGTGCGCTTGAACCGCATGCTTCGCGGATGTTCAAAGTGACAGCCAAGGAGGGCACCTCGATTGTTAACGATGATGATACCGGACTGCGCTACACCGGCTCCTGGCAGCGTAACGGCGGGAAGGAGCAGGTCCCCGGCAGCCAGGATATGAATATTAGCATCACGGATTCCTCCCCGGCTCCGGGTGAAGGAGAGCCGGGGGACGGCGGGCAACAGGGAGGCGGAGCTGGAGGGGAAGCTGGAGCAGATCCGAGTGATCCGGGAACAGGCAGCGGAGCTTCGGTTACCCGTTCAGTCTATGTCAACGACAGCAATCCGGCTATTGCCTACAGCGGCTCCTGGTCAGCCTCGACCGGCAGATCTGCCGGAGACCACAGGGCGGATGTGCACTATACGGAGCAGAACGGGGACTATTTTCAGTATACCTTTAGCGGTACGGGAATTGAGCTGCTGACGGAGAAGGACCCGGCACAAGGCGATATGCTGGTGTATCTGGACGATGCCGCAAGTCCCGACCGGGTGAGCACGTATACGTCCGGAGATAAGGAGGCCCAGCAGATAGTATATAGCGCAACTGGGCTGGCGGAGGGTGAACATACTCTGAGGGTGGTCAAGGACTCCGGCCAATATATGCTGCTTGATGCGCTGCGGATTACGGCAGGCCAGCTGATTAATCCGCAGGCAGGCAGCTTCGACAAGGCCCCCGGCAACCAGGCGGATCTGGTGGTTGCACTGGCGGCCGGCAGCGACTCGCTGCTGGCAATCACGAATAATGGCGTTGCCCTGCTGCCGGGCGCCGATTACACCGCTGACGGCAGCACAGTCATCCTGAATAAGGAGTATTTGTTCAACCAGCCATCCGGCCGGACGGAGCTGGCGCTTAGCTTCGACGGAGGAAGCAGCGAGCTGTTCACTGTCCAGATCACAGGCTCCTCTACAGTACGCTACGAACAGATCAACAATGATGATCCGGGAATTACCTATAATGGCTCCTGGTCGCGCAGTACAGGAAGAAACATGGGAGATTACAAGGATGATGTGCAGTACACCGAGATTAATGGTGATTCCTTCGAGTACGCCTTGAGCGGGACAGGGATCAGTCTGTATACCGAAGTAGACAGCTCGCAGGGGGATATGGATATCTATGTCGATGGAGAATTCAAAGAAACCGTAAGCGCGTACCGGAACGGCCGGCTGGCCCAGCAGAATCTGTACAGCATTTCCGGTCTTCCGGAAGGCATTCATACATTGCGGGCAGTGAAGAAGTCAGGCCGGTTCATGCTGCTGGATATGCTGAAAGTGGAAATTCCCGACCTCGTTAATCCTGTGGAAGCTGTCTTCGACAAGGCAGCTGCGGCTCAGGCCGATATAGACGTGACGCTGCTCCGGCAGCCGGGCCTGTTCGGGGGTATCCGCAAAGGGTCTTACACGTTGGTGGAGGGTACGGATTATACACTCTCCGGCAGTACAGTCACGCTCGCGAAGTCCTATCTGGCCGCTCAGCCGGCTGGAACACTTACGCTGACCTTTGAATTCAGCGGTGATTATCAGAACGATGTGCATTACACAGAGCATGATGGTGATTATGTCGAATATGCCTTCACGGGTAGCGGGATTTCACTCGTAGGGCCGACAGGCCCTGAACTGGGAGACATTGAGCTGTACGTGGACGGCGAACTGCGGCAGACAGCCAGCGCCTATAGCGCGAACCGGCAGATCCTGCAGAGTATTGTCGTGATTACGGGACTGGAGGCAGGCTCGCATGTGCTGAAGGCCGAGAAGAAATCAGGCAGTCTTATGCTGGCCGATCAGTTAAGAATCACCTTGCCGGCTGCTAACGAGGGTCCGGGTGAAGAGCCGACGGCAACACCGGCTCCAAGTGTAACGCCGGAACCTGCTGCAACGCCGGAAGCTACAGCCACACCACAGCCCGGAGCCACCGCGCAAACCGGAGGCAATCCGGCTCCGGCAGCAACCGCTTCACCTGCAGTGACCGGGACGCCTACACCGTCTCCAGCAGTGGCTCCGTCTTCTACGCCGGGCATTGCAGAGGAGCAGCATGCTGCATATGCCAAAGGATATCCGGACGGCTTGTTTAAGCCAGACCAGAAAATTAACCGCGCCGAGATGGCGTCACTGCTGTTCGCAGCCATCACTCCGGAAGCAGGCGGAACAGCGGCATCGTTCAGTGATGTAAGCGCAGATTACTGGGCAGCGGCGGCGATATCCGCTGTGGCCGAAGCCGGATTTATGACTGGCTACAGTGACGGCAGCTTCAGGCCCGGGAAGCTGATTACCCGTGCCGAGATGGCGAGTCTGGCAGCCGTACTGATACCGGCAGACACGGCAGACACGGCGGCAGGCCGCGGATTCCCGGATATTGCCGGGCACTGGGCAGAGGCAGCCATCCTGAAGGCGCAGGGTGCCGGAATATTGAGCGGCTACAGCGACGGCAGCTTCAAGCCCGGCAATCCGTTAACGCGGGCAGAGGCGGTTACGGTGATTAACAGACTTACCGGCAGAGGACCATTACGCGGGATGGCAGTTACCCCGTGGCGGGATGTTCCGCTTACCCACTGGGCTTATGCTGACATCATGGAGGCTTCGGTGAATCATGCCTGGAAGCCTTCAGACGGAGGGGGTGAGCAGTTCAGCGGCTCCTGATTCCTAGATTTCTAACATCTGACAAGGTTATCATCCGCTTGCACTGCCGCTCGCGCGAATCTCGCGCCGGGCGGCAGTGGTCTGCAGCGAGATCGGAATTACTAATAAAAAGCAGTGATGCCGGCCTGCATCGCTGCTTTTTATTAAATTCCCGATTGCCGCCGCGCGGGGGCGCACGACAAAAGCTTGACTGGACGGCAAATTGTTTTAAGCTAATATTATGATAGCGCTACCAATAGAGGGGAGAATCTTACCATGCCCAAGTACTCCAAGGTGTTCCGCAGATTTCTGATCTCCTATCTGGTCATCTTAATTATTCCCAGCATTGGGGGCTACATGTCGTACCAAACTTCAATCTCTGTAACCCAGTCCATTTCGATTGAGAATAGCGTGACCCAGCTGGAGAAAAGCCAGGAGATTCTGGAGCGCCGCATGGCTGAGGTTGAAGGGCTTACCCGGCAGCTGGCCATAAATCAGGAACTGAATGTACTGATGAATGAACAAGGCCGTGAAACGAATGTGTTCGGGATCTGGAGAGCAATGCGCAATGTCCTGACCTTCGGACAGACGAATGATTTTTTGCAGGACTATTATATTTATCTGGCTAATTATGATCTGGTGCTGACTGCCGGCTCCTCCTACCGCCCGGATCATTATTACGAGATCTATCACTACAAGGATCTCCCGCTGGAGGATTGGAAAAAGGAGATTCTGGACCGTACGCACCGGAGTGAGATTAAGCCGCTGAGCGCATACGTAAGTAAAGGTACGTCAAAGTCAGTGATTACTTACATGCAGTCGCTGCCGCTGGACAGCTTCAATAATTCTTCGCCGGCTGTCGTGGTGGTTAATATTGACGAGAAGATTATCGCCAGTCTGCTGTCCGGGCTGACCGAGCGTGCTGGAGGCTGGGTACATATCAGCGATGCAGAGGGCAATACGATAGTGCTGCAAGGGCAAAATGATGCTTACGTGGATAAGCTGGCTGCTGATCCTTTTTTTGACGCGGATAAGGTAAGCCAGTTCTACAGGGATGATCTCGTGATCACGACCCGCTCCGGCACGAACGGCTGGGTGTACCAGGCGGGGATTCCCCGCAGTGTGCTGATGAAGAACGCGAATACTATTAAGCATATGACTTGGCTGATTACAGCTGGTGCCCTATTCCTCGGTCTGTTGGCCGGGCTTGTGCTTGCCTATAGAAACAGTATGCCGATTAACCGTCTGCTGGCCGTGATGAAGGAGCAGTTCGGCAAGGAGGATAGCCCCGAGCGCAATGAATTCGACTTCCTGAGCGGGAATATCGCCGACATGATTACGAAGAACAAGCTGCTGGAGACCGAGCTTAACCGTCAGCTGCCGCTGGTCCGGGATGCTTTTCTTAAACGGCTGATCGCCGGGGAATTCGAATCCAGGGAAGAGATTGTCTCGGCAGCCGAGCAGGCGGATATCGGACTGGGTGAAGGAACCGGGTATGCGGGAATTCTGCAGATCAAAGGGTATTCCGGTATGGACAGTGTTGAAATCCTGAATGAGCTGAATGCGGCCAGGCTCCTGCTGAAGCAGACGTTTGCCGAGCTGGCGGGTCCGCTCCCGATGACAGATATGGGTTCGGACAAAATAGTCATCCTGTTCTTCTCCAGCACAGCTGACGGTGGGCCGGCGGGCAAGGAAGATGGGATGGAGCTCCTGATGGATCAGTGGGTTCAGCGGGTGTTTGAGGAATACCGCATTTCAGTGCAGGGCGGCTTCGGGGAGTATTTCTCGTCGGTTACAGAGGTTAGCCAGTCCTTCGAGCAGGCCAGACAGGCACTGGAATATGCCGTATATACGAACCGTAAAGGAGTCATGCGCCATCAGGAGGTGCAGATTGAGAATACGACCTATTATTATCCTCTGGAGACGGAGCAGCGTCTGATCAGTACGATCCGTGCCGGCGAGCTGGCCGAGGCGGAGCGGATTATTGACGCTACTTTTGCGCAGAATCTGGGGCCCCGCGAGCTGTCTATGGAGATGAAGCATCAGCTGATCGGGGAGATGAAGGGCACCTTCCTCAAGCTGCTGGATCAAAAAATATTCATGGAGTCCCCGCTCGGTGAGAGCATCAAACGTCAGATTATCGACATTGACACCTCGTCGCCGATCGAGAGTATTCAGGCAGAATTCCTTGAGCTGACCGGAGAGCTCTGCGGATTCATCACCAACAAAAAGAAGGATGCGCACACCCAGATCATCAAGCAGATGTACCAGTATACCGCAGAGATGTACGCCGATACCGAGCTCACCCTGTACCGCGTCGCTGAGCATGTGGAGCGGCCCGAGAAATATATCTCGCAGCTGTTTAAGGAAGTGACGGGGGTGAATTATTCGGATCACCTGATTAAGGTACGGATGGATGAGGCGGCAATCCTGCTGAGAGAGAGCCGGTACACGGTGGATGAGATCGCGGCCAGAGTCGGCTACAACAGCTCGCATTCTTTCCGGCGGGCGTTCAAGCGGCTGACGGGCATTTCGCCGAGCACCTACCGACAATCGCATGGCGAATAGTATTGATATCACATGCTTAAGCGGCTGCAGCTGTCCATGGTCCGGACGCGCGGTCGTTTTTTTATTTTCTGGTAAAGTACATCGTTAGAAAAGAACACCATTCAGATAACTGTTGATAAAACAAATTTTCTCATTTTAAATTAGTACCAAGTTGAGGTAGCCGGAAATAGCAGCTGCCTTTAAATGCCCGGAAAGTGGGCGGGATGGCAGTATGAGAGGGATAAATCCCTTTAAATGCGCCGGAAGTGGGCGAGATGAGGAAATGAGGGGCAGAAGTGCCCCTGATTCCGCCAAAAGTGGGCGGGAGGAGGAAATGAGGGGCAGAAGTGCCCCTGATTCCGCCAAAAGTGGGCGGGAGGAGGAAATGAGGGGCAGAAGTGCCCCTGATTCCGCCAAAAGTGGGAGGGATGAGGAAATGAGGGGCAGAAGTGCCCCTGATTCCGCCAAAAGTGGGCGGGAGGAGGAAATGAGGGGCAGAAGTGCCCCTGAATCCGCCAAAAGTGAGCGGGAGGAGGAAATGAGGAGCAGAAGTGCCCCTGAATCCGCCAAAAGTGGGCGAGATGAGGAAATGAGGGGCAGAAGTGCCCCTGAATCCGCCAAAAGTGAGCGGGAGGAGGAAATGAGGAGCAGAAGTGCCCCTGATTCCGCCAAAAGTGGGCGGGAGGAGGAAATGAGGAGCAGAAGTGCCCCTGATTTGGACAAGGGATAAGCGGAATCCTGGATGTAAGCGTATGCAATGGCCCCCGGAATCCGGGTGAACTGTACGCAAAATACGGAAATGTACCTGTTCAAGACCGCCACCGGACCTTATGATCGAGTCGTGGAGAAAGCGCTATCACACAATTTAGCCATTCAAACTTAAACACCTGCTTCCCCAGCAAGTTTTACGCAAAATGAACCAACAAAGTAATACGGAAACCAATCACACGCTTCCGAAGCGATTTTTGCACGAGGTACAATCATGAGCACAATCCAACGCAGTACACGCTGGCACAACTTTAGGGGGGGATTAATCTGGAGAAAAATCTGATTTTAAACAACAAGCCGGCTCCCCGGAGCAAAGGCCAGAGCTGGCTCTCGAACGCCGGAAAAAGCATGCTGAAGCACTGGCAGCTCCATCTGCTGGTCATTCCGCCTTTACTGTTTTTTCTGATCTTCAAGTATTATCCGATGGCGAATGCGGTTCTGGCGTTCAAGGATTATAACGTGATCAAAGGCATATGGGGCAGTCCATGGGTAGGCTTCAGGAATTTTGAACTCTTTTTCGAGAATCCGATGTTCTGGACGCTGGTGAAGAATACCATTCTGCTTAGCGGCTTCCTGCTGCTGGCGGGGTTCCCGATTCCCATCCTGCTGGCACTGATGATCAACGAAATCCGCGGCGGACGGTTCAAACGGTTTGTCCAGCTGGTCTCCTTCGCTCCTTACTTTATCTCGACGGTGGTGATGGTATCGATTATTATGCTGTTTCTCGCTCCGCGCCTCGGCTTCGCCAATATTGCCCTGAATTTCTTTGGGCTGCAGTCGGTGAATTTCCTCGGGGAGCCCGGCATGTTCCGCTCAATTTATGTCTGGTCCGATATTTGGCAGACCGCAGGCTATAGCGCCGTAATCTATCTGGCCGCCCTGGCCGGCATCGACCCTACGCTGTACGAGGCCGCCAAGGTGGACGGAGCTTCACGGTTCCAGAAAATCCGCCACATTGACCTTCCGGGCATCGTGCCGACAATTGTGATTATCCTTATTCTGAATGTGGGCAACGTGATGGCGATCGGTTTTGAAAAGGTATATCTGCTGCAGAATCCGCTGAATATCGTCAATTCCGAGATCATCGCTACGTATGTGTACCGGATCGGCCTGCTGAATGCCAATTACAGCTTCGCTACCGCCGTCGGCTTATTCAATTCCTTAATTAATCTGGTCCTGCTGCTCACGGTTAACGGCTTGGCCAAACGAATCACGAACAACAGCATCTGGTAGGAAAGGAGTGCTCGTATGGCCGCTTCACCAGCAATTTCCCAAAAAATCAAAGAATCCACCGGTGACCGGATCTTCCTCACTGTGGTCTATACGGTGCTCATCCTTGTGGTGATAGCCGTACTGTACCCGCTTATCTTCATTATCAGCAGCTCCATCAGCAGCCCGGCGGCTGTAACCTCCGGCCGGGTGTGGCTCTGGCCCGTCGATATTTCCTTCAAGGCGTTCAAGGTGCTGTTCAGTACGCATGAGATTGTTTCCGGCTATGCCAATTCAATTTTTTATACGGCGGCCGGCACACTGATCAGCGTAACCCTGACGGTTATGATTGCTTACCCTTTGTCGCGCAAAGCGTTTTTTGGACGGAATGCGTTAATGATGATCATTACGTTCACGATGATCTTCAGCGGCGGGCTGATCCCCACCTATATGGTGGTCCGGCAGATGCACCTGATCGATACCCGCTGGGCGCTCCTGATTCCGAATGCTATCTGGGTGTGGCAGGTGATCATCGCCCGTTCTTTCTTCCAGGCCTCGATTCCGGAGGAGCTGCTTGAAGCCAGTGAAATTGACGGCTGCAGTGACATGCGGTTCATCCGCAGCGTAGTGCTTCCGTTATCCAAGCCGATCCTTGCGGTGCTGGTGCTGATGTACGCCGTCGGACAATGGAATTCCTATTTCGATGCATTGATCTATCTGAAGTCGGCGGATCTGTTCCCGCTTCAGCTGGTGCTGCGCAGCATTATTATCCAGAACAACAGTGCCGGAGCGATGGATGCGATGGCGATGGTGGAACGGCAGCAGATGGCGGAGCTTCTGAAATATGCGCTGATTGTTGTGGCTACGCTGCCTGTGCTGGTGATTTATCCTTTTGTACAGCGTTATTTCGTTCAAGGGATGCTGGTCGGGTCCGTTAAGGGCTGAGGCCTGGCATATACACCTGCAAAGGGGGTGAGTTCATCCGCCGGCAGCAAGAAATATCCACCCTGTTCAACTCAAAAAAAGGGAGTGATTGATTTTGAAGAAAAGCCTTATTAGTTTGTTAATGCTGG
This sequence comes from Paenibacillus sp. FSL R5-0912, assembly GCF_000758605.1. Lineage (NCBI taxonomy): Bacteria > Bacillati > Bacillota > Bacilli > Caryophanales > Paenibacillaceae > Paenibacillus > Paenibacillus sp. FSL R5-0912. Next base: position 1,986,991 of record NZ_CP009282.1, read on the forward strand.
TAACGGTACTTACTGTTGTGATCAGCGGATGCTCGGGCAAAAATACAGACAGCTCTTCGGGCGCCCAGGCCACTAGTGGGAATGCAAGCGAAAATACACCGGCGGCAACGGAGCCTGTTGAAGTCAGCGTCTTTGCCGTTCAGGAATCGGGCATTGATATTCCAACCAATAAATTCACCACCTTCCTTCAGGACAAATTTGGCATCAAGTTCGACTGGCAGATCAACCCGTCTGACGGAGCCAAAGAGAAACGCCAGATCTCGCTGGCCAGCGGCGACTATCCCGATGCGTATCTGCTCACTGCCTACATTGATGAATTCTCGCAGGGCGATGTGCTGAAATACGGCCAGCAGGGCGTTCTTGTGCCGCTGAATGATCTGATTGACAAGTATGCACCCAACATTAAGGCAGCGATGGAAAAAACGCCTGCGCTGAAGACGCTGAACACGGCGCCGGACGGCAATATTTACGGGCTGGGTGCTTACACGGAATGCTTCCACTGCTCTTATCCCAATAAAATGTGGATTAACACCGAATGGCTCAAAAAGCTGAATCTGGAAGAACCGAAAACTACCGAAGACTTCAAGCAGATGCTTGAAGCATTCAAGACACAGGACCCGAACGGCAACGGTAAAGCGGATGAAGTGCCGCTCAGCGGTTCCACCGAAGATTTCGGTGTACGGATTATTCCTTATCTGATGAACAGCTTCGTCTATGACGATGACCGCAATTACCTCAACCTGACACCTGACGGCAAGGTCGAATCGGCAGCCATCAAGCCGGAATGGAAAGAGGGCCTGACCTATATCAAATCCCTGTTCGATGCGGGGCTGATTGATCCGGGGGCCTTCACCCAGAATGCTGAAGCGTTCAAGAAAATCGGCGAGAATGCCGATGCGGAAATTCTTGGCGCTGGTGCGGGCATGCACCCTGCCATCTTCATCAACATTGATCCGGGCAACACGCGTTCAGCGCATTACAACCCGCTCGCTCCGCTTACCGGTCCTTCCGGAGTCTCATTTGCTACACATGATGCAGGCGGTGTATCGCCGGGAGCCAAGTTTGTCATTACCAACAAAGCGAGTGAAGAAGCACAGATTGCTTTGATCAAAATGGTGGATTATATGTTCACGCCGGAAGGCCAGACCAACTCGGCCAGCGGGATGAAAGGCATTGACTGGACCGATCCGGGTGAAGGCGATGTGGCACTTGGCAAAGATGTTACACCGGTGATCAAGCAGATTCCGATGAAAGAAGGCGAAGCGCCGCGCAATGCAGGCTGGAGCGGAATGGGCCACTTCTATATGCCGAAGGAATACCGCGATACCTTTGTCCAGGGAACCGATATCTATGCTTCGAACGGCTACGAACGCAGACTGTATGATGCATCGCTGCTGTATCAGGGCCATGAGCCGAGGGACTTGTTCCCGCTGTGGTCCATCTGGATTGATCCGACCGACATCGATGAAGCTAGTATGCTGCAGACGAACCTGAGAAACTACATTGAGCAGAACGAACTGCAGTTCATTACGGGCAACAAGGACTTGAACAAAGACTGGGATGCTTATGTAAAAGGCTTGAAGGATCTGAAGCTGGACCGCTACCTGGAGATTCTGCAGAAGGCTTATGATGTGTCAGCGAAATAAAGCCGGATAGTGCGGAAACGCGGGCGGCCTGAATGCTGCAAAACGGATGCCGGCCTCCTTGGCCGGCATTGCTGTCTGTAGGTATGATGTATCCATTTATTGCTTCTGGAGGTGAACTCATGGGCTACAAGAACAGCGGCGGCAATCCAGGTATGACACCGCGCCGGGGACTGCCCGGGATGAGAAGTAAGCTTGCGGGGAATGCCCCGCTTACAGCCGCTTTTCTGGGCGGCTCAATTACGGAGGGGGCAGGCGCTTCAGATCCGGATGCCGCCAGCTGGCGCGCGTTGACTGGGGCGTACCTGCAAAATTTATATGCAGGCCATCCCGTACGCTGCATCAATGCCGGGGTCGGCGGGACTACCTCCACCTTCGGTGCACACCGGCTGCAGGAGCATGTGCTGCGGCACGGGGAGATAGATCTGCTGTTTGTAGAATTCAGCGTCAATGACGGGGAGGACCGTGAGGAGTCCATTCGCGGTATGGAGGGAATTGTCCGCCAGTGTCGGCGGCTGTCACCGGAGACGGAGCTGATCTTTGTGTACACGGCAGCCGACAAGAATCTGACCGGTTACAAGCCGTTCAATATCGCCGTACATGAGGAGGTGGCCGATCATTATGGCATCCCGTCGATTGACTGTGCGGCAAAGGTGTACACCATGATCCACACAGGTGAGCTGAATTGGAAGAGATTCGCTCCGGATGGATATCATCCGCTGGATGCTGGGCATGCGCTGTATGCCGGCTTGGTGCAGGAGTACTTGCACCAGGCGATAGTGCCATGCGGCGTTCAGCCGGGATGGCTGGAGGAAGCAGGGCGGGAAGCGGGAGCGGAAGTGGCGGTGCCTGGAGAGGAGGCAGGGATGCAAGAGAATGCGCTGCTGATAAAGGAAGCAGATGAAAAGGCGCTGCTGCCCGCTCCGCTGGACAGCCAAAATTATGAATATGGCGGGCTGCTGGATTACAGTGCCGCTGCCTATTCCGCAGGCTTCCGCATACAAGAGCTCCAGCCTGGGGAGCCGCTGATGAACTGGCGGTTCTCTACGGAGCATGCCCATACAGATGATCCGCAGGAGGAATTCACCTTCACGGTGACGGGACAATGTGCCGGGCTGGTGCTGCTGTACGGGCCGGACTCGGGTATTGTGGAATACTCGCTGAACGGCGGACTTTTCGCTGAAATTAATCTGTTCGATGACTGGTGCCTGAATGCTTACCGTCCTATCCTGGCGTTATTCCCGGTTCAATTGGAACGCGGGGTGCTGCGGATTACCGTCCGCAACACTGAGCACAAGGACAGTCGGAGTACCGGGACCGGCCTGCGGGTACTTAAGCTGCTCTATAATTGACTAGTGCTGCTCAGCCAACTGATGCAGTTCTGTTCTCTGTAACTAGTGCTGCTCGGCAGCTGAATTATCTCTGTTTTCTGTAACTAAAGCTACTCAGAAGCTGCAGCAAGTCTGCAGCTAATGTGCTGTCTGCTTCATAACCATTCATCAGGGAGGTGGAGGATATTCATCACGTAGTTCATCCCGTAGACGATGACCAGCCGGTTCACCGGACGGTGCTGCGCCTCACCGATTTCGGCGCGGTTCCGGATTCAGGCGGGGATACCCAGCCTGCGATGCGGCGGGCCATAGAAGCCGCAGGCAGGCTGGAAGGACCGGTGCTGCTGGATTGCCCGCAGGGCAGCTATCATTTCTACCCGGATCACGCACTCCGGGTTCCTTACTGCATCACCAACACGGCAAGTGAGGAAGAACATCCGGATGTGACCAAGACCGCCGGTCTGCTGCTGAAGAGGCAGCATCAGCTGACGCTGGAAGGGAACGGCTCGCTATTCGTCTTCCACGGCAAGCAGACTATGCTGATTCTGGACGAATGCACGGACCTGGAAATCCGCAACCTGCATCTGGATTACAGCCGGCCTACTGTAGCCGAGATGACCGTGGACTGCTGCGGTACTGACTGCTGCGAAGTCACCGTTCATCCGGATTCACGGTATGAACTGAACGGCGGCAGGCTGGACTGGATCGGCGAAGGCTGGCGGTTCCGTGAAGGTCCGATGCAGATCTGCGATCTCCTGCAGAACATAACCTGGCGGACTGAGAACTGGCTGGCAGAGGCGCGGCATGTCGAGGAGATCAGCCCGCACAGGCTGCGATTCTATTTCGCATTCCAGCCGGATGCTGCCCCGGGGAACGTCCTGCAGGTCAGGGACGGCATCCGTGATCAGGCCGGAATCTTCATCACGGAGAGCTCCGGCGTTACGTTTCTGAACGTAGGGATACATTTCATGCACGGGCTGGGGATCGCAGGCCAGTTCAGCCGGGATCTCAGCTTCCTGCAGCTGGATGTGTCACCGCGTCCTGAAACCGGACGGACCGTAGCCGGATTCGCCGATTTCATTCATCTGTCAGGCTGTAAGGGGCGGATTCTGATTGAAGACAGCCGCTTTATCGGAGCACACGATGATGCCATTAATGTTCACGGTACCTATCTGCGGATTGTGGGGCAGCTGGCGGAGGATGCGCTGAAGGTCCGGTTCATGCATCCGCAAACGTATGGCTTCCTAGCTTTTCACCCGGGGGACGAGATTGAGTTCGTCCGCGCGGATTCCCTGACAGCTTATGCTGTCAGCCGGGTTGCCAGTGTTCTTCAGCTGAATCCGCGTGAACTGATGCTGACGCTGGACGGGCCGGTCCCGCCGGGTATCGGCGGGACCGATGTCATTGAGAATGTCACCTGGACCCCCGAGCTGGAGATCACGGGCAATGCTTTTGCGCGGATTCCGACCCGGGGGATTCTGGCAACTACCCGGCGCAATACGGTAATCAGCGACAATGGATTTGAGCGGATGCAGATGAGCGCCATTCTGGTCGCTGCCGATGCGGAGTCCTGGTATGAGTCCGGGGCAGTCAGGGATATGACGATTACCGGGAACCGGTTCATTGCATGCGGCAGCCGCGAAGCCCCTGTCATCGACATTGCTCCGGAGAATAAGGAAGCTGACAGGGATGCACCGGTGCACCGGAATATATGCATAGAGAATAACATCTTTGAGATTATGGATGCCCCTGTACTCAGTGCCAAAAGCACGCAGGGACTGGTGTTCAGGCACAACGATATTGTTGCTTTGGCGGCAGATGGCAGGGATAAGGGCAGGGATAAGCACTCCAGTCTTGAGGAGGCAATCCGGCTGACAGCCTGCAGCGGGGCAGACATCTCTGGGAATTCATTTGATGTGGAGGAGCAGTGAAGATGCAGAAGAAGCCGGTTATCTTTCTGGACAGCGGAGACACGCTTATCGATGAAGGCACGGAGCTTCGCGACGGGGAGGGCATTGTTATCTGTGCACAGCTCATTCCGGGGGCGGATATGCTGGTCAGGACGCTTTTCGAGCGGGGATACCTGCTCGCGCTGGTTGCTGACGGAGAGGTCCGGTCCTTTGACAATATCTATTCGCAGAATGGACTGGATCAATATTTTTCGGCGAAGATCTATTCAGGGCATATTGGGGTAGAGAAGCCGGATCCGAGAATGTTCAGAGCGGCAGCTGATGCGCTCGGGCTGGGGCCGTCCGATTATTCCCGGATTCTGATGATGGGCAATAACCTCAGTAGGGATATCAGGGGAGCCAATGCACTGGGGATGATCAGCGTGTTTCTCAGCTGGACGCCGCGTTATCCCCTGGTCCCCGCAGATGAAGAGGAGGTACCGGATTATACAATCAGTGAACCGCTGCAATTGCTTGAGCTGGTGGAACGATTAGTCGCGGAGCTGCGGCCAAGCTGACTGAAGGGGCTTGGGGGAAATGCGTCAGATCGCGTTATAGATCGGAAGATCGCTGCATGGCAACCGGATAGTTCTGTTTTTATAATGAGATCAGACTTTGAGTGCAGGTCCGGGAGATCTGCCGCCTGCAAGGTTCAAAACGCATAAAAGGGAGGCAAATCATGCGAACTGACAGCGAAATTGGCGTACACGTAGAACTCAAAGAAGGGGTTCTGGTCCGTATAAATAATGGCCTGCTGGAGCTGGACATCGATCTGGCGACAGGGGAGGCTTCCTGCACCAGCAGGAATTCCTCCGAAGTGAGGGGGATGCGCAGCGCATACCGCTGGAACGGCCGGGAATATCATACCGGAAGCTATGAGAGCCATCAGCTGAAGGAGCAGCACGGGATTGTTCAGGACGGATTCGGCAGAGGCATTCATCTGATTGTCCTGCACGAGTCGGCAGAGCTTCCGCAGCTGGAGCAGCATTTTTATATTTATGAGCAATCCGCATTTGTCCTGCTGCAGAGCGTAATGGCCAGTGATTCGGAGCTCCGGATCAATCGTATGGCAGTCCTTCAATCCGGGGAAGTGTCCCTGGACGGGGAGTCCGGACCGGCGGATGTAAGTGTGCTGCGGGTGCCTTATGACAATGACAAATGGGTCAGATATACGGTGGAGAAGCCGCCGCTCCAGACGGAGAGCTACGAAGTAACAGCATTGTTCCGGCCGGACAGCCGCCGCGGAATAATTCTCGGTTCCCTCACCCATAAGGTATGGAAAACCGGAATTAAGGTGAAAAGCGGGCAAGCCGGAGGAATCTTGGATTTGGAGCTGTACGGCGGTGCCGCAGGCGAGATGACCCGCGACTTTCAGCCGCATGGATATGTTAAGGGGACGCGTGTAGAATCACCGCTGGTATGGCTGGGCTTCTATGAGGATTACAGAGAAGGTCTGGAAGCCTACGGACGGGCCAACACCTGGATCGAAGCTCCGCTGCCATGGGCAGGAGGGGTGCCGGCCGGCTGGAACAGCTGGTCCGCCGCGATGAGCAACCTGGATTATGACCTGTACACTTCAACCAGTGATTTCCTGAAACAGGAAGTACAGCCGCTCGGATTCCACAATGAGGACACGCTGTACATCAACTTCGATGCTTTCTGGGACCAGTTGACACCGGCCGAAATGGCGGATGCGCTGAACGTGGTGCGGAACAACGGCCATAAGCCCGGCACCTATTGGACGCCTTTTGCCTTCTGGGGCAGTCCCGCCCAGTTCGGTAAGCCTGTTGAAGGGACGGACGGCAAATACACGTACGCCGATATCCTTCTGCGGGACAGTGAAGGCGAGGTTCTGCCCGATGTGGACGGCGGTCTGGCTATTGATCCTACGCACCCGGGCAGCGTACTGAGAATCGACTGGTTCACGGACAAATTCATTGCTGAGGGATTTGAGTATATCAAGCTGGATTTCCTCGCGCATGGTGCGCTGGAGGGACAGCACCACAATCCAGAGATCACCACCGGGATTGCGGCTTATCATTACGGGATGTCGTACTTGCAGCAGAAGCTCTCACCGGAAGCGGCAGGCCGACCATTCTTCATCAACCTGTCTATCGCTCCGCTGTTCCCGTATGCATTCGCGCACAGCCGCCGCGTATCCTGTGACGTCTTCGGTACGCTTAAGGACACGGAGTACCTGCTCAACTCACTGACGCATGGCTGGTGGATGAATAACACGCTATACCGCTATAACGATCCCGACCATTCGGTGCTGTATAAGAGCTTCAACCAGGAGCCGACCGGATGGCATGAGGGAAGAAGCCGGATGACGGCTTCGGTCATTGCAGGTACGGTTCTGCTGCTGGGCGATGATTTCCGCAAGGAGGAAGCGGCCATCCGGGCCAAGGCATGGCTCGGTAACAAGGATATCATGGATGTGGCCCGTCTCGGGAAGACCTTCCGGCCGGTTGAAGGCGATCTGGGCGAGCGGGCTTCCGATGTCTTCGTGCTTGAAGCTGCTGAAGAGGCAGCCTTCTATCTGGCTGTCTTCAACTTTGATGATGCACAGGATGCGCATAAATCCGTCCCGCTTGCGCGCGCCGGGCTGGATGCCCAGGCGGCTTACATTCTTCAGGATCTGTGGGAAGGCACGCAAGGAGAAGTATCCGGTGGTGAGCTTTCAATAACACTGGAACCGGCAGAATCGAAAATTTACAAGCTGATTGTAAAGACAGGACAGACAGGAGAATGAGGGATGAACGACTATAGATTGTGGTATTCGGCCCCCGCGGAGGGCTGGGCTCAGGGGCTGCCTCTGGGTAACGGCAGATTAGGGGCCGTAGTGATGGCTGCCCCGCACCGTGAAGTGTGGAGCATGAGCGAGGTTACCTATTGGTCGGGACAGACTGACCCGGTGCCTGCCTCCGGAGGGGGCAAGGCTGCGCTGGAAGAGATGCGCCAGCATTTCTTCAGCGGCGACTACGACGGTGGCGACCGTCTTGCCAAGCAGCATCTGCAGCCTAAGAAGCAGAATTTCGGTACGAACCTCGGATTATGCGAGGTGGTGATTGATTTCGCGGAGCAGAAGCAAGAGCAGGTATCAGCGGAAACCGGGCACTTCCGGCGGGAGCTGAATCTGACGAACGCGGTGGCTGGAGCCGTGTATCAGGGCAAGAGCGCAGCGCTGCACCGTGAGGTTTTCGCCTCGCATGCCGGCAATCTGGTGGCTTCAAGAATCTGGAGCGGTCTGCCGGGCGAAGTGTCCTTTACGCTGAGTCTGGTGAACGGAACGGAGTCGTTCACAGCGGCAGCCGTGGATGATGAAACGCTGGAATTCAAGAGCCAGGCAACAGAACGTATACACAGCAACGGTGCTTGCGGGGTCCATGCCAAAGGGTTGGTCAAGGTGGCGGTATCCGGCGGTACGATTCATAGCGGGGACGGCAAGCTGACAGTCACCGGAGCCGATGAAGCGCGGATTTACTTCGCCGTCAGCACCGATTACCGCCGTACAGATACGGACTGGGAATCAGACAGCCGCTGCACACTGGAGCAGGCAATGGGCAAGGGGTACGAACTGCTGAGGGAAGAGCATATTGCCGATTACCGCCGGGAGTACGACAAGGTAAGTATTCAGCTGGGCCGCTCAGACAAGGCGGATCTCCCTACCGATCAGCGTATTCAATCCCTGGCCCGGGGCGGCGGGGAGGATCCTCAGCTGTTCGCGCTGTTCCTGCAGTACGGACGATATCTGACAATCACCGGTTCACGGGCGGATTCACCGCTGCCGCTGCATTTGCAGGGCATCTGGAATGACGGTGAAGCCTGCCGGATGGGCTGGAGCTGCGACTATCACCTGGACGTTAACACACAGATGAATTATTACCCTACGGAGATTACGAATCTGGGGGACAGTCATCTTCCGCTGATGCGCTATATTGAAGAGCTGGCACAGGCTGGAAGATCGACCGCAAGCCAGCTGTATGGCAGCGGGGGCTGGGTCGCCCATGTCTTCTCCAATGTCTGGGGATTCACACTTCCGGGCTGGGAGACTTCATGGGGACTCAATGTAACAGGCGGACTATGGCTCGCCACCCATCTGATCACGCATTATGAATATACCCTTGACCATAAATTCCTGGAGCAACAGGCTTATCCTGTACTCAAAGAGGCTGCAACCTTCTACCTGGATTACATGTGTGTCCATCCCAAGTACGGATGGCTGGTTACCGGCCCGGCCAATTCGCCGGAGAACAGCTTCTATCCCGGTGATCCCGGTGAAGGAGCGCAGCAGCTGTCCATGGGACCGACCATGGATCAGATTGTGGTGCGGGAGCTGTTTGAATTCTGCCTGATGTCGGCGGAACTGCTGGACAGGGATGAAGCGTTCCAGCGGATGCTGCGGCAAGCTATATCTAAGCTTCCGCCGCTTCAGATCGGCAAGAAGGGCCAGCTGCAGGAATGGCTGGAGGACTATGAGGAAGCCCAGCCGGAGCACCGGCACCTGTCCCATATGTTTGCACTATATCCCGGCAATGGGATCACTCCCGGCCGGACACCGGAGCTCAGCAGGGCAGCCCGAGTGACACTGGAGAACCGGATGCTCCAGAATGAGCTGGAGGATGTGGAGTTCACCGCGGCTTTGTTCGGGCTTGGCTTTGCCAGGCTGCATGACGGGGAGAAGGCCTACAAGCACATCTCCCACCTCATCGGCGGCCTGTGTTTCGATAATCTGTTCACCTATTCCAAATCGGGTATAGCCGGAGCGGAGAGCAATATCTTCGTTATCGACGGAAATTTCGGCGGTACGGCTGTTATTGCCGAGATGCTGCTGCAAAGCCATGCCGATGAGATACACCTGCTGCCTGCTCTTCCGGCCGCCTGGAGCACAGGAGCGGTATCCGGCCTCCGTGCCAAGGGGAATGCCGAAGTGGACGTTGCCTGGCATGACGGCCGGCTGACAGCAGCCGAGGTCCGCACCTTCTCTCCGGGAATGGTTACGGTACGCTGGGGAGATCAAAGAACTTCCTTCCTGGCAGAAACAGGCGGAAGCTACAAATTGGACAGCCGGCTGGAGCTGTTATCATGATACAGGCGGGGGGCGAAGGTTGCCCCCGTCTTTTCAATTAAATTAAAAAGACCTTAGACATCCACTACAGCGAAGATGCATATTTTGGTTGCCCTTTGTTCTTCTCAATTCCAATGCTGGAGAATTAGGCAATAAAATCATAGATTTCGGCTACCCCAGCATTGGACCTGAATGGAATAATAAAACTGCGGAACCAAATATGAAGTCATGGTAGAAAGGAATGTTTGAAATGAAAATCAACAAAACACCTCCCCATCCGTATATCGGGATGTGGGAAACTACTGATGGTTATGTGCGGCATGAATTGCTGCCTAACGGCCGTTATGATGAGGCGCGCGGGAATCGAAATCATGCTTATCAGGGATGCTATACCATTCTGGGCGATCATATCGAATATGTGGATGATACAGGCTTCACTGCTGACGGTGATTTTCGCGATTCGGTGCTCTATCACGGGGGCATGGTTTTTTACCGGAAAGAGTAGAATAAATATTCAATAAAAAGCGAAAAAAGCACTGCACTCTCAAGAAAGAGAATGTGCGTGCTTTTTTTATTGCGGATTCATTCCCAGGAATCTGCGTACATCCCTAATGGGCGGCTGACCGAACAAGCGGGCGTACTCACGGTTGAACTGCGTGGCACTCTCGTAGCCAACCTGATAAGCAACACTTGTAGCATCGCTCATTGTCGCAAGGAGAAGCCTTCGGGCTTCGGTAAGCCGCAGTCGCTTTTGGTACTGGAGGGGGGTCATGGCCGTTACTTCTTTAAAGCAGGAAAAAAAAGACGATGTGCTCATTCCAGCTGCTTTCGCAAGATTATCCACTCGCATGGGTTCTGTATACTCCCGGTTAATCTGTTCAATCACGGGGACAATTCGCTGGGCGCGGCTGCCCAAGAGAGCGAAGTTCCGTATGGTGTTCCCCTGTTCGGTCTGCAGCATGCGGTAAATAATCTCGCGCACTGCATAAGGGGCCAAGGCAGGCAGGTCTTCTGGAGTATCTAGCAAACGAATTAGACGTAAGATGGCTTCATGAAGTGAATTGCTCATCTGGCCGATAACTAGGGCGCGATGAGATTTATGTCCTGTGTTTTCTGTGAAATAAGGTTGTTGAATTATATCCAGTATTTGATCCATCTCGAATTGAAGCTGCAGAGACAAGTATGGTTTCTCCGGAGAGGCATCAATTACTTGACCGGTAATCGGCAGGTGCACAGATGCGACCAAGTAACTGCCAGGATCATAAAAATAGCTTTCCGGGCCTAACAGTACTTGCTTGGCGCCTTGGGCAATCACACACAGGGATGGCTTGTATACTGCAGGAACCGGCTCGGACACATCGGAAGAACGAACAAATGAAAGAGCGTGATAGGCGGTAATGATAGTTCCGTCCTGTATGGCAAGACGTTCAATTCGTTCGGTCAATTCAGTCAACGGTATTCTCCATTCTGTAGGTCCTTTAATATACTTTATTACTTTTTGGAGAATTAGGCAATTCTTTAGCAGCTTTCGGCTAACTCAGGGTAGGAAGTTACCGCCATAATGAAGATGTAACAACGAGCTTATTTCAATAATTCATAAAGGAGAGATGCTGCATGTCTGAATTAAAAGAGAAAGTAGTGCTTATTACCGGTGCCAGCAGTGGTATCGGTGAAGCAACCGCCAGATGGCTCGCTAAGCGCGGCGCGAAGGTAGTGCTCGGAGCACGACGGACGGACAGGCTGCAAAAACTGGCGGAGGAAATCAGAAATGAGGGTGGTATGGTGGAGTACCAGCTACTTGATGTAACCGATTTTGAGCAGATGAAGGCGATTGTCCAATTTACCATAAATCAATTCGGACGTCTTGATGCTCTCGTAAATAATGCTGGCGTGATGCCGCTGTCACCGCTTGATGCATTGAAGATCGAGGAGTGGAACCTCATGCTTGATGTCAATGTTCGTGGTGTACTGCACGGAATCGGAGCTGTAATTCCGATCATGAAGAAACAGAATTTTGGTCATATCATTAATATCGCCTCTGTCGGTGCCTATACCGTCTTTCCAAATTCAGCGGTGTATTGCGCTACCAAGTTCGCGGTCCGAGCAATCACAGAGGGCCTACGCCAGGAGATGGGGGAGACCATTCGTACAACAGTTATTTCTCCTGGAGTTACCGAATCGGAATTAGCTGATACTATCACAGATGAGTCAGCACGTGAGATGATGGAATCGTTCCGGGCTAATCCACTTCCGGCTTCCGGCATTGCCCGCGCCATTGCCTATGTCCTTGAACAGCCTGCGGAAGTGGATGTGAATGAATTGATTGTGCGACCAACGGGGCACCCGGCTTAAATCGTATACTAGCTTTGAAACAAGAAATATAGCAAATTGTCAGGATAAAGGTATTAGACTCGCATAGCGATTGCAGCCGCTTACGACGGCAAATCATCGCTACAGAGTCTAATGCTTTTTGTTATATGACGAGAGCCAGGCTTGCGTGTAATACCCTTCGCATTTCCAGCAAGAGCTGCTTTTTGTTCCAGAGTAACCGGTAACTCTAGGCAGCGCAGATAATGACTTCCATCGACGATTTTAGAGCAGAAGCGGTATACTCCTAATTAACGAACTATACCTGAAAATGACTTTCTTTGTTCCGGGCCATCGTTGAATGGCAGGAAAAGAATATAATTGGAGTGGAAGCAGGCAGCAAAGAGGGGGGACTCCGGTGTACAGCATTTTTCTGGTAGATGATGAAGCACTTGAACTTGAGACGCTGAGAGACTATATACGCTGGGAAGAGATGGGGATCTATGTCGTTGGCACAGCCGGCAATGGCAGGGAAGCCCTGGAGAAGATAGAGGCTACCCGGCCGGACATTGTGCTTACGGATGTGCAGATGCCCATTATGAACGGCATTGATCTTGCCCATACCCTTAATGAACGTTATGACTGGATTCAGGTGATGTTCTTAACCGGGCACGATGAATTCCATTATGTGAAATCCGCCCTCCATGCAGGAGCTGTCGGATATTTGCTGAAGCCGCTTGATCTGAGTGAAATTGAGAGCGTTATCACCAAAGTGAAGCAGCTCTGCGAGGAATCGCGGATGAAGCTTCGTTCGATAGAGGCTGCCAAAGCCAAGATCCTCAAGGAGCTTTCCTGTGAAAAAAATACGGAACTTGCCGCCGGACTGGCGAACAGCTTCAGTCTGCTGGCACGCCTGCCGGAGACGACCCGTTATGCCTTGGCATTATTCAGCGTTGATCCTAAGGAAGCAGAGGGGGAGCAGCAGAGTCTGGAGGAATGGATGAGCAGGCTGGAGGCTTATCTCGGTCATTTTTTCAAGATGAAGAATGTGGATACGGTCTTTGTACCCTATAAGGAAGGGGAAGTAGGAGTCTATATGGAAGCTGCGAAGCAGCCGGGCCACTATGCCTGGGAGGACCTCGCTGAGGCTATGCGCAGGGCGCTGGATTTCACAGTAACCGCTGCTGTAGGCGGGCAGGAGTCCACTCTCCCCTATATCCATGAATTGTATGAACAGACGCGTGTGATCCTGAACGAGCGCTTCTATGAAGGTGCGGGCAAAATCATTCATGGCGATGCGGTCCGTGGCCAGTTCTACAGCGAACATCTGCCGCCATTTGAGCGGAAGGAATGGTTCGATACGATCAATCAGCTGGATTTCGGGCAGGCTGCACAGCAGCTCCACCGGTATTTCGGGGGATTGGCCACGCTGCGGGTCAAACAAAAAAACATTTGCGACTGGGCCATTAATCTGACGGACGAACTGCTGGCGCTGCACGAGCCGGCCCCTGAAGGCTTCAAGCGCGCGGAGCTGTATCATTCCATCTATAATGCGCTGACGCTGCATGAGATTGAAGATCTGATTCTGGGTACGGCGGAAACTGCTGTGAGCATGCTGGGTGAGCGTTTGCTGGACAAAAATGCAAAGCTCGTCCACAAGGTCCGTACCGTGATTGACCAGCAGTATGATCTGCCGATTACGATCAACAGCCTGTCGGAGCAGGTGTATTTGTCGCCGAACTATTTACGGTCTATTTTCAAGGATAAGACCGGTATGACGATTCACGATTATCTGACACGCATCCGGCTTGGCAAGGCGAAGGAGCTGCTGGCAGACGGCTCGCTTAAGGTTCAGGATATTGCACAGCGTGTCGGCTATGAGAGCACATCGTATTTTATATCCTTGTTTGTGAAGAATCTGGGGGTCACTCCGAACGAGTTCCGTAAAAGTATGTGAGCGTAAGCAAGAAAGATGATTTCCCTTATGAATTGTAAGATTGCGATATGGTGCATTCCCCTCCCGGTTTTTACAATTAGCTTGGAAAGCGATTACAAGAGCTATGGAGACAACCAAACGGAGGGATGTTATGCTTGGACAGTTTATGAAAAAAGGGTTTCTGTTTCTTATCATCATCTGCCTGGCGGGGGCCGGCGGGAGCCAGTTCATCAGGCCGGTATACGCAGATGATGCGAACACCTATGAAGCCGAGGCTGACGGTAATATTTTGAACGGGAATGCTTCGATTTCGGACAGTCCTGTGGCTTCCGGCGGCAAGAAGGTCGGGGGCATGTATCAGGGCAGCTCCCTGCAGTTTACGAATGTCAATGTCAGCGCGGCGGGAGATTATACAATCACTGTGTACTATATCTCCGGCGATTCCCGCCCCTTCAATATCAGTGCCAACGGCGGGGCCAGACAGTTCGAGGAACCGCCTGAGACTGCTGACTGGGATACGGTGGGCACTTACGATGTGAGGCTATCCTTGAACGCCGGAGCCAACACCATCCTGATCGATGACAACAATTGGTATTCACCGGACATCGACAAGATCGTAATCGGCGGCTTGGCGCCTACCGGTCCGGGTGAAGGTGAAGGCGACTGGATGAACAATCTGCACGGTGCAGTGATTGAGGCTGAAGCAGCCGGGAATATCGTAACCGGCAATGCCAAGGTGGCAGACAGCAGTATCAGCTCCGGCGGCCAAAAGGTAACGGATCTGTATCAGAACAGCTCCCTGAAGTTTACGGACGTCACTGTTCCGGCAGCCGGAACCTATCTGATCCGGATATCTTATATTTCCGGCGATCCCCGGCCTGTCTATATGCAGGTGAATCAGGGTCCGGACGAGATAGTTGATCTGCCGAAGACGGCCAGCTGGAATACGTTAGGAACTTATGATGTGGAGGCGGGACTGCAGGCGGGACTGAACACGATCACCTTCTCGGACCATAACTGGTATTCCCCGGATATGGACAAGATCGAAGTGATTCCGTTCACGGTCAGCTATGAAGCGGAAGCTCCGGGTAACGGGTTGACCGGCGAGGCCCGGGTTTCGGACAGCCCTAAGGCTTCCGGCGGGCAAAAGGTAGGGTATCTGAATGGCGGAAGCTCCCTGACCTTCAACAAGATAACCGCCCCTATGACAGGTGATTACCAGGTCACGGTAGCCTATATTTCAGGCGATCCGCGCAGCTTCTATGTCCGTGCCAACGGCGGTGCCGAGCAGTATTATGAACTGCCAAAGACTCCGGACTGGGATACAGTAGGCATGTATGAACTTACACTACCGCTGAACGAAGGCGAGAATACCATTACTTTTGCCGACGGCAATTGGTATGCGCCGGATATTGACCGGATTATCGTCGAGCCGGCGGCGAACACCGGGCCGGAGAATCCGGGTGAAGAGGATGACAATCTCGGGACAGCGGGAGAATCGCACAGCTACGGGACGATCACGGTTACCGATTATACTTACGGCCAGCTGGTATCAGGCGGACCCTATGAGGTCTCCTTGAATACCAAGACCGGGTACACCGGTTACAGCTGGGCTGACGGACAGAAGCTGCAGGGAATTTACAGCAGCATCAAGCTCGGAGGCACTCTTATAGAGAGCAAAGGCTATGAGAGTCATGCCAGTGCCGGTGCACCCGTGGAGATTCAGGACGGATTCGGCAAAGGGATTGAGCTGACTTTTGTCCATACTTCGGCTGGTAAGCCAGTACTGAAGCAGGTCTACAAATTTTATGAGGGTAAAGACTATTTCCTTACCCGCCTGGATGCAGCCAGCGATACGGCGATTCAGACCAATTATATGTCGCCGGTTACCGTGAAACGTACGGGTGGTGTGGATATTGGTACCAGTGCGGATAACCGGGTGCTGACGGTGCCTTTTGACAACGATGCCTGGATCCGTTATAAATCCCAGACCATGAACCGGGCGGATACCAGTTATGAGCTGACGGCAGTATTCAATAACTCGACCCGCAGCGGACTGGTGCTCGGCTCTGTAACCCATGATACCTGGAAGACCGGCATTGATTGGAAAGGTTCAGCGGGCCAGCTCAATGAGCTGGCGGTCTATGGCGGTGCAGCCAGCGATGTGACCCGCGATAGCCAGCCTCATGGCAGCCTGACGGGCACAGAAGTATCCTCGCCGCTGATTATGGTAGGCGGTTTCAGCGATTACCGTACCGGTCTGGAGGAATACGGCAAAGCCAATGCCATCATTGCGCCTCCCCTTGAGCTTAGCCAGGCGCTGCCGCAAGGCGTGCCGGTCGGCTGGAACAGCTGGGGTGCTTATGAAAGCTCACTGTCGTATCAGGACGTGGTGGATGTCTCCAACTATTTCAAGGAGCATCTGCAGAAGTTCAACAATAACGGCAATGTATTCATCAACATGGACTCTTACTGGGACAATCTGAATGATCAGCAGCTTGCAGATGCCGTATCCGTAATTAAAGGCAACGGCCAGCATGCCGGGATCTATTGGGCACCGTTTGTATACTGGGGCAATAATATGAGCCAGCCGGTAGAAGGCACCAATAACCAGTATACGTATGGAGATATTGTGCTTAAGAATTCCGCAGGTCAGCCGCTGCCGACGCTGGATGGGGCCTATCCGCTGGATGTGACGCACCCCGGAGCACAAATGCGGATGAATTATTTCCTCGGCAAGTTCAAGAGTCTTGGCTTCACGTATATTAAATTGGATTTCCTGACTCATGGCTCTCTGGAAGGTCAGCATTATGACCCGGAAGTAACGACAGGAATCCAGGCATATAATGAAGGAATGCGTTATGTTAATGAGCAGCTGGACGGAACCATGTTCATCAGCGAATCCATTGCTCCGATCTTCCCGAGCCAATATGCACACAGCCGGCGCATTTCCTGCGACACTTACGGCAAGATCAATGAAACAGAATATATGCTGAATTCATTGACCTACGGCTTTTGGCAAAATGGAACAATCTATCCGTATACCGACCCCGATCATCTCGCACTCAGCCGTGCTTCAAGCTTGACGGAAGCGCGCAGCCGGGTGAACTCGGGCGTCATTGCCGGAACGGTACTGCTGGATTCGGATGATGTGAACGATACTAAGGCACAGGAGTACATGGCTGCCTTGTATAACAACACGGACGTTCTCCAGTTGGCGCTGAAGGGGCAAGCGTTCAAGCCGCTGGAAGGAAACACGAATGCCAATGCTGCCGACACCTTTGTTCTGAAGGAAGGAAGCGATTATTACTTGGCTGTATTCAACTTCAGCGCCAATGCTTCGGCGGATAAGACGGTTGATCTCGGCCGCGCCGGACTGGATGCTGCGGAATCCTACACGATGCAAGACCTGTGGACGGGAGAAACTACGTCCATCACCGGTTCTTTGGCGGTGTCGCTGCAGCCGGCGGAATCGAAATTGGTGAAATTGACGGTCAGTCCGAAGCCGGTAACAGGTGTCACCCTCGACAAGGCGGAGCTTACACTTACCGCAGGTGAAACCGCTAAGCTGACTGCTGTGGTGAACCCGGAAGCGGCAACCCATAAAGCGGTAATCTGGACTTCCAGTGATACCGCCGTAGCCACTGTAGCGGATGGAATGGTAACTGCTGTTCGAGCCGGCAAGGCCACGATTACGGTGAAGACAGTGGACGGAGGATTGACAGCCAAGGCAGACGTTACGGTCACAGCTGCCGCTTCTGAAGGACCGGGGAATCCTGGGAACCCTGGCAACAATGGAAATAACGGAAATAACGGAAATAACGGAAATAACGGAAATAACGGAAATAACGGAAACAACGGAAACAACGGAAACAACGGCAACAATGGCAACAATGGCAACAGTAATAACAACACCGTCTCCGGCAGTATTGTGAGCCCGGCCAATGCCGCTGGAACTCTGGCCCTCACGCCGGATATGCTCCAATTGGACAATGCGTCCGGACTAGCGGCCGTGAAGCTCAAGGGAGGTGTGCAGGAGCTGCAGCTGTCTTCCGCTGTAGTCCGCCAGCTGGCGAATCTTACGCTGGAAGTGAAATCGGGCAAGCTCTCGCTGCAGATCCCGGGAGATCTGATCCGCCAGCTGCAGAACAGGCTGCCGGAGAACCAGCGTGAAGACAGCGTGATTTCGCTGAAGATGGTGCCGCTCGGCAGTAAGGGAAGTGCGGTGGTAGCCGCCGCTGCGGGAACCCTCCGTGCGGATCTTGCCCTGAAGGGGGATATCTATGCATTCAGCCTGTCGGTTACCACAAAAGCCGGGGCTACGGAGACGCTCCCCGCATTCAATCTTCCGGTCACGCTGAGCCTGGCAGCCGCAGAGGGCTTCGATGCTAAGCGGGGAGGCATCTACTATATTACCGATAACGGTAAGCTGGAATATATCAAGGCCGATTATACCAATGGTGTACTGACGGCCAAGGTCAGCCACTTCAGCACCTATGCCGTTCTGGAACTGGACCGGACCTTTGCCGATGTTCCGGCCGCACATTGGGCCGGCTCCGTAATCAGGGAACTTGCGGCGAAGCTGCTTATTCAAGGCACCAGCGCAGACAAGTTCGAACCGGGACGGGCGGTTACCCGTGCCGAATTCACCTCCATCCTCGTTCATTCCCTTGGACTGACGGCTCCAGGCGAATCACGCTTCACGGATGTGGCGCCGGATGCCTGGTATGCAGAGCCGGTCTGCATCGCATACACAGCCGGTATCGTAAGCGGCAGAGCTACGGCAAGATTCGAGCCCGGCGCACAGATTACCCGTGAGGAAATGACGGTGATGCTGATGAAGGCTTATGCGTTGAAGAACGGCCAGGCACCGGCTGGTGCTTCTGTTGCGGCTTTTGACGATATGAACCTCGTGTCTTCGTGGGCGAAGTCTTCTGTATTTGAGGCAGCAGAACTCGGACTGGTTCAAGGAGAGCGGCCGGGACAGTTTGCCCCTCAAGGGATCGCTTCCCGGGCAGAAGCGGCCCAAGTGATCTATAACCTGCTATTCGCTGTCCAATAAGCTTTACACTCATGAAACAGGAGAATCCCGCAGCCATGAACGGCTGGCCGGGATTCTCCTGTTTGGCATGCCTGAAGGCAGCTGCGGCTTAACTGTACATCGTACAACTAAATCATCTGTTTTTCTGACAATCATCCCTTTAGTTGTATTTCGTACAATTAAAAAGCCGGATATAGGCCGGTTTAACCGATTTATGCAGTTTAGTTGTACAGACTGCAGTTAAAAGTTGTGCGGGCACCCTTTTACAATTTTTAAATGTACTAAATACAACTATCGCTGAGTTTTTGGGCCTTGGGCCGGATACGCCTCTTCAACTGCCGGCCTTATAACTTTGCTAGTCGCCGGCCTCGTACCTTTACAAGCTGCCGCGCCTCATTGGTTGCTGGACTACACTGCCTTTTGCGGCAGCCGGATTTGTACGACCGTACCTATGCCTAGCCGGCTGTATACTTTTACCCCGTAATACTCACCGAATTTAAGCTTGATCCGCCGGTCTACGTTCATAATGCCATAGCCCCGGCCCGGCTTCTCTCCCATCAGCGACTGCAGTGTCTCCCGGCTCATACCCATGCCGTCATCAATCACAGACAGGATAATGTCATTGTCCTGTGTGACGCCTTTGATATGGATGTTCAGCGGGTTGTCTTGATTCCAAGAGGCATGGATTACCGAGTTCTCGATAAAAGGCTGCAGGGTCAGTTTCACTGTAGAGTAGGGCAGGATCGCCTCATCAATCGTGTAGGTAATGTTCAGCTGCCCCTTGAAGCGGATCAGCTGGATGGCATTATAGCTCCGGGTCAGTTTGATCTCTTCATTGATCGTCAGGATACTCTTCCCTTTATTGAGCGAGATCCGGTAGAACTTGGCCAGATTCTGCACCATATCCTGGATCTGGCTGTCCTGATGCTTAACCGCAAGGGAGGAGATGGAGCCAAGCGTGTTATACAGGAAATGAGGATTGATCTGGGCCTGCAGCAGGTCGAGCTCTGCTTCCTTGCCGAGCAGCTCTTTCCGGGACACCTCGGTAATCAGACCGCTCAAGCGGCCGGTCATCTGGTTGAAGGCGAAGTGCAGCTGGCCGATCTCGTCATTGCCGAGCTGCTCTTCCCTAGGCGTATTGAAGTCGCCCCGCTCAATGCGGCGGACCATCCGGATTAAGGTCCGGATACGGTTGCTGAACAGCGACGCGGTAATATAGATAAGAAGCAAGGCTACGCCAATGAAGGCGAGCGAGATTTTGATAATGAGCTGTGACAAGGACTTGGCGTCTTTGATGATGCTCTCGTAAGGGACAACTGACACGGTCTTCCAGCCGTTGGCGAGGGTGTTGTAGACGGCAAAAGCCTTAACCCCCTTGTACGTGGTATCGAACCGGCCGGAAGCTTCTCCTGCGAACTGATGATTGAGCATTTCGGGCAGGCTTGTATCCAGAAGCTTCTTGTTGGCGGACGACAGAATAATGCCCTCGTCATTGATAATGAAGATGTCTTTGCCGCCGGCTTCCTTCTCCATCAGGGAAAAGATGACCGATTCGGAGACACTGAAGACCAGCGTTCCGTAGGGATATTCGTTCCGGTTGTTGTTCAGCAGTCTGGCGAGAGTGAACATGGCGGGACTGTCTTCACTTTGCGGAGTAGTCAGATAGATGATATTTCCATGGGACTGCTGCAGCTGCTTGTACAGCTCTGTAGCTTGAACTTCGGGTGTAACGGGTTTGATATAATAATTATCTTTGGGCAGAGACGGATTATCGGAATAGATGAATGCGCTGTCAAAATCAGGATAAGCCGCCATAACCGTATCTATGCGGTTGCCAATATACTTATAGACGTCCAGATAAGAAGGATCATCCACGTATTCAGCTGTCAGATAGCTGGCGAGCCTGTCATCCAGATAAATAGAAGCAGATATATGTTCATAGCTGTCCAGTTTGTTTTCGAGATTCTTATTAATCTGCGCCGTTGAACTCATCATATTGATATAGATCTGCTCGGTGAGTTTGGATTTGGTAAGTTCATAGGAGAAATAGACCAGCAGCATCATCGGAATGATGGTGACCAGAACGAACACCAGGAACAATTTGGAGCGAAAGCTCAGGTCGACAAAAGGCAGATAAATATACTTTCTATACAATTGACGCATCGGAGAAGCCCCTTCTTTACCGGTTATTGACTAGTTCATCATAGCAGACGGAATAATGAAATCCAATAATCGGATGTGCCGAAACATCTTTAAAAAGCGCTATCATTCGGAGGATTGGAGTATGGAAAGCACCCCGCTGCAGATTTAAGATGAATACATGAAGTCGAACTGAGAGGTAGCCAGGCATGCTGCTGTAGAGGAAAAGGGAGGGAATTTGATGTATAAAGCAAGCGCTATCAAATCAGTCAGGGGCAATAGCCTGTGGAACAGGTTAAAGGAGCAAAAGTGGTTATTTGTGCTCATGCTGCCTGCCTTTATTGCGACATTGCTATTTTCGTATGGTCCTATGTTTGGAATGTACATGGCGTTTACGAATTACCAGCCGGGCGGAGGCACATTTCTGCACCAGTTCTTCGGGGCCGAATTTGTGGGCTTCAAATGGCTTGAATACTTCTTCACCACCGGTGATTTCTACCGGATCATGCGCAATACGCTGGCGACAAGCCTGCTGACCCTGCTGTTCGGGTTCCCGGCTCCGATCATCCTGGCGCTTATGCTGAATGAGGCAAGGCAGGGATTCTTCAAGCGTTTCGTGCAGACGGTCTCCTACCTGCCGCATTTCATCTCCTGGGTTATCGCAGCCAACATTGTGATTACCATGCTTGCTTCGGACGGCATGTTCAATAATCTCCTGGTGCTGCTGGGAATCGTAAAGGAACCGGTTGCTTTTCTGCAAAATGGACCCTTGTTCTGGTGGATCATCGCCTTGTCCAATATGTGGAAGGAGATGGGCTTCAGCGCCATTATGTACCTTGCTGCAATCTCTGCGGTGAATCCCGAATTATATGAAGCTGCGAGGGTCGACGGGGCCAGCCGGTTCCGGCAGATGTGGCATATTACGCTGCCTGCGCTGCGTCCAACCATTGTAATTCTGGGAATCCTGGCGGTCGGCGGCATACTGAATGCGGGCTTTGAACAGCAATACCTGCTGCAGAATAACACCGTGCTCGAATACTCGGAGGTTATCGACATTTATGCTTATAAATACGGGCTGCAGAACAGCATGTTCTCTTACGGGGCTGCCGTGGGGATGTTCAAATCTGTGGTTGCCTTCATCCTAGTTGTCATTGTGAACCGGATTTCCCGTAAAGTGAACGACCAGGCGTTGTTCTAAATACAAGAATAGAGAGGAGCGCTTGTAATGATTTTAGACAGATTCGGTGATCATATCTTCAGATTCATTGTATATTCCATTCTTATCCTTGTCCTGCTGGTTACCTTTCTGCCCTTTTGGAATATTCTCGTTCTTTCCTTGAACAGCGCGGAGGATACAGTGAGGGGCGGGGTCTACTTCTGGCCCAGAGTCCTCACCCTGGACAGCTATAATCAGATACTCAAAGACAGTGAGATTATGAGCGGTTTATGGGTAACGGTCAAACGGACCGTGGTTGGTGCTCCGCTGTCGGTGCTTGTCATTACGATGCTGGCGTATCCGCTGAGCCGGCGTAATCTGGTAGGCCGCAAGGGCTGGAATCTCTACTTCGTCTTTACCATGTATTTCGGCGGCGGTCTGATTCCCTATTACATGGTGCTCAAAGCGCTGAACATGATTGATACGTTCTCTGTATTTATTCTGCCGGGTCTGATGAATGTCTTCTATATGATCATCGTCCGCACCTTCATGGAACAGCTGCCCGGTGAGATCGAAGAGTCGGCGAGGGTGGACGGGGCGAATGACCTGACGATTTTCTTCCGGATCGTACTGCCGCTGACAACACCTGTACTTGCGACAGTGGGTCTGTTTCAGGCCATTGGACACTGGAATTCCTGGTTCGATTCCTATGCGTTCACCTACAGCTCTGATCTGAAGACCCTTCAGGCCGTGCTTGTCAAAATATTAAGCCAGTTCCAGACCGGAGGCATGGTATCGCAGACGCAGATGCTGGCCAACTCCGCCAAGCGGAATGCGGTTTCGAGTGATACGATCCGGATGGCGGCGACGATGGTGGCAACCCTGCCGATCATCCTCGTGTATCCCTTCCTGCAGAAGTACTTCGTCAAGGGCATGACACTGGGGGCTGTGAAAAGTTAATATGGTTAAACAGGTTCTGAAGGGAGGTGAGCGGAAGCTTGTGCCTTGCTGCTTAATGAACGAATGAATTCTTATTTAATGGGAGGAATCAGGGTGTCAATGATAAACAAAAACAAATGGATGAACGTGGGGTTCTCTGCCGCACTTACTGCCGGACTGCTTACCGGATGCGCTTCGGGTAACGGGAAAGAAAATGCTGGTGCAAATACAAATACAAATACAGCAGCAGGCGAAGAGACGAAGCAGGAATCGATTACGTTAACCTGGTTTGACGGAAATACCAAGGGAGAACCGTTCACGGATGCAGTAGCCCAGGAAATTACGAAACGGACCGGCATACAGGTCTCTATTCAGCAGCCGACCGGAAATCCGACGGAGAAGCTTAGCCTGATGCTTGCCAGCGGCGACTATCCGGATGTGGTACTCATGAGCCGTGGAGATGCTTCCCTGGATAAGTACATTACAAGCGGCGCGTTCATTCCGCTCGATGATTTAATAGAGAAATTCGGCCCGGATCTGAAGGCCATGTATGGTGACACCTTACAGAAAACCCGTTATAAAGACGGTAAGAATTATTATTTCGCGAACTGGTACGGACTGGACAGCGATCCGGTGTTCGGGATGAATATCAGACAGAACCTGCTTGAGGAGCTGGCTCCGGACAAGGCAGACGGCTCCACTCCGTTCACTACGGATGAATTCGAGGCCCTGCTCAAGAGCTTCAAAGCGAAGTACCCGACCATTGACGGCAAGGAATCGATTCCAATGGCCATGAACGGTGAGAATATGGGTGCCATTCTGGGGACGTTCAAGGGAATGTGGGGTCTCAAAACCTACTATGATAACAACGGAACGCTGCAATATGATGTGAAGGATCCGAAGTACCGTGAGATGATGATGTACATTAACCGTCTGTACCGGGAAGGTTTGATTGAGAAGGAATTCGCCATCAGCAAAACCCAGACCTGGATTCAGAAGCTTGCCACAGGGGCCGTATTCGCCACACCGGCTGCCTATTGGGATCCGGGTAACGGAAACGCGGCACTCAAGAAAGACGGCGGTGTGAAGAACCAGCTGTTTGCATACAAGGTGGTTGCGCCAGGGATTGATCCGGCACAGACAACCTTTGGACCGCGGAGCTCGCTGGGCTGGGATGCTATCGGAATTACCAAGAACAACAAGCACCCGGAAGAAACCATGAAGCTGTTCAATTTCCTGGCCAGTGACGAAGGACAGCATCTGCTGTTATGGGGTCTGGAAGGTCAGCAGTACACCATGGTGGACGGCAAAAGACAGCCTGATCCGGCGTTCCTGCAGAGCTTCAAGGATAACTGGGACGATACGGTGAAGAAGAGCGGTGTCCGCAAATGGCTGTGGTTCATTAAGAACGGGCTGGATCCAAATGGCCAGCCTTACGATTTGGCGGTTAAATATCAGCGCAGTGAAGGCGATGAGCTGGCGATCAAGAGCCTGGGGGATTCCGTATGGGATACAGCGGAATTTGACAATCTCAATCCTGACGGCGGAACGCCCGAAGCGCTGACTGCCCAGAAGGTTAAGGATATTATGGATCAGAGCATCACAAGAACGATTATTGCCAATTCCGAGGAAGCTGCCAACGCCACCTTCGACAAGATGCTTGCCGATATGAAGAAGGCCGGGGATGAGGAAGTGGAAAAGATCATTAACCAGAAGTACAAAGAACGTATGGAACTGTGGGCTTCCAATTAAAGCATAATGAATCTCAGGGCTTCCTCTCTCGCGCATGCGGAGGGGAAGCCCTCTTTGTTGTCACATTAATGCTGGGAGATTCAGAGAAGCGTCCGGCTCTCCTGGCCGTTCCTGCGGAAATCCAGCGGAGCTTGGCGGTAGATCTTCTTGAATTGATGATAGAAGTGGCTGACGTTCTCAAAGCCGGCTTCGAGGGCAATCTCGACGACCCGAAGCTCAGTGGTGAGCAGCAGATTGCGGGCTGTATTCAACCTCAGCTAATTGATATATCCGGTAGGCGTCTGGTTCAAATACTGCCGGAATGCCCGGTTCACATGGCCGGGGCTTCTTCTGGACAGCTTGTACAGAGCCGGGAGACCCTGGTTCAGATTCTCCTTCAGCTGGATTTTGGAGACGGCGTGCTCCAGCCACAGGGGAAATTCAGGCTGCCCGGCGGTCTCCGGTGAGAAGAAATAGCGGGTCAGTGTATCGATGAGCAGGCCCTTCAGATGAATTCTTGCCTTCACTCTGTCGATCGTGCAGAGCATAAGGTAACGTTCGATATGACGAAAGAATTCGTCCATTTCCTGCCGGGACAGCATGGCGATCCGGGGAAGCGCCGGGCCCAGTACTCCGCGCGTAAACTCTTCTTCATTCAGATAAGCGAGCGCTTCCCCAATCAGGCCCGGGCGGCAGGGAATGTTCAAGAAACGGCAATCCCCGTCACCCTCCGCTTCATATCTGTGCGTGTCATCGGGCCTGACGAGTACAAGACAGCCGGCCTTGAGCACCTGAACCTCCCCATTGACGATATGCCTGCACGCACCTTCGGCCGGAAGTCCAACTATCACCGCAGCGGCGATAGTTCCTTTGCTCTTAAAAATTTAAGTTCAATTAATATAGGGAGGGTTAAGAAATGCAGCTTGTTGATCTTAAAGGCAAATGGAAAATGAGGCGGCTTGAGGGTCCGCATTGGCTGGAAGCCAGTGTGCCGGGATCTGTCTATCATGATTTACTGAATGCAGGAGCAATGCCAGACCCGTTCTACCGCGAGCAGGAGTACGGGGTTCTGAAATTATCCAATTACGATTATGAATTCCGGCGTACGTTTCAGATCGATACCGGTATACTGGCACATGACCGTGTGGTGCTGCGGTGCGAAGGGCTGGATACCCTATGTGAGCTGTACCTGAACGGGATGCTGATTCTGAACAGCGACAATATGCACCGGACATATGAAACGGATATCAAGGCTGCACTGATTCCCGGTGACAATACCATCCATGCGGTGTTCCGCTCCCCCATGGAATACTCCCTTAGGAAACAGGCGGAGCTGAAGCTGGTCAATTGTGCCGATGCGGTCGAGGGGATCTCCCACCTGCGCAAGGCACATTCCATGTTCGGCTGGAACTGGGGTCCGAAGCTGCCTGATATGGGCATCTGGAGAAGCATTTCCATCCAGGGCTATAACAGTGCCCGCCTCGAGGATGTGTATATTACGCAAACTCACGGGGAGGGCCGGGTCTCGCTGGATGTCCGGGTAAGAACAGAGGGCTGGGTTGCCGCCGAACGTGAGATTGTGGTCAGCGTCCACGCGCCATCGGGGGAAGTCCTGGAGCAGCGTGTGTCCGAGAAGGCTGGCACAGATCTTCATATCGGGCTGGGTATTGATCAGCCTGAGCTGTGGTGGCCGAATAATCTGGGCGGACAACCGCTGTACCGGGTAGAGGTTGTTCTGAACCAGCAAGGGAAAGTACTCGATCAGCAGACGCTGCGGATCAAGCTCCGAACGATTACGGTGAAGCAGGAAGAGGACGAGTGGGGAGAATCGTTTGCTTTTGAGGTGAATGGGGTGATTATATTCTCCACGGGTGCGGACTATATCCTGGAAGACAACCTTCTGGCACGCACGAACTGTGAACGGACAGACCGTCTGCTGCAAAGCTGCGTTGTCGCTAATTTCAACACCATCCGTGTCTGGGGAGGCGGATATTACCCGGATGATTATTTCTATGATCTCTGCTACGAATATGGCCTCATCGTCTGGCAGGATCATCTGTATGCCTGCTTTATTTATGCGCTGACCGAGGGATTCGAGGAGAACATCACCCATGAGACCATCGACAATATGAAGCGTCTTCGCCATCATGCCTCGCTGGGTCTGTGGTGCGGCAACAACGAGCAGGAATTGGCTTGGGACGAATGGAACTGGGAAAATGTTACCTCCCTACAGCTTAAGGCGGATTATATCAAGCAATATGAGGTGCTGCTACCAGCGATTGCCCGGGAGATCGATCCGAATACATTCTACTGTACTGGGTGCGTGTAGGTGAACCCATAACAGCTGCTACACCAACTCCAGTTACTGGTTCTGCTCCGGCCCGGGCTCCAGACTCAGGCTGAGCTCCAAATACAGGTACAACGTCAGTCATAAGGTGAACGCCAGCTTCAGATCCGAGTCCGGTTTCAGGCCCAGTTTCGGTTACTGTTCGTGGTCCTGCTCCAGGTGTAGTTCCAGCTTCAACTGCAGGTCCGGCATCCTCCGCCTCTGCGGCTGTAGATTCAACGCCCGCTCCTTCAGCCCCTATCTGTGCTGCAAAGCCCTCCTGCAATTCTGCGCAGGCCAGGAATCCGCCGGAGTTCACTGAGATGTCCAGGCGGGCAGTGTCACTGCCGCTGATTATTTCTGCTCCCGGTAGCCGGAGCGCCAGCCGGAAGGCCTTATCCCGCTCATGCGGAATATAGGGCGAAGCGGGAAACTCCATATGCGGCAGAATTTGTGTAAAAGACAGCCGGCCAGCCGCAGCATCATCCCAGTGTGCCGGAGGGAATTCCTGCGGCGTTTTGGGATCGGGGATCAGTCTGGCTTCGTGGAACAGAGGGAGCTGCGCCCCGGTTGCCGTATCTATGACAGACATCCACAGCCTATCCTGTTCCATCTCCACGAACAGCTCGAATACCGCCGGTTCACCGCCGACTAGAAAATCAACCGTGCAGCGTCCCTCGCCTATATGCACCGTGTGACCCAGCACCTCAGCCCGGCGCCGGTCAAACCGGAGCAGCAGCGAGCCGCAGGGCATCGGGCGCGGATAAGGTTTGCTGTAATTGTCTCCGGCCATTTCGCAGTATTCCCGGTACCACGGGTTGTCCGTAAGCTGTGGAAGGTCAGCGGGAAGCGCAGTGAAGCGGTCGTACACTTCCTGGAAAGTCATGATCTCTTCTGCGTGATGCTCGGCAATGCGGATATCCCAGACATTATTGTGTCCGAAGTGCAGTATAACCGCATCCGGCCGGGTGGTCACCACCACACCCAGCCCGCCGTTACCAAGCAGTGCCCCCTCGAAGAAATCTGCCGCCGGCCCGCGGAAGTTAATATTATGACGGCTGGCTTGCTCCTGGGCATGAATCTGACCGCCCGCCGCTGTATAACCTGCTGCTGGTCCAGGTTTCTCCTCTGCCGCCCCAGCCTCCGTCTTAGCCTCTACCGCAGTGACCGCCATAGAATCTGCCGCCTCCGCAGTCACCGCCCCAGCACTCACTGCCGCAGCCACCGCCCCGGCCATCCCAAGCTCCACCACCTCTGTATTCGCCGCTTCCGCACCCTCTGGCACCGGTGGTACCTTAGTTTTTTTCATAATAGTTATGCCTCCTCCAAGCAGTGCTCACCTATACTTCCAATACGCCAAACTATCTATATGGTTTTCCTGCATAAATCGTAGGCGATTCCCTCCGGAAAGTATTTAGCGGAGGGTCCGGTTTTTGCACGATCGGCGGATGAATTGGTGCCGGGCTGTTGGGCCAGGCCTGAACAGGGGAAAGGTACGCTGCTGCCGCAAATGTACCTTTACGATGAGCAGACAACGGCTTATATTCAGGTCAGAAAGCGCTATCAATAAGCGGTGTCTATTTGTTCTAGGGGGATAAACAGCGATGGCTAAAATGAAGGCAAAACAAACAAAGAAAAGCTTCGGGTTCGCAGTCTCGGTTATTGTAATCAGTGTGCTGGTGCTCATTGTATCCGTGGCCTTCCTGACACGGTCCAAAGCGGCCGGCGGACTGGAGGGACTGCCCAATTATATGGAAATCCGCGGGGACTTCGATGCAAACGGTCTGAAATATGAGAAGCAGCCGCATTTGGGCAGCAGCACAGCCAAAGCCAAGGTGATCGAATTTGCCGATTTCAAATGCCCTGCCTGCAAAAAGTGGAAGGAGACCTATTTTGAGCGGTTCAAACAGGAATTCATCGATACCGGTAAAGCCGAGCTGTTCTTCACAAATTTTGCTTTCATTGACCGCGATTCAATCATGGCAGCGAGTGCCGGAGAAGCGGTATTTGCTCAGGACAACAATAAATTCTGGGATTTTATGAGCAAGCTGTACGATCAGCAGGGGGATGAGACGAAGATTTGGGCTACACCCCAGTTTATGCTTGATTTTGTGAAGGACAATATCAGCGGCATCGATTATGACCGCTTCGCTAAGGATCTGCAGGCCCATACGTACATGCTACCGGTCAAAGAGGATTTCAAAACAGCGGGGAATTACGGAGTGAACGGTACTCCGAAGTTTATGGTGAACGGCAAGCTGCTGCAGACGGCATCCTATGAGGAGCTCGCTGCTGCCATTGAAGCCGCGCAGGCTTCCAGCGGTACAGAGTAACCGCTGCGGAAGGGGGGAGACGGTATGAACTTTTCCGCTATACATCCGTATGTCTATCTGGCTACCCGCTATCCTTTTGCCAAAGGACAATCCAGCTCCCCGAGAATCTGCTATATGAGCTCGGTCTACCTGATCAGCGAGGGACACGGCATCCTCTTGACCGGCGGGCAGACGCTCCGGGTAAGTCCGGGAATGCTGATCCATCTTCCGCCCGGACAGCTTCATGAATGGCAGGCAGACTCTGCCGATCCGATGGTTCATCAGTGCTGCTACTTCGATTGGCATCATGTGGACCGGGAAGGCCGCTTTGACTGGGCCTGTCCGATCTGTTATAAGCCGGAGCAGCTGCAGCAGGAGATGCTGGGTCCTCTTTTCCCGTATCCGCTTCCGCAGTTCATGGACGTGGGGCTGCTGCGCGGGTGGACTGAGCGGTTTCAGAAGTTCTATAAGGCAGGGGAGTTCGACAATGAGCAGACCTTCATCCGCAATCTGACCATCCAGCGTCATTTCCAGGAATTTGTTGATGATCTGCTGCATCTGCTGCTGAGCGGCCAGCCGATTCCGGACCGGAGGATCAGCGGACTGCTGGAGCAGATGGAGCAGGATTTGCTGCATGATGTACCGAAGCCGCTCGAAGCTTACTACAGCAGTCTTCACCTGAGCAGAGGGCATTTTTTCGAGCTGTTCCGCAAATCCACCGGGGTCTCGCCAGTGGAGTATATGAACCGCTTCCGGATTAACCGGGCCAAGGAAGACCTGCTGCATAGCCCGCTGAGCATCACCGAGATTGCCGCAAAAAACCACTTCAGCTCACTCCATTACTTCTCCCGTCTCTTCCACCGGATGACTGGCCTGACCCCGCGGGAATTCCGAGTGCTTTGAAATGGTACCGCCCTTTAATAAGACTGCAAAGCCGTCACTTGTCCTGTGGGGATAAGCGCCGCTTAGGCCCGTATAAGTAACGTCGATTAACAAGTGCACTGGAATGACTTCAGATATTAAGGCGGGCGCCATGGACGAAACAGTGTCCATGGCGCCTGCTGTTTCTGGTTACGGCAGAATTCTATTGCATATTGTACAGCCGAATAAGGGGGAATGGCTCTATTTTTGCCTTCTATTGCATTCTGTACATTAGATTTTCGGATTTCAGCCCATATCGGACGTTTTCCTAAATTCTGCTGTACCTAATGCAATAGAATGTGATTTGGGGAGTCTTTTACTCTGCTTCTGTTGTACATTCTGCAATCAGCCGGTCCTTGGTCTTTCAAGATCATTCATTGTTAGGCGGGGCAGCCGTCTCTTGCGGAGGGTAAAAGTCACAGTTGAATCCATTAGCAGCATTTATGATGGGAGCAAGGGCTCAACCTTCACGGCATTATCAGCAAACTCAGAGGTTTTAAGCCAAGCTAAATAAAATAATAGCGGAGATGAAACGGGACTATGCTGATGATAGCCGAAGCTGGCACAGAGAATCTTGAAGAGATGTGTCTGCTGCTGCAGGAGCTGTTTGGAATGGAGCAAGACTTCGCCGGTGCGGCTAACCGGGATAAGCAGAGGGCAGGGCTGCGGCTGATTCTGGAGCATCCGGAACGCGGTCAATTGCTGCTGCTCAAGCGGGGAGATAAGGTGGCTGGTATGGTGAATCTGGTGTTTGCGTTCAGCACGTTTGAAGGCGGGCCGGTAATCATACTGGAGGATTTCATTGTGGCGGCAGATGAGCGCGGGCAGGGCAGCGGCCGGTTTTTCATGGACGGCATTGTTGCTTACGCCAAGGAGCATGGTTTTCTGCGGATCACCCTGCTGGCCGATGCGGAGAACGCGCGGGCGCTGCATTTTTATGAAGCTGCGGGTTATGAGTACTCTAATATGAGATGTCTGCGGCTGGCGGTGAAGTGATGGAGAACAGAAATTTAGGGTTGGGAAAGTTTCTTATCAGTCTTCCGGTTGTTCTGGGAGCTGTCGTGCTACCTGCAGGGGTTCTCGCATTGTTTTATCTAATTTTCACTGATTTTTATCAAAAGGGATTTCTGACAGGCCTGCTGCAGGGACGGACTTATTTTTGCAAAGAAGTTCTGGACGGCGAGGAATGAAGGGCTGGATGGAGAATCCATTTAAAGATCCGCCTGTGCCGTCTTTTTTGAATGAGCGCAGCTGGTGTTAAGACAATGAGCGTGAGAGGAAGTAGATGTAAT
The DNA here is from genome assembly GCF_000758605.1 of Paenibacillus sp. FSL R5-0912. NCBI lineage: Bacteria > Bacillati > Bacillota > Bacilli > Caryophanales > Paenibacillaceae > Paenibacillus > Paenibacillus sp. FSL R5-0912. Next base: position 2,019,082 of record NZ_CP009282.1, read on the forward strand.
GAAGCAGATGTTAAAAAGCGTATTTCGCGGTCCCGGATCAGCGGGTTGGTCTGCGGGGGATTATGTAACGCGCACTATTCAACTGATTGTCAGCAAAGTCAAAGAACAAATCCTGCAAGGCAGCTACACCATTATTCTTGCCGGGACACCCTTTATTAAGAAACCTTGACGAAATAGAAAAAGAACGATACATATTCGAGAGTTATAAAGCACTTTTATCACATTTGAAGGGGAAGAACCCGCAGGAGATCAAAGAGCTAAATAACAATTGCACTCTTGTGTAGGAGAGCCGGAATGACTAAAATCATTTAAACCTAAGGCTATTAACAATTTGCTTTTCATTCCTGGATGGGAATTCTCAAAAGGTTGTTACAGACAATGAAGATTATGCGGACTCTTGCTTTAGGGTATTACTTTCGTGATGTAGGTAGCCAATAAGAAATAAGCAACCTATAATAATAGGACTGGGATTTTTTACATAATGTAATAGCCAAATGCTGCTAAAGGGTGATTCTACTTGAAATCAAAATATATTAAAATCAAATGGTTTGGGGCACATCTACTGTTCCCCATGGGTTTTGCCGCGTTCACCTACCTTGTATTACTGGTCCTTAGAATCTCTGCAGCCCATTTATTCGCAAGAGAATATACAGGCTATATTAAAGAATTTATTGTATTAACTTTTGTTATTGTAGGAGTACTTAGCCTATTCAGATATAGTCAAACGCTGTGTAATTCTCAGAGAGATAAGAAAAATTTGCTACAAAACCGAGCTTTTCTGCTCTTGAATAGTATTGCTATCGCTGTAGTTGTGGATCACACCTTTAATGATAAGCATTCAAATTTTACTGGCCCTCTGTTCTCAGATTTATATGATATAACAAATTTGCTGTGTATGTTGTCATTGGTTCTAGCATTTATCGAATTGGTAAATTATGCATTATTTAAAATATGGACTTACTATTTGAAATTAATAGAAGCTAAATCAAAGAAAGGTGAAGTGAAGGGAGAAAATCAGAAGAATTGCAATGATGTAGGCTCTGATCAGAAGGAACAAAAATTTAGCACTGAATCATCCTTGGGGATAAATGGAAAAGATGTACTGAACCGTGAGCCTTTTGCCGAGCATGTTGCTAGTGCAATTATAAAACACACAGATCAAAAAACTGCTGGTTCATTGACAATTGGTTTGTATGGTCCGTGGGGATCAGGCAAAACTTCAATTTTTGACATGATGGAACGGAAATTTGCCGAAAAGGATGTAAATCCGGTTATCATTCGATTTCAGCCCTGGTTTTTTGGTAAGGATTATATGAACTTAATTCCCGAATTTTTAAATAAGCTCATAGATGCTATAAGAGAGCATTCCCTTACATACGATCCTGGGTTGATCCGAATTTTGAAAACATATCGAAAATATCTTACGCCAATAAGTCTTCGCCCGCCAGGATTAATCATTAACTTTAAGGATTTCTTTGGTCATTCTGAGTTCAGTAAGGAGTACACTGAGGCAGAAGAACTGAGAGAGCAAATTATTGAGAGGCTGAAACTTGCGGATATCAAGCTTATCGTATTTATTGATGATTTGGACCGTCTAGACAATAAAGAAATTCAAATGATATTCAAACTTGTCCGTATGATTGCCGATTTTCCTAAAATAACATATGTGATTGCAATGGATGAAGAAATTGTAACGAATTCGCTAGCTCAAATGTATTCAAAGGAATTCAGTGCCGATGTTGGAAAGAACTATTTAGAAAAATTTATTCAAATTCCATTATACATACCTTCTCCAGATCCTATTCTTCTGGCAAATCTAGGTTGGGAATTGTTGGAGCCTGTACTGGATAAGGAATGGGGTACTGCTAATCAACAGCAAATAAAGAACATTTTAATTGAAATGGAGACTTCCCCGCGAAATTTGCAGCGGCTAAGTAATATTTGCAAGGTTTATATGCCCCTCATGGGAAACGATGTTCATAAACTAGATCTGTTTAGTTTACTGACGATTAAAGTGTCGACACCTGGTCTTTTTGACTTTATTTTGAAACATGCGGATTTTTTCTTGGGGAAAGTAAAAACAAAAGAGGTTAGAGATGCTATTTTTAATGACTTGAGTAAGTATTCAAGACATCTTTCTTTTTTAAAGAAAATTTTCCCTTTAGTGGGCGTTGCTGGGGAGGTGAACTCAGACTGGATATTACAAAAAAGGTTGGGTTCACCTGAGCACTTTTGGACGTATTTCATGTACTCCGTACCGTCTGGAAAACTATCCGAGTCCGATTACGAATCTTTAAATGATACTCTAGACCGGAATCTTCCTTATTTGGATATTGCCAAAGTGTATAACAATTTGTCCAGCAAAAGTAATAGCTATGCACTTAATAAAAGCCTTAAAGAAAGGATGGCTGTATTTCCTGTAGAAAGGAAATTACGGCTACTTTCATTTATAATTATTCACTTTCATGAGGAATATAAAGAGCCTTTTCAGAATCAACTGCACCGTTCTCTTATCATAGAATTGCTAGTTGATCTTTCTAGCAGTCCCGAAGTGGATGCCGTCTACAAATTACTGATGAAAGATATTAAAAACTGGAGCTTAGTGGGGGAAGTTTATACTCACAAATTCGGTAAAACTCTTTTGAATGGACAGTTAAAAGATTTCTTTGAAGAGGATATCAAATACGATTTTTTGATTGAGCATTCAAAAGAAGATATTGAGAAAATGTTCACCGTATGGTTTGAAGCAGTGTCGATAAAACAGAAGAAAAGAGTATTAACCTCATGGGCGAAGGAACATGGGGTCAGTTCGACAGTCCGTTTTCTAATTAAAGATTCGCATCTTCAAGAAGATTATGTTCTGCTATTTATGTACGTTAATATTCTTAAAAGCATACCTTTGAAGCTCATCAAAGATGAGTTGAAGGAAGTTAAAAAGATTGACAGTTTAAAAGCTGCCATTGTCGAACTTAAAAATACTGATCAACCGCAACTAGTTATATTAAGTTATATGGACAATTGTATCTATGATTATGTGCTGAAAGAGCTCAATGAACATGATTATAAAGCTAAACTAAAAGATGATTTTAATAATGCTGTTATGTCTCTGTGTATGCTAGGTAATTCTGTGAGAATATCTGAAATTCGTAATAAACTCATGGAAATAAGGAAGTACAATAGAGAGAGTCCGAGGGACTAATCCCTCGGACTCTTCGTCAAACCCTGCATACGGGTTTCTAATTAAGCTCCTGTTTCTAGTATCAGGCATTAGCTTGCAGCTTGTGTTATAACTTATTTTCTAAGTACTTAGTCTTATCTAGTCCTATCAGGCAAACAGCGGATTGCCCTGCATGCCCACCCAGAGCGGCGACTGTTCCAGACAAGCGGCCAGTTGAAGCAGCAGATCCTCGCGTCCCTTGGAGGCCATGACCTGAACCCCGATCGGCAGGCCTTCCGCCGTGAGATGCACTGGTACGCTCATCGCCGGCTGACCGGTCAGATTCGCCAGCTGGGTGAAAGGCGTATAGGTTAGGCTGGGCTCGAACATCTCGTAGATCATCCGGCGCTGAGCGTCTTTGGACAGACTGCTGACTTCCAGCAGCTGCTGAATCTCCTCAGACGTCTGGGTCAGCTCTCCGATCTTCGGTGCAGAATCCGCATTCGCAGGTGTGATGTACAGGTCGAACCGGTCCATCAGCGCCGCCATCTGCGCGGCAGCCACATCCCATTCATGCAGGCTGTGAACGAATTCTGCAGCTGAGACCTGTTTACCGGCTTCGGCCAGCACCCAGGTAACAATATCCACTTCGCTTGCCGCAATCGTGCGGCCCATACCGCTCTCGAGCGACAGGAACATCGCCGATACCTCACCGGCATTCATCGTATAGTAGTTATCCATCAGTCTGACCCCGTTAACCGGACTCAGCTTCTCCTCGACCGCATAGCCTTCCGATTCCAGCCACTTTACAGTGTTCATCACAGCATGTACAGCTTCTTCTGATACCGGTGTGCCCACCGGTGAAGCTGTAGTGTACGCAATCCGCAGCTTCTGCTGCGCAGGCTTCAGCAGATCATCCAGATAGACCCCCGGATACAGCGGGGTCTGAAAAGCAGCTTCCGGCTGCACCACCTGCAGCAGATCAAGCATCGCGGCACTGTCGCGCACAGTCCGCGTCAGGGCGAAGTCGATCGACGCGCCCTGCCACTGGCGGCCGACGCCAGGGCCGACCGGCGTGCGCCCGCGCGTCGGCTTCAGTCCGAACAGGCCGGTGAACGAAGCCGGTATGCGGATGGAGCCGCCGCCGTCACTGGCTCCGGCCGCCGGAACAATCCCTGCGGCTACGGCCGCCGCAGCCCCGCCGCTGGAACCGCCGGGGGAATAGGCGGGGTTCCAGGGGTTGCGTGCCGGGCCGTGAAGCAGCGGCTCGGTAATATTTTTGAGGCCGAATTCCGGCGTATTCGTGTGTCCCAGCGGGATGAAGCCGCCGCGGCGGATACGGGCGACGTAATTAGAGTCCCGCTTGGGAATATTGTCCTTCATGAGCATGGCGCCCGAGGTCAGCGGTTCTCCGCCAATCGCCTGGGAGATATCCTTCAGCAGATAGGGTACGCCGGCAAACGGCCGGGAAGTGTCGCCATCAGGGACCGGCATCTCATCCGCTTCCTTCAGCGCTGCCTCCCGGCGGGTACGCACCACCGCATTCAGCAGCGGATTCATTTCATCGAGCCGGGCGAAGGCGGTTTCCACGAGCTCGCGGGGTGAGACTTCGCGTGCCTTGACAAGAGCGGCAAGCCCTAGAGCATCATAAGCGGAATAAGAAGACAACGACATGTGAATAACCTCTTTCTTGCAGGATGTGCAGGCTATATCGCTATAGATGCTTCTGCGGATAATGAGAATAGACGGGACCAGCTTCTCTAGTATACTTCGGGAGCGCCAGACTTCCCAATGGTCTGCTAGAATTCACCTGGGTCGATGCTTCTTCGCACAACCTGGATATCCTTGAGCGGCGGGAGGCCGAACAGTCTGCGGTATTCGCGGCTGAACTGCGAGGCACTCTCATAGCCTACTTCCATGGCAGCAGCCGTGGCACCCATGGAACCGCTCAGCATGAGCCGTCTGGCTTCCTGGAGGCGCAACTGCTTCTGATACTGCAACGGTCCCATTGCCGTAATGGCTTTGAACTTATGATGCAAGCCGGACACGCTCATATTATGGGCATCAGCAAGCTCCTGGACGGTGAAGGAGCGGCTGAAATTCTGATGAATCCATATGGTGCGCGGTAAGCCCGCAGCTGGAAGGAAACAATCAAGTCCGCTCATCCGTGAGATAGTTCTTCACCGGAGGCGGGGTATAATCAGCGAGTTGCTGCAGAATTCCCTCCGCAGTCGTATCGTTCAGCATGATGGAATGCTGTTTCTCCTGCATGAACTTCTCCTGGACCATGTTGCCGAACAGGGCAATCAGCGGATCGTAGTAACCGTTGACGTTCAGCAGCCCGCAGGGCTTCTGATGCAGACCGAGCTGCGCCCACGTAAAGATCTCGAAATATTCCTCCATCGTGCCCGGCCCGCCCGGCATGGCAATGAATCCATCGGCAAGCTCAGACATCTTCAGCTTCCGTTCGTGCATGGAGTCCACCATAATCAGTTCGGTCAGACGGGTATGCTCGATTTCTCTTTTCTTGAGAAAATGGGGCAGAACCCCGATCACGCGTCCCCCCGCCTGCATGACGCTATCTGCAATAGCGCCCATTAAGCCGACAGTAGCTCCGCCATAGATCAGCGTGATGCCCCGTGCAGCCAGCTCTTTGCCCAGAGCAACAGCGTACTCTTTGTAGACGGGCGAAGCGCCGTCATTCGAACCGCAAAAAACAGCGATACTCTTCATATAATGCTGACTCTCCTTTGCCTAAGTATCTGAAAATAACTTTGTGACGATGTTGCACCAGTGTATCTACATCCAAGATACCACACGATATCGTGTGGTAGAAGGATATGCTCAATGTTTAACCGCTCCTTTGCGGATGGTTTTAATGGACGGGCCCGATATGAAGTTCTTATGGGTCAGGTACCTCGATGTCTTCTCCCTATGTTGCCGAGGCATTAGCCCTTGTGCTTAACTATTATCAAAGTGAATCCCAATTCAACCGCAAGTTAACTGAAGGTGAGTTATATTCGCAGATTGTCAGATGTACTTTGCCGCCGGGCAGTTCCAAAGCAGCTGAAGGCAATGGCTTGCTCTTTCTGACCGCACCGGAGCTGCTGGCTGAGTATTGGAGAAACAATAAACCGGATTTGAACCATATTCATAATCCGCACCCTGACAAGGAGGTTCAATCATGCCCGAAGGAATGTCTTTTGAATTCAAGCTTTTCCTTGACCCTATTCAAAGAGGCTAATCTGCTGCTCGAGCAGGATATGTCCAAAACCAAATGGGCACTTGACCGATTGAAGCAAGCACATACAACACAAACTACACACAAAAAAGGAGCGATTATTATGCCGTTGAATCCATACGGAGTGTTAAAAGGAAAGATCATCAGAGGAATACCTGCACCACCCACAGGTGACAGCACCCCGCATTATCATGCAGTAGTCGAGGCTGCCGGCAGAGAATACAAATTGGCCATCAACGTTCAATCCACTGAGGAGCCTTCAGAGCTGCTCTATCTGGTCGGAGATAAATTTAATTCTGAGCAGATTACCCACCTGCAGAGTTTAAAGGACGGGGTTACTAAAATTGGTAAATCCAACCGTGATGAATTTGCCTTGGACTACATCCGTGGCGGACTGTTTGACCCCTCCAAGATGATCGCACTTCGATACAATGAAGACGGTCCGGATAATGACTTGAATGAGAAAGTGGATGCTTATCTGCAACGTGCCATCAAGGATGAAACAGCCAAAATCTATGTATACGGCGAACCTTTCCCGGGCGGTATTCACAATATCCACATGAATCAAGGGAACGTTAAAAAATACAGAGCAGACGACGGCATCTGGCAGGATGGCGGAATTGTGATTCATTTTGAGCAGGAGGACAAATGGCTCGGCCTGTTCCTCGCCTTCCAGTCGCAATCCTGGTGCACAGATGACCAGGGCCATATGGAGCGTCCGGTAAGTGAATGCAATCACCTGACCCAAAAGTCTGCACAAGTGTCGGGATAGCCGAAAGTGGAATCGCAAAATATCAAGTATCTTCTGGATACGTACAATCAAATCCGTTTTTATGTGGATATTCTTGAATCAGCAGTACAAAGGAATGCGTGGAATTTCTGGTGACAATCCTCAGACTATAAAGGACCGCTACAAAGAATACATTGCTCAGCAGGATGAGAAACTGGAGCGAGATCTAGGGAACCGGATGAACGGAGCTTTACAAGCCGTACGGGGCAAATCCTAGCTGACTTACGCGGTATCCCAGATAAATGCACTAGAGCCTGTTCGCCCGGGTAATTAGAACCCATTAAGCAAGACCCTGCGGCTTCTTCTGCAAAGGTCTTGCTTTTTTACATTTAAACCTTCAATAATGTATCACGGATTTCCGGCTATGTACTTTCTTTCTCCGCAGCAGCAGAAGAATTCCGACAGCAAAGCCCATACAGGTAAGCGAAGCCGTTGTGGCGTAGCTGCCCGTCCAGATTACCAGATTCACATTCAGCAGCGAGTGGACGCCCACTACGATGAACAGATTCCGGGTCAGGACATAGAGGAGTGCAAACAGCATCCCGAGAATAACCAGCTGGATAAAATCATACACAAACTCCATTCCGTGAAGTCCGCCGTAAATCCGGTTCGGAATATGCATGAGGGCAAAGACTGTTTGCGAGATGAGCATCGCCTTAACTATGCGGGAGGAAGGCTTACCCGTTCCTGACAACCAATGATGGATCTGCACAAAAAGGAAGCCGCGGAAGATGATCTCCTCCAGCAAGGCATTGCCGAACAATTGTCCAAGCAAAGCGCCCAGAAACAGATTCGGAAAGTCGGCAAGGTCCTGATTCCATGTAAGTGCTGTACCGGCAATGAGATTGATGCAGGTACTCATTACATTGACAGCCAGCCAGAACACAAATGTCCATAGGCATCCGGCCAGCAGCTTCTCCCGTCTCAGTCCCAGATCCCGCAGCGGAATCCGGACCATTGCCCATAAATAAATAATGACAATTACCATGAGACCAAGCAGTCCCGCGCATAACGTGGCATTTATCCACCCGTGTGTCAGCCGGTTAATGTCATCGAAGGTCCCCTTTTCAAAGAAAAGGAGGTTCACCGTCATCGCGAAAATAATCTCCAGAATAATAAGGCCAACGATAAACCTGGCTGAAATACGTTTTCCTGTAAAAATCCCTGCATTTTCCCCTGTCTTAAGCTGCATATAAGTAACACTCCTTTGGATGAAGAAATATTTACCAGTAAATCCCTCTCTATTACTATATTGGCTATGCAATGGATTCACTGTCACAGAAGTCACAACAGTCACAGACGTCATTGAGGTCACACCGCTGCACTGCCATCATCCTGCCAGTCATAAACAGAGCGCTGCTATGGGCATAAGCTGATCGCGATTGGACCTCTGGGAACCTTCGTCGGAGACGGATTGTCCGGCGGTATGAACTGGCTGCAGCGGTACCGTAATGAATGTCTTCAAAACCAAGCATGCTATGGTTATCCGGGGCACTGACGGCATGGAACTCCTGATCCACGTCGCGATCAACACCGTGAAGCTGCGCGGCCAATTCTTCGAAGCGCATGTGCAGGCCGGTGATCCGATTCAGGCTGGCGACAAGCTGCTCACCTTCGATCTGGCGCAAATTGCACAGAATTATGATATTACAACCGCTATGGTCGTTACCAATACGGCTGATTATAAGCAGATTCTGCCGCTTAAGCTGGGCGAAGTAACATTCGGCGAACCGGTGCTGAACGCTGAGCTATAAGGTTACAGAATCCGCTTCATCCAAACAAAAGGCTATTAGTAACGGAGGGAAGTTTGGAACTCTAGGAGCGATAGCGTCCGCCTGAAAGCTTTCCGCAGGAAAGCTCGCATGGGAAGCATAAGCTATGTTTGGATTTCTACCGCTGACAGCGGAATAAATTCAGGAAATCCAAACATAACAGTGGCCGGAAGTCCCAACATCCCGCAGTTACGGCCTGCCTTTTATAACGAACAATAGGAGATGACAAAATGACGACTTTTCCACATGGCTTCCTATGGGGCGGAGCAATCGCTGCAAACCAGGCAGAGGGTGCTTTTGACGCAGATGGTAAAGGATTATCTACGGCAGATATGATGCCATACTATAAGAAAAAAGATTACACCAACCTCAAAGAGCTGATGCATGTCACCAGTGAAACGATCGAGCGGATTCATCCGGAATTCCGCATTGGCTGCATGCTTGCGCGTATGATCCATTATCCGGCGACCAGTGATCCGGAGGATGTGCTGCAGGCCCAGATTGATAATCAGTTTAACCTGATGCATACCGATGTGCAGGCACGGGGAAGTTATCCTCCATTCATGAAGCGTTATTTTGCCGAGAATAATATTGTGGTAGCCACTGAGCCTGGCGATCAGCAGCTCCTGCGTGAGAACACGGTGGACTTCATCTCCTTCAGCTACTATACATCGCTTATATCCACAGTTACCCCGGAGAAATACGGCGTGACCGGCGGCAATCTGTTCAGCACCGTGAAGAATCCGAACCTGAAAATTACTGAATGGGGCTGGCAGCTGGATCCGGTTGGCCTGCGGATTGTCCTGAAAGAGCTGTACGACCGTTACCAGCTTCCGCTGTTTGTGGTGGAGAACGGGCTGGGTGCGAAGGATAAGGTCGAAGAGGATGGTTCCATCCAGGATGATTACCGGATCGATTATTTACGCAAGCATATCACTCAGGTCAAGGAAGCGGTTCTGGACGGGGTCGAAGTCATGGGCTACACCGCCTGGGGGGCGATTGATATTATCAGCGCGTCGACTTCGGAGATGTCCAAGCGTTACGGCGTGATCTATGTGGACCAGGAGGATGACGGAAACGGAACGCTTGACCGGAAGAAGAAGAAGAGCTTTTACTGGTACAAGAAGGCAATTGCCAGCAATGGAGCGGATTTGGAGTAGGCAGCTCCTGGCTGGTGCTGCCTTCCGCATTGACAACAATTTTAGAAGCGGCTATACTTTCTGTAATCTTATAGTTGGTATACGTTGAACGAGCCAGTAGCAGACTTTGTCCCTGTTCCCAGAAAGCCGGGGGTTGATGGAACCTTGGTATATACAATGGACTGCGAATTACACCTCGGGAGTATCTTGGGTAATGCCAAGCGGAGCTAAGCGAACGATAACTCGCGGAAGAGTGGTACGGACATGTTTGAATGTGATGTCTGTGCAATTTGGGTGGTAACACGGTTAATTATAATCGTCCCTGTGTCTATATAGACAAGGGGCGATTTTTTGTTGCCCAAATTCGGGAATTGCAGAGTTACCCGGTAAGCTGGCTGTTTATCAATGCATACCAATTACACATAAAACATACCAAAGGGGCTGTACATGTTGAACATTATCGACGAGTTGCTGTGGCGCGACGCCATTAACCAGCAGACAGATGCGGACGGACTGCGCGAATTAACAGAGAGTAAGGCTGTATCGCTGTACTGCGGCGTGGACCCTACAGGCAACACTATGCATATCGGCCACCTGATTCCTTTTATGATGCTTAGACGCTTCCAGCTGGCGGGACACCGTCCGGTCATTCTGATTGGCGGGGCTACCGGAACGATTGGTGATCCGAGCGGACGCCAGAGCGAGCGCTCCCTGCAGACGCTGGAGCAGGTACAGGAGAATGTGGATGCGCTGACGGCCCAGATGAAGAAGCTGTTCATTACTGAAGGCGACAATCAGGTGCGGATGGTTAACAACTACGACTGGACCAAGGACATGAACGTCATCGAATTCCTGCGCGACATCGGCAAGAACTTCAGCATCAACACGATGCTGGCTAAGGACGTAGTCTCCAGCCGCTTGGACAGCGGAATCTCGTTCACCGAGTTCTCCTACCAGATCCTGCAGTCCATGGATTACCTGCATCTATACCAGCATGAGGATGTGCAGCTGCAGATCGGCGGTTCGGACCAGTGGGGCAATATCACCAGCGGCCTGGATCTGATCCGTAAGAAAGAAGGCAACGAAGCCAAAGCCTTCGGCCTGACCATCCCGCTTATGCTCAAGGCAGACGGTACCAAGTTCGGCAAATCCGCCGGCGGCGCCATCTGGCTGGATCCGAAGCAGACCACACCTTACGAGTTCTACCAGTTCTGGGCGAACACCGATGACCGCGATGTGGTGAAATACCTGAAATACTTCACCTTCCTGAGCAAGGAGGAAATTGAGGCGCTTGCTGAGAAGGTGGCGACGGAGCCGCATAAACGCGAGGCACAAAAAACACTGGCCGAAGAGATGACCCGCTTCGTCCACAGCGAAGAGCTGCTGGAGCAGGCTAAACGCATCAGCGCTGCGCTGTTCAGCGGCGATATCCGCTCGCTGACCGCCGATGAAATCGAAGAAGGCTTCAAGGAGATGCCGACCTTCACCGCAGATAAGGAATCGAAGAACATCGTGGACTGGCTGGTGGAGCTGGGGATTGAACCGTCCAAACGCCAGGCGCGTGAGGATATTACCAAGGGTGCAATCTCCATTAACGGGGAGCGCGTCAATGAGCTGGAGACGGAGATTACGGCGGAGCAGGCCATCGGCGGCAAGTTCATCATCGTCCGCAAAGGCAAGAAGAACTACAGCCTGGTGAAGTTGGGCTAAGCTATAGCTTCTGGTTGGGAAGTCCATAGGTAAAAAGGTAAACAGATAAACCATAAGAGGCTATCCCGCTGTGTCAGCAATGACGGGGATAACCTCTTTTTTATAAGGTGATTTATTGTTTTGGGGTGCCTGCAAAGTACCTAAGTGGTCAGCGTGGCTGTGAGGAGGTAATCAATAGTCGCAAGGAAGTGAGTGTGGTGGTGGGCTAGGTGATCAGTAGTCGCAAGGAAGTGAGTGTGGTAGTGAGCGAGGTGATCAGTAGTCGCAAGGAAGTGAATGTGCTGGTGAGCGAGGTGATCAGTGGTCAGCGAGGTAAGGATGAGGTAACCAGTAGTGTGGTAGTGAGTGAGTTGATGTGTGGTCAGCGTGGTAGTGAGCGAAGTGAACAGTAGTCAGCGTGGTGCGAAGTAATCAGTGTTCAGCGTGGTAAGGAGGAGGTAACCAGTAGTCAGCGTGGTAGTCAGCGAGCACAAGCCCCACTCTTGTGGGGGGATTCTCCTATATCCGTATATAATTGTTAATTGTTGTATGAAAGAGTCAATTTCATAATTCCAAACCCTTGCTGGGACTGTTTTTTTTAGGCATAGAAAAAGGAGTACCTCCCCAAGTTCTCGAAGATATAGGCGACCAAACCAACACCCGAGAACGAAAAGAGGTAATCCCTATCTATTCCATTCGACAAGAAGAACTGTTTTCCTTCAAGGAATTGTTCCTGATGCGCCCGGAAGATAAATACAGCCAAATCTTTGAACACTTAGATCTCGCCAAGGTTCTGCACGTTCTTCGGAAAAAGAACAACCGGGGCCGGCCCGAACAACTGAATGTACCTGCCATGATCTATTCCTTGCTCATCGCTAAAATGGAGAACATCGAGTTTGTTTCTTCCCTGGTCTGGCGTCTTACCCATAGCGAAGAGTTTCGGGCGCAGTGCCGATTTACCGGCTCCGATAATATCCCGAGCGAATCTTCGTATTCCCGTTTGATTCATGCGCTGGAGCACACGGGGATGCTTGAAAAACTGCAGGATACCTTGGTGACCTCTGCCCTAGAAGAAGGCTTTGTAACCGGCACACATATTGCCGTGGATTCCTCCATGGTCGAGGCTTGGGATTGCCAATTTAGCGAATCGGCCGCCAAGCGCCGTGCGGCTCGCCGAGGGCAAAAGCCAAATGAGGCTCCAGGAGCCCAGCAACTTCAGTTCAAACTTCCCGAGCCTGAGCCTGAGGCGGCTGTGAACGAACCACCGAAGAAACCCGTCTACGACAAGCGTGGACGTCCAACGAATGCGGCAAGGGAACGCCGGCGTCAGGAACAGGAAGCATATGACCAAAGTCTCGGACCGTTTCAGAAAACCATTGAAGCGATGTTACCTTACACGTATGACGAACTGCTGGCCGCGCTGCCCCGGCATGCCGCGCGTTGTGACAAGAAAAATACGAAGGGTCGAATGACGAGCTACTACGGTTTCAAGGCGAATCTGCTCGTCGATACGGACTGCCAGTATATCTTGAGCGGCCTCTTTAGTTCGGCGAATCCGAATGACCAGCGCATGGCCGTTATTCTTCTCAAAGGCCTGCCCCTGAAGTTTCCCACACTGAAGGTAAAGCATATCTTGGGCGACAAAGGGTACGACTGCGCGTCTATCTACCAGTTGATTCATTCGTTAGGTGCCTATCCGGCGATTCCCATGATTCACCGCAAAGATCCGCCCGAGGGAATGAACGTGGACTACACGCCGGTATGCTCCCAAGGACATGCCTACCGCTACGACAGTTTTGATGCCAAGTACGAAACGCTGAAGTATACCCAGCCGAGCGAGTGCACAGGCTGCCCACTACTGGGTTCCGGATGCCAAAAGGTGTTTAAAATCCGCATCCAAACGGATTTGCGTAAGCATACCTATCCCGCAAGAGGGAGCGAAAGCTTTACAGAGCTGTACAAAAAGCGTACGGCAGTGGAACGTGTTTTTGCCTATCTCAAAGAGTATTTTGGCATGAAACGCACACGTCACCGCGGCGTACGGGCAAGTGTCGATTTCCAGCTCAGTACACTAGCTTACAATCTTAGTAAGTTTGCATTGGACAAGTTGAACAAACAGTTGAGCAAATCCCAGCAAGTAGCCTGATTTTCTAAAAAATGACCTCAGATTTGGGGCCGAGTCTAACTATTCAGCAAACTGAATTATGAAATTGACTCTGAAATACAACATTTACCCTCTTTCAAGCGGATTATCCTGACAATTGTTGTATTTCATACAGGCCTGTTGATTCCCCATATTATGGGATGGATATAATCCCCAAAACCCCTTTGTTCCTGAGCAGACTAAGTTGAACCTGCCACTCCAGCGGAAGACTAAATATACGCCAATGCTGCATAAATTCCCAAAGGGTCAGTTGAGCAAAGGCAGGCACGTTGGGGTGGATTTCATCATAAACGCGTTTCAGAAGCACATAGACAGCAAGGGCCACAAACAATTGGCTGTATACCGCATTTTCGGTGGTTCCAAATAGACATGGCACGTTCAGATGCTGTTTAATCCAGCGGAAAAAGACTTCAATTTCCCAGCGTGCCTTGTAGATTTCAGCGATCACATGAGCGGACTCTTTTCTCAAATCGGTCACGACCCGTACGACTTCACCCCGGTCATTTTCAAATTCTACGACCCGGTGGCGCTGAGCAGATTGGCACTTCCCTTGACCGATATAACAAGTAATATCACGAACAATTTTCGTTTCTCCCTCTGCGGGTCGCTGGAGTTCTCTTGGCTTCACCAAATGGAGATTGTCTTTGAGTCGAATCACAAACGACTGGCCCTGGAGCACATATTGATCCAATCTGCTGATTTTTCCATACGCCCGATCCTGTACCAAAATGTAGTCCGTATCTGCCAAGACTTCTCCAAACGGAGCGTCATTGCGCTTCGCGATCGATTCCTTCACGTTCAGGGGTGAACGCTGGCCATGCGAAAGAGCAACATGCAGCTTAATGCCCCCTCTGAATTTTTTGTACGAGGCCCAAGGCATTCTAGAGTTCGCCGCCGTGACCGTAGTCGAGTCAATCAGCAAAAGATCTTTAGGAAGGTTCAAATGCCGCCGGGTTTGGCGGTTACATTTCGTGACGAGCAGTTGAAAGATACGTTTGAAGATTTCGTAAGGGACTTCACCGGCCTTGCCGGAAAGGGTGGAGTAATGAATTTCTGGCAAGTCAAAGCTTGGGCCTAAGCGGGCACTCTGCCGGAATCCGTCCCATTTGTGGTAGCAGGCTTGGACAAAGTAATTGAGCAGCAACCCGACGGTCATTTTGGTTCCTCTATCCACGTAGTCCTCGGTTTGTCCGGTCACCATTTGGACTTCTTCCGGTGTTACACTTGTTTGAAAACGGCTAAAAATGGGGTATATTTATTCATGAGGTCGCCTCATTTCGGTTTGGTTTGGTCGTACTTACCATTACCCGAAATGGCGGCCTTTTTCGTCCCTTTTTTTGGGAAATCAACACGCCTATATTTCATACAACAATCCCCTCAAACTCCGTGGAAACTAGGGGGGCAGAGTTGTAATACGTACAACATTTCTGCCTGGACGGGCAGTAAAGCTTAATCTTTGCTCAAAAAACTCATTCGCTGTCGGTCAGAACGCTCAGCACACACCCAGCACACACCCAGCACAGCCTCATATTCCCCGCAGCAGCCGGAAGCCCGGCCCTGCACCGAATGAATATCGGTGCTTGAGAAAACAGTTGGCTCCTGCGGCGCTGCTGGAATCTACATCTTTTTGTCATTGATAATCATTATCACATGATCTGTTGTTAGAGATAGAATCGAATTGAGAAGTGAGGGTACTACACTAATCGGCTTAATCAGGTGTAATCCGGCTTAATCCTCAAGCAGCGCCAGCTCGTCTTCGAGTTTGGCAATCTGCTCGCGGATGGCCTTTGCCCGCGCTTCGTCTTGCGCCTTTACTGCCACCGCCAATTCTTCTGCAGCTAATTCGATCTGGTATTCCAGATAGGTGTAGTCCGATGCGGCAGCAGGGTGACTGGAACGCTGTGAATAAGTCATGGCCTCACACTTCCTTTCTGTTATTAATGTGATGCCCGGCTCTGAGCATCGCATCCATCGTATCCATCGCATCCATCGCATCCATCGCATCTACAGTATGTTCATGATACAGCCTTTCTGTAAGCCGCTCAACCTTAGTCACCCGTGACAGCCGTATTTTTGCGCCGGAAATAAGGCTTTGGCGAGGGGATTGCGACATTATTCACAGACAGTAGGCCCGGTTCTGGTTTTACCATAAGAAGTATTGAAAATTAAAGCTTAATTTTTCAGTAACGTTTGCAGGGGGAACTCCCGCGGAGGAAGGTTGATATACATAATGAAAGCTTTATCTTTTAACACATTGGGCGAAGCCAAGCGGCATCTGGAACAACTGGATAGCAGCAGAGGCTTGGTGCTGTTCGCTTCCGCTGCGGCAGTCAGCGAATTGTCCCGGCATGCACCCTCCCGGGCGGTATTGTGCTCAACCAAAGGCGAATATACCCCGCAGGGCTACCGCAGCGGCGTAGTCACTGGGTTCGAATACGAATCAGGGATAGCCGATATTGTGGAGATCCTGCATCCGCCCGTGCTTAGCGGCAATGTGCTAAGTGCCTCATATCACAAAGTACAAGGCAACTCTAATGCCTTTCTGCTGCTGCTATGTGACGGTACAGGCGCGATGGAGGAGACGATCCTCTCCTCGCTATTTTTCATTGCCCCGGAGTTCAAGATTATTGGGGGTAGTGCAGCGGATGATGAGCATGGAGAGACTTATATTTACATAGGAAGCCGCCGGGTGCAGAACCTGGGGATTTTCTTCAATATGCCGGGTCGTACTGCACTGGTTAAAGAAAATATTTATGTTCCCACCGGGACAACGCTGCTGGTGACAGAAGCCGATGTGTTCGGCAGAACGGTGTATTCCTTCAACGGACGTCCTGCTGCGGAAGAATACGCGCGCGTGCTTGGTGTCCCGGAGTCGGAGCTGGCAGAGCATTTCCTGAGCAGCCCGCTGGGCAAAAGATACGAAGACGATCTGATCATCGCCTCACCGATGACCATTAATCCGGATGGCTCTGTCACATTTTACAGCCAGGTTATGTCTAGTACTTATGTAGAGGTGCTGAGTGCAGCAGATCCGCTTGCTGTGCTGGGGGAGACGCTGGGCGGGAGCCCGTACAAGCCTTCCTTTGTGCTTAACATTAACTGTACGCTGCGGGACCAGCTCTTCATCCGGGACGGTCTGTGGGCGGATTTTGACAGGACTATGCTCGGATTCTGCGGCAACACTACAGGTTTCATCAGCTACGGAGAGCAATATTATAAAAAGCATGCCAACCAGACCATGATTCTGCTGCTGGTTGAATAAGGGAGAGTAGATTGATTATGCAGTGGATAACCAGATTACGCACTTCATGGGGCAAAAGCATCTCTGCCGGAGCTGTTCAAAGTCATAATACATTAGCCGTTCTTGAAAAAACGGACAGCTCCGGACAATCAGCCGGGACGCTAAAGACAGCTGGAGCAGCGGCTAATGCTACTGAGCCTCCAGAGAATACTGGCAGGACAGCTGCCGCTAACGACGCTTCAGCCACTGAATCCTATGGGATGCACGCCTATACCCTGGCCGGACAGATCCGCCGCGAAACTGACGAGATTCTTAAGGAAGAGGCCCAGCTGGTAGAGGAGTTTGCGGCTTTACGGGCGGGCAGCGGTGAGCTGATCAGCCAGATCGGCGGGACCCAGCAGCTTCTGGAGCATCTGAAGACCAACAGCGGACAGACCGAAGATCTCATCAATGAAATGTATGGCAGCCTCTCTTTTTCCTCCAATAAAATTGAATTCGCCAAAGAGGCCAATATCCAGATCTCGGCGGAAATGCAGAAGGCTTCGGCGGTATTTACTGAATTTGTCAGCTTGAATGAGGACCTGCGGGGGCATTTCCGGAGCATCGAGCAGCTGGCAAAGATCATTACGGATATTGCTGAGCAGACGAATCTGTTGTCGCTGAATGCAGCGATCGAGGCGGCGCGGGCCGGAGAGCACGGACGGGGCTTCTCGGTGGTTGCCACAGAAATCCGCAAGCTGGCCGACAGCACGCGCAGTCATGTGAAGGAGATCATGGGCTCCCTTTCGGGGATGACCCAGGTGATGGAGCAGCTTCACAGCAAGTCCGGTGACGGGACAACGGCGATGACAGAGACGAATGCGAAGATCAGCCAGTCCACGGTATACATGAACGAGATCGTGGAAGCGGAGGAAGAGGTATTCCAGCATCTGGAGAAGATTCAGGAATCGCAGGAGAGCAGCATGGAGGATGTGGAGCAGATCAATGGCGATCTGCTGCGTATTCTGGAGAAATCGGGACAGGATGCAGGGCAGTTCCAGAAGATGGTGCTTACCGTCCAGCAAAAAGCCGACCACTATCAGCAGCTGCTTAATCATTTGCATCAGATAGAGCAGCTGCAGCAGCTGGATGAAGCACAGAAGACTGGCGTATAAGCAGAAGCGAGTATCCGATAAAAAAGACTACACCCGGCAGAGGGAATGCAGGTGGTCAGCCTCTTTGCTATGTAACAGCACTGCTCCAGAGAAACGGAGCAAAAAGGAGTAAATCATCGGCCGCTTAAGAGCGAAAGCAAAGTATACGCCTTCATTCGTGCAGGAACGGCATTTTTGGCTTCTTTTGTCAACCGCAGCGTTTTACATTAAATGGCTGCAGGCGTAAGATTCAAATCAACAACCGAATGAAATTTAACTGTTCTCAAATGGCTGAATTCCAGTAATGGGAACGGGGGAACCAACGGTGATTACGGCTTAGGCTCAGATAGCGGCCGCACACCTGGGGTGAATCCTTGCTGCATGCTGTATAACGGTGCTCCGGCAAGGTAGGGCAATCTCGCTGCCCGAATCCGTCAGCTAACCCCGTAAGCCTCGAAGAGAGAGGATGAGCGCCATGATCGATTAACCGACCACGGAGAGCCCTGCTGCTGCTGTGGTCTTTTTGCTGTGCAGGCAGCAGGGGGAGACGGTCTGAATTAAGACGGATAATTCATATAACAACGGGAAAAGTTTATTTATATTGTGATCAGAACTGCCTAAGGAGGTGATCGTTATCTTAACTACATTTATCGTGTGCTTCTGGGTCGGACTGCTCCTGCTCCTCAGCGGCGGACTTCATGGGCATGGCCTGGCGGGTCATCTGCATGCGGGGGGCGGTGACGCCGGGGGGCCGGGCTTTGTGCCTATACTCCCGCTGATGGTGTTTGTCACAGTCTGGGGCGGCGCTGGTTATATGCTTAGCCGCTTCAGCGGAATGAGCGTGCTTGCAGTAGTGCTGATCTGCACCATGATAGCCTTGCTGACAGGGTGTCTGATGTATGCAGTGCTGGCCCGGGTGATGACCCGGTATGACAGCAGCATGAATGAATTGGATTATGAGCAGGCAGGGCAGCTTGGATACGTCAGTGTACCTGCAGCGGATGGGGCAGCCGGGGAAATGAAATATGTGCTGCACGGAACGATGCGCTCCATTGGAGTGCGGGCAGCAATCGGCCAGCAGCTCGTGAAGGGCGACAGGGTGATTATTTTGAAGGTGGATAAGGGAATGGCGGAAGTAACCCTCTTCGAGAGGGAATTCGGAGAATTATAAATGACGGGGAGTGTCGGACCAAATGGTTATTCTTTATTTAATCTCGGGCATTGTTGTTGTTATTCTGCTGGCTTTGTTCAGTATCGTGACCGCTTATAAAAAAGTCCCGCCCAATCAGGCGATGATTGTATACGGTCTCGGCGGTAAAAGAGTGGTGCAGGGCGGCGGGACGTTCGTCATCCCGGGCTTCCAGAACAATAAGACCATCTCGATGATGCTGATGAGCTTCGATGTCATTCCAGCGCAGGCGATGTTCTCCCGGCAGGGCATCAAGCTCAACCTGGAGGCGGTCGCCCAGATAAAAATCAAAAGCGATCCCACCGCTATTCTGACGGCCAGTGAGCAGTTCATCGACCGGCCCGAAGAAGACCGCGAGACAATTATCCTGCATTCGGTGGAGGGCCACCTGCGCGGCTTAATCGGGCAATTGACGGTGGAATCCATCCTCAAGACGCCTGATGAAATCAACAGCAAGATGAGGGAGACCTGCTCGGAGGACCTCGACAAGATGGGGCTTGAGGTCGTCAGCTTCACCATCAAAAAAATTACGGATGACAAAGGGTACATCGACAATATGGGGGTTCCGGAAATTGAGCGCATCCGCCGCGATGCCAGCATTGCCAAGGCGGAAGCGGAACGCGATATTCAGATCAAGCAGGCCGAGGCGGAGAAGGAATCCTCCATTGCCAAAGCCAATGCACATCAGGCCACCATTGAAGCGGGAACCGCCGCCCGCGCGAAGGAGTCCCTGTACGAGAAGGAACTGAACATTAAGCAGGCGGATTTCAAGCTGGAGACAGAAGTGAAGAAGGCTCAGGCGGATCTTGCGTATGAATTGCAGCAGAACAAAATTAAGCAATCGCTCGTTACCGAACAGGTCAAAATCACGCAGATGGAAGCGGAGGCCAACCGGACAGTCAGGGAAATCGAAGTCGAGCTGAGACAGCGGGAGCTGGAGGCAACGGTGATCAAGCCTGCCCAGGCGGAGAACCAGGCTACGATCATGAGAGCCGAAGCCGCCAAGCAGCGGCAGATTCTTGAGGCGGAAGCCGAGGCAGCGACAACCACCAAGCGCGGACTGGCCACGGCAGAAGCTGAGCTGGCGAAAGGGAGAGCGAATGCGGAGATTGTCCAGCTGGCCGGAGCGGCGGAAGCGGGAGCCCTGGAGAAGAAAGCCGAAGCGTACAAACAGTTCACACAAGCTGCGCTTACCGTGGAATTCCTGAAAATACTGCCGGAGCTGGCTGAGAAAATTGCTTCCCCGCTCGCCAAGGTGGATAAGATTACAGTGATTTCCCAGGATGGAGCTACCTCAGGCGTGAACAAAATTACCGGCGATATTGCCAAAATAATGGCCCAGGTTCCTGAGTTGACCCAGACGCTTACCGGTATGAATGTGACCGAAGCGCTCAGCGGACTGCTTGGCCGGGATAAAGAGCAGTAATTCATATACAGCAGCAATAAAGCCGCCGTTCTTTCGTTAATGGAGAATTGCGGATTTATTGCTTTTTTGTATTCCGGGTTTCTCTCACTGGTTACAGACGTGAAGTTAGATTTGTAGTAAACTGGAAGGAATGTACAGTCTGCCCGCAATTATTCTACAGAAAAGAATGTGATATGTTTATGCAGCTTCAGGCTCGACTGCCGGCCAAAAAATGGCTGGAGAAGTATCTTTCCGGGGAAGGGATGGATTACCGGCAAATTATAGCTTTATTTATTCCGATCCTGATTGACCAGGCTTTCATCATCGGGCTAAATCTGGTAAACACTGCGATGATCAGCTCATCCGGCATGGCGGCGGTCAGTGCGGTGAATATGGTAGATTCACTGAATATTTTCCTGATCAACGTGTTCGTTGCCATTGCTACCGGCGGGACAGTGGTCGTTGCGCAGTACAAAGGCAGCGGCAACGACCGGATGGTATCCCAGGCTACGGCGGGTTCGGTCACCTCGGTATCGCTGATCGCCGTGGGAATCGGAATTCTGCTTATGGGCTTCCACACGCCGATACTGAACCTGCTGTTCGGAACAGCTTCCGCCGATGTGCTGGATAATGCCCGGATCTACATGATCGGCAGCAGTATTTCTTATCTGGGGATCGCGGTGGTTCAGGCTGTGTGCGGTGCGCTGCGTGGCGTCGGCAGGACGCGGGCTTCGCTGATGCTGTCGCTGATCATGAATCTGTTATACGTACTCCTGAACGTAGTCTTCATTAACCTGCTGCATATGGGTGTGCTGGGGATGACACTGGCGGTCAACATCGCGCGGTATGCGGGCATGATCTTTGCCCTGGTGTACCTGTTCAAGATTGACACGGTACTGCGTGTGCGGGTCCGCGACCTGTTCCATGTTCCGCTCTCCATGCTGCGCAGAATTATGTTCATCGGTGTTCCATTTGCAGCAGAGCAGATGTTCTTCAATGGCGGCAAGCTGCTGACCCAGATATTTATTGTTAGTATGGGCACCTATGCTATTGCGACCAATGCTATTGCCGGCTCGCTGGCGATGGTGTTTCAGATTCCGGCCAGTGCGTTGTCGCTGACGATCGTAACGGTGGTCGGCCAAAGCATCGGACGGGGGGATGTGGCAGATGCCAGAAAATTCATCAAGTCCTTCCTCTGGATCGGTTCAGCCTCGTATGCCTTGGTCGCCCTGATCCTGATGCCGCTGTTCCATCCGCTAGTGTCGATCTTCTCTCCGCCTCCTGAGATCATTGACGACTTGTTTATAGTCCTGTTGGTGAATGCCATTGCCCAGATTCCGCTGTGGGCGGTCAGCTTCATTCTGCCGTCCGCGCTGCGGGCAGCGGGGGATTCCCGCTTCACCTCTATTACCTCCATGCTGTCGATGTGGCTGTTCCGGGTTATATTCGGTTACATACTCGGGATCGTCCTCGGCTACGGTGTGCTGGGGGTCTGGCTGGCGATGAACTGCGAGTGGGCGGTCCGCGGAGCTGTTTTTCTATGGCGCTTCAGAGGCGAGAAATGGTTTGCGCACAAGCTGATATGATAGCTGCTGGTGATAAGGCTGTCCCCTGGCGTATCTCCCATATATGAAACAGACAACAGAGCAGTGCTGCTCCCGGTACCAGGCAGCGCTGCTTTGTGTTTTTCGCATAGTGTACAGACTCCCTGCAGGTGGTGTAATGAAGGCTGCACGATACGATGCCGAGCTACGTTAGGCGGTCCAAGTGTTCTCCGGTAGGAGCGGCTTCTTCAGGCAAGCAAGTGGATAAACGTATCTTAATTCGTCAACTTCTAAGCAATGTGCTGAAGCAAGTGGAAAAACAGCATCTAACATGGTT
Organism: Paenibacillus sp. FSL R5-0912; assembly: GCF_000758605.1. Lineage (NCBI taxonomy): Bacteria > Bacillati > Bacillota > Bacilli > Caryophanales > Paenibacillaceae > Paenibacillus > Paenibacillus sp. FSL R5-0912. Next base: position 2,041,883 of record NZ_CP009282.1, read on the forward strand.
GGTTTTCACTACTTTGAATGGTATGGAATGATTTAAGTGCTGTTTATCCAACTGCTTTTGATTAAGCAGAGGACATTCGCCTATCAGCAAGTGTAGTAAATCCAACTGCTATTAATCCGGTCTCTATAGCATCCGACTTATAACGTGATAGATCGGTCCTTCTTAGTTGTGACACTCCAGGAAATGAACTATAAAAAGCACGGTACAATCTTTAGTTTCGGGTAAGACGCGGTTTTGGCATTGTGCTACGATTTGGGTTGAGAAGGGGGCAGCTTTCATACAACTGTAAGCGCTTAACTCAAAAGAAATCCAAATTCATACAGAGGAGTGCAATGCATGAAGCGAATAATCAAGCAAGTCTCTCTCGTATTACTGGCGGCCGTCCTGCTTCTTCCGGCAGGCGGGTATATTCCCGCTGCTCAGGCAGCAGAGGCCCCGGCCATGGTTTATCACGAAACCTTTGGGGGCGGCATAGGCAAGGCTGTCCAATCCGGAGGCGCCAGCCTTAGTGCAGTCACGGGAGTTCCTTTTGACGGAAATGCCGATGGGGCAGCGTTATACGTAAGCAACCGGGTAAATAACTGGGATGCGGTCGATTTTAAGTTCTCGGATGTCGGCCTCAAGAACGGGCAAACGTACACCGTCACTGCGGTCGTCTACGTTGACGCCAATGTTGCGCTCCCCAGCGGTGCCAATGCAGCTCTGCAGACGGTAGACGACTATACCAACGATGCAGCAGTACCTTATAAAGCAGGGGAATCCGTAATCCTGACTAAGAAATTTACGGTCGATACCAGCAAGAAGGATTATGCCTTACGCATCAACTCCAACGAGGCCGGGGCCGCAGTGCCATTCTACCTTGGAGATATTCTGTTCACTGAAGAGGGCGCTCCAGGCGGCGGGGAGGAACCTGTCCGGGACCCGGCTTTACCATTCAATACGATCACCTTTGAAGACCAGACAGCAGGCGGCTTCACTGGCAGAGCGGGAACCGAGCTGCTTACGGTGACCAATGAAGAGAATCATACGGCTGATGGTGCCTACGCACTGAAGGTGGAAGGCAGGACATCTACCTGGCACGGGCCTTCCCTGCGTGTGGAGAAGTACGTGGACAAGGGCAGCGAATATACCCTCTCTGCCTGGGTGAAGCTGATCGATCCGGCAAGCGCGCAGCTCCAGCTGTCTACGCAGGTGGGCAATGACAGCGGTGCGAGTTATGTGGCCCTGTCCCCCAAGACGATCAGCACCGCTGACGGCTGGGTGAAATTTGAGGGCAGCTACCGCTATAACAGTGTGGGCGGCGAATATCTGACTCTTTATATTGAGAGCTCCAACAACACAGCAGCCTCCTTTTATATCGACGATATCACTTTTGAGCATACAGGCACCGGCCCGGTGGATATTCAAAGGGATCTGGTTCCTCTAAAAGCAGCCTATCAGAATGACTTCCTGATCGGCAACGCATTATCCGCCGAGGATCTGGAAGGTGTCCGGCTGGATCTGCTGAAGATGCACCACAACGTTGCTACCGCAGGCAATGCCATGAAGCCGGATGCGCTGCAGCCGACTAAGGGGAATTTCACTTTTACAGCGGCAGATGCCATGGTGAACAAGGTGCTGGCTGAAGGGATGAAGATGCATGGGCATGTACTGGTATGGTATCAGCAGTCGCCTGACTGGATGAACCTGACCACGGATGCAGCAGGCAATAAAGTTCCTCTGGGGCGTGCCGAAGCTCTAACGAATCTGAGAACCCACATCCAGGGAGTCATGGAGCATTTCGGCGGCAGGGTAATTTCCTGGGATGTGGTCAATGAAGCGATGAATGATAACCCGTCCAATCCGTCTAACTGGCAAGCAGCTCTGCGTCAAGCTCCCTGGCAGGATGCCATCGGAGCGGACTATGTAGAGCAGGCTTTCCTGGCGGCCAGAGAGGTGCTGGACGATCATCCAGAGTGGGATATCAAGCTGTATTATAATGATTATAACGATGATAACCAGAACAAAGCCCAGGCCATATACAGTATGGTCAAGGAGATTAACGACCGGTACGCGCTTGCCCACCCCGGGAAGCTGCTGATTGACGGTGTGGGGATGCAGGCACATTACAATATCAACACGAATCCCGATAACGTCAAGCTGTCGCTGGAGAAATTCATCTCGCTTGGGGTAGAGGTGAGCATTACCGAGCTCGATATTCAAGCCGGAAGCGACAATAAGCAAACGGAGAAGGAATTGGTCGACCAGGGCTATCTGTATGCGAGATTGATGGATATCTACAAGACGCATGCCGCCAATATCGCACGTGTTACCTTCTGGGGAATGGATGACCGTACGAGCTGGAGAGCCTCCTCAAGCCCGCTGCTGTTCGACAGGGATTTGCAGGCCAAACCGGCATATTACGGCGTCATCGATCCGGCAAAATATATGGCAGAGCATCAACCGAACACGACAGAGGCTAAGGTGTCTGAGGCCGTTTACGGCACACCGGTCATTGACGGAACCGCGGATGCAATCTGGTCCTTGGCGCCTGAGATGGCAGTGAACCGGTATCAGATGGCCTGGCAGGGTGCAAGCGGAACGGCACGCGCGCTGTGGGATGACCAGAATCTATATGTACTGGTCCAGGTCAGCGATGCCCAGCTGGACAAGAGTAATACGAATGTGTGGGAGCAAGACTCTGTCGAGGTCTTCCTGGATGAGAATCTGGGCCGGACCACCTTCTATCAGGACGATGACGGACAGTTCCGGGTCAATTATGACAATGAAGCCTCCTTCAGTCCGGCAGACATCAGTGCAGGCTTCGTGTCGGCAACCAAGGTAGCCGGAACAAGCTATACCCTTGAAATGAAGATTCCGTTCAAAAAAATCACCCCGGCCGGCGGCACCAAGGTCGGCTTCGACACTCAGATTAACGATGCCAAGAGCGGCGTCCGGCAAAGTGTTGCCGCCTGGAATGATACCACCGGGAACGGTTATCAGGACACCTCTGTATACGGCGTATTGACTCTCAAGAGCAGGGATGAACAACCGGAACCGACAACGGCACCAACGCCGACACCGGCAGCAACAACAGAACCAACAGCGGAACCAACAGCTACACCAACCCCGACCCCGGCACCGGTATCTGGCGGAACAAACTATGTCAATAGCACCCCTACGCCGAAGCCTGTGAATCTGGACAGCAAGGACGGCGTGGTTACGATCAGACCGGAGGTCAAGAATCAGGGAGGAGAGGCAAAGGCCGCGGTTACGGGCGATATTCTGCGCAAAGCGCTGGAGCAGGCAGTCCCGGCAGCAGACGGCATGAAACAAATCGTGATCGACCTGCCGAAGCAGACGGGTGCAGCCTCATATGAAGTTGAACTGCCGCTGCAAAGCCTGAAGGGGCAGGCAAACTTCGTGCTTGTGATCAAGACCGACCATGCAACGCTCTCAATTCCAAGCGGGCAGCTGGCAGGCATTACAGCAAACACTGAATACATCTCCATTCGTGTAAAAGCGTCCCCGGCGGCCAGTCCGGATGCGGCAGCCGGCAGTCGTCCGGTGGTGGAGCTGAAGTTGTCGGCCGGAGGCCGGGAGATGGCCTGGAGCAACGCGGATATGCCAATAACAGTTTCTATTCCTTACAAGCCGGCAGTGGAAGAGCTGGGTTACTCAGATTCACTGCTGGTGCGCTATCTCCGTGAGGATGGCCATAGGACTGCTGTCGTGAACAGCCGTTATGATGCGGCGAACGGATCACTTGTGTTCCAGACATCAGAGTTTGGCACTTTTGCAGCGGCGTATGCTCCATTGACATTCACGGATCTGGGGAATCTGTCTTGGGCTAAGCAGGCTGTCGCTGCCATGGCGGCGCGTGATCTTGTCCAGGGAACCTCCAGCGACAATTTCTCCCCGGCGGTTCCAATGAGCAGAGCAGATCTCACCGCATCCCTTCTGAAGGTGCTTGAACTCAAAGCTACTGCAGAATCAGGTGCTGGATTCAGCGATGTCGGGAATCATGCTGAGCATTTCAAGGAGCTTGCCGCCGCGAAGCAGCTCGGCATTGTCACCGGCTATGCAGATAACTCCTTTAAGCCGGACAGCACGATTTCACGGCAGGAGATGATGGTAATCGCTGCCCGCGCGCTGAAGTCAGCCGGGATAGCGGCGCACGGCAGCGGAACTCTGGATGCTTACGCGGATGCAGAGCGAATCTCCGCTTACGCCAAGGACAGTCTGGAAGCTCTGCTGAAATACGGAGTTGTGAACGGTAAAAACGGCAGGCTTGCCCCGGACGATACTCTTACCCGTGCGGAAGCAGCGGTCATTCTGTACCGGATCTGGAAGCTGTAATTCGTACGTAGAGTTTTCTTTCTGATTGAGCGCAGCAACAGCCAGCCGCCGGGCGGATTTCCGGAAGCTGGCTGTTTATGTTGCAGGTTTATTGTTCTTCTTAAATATGCTGGCAATCAGCGTCCATTGTAATTCCGCACAAGTTCATCCATCACGCGGCTGGTACGGATAGCGGTATTGCCGGTGCTGAGAGCGGTGCCGCATCCCAGAAGCTCATCTACAATGGACTGGATCAGCGGCTGCTGGATATGGGGCGGGTGGGCAATGAATTCAGGGTACTCCCCATCTTCGGTCCTGAGAATAACCGGCTGCTCCGCAAAGGTGGAGAAGGTGATACTGCCACGGCTGCCGATGATTTCAGTAACGTCTTCGTTAGTAAAGGCATTAAAGCACCAGATGCCCGTCCCATGAACGCCTGTCTCAAAGCGGTATCTACCGGATACGGTATCCTCAGGTTTGTAGGGGCTTCCAAAGTTGGACGCATGTCCGTTGACATCTTCAATCGGGCCAAGCAGGAAATCGAGCAGATCCAGCGTATGGCTGCCCACATCCAGCAATAACCCGCCGCCGGAAATTTCCGGGTCCACCCGCCAATTCTCCTCACTTACCGCTGCGAGCGGCTTAGTCATATGCAGGGTGCGCACAAACCTGGGTTCGCCGATCGCTCCCGTGTCCAGCCACTCCTTAACCTTGCGAAAGCGCGGAAGCCCTCTGCGGTAATAAGCGACGTACAGCGGAACCCCCGCCTGTCCGCAGGCAGCAATCATGGCTTCGCATTCTGCCGTATTAAGACCCATAGGCTTCTCCACATAGACTGGCTTTCCGGCCTGCGCTGCCGCTAAGGTGTACTCCATATGGGTGGACGGCGGTGTAGCGATATACACGGCATCCACGCCGGGGTCGGCTATCAGACCGGCTGCCCCGTCGTACCAGCGGGGTACCCCATGCCGCCGCGCATAGTCGGCTGCAAGTTCTCCGCTGCGCCTCATAACGGCCGCGAGCTGCGATCCTCTGGCCTTTTGCAAGGCCGGACCGCTCTTAACCTCGGTTACATCCCCGCAGCCGATAATGCCCCAGTGAATGATTTTGTCCAATTCAGTATCCTCCTCGGGTTCTAGTCCTGCTTACAACATTCTCTTCATTATATCAACGATTTCCGCTGAATTGTTGTATGAGAGACAGCATTTTTCGCGCCTCCAAGCGGCCTAACGGGAGAACTCTTGCAGTTTCTGCAACAATCTATACGAAATAATGCCCGTTTTCCAGATCGGCGACCAGTCGGGGTTGAACCGGTTGCCAGCCCAGAAGCTCCCTTGTTGCCAGGCTTGCCTGCGCAGTGTTGTACAAGCTTGTGATGTCGATTGCCGCGATGGCACCAAGGAAGCCGAAGTGGGCGGCGGCGGCTTCAGCTGTTATGCTGACCTCCAGCACACTCAATTGCCGCCCGATGACCTCTGCGATCTCGCGGAGCGGAATGCCTTCATCGCCAGCGCCGAGCAGCCGTGAGCCTGCCGGGGCAGACTCCAGCGCCAGGCGGTACAGCACCGCTGCATCCAGGCGATGAACTGCTGGCCAACGGTTGCTTCCGTCACCGATGTAGGCGGCGAAGCCCTTCGCCCGGGCGATATTAATCATCATCGGCACAAAACGCAAGAGATGATGAAGAGCTGGCAGGCGGGCTCATCAGGTGTGTTTTTTTAATCAGGCGAGAGTGAGACGCGCGGCGGTACTTACTGTTACGTATCTCCTCTCGCTTTTCTATTTTGAAAGGCGGCCGGGAAGTTTTTTGCTCTGAGATTTTTGGGAAAGACGGGCACGCGTTCACGGATCGCCGCTTCCGGCTCTTTGCCTCTGTTCCAATAGTTTGTTTCGGATCGTATTGGAAAGAATGGGGGGAGGAGGGATTGCGCTATGCATGCTTATATGGATATTCTGGTCCGCACGATAATTTCCGTCATCCTACTTCTGTTTATCCCTAAGCTGCTGGGCAAGCAGATGATATCGAACATGACCGCACATAACTTCGTCACCAGCATTATGCTGGGGTCGATAGCCGCCAATCTGGCGTTTAACGAGAGCCTGAAATCGGTCTATTTGATTTTGGCACTGGTCGTTGTTGCCGCCTTGTCGTTTCTGCTGTCGCTGATCGCGCTGAAGAGCCATAAGTGGAGGGCTTGGATTTCCGGTTCACCCACGGTACTGATTGAGGGAGGAAAGATATTGGAGGGCAACATGCGCAAGCTGAAATATACGCTGGATTCACTCGCTCAGTCGCTGCGGGAGAAGGATATTTTCAATATAGAAGAGGTGGATTATGCCATTCTTGAAGATAACGGAAGGTTGTCCGTACTGAAAAAGGAGGCATATCAGGGAGTACAGAAGAAGGATATGAAACTGCCGTCTCACCCGCAAGCCTTCCCGGTAGAATTAATTATGGATGGCATTGTGATGGAGGATAACCTGAAGAATTACGGACTTACGACACAATGGCTGGAGAACGAGCTAAGACGTAAAGGAAAATGTATCTCCGACGTGTTCTATGCAGTGAGAGGAACGCAGCAGCAACTCATTTTCGATTTCTATAAGGATGATATCCGCCATCCGCTGGATAAAGAGTGACACTCAATCTAACTCATTGTTATGGTCGAGACGACAGGATTTAACAATCCGCATTATACGCCTATTATATAGGTCGATTTCATTAACGGGTACCGTTCGATTTAAGGACGGTACCGTTTCTGTGTATAGAAACCGTTTCAGTTCAAAAAAGAAAATTGGTATGGTGGATTGTCCGAAAATTGGTAGTATATAAATAAAATGTATATAAGGTATAATATTCCATGTACCGCTGCAATGCGGTGAAGTGAAATGCTCCGAAGGAGGATTAAGATGAATCAAGTCCATACCGGGAAAGAAGAAAGCAGCAGAGCGTTTAAAGTGGAATTTTCGGAGGACGTTTTTGAGATAGCCCCTGATTTACATGTCGGGTTGATCGCGACCTCTCATATTGCAAACTTAGACAGGGATTCTGAAGTGAACGCGCTGCTTGCTCATATGGAACAGGAAATCATGAACTCAGGATTGCAAAAAGAATCAATAAGTGAAATTCCGACCATTGCAGCCTGGCGAAAGGTCTATAGTCAATTTGGTGTCAAGCCCGCAAGGTATCCTTGCGCTGCAGAATCGCTCATAAGACGTGTAGTTGAACAGGGGGCATTGGCCCGAATCCATACGCTCGTGAATTTATGCAATGCGATCTCTTTGAAATGCCGCACACCGATAGCTTCCTGCGATATCTCTGATATACAAGAATTCGTTATCAGAAGAGCTGCGGGGAATGAACCGTTCTTGCCGATTGGGAAAGTGGATGAGTGCGAGCTTCCTTCAGCCGGTGAGATTATTTATGCAGATGATGCCGGGAGAGCACACTCCCGGCGCTGGAACTGGAGACAGAGCGATCATATTAAGACAACCGCCGAATCCTCACAAATGCTGTTTACGATTGAAGCGGTCCATAAAGAAGCTAGAGTACTTGTAGAGGCCACTACGTTTCTTTTAAATGAATTGCTGCAGCCATTTACCGGAGCAGGGAGATCGGAATGGGCGTTTATTCATAAGGATTCTCCTGTGCATACCTTTCAATTACATACCGGGGAGGTTTTTGCGGATCGTGACAGAGCCCATGAGGCAAGTGAAGAAAGGTATTATTGACTCCATTCCCATTGTTATCGGGTATATCCCGGCATGCATCACCTTCGGCCTGGTCGGCAAAGCCCTTTCCTTAAGCGACCTGGAGGTCTTCCTTCTATCCGCTGTGGTCTACGCCGGAGCAAGCCAGTTTATCGCAGCCAAGCTGCTCGCAGCGGGAACCGCTGCCCCTATTATTTTGCTGCTCACGTTCGTCATCAATTTAAGATACTTTTTCATCAGCATGTCATTCTCTTCCAGAATGAACCGGAATACACGCCCCTTCTACAAAGGATTTGTTGGATTCGGGCTGACAGAAGAGGTGTATGCGGTCAGTATGATGTCCGACAAAAACCGCAGAGAAGCAGGGAATCATTCCCTTCCTTATCTGCTGGGGCTGGAGGTCCCGCCCTATGCCGTCACTCTAATCGCAACGTATGCAGGGATTATGCTAGCAGACTATATTCCCGCCAATATTTTGCCGGCGCTGAATACTTCCCTGTACGCTTTGCTTATTGCACTAGTAATACCCCAGATCCGGCTCAGCAAAAGAAACCTGGCGATCTGTATTTCAGCCGCTGCTTCCTCCTGGTTGCTGCAGCCCTTGTTAGGAACAGCTACTGTAGTGGCTGCGATGATCATAGGAGCATGTGTCGGCGGAATATTTCCTTCCAAAGAAGAAAAGGTCAGGAGTGAAGTCATGTGACAATCATTGTGATCCTGGGAATGGGCATGCTTACCTTCTTATTCCGCATTGCGCCGCTGCTGCTTGTGCGTAAGGCAGAGATGGAGGAGCGAAAGAACTGGTTTCTGGAGAATCTTCCTCTGGCTGTACTCAGCGCGTTAATTATTCCCGGTATATTTCAGGTGGATCAAGAGGCGCCGATGGTCGGGATTGCAGCGGGTGTGGTTGCTATTGTTCTTGTACTCGCTAAAAAGGTGCCATTGTTTGGTGTCATCATTGCTTCTGTCGCTGTTGCTGTTTTGGTTGAAATTCTATAATCCATTAAGAATGGGAGGAAAATGCGCCTATGGATATTAAGCCGGTAGAACTGCTAGCGATATGCGGATCAACCCGCATTGGTGGGAATACAGACCAGATCCTGCAGTATAGCAATGAAATAGCTATCCACAGAGGAGCAAATCTCTCAGTACTTAATTTAAGAGAGTATAATATCTCACCTTCCGGGACCTGCGGGGATTGTAACTACCGGGAGAAGGCCTGCGGGCTGACGGACGACATGCTGTACATTGTACAGATGATGCAGAAGGCCGAAGGGATCATTTATGCAGTTCCTGTTCATGGTTTTGGCATGGGGCATCTGATGCAAATGTTTATTGAACGCTCAGGGGTATGCTATCTCCGGTTTGAGCGGCCCCTTACGAACAAGGTCGGGGGAGCTATCATTACAGGCCGGCGCTACAATCACCAGCATGTTCATTCTCAGATTGTGAACAATATTCTGCTGAATCGCATGATCCTGGTAGGGAGCGGTTTCCCCGCCCTTCTGCATGCCGGACAAGCAAGCGAGGTATTCAGTGATTTAGAGGGGCTGGATTCTGTGCGGAGAATGATCAACCGGATGATTGATATGATCTCAGCTATGAAGCATTATTCGCAGATTACGAATCATTCCTTTTTGCAGTGTGAGGAAGAGAATGAGCGGAGAATATGCGAGAACGAGCTTCGTCGTCTGCAAGCACCGCTAGTGTAAAAGATTCACCCATCATTGGTTTTCATATACTAAAAAATAAAAAGTGGAGGTTGATGGCTGTGACGAATAAGGAACTGGAGGCTCTCGGAGGGATTGATTTTCCTAACATGGAATGGACAAGCTGGGAAAAGCCAGGTGCTAACGGGCGTGTGAAAATCAGTTATATCGGCAATAAGCGGCTTCGGTTGCTGGAGCTTCCTCCGGGATTCAATGAAGAGCATTGGTGCCTGAAAGGGCATGTGGGTTATGTGCTGCAGGGAGAATTCACAATACATTATGAGGACAGAAAGGTATCCTGCAGTCCCGGAATGGGTTTTGTAATTCCTGATGGGGATCCGCATCGGTCACAGGGGATGGAAGGTAACCCGACTCTGGTGTTTGTTCTTGATGAAATGGACTAATACAGATGGGGAGTGTGAAGAATCTTGCATCCGATTCAAGTAGACACTGAAGTGTATGATATTCCGTTTCACGATTCCTTTGAGACCTATTTATCCTTACGGGAACAGCTGGGGGAGCAAAACACCTACTTTCTGGAAACCTTATCGGGGTCTTCCAAGAGTGCCCAGAGTACTTTTATAGGGTTCAAACCGCTTTTTACGATTACAGCGTTCTCAACAGAAATACAACTGACAGGACTAGAGTCCATTATGGAGCGGGTAAGCCAGGGAGGGCTGAAGGCAGGGCTGCTTGTCTCACGGGATGGGGTTTTGCATTTGCGGGACCGCAAGGGCTTGTGGGATTTCCTGCGGTTCGTTCAGTCCCAGTTCACCGTTTCTGTCCCGGACCAGGGCGAAGCCTTCTATTTCGGATTTTTTGGATACTTGGGCTATGATACGGCGTGGTCTGTTGAAAGTCTGCCGAGTCAGATTCCGAATGATGGAACGGTCCCGGATCTTGCCTTGTCCATTTACCAAGGGTTAATTGAATATAGTCTGGTTGACAAGACAGTCAGGCTGATTCTTAACCAATCTGCTGAGGGCTGGGATGACCTGTCCAAGGCGGAGATTGGCCGTATGCTCCACAAGGGTGAATTGCAGGTAAACCGGACGTTAGCAGATGCTGTAGAGCCGTTATCCGTGGAATATACGATAGACCGTCAGGTGTATCAGAATAATGTGAAGAAAGCTCTCTCATATATTTCGGCCGGAGATATCTATCAAGTCCAGCTAGGCAATCAAATTAATATTAATAGTCTTATGACTCCAGTTGACGTTTATCGGAGACTACGGGTGCGTAATCCATCGCCATATATGTATTTGGCCACTTTTGGAAGGATGACGCTGATCGGCGCCAGTCCAGAGCTGTATATTAAAATCCAGGGTGGGAACATCACAATGAGGCCTATTGCGGGTACTTGCCCCAAGGGTTCCACTCCAGAGGAGAATGAGAGACTCATACAAGCTCTGAAGCGGGATGAAAAGGAAGTAGCGGAGCACATTATGCTGGTAGATTTATGCCGTAATGATATTGGCCGGGTCTGTGAAACAGGGACTCTGGAGGTAGACGAACTGATGGTGATCGAGAAGTACTCACATTTGAACCATCTGGTATCAAGTGTAGGAGGAACGCAGAAGGCCTCAAAGGACATGTATGACATTATTGCGGCTACTTTTCCGGCAGGCACAATGACTGGAGCCCCCAAGATTCGGGCCATGGAAATCATTGAAGAGCTTGAAACCACGCGCCGCGGGGCATATGCGGGGGCTATGGGATTCATTGATTTCAACGGATATGTAAATATGGCACTGTGCATTCGGACAGCGGTTCATCGGAAGCCTGATTCGTATTCCATCCGCGCCTCTGCGGGAGTGGTGGCTGATTCTGTGCCGGAGAAGGAATGGAGTGAAACTTTTCATAAAATGGGTGCATTATTCTGGGCGGTCACAGGCAGGGAGGTACTGCATGAGAGCATTAGTCGTTGACGCATATGATAGCTTTGTATATATTATTTGCCAATATCTGATGAAAGCCGGAGTAGAGCTTGAAGTGGTGCGTAACGATCAGTTAAGTTCGGGTCTTGTGGAGCTGATGGCTCCAGATTTTGTAGTTCTGGGTCCAGGTCCGGGCCATCCGGCTGATGCGCGGTATATCGAGCTGATCCGGCAATATGGAGCCTGTCTTCCGATCCTTGGCGTATGTCTGGGCCACCAGGCGATTGGACTTGCTTTTGGCGGCAAAGTGATAGGGGCGAAACATCTGATGCATGGCAAAACCAGTGAGATTATCCACGATGGTAAAGGCTGTTTTACAGAACTCCATAATCCGTTCCGGGCTACGCGTTATCATTCCCTGATCGTGAGCCGGGAGGGGCTGCCGGATTGTCTGGAAGTCACTGCAGAATCTGCGGATGATGGATATATTATGGGGGTACGGCATAGGGAATTTCCAATCGAATCTATTCAATTTCATCCTGAAAGTGTATGCACTGAAAGCGGATATCAAATATTTCATAATTTCATTTCGACCTATGTATCATACTCATATGAATCTCAAATTATCTAGGGAGCCATTCCTGTAATGAATTAATTTGAGGTTTGAATGAAAAAAGCGCCAACTGTATACTGGGAAACGTTCCGCCAAAGAACAATTGCAGCACAGGAGGCACTCAACATGAAGTATAAACAATCGAAGAAGCAGAATCAACGGATTACACGAATTTCCGACAAGACCCTTGTCGTAGGCGCAGACATTGCGAAAGAAACCCATGTGGCTCGCGCTATCGACTACCGGGGGATTGAACTCGGAAAGGATTGTGTGTTCTCAAATACCCGTACCGGACTGGAGCAACTGGTTCAGTGGATGAAGGAGCTTCAGCGGGAGCATGCCAAGAGCGACGTCCTCTTTGGCATTGAGCCTACCGGACACTATTGGTTTAACCTGGCCGAGTATTTGGGACAGCACGGCATTCCTTTGGTCATTGTCAATCCGCATCATGTACACAAAAGCAAAGAACTGGAAGATAACTCACCCACGAAAAACGACTATAAAGACGCTAAAGTCATTGCCGATTTAGTGCGGAATGGGAAATACAGCGAACCTAAATTGCCAACGCGTATCTACGCAGATCTGCGAATTCTCATGAATCTTCGGGAGAAGATCATGGTGAACCTCGGGCAGGTGCAAAGGCGGGTGCAGAACTGGCAGGATCGCTTTTTCCCGGAATACACTGAGGTGTTTAAAGACTGGGAAGGAAAAGCCTCGCTTATTACTCTAGACGAGTTTCCGACGCCAGGTGAGATCGTAGGACTCGGTGCAGAAGCCATCGCTCAGCGGTGGAAGAAAGACGTGAAACGAGCGGTGGGAACGAAGCGAGCCCAATTGCTGGTCGAAACGGCGAGAGGCTCTATCGGTCTGACCGAAGGTCTTCCTGCAGCAAAGATCGAGATTAAAACACTTCTGGAGCAGTATGACATGTTCGCCAGACAGCTTGAAGAGATTCTGTCCGAAGTAGAACGTCTACTAGGGCAAATTCCAGGCACGAAAGAGATGCTTACCGTGCCCGGTGTGGCTGTAGTGACGTTAGCGGGATTCCTGGCGGAAGTGGGCGATCTGAGTGGTTACGAGCATGGACAGCAGATTATTCGGCTGGCCGGACTGAATCTCAAAGAGAATAGTTCGGGAAAGAAAAAGGGCAAGTCCAGTATTACCAAACGTGGACGTGCAAAGCTGAGGGCCCTGCTGTTCCGGGCGGTCATGCCCATGGTAGCAAAGAACGCCGAATTCAAGGCACTGCACCAGTATTTTACGACACGAAGTCAGAATCCACTGAAGAAAAAGCAATCCCTTGTGGCGTTGTGCGGGAAACTTATTCGCGTGCTTCATACGCTCGGGACGAAGCACATTCCATACGATGCAAACAGCGTGTTAGGGCCGGTCCGTCAGGCCCAGCTACAGATGGCAGCCTAAGAAAAACCAAACTCATTTTGCTCATTGAAGTAGGTTTCACCAAAGACAAAAGAAGCACGGAGCAGCCGCAGGAACTAATTCCATAAGGGCAACGACCCTGTAAAGGAGCAAGAAACGGCGTCCACCTCTTGAGAGGCAGAACGAAGGAATGTAAGGGCAAAGACCCCGCGTGACATGGGAGGGTAAGCCGTCAAGAGACAGGTGTGGATATCCAAAGTGCGATCACAGGAACGATCCATGGGCTGGGGACAATCCCCCCAACCTCTATTCCCGCCACCGGCTCTGCAAGAAAATAATGTCATCCTTACATGACTTCTCCAACTCTCAACCTGTCCATGGCTGAAAACCTAAGAACGAGTGAGCAAACAAGAGAAAATATTAATTTATAGTGGGAGGATTTGTAATGTTGAATGAGAACCTTGCGCTTCATCGTCAAGAGATTGATATCATTGACCGGCAGATTGTGGCTTTGCTCGCTGAAAGAACGCGGGTCGTTAAGAAAATTATGGTCTTGAAGACGGATGAAGAGTCTGTCCGTTCCTGTGACCGGGTTCAGCAGGTACTAGATAAGGTAGCCAGGCTGGCAGAGGATGCAGGTCTTGAACCACAGATCGCTACGGCTACTTACAAGACTTTAATTACGGTTCTGACGGATATGCAGCTTGAATATCTGCACAGCCGTGAGCAGTCAGATGAGCCAGCGGTGTGAGCACCGCGGTTCATGATCTGAAGTCGGCCCTTGTATACTTGGCGGAACAGGGTGAAGGACCCCGGCGGTATACGGTGCCTGTGGACGCTAAATATGAATTAGCCGCTCTATATGCTGCCCAGGGAGGCGGGGTTCCAGTCGCATCACCAACCGGCCCCGGAGTGCCGATGTTATTCGAACATGTGATGCCTGTGAACAAGACGGCGCTGGCGGGGATCTTTGGAACCCGGAAACGGTGTGCAATGCTTCTCGGGGCGAAAGAACAATATATTGCGGACTTCCTGCTGGATGCCGCACAGCATTCTATTGAGCCCGTAAAATGCGAGAAGCCGCCCTGTCAGGAGGTGGTCCATCAGGACGTTGACCTCGCCCGGCTGCCGATCCCTACAATGAGTACGCAGGATGCGGGACCCTATATTACACTCGGGTTAGTAGTCGCTAAGCATCCTGTCACTGGTGACAGTAATATTTCCATTCATAGGCTATGGGTGAAAAGCAACAACGAGCTGACAATCTGGATGGTCCCGGGCCGCCACTTGGAGGGCTTCTACCTGGCTGCACAAGAAATGGGCGTGCCGCTTCCGATCTCCATCAATATCGGTCTGGACCCTGCTATATACATTGCCTCCTGCTGCACGGGTGCTGTAGCGCCCGAGGGGTTCAATGAGCTGGCTATTGCAGGCGGATTACGGGGACAGCCAGTCAAGGTTTCCTCCTGTTTATCTGTTGCCGCAGACTGCTTGTCCGAAGCGGAGTATGTACTGGAAGGTGCAATCACCCATGAGTATGCTCCTGAAGGAGAGCCTGGGGGCCATTCCATGCCGGAGTTTCTGGGATATGACGGCCAGGCACACCCCCATTTGCCTGTTGTGAAGATTACGGGAATCACATCCTCAGCTCATCCCATATTTCAAACCGTGATTGGTCCAGGGTACGAGCAATCCAATCTTTTAGCGGTGGGGATGGAAGCCGGAGTCCTCCAGTATGTACGCAATCAAGTGACCTCCCGGATTACCAATGCTTATTGCAGCTCTGCCGGGGGAGGCCAACTGCTGTTATTTGCTCAATTTCATAAAATGAATGACGAGGACGATCTCGCTGTCAGGCGCGCGGGAACGATGATTCTTCGGTCTTTTCGTATGATCAAACAGGTGATCCTGGTTGATGAGGATGTGAACCTGTTCAGTGAAGAGGAGGTGTGGTGGGCCATGACGACCCGTTTTCAGGCGGATGTGGACATTATTACCTTCCCGGGACTTGAAGGCTTCCATCTGGACCCGTCGCAAATGCCAGGCATGTCCCCACAGATAACGAAGCCTGGCATGACCACAAAAGTCGTGTTTGATTGCACAGTACCGTATAGAATGAGAGACTCGTTTATAAGAACTTCTTTTGGCACACCTAAAAATATATAGGGGGTTACTCTATGAGTATTATTAAGGTAACTGCGGATGGTATATTTGGCGAAGAAGATCAGGAGCAGTTTGGCGGAAGCTATGTTCCGGAAGAGCTAAAGGCGGCGCTTAATAAACTGGACGAAGCTTTTCAGCGTTATAAGGACGACGAAGAGTTCGAGCGGGAGTTCCAGTACTACCTGAATGAATATGTGGGCAGGCCAAGTCTGTTGTATTATGCGCAGCGGCTGACGGATAAATTGGGCGGGGCCAAAATTTACCTTAAGCGTGAAGATTTAAATCATACCGGAGCGCATAAGATCAATAATACTATCGGCCAGATTCTGCTTGCCCACCGGATGAAGGCCAAAAGAATTATTGCAGAGACTGGCGCAGGGCAACATGGTGTAGCGACTGCTACCGTATGTGCCTTGTTTAATATCCCTTGCACCATTTATATGGGTGAGGTGGATATTGAACGACAGGCTCTCAATGTATTCCGTATGCAGATGCTGGGAGCAGAGGTTGTGGCTGCGAAGTCCGGTAACAGAACACTGAAGGAAGCCGTGGATGAAGCGCTGAATGATTTCGCACAGAACTATGAAGATACCTACTATCTCATCGGCTCTGTTGTTGGACCGCATCCGTTTCCGCTGATGGTCCGTCATTTTCAGGCTATCATTGGAAGAGAGGCCAAACAGCAGATTCTGCAGAAGGAAGGGCGCCTTCCTGATCTGATCACTGCTTGTGTAGGCGGGGGATCCAATGCGATTGGGCTGTTTCATCCCTTCGTGGATGATCCTGGTGTCACGATAGTGGGCGTAGAGCCTGCAGGAAAAGGGATCGAGACCGGAATCCATGCGGCTCCGCTTAGTACAGGCAAGCCGGACATTATTCACGGGTTCAGATGCTACGTGATGAACGATGCCGAGAACTGCCATTCCATTGCAGCCGGGTTGGATTACCCTGGTGTGGGCCCGGAACATAGCTATTACAAGCAGATTAAGCGTGCGGAATATGTCTCGGTTACCGATGAAGAAGCGTTGAATGCCTTCTTGACCCTATCTAAGACGGAAGGAATTATCCCGGCCCTGGAAAGCTCCCACGCTGTCGCCTATGCGATGAAGGTTGCAGGAGCCATGAGCAGGGATGAAATTATTGTGGTTAGTCTTTCTGGCCGCGGGGACAAGGATGTTGCTCAAGTCTATGAAATGCTCCAGGATCGCCCGGCACTGCAAGAAGTATAGGAAGAGCTATATACAGCAAGCCTTCGGTGTTTCAAAACCCGGAGGCTTAAATCCATTTATAGAGAAAGATCGCATAGGGGATAGAGGGGGATATACTTGGGATCTGAATTGTTAATTACAATAGATAAGACTTTGGATACATCCTTATCCAGACAGGTGTTTGAGCAAATCTTGCAGGCAATCCACAGCGGGTGCTTGCGAGCCGGAGACCAGCTTCCCGCCACGCGATTGTTGTCAGAGCAGATTCTGGTTTCCCGCAGTGTCATTCTTCAATCCTATGAGCAGCTACGGGCGGAAGGTTATCTGGAGATGAGGAGAGGAGCGGGAACGTTTGTTGCCGTCAACGCAGCGGGCGCAGATACAGACCCCGGCAGTATGACGGGCAATTATTGCGCTGTGTCGACCAAAGCACCGAAATTCGTATCGGCTCTTCCCTCACCGTCAACGGTTCCTTATGATTTCCGTCATGGTGTGCCAGCTTGGGATATGTTTCCGATGGACCGGTGGCAGCGTGCCTTGACGGAGGTCTGCCGGAGGGCCACGCCTGATATGCTTACATACGGACCGGCAGAAGGCACCCTGGCACTTCGGGAGGAGATTGCCAGGCTAGTTCGTTCTACCCGCTCCATTCCGGCGCTTCCGGAGCAAATTGTGATTACGACAGGGGCTACGCAAGCTCTGGATATTCTCGCCAGGCTTTGCCTGAGTAAAGGAGATCAGGTGCTGGTTGAAGACCCAACCCATAACGTGCTCAGGGAAATATTCAGCTACTCAGGGGGTGAAGTGATTCCCGTACGGGTTGATCAGGAAGGAATATGTGTTCAGGAGATGGATGAATGTCTAGCGCTTCACAGTAAAAGACAGTCAACAACCCCCAAGCTGATCTATGTAACCCCTTCGCATCAGTTTCCGGTGGGGGTGACGATGTCATTTAACCGGAGAATTCAGCTTCTGGAGTGGGCAAGAAGGTCTGGAGCACTCATTATTGAAGACGATTATGACAGTGAATACCGGTATGTAGGGCAGAAGGTATCTGCACTCGCAGGGCTGGATAACTCTGGACGGGTCGTATATGTGGGAAGCTTCAGCAAAATTCTGTTTCCTGCACTGCGGATTGGCTATACCATTCTTCCACCTTCCTTGATAAAGCCCTTTCTGGCAATCAAATGGATTACGGATCGGATGACCCCTACGCTGGAGCAGGAAGCGCTTGCGGATTTCATCCAGTCAGGACAATATGCCAAGCATGTAAGCCGAATGGGGAAATTATATGCTACCCGCCGCTCCTGTCTGGTAAATGCGCTGCAACATGAGTTTGGCAGCCGGGTCAAGGTTTTCGGAGACGAAGCTGGATTACATCTGCTCATTGAGCTGGATACAATGGTGAATGAGCAGTGGATTGCCGCGAAGGCTCTAGGGCTTGGAGTGAAGATATATCCGGCATCCGATTACTTTCTTGAGCATATGCCTCAGAAGCCTACATTTATTCTGGGATATTCGAATTTATCCGAGAATCAGATCAGAATGGGCATCAAGAAGGTGGCACTTGCCGAGAAAGAATGCCGGGAAGGACCCTGATATTCGTGCAAAAAACCCCTTGACAATCAAGGGGGCTGGCAGATTAGTTATGGTCGAGACGACAGGATTCGAACCTGCGGCCTCTTACTCCCGAAGCAAGCGCTCTACCAAGCTGAGCTACGTCTCGACGTACTGAACAAATTGAATTATACGCCTGTATGTAAGCGCTGTAAATATTCTTTTTGGCACAGCTTACCGGCCCCGCTCAGGCAATTTTCCTGCCCGAGATTGACAGATATCAGGCCGCTGGCTATACTTGAAATGTTAAAATGTAAATCGGATAAAACGTTGATGAAAACAAGTACGCCGGAGAATGGCTCCATCAGAGAACAGGTTCCTTTGCGGATTCCCCGCAATTGGCTGTGAGAACCTTGAAGGCAGGCCGGCAGAAAGCTAGTTTCGGAGTGCGGGGATAATCCCGCCGGGGGGCACCCGTTAACAGCCGCACAAGGCGATCGTCTGCAATAGTCCGTGTTCTCACGGAACAAGACGATAACCAGGGTGGTACCGCGATAATCATCGTCCCTGAATCTAATTCAGGGGCGTTTTTTGTTTTTGATTTTTCGGGTAACTTTTTGGGGCAACAATGAGTTTTCCGGCCAAAGTGCCGCATTAAATGATGAGACGGGAGCTGTACATGATGAAAGCAAGTGAAATCCGTTCCAAATGGCTGCAGTTTTTTGAGAGTAAAGGTCACCGCATTGAGCCGAGCGCCTCGCTCGTGCCCCACAACGATCCATCGCTGCTATGGATTAACGCAGGCATGGCGCCGCTGAAGGCTTACTTCGACGGCCGGGAGATTCCTGAGAATCCCCGCCTGACCAACTCACAGAAATGTATCCGTACCAATGATATTGAGAACGTAGGCAAGACGCGCCGTCACCACACGTTCTTCGAGATGCTGGGTAACTTCTCCATCGGCGATTACTTCAAGGAAGAAGCGATTACCTGGGCTTGGGAATTCCTTACCGGCAAGGAATGGATCGGCTTTGATGGCGACCGGATTTCCGTTACCGTGTATGCAGAGGACGAAGAAGCGTTCAAGCTGTGGAATGAAAAAGTCGGTCTGCCTGCAGAACGCATCATCAAGCTGGGCGACGAGAACTTCTGGGACATCGGTGAAGGACCTTGCGGCCCTTGCTCGGAGATCTTCTATGACCGCGGCGAGGCTTACGGCAGTGATATGAGTGATCCTGAGATGTATCCGGGCGGCGAGAATGAACGCTGGCTGGAAGTGTGGAACCTCGTGTTCTCGCAGTTCAATCATAACAAGGACGGCAGCTACACACCGCTTCCTAACAAGAATATTGATACCGGCGCAGGTCTGGAGCGCTTCGCTTCTATTCTGCAGGATGTGGACTCCAACTTCGACACCGACCTGTTCCAGCCGATTATCCAGAAGACTGCCGGTCTTGCCGGTGTAACCTACAAGGATAATGTTGAACAGGATATTGCGCTCAAAGTCATTGCCGACCATGTGCGTACCGTTACTTTTGCGGTAGGTGACGGCGTGCTTCCTTCCAATGAAGGACGCGGCTACATCATCCGCCGTCTGCTCCGCCGTGCAGTCCGTTACGGCAAGACACTTGGACTTGATCGTCCGTTCCTGCACGAGCTGACGGAGACGGTTGGCGAAGTTATGGGTGTATACTATCCTTCCGTAGTGGAGAACCGTGAATATATTGCCAAAATCATCCGCCTGGAAGAAGAACGGTTCCACGAAACATTGTCCGATGGTCTTGCTATCTTGGGCGAGATCAGTGCCAAAGCAAAGGCTGACGGCCTAAGTGCTATTGCAGGTGCTGATGCGTTCAAGCTCTATGACACTTACGGATTCCCGTTCGACCTGACAGAGGACTTCGCTTCCGAGCAGGGGCTTACGGTAGACCGTGAAGGCTTCGATACTGCGATGCAGGAGCAGCGTGACCGCGCCAGAGCAGCCCGCCAGGACAGCGCCAGCATGAAGATCCAGGGCGGAGCACTTGCCGAGCTGACGGTTAAAAGTGAATTTGTTGGATATAATGACACGGTAACCGAGTCTAAAGTGCTGGCGATTGTAGTTGACGGCGCACTTGCTGATGTCGTCAGTGAAGGCGCCCAGTGCCAGGTTATCCTTGAAACGACTCCATTCTACGCTGAAAGCGGCGGTCAGGTGAGCGATACCGGACTTTTGACCGGCGGCTCTGTGACTGCCAAGGTTACCGGACTCTTCAAAGCTCCGCATGGCCAGCATGTGCATCTGGTTACTGTCGAAGCCGGGGACCTGAAGGTTGGAGATACAGTCCGTGCGGAAGTGAACCGTGCCGAGCGTGAGGATATCGTGAAGAACCATACGGCAACCCACCTGCTGCATAAAGCGCTGAAGGAAGTGCTTGGCGGCCATGTCAACCAGGCAGGTTCTTTAGTAGAAGGCTCACGCCTGCGCTTTGACTTCTCGCATTTCGGAGCCATCACTCCGGAGGAGCTCAGCGATATCGAACAACGCGTGAACGCCCAGATCTGGCGCGGCCTCGATGTTGTCATTGAGAACAAGCCGATTGATGAAGCCAAAGCTATGGGAGCGATGGCCCTCTTCGGTGAGAAATACGGCAATATCGTCCGTGTCGTGCAGGTCGGCGACTACAGCCTGGAGCTGTGCGGCGGATGCCACGTAGCCAATACATCGCAGATCGGAATCTTCAAGCTGCTCAGCGAGAGCGGCATTGGTTCCGGTGTGCGCCGGATCGAAGCGGTGACCGGCCGCTACGCCTACCAGTTCACGGAGAGCCAGCTGGATCTGCTGAAGCAATCGGCAGCACTGCTGAAGTCCTCGCTGACGGATGTGCCTAAGCGGATCGAAGCCCTGCATGCCCAGGTTCGTGAGCTGGGCCGCGAGAACGAATCGCTGCAGTCCAAGCTGAGCGCAACCTTTGCAGCTGAGCTGACCAGCAGTGTGATTACAGTAGGCGGTGGCACGCAGCTGTTGGCAGTATCCGTGCAAGCCGGCAATATTGATGCTCTGCGCTCGACTGCAGACGAACTGAAATCCAAGCTTCCGGATGCCGTACTGGTGCTCGGCGCAGTAATGGATGACAAGGTGAATTTTGTGGTTGCTGTGCCGCAGGACCTGGTGAAGAAAGGCTTCCACGCCGGCAAGCTGGTCAAAGAAATCGCTGCGGTCTGCGGCGGTGGCGGCGGCGGACGTCCGGACATGGCACAGGCTGGCGGCAAGGATGCCTCCAAGCTGGGCGAAGCCCTGAAGAAGGCCGAAGAGCTTGTAGCTGCATTGGCTTAACGGATTGCCTGAAATAGCTGAGAAATTCCCCGGATAAAGATACAGCGGTACTGAGGGCAACATATCAGTACCGCTGCTTTATTCACAAAATGTATAATTTTTGGGGTTATTCATTATTGACCCGGGGCTTGCAATAGCTTAAAACCCAAAAAAACATCTATTTTTGTAGATAAAATACCAAAAAAAGCGCTTTTACAGTGGCAGGATTTCCTCGTTGGGCCATGAATATGTTATGATGAAGGCAGCAAGTAAGCTGTACAGCAGCAACTTTGCGAAGCCGCCCGAATCGGGGTGATTTTGCAGAAGGAAGGTGTCACAAATGGACTCCATGGACAAAACGGTCAAATTCAATGTGAAGGGCGACGAAAAGGAAGCTTCTCCCCAGGAAATTTTACTCGCCGTGTACGACGCGCTGGTGGAGAAGGAATATCATCCGATCAACCAGATCGTAGGGTATCTACTTTCCGGAGATCCGGCTTACATTCCGCGCCACAACAATGCGAGAAGTTTGGTCCGGAGAAAAGAACGTGATGAGCTGATTGAGGAACTGGTCCGGTTCTATCTGGCCAATCATCGGGTGGACCAGCCGAAATGATGAAGAAGCTGGGACTGGATTACGGCGACCGCAGAATCGGTGTCGCCACAAGCGATATTTTCGGGTGGACAGCGCAGGCTTTGGAGACTATTGAGCGGCGCGGAAACGGCAACGAATTCGACCGTATCCGTGAACTGGTCAAGGAGTACGAAATCGGTGAGATTGTCGTTGGGCTGCCGAAGAATATGAACGGCTCAGTAGGACCCCGTGGTGAAATTTGCATCGAATTCGCAGACCAGCTGCGGGAGCAACTTGATTTACCCGTACACCTTTGGGATGAGCGTCTGACGACGGTATCTGCTGAGCGGGTGCTGATTGAAGGGGACGTCAGTCGGAAGAAACGCAAGGGGATTGTGGACAAAATGGCCGCAGCCCTGATATTGCAAAATTTTTTGGATGCTAACAGTAAAAGGTGAGGGGTGTGCGGATATGACAAACGAGCAGATCGGCCAAGAAGAAGAACCGGAAATTATCTATATTCCTGATGAGGAAGGTAATGAAGAGGAATTTGAGGTCATCATGAAGTTTGAAGTCGACGGATCGGATGCGAAGTATATGATGGTGGTTCCACTTGATTCTGAGGATGAAGAGACTGATGAAGTCTATGCGTTCCGTTACGAAGAAGACGGCGACGACTTGCAGCTGTTCATGATTGAGAATGACGAGGAATGGGCGATTGTAGAAGAAACCTTCAATACTTTGGTAGACGAGCTGGATGGAGGAGCGGAGAATGACTGATTTTTCCGCTGATCAAGCGGTATGGACTTCGAAGCTTAAAGAGGTATACGGAGAAACAGTAGAACTGGAAGATGAGCAGGGCAAGTCTTCCGTTTACGATATTATTGCTGAATTTGCTGTCGGTGATCGTGCTTATGCTGTTTTGGCCGGTTCTGGAAGAGCTGCGGAGCAGGAAATTCTGCGGATCGTGGTTTCTCCTGACGGGCTTCCTGAACTGGAGAGCATTATGGACGATGAAGAGTGGGAGGATGTTTCCGAGCTGTACGATGAGCTTACCTTCCCGGCTGAAGACACCGAATAATCCAATAGCATTAGCACGGAAGAGGGCGGATTTTTTTCCGCGCTCTTTTTGCTTGGAATGCAGGAAAATAAAAATATGTTGAATTTAAGACAATACAATTTTATACTTTATAGTCGGAAAGTGAGGCGTAACATTTGAAAGCCGTGATCCGCACTGTGCTCATTATAATCCTTGTCCTTGCAGCTGCTGCAGGGGGAGGAGCATGGTATATCTGGAATGGAATGCAGCCGGTAGAGCCCGCAGGGCCGGCCGTGACGGTTACAATAGAGAAGGGTATGGGAAGCTCACAAATTGCTGACCTGCTGGAAGAGAAGGGAATCATCAAGAACGGATTGTTTTTTAAAGGGTATCTAAAATGGGTCCAGGAAGGCTCCAGCTTCAAGGCAGGAAATTATAACGTGAGCCCGGGGGACTCTTATGATACCTTGATCAGCCGGATGAATGCAGGGGATGTCGTGAAGGAAGATACCGTTGTATTCACGATACCCGAAGGGTACACGGCGACTCAGGTTGCAGATAAGCTGGCTGAAGCGTGGAATCAGAAGGCAGAGGTGTTCCTGCAGTTGATTGATTCAGGTGCGGGCCTTGAGGCAGTAGGAACTTTAGGAATCCCGGAGAATAAGGAGCTGCGGCACCGTCTTGAAGGGTATCTGTTCCCGGAAACCTATGAGCTGGCCAAGGACAGTACTCCGCAGGAGGTCATTGAAGCCATGCTGGAGCAGCTGGTGAAGAAGCTGGACACGATCCCTGAGTGGAAGGCGAAGCTGGCGAACCGTGGGCTTACCTTGCATGAGCTGATGACGGTTGCTTCGCTCGTAGAGCGTGAGGTGGTAGTGAACGAGGAACGACCGCTGGTCGCCGGTATCATTTATAACAGACTGGACAAGGGCCAGAAGCTGGAGATTGATGCTACGGTCCAATATTTACTGGACAAGCAGAAGGAACGGCTCTACGAGAAGGACCTGAAGGTGGACAGCCCTTATAATACGTACAAGCAGGAAGGATTGCCGCCTGGACCAATCAGTAGCCCGGGGCTTGCTTCTATTGAAGCCGCAATGACTCCTGAGGTATCGGAATATTTCTTCTATGTCACCAAGAAGGATGGCTCTCAGGCGCATTTATTTGCCAAGACCTACAAGGAACATTTAGCCAATATCGAAAAAAGCAAACAAAATCAGTAGGAAAAGCGCTACAATAGTATTGATGCAATAGGCACAGGAGGTAACACAATGAATAACAAACCGGAGCTGCTGGCGACAGCAGCCTCGCTGGAAGAAGCGGTAGCTTTGCTTGCGGCAGGCGCAACTGCGCTGCTGATCGGGGATGACCGTTTCGGCATGCGGCTCGCCGGGCATTTCTCGCTGGAAGATACTTCAGCGGCTGTAAAGCTTGCACATGATACAGGCGGTAAGGTGTACGTAAGCATAAACGGGCTGATCTCCAATAAAATGCTGGAAGAACTGCCTGCTTACATCAAAGCCATCGGCGAATTGGGTGTAGACGGGGTCGAATTCGGAGACCCTGCTGTCCTGGCAGCTGTGAAGGCGGAAGCGCCAGGGCTGAAGCTGCACTGGAATGCAGAAATGACCTCTACCAATTACGCCACAGCCAATTATTGGGGCAGTAAGGGAGCTTCGCGGGTCGTTCTGGCACGTGAGCTGAATATGGACGAAATGACCGAAATGGTGCCTCATCTGCAAGTAGAGGCCCAGGTCCAGGTACATGGCATGACGAATATTTATCATTCCAAGCGTAAGCTGGTAGCCAGTTACATGTCTCATCAGGGACGTCCGGGTGATGGTGGCAGTCTGGGCAAGGAGCGCGGGCTTTTCCTGATAGAAGCAGAACGGCCGAATGAGAAATTCCCGATATATGAGGATGAGAATGGAACACATATTATGAGCTCGGACGATATTTGTATCCTTGAGGATCTGCATTTCCTGCTGAAGGCTGGCGTGCACAGCCTGAAGATTGAAGGGCTGCTGAAGCCGGTAGCTTATAACGTTGCCGTAGTTAAGGCTTACCGCCATGCCATTGACTTGTATGCTGCCGATCCCGCCGGATATGCTTACGATGAGGCCTGGATGGATGAGATCCGGGCGCTGCAGGACCCTGAGCGTGAACTGTCGTTCGGCTTCTTCTACAAAGAACAGGTATATTAAAATATATAAAAAGCATTGTCTCAGCTTTTGCAATGGATTGTCTAGGCTACATTATAGTGTAAGCAGCGGAGGGGAAGTTTGAACTGGAGGAGCGTCAGCGTTCGCCTTTGTCGGCGGATTTCACCGCTAAGCGGTATAAATCAAGAAATCTGCAGACAACAGCGACCGGAAGTCCAAACATTCCCCGCAGTTGCGCCTTCACACCAAATGCCGGCCGTTCAATCTTGCAGTAGCTGCGACAATTAGGAGGGAGAACAGGAATGGGAACCATGACCAAGCCCCAATTCAAGGGGAAACGTTATCGTCTGGACAAACCGGAGCTCCTGGCTCCGGCAGGAAACTTAGAGAAATTGAAATTCGCCGTGCATTATGGCGCGGATGCAGTATATATCGGAGGACAGAAATACGGCTTGCGCTCGGGAGCAGATAACTTTACCTTTGAGGAAATGCGCGAGGGTGTTGAATTTGCCAAGAAGTATGGCGCCAAAGTATTCGTAGCGACGAATATCTATGCTCACAATGAAGACATCGCCGGGATTGAAGAATACCTGCGTAACTTATATGAGGCCGGGATTGCGGCCATTATTGTAGCCGATCCGGTAATTGTAGACACCGCGCTCCGCCTTGTACCTGGCCTTGAGGTACATCTTAGCACCCAGCAGTCCACGCTCAACTGGCAGGCAGTATCTTTCTGGAAGCAGGAAGGACTGCCGCGGGTCGTGCTTGGCCGGGAGACCAGCCTAGAGGAGATTGCCGAGATCAAGCAGCATGTGGACATCGAGATCGAGAGCTTCATCCACGGTGCGATGTGCTCCTCGTACTCCGGACGTTGTGTGTTGTCCAATCACTTTACAGACCGCGATTCCAACCGCGGGGGCTGCTGCCAGTCCTGCCGCTGGAAATACGACCTGTTCGAGGATGGCCGTCCGGAAGGAACCTGGGTATCGGAAGAGGACCAGGCAGTGGCGCCTCAGGCATTGCAGCCTGGCGTAACCCAGCTGCCGCTGCATCAGCCGGAGGATAATCCGTTCTCGATGGGTTCGAAGGATTTGTGCATGCTGGAGAGTATTCCTGACCTGATCGAAGCCGGGATTGACAGCTTCAAGATCGAAGGCCGAATGAAGTCGATCCATTATGTGGCAACGGTGGTTAATGCGTACCGCAAAGCGATTGATGCTTATATGGCTGACCCCGAGGGTTATGTGCTGAAGCCAGAATGGCTGGAGGAGCTGCAGAAGGCTGCTAACCGTCCGCTCAATACAGGTTTCTTCTACGATACGCCGGATCATGAGGATCATATTTATGAGCCGGAGGAAAAAGCGGCACCTTATGATTTCGCCGGCCTGGTGCTGGAATATGATGCGGAGAGCGGCATGGCACTTGTCCAGCAGCGCAATAACTTCAAACCGGGCCAGGAAGTGGAATTCTTCGGACCGGATGACACCTTCTTCAAGCAGACCGTCGGCGAGCTGTGGGACGAGGCGGGGAATCCGCTGGATGTTGCCCGTCACCCGCTGCAGCGGGTGCGCATGAAGGTCGACCAGCCTGTAGCTTACTTTGACATGATGCGTAAAAGAAAATAAAGTTATAAGAAAGATTTAAAGGGATGTCCTTCTTCTAGAAGGGCGTCCTTTTTTTGCGTAAATCCCTTGGAATCCGCCGGAAAGCGGGCTGGATCTGAAGAAAGATGAATGTGGAATGAACTTTCCGGCGGCTCCCCGGAGCAGGATACCTCTTACTGAAGCGGACTGAGAATCCGCCATTTTGCCAAATAACTTCCTAATCTGGATGAATCGGACTAAATCCTTTATCTTGTTCTTCTAAGCTTCAAATGAGCTGATTCAGAACAATTAACGGAATCTCAGTCCGGTTGTCGCGAGATTTTGCCTGATTTGGCCGAATAGCGGAATCTCAGTCCTCCTCACAAGCCGATGTGTCCATGAAGCGTCTGCCAAGTTCCGGCTGGAAATAATGCAGCATGTGGGCTTCATACACTCCGGTTTGATTCACCCGTAGGGGGTTTAGTTATAGACCAAAATACTAATGCAGTTCGACAAAAACATAGAAATTTTAAAGAAATTTCTATAAAATACTAAGAAAAATGAGCCTTTGTGCCGATATATACCACAGGTAACGCTTACATACGACGTCTAATCTAATTGGCAGGTGATTGTAATGGGGGCTCCAAATCCGGAGAGCGACAGAGACAAACCGAAAGAGAGAAGGATTAAAGTGGGAAAGAACAGTAAAAAGCCTAAGGTTGTACAAAAGGCTGAGACAGGCCAAACAGGTGATACCCAGACAACAAGTAAAGCGGCAGTTCAAAAACTAACTTTAAAGAACGTCCTGAATGGTTCAGTACGCCAGGTAAAGAGAGTTAACCCGCTGAGATCAGTTGGTGTTAAGCTTTTCCTGATATTCTTATCTTCAATTGTGATTGTTGTGCTGTTCCTGGGGATTCTGTCTTACAACAAAGCCAAGAATACCATTAAGGATAATGTTTCCGAAGCCAACCGGCAGACGATTATCCAAACTTCTGAGAAGCTTGATATTACCTTGAAGCAGTATGAAAATTTGGCACTTCAGCTGTATTTCGATACGCAAATGCAATCGAATCTGAATGAGCTTGCAACTGCTGCGAGCAGTTATGATAAATTTGTGGCTACAGATGCCATCAGCAAGAAGCTCTCCAGCCAGACTACAACAGATTCTAATATCGTAGCGATCTCACTGATTCCTGAGGACCCTGCGATGACGATAATATCGAGCGGGAGCTCCGGTCTTACCATGGACGGCTTAAGAGATCAGGAATGGTACAAGACTGCTGTCAAAAATTCAACCTCGTATGAGCCTTACTATACCTCGGAAGCGAAGTCCGCACAGAACTACTGGTTCCCGACTTCCGTTAAAGGCGATGGCGGCAAGAATATCGCTATGGTCAGATCGCTCAAGAACCTGGGCTCGAATGCAGGTTATGTTGTATTGCTTGAGCTTAAGAGCACTTTGCTTGAAGAAGCCTTCGAGAGCGTGAAGCTTGGGGACGGTTCGCGGATTCAGCTGGTATCACCGGAAGGAATGGTAGTTGCTTCTTCCGTACCGGCAGAGGACGGCAAGGTGTCAGAGCTTAACTTTATTATGGAGAGCAAGAAGAACAGCGAGAGTCAGGAAGCCAAGGATGCGAGCGGCAAACATGTACTGGCTGTGTACAACCCGATGGAGAAGGCAGACTGGAAGCTCGCCGGAGTTGTTCCTACCGGCCAGCTGGTTGAAGCTGCCACTCCGATTCTGTTCACAACATTTATAGCGGCTGGAGCTGCAGCTCTGCTTGCCATTCTGGTTGGCTTCTGGATGGTACAGATGATTGCCAAGCCGCTGGCACGTCTGAAGGATCTTATGGTTCAGGGGGCCAAGGGTGACCTTAGCGTCCGTACAGAGTATGTCTCGAAGGATGAGATCGGAGATCTGTCCGCTTCTTTCAATCTGATGATGGGGCGGATCACCGAACTGGTTGCCCAGACAACGGAAACTGCGCGAGAGGTGCTTGAAACAGCCAATGATCTGGGCGACGCTTCCCGCAAGACTGCGATTTCTGCCAAGGAGATTGCTGCTGCTACAGAAGAGATTGCTGGCGGGGCCGGAAGTCTGGCACAGGAGGCGGAACGCGGCAATGAACTGACGGATCTAATTGCTACGCAGATGCAAAGTGTGATTGCTGCTAATTCCGAGATGGATCAGGCCGCCCGCGGAGTAGGGGAAGCCAGCGGACACGGTGCCAGCCAGCTCGAAGCGCTGCTGGAACAGACGGGCCGCACCGGTGAGATGACAAGCGCACTGGTGGACCGGGTCAACAACCTGAAGGACACGGTATATTCCGTGATTAAGGTACTGGATGTAATGAAGAATATTACCCAGCAGACGAATATCCTGTCTCTAAATGCAACGATTGAAGCGGCAAGAGCGGGTGAAGCAGGCAGAGGGTTCATGGTGGTTGCCGGTGAAGTCCGGCAGCTCGCTGACCAATCCAAGCAGTCTATCGCCCTGGTTGCCGGCATTACAGACAAGATTATGGCTGAAATGGATGAGACAGTAGCAGTGCTGTCAGAAGTGGCCCCGCTGTTCAAGGAACAGATGAGTTCAGTCAAGAGTACCAGTGACATCTTCGTATCGGTGAAGGGACAAATGGAAGACTTCATTACCAGCCTCGAATCGGTCACCGGTGCCATCGACAGCCTGAATCATTCCCAAGGCGTGTTGTCCGATGCCATGAGCAATGTAAGTGCGGTTGCGCAGCAGTCTTCGGCCACCTCTGAAGAAGTTGCTTCCCTCAGCAATGAGCAGCAGAATGTTAGTGATCAGCTCGTATCGCTGTCCGGTAAGCTGCAGAGTGCATCGACACAGCTGGAGAGCAAGCTGTCCCTGTTTAAGATCTAAGCATTCGGCAACGTACAATAACAAATTGAATCGTTCCGGGCATATATATGTTGCATTCCGCCGCTTCTTTCCATCCGGGAAGGAGCGGTTTCTTTATGCTTGTACATCGGTTTGCGACCCCGTATAATAATTTTGTTAGCTAAAAGTTATGATTTCCGAAAAAGTTAGCAACACTGAATAAAGACTCGTTATGTTAAACCGTGAATAGTATCTGGAGGTCTTATATATGGCTAAGAAAGTCACTATGCAAAAAATCGCCGACCATCTCGGCGTTTCCAAGTTTGTCGTGTCCAAATCCCTGTCCGGCAAAGGCGGTGTCAACGAAACTACCCGGGAGAGGGTCATTCAGGCGGCTTCGCAATTAGGTTACTTCACTCAAAAGAATGCCTATGTTCAAAGTATCAAACGCCCTCCGCAGCCTGTGGACAGTGACCGGAACAAACAGTCAGTCCTGGTGCTTATGCCTAATATCCGTTCGCAAACCCAGGATTCCCTATACTGGGGGAAGATTGTTGACGGCATTGCACTTGCGCTGGACCAGGAAGGTCTGGGCATGGTCATAGTCTCTGAGCACCGGACGGATAACTTCGTCAATATTCTCAACCCTAGCGGACTGCTCGGGCTGATTGGCGTGGGCCAGATCTCGACCTCACTGCTGCTGGAGGTGCACCGTATCGGCCTGCCGATGGTGCTGATTGACCATGAAGATCCGCTTATTCCAAGTGATACGGTATTCGCCAATAATACGGATTGCATGACCCGGCTCAGCAATCATCTGATGGGCACGGGACACACGGAGCTGCATTTTATCGGAAATATCCGCTATTCCCGCAGCTTCCGAGACCGCTGGATCGGCTTCCGCAGCGCCCTGGAAGAGAATGGAATGAGGACGCCTGCCGGTGATGATGAAATGCTGCAGCTGGAGGGAATGGATGATGGCACTTTTGATGAGAGCTTTAAGCAATGGATGCACATACGCAAGAAAACCAAAAGTCTGCCAACCGCGCTAGTCTGTGCCAATGATTTCATTGCGCTCACCATTAGTGATCTGCTCAAAGCAGAAGGTTTTGCGATCCCGGGTGATGTTTCGGTAACCGGCTTTGACAATATTGAGGACGCCACACGGGGGGTTCCCCCGCTCACTACTGTACATGTTCCAAAAGAGGCAATGGGCCGGGCGGCTGTAGAGAAGCTGCTGAACCGTATCCATAATCCTGCCGCACCGCTGGAGAAGATCCTGATTGCTGCCGACATTGTCCACCGGGATTCGGTGGCTGGACCAAGAGTATAGTTGGAATTATCAGTGCGTCTGAGCCGCTGTCCGTTATCCGCGCGTTAACTGCTGCTCTGAACACGCCGTTTCCGTTACACTCGATTCGCTACCCGTAGAATGGAGACGCATAAGTAAGCAGCGAAGGTATAATTGTTGTACTAAAATAGGAAATGTCCCGGTTATAGTTTCTCTTTTTGGTCTGAGCACACGCCTATATAATTTGGACATCAGTTAAGAGAAGGGTGTGACGTTACACATGGCCGCGATTCCGCAGAACGAGCAGGCTCTGCACCGGTTCATTTCAATAATCTGTTCACCGCTGTCCATCGTTCAATATGTTCTTACGAAACGTGATGCTCTAACCTACAAGCCCCCTGGAGAAATGATTCCTGTGCGGGATGTCTGCCTTCATGCCCAAGTTATGGGGAAGGGAGACCACACCGTAATTCTGGAAGCGGGTATGGGGGGATCATCCCTGGACTGGTCCATGGTGCAGCCGGAGCTGTCGCAGTATGCCAAGGTAGTCTCATATGACCGGGCAGGCCTGGGGTGGAGCGGGAGCGGCAGCCAGCCGGAAAGTGCAACCTGCAGGAAATACGTCCGCGAGCTCAGGGAACTGCTGAAGGCAATGGACTGCAAGCCTCCCTATATTTTGGTGGGCCACTCCTATGGAGGTATGATTGTGAGATGTTTTGCGGGGGAATATCCGGATGAAGTGGAAGGGCTCCTGCTGGTTGATGCTGTACATGAGAGCCGTTATCTTACGGATGAAATGAGCAACCGCCGAAAACAGCAGCGGGAGGCGAACAGACGGCAATATAAGCTAGGTTATCTGTTCGCGCCTGCGGGGATTCCCCGTTTGCTAAGAAGGCCTGTAGGAGGGCGGAGACTCCCGGCAGCTATCCAAAAAAACGCCTCAAGTCTGGGATACCGTAAGAGTGCTTACCGGGCCGCATATGCGGAACTGCTCTGCGCGGAAGAGAGTGCCCTGCAGCTGAAGGCGGCAGAGCCGCTAAGCAGCAAGCTGCCCATTACAGTGCTTAGCGCGGGCAGTCCGGATGAAGAATGGAAGCTAGGCCAGCAGCGCTTAGCCAGGTTGACCCCAAATGTACAGCATATTACCGAAGAAGATCCCCGGCATTCCATCCCCATACACAGACCGGAGACTGTCGTTAAATACGTCACCGAATTATTGAATACCTTATAGCCAGCGGATCAAACGAATAAAAGGCAGTACCGGCAGATCATTCTGCAGGTACTGCCTTTTTACTGGTAGAGACACTTCATGAGCTCTTCCTTCAGACGGAATTACAGCTGCAATTACAGCTGCAATTACAGCTGGAGATTCCGGTCAATCAGGGCAATGCGCTGCTGGACACAGGCATAAGTGCGGAGCGGATCTTCAGGAGTATTCAGCACATAATCAAGCATTTGCTCTACTGAAGTGGTAGCTACATGAATCCGGGTGTCGGAGGAAGCGTAGTAGATGTAGATGTCTCCGTTGTCCCGGGCGATTACGCCGTTGCAGAATACAACGTTGGATACATCGCCGATGCGTTCTTCACCGTCCGGAGCGATAAAATGTCCGCCGGGAGCATGGGTAACCTTGTTCGGCTCATTCAGATCGGACAGGAATGCGTACAGTACATAACGCAGTCCGGCAGCAGTGTTGCGGACAACATGGGCGATGTGCAGCCAGCCTTGAGGGGTTTTGACCGGTGCCGGGCCCTGGCCGTTTTTCACTTCCTTGATCGTATGATAATAACGCTGATCCATAATGGATTCGCTGGTAATTACAGCATTCTCAATAGTATCGGACAATCCCCAGCCGATGCCGCCGCCGGAGCCTGCATCAATGAACCCGTCCTGCGGGCGGGTGTAGAAAGCATATTTGCCGTCTACGAATTCAGGATGCAGCACTACATTACGCTGCTGGGCAGAGCCGGTCTTGAGGTCAGCCAGACGTTCCCAGGTCTTCAGGTCCTTAGTGCGGGTGATCCCGCACTGGGCGACTGCGCTGGACAGATCACCGTGCGGGGCAGCGGGATCTTTACGCTCAGTGCAGAACAGGCCGTAGATCCAGCCGTCGGCATGTTTCACCAGACGAATATCGTAGACGTTGATATCCGGATCTTCAGTTTCCGGCAGGACAACCGGATGATCCCAGAAGCGGAAGCCGTCTACACCGCTGTCGCTCTCGGCCACAGCGAAGAAGGATTTGCGGTCATTCCCCTCGACACGGGCCACAATGTAGAACTTGCCGTCCAGCTCAATAGCCCCCGGATTAAAGATGCCGTTCACGCCGATCCGTTCAGCGAAATAAGGATTGGTTGCCGGGTTAAAGTCATAACGCCAGATCAGCGGCGCATGCTCTGCAGTGAGCAGCGGGTACCGATAACGGTCATAGGTACCGTTGCCAAAGGGAACCTTCTCATTTTTGCGGGCAATCAGTGATTCATACCGTTCTGTTAACTGCGCCTTGCGTTCTCTGAATAATGTGCTCATTATTTAGTCTCCTTTGAGGTTGTTGTCAATCTTCCGATCATTTCAAAGCAGGCTCTGCTGTTATGATAAGGGCATTTCCAGGCACTGACCTTGGCTGCATGCTCCAGCGGCTGCAGGGATTCATCAACGGCCCAGAACCACTCGCCTAATGTATGATCGACCATGTAGCTGTTAGTGAACGTCCAAGCTGCCTCGGCAGCCTCGCGGAAGCGTGGATCTCCGGATAGCTGGTAGGCATTATAGAAGCCCACGATTGCTTCCGCCTGCGGCCACCAGTCTTTATTCTTATCCAGCAGCCCATTATGATCGGCTTCATTCCAGATTCCGCCGTCAGTGTCAATGCCTTCAGCCAATGTAGCTTCGGCCATGGACAATGCAACTGCCAGCACCCGGTGCAGCAGCTCTTCATCCCCAAGCACTTCAGCCGCTTCAACCAGCAGCCAGCTGCCTTCGATATCGTGGCCGTAGGAGATATGGTCGGACTTGATATTCCACTCTTCATCCAGGAACAGATGGAAATGCTTGCCTTCAGCATCAATGATGTGGAGGAGCATAACCTCAATCAGCTCAGCCAGCCGGACCCGCAGCTCCTCGGATTTCCACACGCGGTACAGGCCGGTGTAGCCTTCAAGCACATGCAGATGGGTGTTCATCGACTTCTTCTCATTCATGTCCTTGCTGCTGAGGCTTAAATTCTCAGTCATCTGCCACTGCTCAGAAAGGGCTTCGATATAACCTTTATTAAGCGGATCATATCCGTGTTGCTCGACTAGACGGAACAGTGCCACAGCCTGATCAAGCGCATCCTGGCGTCCGGTGGCATGATGGAACTCGGCCAGGGCATAGATGGCGAAAGCCTGGCCGTAGATCTGTTTTTTGCGTTCGGAAGGGGCTCCCAGCGCATCAACCATCCAGTAATAGCCGCCGTACTCGGTGTCAGTGAAATATTGAAGCAAATAGGCGTAGGCCCGTTCAGTCATAGTCAGATATTCAGCGTCACCATACATGCGGTAAGCGCTCGCAAACGTCCACAGAATCCGTGCGTTCAGTACCAGGCTTTTTCCGGCCTCCGGATTGGTATTCATCTGGTTGTCAATTTCACCTACAAATCCGCCATGCTGTTCATCCAGGGTATGCTTCATCCAGAAGCTGAGGATATTGTCTTTCAGCTCTGCTTCCATTTCATTCCGCCAAATCAGGGGCGATTTCGTCATGTGGTTGTTCACTCCTAAACAGTAATGGTAGATATTGAAATCCGGCTACAGGGTAGACAAGGATTTCGTCTTGGAACCGTAATACGCTTCGATAATGCCGGCCGCCGGTTTGCCGTACATGCAGTAATCATCGTTGCCCGCAGCTTCGTCCAGCGGATAGAGCTGTGCCGGCCAATCCCACAGCATGAAGGCCCATACCCAGTCCCGCTTCCCGCAGGCGCCGAACATGGCAAGGTAGAACCGGCTTTGCTCTTCAAGATCCGGGCCGCCCTCGAGATTCCAGTCATTCGGGATGGCGGCACTGCCGGTCCGGCTGGACCAGCTCACAGCCGATACAGAACATCTAGAAGCCGCTCTCTTCGGCAAGTACAGCATAATGAAGGATAAAGGCTGTATAGGAACGGAACCACTCTGACCATTTCGGCTCACAGGGAACATCCTTGTCGAAGAAGTTGATATGAGCCCGCCATGTGCCGTCTGCCGTCTGCACAATTCACAATGGGCTTCAGGCAAACCTTCAGTTCAAGTGATTTTGCCTGGCGGATGGCCCAGCGTACCTCTTCATCACTGACCGTAGGTTCCGACCAATAAGGGATTTCTGTAGATTGCGGGGTAGCTTGAAGTGCGCTGAATGCGATGGCGGTCCAATTCGCACCGGTAAACCTCTTCATCAGCTCCATGGAAGACTCCGCTGCATCATTGGCCCAGGAAAAATAATAATTTATTTGTATTTTGTTATTATGTTATTGTTATTTAATGATAACAATAATACAATTAAGTTA
Source organism: Paenibacillus sp. FSL R5-0912 (assembly GCF_000758605.1). NCBI lineage: Bacteria > Bacillati > Bacillota > Bacilli > Caryophanales > Paenibacillaceae > Paenibacillus > Paenibacillus sp. FSL R5-0912. Next base: position 2,077,735 of record NZ_CP009282.1, read on the forward strand.
TAACGCTTTTTATGAATGTTTTCAAGAGGGAATTGCGTGGGAAGCCTGAGACGAGCCGTCGAGAGTCAAATACCGCTCCAAGAACTTCGTACTTACGCCGGAAGAATGGTATGAGGAGAGCGGTTTCGTGAACAATGTGCTCTTCCCGTGCGCGACCTTGAATGATGCCGAAACGGGCCGCATTGCAATCTACTACTGGGCGGCTGACACTTATGTAGGTGTTGCATATACGACAGTGCAGGAAATCATCAACTACATGATCGACACCCATGAAGAGGTTGGCAATGATGCGGATTTGGGTAAAATCTAGATCGAATCTAGGCCGAATAAGGCAGCATTCATCTCATACAACAAAATCACAGCGATAAAGGATCTGATGGTATATTATTAATACTGGCCTTGTGCGGAAATCATTCCCTACAAGAATACAGCAGATCCGGCGGTGATTTTTTGAGCAAGTCAACAGTTCGCGGTAAAAGTATTCTAACTCGGCTGCATCCCTCCAAGTCGCTGGGGGTGCGGCTCTTTCTCGTGTTTTTCGTTGCGACGATGGGAATTGTTCTGTCTTTGGGCTATACATCCTACTCTGTTGCCAAACAAACTATCGAGAACAATGCACTGTCCGCGAATCAGCAGACAGTCGAGCAAACGGCAGAGAAGCTTGATGTGACTCTGCTGCGTTTTGAAGATAATCTGGGACAGCTGTTCTACAACAAGGATATTCAGCAGGCAGTCTCAGAAGAAAGTACTGCTGCCGCAGGCGGGGGTATGGAACATGCCGCTGTGATCAGTGGCGAGTTGAACCATTGGCTCACTGCAGTTACTAATGTGCAAGCGGTTTATTTGATTCCTCTAAATGAAGCTCTGCCTGCCGCGTCAGCGGGGGCTGTGGACAATGAATTCCTGGCGGGTGTCCGCAAAGCTTCGTGGTACAAGCAGCTGCAGGATAAGCCGCAGGGCTTGTGGATTACCGAGGCACTGAAGCAAGGGGAAGCAGAAGGCGTGGTCCATTTCGCCAAATCCGTAGCGGGGGAAGCCGGAAGCTCAGGATACATAGCTGTCTGTGACATCAAGACTACGGAGTTGGCCAGCCAGCTCAGCAAAGTCGATCTGGGGATGGACTCTTATATCCAGCTGCTGACTACCAAAGATGAGATGATTGCCTCTTCCCAGCATGAGGAGACAGACACGTATCTTCGCTTGGGCGGCACCCTGTTCAAGGGACTCAGCGAGAGCACAGGGTCCCTGCCGACCAAAGATGAGAAGGGCAAATCCATTCTTGCCGTGTATGGTACGCTGCAGAGCTCGGGCTGGAGACTGCTGGGCGTTGTCCCTTCCGAGAATCTGATTAAGGATGCGGGACGTATACTTAACACCACCTACATAGCAGTGGCTGCCGCTGCACTCATCGCCATTCTCATTGGCTTCTGGATGGTACGGATGGTCTCGCGGCCGCTGTCGCACCTGCGGGACCTGATGTTCCAAGGGGCAGAAGGTGACCTGCGTGTGCGTACAAAGGTAGTCTCGAATGATGAAATCGGCCAGCTGTCAGGCTCCTTCAACATGATGATGGAACGGATCACAGAGCTGGTCGTGCACACCAATGAAACTGCACGTGAAGTGCTGGAGACAGCAGATGCCCTGGGCAATGCATCCCGCGAGACCGCTGTAGCCGCACAGGATATTGCCGCAGCAACTGAACAGATTGCCGGCGGTGCAGGGAATCTGGCGCTGGAAGCAGACCGCGGAAATGAGATGACCGCCCAGATCTCCGAGCGGATGGATGCGGTGATTGCTGCGGCCCAGGAGATTGGCGGGACCGCACATAGCGTGGAGGCGTCCAGCAGAGAGGGTGTCGTCAAACTGCAGGAGCTGTTGGGCAGAACGCAAGAGACCGGCGATAGGACAGGGAAGCTCGTGATTAAGGTCAATGAACTCAAGGATACCACCTCGTCAGTCATCCGGGTGCTTGAGGTCATGCAGAACATTACCCAGCAGACCAATATTTTATCCCTTAATGCTACTATTGAAGCAGCCCGGGCAGGCGAAGCGGGCAAAGGCTTCACCGTGGTCGCTGATGAAATCCGTCAGCTGGCTGAACAGTCCAAGCGTTCCATTGCAGTAGTGGCTGAGATCACCGACAGAATTATGAATGACATGCATGAGACTGTAGCCGCATTATCCGAGGTGGCACCTTTGTTTGGAGAACAGATGACCTATGTACAGAACACCAGCGAGATCTTCATCAGCGTGCAGGGTCAAATGAATCATCTGATCACCCGGCTGGATTCCGTGTCATCGTCGATAGACGGGTTGAACCACTCGCAGAGAGTGCTGTCCGAGACGATTGGCAATGTCAGCTCGTTTGCGGAAGAATCCTCTGCCACCTCCGAGGAGGTGGCATCCCTCACCGGCGAGCAGGAGAGCGTAAGCGAATATTTGGTCAATCTCTCCGCCAAACTGGAGAATGCCTCATCCAAGCTTAAAGAACGATTGTCTAAATTTAGCGTGTAAGCTGTGAGTGTTAACCGCTTTTCCTTCTGGGGAAGCGGTTTTTTTGCGGGTTGGGGTGGGCATAATAGAACCCATAGTTCAGCAGCCCACTTGATGGAGGAATAACACTTGCAGAAGCTGGTTCACAAACGTATATTTTGGAGTCTGCTGATTCTGTCTGTGCTCGTTGCAGGCTTGATCATCAGACTGGCCTGGGTCCAGCTGCTGATGAAGAATCAGCAGGTAAGCAGCAGCGGGTACACGATGGCACAGATGGCTGAAATTCAGAGCGAGCGGGAGACAGTACTGGACAGTGGGCGGGGCCGGCTCTATGACAGGAACGGAGAACCGCTGGCCGGAGAGACTGTATGGACAGCGGCACTGTTTCCGCAGGAAGAATCACTTCCGCTGCATACGGTTACCGGGGAGCCTGCCGGGGATAACCAATTGCACCGCCTGGCAGAAATTCTTGGGGTCAGCTACAGCCAGCTGCAATCTACACGCACAGGGCTTAAGGAGCCGCTGCTCTGGCCCTCCGGCAAGGGGGGCACTCCGCTGGCATTGTCGTTGTCAGAGGCCCGGGAAGTGGAAGAGCTGGGAATTGAGGGGGTTAAGGCGCTACCCTTTGCCCGCAGATATGATGGAGCCGCTTCAGGACGGCAATGGCTTGGTTATTTGTCTGAAGCTTCGGGTGAAGCGCTACGGCAATCACCGACTGGTCTGCGGATTCCGCGTACAGGTACGGACGGGCTGGAGAAAACACTGGAGCCGCTGCTGCAGGGAGTGGGGCATACGGAGGCGGTTGCCCAGGTGGATGCCCGGGGAAACCGTGTTCCAGGCAGTCCGATTATAGTCAAAGCACCGGGGAATCCTTATTACCCGCTGTCTTTATATACCACGATTGATAAGAAACTACAGGAGAGTATTGAGCAGCTGGCCGCAGAAGCGGACGTAAAGGAGGGGGCAGTTGTAGTCCTGGATAGCCAGAACGGCGATATTGCCGCGATGGTATCCTTGCCGTTCTACAACCCGGAGCAGATCTCACCGCAAGGAGGGGAGTGGAACAACCGGGCGCTGCAGGCAGCGGTACCCGGGTCCATCTTCAAGATAGTCACTGCCGCTGCTGCCCTGGAGGCCGGATTAACTTCACCGGAGGAACCGTTCTATTGTAAAGGGGAATACGGTAAATACGGATTAACCTGCCTGAACGGCAAAGGACACGGCGCCCTTACGATGGCGCAAGGGTTCGCCGTGTCCTGTAATACCGTGTTCGCCACGCTTGCCGAGCGGCTTAGTGGAGCACAACTTAATGCTGCTGCTCTGGGACTTGGCCTTGGCCGGGACATCGGCTGGCAGGCGGAGAATACGCTGGGCCTTCCACTGCTCCGGCCGCTCTCCGGGGAGCAGACGGGGACGATCTTCACCACGCTGCTGCCGGATGACGGCGGGGCCAGGGTGCAGACCGCGATCGGCCAGCGCGATGTGCGGATTACGCCTCTGCAGGCGGCGAACCTCGTAGTCACGCTGCTGCATGGCGGGGAGGTTAGAGCGCCGCGTATTCTGCAGCGGGTGGCTTTTGCCAACGGCCAGACGCTGAAGGAGCTTCCGGGACATCTGGCCCCTGCCCCGCAGGGCAGAATATCGGGGGCAACCGCCCGCGTGCTGCTGTCCATGATGCGTAAAGTGGTGACAGAAGGAACAGGCAAGACGCTGCAGGGCCTTGAATGGCCGGTCGCCGGCAAATCAGGCACAGCGCAGACTCTGGTCAAAGGCGTGGCCCGCAATAATCAATGGTTCATCGGCTATGGCCCGGTAGACCATCCGAGATATGCTGTATCCGTTGCTGTCGAGAACGTGGCTCCAAGCAGTCCGCAGGCAGCTGCCAAATTATTCGGTCAAGTATTTGAGCTGCTGTCCGGGTCAACGGGGGCCTGAGTATCGTCGGTGCCTGCTGTACCTGCCGAAGCTGTACCTGCCGTATTACCCGATACGGGGCCGCCTGCTGTGGAGGGTTCAGAAGCGGCGAACGGAGACACGATGAATTCCTCCTGCGGCAGATAGATCCAGCGCTGCAGATACCCCTGCTGAATCAGCTCCTTGAGCAGGATCAGCAGGATCGGCGACAGAATAAGGCCAGCGATACCAAATACAGAGGAAGACAGAATGACGAAGGATAGCATCAGGAACGCCGAGGAGACGCCAATCGAATTTCCGGTGATTTTGGGCTCCAGCAGCTGTCTGATCACCATCACCACTGCCAGCAGAATGATCAGACCAATGGCCAGTGAGGTATTGCCGACAATGAATAAATAAATGATCCAGGGGATCAGAATCGCCGGTACTCCAAGTAGTGGCAGCAGGTCGAACAAGGCGCAGATCAGAGCTAGAGTAAGAACATTTCCAGTCTGCAGGATCAGCAGTCCGGCGAGAACGATCACGAAGGTAATGCTGATCAGAATCAGCTGGGCTTTTAGATAAGAACCGATAGCCTTGAACACATTCCCCTGCAGGAAAGCGTAAGCCGTCTTAAAGGTCTTGGGCAGCTTGTCATGGGCAATCCGGCGCCAGTCCTTAATCTCCATACTGAGAAAAAAGGCCAGAATAATCGCAATGCCGAAATTAGCCATAAAGGAAGAGAAGGAGCCAAGCACACCGATCATATATTTAAAGAAGGTGACCATCCACGTCGAGAGGACATTGGTAGCATCGGTGAAATAACCGTTCAGCTTATCTGTGAGATCGGGCGGGAGCGCATCGATTTTTTGCTGGAGATAGGTGGTAGCCTCAGTAAAATGCTGCTGGACTATGTATGTATATCTGGGCAGATTATCCTGGAATTGAATGACCTGGGTCGTAATTAACAGTCCGGCAGCAAATAAGGCGCCAAGCAGGATCACTAGGAAGAGGACCACGGAGATAGCGGAGGCAAAAGGCTTAGCCATTCCCTTGCGGTTCAGGAACCGGGCCAGCGGCTCAATCAGCAGGAAGACAAAAAAGGACAGGAACACAGGAGCGGCCAGCTGATACAGCTTACTGAATCCCAGCATCACGAGATACAGCGTCAGGATAACCAATCCGATGTCGAAAAAAGTGCGCCAATATTTTTTGTACAGCGGCAGCATAGAGATAAACGACTCCTTTTCTAGATAAATTTACAATAATCACTTCAATTCATTGTACACGATTTTATTAAAAAAGCGTCTATTTCTTTGGCAGCTGTGTTAAAATAGGGGGTAATGTTTTTTGAATGCACTACTTGTCGCCACAACGGTATTGTCCTCTTGCAGGACAGCAGACGCTTCTACTTACTCTACTTGGCCGTATCACACGTAAGACGAGCCAAAGTCAACTCTGGAAAAGCGGGGAATTTACATGCAGACTTTGCTGCTCTGGCTATTTTATATCTCTACCTTTTATGCTTTCATTCCTGGAATGATCAGCCGGATATTTGGTTATCGTGTCTTTCGAAAGGGAATCGGGCGCACGGATTACGGCCTGACCTTTGATGATGGACCTGACCCGCACTATACACCATTATTGCTGGATTTGCTTAAGCGTTATGGGGCTAAGGCGACTTTCTTCGTGGTCGGTGCACATGCTGAAGCACATCCGGAGATTATTAAGCGTATGCATGATGAAGGGCATCTTATCGGGATTCACAATTATGTGCACAAGACGAACTGGCTGATGCGTCCGGCAACGGTGAGGAAGCAAATTCAGCGGACCGATGATATTATCTTCAAAATAACCGGCGAGCGCAGCACGTATTACCGTCCGCCGTGGGGGATTGTGAACCTGTTTGACTTCTCGAAGCGGCGGCAGGTGCAGATTGTACTCTGGTCGGCCATGTTCGGCGACTGGAAGGAGAAGCTGGGGGCGGAACGGCTGACCGACAAGCTGATCTCTAAGCTGGGTCCCGGTGAGGTCCTGCTGCTTCATGACTGTGGTACTACGCTCGGTGCCGATCCGCATGCACCAGAGCATATGCTTATTGCTCTGGAGCGGATGCTTCAAGAAGCGGATCGACGGGGGCTGCGAAGTATCCGGATTGACGAGATGATCAAGGCGGTACAGGACTCCCCTATTACAAGGCTGTCTTTCGGCAAACGGCTGGTTGTCGGCTTATGGCTGGCCTGGGAACAGGTATTCCAGCTATTGTTCCAGATCAAGACGATCTCTCCGGCAGATCCGTTCCTGCATTACCGGCTGCGTAAGTATCAGGGGAATCCCGTGCACATGGATAACGGCGAGACCTTAAGCAAAGGTGATAAGGTGATAGAGCTGCATATCGACAACAGGCAGCTGTTCGAGCTGGGCGTTCATTCGCGTTCCTCGGCACAGCTGGCCATCCGCATGATCCGCCGCATGGAGAAGGATCTCCCAGTGCTTGCGGAGCGGATTGCCGGTGATGTGGAACTGGCGGAAGCCAAGGCGCTCTACGGTGTGAGCTTGCTGAACCGCGGGCCGGAGAAATTCGGATTCATGGTTCTGGATCTGCCAAACGGCCTGTTCGCAAGCTCCACCAAATTCTATCTCAGTATTCTGCTCAGCGTCATTCATCCGTCAGGCGGAGCGAGACTTAAAGTCCGCAGTGAGCTGCTGGTACCCAAAATGATGCTGATGCCCGTGTCGCAGCTGTCTGGCCAGATGAACCAGCAGCGGCCGCAGAAGCCGGTGAAGCAGCGGGAACGGGTGCGGGAAGAGGAGCACTCCCTTGAAGCTGAGCTTGAACTGCCCGGAGCAACGGTGGTTCATTGAAGCGCATAAGGAATTAAATGAAATAGCCATAATAATAATTATAATACTAATTATAAGATAAGCTTCCATAACCTGCGGGTTTTGAAGGCTTTTTTTTTGATGAAAATTAGGCTATGGGGGTCCGAGCAAAGTACCTGAGTAATCATAGATGCTAAGCCCCACTTTGTGGGGTTATTTTGCGTTGCGGCAGAAATAGGAAATACTTCTGGTATCCATGCACTGGAGAATGATCTGAATTCTCACGATATAATCGCAATTTTATGGGATATTTCTTTCTGCGGGGCCGGGCTATGATTAATTCATACAGTGGGCGGCATCAACAGTTGAACTGAAGGGAGATGAGGATGATGACAGAGCGGTTGCTGCTCCGCCGGGTAAGGCGGATGAACGGTGAAGAAGTGGATTTGGTGGTGGAGAATGGAAGGATCGCAGAGATTGTACCCGCAGGTACCGCAGATGCGGCCGGCGGCCGGGTATGGGAGACGGCGGGAGCCTATGTCTCCAGCGGCTGGATTGATATGCATGTTCATGCTTTTCCCGCTTTTGACCCGTACGGGGACGAGATAGATGAGATAGGCGTGAAGCAAGGCGTGACCACTATTGTGGATGCCGGAAGCTGCGGGGCTGACCGGATCGCTGAGCTTGCAGAAGCGGGGCGGAGAGCGGCTACCAGGCTGCTGGCTTTCCTCAACATATCACATATCGGGCTGCAGCGGATTGATGAGCTGGCCGATATGGAATGGATTAACCGGGCAAGGCTACTGCTGGCTGTCTCGAAGCACCCGGGATTTATCGTAGGACTGAAGGCGAGGATCAGCCGGAGTGTGGTGAAGGAGAACGGACTTGAGCCGCTGCATGCGGCGGTTCAGCTCTCGGAAGAGACGGGCCTGCCGCTGATGGTACATATCGGCTCGGGTCCTCCGGATATCCGTGAGGTGATTCCGCTTTTGCGCAGGCGGGATATCATCACCCATTATTTGAACGGCAAAAGCAATAATCTGTTTGACGGTGCGGGCCAGCCGCTTGAAGTCTTGAAGGAAGCGGTCTTACGCGGAGTCCATTTGGATGTCGGACACGGAACAGCCAGCTTTTCCTTTGATGTGGCGGAAGCCGCGAGGCGCAGCGGTGTCCATCCGGATACGATCAGCAGCGACATCTACCGGGGCAACCGGATGCACGGCCCGGTCTTCAGTCTGGCCCATGTGCTGACTAAATTTCTTGCACTCGGCTATTCTCTTGAGGAAACAGTGGAACGGGTGACAACACAGGTTGCAGACTGGCTTGGCAGACCTGAGCTGGGTGAAATCCGCACCGGAGGCGAGGCTAATCTGACGTTATTCCGAGTGAAGGACCAGCTGGTCGAGTTGGTGGATTCAGAAGGCACGCGGCGGGTAGGCCGGCAAATTATTGAAGCGATGGGAGTGTTCGTTGATGGCAGATTCATTGAATGCGAAATACGGCCTGAAGCGGGTGATTAATGCCAGCGGCCGCATGAGTATCCTGGGGGTATCAGCCCCTACGGATACGGTGATGGATGCGATGAAGCAGGGAGGACAGCGGTATGTGGAGATTGCCGAGCTGGTAGATAAGGCTGGAGACTATGCAGCACGGCATATCGGTTCGGAGGCTGCGGTGATTGTCAATTCGGCTTCCAGCGGAATTGCACTTGCGGTAGCAGCGGTGGTAACACGCGGCGAACCGCGTGCAAGCCTTCGCCTGCATCAGGATAAGCTGTACCGGAATGAGATTATTATGCTGAAGGGGCATAACGTGCAATATGGTGCGCCTGTTGAAACTATGATCTACCTCGGCGGCGGGGCAGTCCTGGAAGCCGGTTATGCCAATGAAGGCCGGGCAGAGCATCTCAGGGACGCTGTGTCGGAGCGGACGGCTGCCATTTTGTATGTGAAATCCCATCATGCGGTGCAGAAGAATATGATTTCTGTCGAAGAGGCCTGGGAGGTCGCCCAGGCGGCAGGCCTTCCGTTGATTGTGGATGCCGCAGCAGAAGAGGATCTGCAGAAATATGTGCAGGTGTCCGATCTGGTTATTTATAGCGGTTCTAAAGCTATTGAAGGACCGACCTCCGGCATTGTCGCGGGCAAGCGGACCTATATCGAATGGCTGAAGGTACAGCTCCACGGCATCGGACGGAGTATGAAGGTCGGCAAAGAAACGACGTTCGGGCTGCTGCAGGCGCTGGATGAGTATGCGGTTAAACAGGATAACAGCAGGCAGGAAAAAGCAGCCTTGCAGACGTTGCTGACCCTGAATGGGCTTCCCGGCATACAGGTGTCTGTTGTCCAGGATGAAGCTGGACGGGCGATCTTCCGGGGGAGAGTCCAGGTGGACCGGGCTTTGGCCGGAATTTCCGCACAGGAGCTGTCCGAAGGGCTGCAGCAGGGGGATATCGCCATTTATACCCGGGACTACGGCGTCCGGCAGGGTTATTTCGATATTGATCCGCGTCCGCTCACGGGCGATGACATTCACATCATTGCGGCGAGAATTCGCCAATTGACTGGAGGAGAAGCAGATGTCTAAGATTGCAGAACGGTTCTACAAGGGACGGGTCGCCTTGAATGTGCTGGCCCGGGATATCGGGAACGCCAAAGAGGTGTTCGAGGCGTCCGAGGGGCATGTACTGGTTGGCGTACTCTCGAAGGATTATGCCACTGTCCAGGAAGCGGTAACAGCAATGGAAGCCTATGACCGGGAAATTGACGGTGCAGTATCCATCGGACTGGGAGCCGGGGATAACCGTCAAGCTGCAGTGGTGGCGGAAATCGCCAGGTACTATGGCGGAAGCCACATCAATCAGGTATTTCCTGCCGTAGGCATCACCCGTGCAAGTCTGGGCGGGAAGAACAGCTGGATCAACAGTCTGGTCTCTCCGGCAGGGCAGCCCGGCTATGTTAATATCTCCACTGGACCGGTTAGCGCCGCTCAGACGGAGCAGGCGGTTATTCCTGTGAAGGCAGCAATCGCCCTAGTACGGGATATGGGCGGCAATGCACTGAAATATTTCCCCATGCAGGGTCTGAGCAGGGAAGCAGAGCTGCGTGCGGTGGCTGAAGCCTGTGCCGAGGAGAGCTTTGCGCTGGAGCCGACAGGCGGCATTGACCTATCCAACTTTGAGGCTATATTGTCTATTGCGCTTAGTGCTGGCGTCCCGCAGGTCATTCCCCATGTCTATACCTCCATTATTGACCAGGGTACCGGGCTTACGCGGCCTGCCGATGTGCAGAAGCTATACCGGATGATGACCAGGCTGGCGGACAGCTATGTCTAAACAGATCGCCGCTTTCGGCGAAGTGATGATGCGGTTGCAGGTACCCGGATATGAGCTGCTGTCACAAGCCAGCAATCTGAACTATTCATTCTCTGGGAGTGGTGTGAATGTGTTATCCGCTCTGACCCGGTACGGGCATCAGGGCAGTCTGGTTACCAGGCTGCCCGAGGGGCCGCTGGGCGATGCCGCAATCGCCAGCCTGCGCAAGCTGGGCATTCATTCCGGCTATATTAAGCGCGGCGGGCAGTATATCGGAATGTATTTCCTGGAGAACGGGTTCGGGGCCCGGCCCGGCAGAGTGACCTACACGGACCGGGCCGGGAGCAGCTTCAATACAGCTCCGCAGAATACGTATTCCTTCGCCGGGCTTGCTGGCAAAGCGGATGCTGTCCATTTCTGCGGCATTACGCTGGCGATGAATGACGGTGTCAGAACGGCGATGAAAAGCTACGCCGAAGCGGTCAAGCTCAAGGGAGGCCTCGTGGTTTTTGACTGCAATTACCGCCCGTCCCTCTGGAGGGAAGGCGGCTATGAGCTGGCGAAGCCGCACTATGAAGAGATGCTTCATCTGGCTGACATTGTGCTCATGAACGAGCAGGATGCCATGTTCATCCTGGGCATGGATGCGGTAAAAGGCGAACGGGAGGCGCAGCTGCGGGAGCTGATTCCTGAAGTGGCTGCCCGTTACAGTCTCTGTACAGTTGCCGGAACGCAGCGGACCATTCATGAGGACAACCGTCACTCCCTGCGCGGGTATATCTTCAAGGCAGGCTGCTTCTCGTTCTCAGATAATCTGACATTTACAGTCCTGGACAGGGTCGGAGCGGGAGATGCTTATGCCAGCGGTATTATTCACGGTGAGCTGGAGGGCTTTGATCCGCAGCATACCGTTTCATTCGCTGCCGCTGCCGGAGTGCTGGCGCATACTGTAGCGGGAGACTCGCCGATGTCCTCCGAGCAGGATGTCTTCCGGATGCTGATGAATCCGGGCGGCGATGTTCAGCGCTGAGTCTTCTCCCTTAACCGGGCATATTAGCGCTATTATTCGGATGATTTCTATACTGCGCGGGATATTTTGACGCCCGGGGGCGGGCTATAATGGGGATAATTCAATTCAAGTACAGGTTAACCCTGAGGAGGCAGAGCAATGAAAATCAACAGACATCCGGAGAATCCAATCGTGGTTCCGGGCAAATATGACTGGCGGCTGGCGACGGTATTTAATCCGGCAGTGATCAAGGATAACGGGAAATTCTATATGATTGAACGGACCGCAGGCTCCCTGACGCCGTGCAAAAATGTTCTGGGTCTGCTGGAAAGCGAGGATGGTGTCCATTTCACTCATGTGAAGGACGAGCCGGTGGTTACACCCGATATGCTCGGCTTTCCGTACGGCAGTGTACAGGACCCGAGAATAGTGAAAATTGGGGATCTGTTCTACATGAGCTTTGCGCTCCGCCCCTGTGCAATGAATTATTATCCGACCGGAACCGGCATTCCAGAGCGCTCCATACCTGAATATCCCGATGGCTGGGGAGAAGAGGAAGGACACTGGCTGACGCGCTCCATTCTGATGTCCTCCCGCAATCTGACGGACTGGGAGTATGTAAGTACTACAACCCCGCTTGAGATTAACGACCGCAACAACATGCTGTTCCCGGAGAAAATAGGCGGCAAATACGCGCTGCTGCGCAGACCGGAGGAGTACATCGGTGAAACTTACGGAACAGAGCAGGCAGCAATCTGGATCTCTTACTCGGAGGATCTGAAAAACTGGGAAGCCCCGAAGCTGCTGGCCAAAGCGGAAAACAGCTGGGAGAACAAAAAGATCGGTGCCTCCACTCCGCCCATTCGTACGGAGCATGGTTGGCTGCTGCTGTACCACGGTGTAGATGACGATACAGTGTACCGCCTGGGCGCGATGCTGCTCGATCTGGAAGATCCGTCCAAGGTGATCGCCAGAACGAAAGAATTCATCATGGAGCCCGAGACGTATTATGAGAAATTCGGCTATCAGATTCCCAATGTTATTTTTCCGACCGGCTGTGTACTCGATGACGGAATTCTGCATATCTACTACGGCGTAACCGATACAGCCATCGCACTGGCAACTGTTCCGCTCTCCGATATGCTGGAGCATCTGCTGGGGCAGACGGTATTGTAGAAGGATGTTCGCTAACCGCTTGGATATTTTCAGGCGGTTCCTATCCTGTTAATATTGGAAGCGTTTACCCGCAAGTCCCCCGGAAAAAGAGGTATTTATATAACGTCTTATGTAATATAATATGACTTTATTTCATGGTTTTTAGTGTATTTTTCATATTTATTGCAAATCCGCTGTAGAATATCGGATATAATCTAACATTTGTGGGATATAGACCGCAGCTAATAGCTTTTATAATTAACGTAACAGCTCAGGTAGTCCCTGCAAGAGGGAATCTGAGGTGCGGGAATAGCAGATACTAATAATAGTAGAAAGAGGGTTGATTAGGGTGACAATGAAACAGACCAAAAAAGTAGCTTTGCTTGGGATGGCGGGCGCGCTGGCTTTGTTCACAGCAGCATGCGGCAACAGCAACAACGCGGGTAATGCAAGCGGGAGCGGGAATAGCGAAGAGACCATCACCCTGAATATGATGCATCCCTGGACCTCGCCCAATGTGGACAATGAGGTATACAAGGCGCGGATCGCCAAATTTGAGGCGGAGCATCCGAATATTGTGATCAAGCAGGACGGAGTGCCTTCTGCACAATATAAAACTAAGCTGCGGACGCTTGCAGCCGCCAACAATCTGGCGGACATCAATGTCGTATGGCCTGGAGCCGATCTCGAGCCGTTGGTGGAAGGCAGCCTGGTGGAGCCGATTGATGGTCTGATGGATAACTGGAAGTCAATTCTGCCGGAGAGCGCCCTGGCCGGGTTCAATATAGGCGGCCAGCAGTATGCCGTTCCGACCAAACAAACCTTCGTAGACATCATTTATTACAACAAAGAGATGTTCGCCCAAGTAGGCTACACAGAGTTTCCTGATACGTACGATAAGTTCATCGACGCAGTCACCAAGCTGAAAGCGGCGGGGATTACGCCAATCTCGCTGGGCAACAAGGAGCAATGGCCGCTACAGTCCTCCTATCTGTCCATTCTCGGAGACCGTTTTACCGGCAGTGACTTCCTTACAAAGGTGGTAAATAAGGAAGCGAAATTCACTGACCCCGAGTTCGTCAAAGCGATTGCGGTCATTGATGAGCTGACCAAGCTGAAGGCCTTCAATACCGATGCCAACAACATGGATTCCGTACAAGGCCAGGATTATTTCATCCAGGGCAAAGCAGCTATGCATATCTCTTCCTCAACGGTAGATGCGAGAATCCGGATCAATAATGACGAAGGCGACAAGTTCGGCATTGCCCTGTTCCCGAGTGTGGAAGGCGGCAAAGGTGATCCGGTGAAGAGTGCGGGTGTGGTGCAGTACGGCATCGCCATTAAGAGCGGACTGAATGAGAAAACCAAAGCGGCGGCTGAGGAATTCATGAAGTATTTTGTCAGTGAGGACCTGTACAAGGAGTTGATCCGCAACGGGGTTGTAGTTCCGGCCACCGTAGAAATTCCTGAGGATGCCAGCCCTTATCTGAAAGAAATGCTTGAGCTGACCAGCAAAGGCACGGCTCCTGTATTCGACAGCATCATTCCGACACAAGTGGTTGACGTTGTGCAGAACGGCATACAGGCGCTCACTATAGGCCGCGGCACACCGGAAGAGGTCGCCAAGGATGCACAGGCAGCTTTTGACCAAATGAACTAGGACTAACAGGGAGAAACGGAAACCGCCGTTTGCATCATCAGGCGAAGCCGTTTCTCCATTTCATAAGCAGAAGAGGATTCAACTGGAAGGGGGATGCCCTGTGCATACGCTTAAGCAAAATAAACTGGCGATCTTTATCGGATTATTCCCGGCGCTGGTCATCTATCTTGGAATTGCGATCATACCGATCGGCATTTCGCTCTACTACTCGGTGATGGACTGGAACGGGATCGGCAAGATGACGTTTGTCGGCTTGGACAACTACTCCCGTATTCTTACTGATGATACGTTCTGGCTGTCTGTACAGAATAACATTGTCATTATGCTGACGGGGCTGGTCGGTCAAATTCCGCTGGGGCTGATCATGGCGATGCTGCTGAACAAGGGACTTAAGGGCTCTGGCTTCTTCCGTACCGTAGGGTTCATGCCTGTTGTCATCTCGTCCGTCATGGTTTCCTTAATCTGGGGCATGATTTATAACACGGAATACGGGATGCTGAACAGCATGCTGGCCTTCTTCGGACTGGAGAGCTGGCAGCAGAACTGGCTGGGGGACATAAAGTGGTCTATGTTGTCCATCAGTGTGGCCTACATTTGGCAGAACTGCGGGCTGTACATGGTTATTTTCCTTGCTGCTCTGCAGAATATCCCGGATGAAGTTAATGAAGCTGCCGAGCTGGATGGTGCCACAGGATTCCGCCGGACACTGCATATCACGATTCCGATGCTCCGCAGCACAATTATGGTAGCGGTCGTATACAGCATCAGTAACTCTTTCCGCGTATTTGATTTGATTCAGGTACTGACCGGCGGCGGGCCGGCACATCAGACAGAAGTCATGACGCTCTATATGTACAACAGCGCATTTATGAATTTGCGTTACGGCTATGGCAGCGCAGTATCGATTCTGATTCTGCTGTTCAGTCTTGTTGTGATTTCTATCGTTAACCGGATTGGCCGGGAGAAGGACGCCTGATGAAGATCTACAGAAAGGAGGAGAGAAGTTATGGATAAAAAAACACCGTTATTCAAAGTCATGGCCTACACATTTTTGAGTCTGTTCGCTATTATGAATATAATTCCGATTTTCTGGATGATCGTTAATTCGTTTAAGGAAGAGCAGGAATATGCGGCGAACCCGTTCTCCTTCCCGACCACACTGCATTTCTCCAACTACACGAAGGCTTGGGAAATTGCGAATATGAACATTTACTTCTTGAACAGTCTGCTGATTACGTTCGTATCGCTGATTGTGACCGTGCTGCTGGGTTCGCTTGCCGCCTATTTCCTTGCCCGGTTCACCTTCAAGCTCCGGGGCTTCACGTATGCGTTGTTCCTGTTGGGGATGCTGGTGCCGATTCACGCCACATTGATCCCGATCTTCCTGATTATGCAGAAACTGAGCCTGATAGATACGTATTTCTCGCTAATTTTGCCGTATACGGCGTTTCACCTGTCACTTACGGTGTTCATTCTGGAGGGCTTTATGCGGGGCTTTCCCAAGGATCTGGAAGAGTCGGGGATTATGGACGGAGCGGGTGTATTCCGCATTTTCTGGTCTATTATTCTGCCAATCACCCGCCCGGCTATGGCTACCGTCGTGATTCTCAACTTTATTTACAACTGGAATGAATACTTATTCGCGCTTGTACTGATCACTTCCAATTCGCTTAAGACGCTTCCGCTGGGGCTGGCGAACTTCGTCGGTGTGGAGACGGCGAGCTATACGCTGCAGATGTCGGCGCTGACGATTGCACTCGTCCCAATATTGATCTTCTATCTGCTGCTGCAGAAGCAGCTGGTTACCGGGATGACCGCTGGAGCTGTCAAAGGCTAAATCCGGGTCCGCAGTGATGGGTGCAGCAGGTCCTGGAAGCAGCGGCGGTGGAGGAAAAAAGGAGTCTGAGGATGCAAACACGCTGGAGAAAGGCCGGTAATTTCGGCTTGAAGCGCAAGGCTATGGTGATATTTCTGCTATTTGTCTTTCTGCCGACCATCGGGGTCGGGGTCATTGTTCAATATAAGTACAACAAGGTACTCCGCGAGCAGTTCGTTAGTGCTACCCGCCGCAACCTTGATAATGTGACCAGCCAGCTTGGCGAACAGACCAAAATGGTGGAGGATATCGCCGATTACTTCATCCTGAGTCCCGACATGCGGAACTTTCTCCGCAGCTATCCGCCGCTTGAGGCTGAACAAAGGTCTGTATATAAACGCAATATTGAGGATTTCCTGACCTTCCAATTAATGTCGAGAAGTTATATCCGATCCATTGAGATTTCCGGCTACAACGGTAATACCATCGAGATGGGCGAGCCGTTCAGTGGGGATGAAGACAAGTGGGAGCGTGAGGCGGTGGCCCGAAAAGGCGGGATTCTCTGGACTGAGGGCTATCCGCTGAACAGTTCATGGAATGGGCAGGTCCGGGTGCTCTCCATGATCCGGGTCCTGAATTCCTTCAGTGAGATTACGAAGCCGCTCGGTATGCTGACCATCCGGCTCGATGAAGCGGATATCGCCGCTCAGCTTGAAAAAGGCGTGCTGGCAGCTGGTTACGGCAGCGTGTTCGTAATGGGCGGAGCAGGTGATCTGATCCTGGAATCCGTCAACCGTCTGCCGGACGGTTATGTGCCGGACCAGGGCCTGATGCAAAGGCTCACGGCTGGCAGCAGCAAGCTGGCCACCGCTGAAATCGGGGGCCAGCGGTATCTGACAATGTATAACCAAATTGAAAATTCCGACTGGAAAGTGGTCGTTATGATCTCCGAAGAGAAGATGGCGGAGGAATTCCGCAGCGTCAAGATCGTGATGTCCATTATCCTGATTGCTATTCTGGTGCTGGCGCTCACTGCACTTCTTGGATTCCACTATACGATTATCCGTCCGATTCTGCGGCTGAAGATCGAGACTGGGCGTGTGGCCGGCGGTGACTTCAGCGCGAGGGTGCCCGTCAGCTCTCAGGATGAGATTGCAGAACTGGGCAGCAAGTTTAATGAGATGGTCATGACCATCCAGCAGCTTATTGATCATAAATACAAGCTGGAGCTCCGCGAAAGGGAAGCGGAGCTAAGGCTGATGCAGAATCAGATGGACCCTCATTTTCTGTACAATACCCTGGATATGATCCGCTGGACGGCCCGCTTGGAGCAGGCAGAGCAATCCAGTCAACTGATCGAAATGCTGTCCAGATTCTTTCGCGCCAGCGTCAATAACGGAAGCTATCATACGACGTTGGGCAAGGAAATGGAATTTGTACAGGCTTATTTGTATTTACAGCAGTACCGTCTGGGGGATAAGCTGTCCTATTCGCTGCACCTGGAGCCGGGCATTGAAGAGGCAGTTACTCTGAAGGCTACCCTCCAGCCGCTGGTGGAGAACGCGGTCAAGCACGCTATGGATAGAAGCAAGCCTGTTCACACGATTGATGTAAAGGCTTATACGGCTGAAGATGAAATACGAATTGATGTGACCGACAATGGGATAGGCATGACTCCGGAGCGAATGCGGGAAATCGCAGCTACCCTGGATCACAAGCCTTCCATGCGCATAAGCGGCCACGAAGGGGCGCTGCGCAATATTCATGAACGGCTGTCTATTTTTTTCGGACAGGATTACGGGCTGCGGATTATCCATACGTCGGGTGAAGGCACACGAATCCGTGTCTCGCTCCCGTTGCGGCAGGCCGGAAGCGAGGGGGCAGAAGATCATGAGCAATAACGGACGAACTGACACCAAAGGGCTTAAAATGCTGATTGTTGATGACGAACCGGTCATTTGCAAAGGACTTCGCCTGACCATCGACTGGGCTGCGCTGGGGATAGAGGTCATCGGCGAAGCTTACGACGGCGAAGAAGCGCTGCAGATTATGGGGGAGCATGAGGTGGATTTCGTGCTTTCGGACATCCGGATGGACGGTATGGATGGTCTCCAGCTTGCCGAGCAAGTGGGGCGGCGTTATCCTGAGGTCCGCATGATTATTATCAGCGGCTATGAAGATTTCGATTATGCACGCCAGGCGATCCGGCTCGGGGTGAACGACTATTTGCTGAAGCCGGTTAATATAGACGAGCTTACCGGAGTAGTGGGCAAGCTGGCAGAAGATATCCTGCAGCAGAAGCAGGAGGGCGGCAGGGATGAAGTGAAGCTCTGGCTGACCAATATGGCCCGGCAAGGGATGGCTTACCGCAAGGCTGCTCCCTCTTCACTTCAAGGAGAGCAGTTCAGAATTCTTGCCACGCAGCTGAGCTGCTTCTACGGGCGTTATTCGGAGCTTGGGCAAGAGGAGTATGAGCAGCTGCAGGAGCAGTGGATAGGCTGCCTTCAGGGGCAGCTGGCGTTACCAGGCCTGAAGCTTGTCTCTATCTTCGATCATGAGAATCTGCTGATTACATTGGCGGCGGCAGACCACCGGCTGGAGCCGCAGGAATGGCGTGAATGGCTGGACGGCTTCGTTCCCGGGCTTATCCCCGGGGCGGAGCTGAATTGCGGAGCATCGCAGACTTATGACGATGCCGCAGAGACGGCGGACCGATGTGCGGAAGCTGTGGGGCTGCTGCGCTATGCTGTACTGGATAACTCTGCTGTGATTGAGGAAGATATTGTCCGGCAGTGGAGCGGTACAAGGGAGCCTGCGGCACTGGATATTGCAGGTACGGTGCAGAATCTGGTAGCGGCTCTATTCAAGCAGGATGCCAGTGAGACCGGGGAGCTGGTATCGGAAATGCTGAGTTTTTTCAAGCGTGAATCGTATTTGCTGCATGAGATCGTGACTGTGTATGAGGAGCTGTTCGCTCTGCTGCGCCAACGGCTGCGCAAGAGCGGAATTACCGGTATGGATTACGGCCGCCAGTCACCGGACCTCTACCTGTTTAATTCTTACGATGCTCTGCAGGAGCTGATCCAGAAGGACATGGGCGATCTGCTGGAGCTGATTGAACAGAATGGCACAGACCGCTCCTACTGGATCGTTGAGAAGGCCAAGCGTTACATTGAAGCGCAATACCGTACGGATCTGAAGGCATCCGAGGTCGCGGCCTGGCTGAAGATTACGCCCAGTTATTTCAGCTATATTTTCAAGCAGAGCACGGGCAAGGGGTTCACGGAATATATGAACGAGCTGCGGATCGAGCAGGCTAAGGCACTGCTTGCGGCTACACATGATAAGATCTTCGAAATTGCCGACAAGGTGGGCTACAAGGAATACAAATATTTCGTAACTGTGTTCAAGTCCTATACGGGCATGACCCCCAAGGAATATCGGGGCTTGAGGGCGAGCAAGGACTTGTAAGGTTAAGCCGGACAAGTCAGTTAGATAACCTTTGGCAAGCGGGAGGAGCAAGAGATGGAAATATATAAGCAACCTTCCTATAGTGTGGAGGAGCGGGTTCGGGATCTTCTGTCCCGCATGACACTGCGTGAAAAGACGGGCCAATTGAACCAGCGGATGTATGGCTGGGATGCTTATGCCTGGGAGAACGGGGAGCTTGTGCTTACCGAGGCCTTCCGCCGGGAAGTGGCTGAAGGAGCAGGCATGGGGGCATTGTATGGATTATTCCGCAGTGACCCGTGGTCAGGGGTGGATTACAGCAACGGGATTACAGCCGCCGCCAGCGCTGCTGCTGCGAACAAGGTGCAGCGCTACGTGCTGGAGCATACCCGGCTGGGCATTCCTGTGCTGCTTAGTGAGGAATGCCCGCATGGGCATCAGGCACTGGACGGAACACTGCTGCCCGTGAATCTGGCTGCCGGAGCAACCTGGAATCCACAACTGATGGAACAGACTTACAGCCGTGTAGCGCTGGAGCTGCGCAGCCGGGGGGCTCACCTCGGGCTGCTGTCCGCCCTGGATATTCTGCAAGATCCGCGCTGGGGCCGTTCCGAGGAATGCTACAGCGAGGACCCGTTCCTGGCGGCTGCCTTCACGGCATCGGCTGTGCGCGGGATGCAGGGAACAACGCCGGAAGAGCTGGATTCACCAGACAAGGTTGCAGTGATTCTTAAGCATCTGTGCGCTCAGGGAGCAGCGCAGGGCGGGAGGAATGCCGGGCCGGCAGCAATCGGTGAACGTGAGCTTCGCGAGATTCATCTCCCGGCCGCGCAGGCAGGTGCAGCGGCAGGTGCGGCCGGATTCATGGCAGCCTACAATGAAATCGACGGCATTCCCTGCCATGCGAATGAGGCGCTGCTGAGCGGTATTCTACGCGGGGAATGGGATTTCGGCGGGATCGTTATGGCTGACGGTCAGGCTGTTGACCGTCTGATTGCGCTGACCGGCAGTTATGAAGGCGCAGCGGCGCTGGCCTTATCCGCCGGCGTTGACCTGAGCCTGTGGGACAAAGCGTTCAGCACGCTTGAGGAGGCGGTGAATATGGGTCTTGTCCGCGAGGCTGATATTGACCGCGCAGTATCCCGTGTGCTGGCGCTGAAATTTCGGCTCGGCTTGTTTGAACGTCCATATACGGATGAGCAGCTGGCGCTTTCCGTGGTGGGTCATGCGGATACCCGCAGGCTGAACCTGCAGGTGGCGCGGGAATCGGCCGTTCTGCTGAAGAACGAAGACGCTTTGCTTCCGCTCGCCGGCAAGCTACGGCGGATTGCGGTTATCGGTCCGAACGCGGACCGGCTCTACAATCAGCTCGGCGATTATACCAGCATACAACGGGAAGGAAGCGGTACGACGGTACTGCAGGGCATCAGGCAATGTGCCCCGCCCGGGGTTGAGGTTGTACATGCCCTGGGCTGCGGCATCCGCGAATCTTCCACAGCCGGCCTGAGCGAAGCGGTGGAGCTGGCACAGCGTGCGGATGTTGCTGTATTGGTGCTGGGAGGCAGCAGTGCACGGCAGTTCGGCGGCGACTTTGAGGCCAACGGTGCCGCAATTATCAGTGAAGGCAGTCCATCCGAAATGGACTGCGGAGAAGGTGTGGATCTGGCCGACCTGCGGCTCGGCGGCATCCAGCTGCAGCTTGCTGAAGCGGTGGCTGCCACCGGCACACCGGTGGTCGCAGTCATTATCCAAGGCCGTCCGCATGCACTGGACGAACTGGAGCCGCTAGCCGGTGCACTTCTCTGCGCGGCATATCCCGGCGCGGAAGGCGGACAGGCCATCGCTGAAATTGTGTTCGGCCACGTGAATCCCAGCGGCAAGCTGCCGGTGTCTCTGCCGCGTTCCTCCGGGCAGTTGCCGGTGTATTACAACCAGAAGGACCCGGGCCGTCCCCGGGTATATGTGGATATGCCGTCTGCCCCGCTGTATGCCTTCGGACACGGGCTTAGCTACACAAGTTTCGAATACGGCAGTGTCTCGTTATCTGCTGACTCCATCTCAACAGCTGATCTGGATGCAGGCAGCCGGGTCGCTGTCAGCATCAATGTGAAGAATACCGGCGCTATCTCAGGGCTGGAGACAGTCCAGCTGTACATCCGTGCCCGGGAGTCGGGGATCACCCGCCGGATTGCGGAGCTGAAGGGCTTCAGCAAAATCTCTCTGCAGACCGGAGAAGAGCAGACCGTAACCTTCCATCTGGGCGTGGAAGAGCTGGGGATATGGAATACGTCAATGAAGTTTGCGCCTGTTCCCTGCCGGGTTACGGTGATGGCGGGAGGAAGCCTTGCCGGCACCCAGACAGCGGAGCTTGTGATTACTGGCGGTTTCAGTGCGGGGACATAGTCAGAGAATCGCTTGGGGCCGGTTGGCTTTCCCTTGCCCAAAATCCATTGACAAGCAGCATACGAACACAACAATATAGAGCAGCGGTTCTCCTGTTATTGGAGAATCACTGCTCTATTGACGTTATAAGCCTTGGGAATATAAAAGGGGCTGTCATCGCCGGCAGAATATCTGCTTACGGGACAGCCCCTTAATATTCAGCTTGTGACAGCTTCAGTTCCTCTGCTGTATCAGTTCACTGCGCTGCAGCCGATTAGATCTTCAGCACGCCGCCTTTGCTTGCATTGGTAACCAGCTTGGAGTAGCGGGCCAGGTAACCGGTCTTCACCTTCGGTTCGAAGCCTTTCCAGCCGCTGCGGCGGACAGCCAGCACTTCTTCTTCAACCAGCAGCTCGATCTTGCGGCCCTTCAGGTCCAGTTCGATGATGTCACCATCCTCGACAAAAGCAATCGGTCCGCCCTCAGCCGCTTCCGGCGAGATGTGGCCGATACTGATGCCGCGGGACGCTCCGGAGAACCGGCCGTCGGTGATCAGGCCGACCTTGGCGCCAAGACCCATACCGACGATCTGCGAAGTCGGTGCCAGCATTTCCGGCATACCCGGTCCGCCCTTCGGACCTTCATACCGGATAACAACGACATGGCCTTCTTTGACCTTGCCGTTCGCGATCCCTTCCAGCGCCTGCTCCTGGGAGTCGAAGCAGATGGCAGGTCCTTTGTGGTAGCCGCCAACGGAAGCATCTACGGCACCAACCTTGATGATGGAGCCTTCCGGAGCCAGGTTGCCGTAGAGTACAGCCAATCCGCCTACTGGGGAATAAGGGTTGTCTATTGTATGAATAACTGACGTATCCTGAATCTCATGACCCGTGACATTCTCGGCCAGAGTCTTGCCGGTTACGGTCATGCAGTCGCCGAAGATGGCACCCGGCTTCTTCAGCAGCTCGTTCAGCACAGCGCTGACGCCGCCTGCCCGGTCCACATCCTCGATGAAGATATCGGATGCCGGAGCCAGCTTGGCCAGATAAGGCACGCGGTTGGCTACTTCATTGATACGCTCCAGCGGATAGTCGATTTCAGCTTCCTGAGCCAGTGCCAGGGTATGCAGCACAGTGTTGGTGGAGCCGCCCATAGCCATATCCAGCGCAAAGGCATTGTCCAACGATTCATGGGTTACGATATCACGCGGTTTCAGATCCAGCTTGATCAGTTCCATTAGCTGTGTAGCTGATTTGCGGACGAAATCTCTGCGTTCTTCGGCAACAGCCAGAATGGTGCCGTTGCCCGGGAGAGCGAGGCCCATAGCTTCAGCCAGACAGTTCATGGAATTGGCTGTGAACATACCCGAACATGATCCGCAGGTTGGACAGCCGAATTGTTCCAGTTCAAGCAGTTCAGCGTCATTGATCTTGCCGACCTGATGGGCGCCAACGCCTTCGAACACGGATGTCAGGGAGAGCTTCTTGCCTTTGCTGTCTACGCCGGCCTTCATCGGTCCGCCGCTGACGAAGATCGTCGGGATGTTGACGCGCAGTGCGCCCATCATCATGCCCGGGGTGATTTTATCGCAATTGGGAATGCACACCATTCCATCGAACCAGTGAGCGGAAACCATCGTTTCCACAGAATCGGCAATAATCTCGCGGCTTGGGAGCGAATAGCGCATTCCGATATGTCCCATGGCAATACCGTCATCTACGCCGATGGTATTGAATTCGAATGGAACCCCGCCGGCTTCACGGATAGCTTCCTTAACGATTTTGCCGAATTCCTGCAGATGCACATGACCCGGTACAATGTCGAGATAGGAATTGCAGACTGCGATAAACGGCTTGCCGAAATCCTCTTCCTTAACGCCTGCGGCCCGCAGAAGGCTGCGGTGTGGAGCGCGGTCAAAGCCCTTTTTGATCATGTCTGAACGCATTTTCTTGTTTGCCATGATGAGATTTCCCCCTAAAAGTATTGTGAGCCTAACCTCTTGGAACGGTGAGAACAAATATAGTGCCGCATTAACGCATTGCAATCCCAGAGGCTGCGTGTCTGCGGTTTATAGAAGGAACAAGGTCCAGCTTCATGCAGTGAACAGAAGTAGGGCGGAGCCGTTTCTATAAAATAAGCGGATTGGATACGAACGTTAATAGAGAGTCTATCACAAAAAACCTCATTTTTCTACCGGGCAATGTGAAGTTTGTCGCAGTCATCTCCCGGCACACGAATGGAAACGGCTACACTGTCCTCCACAGGCATTCATAAACAAAAAGCCTATCCGCGGCGGGACAGGCTTCTACATATCAAGAAGGGAAGAGGTTTCAGTAAATAATTACTAAAGTGAGCGTCTGATGGCGGCGCGCTGGAGCGAGATCATCCAGTCTACAGACGGCTCAACCAGCGGGTTCAGCATACGTTTGACAGCGGGCTGGGCCAGCAGCACCGTGCAGGATACTGCGCCTGCAATCAGCAGTGCGGCTCCGGCAGCATTTCCGATATAGGCATACAGGCCGGAAACGGCAGCTGCCCGGACAATAAATCCATGAAGCAGGAAGACGTAGAGGGTGCGGCGTCCCAAATCTGTCATGCGGCTTAACCCGTAAGGGACCAGGCCCAGGAACGCCAGGGAAGCGGCAAATTGCAAAGCATACACAGCGAGCCGGAACACCCCCGCATACCATTCATGGGCACCGAGCTGCATATAGGTCATACTGCCCAACAGCCAGCCCATCGGGAGACCGCGTCCCGCTAAGCCCATCACGATAAGCAACAGGAGTGAAGCGGCAGCGGCAGCGGTTTTGACATATTGCTGATACAGCTTAACGAAAGCTCCGAAGGAGAAATGAGTTCCGATGACGAAAAAGGGCAGGTAAACAAAGGTGCGGCTGATGCTGAACCAGATGCCATCCAGCTGCAGATAACCTACAGCCACACCTGCGGCTATGGCAAAGGCAAACTGGGCGCTCTTGCTCCAGCGGCTCATCCCCAGCATGAGCAGACGCCAGAAGGCGTGGCTGGCCAGGAACCACAGGAGCAGGTAAGGAGCGAAGAAGGAATGCTGTATGTTATTTACATGGAAGAAGGAAATGTCGAGTGCCGAGTAGAGGCTCTGAAAAATAATATATTGCAGTCCAATCTGCAGCAGCACCTTACGGCCGGCTGAGCCCTGTAAGCTTTTACGGGCAAAGTAACCGGTCACGAGCACAAACAGCGGCATGTGAAAGCTGAAGATCCATTGGTACAGGGTGTGGAGTCCGCTCATTTCAAGAATCAGGGGTTCGATCGCATTGGCCACAAAGACAGTTACAATAAGCATGAAGCGTAAATTAAGAAAAAACGTTTCTCCACGCGTGTCGAGCGAGCTTTCCCGGATCATGACGTTACCTCCAATAAATGCGGTTTGCGCATTGCTTAATACTTTAATTTTAAAATACATGATTTTCGGTAAATAAATAGTGAAATATATCACAATGGTAAGCGCTCTCATGGTCGCTAGATGTGGCGAAGTGTTGAAGGTTGTTTGATTTCATTGATTACACTATAATTTTCTGTATGCAGTATCCGGGAGTGAACTCTATTGAGAAAAAGCAGTACCAAACGCAATGTGCTTATAGGAATTGTATTGATTCTGCTGGTGGCTGGGGTGTTTATATGGAAGTACCTGACTCCGTATCAGCCTGCTGAAAGAGCTGAGACTGCACTTGTCTCTGCCGGGGGAATTACAGTAGAGCAGAATGACAACTGGATCTCGTTCGAGCCGTCGGTTGCACTCGGCACCGCCGTGATCTTTTATCCCGGCGCACTGGTCGAGGCGGAAGCTTATGCTCCGCTTGCCAGGAAAATTGCAGCAGCCGGCCACCCGTTCTATATCGCAAGAATGCCGCTTAACCTGGCAGTGATCAAGGGGAATGCTGCCGAAGAGATCATCCGCGTGCATCCGAAGCAGTCCTTTGTGCTTGGCGGGCACTCGCTTGGCGGGGTAATGGCCTCGCGCTTCGCTGCAGCTCATGCCGACCAGCTGGAAGGCGTTTTTTTTCTGGCTTCCTACCCGGATGAGAAAGGCAGTTTAAAGAATACTACGCTGTCCGTATTGTCGGTGCTGGGTACCGAGGACAAGGTGGTTGATCAGGAGAGCTATAATAAAGGCCGCGCCTATCTTCCGGGCAACACGGTATACACGGCGGTCAATGGAGGCAATCATGCCCAGTTCGGTAGCTACGGCCCTCAGAAGGGTGACGGCATAGCCACCATCACAGAGGAAGAGCAGCAGAACCGCACTGCGCGGGCCTTGCTGGATTGGATAGGGAACCTGCGTCAGAGCAAGTGAGCACCGAATAACGGAAGTAACTCCGCCTGGGAGAGGAGTGTCAGTCTGAATGCCTGAATTGCATATTAATGAGATATCCGTTCCGTGCAGGGGCATCTTGTTCGACAAGGATGGAACGCTGCTGGATCTGCTTGCCACCTGGGGAAGCTGGGCGGACCTGATTCTGAAGGGGCTGGGCAGCCAGCTGGCAATAATCGGCGGCCTGCCGCGAGGCGGGCCGGAGCTTGCTTCTGTGCTGGGTACGGTTCATGATGCCACCGGCAAGGTGACCGGGTATGACCCCTCCGGACCGCTCTCTATGGCGACCGCTGAAGAAACGATCGGGATTCTGGCCTGGCAGCTGTATGCTGCCGGTGTTCCCTGGAATGAAGCGGTAACGCAGGTGAATGCGATCTCCAAGCAAGCTATGAACGAGCTGCGCCGGCAGAGGGCGGCGGTGGCGATGCCGGGGCTGCATGCTTTTCTGGAGCAGTGTGCGGCCGCTTCCCTGAAACTCGGTGTCGTGACCTCAGACCATATGGCCACTACCCGTGAGCATCTGGAGTGGCTTGGGATTTCCGGGTATTTCCATTCCGTCGTCACCAGAGACAGAGTGAAGCACGGCAAGCCTGCACCGGAGATGGCCGAGACGGCCTGCCGGGAGCTGGGCCTGCTGCCCGGCGAGACGGTCATTATCGGTGACAGCAATGCGGATATGCAGCTGGGCAAGGGTGCCGGACTGCGGCTTGCTGTGGGTCTGTCTCCAGATGGGACCGCAGCCCACCTGCTGGATGCGGATATTGTTGTTTCCGGCTATGCCCAGCTCCGGGTTACATTCTGATTTCATTTCTGTACAGAGAGGAAACGTGGGACTCTATGGATCAATTGCAGCTACTGGCTTCCTGGATCAAAGACAGCGGGAATATTGTTTTTTTTGGCGGCGCCGGAACATCAACGGAGAGCGGCATACCGGATTTTCGTTCGGCGGCCGGTCTATATCAGGCTCAGCATAACTCTCCGTATCCGCCTGAAGTGATGCTGAGCCGCAGCTTTTTCATGTCCTCGCCGGACATTTTTTTTGATTTCTACCGCAGTAAGATGATTCATCCCGAGGCGAAGCCGAACGGGGCCCACCGGCTGCTGGCTGAACTTGAAGCCAAGGGCAAGCTGAAGGCAATCATTACACAGAATATCGACGGTCTGCACCAGCTGGCGGGAAGCCGCCGGGTGCTGGAGCTGCACGGCTCGATTCACCGCAATCACTGCATGGACTGCAATACCTATTACGGTCTGGAGCAGATTCTGGAGCAGACGGCTGCTGTGCCGCTGTGCCCGGAGTGCGGCGGCATCATTAAGCCGGATGTGGTGCTCTATGAGGAAGCGCTCGATCATGATGTGCTGGTCGAAGCAGTGGCGGCGATTGCGGCAGCAGACCTGCTGCTGATTGGCGGCACTTCGCTCACAGTCCAGCCGGCGGCAAGCCTGATCACCTACTTCCGGGGAAGGCATACGGTGCTGCTTAACGGCGATCCGACCCCGTACGACCATCAGGCAGATCTGATCATTACGGACCGGATTGGCGATGTGATGGGCAGAATACAAGGACTGCTCGGATGAGGATTTCAAGCTTTTCCCCGGGGTGAAGATTACAAAGTCTGTACGGAGTTTAAAATAGGGTATTGCAATAACTGAGGAAACGAGAGGCAGGGATAAGCAATGGTATATGTGGCTAGCGATGAACGGTATGAAGTCATGCGTTATAACCGCACCGGCAGGTCGGGCCTCAAGCTTCCGGCAATTTCACTGGGCCTGTGGCATAATTTCGGCGGCATCGACACTTATGAGAATGGCCGCGAGATGATCACCCGCTCTTTCGATCTCGGAATTACCCATTTCGATCTGGCTAACAACTATGGTCCTCCGGCAGGCTCGGCAGAGGAACTGTTCGGCAAAGTTCTTGCCCGTGATCTCGCTCCCTACCGTGACGAGCTGGTAATCTCCACCAAGGCGGGATATTATATGTGGCCCGGCCCATACGGCGACTGGGGTTCACGCAAATATATTCTGTCCAGCCTGGACCAGAGCCTGAAACGGCTGGGACTGGACTATGTGGATATTTTTTATTCCCACCGTCCAGACCCCGAAACCCCGATGGAAGAAACGATGGGAGCACTGGATCATGCTGTACGTTCAGGTAAAGCGCTCTACATCGGCTTGTCCAACTACACGGCTGAGCAGACAGAGCAGGCAATTGGCATCCTGAAGGAGCTCGGAACACCGCTTCTGATTCATCAGCCGCGGTATTCCATGCTCGACCGCTGGATTGAAGGCGGGCTGCAGGATGTGCTGGAGGAGCATGGCATCGGCAGTATCGCTTTTACCCCGCTGGCTCAGGGCCTGCTGACCAGCAAATACCTGAACGGCATTCCCGGCGATTCCCGGGCCGCCGGGCCATCCGCCTTCCTGAATGAGAGCCGGATTACGCCGGAGGTGCTGCGCAAGATCCACGCGCTCAACCAGATGGCGGTAGCACGCGGCCAGAGCCTGGCCCAGTTCGCGCTCCTCTGGACGCTGCGCGGCGGCAAGGTGACCTCGGCGCTGATCGGCGCCAGCCGTGTAAGCCAGATCGAGGAGAATATCGCTGCTCTGGCGCATGGTGATTTCTCGCAGGAAGAGCTGGAACGGATTGAGACGATCCTTGGAACAGAGGATGAAGCCTGAGTAATCTATAGAATTGACAAGTAACAGCCCGCTTCCGGAACAGGAAACGGGCTGTTGGCTTAAGCGGAGTTCTGGTAGAACGCCGGATGTTCTCCTGAGCCTATTTCTCCCCGGGATTGGCAGTCGCCTGCCGGTAAGTGCTGGGGGACTGGGCACAAAAGCGTTTGAACTGCCGGGAGAAGTACAGGGCATCGGTCAGGCCGACGGAGGATGCGACCTGCTCTACCGATAGCTCGGGGCGTTCACGCAGCAGCTGGCGGGACTTCTCGATGCGCAGCTTCAGCAGATAGGTAACCGGCGAGAGGCCGGTCTCCTGCTTGAAGATGCGTGACAGATAAGCGCGGTTATAGCCCAGGCTGCCGCACATCTGTTCAATGGAGACCGGATGGGCATATTGGGAAGCCATATAGTTGATCATTTGCTTCACCGTGCGTTTGACCTGCGATTCTGCCCCGGGCAACCGTGACGAGGAGATCAGCAGACCGGATGCTTCGCCGACAATCAGGTAAAGATAGCCGAGCGAGGTCAGATGCGCGCTCTCCTTACCCCCATAGAAGGCGGACATCATCCCTGCGAGTGCGCCCGGGATCACACTGCCCTCAGCCGAGGTCAGGACCGGCTTCTCCGGGGAGAATCCGGCCTGCAAGGCGAGCTGCTCCGCCTCCGCTCCGGTGAAGGCGGCCCAGCGGTACCGCCAGGGCTGCTGCTGATCGGAGATGTAGCTGACCAGCTGGGCCGGGTGGATCAGGAAGCAGTCTCCCGTTCCCAGTTCATACTTGCGCTGCTCGGTCCGGAATACACCGGAGCCGGACTCAATGTAGTGAAGCAGATAATAATCGTAGATCTTGGGGCCGGCCTGATGCAGCGGAAGCGTCTGGCTCTCCCCGGCGAACAGCACATGCAGAGGCTGCTGATCGAAATACACGGGATTTGATCCTACGGAATAGGTATGTTCCAACGGCCATCCGCCTTTCTTGAATATAACGCTATCATAGCTAAGCATGAGGGGAAGCGCAGAAATGAATCTTTATCTCCAGTATATCCTCCCGGCGGCTGGAAGTCACATTTGTCCATGTATTGCACACATGATTGCATTATCAGGGCAAGTCTGATTTTATTATAATGTAAGCATGAAGGAAGCAAGTTGGAAACAAGTTGAAAGCCCAAGCACAAGCAGCGAAAGGATGGAGTGGCAATAATGAGCGTACAGGAACTTAACAGTAAATTTATCGAGAAATACGGAGAGAGCAGCGAAGAGGCGCGGGTGTTCTACGCACCAGGCCGTGTGAATCTCATCGGAGAGCATCTGGACTACAACGGCGGTTATGTGTTCCCGGCAGCACTGGACTTTGGAACTACCCTTATCGTGCGTCCGCGTACAGACGGCAAGGTTCAATTCGCATCGACGAATTTCCCTTATGAAGCCTCTATCGGCTACAGCGAAATCGGCAAAGCCAAAACCGGCGAGTGGGTTGACTATCCGGTTGGTGTTATGGTCGAGCTGGCCAAGAAGGACCTTCCGGTATCGGGAGGGTATGACCTCTTGTTCCACGGAGAAATTCCGAACGGCTCGGGCTTATCCTCTTCCGCTTCTATCGAGGTAGTAACAGGTTATGCCTTCCTGACACTGCTTGGTGGAGACACGGATACTGTAGAGATCGCCCTGCTGTCGCAGCGTGCGGAGAACCAGTATGTCGGCGTAAACTCCGGTATCATGGACCAGTTCGCTGTCGCCAATGGCAAACGCGACCAGGCCATCCTGCTGATGTGTGACACTCTGGAATACAGCCTGGTTCCATTTGTGACTGGCTCATATAAGCTGGTTATCGGCAATACGAACAAGAAGCGCGGTCTTGTGGACTCCAAGTACAATGAACGCCGCAGCCAATGCGAGGAGGCTCTGGCTATTTTGAAGCAAGAGGTACCAACCCTGTCTTATCTGGCCGAGCTTAAACCTGAACAATTCGAGCTTCATCAGCATAAAATCACCGACGAAACCGTTAGACGCCGCGCCCGTCATGTGGTGGAAGAGAACCAGCGTGTACTTGACTCGGTTGAAGTCCTGAAGAACAATGACCTGAAGCAATTCGGACTCTATATGAACGATTCCCATGTCTCCCTGCGTGACCTCTATGAAGTCAGCTGCGAAGAGCTGGACATTATGGTTGAAGAAGCGCAGCGTATTCCGGGAACACTCGGCTCGCGTATGACAGGTGCCGGATTCGGTGGATGTACAGTATCTCTGGTACATGAGGATGATGTGGAACGTTTCATTACCGAAGTCGGCGAAGCTTACAAGAATAGATCCGGTCTGACGGGCGAGTTCTATGTATGCACGATCGGCAACGGCGTTGAAGAACTGAAAGGAGTGAAATAAGATGGCGATTCTGGTAACGGGCGGAGCAGGATATATCGGTTCCCACACAGTAGCAGAGCTGCTGGACCGCGGGGAAGAGGTCGTAGTTATCGACAATCTGCTGACAGGGCACCGCGAGGCGCTGCTGGGCGGCAAGCTGTATGAGGGAGATCTGCGCGACAAGGAACTGCTGGCCAAGCTTTTCTCCGAGAACAAGATTGAAGCGGTAATCCATTTCGCAGCGAGTTCTCTGGTAGGCGAGAGCATGAAGGATCCGGTAAAATATTACGACAACAACGTGTACGGTACACAGTGTCTTCTCGAAGCGATGCAGCATGCCGGAGTGGATAAAATCGTCTTCTCCTCCACAGCCGCAACCTACGGCGAACCGGAAAAGGTGCCGATTGAAGAAACGGACCGCACTGAACCTGCGAATGTTTATGGGGAGACCAAGCTGACCATGGAGCGCATGATGGCCTGGTTCGACAAGGTGCTCGGCATCAAATACGTAGCGCTGCGCTACTTCAATGCTGCAGGTGCACATGCCAGCGGCAAAATCGGTGAAGACCACCGTCCGGAGAGTCACCTGATTCCGCTGGTGCTCCAGGCTGCACTCAAGCAGCGGGAGAACATCGCGGTCTTCGGCGAAGACTACCCGACAGAAGACGGAACCTGCGTACGAGACTATATCCATGTCAGCGATCTGGCGGATGCGCATGTCCGTGCGGTAACCTACCTGCGCAGCGGCAGTGCAAGCAATATCTTCAACCTGGGCAACGGCCTTGGTTTCTCAGTGAAGCAGGTGATTGAGACTGCGAAGAAGGTAACCGGCCTGGACATCCCGGTTGTAATCCAGGAGCGCCGCGCCGGTGATCCGGCAGTACTGGTCGCTTCTTCGGCCAAAGCCCGGACGATCCTGGGCTGGGACCCGCAGCATGCCGATCTGGAAGGCATCATCCAAAGCGCCTGGAACTGGCACTCCGCGAACCCGGAAGGGTATGGCGTCTAAGCCTGTCACTGTACTTGTTGTGAACAGTATGGAAGCCTGGCTTGAAGAATAGGCAATCATAAGATGAACAAAAGAAAAATAAAAAGCCAGAAGGATCGAAGGGGGATTTTGGAACTGTAGGAGCGTTAGCGACCGCCTGAAAGCTTTCCGCAGGAAAGCTCGCTTCGGAAGCATCAGCAGTCACCGGATTTCAGCCGCAATCAGCGGGTCAATCAAGAAATCTGGGGGCGGGCAGCGGCCGGAAGTCCAAATATTCACCGTAGTGACGTCTATGGCTTAAGTTAATATCTTAAGTTCAGCTATACAGGTTGCAGCAAATAAGGAGAATTGAAATGCAGAACGATAATATTACGGCTGCAGCCTCTGAGAAGGCATTGTATGCGATTGAGCAGCTGGTCCTGTTCGCGCAGCACAAGGAGCTGATTCAGCCTGCTGACGTTGATTACAGCCGCAATGAACTGCTGGACCAGTTCGGCTTCAGTGAGCCGTATGCCGGTGAATTCACTGAAGGTCCGCTTGAGAGTCCGCAGGCACCGCTGGATCAATTGATCGACTACGGGTTTGAGACCGGGCTGATTCCGGAGAATACGGACACTTACCGCGATCTGCTGGACGCCAAGATCATGGGCCTTCTGATGGCCCGGCCGTCTGAGGTAAATGCGGAGTTCGCCGCGATCCAGGCGGGGCAGGGCATTCAGGCGGCCACTGACCGCTTTTATAAGCTGAGTATTGATTCCAACTATATCCGTATGGACCGGGTGGCCAAGAATGTGTATTGGCTCCAGGATTCGCCGTACGGGGATATCGAGATGACGATCAATCTCTCCAAACCGGAGAAAAGCCCGAAGGAAATCGCCATGGCCCGGCTGCTCCCGCCGCCGGTCTATCCGAAATGCCAGCTCTGCCGCGAGAATGTCGGCTATGCCGGACGGGTCAATCACCCGCCGCGCCAGAATCTGCGAGTGATTCCTCTTGCGATGAACAATGAGAAATGGTTCTTCCAGTACTCGCCGTATGTGTACTATAACGAGCATTGTATCGTGTTCCACCATGATCATGTGCCGATGAAGCTGACGAAGGATACGCTGAAGCGTCTGCTTAGCTTTGTTGAAACCTTCCCGCATTATTTCATCGGCTCGAATGCCGATCTGCCGATTGTCGGCGGCTCCATTCTGACCCATGATCACTTCCAGGGCGGACGCCACACCTTCCCCATCCAGAAGGCGCCCAAAGAGGATAGCTTCACCCATGCTGCATATCCAGGCGTTAGCCTTAGCATTGTGAAATGGCCAATGTCTGTGCTGCGGATGCAGGGGGCAGATCCTGCCGTGCTGCTGGAAGCCGGCAACAGTATCTATGAGGCCTGGAAGACTTACAGCGATCCGGCAGCTGATGTCCTGGCCTTCAGTGAAGAAGCCGGGGAGAGCGTGCCGCATAACACGGTTACACCTATTGTCCGCCGGGCAGAAGACGGCGGCTATGAGATGGATCTGGTGCTGCGCAACAACCGGACCAGCGAAGAATATCCCGAAGGGATTTTCCACCCGCACCGGGAAATGCACCACATCAAGAAGGAGAACATCGGGCTAATTGAGGTTATGGGCCTGGCGATTCTGCCGGGACGCCTCAAGGAAGAGCTCGATGCTGTCGCTGGCGTTCTGGCCGGAGACACCGCGCTGCTGGAAGCGGTCCAGAGCCAGGGCGCTGATCATCCGCTCGCGCAGCATGCCTCCTGGATCGCGGAGCTGGCCGGCCGTTTCGGCACCTCCCTGAGCCGCGAGGAAGCGGTGAAGACGGTGCAGAACGAGGTAGGCACCAAGTTCACGCATATTCTGGAGCATGCGGGAGTCTACAAACGCACACCGGAAGGCCAGGCGGCATTCCGCCGGTTCGTGAACACCAGCGGGTTCAACTAAGACTGCTGTGTCTTGTAAATGGGATGTCCCTGCCGGAGTATCGGCGGGGACATTTTTATATTGCGCGAGAAACTGCGATGCAATGATGTGTCCGCCGGAAGTGAGGGGCGGGAGGAAATGAGGGGCAGAAATG
Organism: Paenibacillus sp. FSL R5-0912; assembly: GCF_000758605.1. NCBI lineage: Bacteria > Bacillati > Bacillota > Bacilli > Caryophanales > Paenibacillaceae > Paenibacillus > Paenibacillus sp. FSL R5-0912. Next base: position 2,112,179 of record NZ_CP009282.1, read on the forward strand.
CCCCTGATTCCGCTGAAAGCGGGCGACGGGAGGAAATGAGGTGCAGAAGTGCCCCTAATTTCGCTGAAAGTGGGCGACGGGAGGAAATGAGGGGCAGAAGTGCCCCTGATTCCGCCGAAATCGGGCGATGGGAGGAAATGAGGGGCAGAAGTGCCCCTAATTTCGCTGAAAGTGGGCGACGGGAGGAAATGAGGGGCAGAAGTGCCCCTGATTCCGCCGAAATCGGGCGACGGGAGGAAATGAGGGGCAGAAGTGCCCCTGATTTCGCTGAAAGTGGGCGACGGGAGGAAATGAGGTGCAGAAGTGCCCCTGATTCCGCCGAAATCGGGCGATGGGAGGAAATGAGGGGCAGAATCCCTTTGATCCCGCCGGACGTGGGCGATATGGGGGAATCAAAGGGATAAATCCCCCTAAATCCGCCGAAATCGGGCGTCAGGCGGAAATTAAAGGGATAAATCCCTTTGAATTTGTGCTAGGCAGGCGTTAAGGGTACGCCGTGTCTTTTAAACACGATACCGACCTTTTGCCCCTTCTTCGCAGCCATTTGAATGCGGCAAGCCGGAGGTCTATAATATACAAGTGCGTCACATTCATATACTCATGGAGGTTTACCCATATGCGTAAGTTTGAGTTCTATAACCCTACCAAGCTGATTTTTGGACAAGGGACATTGCAGGCACTCCGCACCGAAGTGCCGAAATACGGCAAGAATGTACTGCTGATGTACGGCGGCGGCAGCATCAAGCGCAGCGGCCTGTACGACAAAGTAATTGCTGAGCTGAATGCCATCGGAGCTGTAGTGACGGAATTGGCCGGAGTGGAGCCTAACCCGCGCCTGTCTAACGTACATCAAGGCGTGGATTTATGCCGCGAGAACGGAATCGAGCTGATACTCGCCGTCGGCGGCGGCAGTGTGCTGGATTGTGCCAAGGCTGTAGCTGTCGGTGCGAAGTACGATGGGGATATGTGGGACTTCGTGGAGCGCAAAGCGGCGCCTCAGGGAGCTCTTCCGCTGGGGACTGTGCTGACAATGGCGGCTACCGGTTCGGAAATGAACAACGGCTCGGTAATTACAAATGAAGTGACTAAGGAGAAAATGGGCTGGGGCAGCGTGCATGCCTATCCGGCATTCTCGATTCTTGATCCTGAGAATACCTTCTCCCTGCCGCGTGATCAGACGGTCTACGGCATGGTGGACATCATGTCCCATACACTGGAGCATTATTTCCACACAGACGGCAACACACCGGTACAGGACGGCTTCTGTGAAACCCTGCTTCGTACTGTAATCGAGACTGCACCCAAGCTGATCGAAGATCTGAATAACTACGAACTGCGTGAGACCATCATGTACTGCGGCACCATGGCACTGAACGGGATGGTCAGCATGGGCTTTGCCGGTGACTGGGCTACCCACAATATTGAGCATGCCGTATCCGCAGTTTACGATATTCCGCATGGCGGAGGATTGGCCATTCTGTTCCCGCAATGGATGAAGTATAACCTCAGTACGAACCCAGCCCGGTTCCGCCAATTGGCAGTGAACGTATTCGGCATCGATCCGGCCGGCAGAAGCGATGAAGAGGTCGGGCTTGAAGGCATCGTGGCGCTTCGCAGCTTCTGGGATTCGATCGGGGCTCCGAAGACGCTAGGTGATTATGACATCGATGACAGCGAAATCGGCAATATGGCTGACAAGGCTGTCCGTTTTGGCCCATTCGGCAACTTCCGCAAGCTTCAGCGTGAGGATGTTGTAGAGATTTACAAGCTGGCTCTGTAAATTCATTTACAGGCAGTTGACCTTGTAAGCTGGCCCTGTAAGGCAGCTGGATAGACATACCGGCAATGGTTAACCCTATTTGCTGCACCATTGTTCAGCCGTTCCCGTTCGCCGGGAGCGGTTTTTTAACATGAAGATCCCTAAATAATCTCTCTCCAGAGATACAATATTGAGATTAATACCCAACTTTGTGAAACCAAGGACATGGTTTCAGCGTTTAAACTAGTATGACAGTCCGGAAGTAAAGACGGGAGGAGACAAACATGCAAACGCTGTATTTGGGCTGTTTGGCGCTGGGCATTATTTTTGCTGTAGTCAGTGTACTTGTAGGCGACCTGATCGGAGGCGCTCTGCACGGGGTTTTTGACTTCGTATCTTTTGATTTCGTCAATCCTGCCATCTTGGCGGGCGGAGTAACGGTGTTCGGCGGAGCGGGGGTACTGCTTAGCCGCTACAGTGGACTGGAAGATGGCGCAATTCTTGCCTTGTCCCTGCTGATTGCGGCTTTTATGGGAGTAGTGCTGCATCTTGTTGTCGTGAAGCCAATGAGGAACAGCGAAATGTCGAACGGATTCTCAATGAATGAGCTGCCGGGCAGAATCGGCGAGGTTACCGTCCCGGTACCTGCTGCAGGCTACGGAGAGATTATGGTAAAGTTCGGCGCTGGTAACAGTCTGCATACGGCGGCCAGCTTTGAACAGCATCTGCTGCCGGCCGGTATCAAGGTTGTAGTTGTGGAGGTCCGCGAGGGGGTAGCCCTTGTGTCAGAATTCGAAGAGAGAAGAGGAGAGGATTCTTAATGTTCGGTATTCCTGATTTTTTGTTTATTCCTGCAGTCGTTGTGGCTGTATTATTTGTACTTGGTATTGCGTTCTGGGCCCGTTACAAAACGGTAGGACCTGATGAAGGGATGATCGTTACCGGCTCCTTCCTGGGCAGTAATCATATCTCAGATGACGGCTCCGGCCGCAAAATCAAAATTGTCCGCGGCGGCGGTGCGTTCATTCTGCCGGTCTTTCAGAAGGCAGAGTTCATGTCACTGCTCTCCCATAAGCTCGACGTGACGACCCCGGAGGTCTACACCGAGCAGGGTGTTCCGGTTATTGCCGATGGGGTCGCGATCATTAAGGTGGGCAGCTCGACCGAAGATGTAGCTACGGCAGCCGAGCAGTTCATGGGCAAACCGATTGAGGCGCTGAAGAGCGAAGCCCAGGAAGTACTCGAAGGCCATCTGCGGGCGATACTCGGTTCAATGACCGTTGAAGAGGTCTACCGCAACCGGGACCGTTTCGCCCAGGAGGTTCAAGGTGTTGCAGCCCGTGATTTGAAGAAGATGGGGCTGCAGATCGTCTCGTTCACCATTAAGGATGTGCGTGATAAGCACGGATATCTGGAAGCGCTGGGTAAGCCGCGGATTGCCGCAGTGAAGCGGGATGCAGAGATTGCTGAAGCCGAGGCTGTGCGGGATGCGCGGATTCAGAAGGCCAATGCCGAAGAGCAGGGGCAGAAGGCAGAACTGCTGCGTGATACCAATATCGCCGAAGCCTCGAAGGAGAACCAGCTGAAGGTAGCGGCGTTCAAACGTGATCAGGATACCGCCAAAGCGGAAGCGGACCAGGCGTACCATATTCAGGAGGCGCGGGCCAAGCAGACGGTGGTTGAAGAGCAGATGAAGGTCGAGCTGGTCCGCAAGGAACGCGAAATTGATTTGCAGACCAAGGAAATCCAGGTTCGCGAGAAGCAGTATGATGCGGAAGTGAAGAAGAAAGCGGAAGCTGACCGTTATGCGGTGGAGCAGGCGGCGGAAGCCGACAAGGCCAAGCGGATGCGTGAAGCGGATGCGCTGCAGTACAGTATTGAGACTCAGGCTAAAGCGACCTCCGAGCAGAAACGTCTGGAAGGGCAGGCAGTCGCGGATGCCGAACTGGCCAAGGGTAAGGCAGAAGCGGAAGTTATCCGGCTGCGCGGTCTGGCCGAAGCGGAAGCCAAAGAGAAGCTGGCGGAAGCCTTCCAGAAGTTCGGCGAAGCGGCGGTGCTCGATATTATCGTCAAAATGCTGCCGGAGCTGGCCGGGAAGATTGCCGAGCCGCTGGCTTCCATTGATAAGCTGACGGTTGTGGATACCGGCAACGGGGAAGGCGCGGCCCGGGTCAGCAATTATGTGACCCAACTGATGGCGACGGCCCCTGAGATGCTGAAAAGCGTGTCCGGCATTGATGTCGAAGCGCTGATCAAAGGGTTGACCCAAACCAAAGGCAAGCCGGAGCTGGCAGCATCTGCCGAATATACCGGAGCGCCAGTAACCGCCCTCCCGGGTAAACCGAAACCGGCCGTATTACCATCGGCCGCCCCGGTTGAACAACCAGAGGAATAATAGCGTATCACGGAGGTATGGCCGGCAGGTTTAACCGCCTGTCATACCTTTTTTATAGAAATACCGCATTAAGAAACGGAGGTGCAGGCATGGAGCTCATTTTGGATAATATACGCAAGAGCTTTGACGGTAAGGAAGTGCTGAAGGGAATTGACTTCACCTTCGAGCAAGGCAAGATTTACGGGCTCCTGGGACGCAACGGTGCCGGCAAAACCTCGCTGTTCAACTGCCTCAGCGGTGAGATACGCATGGACAGCGGCGGGGCGTTTCTGCGGCGGGAGGAAGTGAGTCTTCCGCTTCGCGAAGAGGAGATCGGCTACGTCTTTTCCCTGCCGATTCTGCCGGATTTCTTAACGGGTTATGAGTTTGTGAAGTTCTACATGGATATCAATAAGGATAAAATAGAACCGGGCAGAAGTATCGAAGAGTATTTTGATATCATCCGTTTTGAGGAGGAGGACCGCCATCGCCTGATTAAGGGCTACTCCCACGGGATGAAGAACAAAATTCAAATGCTCTGCTTCATCATTTCCCGGCCGCCGCTGATTCTGCTGGATGAGCCGCTGACCTCCTTTGATGTGGTGGTCGCGCTTGAGATCAAGAAGCTGCTGCGTGAGATGAAGCAGAAGCATATTATTATTTTCTCCACCCATATCCTGCAGCTGGCTGCCGATCTCTGTGATGAGCTGGTAATTCTGAATAATGGCTCGCTCCGTGAGATTCCCGCGGAAACGCTGCGCAGTCCGGAGTTCGAGGAGCAGATTATCGCGCTGCTGAAGGATGGAGACCATGATTAGCACGCTGAGGGCGATCATGGAGATTCGCGGGATGTCCGGCGCTAACCGGCTGATGTTCTATTTCAGAAAAATCCCCGTTATCGGCAAGCTGGTACCGGCTTCAGTCTATTCTGAGACGGCGCTTAAGCAGACTTTATCGGTAATCGTCTATATCCTCAAAGCCATCTGGGCCTTCTTGTCCAAGTTTGCCTATTTGGGGCTTATGGTCTATTTGCCCGTAAAGCTTGCAGGCGGTGAATTAACCTTAACGCTTTCAGCACAATATCAGCTGTACCTGCAGGTCCTGCTCTGTTTAAGCTTTCTGGTCGCTGCGGTTTCCAGCGCGGTTATTCTGGAGCCCAAACGGGACAAGTATATATTCGTGAAGCTAATGAGGCTCCCTGCGGAGAGATATATGCGTGTTACGCTGGCGCTGCGCGGGATCAGCTTTGCGGTTACGTTTATCCCGGCGATGATGGTTTTCGGGAATCTTCTGGGGGCTCCGCTGTGGCAGGGAGGTGTTCTTGCTCTGCTGCTGACCTTCTGGCGTATTGCCTGCGAGGCCCTGCATTTGTGGTTTTTTGATAAATACGGCATTGTGGTTGTCAAAAAAACTAGCTGGGTCTGGACCGCCATTGGTGCAGGATACCTGCTGGCTTATGTACCTCTGCTCCCGGGATTTGCGTTGGTGGACAGTCCTACGTTGTTCAGTCTGCCTCTGGTGCTTGGTGTGACCGTGCTGGGAGCCCTCTGTGCAGTCTACATCGCCCGTTATCCGGATTACCGCAATGCAGTGGATGCCGTGACCAAAATTGATGATCCGCTGCTGGATATGGGACGCATGATGAAGGAGGCACGGGTGAAGGATGTCGCAACCCGGGAGCAACAGTACACGGCGGAGCAGCTGAACCACGGACAATTCGCAGGCAAAAGCGGGTATGCTTATCTGAATGCGATATTTTTCTCGCGCCACCGGCGGTTACTCATTCATCCAGTGCAGCGGCGCCTGGTGATTATTGGCGCACTCTTCGCGGCTGCCTTGCTGACGCTGCTGTTCTCGGAAGCAGCTTTTAACAGAATGGCCCATTATCTGATCAGCGCTTTGCCGACCTTTCTGATCCTTATGAATTACACCTCCATCGGTGAACGTGTCTGCAAGGCTATGTTCTACAACTGTGATCTCAGTCTGCTGCGTTACGGGTTCTACCGCGAACAGTCGGCGATCCTGAGCAACTTCCGGATCCGGCTGCTGCGCATCAGCCTGCTTAATCTGATTCCGGCTGCCGCGATCTGCCTGGCGGTGAATCTGCTGATCCTGCTGTCGGGTGAGAGCTGGGGCGCTGCGGATGCGGTTATCTTTTGCGTGACCATTGTGGCCCTGTCCCTGTTCTTCTCGGTGCATCATCTGTTCATGTATTACATCTTCCAGCCGTACAGTACCGAGTTGAATGTGAAGAATCCGTTCTTTACGATTGTGAACAGTATCGTGCTGGCAGCCGGTTTTATAGCCATGCAGTTCAAGAGCGAGCCCGGGATTTTTGCTTTTATTGTAGTGCTCTCTGCTGTTGTCTATATGCTGGCGGCCCTGATATTGGTCTACAAATTCTCAGGCCGGACGTTTCGGGTGAAATGAGTCCCAGGCTCTTTGCCGCACACTTCTAATTTGAGATTCTTGATGTTATGATAGTAGCTCAAGGTTAATCTTCACATGCTGATACGTGTATCGTGCTGCCAAAATAGATCGGGTATCCAGAATTAAAAGAGGTGTCGCAAGTGAGCAGCAGCATAACAGTGGGCAAGGTACTCAATAACAACGTTATCATTGCTGAGCATCCCCAGTATGCCGAGGTAGTGGTCATTGGCAAGGGTATCGGCTTCAACCGTAAGACACGGGACCGGATCAACCTCTCTTCTGTGGAAAAAATGTTCATTCTGCGGAGCCAGGAGGAGCAGGAGCAGTATAAGCAGCTGGTGCCCCAGGTGGACGAGAAGCTGATTGAGGTGGTCCAGGAGATCGTCCTGCATATTATGCAGAGCAGCCGGCAGGCACTTAACGAGCATATCCATATCGCGCTCACCGACCATATTTCCTTTGCCATCCGCAGGAGTGAACAGCATATATCCATACATAATCCCTTTCTGTACGAGACCCGGGAGATCTATCCGGAGGAATACAGGCTGGCGGAATATGCAGTGGACCGGATTAACGAAGCCATGAAGGTATCACTGCCGCCGGATGAGATCGGATTTGTGGCGCTTCACATTGTCAGTGCACTCAGCAACCGGCATATCTCGGAGGTTAAGCAGCACTCGCAGCTGATCGGCGACATGGTGGGACTGGTGGAGGATAACCTCGAATACCGCATTCCGCGTGATTCTTTGGACTATTCACGTCTGGTGACTCATTTGCGTTTTGTGCTGGAGAGGCTGCGCCGGGGGGAGACTGTACGTGAGACTTCGTCCCTTGACGGGCTGATGAAACGTGAATATCCCGAGATGTATATGCTTGCCTGGAAGCTGACCAAGGTTATCGAACAGCGCGTGCATATCCCGGTATATCCTGCCGAGGTGAGTTATCTGACGATTCATCTGCAGCGTCTTGCCCAGAAGAAGGAAGATGAATCCGGTATGGAACAGCAGGACAGCATTTAGCCTGTTAATTAATGCTTGCAACTTCAAATTATCGGTGCTACAATGATCCCTGTTATTAACAAAACAGAATACAAACGTGTAACTGATACGATCAGGCATGAGTGATTTACAGTATTATGGTTGTCTAGCCCCAACTCGGGGTAATCTAACTTTAGCGTTAGGCGACAACCTGTGTACTGTATTGCTCATGCCTTTTTTGGCTTCTGTTTGAACGAAATCAACGATTAAGGAAGTGACCTCAATGTTCAAAAAGTTATTTGGCGTTTTGCAGAGAGTTGGTAAGGCGCTAATGCTCCCTGTTGCCATTCTGCCTGCTGCTGGTCTGCTGCTCGGCATAGGGAACATGCTCGTTAATCCGGATTTCCTGCAGTATGTTCCGGCGCTGGAGAATGATGTGGTACAGGCGATTGCTACCGTATTGATGAATTCGGGGCAAATTGTATTTGATAATCTCTCCTTGCTGTTTGCAGTCGGCGTAGCCATCGGGCTGGCCGGAGGCGAAGGTGTAGCAGGTCTTGCGGCTATTATCGGATTCCTGGTTATGAACGTAACCATGGGTACGGTGGTCGGCGTCAACGCATACGTGCTGACCTGGAAAGATTTCTCGTATTCCAGTGTTCTGGGGATCCCCACATTGCAGACAGGGGTATTCGGTGGTATCCTGGTTGGGATATTGGCCGCATCCATGTACAAAAGGTTCTTCCGTATAGAACTGCCGTCCTATCTCGGCTTCTTCGCGGGTAAACGTTTTGTACCGATTATGACTGCGGTGACTTCCCTGATTCTCGGTCTTGCGCTTACTCTGGTATGGCCGCCGATCCAGCACGGTCTGAACTATGTATCGCAGAGTATGATCAACACCAATCTGACGCTGTCAGCCTTTATCTTCGGGGTTATCGAGCGTTCCCTGATTCCTTTCGGCCTGCACCATATCTTCTATTCACCGTTCTGGTATGAGTTCGGAAGTTATGTAGACAAGGCTGGAGATCTGATCCGTGGTGACCAGAGAATCTTCATGCAGCAGCTTCGTGACGGTGTGGATTTCACAGCCGGTACATTTACCACTGGTAAATATCCGTTCATGATGTTCGGACTTCCGGCAGCCGCCCTTGCGATCTATCATGAGTCCAAACCTGAGAACAGACGGGTTGTCGGAAGCTTGATGATTTCTGCAGCGTTGACTTCCTTCCTGACAGGTATTACCGAGCCGCTGGAATTCTCATTCCTGTTCGTTGCTCCGCTGCTGTTCGCTGTACATGCGATATTTGCTGGTCTTTCCTTCATGACCATGCACATCCTTAATGTCAAAATCGGTATGACCTTCTCCGGCGGGTTCATCGACTATGTGCTGTTCGGCGTCATTCCGAACCGCACAGCCTGGTGGCTGGTCATTCCGGTAGGTCTGGTCCTGGCAGTGATTTACTACTTCGGATTCCGCTTCGTTATCCGCAAGTTCAACCTGAAGACTCCGGGCCGTGAAGAGGCTTCGGACGACGAGGAAGAAATGAGCACGGAAAGTGTATCCAAGACCGGCGACGATCTGCCGCGCAACATTCTGTCTGCCCTGGGTGGCAAAGAGAATATCACACATCTTGATGCTTGTATTACCCGCCTTCGTGTCGAAGTGAAGGATAAAGCAGGCGTTGACAAGGGCCGATTGAAGAAACTTGGTGCTTCTGGGGTTCTGGAAGTGGGTAACAACGTACAGGCGATCTTCGGAACCCGTTCGGACACGATCAAATCGCAGATTCAGGATGTCATGAACGGACGGACACCTGCTGCTGCTCCTGTAGCGCCGAAGCCGGAGCTTGAGCAACAGGCCGGCGAGCAGAGTGAGGCTATTATTGCCGAGGATATCGTATCCCCTGTGAACGGTGAGCTGATGGATATTACACTGGTTCCCGATGCGGTCTTCTCGCAAAAGATGACCGGTGACGGCTTCGCCTTCCTGTCCGATGACGGCAAGATTGCCTCGCCGGTATACGGCAAGGTATTCAATGTCTTCCCAAGCAAGCATGCGATCGGCATTATGTCCGACGGCGGCAAGGAAGTGCTCGTGCATATCGGTGTCAATACCGTTAAGCTTAAGGGCCAGGGCTTCACTGTACTGGTAGAAGAAGGCGATCTGGTAGCTGCCGGGCAGCCGATCATGGAAGTGGATCTGGAGTATGTGAAGGCCAATGCACCTTCGGTCATTTCTCCGGTGATCTTCTCCAACCTGCCTGAAGGCTCTTCGGTCACCCTGAAGAAACCGGGCAAAGTAGTCATCGGTGATAAGGATATCATCACCATTCAGTAAAATGTGCAAAGGCGAAGCGCTTCCATTATAATTATAGGGAGCGCGGCCTTCACCATAAGCAACTATCCTAATTAATAGAAAGCGAGTTGGATATTATTATGCAAACAACTTTCAGAATCATTGACGAAGATGGAATTCACGCACGCCCGGCAACAGCGCTGGTAAATACAGCTACAAAATTCAAAGGCACTGAGGCTTTTGCGGAAGCCAAAGGCAAAAAAGTAACTCTTAAATCCATCTTGGGCGTTCTGTCCCTGGGCCTTGAAGCAGGAGATACCCTGACCCTTATTACTGAAGGCAGTGAAGAAGCTGAAGCCCTCAGCGCACTGCAGGAAATTATGGTTAAAGAAGGGCTGGGAGAAGTTCATGAGTAAAATTTCAGGAATCGCGGCTTCCGCAGGTATTGCAGTAGCCCGTGCCTTTATCCTGGAACATCCGGACTACACCATTACCAGAACAGCGGTCACGGATGTGGACGCTGAGCTTGCGAAGCTGAATGATGCACTGGATAAATCCAGAGGCGAACTGCAGAGCATCAAAGAGCGCACACTGGCAGAGCTTGGCGAGAAAAAAGCAGAGATCTTCGAATCTCATCTGCTGATTCTTGATGATCCCGAGCTGATTACGCCTGTAATGGATAAAATCCGCGAGGAATCGGTAAATGCGGACTATGCCCTAAATGAAGTAGCCACCCAGTTTGTAGAAATGTTCCAGAACATGAAGAGCGCGTACCTGCAGGAACGTGCAGCCGATATGCGTGACGTAACCAAGCGCGTACTGAACCACCTGCTCGGCATTCACTATGTGAGTCCGGCAGAAATCAGTGAAGAGGTTATCGTGATTGCACTGGATCTGACACCTTCTGATACGGCACAGCTTAACCGGAATTTCGTTAAAGGCTTCACAACCAATATCGGCGGACGTACTTCCCATTCCGCGATTATGGCCCGTTCCCTGGAAATTCCGGCTGTAGTAGGCACTAAGAACGTATTGTCTCTCGTCAAAGCAGGGGATCTGATCATCGTTGACGGTCTGAACGGCGATGTGCTGATCAACCCGACAGAGGCTGAAGTCGCTGAATACACCGCGAAGCAGGAAGCTTATAATCTGCAGATTGCCGAGTGGAAGAAGCTGCGTGATGAACCAACTGTATCGGCTGACGGCAAGCATGTAGAGCTGGCTGCCAATATCGGTACACCGAATGATGTAACGGGTGTAATTGAGAACGGCGGCGAAGGCGTAGGCTTGTACCGTACTGAATTCCTGTATATGGGCCGCGACAAGCTGCCTTCCGAAGAAATTCAGTACAATGCCTACCGCAGCGTGCTTGAGAACATGCAAGGTAAGCCGGTAGTTGTGCGTACACTGGATATCGGCGGTGACAAAGAGCTGCCGTATCTGGATCTGCCGAAGGAAATGAATCCGTTCCTCGGCTTCCGTGCGATCCGTCTGTGTCTGGACCGTCAGGATATCTTCCGCACCCAGCTGCGTGCCCTGCTCAGAGCCAGTGCCCACGGTGACCTGCGGATTATGTTCCCGATGATCGCGACGCTCGGCGAATTCCGTGCAGCCCGTGATCTGCTGCTGGAAGAGAAGGCCAAGCTGCGTGAAGAAGGCAAAGAAGTATCCGATAACATCCAGCTGGGCATCATGGTTGAGATTCCTTCGACCGCAGTACTGGCTGACCAGTTCGCCAAAGAAGTGGATTTCTTCAGTATTGGTACGAATGACCTTATCCAATATACAATGGCTGCGGACCGTATGAATGAACGGGTATCCTATCTGTATCAGCCATACAACCCGGCAATTCTCCGTCTGGTCAAAATCGTCATTGATGCAGCACACGCCGAAGGCAAGTGGACCGGCATGTGTGGTGAAATGGCCGGCGATGCTACAGCGATTCCGCTGCTGCTCGGCCTTGGCCTGGATGAATTCAGCATGAGTGCAACCTCCATTCTGCCGGCTCGCAGCCAGATTGCCAAGCTGTCTGCTGCAGATATGAAGGAAATGGCTGCCCAGGCGCTGCAGCTCGGCACTGCCGAGGAAGTAGCGGCACTTGTGCAAAGCCGTGTGAATTAATTCGTTTTTGGTTTTCTGTTTGAGGCAGTTCCACTTTTCCAACTACTTTAGCCGGTCTCCGATACAGGAGGCCGGTTTTTTTTGAATTGTGATCATGCATCCACTTCAGCAAGAACGGAACCGCCCTTTCCGGCAGCATTATATATAATAAGTCCATCACTTCCGAAGGGTGGAATTATTTTTGCAGAAATTCAGTGCCTCGCAGCTTTATATGTTCATGGTGTTTATGATGTCATTAGCGGGCAGCACCATATTTACAACCTACAGCATTTATTATGTTACTGAGCTAGGGTTAAATCCGTTTCAGCTCGTACTGGTTGGAACGGTTCTAGAGATAACAGTGTTAGTGTTCGAAGGTATAACAGGTGTTGTAGCAGATACAAACAGCCGTAAGCTGTCGGTTATTATCGGAATGTTCGTGCTGGGAAGTGCTTTTGTATTGGAAGGGTGTATTGTCTGGATGATGTACCCGGCCTCCATGGTGCCTGCATTTGCCTGGCTGCTTATGTCCCAGATGCTGTATGGCATCGGCTGGACGTTTGTCAGCGGGGCGGACACGGCCTGGATTGTAGACGAGCTGGATAAGGAGCAGACGGGGGCGATTTTTATGCGTTCCAAAGTATTTGCGCTAAGTGCATCTCTGCTGGGCATTGCTGTCAGTGTAGGATTATCACTGCTTGCGCCGAATATGCCGTTTCTGGCAGGAGGCGCTGTCTATTTCATACTTGGGCTGGTATTAATCCGTTATATGAAGGAAACGGGCTTTATCCGGCGGGAGCGTGAGCCGCACTCCTCACCAGTCCGTGAACTGGGCAAGACCTGGGTAAGCGGCGTATCCGTACTCAGACATCACCCCCTGCTTCTGCTGCTGACCGTTGTAACATTATTTAACGGGGCTGCGTCTGAAGGGTATGACCGCCTGTGGCAAATCCACCTCATCGATGAAATCGGCTTCCCGGATGCCTCCGTGTCAATGGCGGTATGGTTCGGCCTGATCAGTGCAGCGGCAACAATTTTTGGGATACTGGCCGTGCGTTTTGCCGGGAAAAGAATGGATCTGCTCCTGGAACGAAGGATCTCTGCCGCATTGTTCATACTGACCTGTATCCGCATGGGCTGCATTCTGCTGCTTGCGCTTGCGCCGAATTTCACGGCCGCGATCTTTGCAGTGCTTCTCCTGGGGGTGGCCGGTTCCGTGAGCGATCCTATCTATACTACCTGGCTGAACTCGAAGCTTCCAAGCCGGAACCGGGCCACAGTCCTGTCGATGATTAGTCAATCGGATGCACTCGGCCAGTCCGCAGGCGGTCCGGTTGTTGGTTATATAGGCAGCCGTATCTCGATCAGGGCCTCCATTCTGGCTGCCGGATTCCTGCTGCTTCCAATTCTGGCGTTGTTCGGAAAGGTCATGCGTAAACGCTAAAAGAAGCAAAACAACATTTAACAGTTGTTATTTGGCAGTAGGACAAGTATACTTCCGGGTAGATTCGCAGCGACCACCTCATGAGCTTAAATACCCGGGACTTCATGCCGATATAGGATATAGCAAGCAGATGCTATTCTACCCCGTAACCCAAACCTGTGAACATAATGTTACATATTATAAGATGAACCGTGAGTAAGAATTCTCAGCAATACCCGCTTGCAGAGCTGTGCAAGTATTAGTTTGGTGATATATGGAAATAGCTTGGTTGTAATAGAGTGATCAGTTTTCGGCCGGATGGCAGAGAGCATTAGGATGGTGAATAGAAATGAGCAGCAATTATATAAATGCAGAATCAGTAATGGAGACCTATGAAGGCAAAGACCTTGGATTAACGTATTCTGCGGAGTACAGTATGTTTAAAGTCTGGGCACCGACTGCGTTTGCAGTATCGCTGGTGCTGTATGCTACCGGCGGGAATGGCATATCAGCCGGCCATACCGGAGATTACAAGGACAGTGGCAGGATTATCAACATGCAGCGCTCAGACGGCGGGGTCTGGGAAGTCAGGGTTTCCGGTGATCTTAAGGGTAAGTATTATATGTACCGGGCTGTATTTGCGGACGGAAGCATCAATGAAGCTGCAGACCCCTATGCAACGGCTGTATCGGCTAATGGTCTGCGGACGGCGATCATCGATTTGCAGGATACGAATCCGGCTGGTTGGGATCAGGATACTTCCCCTGTACTGGCGCATCCGGCCGATGCTGTAATCTATGAGCTGCATGTACGTGATTTCTCGGCTCATGAGAGCTCGGGTCTTACCCATAAGGGGAAATTCAAGGCGTTCACTGAGATGGGGCTGCGGGATGCTGCGGGTCATGCACTGGGCATAGATCATCTGGCTGAGCTGGGGATTACGCATGTGCATCTGCTGCCGGTATTCGACTTCCAGACGGTGGATGAGCTGAAGGCTCCCGGTGAAGCACCGCTGTCTCCGCTATTCACAGACTACAACTGGGGCTATGACCCCCAGCACTATAATGTGCCTGAAGGCTCGTACAGCACAGACCCAGCCAGTCCGCCTACCCGTATCCGTGAGTTCAAGGAGATGGTGCAGGCCCTGCACAGCCGTGGTATCTCTGTCATTATGGATGTGGTCTACAACCATACGTATTCTTTAGAAAAAGGACCCTTCCAGCCGCTTGTACCGGATTATTACTACCGCCATGACTATAGCGGCCGGCTCTCCAACGGATCGGGTGTCGGTAATGAGCTGGCGACAGAACAGCCGATGGTCCGCAAATATATTAAAGACTCCTTGACCTACTGGGCATCAGAGTATCATATCGACGGTTTCCGCTTTGATCTGATGGGATTAATGGACAGTGTGACCATGCGCGAGATCACGGAAGAGCTGCGGCTGGAGATTAATCCGAATCTGCTGCTCTACGGTGAGCCCTGGACAGGCGGAGACTCTCCGCTTGCCACCAAGACCCTGAAGGGTGTGCAGCGCGGGAAAGGTTATGCCGTCTTCAATGATAACTTCCGCTCTGCCCTCAAGGGAGACAGTGACGGCTGGGGCAAGGGCTTCACTACCGGAGAATACGGTAAAGAAGGTGCGGTTGCTTCCGGGATCAAGGGAGCCATACATGAGTTCACCGATTCGCCTGTAGAGACAGTGAACTATGTTACGGCACATGATAATCTCAATCTGTGGGACAAAATTCTCGCTACCCAGGGATTACGCCAGGAAGCGCGTTTACTGGAGCTTGAGAATGGCAGGCTGCGGGGCGGCGGGGATCTGGAAACCGCTGTGGAGCAGGCTGATCCGTATTTCGCGATTGATACCCTGGATGTGCTGGAGAATGAGACTGTACGGCGTTCTCTGCTGGCTAACGGGATTATCCTGACCTCGCAGGGAATACCGTTCCTGCACGCCGGAGATGAGCTTCTGCGCAGCAAATACGGTGACCATAACAGCTACCGCAGTCCGGACTGCATCAATGCCATCCGCTGGGAGAACAAGAAGAAGTTCCTTCCCGTATATCAATATTACAAAGGTCTGATTGAGCTGCGGCGGGGACATCCGGCTTTCCGGCTGCATGGACGTCAGGAGATTGAGCGCAGTCTTGAGTTCCTGCGCTGTGACAGCGGAGTCATTGCCTATGTGCTGAAGAATCATGCCGGCGGCGATGTATGGAATAATATTGTAGTGATTTACAATGCAAATATGGAACCGGTAACCCAGTGTCTGCCTGAATCCTCCGGCTGCTGGAATATCGTTGTTGATCATACTCATGCTGGAGCGGAAGCTTTCCGGCAGACGGAGAACGGCAATGTTGAAATTGCCGGATTGTCGATGATGGTGCTCTACGATAAATACGGCGAGCCTGAACCGAGATCGAAGGTAGTGGAAGTTCATTATGAACGGCCGGACGGCGATTACCGGGGCTGGAATCTCTGGGTATGGGGTACAGGCATTCAGGATGGACAACGGGACTTCCAGCACATGGAGGACGGTCACGCAGTAGCGCGGATCGAGGTGCTGCCAGGCACAGCGTCTATCGGGTACATCCTCCGGCTGAATGACTGGGAGGAGAAGGACGGTACCGGAGACCGCTTCATCGACTGCTCCGGCAGCGAGGAGCAGGTGTTGAAAGTAACCGTACGGGAACGTAAGCTGGAGCACGACGGTGAGGCGGCTGATCCGCTGCAGCGAACCAGTTAGATAGAATAAGAGCTGATCTGTTCCGTCCCCCGGGGGAAGGACAGGTCAGCTCTTTTTATAAGGCACACCGGCCCTCCGATTATGTTTCAAATGCCCCTCTATCCGATGCTTGACGATCAGCTCCTTACAAGGTCCAGTAACGAAATAACAGATGACAGAGTATGGAACAGAGCCAAAAGCCAATTGGCTTGGGAAATGTACTTAGGAGAACAAGGCCAAGAATCCCCGTATGCCGCTCCGGCACGGGCAGACGATTTGTCAGGACTTCCGCCCACATACACCTGCGTCGGTGACTTAGATCCGTTTCGCGATGAAACCATTCAGTATGTGTTAAGGCTCACGCAGGCGGGTGTGCCGACTGAATTTCATTTGTACCCCGGATGTTTTCATGGGTTTGAAGAATACTTTCCTTCTGCGGAGATCAGCCAAAGAGTTGTGAAAGAATATTGCACGGCTTTAAAACATGCCTTATACAAAATACAAATGAACAGCTGATTTCTTCAGCATAACAGATAGAGGGGGCGCATTCGCTAAGGAATGCGCCCCCTCTATCTGAATGGCTTAGGCTATTTCGGCTGGCGAGTGTATTCTTCATCCACATTCTCGCTGTACAGATTGGCCTCATTGCCGCCATGATTCTTGGAGCGGTACATGGCCAGATCAGCGGCGCGGAGCAGATCATTGATGCTGCTGCCATGCTGCGGATAGAGGGCTACACCAATGCTGGCAGAAGTATGGAAGCTGGAGCCTTTGTTGACCGACCAGGATTTATTGAACAGCTGGAGCAGACGCGCCAGCATTTCATCGAGCATTTCCGGACTTGTGAACCGGTGCAACACCACCGCAAATTCATCACCGCCGATGCGGAACGCCTGGCCTGAGCCCTTAACGGTCTGCTGCAGCTCCCGTGAGAGCAACTGCAGGAATTCATCCCCTGCCAGATGCCCCAGCGTATCATTCAGCTGCTTGAACCGGTCGCAATCCAGCAGGGCTACGGCAATCTCCTGCCGGCGCTCCTCCGGCTGGTTAATCAGATTTTCCATGTACATTTTGAAATGGGCCCGGTTGGGAATGGCAGTCAAATGATCATAGAAGGCCAGCTTGTGCAGCCGTTCCTCATATTGCTTGCGCTGGGTAATCTCACGCGATACCAGCATGAATTGTGCAGGGAAAGCCCGGCTTCCCGGAATAGGTGTGACTTTGGTCTCGAGCCATACCCAGTGCCCTTCTGCCGAACGCATACGCAGCTCGGAAATCCGCGGTGAAGCCTGAACTACACTCTTCAGCTTGGCCCAGGAAATCTCGGCTTCGCGGATATAATTGGAGAGAGGGGCGCCCTTGCTTGGAACATACCCAAGTACACTTGAATGAGATGGGGATGCGTACAGGATCAGGCCATTGTGATCGGTCAAAATAATGAAATCGGACATGGTTTCGCCGATCAGCTGGTATAGTGATTTCTCTTCCAGCATTTCATTCTGCAATGATATGAGTCTGCGGCAGAGATAAATGATAACCAGGACAAGCAGGAACAGGAATACTGAATAGACGGCGAACAGCGAGCTTTTCAGATTCTTGAACTCTAGAATAACCTGCCGGGCATAGCTGTCGATCAGATCCTCGGCGGTATCCAGCGTCCCCCTTACCTCGGTGAGCTGGGTATGTACGGCCAGCGGGGAGTAGGCCGCAGGGTTCCAATCACTCTGGACCCGCTGCGAGATCAGTCCCCTTCCGTTATCCTTCCAGAGCTTAAGTGAGGTCTCGAACTGCTCCAGCTCGCTTCCCAGCTCATCCAGCAGCAGCTCACTCTGCTTCATTCCACTGTATGGACTCTCTACAGAATCCAGATTATAACGGGCAGTGCTGACCCGCTGCTGCGCCTGGGCATTATTGTCCTCGAACTCCTGAGAGAGCACACTGCGCTGCGCATCCGTTATATTGCCGCTGAGGGAAGTCTGGAGCGCGATGGCAGACTGATGCAGATCACGGTCGGCATTCAGCACAAGCTCGGAGTTCTGGTATACATCACTGTATAAGGAATCCGATAGTTTATTCATCGTATAATTCAGATATAACAGGGAGGCAACACTGATGCCAACCAGAATTACGGAGATGGAGGTGAATAATAGGATTAATCTGCGTGTACTTGTGATCTCGGAAAAAACTGCCACTGTCATCCTCTCCCCGCATAGAACTTTACGAATCTCATTGGTGTACCTTGGGTGCATGCGGAACTTATCCTTATGCGGCAAATGGCTGTTTGCTGGCAGATAAAGAGAGATTATGTTAGCGAGTCCTAAAAGCAGGGGAAGAAGGAGGGAAATGAAAGAAAAAATCCCGGTTTAACCGCGGTTTCTTTTCACCAGTATATAGGACTACCTTCATAGAGAGCAATTGCTGAAAAAAATAATAAGCCTCATCATCTCCTGCTGCCGGATCTACGGGTCGTCAAGCGAACCGGGAAACCGGGAAGGAAATTGCTTGAGACATATGACGTGCTACTTTTACGAAGATATATGTATAACTAACTACTATAAGTATTCTACCCTTGAGACCTATTACCCACATTTATTGCAAACGATACCCCTCCCGGGATTAATTAAAAGTTAATTTTGCTGAAACGGCTTAGTTTACCCGGAAAGGGTGGATGAAACAGGAAAATCCGCCAGCCTCAACCAATCTGAGACGGACGGATAGAGTAAATATGATATAACCAGGCTCGTTAATACAGGAAGGCTACTCGGTTCGCAGCGCGTAGATTGGCCGCATTCTGGCTGCCTTGTTAGCCGGGATCATTCCGAAGACAACCCCGATGATCAGGGAGAATGTGAAGGAGATCAGGACCATGTTCCAGGATGTCGCCACATTCATGGTTGTATATTTCCCCACGGCCCAGCTGGCACCAAGCCCCAGCCCGACTCCGATCAGGCCCCCTGTTCCGCTTAAGACTACAGACTCAATCATGAACTGCATCATGATGTTGATTTTTTTGGCCCCGATCGCTTTGCGGATTCCGATCTCCCGCGTCCGCTCGTTAACGGAGACAATCATTATATTCATGATTCCTATGCCGCCGACGAACAGGGATATACCGGCAATGCCGCCAAGTGCCATAGAGAGCGTATCACTGGTCTCGTTCACCGTTTCCAGCATTTCCTGAGAATCGAAGACAGAGTAGGAGTTCTCCGCACCGCTGAATTTGGCATCGAGAGTAGACTCCAGCTCGGTTTTCACATCCTCCACATTATCGTTGGAAGTAGTTGTGATCGTAATGGAGCGGACTCCCTTACTCTGCAGAAACCGTTCAGCGGTTGAGATAGGAATCAGAATCTTCTCGTCGCTGGAGCCGCCGCTGGTTGAGCCTTTGCTCTCCAGCAGACCGACGATCTTGAAGCTGCTTCCATTGAGCTGTACCTTTTGACCTACAGGGTCATCCGTGCCGAACAGATCTTCAGCCGTATCTGTTCCGATCAAGGCTACCTTTTGACGGTACTCTGTATCAATCTCCAGCAGAAACCGTCCGGCTTGCACATGGAAATCCTGGACCTCCTCATAGGCAGGTGTTATCCCTTCAACGGATACTGAAACGTTCTCGGTCCCATTCTTGGCGGTAACATTCCCCGTGATTACAGGAGATACATTCTCCACCCCTTCAATCTCTCCAAGTGCCAGAGCTTCCTCGTAGGTTAAGGAAGTCGTCGCCCCGCGTCCCATAATGTTAACCGTCAGCTGGTTGGTTCCAAGAGAGCTTAAGGATTCCGTAATCTGCGAAGTCGTTCCCTGGCCTACCGAGACTAGGGCGATTACGGAGGATACACCGATAATGATGCCCAGCATCGTGAGGAAGGCTCTGATTTTACTGCTGAGAATACTTTTAAAAGCCATTTTCATGCTCTGATACAGCATCATGAGTGGGACACCTTCCGATCCTCCACGAGATCCCCGTCCTGAATGCGGATGATCCGTTTGGCCTGCTCGGCGATTTCGAGGTCATGCGTGATTAGAATAATGGTATGTCCCTGTTCATTAAGCGCTTTGATCATCTCCAGAACTTCCTTGCCCGTCTTGGAATCAAGCGCACCAGTCGGTTCATCGGCAAGCAGGATAGGAGGGGTGCCGGCAAGGGCGCGGGCGATTGCCACACGCTGCTGCTGGCCCCCCGACAGCTCGGACGGAAGATGATCAATTCTGCTCTCCAGACCCACACTGACCAGAGCATTGCGGGCAATCTCTCGGCGTTCCCGGTGAGACATTCCCCGGTAGATAAGGGGCAGCTCCACATTCTCTACTGCCGATAATTTCGGCAGCAGATTGAAGTTTTGAAAGATAAAGCCGATTTTCTCATTGCGGATCTGGGCCAGCTTGTTGTCGGACAGCTTGCGGATTTCCTGGCCGTCCAGGAAATAATTACCCTCATTCGCGACATCCAGGCACCCCAGCATGTTCATCAGGGTCGACTTGCCCGAGCCTGAGGGTCCGATGATCGCAACAAACTCACCGTATTCGATGTTGAAGGTCAGGTCCTTGAGGATCACCATTGATTCTCCGGCCATTGTATAGCTGTGCTGCATGTTCTGAACCCGGATTAACGGTTCGGAGGTGCTCATCGTCCGCCACCGCCTCCGGAGAAGCCGCCGCCCGTCATTCCGCCGCCAGCGCCGCCGCCAGTGAAGCCGCCGGTCATTCCGCCGCCGAAGCTGCCGCCCATACCGCCTTGCATCTGTGTCTGCTGGGTGGAGGTGTTGCCTGTAGAGATCACAGTTGGAATGATCACTTCATCCCCTTCATTTAAGCCGCTCACGATTTCGATATTGCTCTCGTTATGAATACCTACCTCAACGGCAACCCGTTTCTGGCCGGATGCTGAGCTTGCTGCGGTTCTGCCGCCGGATACGCCGCCCGGGAATTCACCGCCGCCGTAACCGCCGCTGCGCATGCCCCGGACGCCTGTCTGACCTTCTCGGCCTTGCCATTCACCGCTAGGTGGGCCGCCACCCGCATCACCGCTCGGAGCCTGACCGCCTGCCGCATCACCGCTAGGAATCTGGCCGCCCACCGCATCACCGCTCGGAGCCTGACCGCCTGCCGCATCAGAGCTAGGAATCTGGCCGCCCACCGCACCGCCGCTCGGAGCCTGACTGCTTGCCGCACCGCTGTCCGTTGCCGCGGATTCCCCGCCTTCGGTCACAGGCACATTCACGTAATATTTGCCGTTCACTTCGGATACCGCCTCGATCGGCACGGTCAGAATATCATTTTTCTCTTCAATGGTAATCGCGACTTCTGCGGACATGCCGACCAGTACTCCCTTAGAGTCATTCAAGCCTACTGTGACATTGAACAGGGAGACGCCGTTTGAGGAGGTTCCTTCCTTGGCGATATCAATAACCTTGCCGGCAAACTCTTTATCCTCAAGCGCATCCAGCGTAATCGTTGACACCTGATCCAGTTTGATCTGAGGAATATCCAGTTCATCCACCTGTACCGTTACGCTCAAATTAACGTAGTCAGTCATGGTGAACAGCTCTGTACCATTCTGAGCCTGTTCGCCGTCCGTAATATTTACAGCTGTAATCGTTCCGTCGATAGGAGCCGTTAACGGATCTGGCGGAACCATATCCTCATAGATGGCAGCAATGGAATCCTGTTGATCTACAATATCGCTTTTGGCTTTATCAATGGCTGTTTTTGCCGATTCCAGCTCTTCATCTGTAGCATTATTCATCGCGATCGTTTTGTAGTTTTCCTGCTTGTTCGTAAGCTCTGTTTTGAGGTTCTCCAGCGATTTGTTGGCTTCCTTCAGCTTGTCGTCGAAATCGCCCGCCACAAAGGTGATCAGCACATCGCCTTTTTTGACGACATCGCCTTTTTTAACCATGACTGTATCCACTTCACCGGCTTCTTTGGTGCGGATGCTCTCACTGTTGATTGCCGAAACTGAGCCGGAGCCGGAGACACCGACGAGGATATTTCCCTTGGTCACCATAGAAGTATTCATTGGAGCGGCATTGACCTGCGGGTTCTGATCCGGCCACAATACATAGCCCAGAATTCCTGCAATAGCAATAACAACAACGGCTGAGGCGATAATCATTTTCTTCTTCTTTTTCATTCCGATCCTCCATCTTACTCAAATAATATAAGGCCCTGATGTAATAGGTGTACCTGAGAATCTTAAGAACCGCTTGCTTCGGTGCTTCCATTACCTGCGGCCGCTGTAGTGCCGGTATCCGTAGTTGAAGCTGCTTTGGTCACAACATCGATGGAGTAGACCTGTCCGCCAAGCTCTCTCCGCTGGCCTTGGAATTCGTCGTACAGAGTGAGCTTGTAAGTGCCTCCGCTTAAGTTCTTGAACAGTGAGTTGGTAATGGTCGTTGTGTAGGAGCCATAAGTTCCTACTGCCAAATCCGTTCCAAGGGACAGCGTTTTCTCGAAATATTGTCCATACGGGTCAGTGATGTGCAGAATCAGCTTATGGTCGAATGCTCCCATCTGGTAAGTTGTATCCCGCGAGAGATTGTAGTTAAACGCCAATGCAAGACTGGTGGTGCCTGATGTAATAGTGCCTGTGGAATTTGAAATGGCCAGTGTGTAAGGATACAGGGATACAGAAGTCAGGTTGGAAGCAGGTGCAGGCACCACAGGAGCCAGTGTCAGTGCTGATGTATTCACATAAGCTGTAGCCGCAGTTCCGGCTGAAGTCAGCTTACCGTCTGCAATCCCCTGGCTGATATACAGCTGAAGGCCGTTTGTGTCAACGGCAGCCGGTATGTTAGCCCAGAAGGTAACCAGGGTCTTGCCTGCCGGACTCGTGGAACTCTCCGACTGGACCGCAGTTGCCTCGAAATACTGTCCGTCTGCGGTTTTGAATTGTCCATACAGCCGGGAGAGATCAGTCTGCCGGGTTTCTTCACTGTTCATTTCTACTTCACTGTATATGAGGTTATTGCTGGTTCCGCTGTATACAAGGGTTGAACGTTCCTTCACGCTGGCTTTTTTACCGGTCGAAGTAATCTTGAACGATTCACCTGCAGCCAAAGGCGTAATACCGCTGCTAAGCCCGTCCGTAGTGCCAAGGGAGAGGAACTGGGTAGTGCTGGTGCCGGAAATCTCTTGCAGAATAATCTGGGCCTGGCTGAAATCAAGCGTATAGGGCACGCGGGCAAGCACCGAGACCTGCATGCTGGCTCCAGGCGCCAGAACCGTGCCGGTACTCTCCGTGTACAGCTGCGAGGACGAGCTCAAATCCGTCTGATCCACTTTCAGCACACCGGTAAGTGCAGGCAGAGTAATTGTTTTGGAGGAATGGTTGCTGATGCTGACCTTAGCCTGTACGATATCTTCGCTGCCCCATGGCAGACGCTGCAGGGAATTCAGTGTGACGCCGAAGGTGCCGTAGCTGTTGGTAATGCTGTTCTCTGTAGAAATGTGAGTATTGCCTGAAAGGGAATAAGGGATTTTGAAATAGGCTACAGGCAGTATTACTTTACTTGAACTGCTGCTGCTCTCACTGCTGCCGTTGCTGCTGGTGCTGCTGGTGCTACTTGTGGTGGTACTGGTGCTGCTGCCCGCAGGGGCAACCATTTGCAGTTCGAGCGTATCCTGACCCAGTTCAAGCGGAACGCTGGCGGTTAGTTCAATCAGTTTCTCTTCCAGCGGCTTCAAGGTAAGGGAGCTGAACGCAGTCGTTGTTACCGGGAAGGTATAGCCTTCAGCGGATTTGACAGCAAGCTCATACGCAGGTAAAGTCACTGCTTTGGTGCCGGCATTTTTAAGGGTGAGCTGATAACTCCACACGGCGTTGCCATTGTCTGCATGCACACTTGCGTCCGCGAGCTTCATGTCTACAATATTGCTGTTGATGGAGATCTTCTTGGTATAGCCAGCCGCCACGGTGAAATCAGCTGTACCCGCAGCAGGAAGGGAATAGGAGGAGACCGGAAGATAGAGCTTCAGCCCTTCATCCAGCTTGGCGATCTGCAGCGTCATCTTGGTGACGTTCATGTAGGAGGGAATCTCAGTCATATAGTAGAGCGTCTTCTTCTCCTGAGGCTGAATCTTGTATTCAGAGCTGCTGTCATCCAGCGTGAGCGTGAAGGTAGAGCCGCCCGAGGATTTCAGGTACAGGCTGTAGCCCGGGTCTGTAAGCACCTTGGTGCCCAGATTTGTTAAGCTCAGTCCAACCTTGGCATAGACCTTGCCGTTATATTTATAGATTTGCACAGATTCAGCTTTGGTGTTGACCGGAATGCTGCTTAGTTCAACTTTGCGGATCTCACCCTTAAGGGCGGACAGCGAATAGTTAGACGGAACGGTAAAAGTACCTATACGCTGTTCATAATTATCGGAGCTGAAGTTCCAGCCGTACATGTTGACTTTAAGCCCTTTGACCGAGGCGGCTGTTCCGATATTCGCATAATATGTAATGCTGGTGCTCTGCTTCGCAGCTATCTTCTTGGTAGTGCTGTCTGCGGTGACGGGGATTCCCTTGATGATGCTGCCGCCGGTAGTCACAATCTTGGAGAAATAGTTCACCAGATTGACGCTACTGCCAGCATTGTTAGTATAAGTGAGTGTATAGGTGAGAATATTACCTCCGGTTTGGCTCTGAATGCCTACATGGCTCAGCTTCACACTAAGCGTAGTGCCGAGCTTAATCGCGCTGAGACCGGTGAGTGTGGAGACTTCCGTTACTGTGGCCGCTGTTTTGGCAGTGGCTGTACTGGCCGGGGCAGCAAACGCCGTGGTTCCCGCGATCCCCGCGAGTTGACTTGCAGCAAATGTACTGAGTAACAGCAGGACAAATGCCTTTCTTCGTTTAAGCATGAAATTCCCTCCCTGTATAAAAGCCGATACGATCCCAAAGCTGCCGCATTCAAAATAAGGACAGCTAGGCTTTTCTCAATAGGGAAAATATCAAATCCGGCTGAACGTCTGCTGAAAAAAAGCCCTTCAAACGGTGCTGAAGCTTAAAGGAAGCTTAAAGGAAGATAAAAATTAACCTAAAATTGTGCAACTTGTCAAAAGCGCTGTTTTTGCATATAATAAATAGACATATCTTCTGAACTGGAAGATCGAGTGTATTTGACACAATCCGCATAAATGCATTGATGGAGAAAAGTACGCAGTGCCTGGCTTACAGGGAGGAAGCGCCGCAGATTGAGAGCGTTTCTAAGAGAGCAGAGCTGCCGAAGTTCACTCCGGAGCAGTTCCCTGAATTCCACTCAGGTTCGCCTTGAGGGAGACAGTAGGGGATACCGGCCGCAGACCGTTATTTCTGTTAAAGTGAGACAGGTCTCCACCGCACCGAAAGAGGGAATATTGCTCTTAAGGGAAGCGCTGCAGCCGTCTAACAAGGGTGGTACCACGGTCTTTTCGTCCCTTTACCGGGAGGAAAGGCCTTTTTTTGTTGAACAATACGAGATTTAAGGGGGCAGTACAAGGCATGAAAGAGAAATTGGAAGCATTGAAGGCCGAGGCATTGGCGAAGCTGCAGGAGGTAACCGATCCGCAGATTCTGAATGATGTGCGCGTGAAATACCTTGGTAAAAAAGGTGAGCTTACTGAAGTTCTGCGCGGTATGGGCGGGCTCAGCGCAGAGGAACGTCCGGTGATCGGCCAAGTGGCCAACCTGGTACGCAGTGCCATTGAAGAGGTCATCGGCGCGAAGCAGGAGCTCTTCCAGCAGCAGGAAACACAGAACCGTCTGAATGCGGAGAAGGTTGATGTTACATTGCCGGGCCGCGGCCTGCCGCAGGGCGGAGTTCACCCGCTGAGCCGGGTGATCCAGGATATCGAGGATATTTTCATCGGGATGGGCTTCCAGATTGAAGAAGGACCGGAAGTGGAGACAGACTACTTCAACTTCGAAGCCCTTAACCTGCCGAAGAACCATCCGGCCCGTGATATGCAGGATTCCTTCTATATAACGGAAGACATTCTGATGCGCACACAGACTTCTCCGGTGCAGGTCCGCACCATGCAGGCTATGAATGGCGAAGCTCCGGTCAAAATCATCTGTCCGGGCAAAGTGTTCCGCCGCGATGATGACGATGCGACCCATTCCTTCCAGTTCCATCAGATTGAAGGTCTGGTCATCGGCCGTAATATCCGGATGAGCGACCTGAAGGGGACACTGCAGCAGTTCATGAAAGAGATGTTCGGTCCTACGGCCGGCATCCGCCTGCGTCCGAGCTTCTTCCCGTTCACCGAGCCGAGCGTTGAGGTGGATGTAAGCTGCTTCAAATGCGGCGGCGAAGGCTGCCGTCTCTGCAAGCAGAGTGGATGGCTGGAGATCCTTGGTGCAGGTATGGTTCACCCGAATGTGCTGCGGATGGGCGGATACGACCCTGAAGTTTACAGCGGCTTCGCATTCGGTATGGGTGCGGAACGGATCGCGATGCTGAAATACGGAATCGATGACATCCGCTACTTCTACACGAATGATATGGGTTTTGTGAAGCAGTTCAAGGGGATTTAGAGATTTGGCGGGTGTGCGGGGTGCGTGGGATTGGATACTGGCAAGCCGATGACGGCTGTTCTATAGAAATGACTGTAATAGAAGGACCGGAGGGGGATTTTGGAACTGTAGGAGCGTCAGCGTCCGCCTTTGTCACCGGATTTCAACCGCGAAGAGCGGTATAAATAAAGAAATCTGGGGACAACAGCGGCCGGAAGTCCAAATATTCTCTGTAGGAACACTGCTTTACAGGAATTTTAATAGAACGAAGTTGGCATCGTGGCTTGTTTTAGATCCGCTCCCGCGCGCCAAGCATAGGCCGGCATGGAGAGATAAATACATCTGAAACAAAAGGAGTGTGCGAAAATGAAAGTATCAACCGCCTGGCTGGCTGATTATATATCGCTGGACGGGGTGACCGCTGATGAACTTGCGGACAAAATCACTACCGCCGGCATTGAGATTGACGGAGTTGAACGCCGTAACAAAGGGATTTCCGGAATCGTAACCGGCTATGTGAAATCCAAAGAGAAGCATCCGGACGCCGACAAGCTGAACATCTGCATCGTGGATGCCGGACAGGGCGAGGATCTGCAGATTGTCTGCGGTGCCAAGAATGTCGCAGCGGGACAGAAGGTTCCGGTCGCACTGGTTGGCGCTAAGCTGCCCGGACTGGAAATCAAGAAAGCTAAGCTGCGCGGCGTGCTGTCGCAGGGGATGATCTGCTCGGCCAAAGAGCTGGGGCTGAACGACAAGCTGCTGCCCAAAGAGCTGCAGGAAGGTATTCTCGTATTGCCTGAGAATATAGAAGTCGGCCAGGATATCCTCAAGGTGCTTGGCCTGAACGATGAAATCCTGGATTTCGACCTGACGCCTAACCGCTCCGACTGTCTGAGCATGATCGGTGCTGCTTATGAAGTGAGCGCAATTCTGGGCCGTGACCTGCAACTGGCAGATCCAGCGGCAGAGCTTGTGGAAGCAGGCGGACGGGCAGCGGATTCCATCACTGTCAATATTGAAAATGAAGAATACTGCAGCCATTATGCTGTGCGTTATATTGCCGGAGTGAAGACAGCTCCATCCCCGCTCTGGATTCAGAACCGCTTGATGGCGGCCGGGGTACGCCCGATCAATAATATCGTCGATATCACCAACTACGTAATGCTGGAATACGGACAGCCGCTGCATGCGTTTGACGGCGATCAGCTGGCAGGCGGAACGATTGGTGTACGGTTCGCTCATGAAGGTGAGCTGCTGACAACACTTGACGGCCAGGAGCGCAAGCTGGAGCCGCAGATGCTTGTCATCGCTGACGGGTCAGGAGCTATCGGCCTGGCTGGCGTTATGGGCGGATTATCGACTGAGGTTACAGCAAATACCGTCAATATCGTATTGGAATCCGCCAAATTCGACGGCGGGACTGTACGCAAGACCTCGCGTCAGCTGGGTCTGCGTTCTGAAGCTTCCCAGCGCTTCGAGAAGGAAGTCGATCCGAATGCCGTCATTCCTGCACTTAACCGTGCGGCTGCCCTGATCGCCCGCTATGCCGGCGGCTCTGTGCATGAAGGTATTGTTGAGGCAGGCAGTGTCTCTACTGAGGAGAAAGTACTGACCCTGTCGCTGGAGAAGCTGAATCAATATCTGGGTACCGAGCTGTCTTTGCTGGAAGTGAAGACCCTATTCGGCCGTCTGCACTTCAAGTGCGGTGATGCTGCCCAGGGAATCATCGAAGTTCAGGTTCCCACGCGGCGCGGCGACATCAGCTATGATGTGGATCTCATTGAAGAGATTGCCCGCCTGTACGGATATGACAACATCCCGACAACCCTTATTGAAGGAACTACTACACCGGGGGCACTCACCAGAGAGCAGTTCCTGCGCCGTGAGCTCCGCCGCCTGCTGGCCCTTGGCGGGTATCAGGAGGTTATGGGGTATTCCTTCATCCAGCCGGAACAGAGCAAGCTCTTCCCGGCACTTGCGGACGGCAAGCTCTCCGTGAAGCTGGCGATGCCGATGAGTGAGGAACGCAGCGTGCTGCGTACCAGCCTGCTGCCGCAGCTGCTGGACATTGCCCTCTATAACACTAACCGCCGTCAAGGCGATCTGGCGCTGTTCGAAATCGGCAATGTCTTCTTCACCGATGAAGAAGTGCTTACCCGCCAGCCGAACGAGCTGCCGGTACTTGGACTGCTGCTGAGCGGCACACGTGCTGCCAAGCAGTGGAATGTAGCGGCTGAGCCTGTAGATTTCTTCGATCTTAAGGGTGCGCTTGAAACTGTATTTGCCCATCTTGGCCTTACGGACCGCATAATCTATGAAGGGGATGCTCCTGAAGGCTACCATCCGGGACGCTCTGCTTCCGTCTACCTGCTGCAGGCTGAAGGCCGTGATAAGATCGGTACCATCGGACAGCTGCATCCGGAGCTTCAGCGACAGATGGATCTGGAGGATACTTTTGTAGCTGAAGTGCTGCTGCAGCCGCTCTATGATGCGGCGCGCGCCCAATTACAGTACAGTGAGCTTCACCGCTTCCCTGGGATGGAACGGGATATTGCGGTAGTAGTAGACGCAGAGGTTCCTGCAGGGCACCTGATAGCTTCCATCCGTGAACATGGCGGAACACTGCTGCAGAATGTGCAAGTGTTCGATGTCTACACCGGCGGCAAAATGGAAGCTGGAAAGAAGAGCGTAGCCCTCTCGCTGCTGTACCGTCATACGGACCGTACACTTACCGATGAAGAGGTTGTGGAAGTGCATGACAGAGTCGTTTCTGCTCTGGAGCAAACTTTTGGCGCAGAATTAAGAAAATAGCAGGAATTGTGCAAAGCCGCAGCGAATCCATTTAGAAACCGATTCGCTGCGGCTTTGCTGTACCCTTGTGAAGTACAGAGTCCGGTTTAAATCTATGAAATGAACACGTTTTTTTGCCAAAGGTTAAGGAATAACGCTACAATAGCAGTAAGGAAATCAGCTTAGAATCCGCACACATACAAAGGAGGGCACAACTGTGGCTATGGACCGGACTCGTGTCGCCGTGGAGATATACGGAACTTCCTATAAACTTGTCGGAAGCAGCACTGAATATATGAAGCAGGTTGCCCGTTATGTCGATGAGCATATGCGTGCAATATCCAAATCACATTCCAGACTGGATACCCCGCGGATCGCGGTGCTTGCAGCTGTACATATGGCAGAGCAGGCTATCCAGGTTCAGGATTTCAAGAATGAATTGAATATGCTGACCGGTGAACGTACCGAGCTGCGCGTGGAGGTGTCACGCCTTCAGGAGGCGCAGCGCGAACGGCAGGAAGAATACGAGAAGCTTGAAGCGGCCGCCAAGGAAGAAGCGGCACGGCTGATTGCCGCCGTGGAAGAAGAACGCGCAAGGCATCTGGACCTGCAGGAGCAGGAGCGTCAGATGCACGCACAGCTGCTGGAGGAAGAGAAGCAGGCTGCTGCTTCCAGCCGCGGGCAGCTGACAGATGCACTGCAGGCGCGCGAAGCAGAGCTCAAAGCGCTGCGGGAGACTTACGAAGCAGAGCAGGCTGCAAGCCGCGAAGCTGCAAGACAGGAGCTGGAAGCGGCTGAAGCGTTACGGCTGCAGCAGCTTGAAGAGCTGAAGGCTGCTCATCTGCAGGAGCTGGAGCAGCTCCGGGAGACACTGACCCGGGAGAAAGCGGAGACGTTGGCAGGTCTGGAGCAGGAGCTGATCCAGACCCGGGAGTCTATGGGCAGTGAGATTGTTGAGATCCGTACCACCTGGAGCAAGGAGCTCGCCGATACCAAGGCGACGCTCACCAGTGAGCTCAGCGGAGAGCGCGAAGCGCTTGAGAAGGAGCTTGCCAAGAATAAGGAGCTGCGGCAATCCCAGGGGACGCAGGAGCACAGGCACAAGCAGCAGCTTCAGGAGCTGGAGAAGCAGCTTGCTGAGCTGCGCGGCGGAACCGGGCAGCTGCAGTCCCGGCTGCGCGCGGCGGAAGCCGGGCTCAAGGGCGAGCGCGATGCGCGCCTGACGCTGCTTGCGCAGTACGAAGCTGTGCTGAAGCGGGAAGAGCAGCTTGGCGAAGAGCTGCGCCTTGCGGCAGAGCAGGGGCAGCAGCATAGCGCAGAGCTGGAGGAAGTGCGCAAGCGTTACGTGCAGGCGCAGGATGAAGCAGCGGGACTTAACAGTGCGCTGCAGGAAACAGCGGACAAGCTAAGTGCGGCGCTGGAAGAACTGCAGACTGCCAATGAGCTCAGCGGTCTGCTGAATGATGAGCTGGAGGGGTTACGCCAGCGTTATGAGCTGACGCAGGAAGAAGCGTCGTCTCTGCGCAAATCTCTGCGGGAGACGACGGATAATCTAAGCCGGACACAGGCGGAATTTGACCGTACCGCGCTCGAAGCAAGCTCCTGGCAGGAGCTTGCGAACAAGCATATGGAGGATATCGGCGAGCTGGAGATGAACCTTCTGGAAGCCGGCGAGAAATCGGCAGCGCTGCAGCGTGAAGTAGAGACCCTCCGCGGACAGGCGGATGGAATGGTGCAGCAGCTTGACCTGGAGGCCCAGCTTCGTGCTGAGGCGGAGCAGGAAGCTGCCCTTCACCAGGAAGCGGCAGAGGCAGCCCATAAGGAACTGGCGGCGCTGCGCGGCCGCTACGAAGAGCTGATCGCCCAGTATGATGAAATTCTGCAGGATGGCGAACAGCTGAAGGAACGTTATGAGCTGCTGGAAGCCGAAGGCGAGGAAGCTGCGCGGCGTCTGGAAGAGCTGTATGAGGCAGGCCGCGAAGCTGCCGCAGCGGCGGCGGAGCAGCAGGAAGCGCTCCGCGAGACCAGGGAGTACGAAGCTTCATGGAAGCAGAAGTACGAAGAGCTGAAGCAGCGCGAGCAGCAGTGGAGCGAGCAGGAAGCGAAGCTGCGTGAGGAGATTGAGATCTGGCAGCAGGAAGCCGGGGACGCTGAAGCCCAGACGGAATCTGTGAGCCGCTCGCGCAGCGAGACCGTGCAGCAGCTTGGGGAGATCGGCGAGAGCTACGAGCTCGTCCAGGGCCAGCTCCGTCTGGTTCAGGCCCAGTTCGAGCTGCAGCAGGGTGAGCTGGACAAGCTCTCCCAGGAGCACCGCAGCCTGCAGGCGGAATATGCCAAGCTGCAGAGTGAATATAATGAATGGATTCAACTGATCGAACAGGACAGTTGAATGGCGGATGCATTAACGAAAGAGCTGTTTTAAGCAGGAGACTGCTTGGAACGGCTCTTTTGCTTAGTAGGGGAAGTCCAACCGGGTCCACCGGAAGTGGATGATAAGGTGATTCAAAGCAACCTTGATTTCTTCGGAAGCGGACCAAAGGGCGGGCATGAAGAGCCGAAGTACCCTGAATCCGCCAGTAGTGGGCGGTAGGCAGGTAGAGTAGATGAGCCGAATGTATGCGAATAACCGAGTACAATGCGCCTCCGAGAGGGTAGAGGTAGAAGTGCCCCTGAATCCGCCGGAGGTGGACGGTAGAGGGGACTGAGGAAATCATAAATCCCCTTTGACTCTAGCAATAGGCATGTGGAGATAAGTCAAACACTGGTGTGTCGCTTAAATCGCCATCTGGTGGGTTTGGCTGCGAATAGGCAACTCTTGCAATTAATGATTCAGAATTTATAGGTTTAACATAATATGTTATTCATAAATTAAATATTGCAACCGTTTACAACTCGGGGTAGGATGTTGATTGAGGTGAACATGATGGATAAAAAATGGGTCAGCGGCGCGGGGGTTATTGTGCTTTTTCTGCTGCTGGCATATCTGTTTATAGACTTTGCCAATCATTCGGGCCGGATGGGCAGTATTGTCAATGAATTGAGCGGGCACTCTAGCGGGGATAATTCGGGCTATCATATTGTGCTGATCGAACAAGAGCGGTACCATCCGTACTGGGAAATGGTCGAGAAGGGCGCCAAGGAGGCTGCTGCAAAGTATGGGATCGATATCGAGTTCACCGGCCCGGTTCGCAATAACATGGAGGAGCAGATCAGCCTGCTGGAAAAAGCGATTGCCGCACAGGCGGATGCGATCATTGTGCAGGGGCTGAACGACGAGAAGTTCACCCCCGTAATTGATAAAGCCGTGAACCGGGGGATTCCGGTAATCACCAT
The DNA here is from genome assembly GCF_000758605.1 of Paenibacillus sp. FSL R5-0912. Classification (NCBI taxonomy): domain Bacteria; kingdom Bacillati; phylum Bacillota; class Bacilli; order Caryophanales; family Paenibacillaceae; genus Paenibacillus; species Paenibacillus sp. FSL R5-0912. The sequence goes on from NZ_CP009282.1 coordinate 2,144,875, forward strand.
TGATACCGACGCTCCGGCGAGCAGGCGGCTGGCTTATGTAGGGACCGACAATGTTGCAGCAGGCGAGGCGCTGGGCCGTATGGTGGTTCAGACGACCGGCGGTAAAGGGAAGATCGGTGTGATCATCGGCAGCGAGCTGGCTAAGAATCAGGTTCAGCGTCTGAACGGCCTCAGTAATATTGTAAAAAATTACAGCGGTCTTGCAATTGTGGATGTCCGCAGCTCTAACATCTCACATATGGAGGCAATTCAGCAGGCAGCCGATATGCTGCGGCTTCATCCGGAGATTGATGTGATGGTCGGTACCAGCTCAACGGATGCGTTGGGAGTACTGCAGGCCTCCAAGAGCCTGAAGCGTGTTCCGATGACGATCATTGGCTTCGATAACCAGGCAGAGACCCTTGCTGCCATCAGCCGCGGGGATATCACAGGCACCGTGGCACAGCAGCCTTATCTTATGGGGGCTACGGCTGTACGGCTGCTCCATGAGCATTTTCAGGGAATGCAGCTGGAGTCCAAATACTTCACCGGGGTGAAGGTGCTGGACAAGTCTAATGTGCAGGAGGGAGAGAGCCTATGAGTATCCGCCATAAGCTGCTCATCTGTATTCCGCTGCTTGTGCTGCTGATGAGCTCAGTCTCTTTTGTGCTTTTTGAGAGCGGAAAGAACGTGCAGGAGAGCTACCATCTGATGATGAACCGGATCATGCTGTACAAGGAAGTATCCTATGAGGTAGGGGAGAATATGCGCTCCCTGAACCGTTTCATTATGCAGGTGGACGCGGACAGCTTCCCTGAGGTGCAGAAGCATCTGAGAGCAGTGCAGGAGCTGCGGGCGAAGCTGGACGGAATGGCGACCATCGGGGGAAGCGGCCTTCCGCTGATGAATTACAGTCATATCATTGATACGTTTCTGGATCAGGCCGGGCAGATGATTACAGAGATTGATGGTCAGGACTCCAACACACTGGCCGGTGCCTATATCGAGGCGGAGCAGACACAGCGGTTCATCCGCGAGGAAGCCCAGGAGCTGGTTGACCTGGAACTGGACCAGTACAAGCCGATCTATGCGGAGATTATGTCCACGACGGCCAAGCTGAACCGGCTGGGAAGTCTGCTGGTAATTACCGCAGCGCTGCTTAGTATCTGTATGGCGATCTGGCTGTCCGAGAGCATCACAGGACCTATCCGCCGCCTCGTGGCCACCGCCAAGCAGATCTCCAAGGGGAGGATGGATACGAAAGCGCCGGAGAGTGTCAACAACGATGAGATCAGCATCCTGTGCCGGGCTTTTAACGGAATGATCGACAATATCCAGGAGCTCATGAAGGAGAATATCAAGAGCGTTGAGAAGGACCGGCTGGTTAAAGAGCTGGAGCTGAAAATGCTGCAGAGCCAGATCAATCCGCATTTTCTGTTCAACACGCTGAATTCCATCGCCAAGCTGGCGTATCTGGAAGGAGCGGAAAGGACCAGCGATCTGACGGTATCGGTATCCCGCCTGCTCCGGTATAACCTGCAGAAGCTTGACCAGGCCGTCCCGCTACGCGAGGAAGTAGAGCATGTGAACGAGTATATTAACATTCAGCGGGCCCGCTTCCGTGACCGGATCTCTTTTGAGATGGATATTGATGAGCAGGCACTCGGCGGAATGATTCCCTGCCTGACTCTTCAGCCGATCTTCGAGAATGCTTTTGTCCACGGGCTGGAGCAAATGGAGGCAGGGGCGGTGTTGTCACTGTCGATCCGCTACCGCAGCGGACTTGTAGAGATTGAGATCAGCGATAACGGTGTGGGCATGAACCGGGAGACTGTAGCGAGGCTGATGGGATCAATCGAGGAAGAAGCCCCGTATTTCAGCGGTAAAGGTCAGTCCACCGGACTTGGGACACATAATGTATTCAAACGCCTGCATCTGTTCTTTGACGGGCAGCAGCTGATCGAGATTGACAGCAGTGAAGGGCAGGGGACGGCGGTGCTGTTCAAAGTACCCTTCCGCCCGTCTGCCTGAGCCGCAGGTGAGAAAGGAGATAGATTACGATGTATAGACTGCTGATCGCCGATGATGAGGCGCTGGAACGGGAAGGGCTGGAGCTGATGATCCGCCATATTTTCCCGGATGGATTTGAATTTCTGCATGCCGAGAATGGACGGAAGGCCATTCAGCTCGCGGAGGAGCACCGGCCTGATATTATCTTCATGGACATTAAGATGCCGGGCATTCAGGGACTGGAGGCCGTACGGCAGATTCTCACCAAGCTTCCTTCCGCGCAGATCGTGATGATTACCGCTCATGATTACTTCTCCTATGCCAAGGAGGGGCTGCTGCTGGGAGTGCGTGATTATCTGCTGAAGCCGGCCAGACGGGACGAAGTGGCGGATGTACTGAAGCAGCTGATGACGGTGATCCAGGAGGAGAAGCAGCGCAGGAATGAGCAGCTGGAGCTGCAGGAGAAGCTGGCCCACCTGCTTCCGCTGGCCGAGAACGAACTGACAATGATGCTCATGCTGGAGCATGTGCAGGATCTGGAGCTGGAACAAGTCGCTGGTCTGCTGGAGCTGCAGTGGGCCAAAGGCTATGCGATGGTGCTGTCATTCCCCAGACATTCGGGCGCAGCTTGGGAAGAGTTCCAGCAGGGCAAGCGGGGGATCTATGAGGCGGTCAAGCAGTTTGCCAGAGCAGGGCTTGGCTGTCTGTCCGGGCCGCTAATCGGGCATCAGCTGGCGTTGTTTATCCCCTTGCCGCCGGGGCGGACCGGTTACTCACAGCGCGTCAGCTCGATGGATTGGGGGGAGCGGCTCCGCAGTCTGATGGAGCAGCGGTTCGGTCTGCCGATCAGCATAGGCATCGGCTCGATCCGCGAGGGCTGGGACGGGCTTAGCCGATCCTACCGGGAAGCGGTCCGTGTCTGTGCGGATCACCATGATTCCTTCAGCGTGCACCACTATGATGATATCATCCAGAGCTCGGGGCAGACGGCCGTATCCCTGGATGAGGAGAAGCGGCTGCTGGATGCCCTGCTGCAGCGGAGCAAGCAGGAAGCGTTAGAGCGTTTCGGTACGCTGTATGCCTATTTCGAGCAGGGCGGTGAGCGGCAGCTGCCTGTGATAAGGGGAGAGGTGACCGGGCTCCTGCTGTTCCTCGCCAGAGGGGTTCATTCTGTGGCGGGGGCGGAGATTCTCGCTTCCTTAAGTGCGGCGGAGGACCCTGTCTCCCTCAGGCTGAGCGCAGAAACCTGGCTGGAGCGGCTGATCCACAATCTGGAGCAGGAACAGGAGCATAACCGTTCCCATGTCCATCAGCGGGCGCTGCTCTATATCAGCCAGAAATATAAAGAGGATATCTCCATGGAGCAGACGGCTGAGTATGTGAACTTAAGCCCGCATTATTTCAGCAAATTGTTCCGGCAGCATGCGGGTGAAACCTTCATTGATTACGTCACACGGCTAAGAATTAACGAAGCGAAGCGCCTGATCACCGGAGATCAGCTGAACCTCAAGGAGATTTGTTACGAGGTAGGCTACAAGGACCCGAATTATTTCAGCAGGGTCTTCAAAAAAGCAGCCGGCATGACGCCAAGCGAATTCCGGCAGCAGCATGAGAAGCAGGGTCCTTGCTAATAGAGCAAGGACTTTTTTGTGCCCCGGCCCCGGATAATCCTATGAAAGCGGCCGGGAAGAATTACATTACAGGAGAGGATAACGGAATGCAGGCGGAGAGCAAGAAAGTGCTGGGAATAGCGGCTCCGGCGGAGGATGATCCATGCTACACTTTTTTTGTAAGCGCAATCAAATATGCGGCTAATGAAAAGGGGCGTAGGGCAGAGTGAGAAAATACGGAAGAGCGATTTCACTGGGGATGGCAGCGTTAGTGCTGGCAGCGTCAATGGCGGGCTGTGGAGTAGTCTCAAACGGTGATAATCAGAAGAAGGAGACAACCGGGGCTGCGAAGGACGGAGACAAAATTGTCATCGGCATGTCGATGGATACCTTGAAGGAAGAACGCTGGCAGAAGGACCGGGATATCTTTACGGCAAAAGTGGAGGAGCTTGGCGGTGAAGTGAAGGTGCTGGCTGCAAACGGTGATGATGCTACCCAGTTGAGCCAGGCGGAACAGCTGATCTCCCAGGGTGTGGATGTGCTTGTGGTTATTGCCCATAACGCGGAAGCAACGGCTCCGATCGTAGAGAAGGCTCATAAGGAAGGCATCAAGGTCATTGCCTATGACCGCCTGATCAATAATGCTGAGGTAGACTATTATATTTCGTTTGATAACGTGCGTGTCGGAGAGTTCCAGGCTCAGGCGGTCATAGATAAGGCCCCTAAAGGCAATATCGTCTATATCGGCGGTGCAGATACCGATAACAACGCCCATATGTTCAAAGAAGGGGCGATGAATATTCTGAAGCCGCTTGAAGAGAAGGGCGACATTAAGATTGTCTACGACCAGTTCTCCAAGGACTGGAAGCCGGAAGAAGCGCTGAAAAATATGGAGAATGCGCTGACCGCGAACAATAATGATGTACAAGGTGTGGTAGCAGCCAATGACGGGACTGCAGGCGGTTCGATCCAGGCGCTCACCGCACAGGGCATGGCCGGTAAAATACCGGTATCCGGCCAGGATGCTGACCTTGCTGCGGTACAGCGCATCGCTGAAGGCACGCAGCTGATGACCGTCTACAAACCGATCAACGCGATTGCAACGAAAGCTGCGGAAATGGCGATAGCAGCTGCCAAAGGCGAAAGTATTTCGACGGAAAAATCAGTTAACAACGGTAAAGTGGATGTTCCTTCTGTATTGCTCGATCCGCTTGCGGTCAATAAGGATAACCTGGACGTACTGATCAAGGATGGCTTCCACAAGCTTGAGGATGTCTACAAGAACGTTCCGAAGGACCAGTGGCCGAAACAATAAGGGCGGCCTTCGCGGCAAGCAGATGCGGCGCCAGTGGCGTTATCGCATCTGCTTGCCGGTTTAAGGGCCGGAAGGAGGAGCGGAAGGCATGAATGTACTTGAAATGGTAGAGATCAGCAAGACATTCCCCGGTGTTAAGGCGCTGGACCATGTGAACTTCAAGGTCAAGCAAGGGGAGATTCACGCCTTATGCGGCGAGAACGGCGCGGGCAAATCCACATTGATGAAGGTACTGAGCGGATTGTACCCGGCGGGGACGTACGGCGGAGAAATCCTGATCAATGGGGAGAAAAAGTCGTTTCATAGAATAACGGATGCGGAGAAGGCCGGTATCGCGATTATTCATCAGGAGCTGGCACTCGTGAAGGAAATGACAGTCGGAGAGAATATTTTCCTGGGAGCTGAACCGGTCAGACGCGGGGCGATCCAGTGGAATGAGCTCTATCATCAGGCTTCGCTATGGCTGAAGAAGGTCGGGCTGAATCTGTCTCCGGACACGAAGATCGGTAATCTCGGCATCGGCCAGCAGCAACTGGTGGAGATCGCCAAGGCACTCTCCAAGCATACCAAGATTCTCATTCTGGATGAACCGACGGCAGCTCTGACCGAGAGCGAGGTGTCTATCCTGATGGGCATTCTGAACCAGCTGCGGCGCGAAGGGGTAACCTGTGTCTATATTTCACACAAAATGCCTGAAGTGTTCGCACTGGCTGATTCGATCACCGTGCTGCGGGACGGGCGGACGGTAGCTACACTTGACCGCAGTGAGACAGATGACGATCAGATTGTATCCCTAATGGTTGGACGTGAGCTCACGGAGCGGTATCCGCGCGTGGAGCATTCGCCTGGGAACAAGGTGCTTGAGGTCAAAGATTATAATGTATGGCACCCGGAGAAGCGCCAGCAGAAGGTGCTCCGCGATATTGAATTCAGCCTTCGTCAAGGTGAGATACTGGGCATTGCCGGGCTGATGGGCGCCGGACGCACGGAACTTGTCAGCAGCCTGTTCGGCGCCTATGGGGGCCGGGCCGAAGGAACGGTGCTGATTGAAGGCAAGGCCATTAAGATCCGTTCTATAGCCGATGCGATCAAGGCGGGGATTGCCCTGGTTACGGAAGACCGTAAACGCCAGGGACTGGTCATGGGAATGGATGTCAAACGTAACACCACTTTAGCCACACTGGGCAAAGTCGCAAGGCTGGGGGTCATCAATGAGAATGAGGAAATTAAGTGGGCAGACCGGTACGTGCAGGATCTGAAGACGAAAACAGCTTCGCTGGAGACGCTGGTAGGCACACTGTCCGGGGGGAACCAGCAGAAGGTCGTTATCGGCAAGTGGCTGATGTCAGACCCCAAAATTCTGATTATGGACGAACCTACCCGGGGCATCGACGTCGGGGCGAAGTACGAAATATATAATTTGATGAATCAGCTGGTAGAGCAGGGAGTGGCCATTATTATGATCTCCTCGGAGCTTCCGGAGGTACTGGGCATGAGCGACCGGATTCTGGTGATGTGTGAAGGGCAGTTCGTACGGGAATATGATTGGCGGGAAGCGACGCAGGAGAATATTATGCTGGCCGCTACGGGAGGTAGATAGAGATGCAGTTGCAAAAAGAGCTTAAGGAACCTGAAGCGGTTCCGGCAGCCGGAGGATCGCGCTTACGCGGCTTGTTCGGCAAAATGGATATGCGTGCCTATACGATGGTGGGTGCATTAATACTGATCTGGGTGCTGTTCGGAGTACTGAATCCGACCTTCCTGACTTCGCGGAATCTGTCCAATCTGTTCACGCAGATGTCAGTGACCTCCATTCTGGCCATCGGCATGGTGCTGGTCATTGTGGCAGGGCATATCGATCTGTCTGTCGGCTCCATCGTCGGACTGACCGGCGGCATGGCAGCAATTCTCAGCAACTGGCTGGAGCTGCCGGCTATTGTAGTCATCCTTGGTACACTGGCCGCAGGTGCCGTGCTGGGCCTGATTCAGGGCTGGCTGGTGGCGTATAAAATGATCCCCGCCTTCATTGTAACCCTGGGGGGGATGATGGTGTTCCGCGGCGTGCTGATGGGTGTGACGGAGTCGATGACCATTCCGGTGTCTGATCCGGTGCTGGCCTTGCTCGGCAATGCTTATTTTGCTCCGGGCTTCGGTATCATCCTTGGTGTGATCGCAGTAGGACTACTGCTCTGGAGTGCGTTCAATAAACGCCGTTCCCGCAAGAAATACGGCTTCGAAATCGCCCCGCTGGGCCTGGACATCGCCAAGGTGGCCGGACTTGCCCTGCTGGTGGTGGCTTTTGTAGCCGTGATGAACAATTACAAGGGGATTCCATTCCCGATTATTTTCGTAATTGTCCTGGCAGTCATCTTCTATTTCCTGTCAACCAAGACCACCTTCGGCCGTCATATCTATGCAATAGGGGGCAATATTGAGGCGGCACGCCTCTCCGGCATTAACATCAAGCGCAAATCCATGCTGATCTTCGTGCTGAGCGGATTGCTGGGCTCGATCGCCGCCATCGTGCTGACCTCACGCCTGGCCTCGGCCACTATCACTGCGGGTAATATGGCTGAGATGGATGCTATCGCCGCTTGCGTCATTGGCGGCACTTCACTGATGGGCGGAGCCGGCACAGTCATCGGCGCCATTATCGGGGCACTGGTGATGACCTCGCTGGATAACGGAATGTCGCTGATGGGACTTGAATCCTTCTGGCAGTATGTCGTCAAAGGCTCGATTCTGGTCATTGCCGTCTGGCTGGATATTTCCAATCGCAGCAAGGGTGTGAAATAACGGCAGCACCAGCAGGTTAAACAATTTCAGCAGAACAGCCAAAACAGCCGGTTAAGGACAATGGGACTGAGTCCCATGTTGACCTTGGCCGGCTGTTTGCTGTGCCTATAGAGCCGCTTATTCGACAATAATCTTGGCGCTCATCTCACTGTGGCCGGAGCCGCACATGATCGCGCAGGTGACCTCGAAGGTTCCCGCCTCCTCGGGGAGAATCACCTTGGAGGAATCTTTGGCATCCAGCCGCAGCTTCATCTCAGGCACAAGAATGCCGTGGTTGCCGCTTTCATTTTTGAAGATGATTTTGACCGGTACTCCCTTTTTCAAACGGTATTCTTTCTGGTCAAAGCTGTAGTTGGTTGCTGTAATGACGATTTCTTCTTCCGCCGTAAGATTGGTGTCAGCAGCCGAGCTGTTAGCGCCGCCAGGATTGCTGCTGTCCGTGCCGGTTCCGCAAGCCGTAAGCAGAAGTGCAAATACAATAGAACAAAGAATAGCCGCTTTCCTGATCATTAGTAGCCTCCTAAAAGGTTTGTGGGCATAGACCTGCTGAACTTCTTCGTACAGAACTTGCTTCGGAAGCTTATGCTCAGAGTTTTGATAACAGGTGTCATTAGCATAGCTTAAATCACGATGGTTGTCTTGGATAATCTGTGAGGAATTGTTTGACCGGAAGCTGACTCCAAACTTTGTCGAAAATTGCAAAAAAATGATGCAAAAACAATTAAAATTTATTATAATTAAAGCTATTATAATTTCAACTTTATATAATTTGGTTAGAAGTAGGGGATCCACATTATTTTAGCCCACGAATCGCAAAGTGCGGAGAAATGGCACCGCAGAATATTGAACGGATACTGGATTGTTGTGCTCTGTATGCTGGCAGCCCAATTTATTTTTATGCTGTCCTCCCACTCCTTTGAAACTAAGACCATCCTCATTCCCAGTAAGGGCCACTTATTCATCGCCTGTAATCTGATGATCATTATAGCTATGGCTTCCGCCGAGATTTGGCTGCGTAAGTCGCAGCATTATCATAAGCAGGCCATTGTGATCAGCGGGTTTATCGTTTCTTATCTGATGTATTTTGTGCTGGAACCTTTTGTAGACGGTGCCCAGATGACACTTATGATGCCGATTATGATTGCCCTGATCTATTTCGACCAGCGGGTGCTGCACTATCTCGGGGTATTTAGCACGCTATTCTATAGCGGAATTTATTTCGGGCTTGAGCGGCCGTTGCTGGACAAACCGTTGCTGGAGTTTCTGATCGTAGAATGTGCGTTTATTGTGTTCGCCGTGATGACGCAGGCTGTCATTGTCAGGGCCCGTGAGACCCGCGAATATCTGGAGCAATTGACCAAGTCGGAGCAGGGGCTGATGGTGGAACGGGCGATTTCCGACAAGCTGCTGAAGACCGATGCGCTTACCGGCCTGTACAATCACAAAACCTTTCATGAATATCTGGATTCGCTGCTGGAGCAGTGCTCGAGCAACGGGCTGAGGCTGCAACTGGCGCTGTTTGATATCGACAACTTCAAGCGTGTCAATGATACGTACGGACACTGGGTCGGCGATCTCGTGCTTAAGGAGGTGGCAGCGAAGGTGAATGGTCTGATCGGGTTGAATGATTTCGCGGCGAGATACGGCGGGGAAGAGTTCGCGGTGATTTTTACGGATAAAAGCTTTCAGGAAGCCTATGCTGCCGTCGAGGAGATGCGGGTAGGTATAGCTGCTATGGAGCATCCATACGCCGGAGGCAAGCCGATTACGGTCAGTATCGGGTTCTGCGATTATCAGCTGGGGGACGGCAAGGAAATGCTGTTCCGCAAGACGGACGAAGCGCTCTACAGTGCCAAGCGTGGCGGCAAAAATGCTGTCGTCACGGCTGCTGTCACCCATGGCGATGATCCGATGGTGTCCTATGCGTAATTATTAGTTTAAAAAATTTTTTAATTACAACAAACCCCCAGTATCCGGTATAATCCGGGGATTGGGGGTTTCGTTGTGTGCTGAAACGGATACCCGTCCCCTAAGGACGGTTTAGCCGGTTCTACTTGGCCGCTTCAAACGGAGTGGATACCGGCAGGAAGAGGTCGATAATGCCAATGACCAGGGCTGCGAGCAGCGCTCCAAGAATGGTGACACTGACTCCGCTCACAATGAACTGGGCAATCCAGATCACCAGTGCGCTGACCAGGAAACCGACGATACCGCGGCCGAAGGGTGTTGTTTTTTTGCCGAAAATGCCTTCAACCACCCAGCCGAGCAGAGCTATAACCAGCGCAAGCACAAGAGCGCTCCAGAATCCCCCGACTGTGAACTGCGGGACAATCCAGCCGACCACCATCAGAACGATTGCAGCGACCACGAAACGTACCACATGACCTAAGAATTTCACCTAAATTAACCTCCTTTGGCGTTCGCGTAAGGATATGTGCGTTGTTATTGTGGCCCGCAGCCGCTTTTCTATGCCCAGAAATCATACCCAAATAGCGAAAATGGGCTGAATTAGGTATAATGTAACCATCTATGAAGGGAGCTGTGACAGTAATTGGACGACAAAATTTTGCATACGCTTGAATATCGCAAGATTTTAAATAAATTGATGCAGTATACGCAGACACCAATGGGACGACTGACTGCCGAATCGCTGAAGCCCTCCGGAGATTTCGAAGGAGTGAAGCTGCTCCTGCAGGCTACGGATGAGGCTGCTAATGTTGACCGGCTGAAGGGGATTCCTTCCTTCCGCAGTGTGACTGACATCAAGCCCGCCTTGAAACGCGCTTCGATCGGCGGAATGCTCGGCACCGTGGAACTGCTCTCTGTCGGCAACACCATCGGCGGAGCCCGCCGAGTGAAGCGGTTCCTCGGGGCGATGCATGAGGATGAGAAGATTCCTACTCTCTTCGCCCAGAGCGATCTGCTCTCGGAGCAGAAGCATGTGGAGGATGCCATCCGCCTGTGTATTGACGAGAATGCGGATGTAATGGACTCGGCCAGTACAGAGCTAGCCTCCATCCGCCGGGAGCTGCGCGGCGGCGAGACCCGCATCCGCGAGAAGCTGGATTCCATGATCCGCTCCTCTTCGGTATCGAAGATGCTGCAGGATCAGCTTGTGACGATCCGTGGTGACCGGTTTGTCATTCCGGTCAAAGCGGAGTACCGTGCCCATTTCGGCGGCATTGTGCATGATCAGTCCGGCTCCGGGGCGACGCTGTTCATTGAGCCGGAATCGATTGTGGCGATGAACAACAAGCTGCGCGAGACACGGCTGCGCGAGGAGCGGGAGATCGAGATCATCCTGCATCGCCTGACGGCACTTGTCGGCGATATTGCCGAAGAGATGGCTTATGATATCGATATTCTCGGGGAACTCGATTTCATCTTCGCCAAGGCACGCCTGGCACGTGACATGAAGGCTACCCAGCCGCGTATGAATGACCGCGGCTACCTGCGCCTGCGCAAAGGGCGCCATCCGCTCATTCCTGCGGAGCAGGTCGTGCCGCTGGATGTGGAGCTGGGCAACCATTACAGCTCGATTATCGTGACCGGCCCGAATACCGGCGGGAAGACGGTTACCCTGAAGACCATCGGTCTCCTCAGCCTGATGTCGATGTCAGGATTGTTCATTCCGGCAGAGGAAGGCAGCCAGATGTGCGTCTTCGATGCGATCTATGCCGACATTGGCGATGAGCAGAGTATTGAGCAGAGCTTAAGTACGTTCTCCAGCCATATGACCAATATTATCTCCATCCTGAAGAGAATGACGCCGAAGAGTCTGATTCTGCTCGATGAAGTGGGAGCAGGAACGGATCCGGCGGAGGGATCGGCCCTGGCGATTGCCATTCTGGAGAATATCCACCGTACAGAATGCCGGATGGTGGCAACTACGCATTACAGCGAGCTGAAGGCTTACGCCTACGAGCGCAAAGGCGTCATCAATGCCAGTATGGAGTTTGATGTGGCCAGCCTGAGTCCTACCTACCGGTTGCTGATCGGTGTGCCGGGACGAAGCAATGCGTTCGCCATTGCCGAGCGCCTCGGGCTGCCGAATGCCATTCTTGAGCATGCGCGCGGCGAAGTCAAGGAAGAAGACATGCGCGTCGAGCACATGATCGCTTCCCTGGAAGAGAACCGCCTCACCGCAGAGAATGAGCGTGAACGGGCCGAGGGTCTGCGCCGCGAAGCGGAAGAATTCCGCAAGCGGCAGCAGCTGGAGCTGGAGAAGCTGGAAGGCCAGCGCGACAAACGTCTGGAGAAGGCGGAGAAGGATGCCAGCGATATTCTCGCCAAGGCGCGTAAGGAAGCCGAGGAGATCATCAGTGACCTCCGCCGCCTGGCAATGGAGGAAGGGGCGTCCGTCAAGGAGCATAAGCTGATCGAAGCCCGCCGAAGACTGGATGAAGCGGAGCCTGCACCGCGCAAGAAGGTTATCGCCCGCAGCAGTACCAAGGCGCCGCGGAAGATTCAGCCCGGAGATGAAGTCAAGGTGGCTAATGTGAATCAGAAGGGTCTTGTTGTAGAGCTGAGCGGTGCCAAGGAAGCCGTGGTGCAGTTCGGCATCATGAAGATGAAGGTTAATCTGAGTGATCTGGAGTTCCTGGCCTCCGCACCGGATTCGCCTCCCCCGGCTCTGCGCCGGGCTACGACAGTCAAGCGTACGCGGGATGAGAATGTCCGCATCGAGCTCGATCTGCGCGGGGCCAATCTGGAAGAGGCCATTATGGAAACCGACCGTTTCATCGACGAAGCATTCCTCGGCAATCTGGGGCAGATTTCGATTATCCACGGCAAAGGCACGGGGGTATTGCGGACGGGGATTCAGGAATATCTGCGCAAGCATAAGCATATCAAAAGCTATCGGCTCGGGAATTACAACGAAGGCGGCGCGGGCGTAACCGTGGCTGAACTGCAGTAGCGTCCGGCAGAAAGAGGGGGAAGTATGCAAGATAATATTGATCTTTTGCTGGATCATCCGCTGGGAGCGCTGCTCGGCTACTTCACAGTGGCCATATTGGGTCTGGTGGTATTCCTGTCCTTCTTTGAAATGGTGACTAAATACAACTGCTGGGAAGAAATCCGCAAGGGGAATGTGGCCGTAGCGATGGCAACCGGGGGCAAAATCTTCGGCATCTGCAATATTCTGCGCTTCAGCATTGAAGCGGGAGCATCGATCTATGAGACGATGAAATGGTCGGCTGTGGGTTTCCTCCTGCTGCTGCTGGCGTACTTCCTGTTTGAATTTCTAACCCCCGTCTTTTCGATTGATGACGAGATTGCCGCGGATAACCGGGCCGTGGGACTGACAGCAATGCTGATCTCCGTTTCATTGTCCTATGTCATCGGTGCTGCTATATTTTAATTTAGGGAGCAGGGAAATATGAAGATTCTGGTTCGGGTTCTGTTCATTTCCGCTCTGGCGTTTATAGCGGCCGGGATTATATATTTATTGATGCACTGAATTGAACCTAATGTGAGGAACGAAGGAGATTATACAGATGGAAACGACAGTATGTCCTTGGTGCCATACCGAGATTGTATGGGATGAGGAGTTTGGTCCGGAGGACACTTGTCCTCATTGCAATAATGAGCTTAGCGGTTACCGCACAATTACAATAGGCGCTGACGATCTTGAAGATGAAGAGGTAGACCCAGAGGATGCTTCCGTAGATGAAGAGGTCAGTGACGAGGGTCTGTGGGATGACGAAGGTGACCAGGATAGTGTGGTTCCCATATTTAATACCCTGGTCCAGTTCGGCGATGATTATGATCTGACGCGTTATGAGCAGAGTGTCTCCAGCTTGCTGGCTGCGCAGCTGGAAGCGCCAGAATGTCCACAATGCCATGAGCTGATGATTCACTCGGGCACACAGCAGGTAAGCGGATTTTCCCCGGCAACGCCAGAAGCGCTTGGTGGTGGACCGGTGCTTAAGCCGCCATTCTCGCTGAATCTGTTCGTATGTCCTTCCTGCTTCCATGTGCAGCATAGCCTGGCGCAGGAAGACCGCATTCAGCTTGTACGCAATCTCAGCACTGCATCGGAATAAGCTTGAAATTCATGCTTTCCCTGTAATTTGGACATGTTATGTTTACATGAGATGTCCAGAATAGCAGGGAGGTATAGCATGAGGAGGTTATTACGGAACCAGGTAGCGCTGCTGCTTGCCGTGGGCGGGCTTTACCTGCTGGCAACGGTGCTGGCAGGTACTTTTTTGAACGTATATTTATGGAAAAGCCGGCAGAATTTCGCCATGATCGGCTGGTTTACGGTTGCCCAGCAGCTCGCAGTCGGACTAAGCTTCTGGCTGGGCGGCAAATGGGTGAAGGAGCATAACAAAATGAATGCCCTGCGGCTGGGAATTGCCGTTTCGGGCTTTTTTTATTTGCTGGTGCTCTGGCTGCGCGGAGAAGCGGTGCATTATATCTGGCCGCTGGGACTCATTCTCGGTCTTTCGATCGGGTTCTACTGGCTGGCTTTTAATATTGTTTTCTTTGAGATTACCGAGGCGGGCAACCGCGATTTCTTCAACGGCTGGATGGGACTGCTGGGTTCGCTGATGGGCATCGTCGGTCCGTGGGTATCCGGTAGTCTGATCTCCTTATGGCACGGGGACAAGGGCTACCGTATTGTGTTTATCCTGTCACTGTGTGTCTATGGAGTGGCTGCTGTAATCAGCTTTGGGCTGGAGAAGCGGCCTCGCGGCGGAACCTACCTGTGGCTGGAACCCTGGCGCGAGCTTAGCCGCAAGGAGAGTCCATGGCGGCCCGCTGCGGCGGCACTGCTGTTCCAGGGAGTACGGGAGGGCGTATTCTCGTTCCTGATCGGACTGCTGGTCTATATTGCGGCCCGTCAGGAGAGTAAGGTTGGGCAGTTCGCGCTGATAACCTCGGCCGTTTCTTTGATCAGCTACTATGTGGCGGGTAAACGGTTCAAGCCCGGAACCCGTTCCAAAGGGATGCTGGCCGGCAGTCTGCTGCTGATCGCGTTCATTCTGCCGCTTATGTGGAAGGTGAATTACGCCGCGCTGTTAATTATGGGAATTGGAACCTCGCTGTGTATCCCGCTCTATATGCTGCCGATGACGTCTACCAGCTTCGACCTGATGGGTGTCTCTGAAGAGAGTGCCGGCAAACGGGTGGAGCTGGTTGTGCTGAGGGAGTTGAGTCTAATGACAGGGCGGCTGACGGGGCTGCTTGTGTTCATCGCTGTGCTGTCGGTCAATCAGTCCCCGCAGGCTGTCACTCTACTAATGCTGCTCCTGGGTACGGCTCCGCTGGGGAGCTGGCTGGTGCTGCGGCGGTTGCTTAAGCAAGGAGCCGGGCTTAAGCATAACAAGATAACTTGAGCTGAACAGATCCGGGTGCAGGTGCTGAACCGGCTTGGATCTAGCCGGGATATCCTGCTACAAATGTTATTTATGAGGAGGCATGGCATCCTTGGCCAAGAAAAAAAGCTACAGCCTAAGGACAACGGTAGCGGTGATGGTATCTGCCGTCGTAGTCCTGGTGCTGCTGGTCTTATATATTATATTCCGCAATCAGATTATTCCCCAGACCCGGCATGCGCTGGAGGATAAGGCCATTACGATTGCCCGCACGATTGCCCTGATGCCGCTGCTCTCAGAGGGCTTAAGCAAAGGGGACAGCAAGGGGATTCAAGCCTATACCTCCAAAATTACACGCCGCAATGATATATTGTTTGTAGTGGTGATGGATATGAACAGCATCCGGTATTCTCATCCGGATGCCTACAAGGTTGGGCTGCCCTTCGTGGGAGGCGGGCAGGAGGCTGCGCTGCGCGGACAAGAGAGCATCTCCGAAGGAACAGGAACGCTCGGAAATTCGCTGAGGGCATTCGTGCCGGTCTTTGACGGCAGAGGTCATCAGCTCGGGGTCGTAGTAGCTGGACTGTCGATGGACAGGGTGCAGCGTCTGGTCAGGCAGAATGAATGGACGATTATTGCCATTCTGGTCTCAGGCGCGCTGCTTGGAGCCGGAGGCGCCTTTGTTCTGGCCAGGAGGATCAAGCAAATGATATTCGGCATGGAGCCTGCCGATATTTCCAGACTCCTGCAGGAACGCAGCGCCATGCTGGAGTCCATTCGCGAGGGGATTATTGCGATTGACCAGGAAGCGCGCATTACGCTTATCAATATGGAAGCGCACCGGCTTCTCAAGGCGGCAGGGATCAACGGCGCTGTTGTAAACCGGCAGATTGCCGATTATTGGCCAGAGCTGCGTCTGGAGCATGTGCTGGCCAGCGGGGAAGGCAGGCAGGACCAGGAGCTGGAGCTGGGCGGTATCTCCCTGCTCGTAAGCAGCCTGCCGGTCCGCGTAGGCGGCGAGATTGCCGGAGCCATCGCTACATTTCGTGACAAGACTGAGCTGGCAGTTCTGGCCGAACGGCTGTCGGGTATTTCTGTCTATGCAGACGCCTTGCGGGCAGGTGCCCATGAATTCATGAACAAGCTGCATGTGATTATGGGCATGACGCATATGGGCTTATATGACGAGCTGCAGCAGTATATTCTGGGAACGGCAAATAACTACCAGCAGGAGATCGGGGCCATCACGAGACAGATTAAGGACCCGGCTATGGCGGGTTTTCTGCTGGGTAAGCTGAGCCGGGCGCGCGAGACGGGAATTGAACTGCTGCTGACTGCGGACAGTTATCTGCCGGAATCGGCAGATTCGCAGGTTATTCATGAGCTGATTACGATTGCCGGGAATTTGCTGGACAATGCGATGGAAGCGCTGGGCGGCCCGGGACCTGATGAACACAGCAGCGATGTATACAGCAGAGATGTACACGGCAGAGATGTACACAGTAATAAGCGGATCGGGCTTGCTTTTCACTATGAAGAGGGAAGGCTGCTGTGTGAGGTTAGCGACAACGGCCCGGGGATTCCGGAGGCACTCCGGGAGCAGATATTCGTCCAGGGCTTCTCCTCCAAGGGGGAACACCGGGGAATCGGACTGTATTTGGTCAGGAAGAGTGTAGATAAACTGCAGGGACATCTTCAGATTGCCGCCTGCGGCGGCGGGCAGGGAACCACGTTCATCGTTGATGTGCCATATGCTGCAAAGGGTGAGGAGAGCCAATGAACATTAAAGTGCTGATTGTAGAAGATGACCCGATGGTAGCGAAATTCAACCGCCATTATCTCGAACAGGTCCAGGGCTTCGAGTTCGCGGGCTGGGCGGCTTCAGGAGATGAGGCCTTGAAGATGCTGGCGGAACAGGAGATCGATCTCCTGCTGCTGGATATCTATATGCCCGGTACCAGCGGGCTTCAGCTGTTGTCCACGCTCCGGGAGCAGGGAAGCAAGGCGGATATCATTGTGATCTCCGCCGCCAGCGATAATGCAAGCATCCGTAAGGCGCTGCAGAACGGGGCTGTGGATTACCTGATCAAGCCATTTGAGTTTGCCCGTTTTCAGGCGGCTTTGTCGGCATACCGCGAAGACTTTCGGTTAATGCACAAGGAACATCTGAGCCAGGAACAGCTGGATAAGCTGCTGCGCCATTCCGCTCCGGAGGCTGAAGAAGACAAGAGTGGGGCGCAGAGCCTGCCCAAAGGTCTTACCGAAGGCACACTGGAGAGCATCTGGGATACGATTAAGCAGCTGCAGAACCCGGTATTCTCCACTGAAGATATCAGCAGCCAGGCGCCGATTTCGCGGATTTCTGTCCGCAAATATCTGGCTTTTCTGACCGAGGCAGGCATTCTGGAGATGGAGCTCAGCTACGGCGCGGTAGGCAGACCGGTATATATGTACAAGGTGAAGCCGGAGGGGAAGGACTATATAAGTAAATATTTATAAGCGGCAAGCGTGTTAGCGGGGACCTTCGGGTCCTTTTTTTATTATTGCGGGTTCAGGTACGCGGAAGCTTCCCTCCATACTGCGCCCGCAGCTGCTGGAGCTTGTCAAGATTGCTCAGGTTATGATCCCGGTTGACCAGTCCTACACCGAGAATCAGATTCTCAATGATATAAATAGGGCCGACCATTGAATGAAACTCCCAAACCTCGCCTCTTCCGGCATACAACACGATATCTGCATCCTGTGAACGGGGATATACAAGTCTGTCAGTGATCAGAATGACCTGATAAGCTGCCTCCCGTGAATGGTCCAGAATCACCTCGATTTCAGGTAACAGCTGCACAAATCCAAAAACCAGTACCACATCCTGTTTGTCAGCATGCATTAGGGTCTCCAGCAGCTCATGGCCGCTCGGAGCCATCCGCTTCATCTGAAGACCAAAGCGCGCCATCCGGTAGATCATCAGTTCAGCCAGTCCGCCGCAGGGGCCGGGACAATAAACATATACAATCCGTGCAGCAGACAGACTGTTTACCGCGGACTGCAGCGACGTCTCATTCAAATAACGGTGTGTCTCCTGCAGATGGTGAAGGGAATTATTCAGCAGCAGCTGGGGGAGTGAACTATCATCGGATCGCTCCATTGCGTCACGCATTTTAACCGAGGGCGTAGATTCGAACCGGAACCGTAGCCGGTTTTTGAAATCCTTGGCATGCTTGTAGCCGGCTGCTTTCCAGAAACGTGAGACGGAGGCGATGCTCAAATGGAGCTCGTCAGCAACTTCCTGCTCTGTCATATAGACAACCCGCTGCTCATTCTTCTGGATAAAATCGGCGATGATCCGCTGGTTGGGTGAGAACGGGCGGTGATTCCAGTCTTTATACATATGCGTTTCCTCCGGATGTGCTCTTTTTACACAATATAACGCTTGAAGATGTTGTAAATATTTTTACAGCGTTAAAAATTCTGAAAAAAATATTACTCCGGCTTAACAAATGGAAAAACCTGTGCTGACATGGCCTTTTTATAATAAAGATAAATTCCTGTAGGGAGGCCAACTGTTTATGAGCACGTTAAAGACCCGCTACACGCTGACCCAATCTCAAAAAATGATGATTTTTGTGCTGTCGATGTCGCTTTATGGTTTGTCTAATATGTTTACGGAGCTGGTGCCTAGCATCCAGTTGGGTCCGGTTGAATTGTCGATTGAATATTTCGCTTTCATTCCTCTGACCTTATGTATGCTGTTTCACCCGTTGTATGCAGCTGTTGGAGCGGCTGTCGGCGAAGTGATCTTTGGTGAGCTGATGCTGGGTCAATTCGGCGGACTGGGCGAACTGGAGAAATTCATTACCTTCTCTCTTGCGATGTATACAGCAGGCCTTATGGTATCCGATCCGAAGAACCGTAGACAGGTAGGCGCAGCCGCAATTACCGGAGTGGCGATTCACCAGTTTTTTAGCTCAGCGGTAGATATCTTGAAGGTATGGGTCGGTGTGGAGGAACTGGAAGCGGTTAAGGGTCTGGCGGAAAGTATCGTCATCATCGAAGGTGTCGGATTTCTGAATGATGTGCTGTTCTCGGGCATTCTGTTCGCCCTTCTGCCTACGATGTATCTGGTTCCCCGCTTGTACGGCAAGATTGAGCCGCTGCTCGGCATGAAGCCGCGTGAGCGGAATATGAAATATGCATCCGGGGTCTGGCTGTCGCCAAAGCTTGTCATTTCAGGTACGATTCTGATCATGGTTGCGCTAGGTTCTGAATTGTTGTCGGAATCAGGCTGGAACTTCGGTGATTTTGAATTTGCCTGGGCTGAATCAGGTGAGGAAAAGCTGATCTGGCTGAGCATGCTGGTTGCCGTCATCATTGCGGTTGTGACCATTCTATCGCTAATCCGGCGTGCTGCACGCAGGCGTCAGGAAGGAGGACAGGCAGATGCATGAACTGGTCCTGGAGCTTAGAGGAGTGTCCTTTACTTACCCGGGGGCGGAACAATCTGTACTGCGGGATGTATCCCTGCAACTGGAGAAAGGGGATTTTGTTGCCGTGATCGGCAGCAACGGATCCGGCAAATCCACACTCTGTAAATGCTTCAATGGATTAATCCCGCATTATTACACAGGAGATTTCACCGGAGAAGCGGTGATTTGCGGTCAACCGGCGGAAGGGCGGAGTGTCGCTGAACTATCCAGGCATATCGGTTATGTCTATCAGGACTTCGAGAACCAGCTGGTGCGTCCAACCGTGCTTGATGATGTTTCTTTTACCCCGCTGAACTATGGTTTTGCGGACTACAAGGAACGGGGAGAACGGGCGCTGGCGTTGACCGGACTTAGCGAACTGAGAAATGAATTTATCTGGCAGCTTAGCGGTGGGCAAAAGCACTTGCTGGCTCTTGCGGGAGCACTGGCAATGGATCCGGAAATACTGGTCATAGATGAGCCGGTAGCCCAGCTTGATCCGCAGCATGCACGTCATATCTATGATATCCTGCGGCAATTGAATGAGCTGCACGGGAAGACCATCGTAGTCATTGAGCACCATGCCGAATTTATAGCAGAATACTGCAGGAACGTTATCCTAATGGATAAAGGATCCATACGCTGGCAGAAGCCGGTACGTGATGCTTTGTCCTCTGTACAAGAATTGCTGGAGCTTGGCATTTATCCGCCGGATGTGACCAGAGCTGTCTGGATGCTGGAGGAGAATGACCGGAATGCAGGACAGTTCCCTTTGACCCCTGAAGAGGGGCTTGACCGGATGATCCGCCGTAAAGGGCCGGCTGGGCAGGCCGGGTCCGCCTATCCAGTCTGCGGGCAGATCCGCACAGGCGTAGGAGATGTGGATTCTATCGTTAAAATGAAGGATGTTCACCTGTCGTACCGCACGATTCACAAGACACTTCATCCTGTTTTGAACGGGGTAAAGCTGGAGCTCAAACACGGGGAATCGGTAGCCCTTATCGGTAACAACGGTGCAGGGAAATCATCCTTAATGAAACTGATTTCAGGTATTGCCAGACCCTCCTCAGGAACGGTTAATGTGAAAGGCATAGAAGTCAATGGTGTGCCGCCCGAGCGCCTGTCCGGTACGGTTGCTTATGTATTTCAGAATCCGGAGGATATGTTTATCGAGGATTCTGTACGCAAAGAAATCTCCTATTATCTGAAGGCCCGGAAGTTAGCGGATACAGACCGGAGAGTAGAAGAGATGCTCCAGGCGTTCCGGCTTAGTGAGCTCGCTGAGCGGGATGCCCGTCTGCTGAGCGGCGGCCAGCAGCGGCGGGTATCCCTGGCAATCGGTGCCGCTGTCCGCCCTGCAGTTATGCTGCTTGACGAGCCCACCGCGAATCTGGATATTTCGACCAAGCAGGAAATGGTTAGCGTCCTTGAGACATTGCGGAGCCATGTGGAGACGGTGGTAATCGCCACTCATGATATGCAGCTTGTGTCTGAATGGGCCAGTAGAATTATTGTTATGCATCAGGGACAGATCATTGCTGACGGAACGAAGGATGAAATATTTGCTGACGGAATGCTCTTGAGGCGTGCCGGATTGGCAGAGACACAATTAATGAAGCTAAGCCGCATACTCGGCCTGCCGCGCATTTGCTGCAGCCTGGACGAGTTTGTGAGCCAAGTGGAGCTACAGAAGGAGGTGGCCGGAATCTATGGAGGCTGTTAAAAAAGCGCTGGACCGGATCTCTGTAGAACAGATCAAGCTGGAATTACTGGGAACCGCGTATAACAACAGCGCTACCTTTCTGGGCAGGCTTGACCCCCGGACACTGCTGTTATGGTATTTGTTTTTTGCCATCGTGCCCTGGTTTGTGCATAACCGGACAATCTTATTAGGAATGTTCGTGTTCATGGTCATAACAACTGTCCTGTCACGGGTTAGTCCGCTAATCATCTGTATCCTGTGCCTTGGCCTGACCGGCCAGATCGGCTGGATGTTCGTGCTGACGCTTTTTTTCGGAGGGGG
The DNA here is from genome assembly GCF_000758605.1 of Paenibacillus sp. FSL R5-0912. Taxonomy (NCBI): domain Bacteria; kingdom Bacillati; phylum Bacillota; class Bacilli; order Caryophanales; family Paenibacillaceae; genus Paenibacillus; species Paenibacillus sp. FSL R5-0912. The sequence goes on from NZ_CP009282.1 coordinate 2,166,393, forward strand.
GAGTGAATCCCTGCTGCCAATGTTAACGTTGACGCTGAAGCTTTCTGTCATTTCACTGGCGAGCATCACTGTATTCTCCAGTCTGGACCCCGAACGGCTTAGTGACGGACTTTTATCCTTAGGCATACCTGATGCCTTTGCATTTAGTTTATCTTACGGTTATCGTATTCTGCCTACTTTGCTGGAAGAATTCCACCAGATATTGTTGTCCTTCAGACTCAGGGGGCAAAGACCGCATCGTCACGGGGTGTTCTACTGGAGAACAGCTGCGTATTACTTGCGGATTGTGGTGCTGGTCTTCTACCCGCTCATGCTCAATACAGCCAAACGGTCGCGAACCACGATTGAAGCACTGGAGACACGCGGATTCAGCTACGGTCTCAGCAATCCGAAGGTGAAGAAGATCAAGCTGTCCTATTTGCGGATGAAGAGGCCGGACTGGGCTTTTTTATCCGGTTCAACGATTTACATTATACTGCTGTTCTGGTTTGGAACCCTGTACCCTGAGCTGGTGTATTAACCTAATCTGCAAACTTAAAAGGAGCCTAACCTATATGAATATTGATCTGCACACACACGGCAAATTGTCCAAGAAATCAGCATTTTCCCCGGCGTATTTCGCAGAAATGATGTCGGAAGCTAAAGTGAACGGACTGCAGGCAGCCGCTTTGACAGAGCATTTTAATACTTCTAATTTCTTCGCAATGTACGAGGCACTGGATCAGATGTATCCCTATAACGGACATTACTATGATGTGGACGGGCTGAAGCTGTTTCCGGGAATGGAAGTGGATATTGCCGAGACAGGCCACATCCTGCTGATCGGGCTTAAGGAGAATGTTCTTGCTGTCCGTTCTTTGCTGGAAGATTACACTGCTCAGTGTAGCTTTATTCCTTTCAAAAGACTGCTGGATCTGGCGGATGAATTCAATCTGTGGAAAATAGGGGCCCATCCGTTCCGCACCTCTACTCCACTTCATCAATTGGACCCTCAGCTGCTTAAGCGGCTGGATGCGTTTGATTTCAATGCTAAAGACATTTACGTGCAGGGGGCTGAAGCCTACAAGAACCTGATTACGCCATTTGCAGAGAAGCTTGGCGTTCCTGTGGTTGCCGGCAGTGACAGTCATCAATGCCTGCAGTATGGCAGCGTAATGAACCGGCTACATGTATCCTGCTCTACAGTTGAGGAATTGAAGGAGGCTATTAAGCAGGGGGACTATGAGATGGAGCTTTCACCGTGTCTCCATACCAAGGTGAAGGCTTCGGTCATGATGAAGAAGCTGCTGAAGCAGCTTGCCGGCGAAGCGCCTTCAAGAGATGAAGCGGAGATTGGCTATCTGGCTTAAAGCGGCCCTAAAATACTATGAAGTCATGTCCGGACTCCTCCGGCCATGACTTCATAGGTAATGTCTTCTATGCTTCCGGGGATGATTTACGCTACGTCTTGCGGTTTTAAGCAAAAGCCAGATTCAATGCCTGCGGATGGAAGGAACCCATAATTTTATAAGCTTTTAAATGCGGATTGTTCATATCATTATCGTAAATAATCATATGCTGCCTGCCCTTGAGAATGATATCAAACCGCTGCTTCCGGTCAGCCTGTACGATGGTAATATAATAGCTGTATTTGTTGTCTGTGCTTACATTCCGCGCTGATTTCATTAACCGGACGTCGGCGAAATCATCACATATTTGTTTGATGGCCTCCGGCTCCGTAACCACAATATCCTTCTGTTCACCGGGAACAGAGGACAGACGGGTGATTTCAAGGGAGGCGATATCCTCCAGCCGGATGGTTCTGGCCACCACTTTTTTGAAGGAAGTGTAACGGTTTGCTGTATAGGTCATTAGAGAAACACCAGCTGCGGTCAGGATGGCGCCGGCAAGCATATATTTTTTGCTTTTGTCCATGGTTCAGTTCCTCCCAGTCATACGATTGTGTAAGTCCCAATTATAAAACTATAAACATCCGCACGCAAATTCACTTACTTTAATTACTTAATGATTTCTTTAATTACGTAAGCTTCCAAGGACAGCCCTTTTGCGGATATGATAATTGTGAAAATATGCACAAGGGGGCAAGCGTTACTATGAAAAAGAGATATGCAGCGACTCTTATACTCGTTCTTTCCGTTATGCTGGTTATCGCAGGCTGCGGTAACAACAATGCTAACGGCAGTGTCAATGAGAGCAAGGGTAAGAATAGCGCAACCACAGAGCCTGCAGCAACCACTGCACCTAAAGAGACAGCCGAAGCCGTATCGGGAGCATCCGAAGCGAGCTATACACCGTACGATCAGTTAAAAGATAAATATGATATCATCATTGTCGGCGCAGGCGGTGCCGGAATGTCGGCAGCGCTGGAAGCCAAGGCTAACGGCATGAACCCGGTTATTCTCGAGAAAATGCCGGTTGCCGGCGGTAATACTACCAAATCCTCTTCGGGTATGAACGCTTCGCATACGAAGTTCCAGAAGGAGCAGGGCATCGAGGACACCAATGATCTGTTCTATGAAGAGACGCTAAAAGGCGGTCACGACACGAATAACAAGGAATTGCTCCGTTTCTTCGTGGATAATTCCGCAAGTGCCATTGACTGGCTGGATTCAATTGGAATCCGTTTGAACAATATTACGATTACCGGCGGAATGAAAGAGAAGCGTACCCACCGTCCCGAAGACGGTTCAGCAGTCGGTCAATATCTGGTTGCAGGACTCGTAAGAAATGTACAAGAGCAAGGGATTCCATTGTTCGTTAATGCGGACGTGAAGGAACTTACAGTGCAAGATGGCAAGGTGAACGGCGTCAAGGTGCTGTTTAACCAGGCCGATGAGAAATTGATTACTGGAGCAGCAGTTATTGTTACAACCGGCGGTTTCGGTGCGAACAAGGAATTGATCTCCGAGGTTAGACCTGATCTGGAAGGATTAGTAACCACGAATCAGATCGGCAGCACCGGCGACGGCATCAAGATGATTGAGAAGGTTGGCGGCACAACGGTGGATATGGATCAGATCCAGGTTCACCCGACAGTACAGCAGGAGAAATCCTACCTGATCGGTGAAGCTGTGCGGGGCGAAGGCGCAATCCTTGTCTCAAGCACCGGCAAACGTTTCGGTAATGAAATGGATACCCGCGATAAAGTGACGGCTTCCATCAATAAGCTTCCAGAGAAATCCGCTTATCTGGTATTTGATTCCGGTGTGAAGTCCCGTGTCAAAGCGGTGGACCAGTACATCAAGATGGGTGTTGTCAAAACAGCGGATACCACCCGGGCGCTGGCAGAACAAATGAATGTTCCGGCAGATCAGCTGAAAACGACCATAGATACCTGGAACAGCGCAGTGAAGAATAAGTCGGATGCGGAATTCGGCAGAACTACAGGTATGGACAATGATCTATCCGGCGCACCGTACTATGCGATTCAAATCGGCCCGGGAATTCACTACACCATGGGCGGTGTGGTGATTAACACCAATACAGAGGTCTTGAACAAAGACGGCAAAGCGATCACTGGACTTTTTGCAGCAGGCGAGGTAGTCGGCGGATTACACGGCCAGAACCGGATCGGCGGGAACTCTGTAGCCGAGATCATTATTTTCGGACGCCAGGCAGGGATCAAATCTGCTGAATTTGTAAAAGCGCAATAAGCTATTATTCCATATTATCGGGTTTATCATAAAAAGGGATGCTCCGCAGCCATCAGGCTCGCGGACATCCCTTTTTGCATGTGCCTTTTGCTGCTCCCGCCGGAAGCAGCAAGGCTCCCTTAGCTATGCTCTATGCTGGTTACGCCTGGATTGCCGGGGACGGCGTAGGCTTCGCTGTACGGGTTAGTGAAAACAGCTCCAGCTCGGGGCGTACCTTGCCGGCAAGGGTATCTGAGAGAAGTTCGGCCGCGATCATGCTGTAGACGGTTCCATTGCCCCCGTAGCCTTCAATGAAATAGCAGTGCGGGTACTCCGGATGCGGCCCTATATAAGGCAATCCGTCACGGGTGGAGCCGAAGACCGCTCCCCAGGAATATTCGGCTTCTATTCCCTGAAGCTCCGGGAACAGGGCGACAAGCTCCTCCAGCAGTCGCTGGCTCTGGGAGAGCACACGAACATCGCGGCGCTCCGGACTGGTGAGCTGCTCATCCTTGCCTCCGGCAATGATCCGGCCGTCCGGAGTGGTCCGGAAGTACAAATAGGGCCGCGCGGTTTCCCAGAGCAGACTATGTTCATACCACTTTGGAAAGTTCAGAACAGGCTTGGTCATAATAGCGTAGGTATTGATCAGCTCCGCACCCCGGTCCTTTTTCATATCCTGGGTTTCATACCCCATGGCAAACACAACATTCTTCGCAATGATCCGGCCATTCTCCGTGTGGCAGACTACGCCGTCAGCACTATATTCATAATTAAGGGCTTGGGTATGCTCGTAGACGCGGACTCCGCCGGAATGCGCTTTGTCAATCAGACTGTGCACGGTTCGCAGCGGATTAGTCTCGGCATCTCCCCTGGAGAAGAGCGCAGCCGGTTTGGAGAAGGAATAATGCGAGCGGATGGTTTCTTCATCCCAGAACTCTGAATCAAATCCGTGCCGTGTCAGGTTCTCATGCTCCAGCCGCAGAGCGGGTACATCTTCAGGAACGCTGGCATACAGCAGACTGCTGCGGGCGATGATCTGCGGATCGATGTCCAGCTTGCCCGGCAATTCAAGAATGGAGCGGACGCCCTGCTGGCACAGCTTGTAGAACAGCACGCCGTTCTCTTCCCCGAAGGTATTCATGCAGGCGGTCAGCGATTTGTCATTCGCGATTTGCAGCAGTCCCGTATTGGCGTGGGAGCTTCCGCTGCCTACCGCTCTTTTGTCGATGAGGACTGTATCTGCTCCGCTGAGGGACATGCGGTAGGACATTATCGCCCCGCCCATACCGCCGCCTATAATGAGACAGTCGCAGGTGATATCTCCTTCAAGTACCGGATAAACCGGCGGATGAGGCAGAGTATTCTCCCAGGGCAGTTGCCCGCTGTTGAGTTTCATGGTTTGGTCGCTCCTTTGTATGATAACGATAGGGTATTATTTGCAAATGTTCAGCCGCTCATGCGCTGGTATAACGGTGATGAATCAATTTTGCTGAAGGCACCTTTGCGCTTTTTGGCACATAAAGAATTCCGCTCTGCGGCATACTAAGGAACGCTTGAACATCCAGAAGGAGGGATTACCGAACATGCAATCGAACCAAATGCAGGCACTAAGCGGAAAAGAACTGGAATATATCGCTGATTCCATTTCCAACGAGGATTTGCTGATTAAGCAGCTGGCCGCTACAGCCGGAACCACTCAAAACTCCACGGTGCAAGGAATCTGTGTACAGCAGATTCAAAGCCACACACACCATATGGACATGCTTGTACAGCTGCTGCATCAGCATCAGCAATATGCGCCGACGCAGCCGCAATAAATACTGCGGACTGCAGGAAGCAGTAGCTCACGAAATTATTACACACAAACTTAGCGTATGCTTTCGGAGTGAGTTTGTACGAAGATCACTCAAGAAGCATAGGCTCACAAACTTTAGGGAGGTTTTACTGTGTACGCACAAAACGGAACGCCATTCATGGCGGATGAAGATTTACTGAACACAGTTCTGGCTGATTTGAAGCGGACAGTCCGTGAATATACAACAGCAGCCACAGAGTCGAATTGTCAGACGGTACGCCGCGTGTTCAACGATTTAACGATGGATACGCTCAGACTTCAGGGTGAGCTGTATATGCAAATGTCGCAGCTCAACATGTATACCCCTCCGGGGAAAGCGCTGCGTCAGGATATCGACAAGCAGATTCAGAGCGCCCAGCAGACACAGCAGAAATGCCAGCAGTTCGTGCGTGAGAAGACAGGTGGAGCCGGTGCCTATAACCAGGCCTCCAATGTTCCTGTGCACCAGGCTAATGTGCAGCAGCATAATAATGGTTCTTACTATATGTAACCCTCACGCGGGGCGGATGAAGCATAGGACTCCCCGTCCGCTGGTGTGGAGAAACACAAATAAAAAGATCCATTGTAACCCCGCCCCGGCGGGGTTATTTTGTTTGCAGAACTGTCATTTTCGTGTCATATTAATACTAAACTCTTTTCGCAGGCGCTCTGCCCTGAAGCAGGGGTACCGGACTGGCGAACTATCCGGAGGGAAGGCATGAAGGAAATGAATGATTTGAAGAGGAAAGTGCTGGAACTGCTCAAGGAGGACGCGCGAAGCTCAACGGCTTTAATGGCAACCTTGCTTGGTGCGGAAGAAGAAGATGTCAAGACCGTAATTGCACAAATGGAACAGGATCATGTCATTGTGAAATATGCTACTGTGGTCAATTGGGATAAGGTGGACGATGAACGGGTAACTGCACTGATCGAGGTTCAGATCACACCGGAACGGGGCCGCGGGTTCGAAGGAATCGCCGAGCGGATCTATCTGTATCCGCAGGTCAAATCCGTCTATCTGATGTCCGGCGCATACGATTTGCTGGTCGAAGTGGAAGGCCGCAATCTGCGGGAGGTCGCCAATTTCGTCTCCGAGAAGCTGTCGCCGATTGATGCGGTACTCTCTACCAAAACTAATTTTACGCTCAAAAAATACAAACAGGACGGTATCATCTTTGAAGAGCATGAAGAAGACAACCGTCTGATGATATCTCCGTGAAGGATGTAATGCCATGATTACGAAGTCGATGAATTCCTATTTGGCCCCGCTGGTCCAGCAGATACAGCCCTCGGGCATCCGCAAGTTTTTTGATCTGGCGGCAGGCAGCAAGGATATTATTTCACTGGGTGTCGGGGAGCCGGATTTCAAAACTCCCTGGCATGTGAGGGAAGCTTGCGTATACTCGCTGGAGCGCGGCTTCACCGGTTATACCTCCAATGCAGGCATGCCGGAGCTACGCGATGGCATTGCCGAATATCTGCAGACCCGCTTCGCGGTGCAATATGATCCTGCGAACCAGATTATCGCCACCGTCGGCGGCAGTGAAGCAATAGATCTGGCCCTCCGGGCCTTGATCTCACCGGGAGACGAGATTCTGATTCCCGAGCCTTGCTATATCTCTTATTCACCGATAACAGCAATTGGCGGCGGGATTCCGGTCGGTATTGAGACCTTCGGAGAGAATAACTTCAAGCTTACGGCGGCTGATCTGGAAGCCAAGATCACCCCGCGCTCCAAGATTCTCATTCTCTGCTATCCGAGCAATCCGACGGGTGCGATTATGAGCCGTGAGGATTGGGAACCGATTGCCAAAGTGGTAGAGAAACATGATCTCATAGTAATTTCCGATGAAATTTATGCTGAATTGACCTATGGAAGCAATCATGTAAGCTTTGCCTCCCTTCCGGGTATGATTGACCGCACCATCCTGGTCAGCGGCTTCTCCAAAGCCTTCGCCATGACCGGCTGGCGGATGGGGTATGCCTGCGGTCACCCGGATCTGATCTCCGCGATGCTGAAGATTCACCAGTACACAGTCATGTGTGCGCCTTCGATGGGCCAGGTGGCTGCTCTGGAGGCATTGACCAACGGAATGGAAGAGAAAGACCGGATGGCGGATTCCTATAATCAGCGGCGCCGGCTGATCGTCAAAGGGTTGCGTGATGCCGGGCTGGACTGCCATGAGCCGCAAGGCGCGTTCTATGCTTTCCCGAGTATTCAGCACACCGGACTGACCTCCGATCAATTCGCCCAGCGCCTGCTTCTGGAATATAAGGTGGCTGCAGTTCCGGGCAGTGTATTCGGTCTGGGCGGTGAAGGGTACCTCCGCTGCTCTTATGCAACCTCGGTATCCCAGCTGAACGAAGCGGTAGAACGAATTGGGGCATTTGTCTCACAACTGGCCCGTGAACGGGGAGAGTAATGTAAGGGTAATGAAGTAAATTGAACTATAGCCGATCACCTTTCTATATGGTATTATTTTACTCTAAGGACAGGAAACACCTGTAATACACTTACATGGAGCTCTTATTCTGGATAGGGCGCAGGGTGCGAGTAGGAAGGCATTCAGAATCAGTACTCGGATATCGCGCAATAATACATTAGGAGGGATGATTGTGCTGAGCGCAGATTATTACTTACCTTCCTATGGCGGGGAATGTAGTTCCGGAAGCGGGAAACATCCTCCCAGGGGTGATGCACATGCACGCAGACTCTCGCTGGAAAATGAAATACAGGTACTCCGCAGCAGAATGGAACAGCTCTTTTTACAGGAGAATTCCTTTACCTCGGATAATGTCATTGCCATCAGCAGCTTACTGGACCTGAAGATTAATGAGTATATGAGAGGCCGCCACCGTAAGAACAATTAACCGGCTGATTTATATTGAAACGGACATTTCCCTTAGGGAGATGTCCGTTTTTTAGTCTGCCTCACAGTTGCACCATCTAGAGGTGATTATGATTAGAGGTGAGTATGATTTTCGTCAGTTGTGGATAAGTCTTTTTGTAACTGGGAGCTGACCGTCTGAAGGACGGAACTATTCTTGTATCAGGAATCCCGCTGACTCCGTTGAAAGTGGGCGGTAGGGTGAATCAAAGGGATAAATCCCTTTGAATACGCCGAACGCCAGGTGGGATGCGGAAATAAGGGGCAAAAGCGCCCCTGAATCGGCCGGAAGCGGGCGGCAGGAGGAAATGAGGGGTAGAAGTGCCCCTGAATCCGCCGGAAGCGGGCGGCAGGAGGAAATGAGGGGCAGAAGTGCCCCTGAATCGGCCGGAAGCGGGCGGCAGGAGGGAATGAGGGGCAGAAGTGCCCCTGAATCCGCCGGAAGCGGGCGGCAGGAGGAAATGAGGGGCAGAAGTGCCCCTGAATCCGCCGGAAGCGGGCGGCAGGAGGAAATGAGGGGCAAAAGTGCCCCTGAATCGGCCGGAAGCGCTTCACAGGTTGCACGCAAAATGAGGAAAGGAGAAGCTCTGGTGAGCAATTTCGCAGGGGACTGCCCCGGAAGTATTCTTAGGAAAGTATTGGGAGGTAGCTTTAAAATCTGCATATGTTGCACAGGCTTCATAAGCCGCATAAGCACCAGATTAATTTACCTGTTAGCATGAGTTGTACTGAATCGAAGAATGATATAAGAATATAATGATAAACGGGTACTTATCATTTGCCCGTGGCAAAGAGTCACCCCTCTTTCGATTTACATAAATATCCTTTCGCAGTAAAATGAATGAACAGTCATTCATTTTGAGGGAGATGGGAATCGTGAGTGATAACAGCAAGAGTGATAACAGCATGAGCGACAACGGCAAATTACTGGAACGTAAATTCATTGAGGGCTTTGAGCAATTGGCTCCGGACAAGGCGATCCGGCAGATCATTTATCATGCTGTCGAGGTATTCTCCAAGAAAGGCTATGCCGGGACCAAAATCAAGGATATCGCCGCCAGTGCAGGCTTCAGCCAGGGGTATGTCTATATGTATTTCAAATCCAAGGACGACATCTTCACCAGGATTGTTGAGCTGGCTTCGGACGGAGCCGGGATGTCGGTGCAATATGCAGCAGAGCTGGAGGGAAGCCCGATGGAGCGGATCACCTGGCTGACGGAGGCCTTCCTGTCACCGGACAGTATTGCCTTGCAGCACTTCCGGCTCATTCTGCTGCAGACGGCAACCTCGGAAGCAATTCCGGAGGAGGCTAAGCTTGTTGCGAAGGAGAAGATTCATAAGCCGTTCGAGCATCTCGTTCCCCTGATCATTGCCGGGCAGGAGGCAGGGGAGATTGTTCCGGGAGATCCGGTGGAAATCGCCATCGCGTATTTTTCATTCATACAAGGGCTTGGCATAGCAAGGGTACAGACCACAGCTGCTGCTCCTTTTCCATCGGCTGAACTGGTACTGCGCTTCATGAAAAAAGATCGTTAGCCCATTCTATATCCGAAAAGGTGGAATCAGCCATGGTCAAGGTATTTAAAAGCGATGCCGGCAAAGAACGGGTTCTCCGTTCCTATAATGAGCTGCTCGGGGACTGGGGGACGGAGGTTAGGGAGCTGGATATCGAGACTCCGTACGGGACAACACACTGCATAACAGCGGGAGAGGCCGGCTTACCGCCCTTGCTCCTGTTCCATGGGGTAGGCGATAATTCGGCAGTGATGTGGCTGCTGAACATGAAGGAGCTGTCACGGCATTTCTGCTGCATTGCGGTGGATACGCTGGGAGGGCCGGGGAAGAGCGTGCCGGGTGACAGGTTCAATAAGCAGAATTTCAATCAGGTGGATTGGATTAACAGCATCGCTGATGGATTGAAGCTGGAGCAATTCTATGCAGCGGGTGTGTCGAATGGAGCGTACATGGCCTTCAATTATGCGGTTAACGAGCCGGGAAGGGTGCTGAAGGCGGTCTGTATGGAAGGAGGAATGGTCACGGCCCCGTTAAAAAGCATGATTCAGACGCTGCTGATGATGTTCCCGGAAATAATGGTACCTACGCGCAAAAATCTGCTTAAGGTATTTAATAAGCTCAGTTCGCCGGAATCACGACTTGCGGAAAAACATCCTAAACTGGCCGAGCATGTGGTGCTGCTCATGAAGAATCATAACCAGCAGGCGATGTTTGTCCAGAGAATTGAGCTCTATGACAAGGCCCGCGCGGCTATAGTCAGGGATAAGCTGTATTTCCTGATCGGGGATTACAAGCTGCAGCATAAGAAGGATTTTATCGGCATACTTCAGGACGGGGATTTCCGCTATAAGGTGATTGGGGGCTCAGGCCATGGCATCAATATGGAACAGCCGGAGCGGGTTAACCGGGAGCTGATAGAATTTTTGCAGGGACAGGGGGGAGTGCGATGATTCCAGAGAGTATCCGGCAGCAGGTGTTCACAGAGCTCGGCTGTCCTCCTGAAGCGGTCAAGCTGCTTGGAGGGTATAATGACAATGTATTTGAGCTTGAACGGGGATGAGCGGAGAATATAGTCGTCAAAATACTGGATCACACCGTGGTCCCCAGGGAACACACCTTGTCGGAGATGGAATGGCTGAACTACCTGCAGGAGAGTGAAGTGAGTGCGATCCGACCGTTGTGCCTGGAGTCCGGGAAATATATTTGCCCGGTGTCAGAGCCTTTTTATTATATTCTGTTCCATAAGGTTAAAGGTACATATGTGAATCGGGAAGATAAGACGGTCTGGAATCCGCTGGTATTCGAGCACTGGGGAGAGGCGATGGGAAGACTGCATTCCTGTGCCCGGAGCTACCAGGCAGTCCATCCGCGTCCACATTGGCAGGAGAATATAATTCTGCTGGCGGAGAGGATTGAAACAGACCCTCTTTTGACGCAAAAGTGGAAGGTATACCAGGAAGAATTCAGCCGCCTTGGCACCTCCGGGAATGAATTCGGCCTAATTCATGGCGATCTTCATCCGCATAACTTCCTGCTGCATGACGGCACGCTGACAGTGATAGATTTCGGGGATGCGGAATACCACTGGTTTGCGTATGATATTGCCATTGCAGTCTATCATATGGCCCAGACTGTGCCGGAAGATGCGGGCAAGAAGGACGCTGTGCTGGCATTCTATCACGCTTTTATGAAAGGCTACCGCAGGGGGAACGCCGATACCGGATTCACGGCTCAGATCGGCTACTTTATAGATTATCGGAATCTCTATTCTTATACCTATCATATGGTGCACTCAGATCCGGGTACGCTTACGGAAGGGCAGAAGGTATATCTTGCCCGAATGAGGCGGACGATTGAAGCCGGGGAACCTTGCCTGGGATTCAGGCTGCTGTAATGCTTGTACGTCCCGGGGCGGAGGAGGAGGTGGACCCGGGGCCTGATGGCGGACCCCTGCCGCAGGCATATAATGAATACTCACGATGATTCTAAAGGTACGGGCTCTTCTGCAGCGTACCGGAAAAAGAGGATGATATTTATGTTACAAGCCGATATACTGCGGGACCCCTTTACGTATGATGAGCTGAAGCTCGAAGGAACGGGAGCAGTTAATCCGGAGAGCGGGCGTAAGTATCCGTTGAAGCAGGGCTTTCTCGCTTTTTTGGGAGAAGCGGATGCCGAGGGCAGCAACAAAAAGTACCTTGAGCTGTACAACCGGATAGCGCGTTTCTACCGGCTGTCCAACAAAGCCTATTTCGTTCTGAAATTCGGCGGGGAACGCCGGTACAGAGAGCAGTTTCTGTCTTCGCTGGAACTTCGGGAAGGTGACCTAGTTCTGGAGACTTCGGTGGGCAGCGGTGATAATTTCCCCTATCTGGGTGCACATACAGAGCTGTATGGGCTGGATATCTCCAGCGGGATGCTGAAGCAGGCGGTACGCAATCTGCGGCGCTGGAAGCTGCAGGCCCATTTGTTCCAGGGACAGGCGGAGAAGCTGCCTTTCCGGGACAACGTCTTCGATTGTGTCTACCATGTCGGCGGAATTAATTATTTCAGTGATCCGGGAGCTGCGGTGCTGGAGATGATCCGGGTGGCAAAGCCGGGCACCAGACTGATGATTGCCGATGAGACAGAGAAGCTGGTTAAGGGGACGTACGGGAAGGTGCCGGTGGTTAAGGGGTATTTTCAGCAGGGGGAGGAGTTGCCGGGGGTGCTTGGACTCATTCCGCAGGATATGCTGGAGATCGAATATAAGGAGGTATGCAAAGGCCTGATGTACTGCATTACTTTTCGGAAGCCGTAGGCGGGGGGATCGGGATTCCATATGCTCATTAGGGAGTTATTTACATGTCAGAAATGATGATCTTTGTTTGCCTACATACATAAGAACGATTACACTATTACTATGTGATTTGCAACTTAGGAGGGGAATTCGATGGCGATCTATACGCGTACGGGGGATAAAGGGGAAACCTCAGTCATCGGCGGCCGTGTGGGCAAGGACGATGTCCGCGTCGAGGCTTATGGCACCATAGACGAGCTGAACTGTTTCGTGGGTCAGGCACGGAGTCTGATGGAAGATGAGCGGTTCGCGGATGTCCGGGAGCAGCTGCTGGAGATTCAGCATGAGCTGTTTGACTGCGGTTCGGACCTGGCGTTCGTGAAGCTGAGCGAGAACAAATATAAGGTGAAAAGCGAGATGGCCGTCCGTCTGGAAGGCTGGATCGATGTGCTGCAGGCGGAGAATCCGGTGCTGGAGCGCTTCATTCTGCCCGGCGGAAGCCAGCTGTCCTCGGTGCTGCATGTCTGCCGGACTGTCTGCCGCCGCGCGGAGCGCCGGGCTGTGACCCTGGGACGGAGTGCGGACATTAACCCGGAGGCTGTTGTCTATCTGAACAGACTCTCTGATTATTTCTTCGCGCTGGCCCGTGCTGCCAATACACGCCAGGAGGTTGCTGAGGTAGAGTATGTGCGCAGCAAAAAGGTGTTCCGGAACAAATGACCAGCTACTATCCGCCGATTACTTATATGGTGCCGCCGGATGAAGACGGCTGGCTGCTCAAAACCATCCTGCAGAAGCGGATGGATGTCTCCCGTAAGCTGTTGTCCCGTCTGAAAATGACAGACCTAGGGATTACGCTGAACGGAGAGCGTGTGTATATTAGTGTCAAGGTAAGCAGCGGAGACCGGGTAGAGATCCGGATGGAGGAAGAAACGTCAGAGGATATCCTGCCGCAGCCGATTCCTTTTGAGATTCTATATGAAGACGGGCATCTGCTAGTCGTGAACAAAGCCGCGGGGATCATTGTCCATCCGACCCATGGCCATTATACAGAGACACTCGCCAACGGAGTGGTTCATTACTGGGCAGAGAAAGGGGAGCGGGTCCGCTTCCGTCCGGTCCACCGGCTGGACCAGGAGACCTCCGGTGTGCTGGTCATTGCCAAGAACCCGTACAGCCACCAGCATATCTCCGAGCAGATGATCGCCGGGACGGTGGACAAGCGGTATGCTGCTTTTGTGCACGGTGTTCCCGCTGTGCCTAGCGGCGACATCGACGGTCCGATCGACCGCGACCCGCTGGAGCCGCACCGGCGGATCGTGACGCCGGACGGTTATCCCTCTTTGACCCGGTACGAGGTCAAGGAGGTCTATGGAAGTGCAGCTTCACTCGTAGAGCTGAAGCTGGAGAGCGGGCGCACCCATCAGATCCGGGTGCATATGAGCTCTATTGGCTGCCCGCTGATCGGTGACGGCATGTACCGTCACCCTTTGTATGGGCAGCCTGGGGCAAGCCCGGCGCCTGGGGGTGCTCTGGCGCCGGAGGCGGGGGCGCTGCCGGATGGCGGGCAGCGCGGGGCAGAGCCGACGCAACCGGGCGGCGGGCAGCAAGCGGCAGGGCTGACGCCTGCCGGAGGCGGGCAGCTGACGCCGGAGGAAGCGGCGCAGCTGGCGGAGATCGCGGAGCTGGACGCGTCGATTCCGCGCCAGGCGCTGCATGCGGTGCGGCTGTCCTTCCGGCATCCGGTCACGCATGCTGATCTGGTCTTCGAAGCTCCGCTGCCGCCGGATATGGCGCTGCTGCAGGCGAAGCTGCGTGAGATTGCAGCCAGGGAATAACGGTCTCAGCTGGCAGCCGTTAGATAGAGGGTCCGCTTAGAATTCCGCTGGTGGGTACAGCCAGGAGCCAGCTGAGATTGTGAAATAAGTGCGAGACTGCACTTATTTTTAGCTGTTTCTCCACTCTAAATCCAACAAGTGGAAAAAGTACAACTAATTTCAGAGGTTTGGCCGGAAAGTATCAAATGCGCTCAAATTAAGTGTTTAAAATCCAACTAATTCCTATTAAGCTACGAATTTATGCTAACTAAATGTACAATTTCCATTTAATTCCGATCACTCAGCACATAGCCCAGATGCCTCTAACGGAATAGGCGGCTAGAGTGGTGGTTAAACGTAGCAACGCAGGTGCACCAATGTTTCGGCCCATCCGGCCCGCGAACGTGGCTTCGCCGGCAGCCCTAATAATCAGCGCACTGCAACACTTCCGCTGCGCTTATAATAAAAGGAGAACCACATGAGTCAATTGAAGGTGTATCAATATCCGAAATGCAGCACCTGCCGCGCCGCAGTGAAATGGCTGAAGGAGCAGGGGCATGAGCTGGACTTGCAGCATATTGCCGAGCAGCCGCCCACAGTGGAGGAGCTGCGTGTCCTGCTGAAGAACAGCGGACTGCCGCTGAAGAAGTTTTTTAATACGAGCGGTGAGGTCTACAAGGAACTTAATCTGAAGGACAAGCTGGCCGGTCTCAGTGAAGATAAGCAGCTTGAGCTGCTCGCCAGCCACGGGATGCTGATCAAGCGTCCGGTTGTCACTGACGGCAGGAAGGTTACAGTCGGCTACAAAGATGAGCAGTACGCTGAGGCCTGGAGCAATACCTAAATTACAGAATACAAGGAGAGGTTACACATGAGCACAGTAACAGACACTAAGGGCCGGGTAATGATCGTTGATGGAATGGCTCTGCTGTTCCGGGCTTTTTATGCTACCTCTTATGGAGGATATATCCGCAAGACCAGCGCCGGGCTTCCGACGAATGCGGTGTATGGATTTTTGCAGTATTTTTTCGACGCGGTGAGTACGTTTGAGCCTTCACATGTGGTGTGCTGCTGGGATATGGGCAAAGGTACCTTCCGTACGGAGAAGTATGACGGCTACAAATCGAACCGGATTGACGCGCCGCTGGAGCTGATTCCGCAGTTTGACCTCGTGAAAGAGGTAGTGGCCGAGCTGGGCGTGCCGAATATCGGTCTGGTTGGTTATGAGGCTGATGACTGCATCGGTACACTGGCTTCGTGCTACAGCGGGGAGTCGGAGGTCTATATTCTCACAGGTGACCACGACATGCTACAGCTGGTGAATGACAGCGTCAAGGTCGTGATTATGAAAAAAGGCCGCTCCAACTATAAAGTGTATGATCCGGCGGAACTTCTTGCTGAGCGTGGCCTCACCCCTGCACAGGTGATTGACCTGAAGGGCTTCATGGGCGACACCAGCGACAATTATCCCGGTGTGAAGGGCATAGGTGAGAAAACAGCCACCAAGCTGCTGACCGAATACGGCACTGTGGAAGGTGTCATTGAGAACCTGCATCTGCTGCCCAAAGGCGTGCGGGCCAAAATCGAGGCTGACCTCGATATGCTGCATCTCTCGCGGGAGCTGGCGGAAATCCGCTGCGATGTGCCGGTGGTCTGCGAACTGGCGGACTGTCTGTGGGCACTGCAGCGGGATACTGCGGCTCGCAAGTTCAATGAGCTGGAGTTCGGCAGCCTGATGCATCTGATCGGCGGGATCGCCGAGGTCCGGGATGAACGGGGAATCGTACAGATTGAACTCGGAGATTTGGGCTGAGTAGAGCTTAGTTATAGGCTTAGGCAGGCCAGAGCCTCCTGAACAAGCAGAAGACCCCTTGCGAAAATCTCGCGTAGGGGTCTTTTTGCGTTTTCCCTAACAAATGAATACCATATGCCGGGCTCAGATTACAATTCCGTCGCAGTGATCGATCTCATGCTGAATGATCTGCGCCGCAAAGCCGGTGAAGGTCTGCTTCTGCGGCTTGAAATTATAGTCTAAGTACTCTACCTCAATGGATTCATATCTAGTAGTTTTGCGTACGCCTTCGTGGGACAGGCAGCCTTCCTCGGTTTCATACGGATGGGCACGCTGGGCAATGACCGGATTGATCATTGGAATATTCATTTGTCCGATGCTGAAGGCGATCATGCGCTTGTTGACACCGATCATGTCAGCCGCCATGCCGACACAGCGGTCTGCGTTCGCCCGCAAGGTATCCAGAAGGTCATCTAACACTGGCAGATCCTCTGGGGTTGCCGATGTGGACTTCTGGCTTAGAATCGTCATATCTTTACATATGGGTCTGATCATAGTACTCTCCATGTGTTTTATTTGGCTGCCACTGCCATAATATCATCTTTTGTATGGACAGTGAAATGAATCTTGCCGGAACAATAATGTAAAGCCGTCAGACACTTTCGGGTATTTGGTGGTTTTTTGCAGTGCATTTGGGTTCAGCAGGGGTGGTATATCGTGTAAGGTGCGGAATTACAGATTTACTTTGCTTATTCGACAAGACTACTGTAGAATTAATAAGTATATAATGGTAAAAATTGGCAACAAAAAAAGGGAGCATGCGTATGAAACTGAAATATCTAGGACTCACCGCAATTGTGCTGGTTTTCACACTGTCTTTTTCAAGGATTTTGCTGCCCGCTTCAGCTGCGGTAATAGACATGAATTTGGGTTCAGCGGCCACTTTCGGGCTACTCGCAAAGACGATGACAACGGTTGAGACTTCCGTTTCCGGAAATACGGGAGCTATTACTCAGACCGTAATTCCACATATAACGAATGGGAAAAATTATTTAGATGATAGTGTTTATCATGCTGCTGACATTGATTTGGGAAATGCCATTGGGTATGCAAATTCACAGGTGCCTACTGTAAATGGAACGGCTGGAGCGGATCTGGGAGGCGAAATCCTGCTGCCCGGTATATATAATTATCCAGGTGCAGTTAATATCAGTGCTGATGTAACACTTAGCGGTGATGATATTTTTATCTTCCAAATTGCAGGGACATTGGATACAACGGCCGGTACGAAGATTCTATTAACAGACGGGGCACAAGCCTGTAATATCTATTGGGTGGTGAACGGGGCCGCGACACTCGCGGCAAATACGGAGTTCAATGGCAGTTTATTGAGTCAATCTTCAGCAACAACGGTTGGTATTAATACTATTATAAATGGAAGAATTCTGTCACAAGATGCAGTTACATTCACTGGCCCGGGCCCGTCTAACATTACCGTTCCGGCTTGTGTCCAGGAGCCGCCTGTGGAACCACCGGTACAACCGCCTGTAGAAACAGATGCACCAGCGCCAATACCGGACACAGCAACGCCAATACCGGCAACGGCTACGCCAGTACCAGTTACGGAAACATCAGTACCAGTTACGGCAACACCAGTACCAGCAACGGTAGTGCCAATACCAGCAACGGCAATACCAATACCGGCCACGGCAACGCCAGTGCCAGCAACGGCAACACCAATACCAGCAACGGCAACGCCAATACCAGCAACGGCAACACCAATACCGGCTACAGTAACGCCAATACCAGCAACAGTAACGCTAATACCGGCCACGGCAACACCAATCCCGGCTGCAGCAACGCCAGGCCCTGCTGCTTCACCTGTCAATACTCCTGCTGCTTCACCTCCTGCGGAGCTGCCGGCAGCGCCTGCTTGGAGTGTTGAAACGGAATGGGTTAAAGTAGGCTTACTTCCGGACGGGGATATGATTATTGATGCAAAGCTCCCTGATAATCAAGAAGACACAGGAGTGTGGAATTTCGATCTGGGGGGGAAGTTATACAATACAGAAGGAACTGAAAGTGTCAATTATAGGATCGCTAAAGCACCGGTAGGGACTTATAATATTCTGGTGAGATTCACTTCCCATAACGGAACAGTGTTTAAGTTTGAGGTGGTTCCCGTATCTGTACCTACAGTCACCGGAGGCCAGCTTCCAGCTACCGCGACGCCGTGGTACAACTTGCTTCTCTCAGGATCTCTATTAACCATAATGGGAGGAGTAATCTTATGGAGGAGAAAGCTTCGTGAATAAACGGCACACTGAGCATAAAGTAAAAGCCGGAAAACAGATATACATTATCTCCCTGGGATCAATGATTTTGGGGATCTTGTCTATCTCTTGGGCCCTGATTCATATCCAGGCGCAAACCGTTCCCGTTGCTTATAATGAGAATACAGATCTTATCCCAATTCAGGCTGATCTGCGCCATAGTGTAAAGAGCAGCATCGCCGTTCCGGTAGAAGCAGGCGATTCCAGCAGCATACCGCCGCAGGATGATATCCTCTATCCCATAAGGCCGCTGGAAGGCGATGTTATCGGAAAGCTGATAATTCCGGCATTACAGCAAATTCTTCCGATTATACACGGGACAGACGAGGATGAGTTGGAGGAGGGAATTGGACATTTCTCGGAAAGCGTCCTGCCGGGTGAGAATAACAATTCGGTTCTATCCGGACACCGGGATACAGTCTTTGCTAAATTAGGCGAGCTGGAAATAGGAAACGAGCTTGTCGTTGATACATCAGCCGGTTCTTTCACCTATAAGATAAGTGCTATACGGATTGTTGATAAAGACGATAAAACGATTATCGTACCTACAGACCACGCTGTCCTAACCGTAAGCACCTGCTACCCCTTTCACTTTATCGGCGCGGCTCCCGACCGTTATATTCTCATCGCAGACCTGATCGCTGAAGTCCGTTCCCCCACAACATGAAGATCTTTCGATTTACCTTTATCCTTTGACATCTCGGTGTCAAAGGATTTTTTTAGGGAAAACGGGTCTGACCACCCACAGCAGTATTTTATCTAAAAAAGCTGAGAATACTCCACCCTCGATAGGGTGGGGATGAATCAGTAGTTTTCGATTTCAAGACGAACATATGTGCTATAATATGGATGAGATCACTAAAAGGAGGTGTTGCACATGCTCGTGTCTGCGCAGAAGGTTTCTTCGAAACCCCTGGTTCATCAAGCCTATAAATATCGGATCTACCCCAATACAGAGCAACAGCAACTCATTCGTCGAATGTTTGGCTGCTGCCGTTTTGTGTTCAATTACTTCTTGGGAGCTTGGAATCAAAGCTATGCGGAAACGGGAAAAGGCTTGTCTTATCACGCTTGTGCGACACAACTCCCCGGTTTAAAAGCACAATACGACTGGCTGAAAGAAGTCGATAGCATCGCTTTGCAGTCGGCTGCTCGTCATGTGGCGGATAGCTTTGATCGTTTTTTCAAGAAGCAAAATCAAGCGCCACGCTTCAAGAGCCGAAAGCATCCGATTCAAAGTTACACGACCAAATTCACCAACGGGAATATCGCCATGGAGGGCAGTCGCTTGAAGCTCCCCAAACTCGGCTGGATACGTTTTGCAAACTCCCGGAAGCTGGAAGGCCGGATATTGTCCGCTACCGTTCGTAAAAACGCCAGCGGGAAATTTTTCGTCTCGCTCGTTTGCGAAGTTCAAAAGAACCCTCTGCCCCAAGTGGATACACCTATTGGCATCGACTTAGGCTTGAAAGAATATGCAGTATGCTCAAACGGCGAACATATCGCCAATCCTCGCTTTTACCGTCAATACGAGAACAAGCTGGCGCTTTGGCAGCGGCGGATGGCTCGGCGTACTCCGGGCGGCTCCAACTGGAAGAAAGCAAGGCAGCATATCGCTCGTATTCACGAACGCATTGCCAATAAACGAAATGACTTCCTCCACAAGCTGACCACGAGACTGATTCGTGAAAACCAAACGATTAGTATCGAACATCTGCGTGTGGCGAATATGATTCAGAACCCCAAGCTTTCAAAATCCATTGCTGATGCGTCTTGGGGCGAGTGGGTGCGACAGCTGACGTATAAAGCGAAATGGTATGGACGAAATCTTCGGATCGCCGACACGTTTGAGCCGACCAGTCAGCGTTGCCATGTGTGCGGCACAATCCACCCCGAGGTGAAGAACCTGTCCATTCGGGAATGGACGTGTACGGCCTGCGGGACGATCCATGACCGTGACGAAAACGCCGCTCACAATATTGAACAAGTAGCGGTTTAACCGCCACCTAACCAAACGATAGAATTCAACATTTCACTTGCGTCAAAAATGTAAAACTGCGGGAACGCAGGGATCGCTTGCTCCATAAGAAGAGGGTACTCTTCTGTTCGCAAGAATCCGCCACTTCAAGCGTTAGCTAAGTGGGGGAGAATTCAACCTATGCGCCACCGCAGCGATAGATGGAAAGATTCTTAAGAAACGGTTGCACGAGCCACTTAATTTAAAGATTGACGAACCGGAGGTAGCCTGACTATAATATTAATATAAGTATTAAATGATTAACAAATATATTAACCTAAAGAGGAGCGTTAACTGAAATGGCAGAACGCATTGTACTGAACACTGACATCCGCAAAGGCACAATTAACCGCAACATCTATGGACATTTCGCTGAGCATCTGGGACGCTGTATCTATGAAGGCATCTGGGTAGGGGAAGATTCGCCGATTCCGAATACTAAGGGTATCCGTAACGATGTGGTGGAAGCGCTTAAGGAAATGAAGATTCCTGTATTGCGCTGGCCGGGCGGCTGCTTCGCCGATGAATATCACTGGAAGGACGGCATTGGCCCAAGTGAAGAACGCAAGCGCATGATCAATACCCATTGGGGTGGTGCGGTTGAGAACAATCATTTTGGTACACATGAATTCATGCGGCTCTGCGCCATGCTGGAATGTGAGCCGTACATCAACGGCAATGTAGGGAGCGGAACGGTACAGGAGATGTCCGAGTGGGTTGAGTATTTGACCTTTAACGGTGTATCACCGATGGCTGAGCTGCGCCAGAAGAACGGCCAGGAAGAGGCTTGGAGTGTAACTTATTTCGGCGTGGGCAATGAGAACTGGGGCTGCGGCGGCAATATGCGTCCAGAATATTATGCTGACCTGTACCGCCAATATCAGACTTATGTGCGCAACTATGGGGATAACAAGATTCACCGGATCGCCTGCGGCGCGAACTCGGATGACTATAACTGGACCGAAGTGCTGATGCGCGAAGCCACCCGCTTCATGGATTCCCTTACCCTGCACTACTACACCCTGCCGACTTCGGATTGGGCGAATAAAGGTGCGGCTACCGGCTTTGGAACGGATGAATATTTCACCACACTGAAGAAAGCGCTGTTCATGGATGAGCTGGTTACCCGCCACAGTGTCATTATGGATAAATATGATCCGGAGAAAAGAGTGGGCCTGATCGTCGATGAATGGGGCACCTGGTATGATGTAGAGCCGGGTACCAACCCGGGATTCCTCTACCAGCAGAACACGATCCGTGATGCGCTGGTTGCCGGTCTGACCCTGAATATCTTCCACAAGCACAGCGACCGTGTACGGATGGCGAACATTGCCCAGACCGTAAACGTGCTGCAGGCTGTAATTCTGACCGAAGGCGAGAAAATGCTTCTGACTCCAACCTATCATGTATTCAATATGTATAAAGTACATCAGGATGCGGAACTGCTGGATCTGACAGTGGATAGCCCGGTATACAGCTATGAGGGCGTAGAGATTCCTGAAGTATCTGCTTCAGCTTCCGTAACAGCAGAGGGCGTGATTCATGTCAGCCTGTGCAACCTGAATCACGCTGCACCGGCAGTATTGCCGCTGGAGCTGCGCGGACTGGCTGGACTGTCAGCGGCCGTAAGCGGCACAACACTTGCCGGGTCTTCCATCGATGCCCACAATACCTTCGAGCAGCCGGAAGCTGTAACACCGCAGCCGTTCAACGGCTTCAAGCTTGAAGGAGATACGCTGACGGTTACTCTGCCGCCAATGTCGGTAACTGTACTGGAAATTACTCCGGAAGCGTAAGGAGAACAGCAGCATGACAACCACTTCAGCCTGCAAGGGATGCCGGGAGGAGTACAAGGTGACGGAAGCGCAGATTGCCCGGATTCTGGCCTCTTCGATGTTCAATCCGGGGAACACTGCCCCGGATGAAGTCTATGCCGAGCGGGTTGCTCTATGCAGAGCTTGTCCTAAGCTGCAGGATGGCGTGACCTGCACGGCCTGCGGCTGCATTATACCGGTCGTGGCCCGGCTGAAGGCACGCGGCTGTCCGCTGCCGGGCGGCGGCTTGTGGCAGCCTGTGACTGATTAAACCGCATGGCTGTCTCTAGTAATAATACCGTAACCGCAACAGCGGCAGCGGGGGACCTGATCTTAAGGTCTCCTGCTGCCGCTGTTTGTTGTCTAATCCTGTCCGGGTCCTTCCGTCCGGCTGGTATTTGCCGACGCTTCAACAGCATCTGTATAAAAGAGTTCAAAGACCAGATCCTCGTTGTAGTTGCCGAATCCCTTGCCGAACAAGGTAAGACCACCGATATGCTCCGCATCGTCTTCCACAGAAACCTTGAACGTCCACTGTTTATCACGGATACTGACCTGATCCAGCGTAACCTCTGACAGCTTCTGACCGTCCATGAATGTGCCCGCCGGAGTAATCCGCAGCTGCTTAAGCAGTCCATATTGGTTGGTGAGCGCAGGCCACCAGGAAGGAGTGTATTTGCCCGGGCTGTCCCCGTAGTCGCCGGGGCTGGTCCAGAATCCAAGCCGCTGTCCGTTCAGTGTGAAGGTGATGTCGGAGGGCCAGTTATTATTGATGGACGGGGCTTCGGAGGCAATCTCCATGGTGATGACCAGTTCCTCAGGATTCTGGCTGGACAGCAGGAAGTTCGGGATTTTATATTCCACGAATCCTTTGCCGAACCACAGGATGCCTGCATTCACCCGCTCCTGATCCCAGAAATACCGCGGATCGTCAAAGTTGCCGATTACCCGCTCGGTGGTAGATAATCCGCAGGTCGGTTCAATCTGGAAATCAGAGTAGTGGCCCACGGGTATTTCCTTACGGTAGCCTCTGCGCTGTGTTCTGGCTTGTCCGGGGAAAATAATCTCAGCACTCTCGGCGGCCAGTGTACAAATCTTCTGCAGTCCGCTGCGCCCGGGAGCCATGTGGCTGCGGATCAGTCCGGCAGCTTCCAGCTTGCGCACATGCATCGTCATAATGGCACTGCTGAGCTTCAGCGCCCCGGCCAGTTCCTTGACGTTCATAGGCTGTTCGGACAGCAGCCGCAGCATCTGCAGGCGCACAGCGCTGGATAACGCTTCATACACGGGTAAAGATTGTTCGGTTAGATCAAGTTTCATGTGCTGCCTCCACGTTCAGGTTATATAGTTAATAATTATATTACTCAAATGATATTCTTACAAGCAAATGAATATTGCCTAACAAGCAAATGAATACTGCGCCTCGCAGCCTCTCCAATTTTATCACAGACATGCAGAGCCTGTTCCGCTATGATGTAGGATGGATTAGCGATGTAACAAGGTGCTCTTGCCGGATCAGGCAAGGGATAACAGGGAATCGGGTGCAAGTCCCGAGCGGTCCCGCCACTGTAAGGAAGAGCTGAACTTCATGATGTCACTTGGGGAGATCCCGGGGAAGACGAAGGATGCAGCGCCCGTATTCCAAGCCAGGAGACCTACCTTGATTACACACACCACGACTCTACGCGGATAGGAGCGGTGTACGGATAGGTTAATAAGATGAGGCGATGTGCCCCTGTAGAACCGGAGGGAATCTTGAAGATCAAGATCAGAGCCGGCTCAATGTTATGCAGACACAGCGTTGAGCGGACCATGCGGAGCGACCGGGTGCAGAGCCCTTTGCTGGCGCACGGCAGTGCTCTCTATCGAATCATACCTGCGTACATACAC
Source organism: Paenibacillus sp. FSL R5-0912 (assembly GCF_000758605.1). Lineage (NCBI taxonomy): Bacteria > Bacillati > Bacillota > Bacilli > Caryophanales > Paenibacillaceae > Paenibacillus > Paenibacillus sp. FSL R5-0912. Next base: position 2,190,707 of record NZ_CP009282.1, read on the forward strand.
TCCCACCCAGAAGGGCGGGAGTTTTTTGGTTTGCCATATTTAAGAAACGTGGAGGCTGACAAATGAAGAAACGCGGATTTTGGAGTTTTGCGGCGCTGATTGCCGGATTTACAGTGTTCTTTTTGCTGAATGAACCTGGGACGGCCCAGGCTATGCACATTATGGAAGGGTTTCTGCCGGTAGGCTGGGCTGTGTTCTGGTGGGTGGCGTTTTTACCGTTCTTTGTGCTCGGGATTATCAGGCTTAGATCGATGACCAAGGAGAATCCGGAGCTGAAGCTGCTGCTCGGTCTGGCAGGGGCGTTCACGTTCGTTCTATCGGCGCTCAAAATGCCTTCCGTTACCGGAAGCAGCTCTCATCCTACGGGTACAGGGCTTGGTGCTGTAATGCTGGGGCCGCTGCCGATGGGCGTGATCGGCTCGATTGTGCTGTTGTTTCAGGCGCTGCTTCTGGCGCACGGGGGAATCACTACACTCGGGGCGAATGCGTTCTCGATGGCGGTCGCGGGGCCTTTTGCCGGATATGCAGTCTATAAGCTGTTGATGAAGCTGCCGGACCGAGAGAAGCTGGCCTTATTCTGTGCGGCGGCGGTTGCCGACCTGATGACTTATGTAGTGACTTCCGTCCAGCTTGCGGTGGCTTTTCCGGCTGGGGATGGCGGGGTTCTGGCGTCTTTTCTCAAATTCGGGGGGATCTTTGCCGTAACGCAGATTCCGCTGGCCATCAGCGAAGGGCTGCTGACCGTATTATTGTGGAACTGGCTGAAATCGTACAGTCCGAATGAAATGTCGCTCCTGAAACGCAAGGTTAAAGGGGGAAATGCATAATGAGCAATAAATGGAAAAATGGGTTGATGCTGCTGGCCGTTGTTCTGTTGTGTGTGCTGCCGCTGTTGTTCGTAGAAGGGGAGTTCGGCGGGGCCGATGATGCTGCCGAGAGTGTGATCACAGAGATTAACCCGGAATATGAACCCTGGTTCAAGCCGCTGACCGAAATCCCGGGTGAGACGGAGAGTATGCTGTTCGCATTACAGGCGGCGATTGGCGCCGGAGTGATCGGATATTCACTGGGGCTGCTGAAAGGGAAACAAGGCCAGGCGAAGCAGAACAGCATCAGCAAGTGATCAGACGAATTGATGTCCTTTCTTATAATAATGCCTTAAGGCAGCTGTCTCCCATGTGGAAAAGCTCGTTCGCGGCACTGATGTTCCTGCTCTCCTATACCGTGGATCCGGTGCTGCAGATTGTGATTACGCTGTGGATGATGTCATGGTGCATCCTGCATGCCAAAATTCCCTATCGCGCCTATTTGCTGCTGTTTGGTACGGCGCTGCTGTTCTATGGCCTTAGTGTCCCGGCACTGCTCGTGGAATTCGGCCACCCCGCTGCCGGGGAAGCTGGCGTATTCCGGATTTCGGGGCAGCCTCTTCCGGTGTATATCACAGCTGCAGGACTGGAACGGGCCGCTGAACTGCTGGTTAGGGTCTCTGCCTGCACAAGCTGCTGCTTCTTCCTGATGTTCACCACGCCGTTCAGTGAGCTGCTGCAAGTGCTCCGCAGACTGCGTATGCCGCAGATTGTGCTGGAGCTGATGCTGATCATGTACCGCTTCCTGTTCCTGCTGAATGATGCAGCGCACGGACTGATGCTGGCCCGGAGGCTGCGCGGCGGCCGGAGAGGGTACAAGGCCAGGCTGCGGGAGACGGCGGCCATGGCTGGCGCCCTCTTCGGCAATACGATGCACCGTTATTACGGATTATCGCAGGGGCTGCTGACCCGCGGGTTCACGGGGGAGATCATTCTGCCGCCGTATACCGCGCGGCCTGTGCCGCGGCGTTATGCGGTCCGGGCGTATGCGGGGATCGCTGTGCTGGCGCTGGCGCAGCTTTGGCTGTGGCTGAGCGGTTGAAATTAAGATTTTAGTGCAGGAAAGCTGCTGGCTTTTTTGAAATCATGCCCAAAGTACAACAATTTCCCCGATATATCGGATGTATTCCAAGATTGTTGCACAAGAGGCAGCATTTCGTCTCCTCCAAGTGGCTTCACGGGACAATTCTTGTATTTCATACAACACTCCCCCCGAAGGCCGGTGTATCTAGGTATCAAAGCTGTAAAACATACAACATTTATCCAATTTCGATTTGCCAAATCACATTAGAGGAGTACGCCATGGACATGGAATATAGTCTGGCTTTTGACGGGGTGGTGTTTCATTACCCGGATACGAAGGAAGCCGCGCTGCGTGAACTAACCCTCTCCATTCCCAAAGGCCGCAAAACGGCGGTGCTCGGCCATAATGGTTCGGGCAAATCGACCCTGTTCCTGCATGCTGTCGGCATTCTGCGTCCACAGAAGGGTACGGTTCAGCAGGGAGGTAAGACATTGTCCTATGCCAAAAAAGAGCTGGCTGCGCTGCGGCGAAGCGTGGGCCTTGTTTTTCAGGACCCGGAGCAGCAGCTCATATTGAGCTCGCCTCTGGAGGACGTGTCCTTCGGGCTGCGGGGAACGGGGATGGACGAAGCCGCAATAGCTGAGCGCTGCCGCAGTGTCATGGAACTGCTGAACCTGACGGAGCTGAGTGACAAACCGGTTCACCAGCTTAGTCTGGGGCAGAAAAAACGCACCGCACTCGCCGGAGTAATGGCGATGGAGCCGGAGCTGATCCTGCTGGATGAGCCGACCTCGTATCTGGACCCGTTATCTGAGACACAGATGCTGCAGGGTCTTGACCTTATACATGAAAAAGGCACAACCATAGTTATGACTACGCATGATATGAACTTGGCGTACCGCTGGGCGGACTGGATTATCGTACTGGATCAGGGGAGGTGCCGGGCTGAGGGGACGCCTGAGGAGATTTTTGCCGGGGCGGAAGAATTGCAGGCCATCGGCCTTGATCTGCCGCTGCTGGCCGACTTGTGGTACAGCCTGCCTGCACGGCTCACCGCCGGCCGGCCGGCTCCCCGCACGGCGGGAGATTTCAAATCCGTACTAAACAGGCTGCTGAATAGTTAATACAGGCATTCACGAACGGGGGAAGAAGAATGAAGAAACAAGGAAAGCTGCTCATTATCGGCTTCGGTCCCGGAGCGCTGGAGCATATTACCGGCCGGGCGCTGGCTGCTCTCGAGGAGAGTGAGGCTGTAATCGGCTACAACACTTATGTGGAGCTGATCAAACCGCTGCTGCGGCATCAGGAGATTGTCGGCACTGGTATGACCGAAGAGGTCAGCCGGGCGCAGGAGGCCGTCCGCAGAGCCGAGGCTGGTCAGACCATTGCCGTAATATCCAGCGGCGATGCCGGTGTATACGGCATGGCGGGGCTGGTCTACGAGGTGCTGATTGAACGGGGCTGGAACCGGGCTGACGGAGTAGAGGTCGAGGTGATCCCCGGAATATCAGCGATTCAGTCCTGTTCTTCCCTGCTGGGAGCGCCGGTTATGCATGATTCCTGCACAATCAGCCTGAGCGATCATCTTACCCCGTGGGAGAGCATTGCCGCGCGTGTAGAAGCGGCGGGCGCCGCGGATTTCGTGATCGCCTTCTATAACCCGCGCAGCGGCAAGCGGACGCGGCAGATTGAAGAAGCGCGCAATATCCTGCTGCGTTACCGTGATCCTTCCACGCCGGTCGGCATTGTCAAAAGCGCCTACCGTGACCGTCAGCAGACGATCGTCACTACGCTGCAGGAGATGCTGGAGCATGAGATCGGCATGCTCTCTACGGTTATCGTCGGCAACTCGGCGACGGTGGTCTACGAGGGTCTGATGGTTACGCCGCGCGGATACGAGCGCAAGTACAATCTTGGCGCGCAGACGCAGGCGCTGAAGCCGCATGAGCGGCTGCGCCCTGCGGCCGAGCCTTGGTCGCTGGCTGCGGCTGAGGCGGGGCGGTCTGAAGGGGCAGGGGTGGAGAGTGTGGGCGCTGAGGCGGGGCGGATAGATGGAGCTATGACACCGAGTGCAACTGCCGGTGAAACCGGACGGGTAGAACGATTGGTGTTAGAGAGTATGGCTCCAACTGACGGGGGACGGACGGAGGAGGCTGCGGGGTTAAGTCTGGCAACATCTGCGCGCGTGGAGCGTCCACGTATTTCTGCCGTTCAGCTGGCGGAACACGCTGATGAAGCCTTCGAGCTGGAGGTCTCTCCTGTCCTCGGCAGCCGCAGATTCAGCGGTATCCAGATGAAGCTGATGGCAGAGCTGGCAGGCGATGACGGGCAGCTGATCTATACGAAGGACGGACATTTTCTGCTGCGCAGCCATCCGGGAGACCGGGCTGAGTTGGCGGCGAAGCTGACAGAGGCAGAACTGAGCGTAAGTATACCCGGTGATTATGTGAAAGTAAAAACCTGCGGGTTCTGTGAATTGCGGAGAAGCGGCGCTTTAAGCGCTGCGGTCCGCCTGCATACCCTGCTGCATGGACTTGCTGTACCCAAAGAGCTGCATATCAGCGTGGCGGGCTGCGGCATGGCCTGCAGCTCGGCTGTTCTGGACGATATCGGGCTGGTCCTTTCGCGGGGCAGCTATGAGCTCTATCTGGGCGGCAAGAAGTCGGGCCGGGGAGCACATGCCGGCACGCTCGTCCGTGAAGGTATGAATGAAGATGAAGCCGTGGCTGCTGTAGCAGCGGCAGTGGAGCATTATACTGCGCAAGGCCGGGAGAAGGAGCGGTTCCATGCTTTTTATGAACGGATGGGCAGTATTGAAGAACAGGTGAACAGCACTCCAAGGAGTATGGATAATAATGACAGCATAGAGGGAGCACGCATGATGAGAACCGTATTACTGGTTGGACATGGAAGCCGGATTCAAGCGGGAAATGAGGAGCTGCTGCAGTTCACCAGCCAGCTTGCCGCCCGGAAGCCTGAGCTTAGGTTTGAGACCTGCTTCATAGAGCTAGCCTCACCTTCAATCGCGGGCGGAATTGCCAAATGTGTGGAGGCCGGTGCGACGCAAATTTATATTGTGCCGATTATATTGTTCGCGGCGGGCCATTCCAAGCTGGATATTCCGATGGCGATCGATGAGGCCAAGCTGAAGCATCCGGGGGTGGAGTTTGTATACGGGCGTCCGCTGGGTGTTCAGGAGCGGACAGTAGATATTGTGCTGGACAGGATACGTGAAGCTGAATCGCTTTCTGCATCTGTGACACACAGTATCGAAGCTGATTCGCTGGCCATTTCTGTGGATTACAGCAATGAAGCCGGAGCTGCGGACTTAAGTTTGCAGGAAGCCCAGGCCCACACAACATCCGCAGCAGAGGATAAGGATACCATCGTGCTGCTTATGGGGCGCGGGGGCAGTGATCCGGATGCCAACAGTGATTTCTATAAGCTGGGCCGGCTGCTATGGGAAAGAACGTCTTACCAAAGCGTTGAAAGCTGCTTCATCGCCATCACGAAGCCGTCGCTTCCGGATGGGCTTGAACGCTGCCTGGCATTGGGTGCGCGTAAGATTATAGTTGTGCCGTATCTGCTGTTCACCGGAGTACTGATGAAGCAGTTCGCAGAAATGGTTTCTCATTTCGCCGTAGAGCATCCGGAAATTGAAGTGCAGCTCGGCCGCCAGCTCGGCATTCATCCACGGCTTGTGGATATGCTGACAGAGCGTATTGAGGAGACAATGGAGGGTCAGTCTTTCAGCAATTGCGATAACTGCAAGTACCGTGATGAAGCGGCATTGCACCACCACCATCACCATCACCACCATGGTGAGGAGGGACATGGACACGGGCAGCAAGAGCGGCATGATGTAACCGGAACAGCGGCTCCGGCAGACAACCGGGATCTGCGCCAGCCGCGATGATCTTCATGCTGTGCGGCACCAGCGATGCCCGGGAGCTGGCGCTGAACCTGTCGCGTCAAGGCCTGCAGCTGCAGGCCTCTGTCGTGACGCCCAGTGCGGCGGAACGTCTGGAAGCCGCAGCTATCCGCACCCGGGTCGGCAGGCTGGACAGGGCGGCCATGACCGCCCTGCTGCAGGAGGGCGGGTATCGCGCCGTTGTAGACGGCAGCCACCCGTTTGCGCTGGAGGCCCATGCCAATGCTGGGGGTGCAGCAGCAGCGCTCGGCTTGCCCTATTTTCGCTACGAGCGGCAAAGTCTGATTTACGACAGCCATCCCCGGCTGATCATTGTCCGTTCCTATGCAGAAGCTGCATGCAAGGCCAAAGAACTGAAGGGCTCCATTATGCTGACAACCGGCGGTAAGACACTTGGCGTGTTTGCGGAGGAGCTGCTGGGAGATCCGGACATCCGGCTGACGGTCAGACTGCTGCCCTGCCTGGAGAATATGGAGAAATGTCTGTCCCTTGGCATTGAGCAGCGGAATATTATTGCGCTTCAGGGACCTTTTAGCAGAGAGATGAACGAGGCACTTTACCGGCAGTATGGCACACAGGTGATGATTACCAAAGAGAGCGGGGCGGAAGGCTCGGTGGATGAGAAGCTGCATGCCGCGCTGGATATGGGGCTTTACGTCATTTTAATTATGCGGCCGGAGCTGAGCTTTGGAGAGAACGGGAAGGTGTTTGACTCTTTTGACGAGATTACGGAGGCCGTGAGAGCTGCGCTGCAAATGAACAAGGAGGGATAACTGTGGATTTTGGTACGGATTTCAAGCCGGTGACAGTACAGCCGCAGGAAATAGAAGGCCTGAGTTTTCAGATGATTACGGAAGAGATGGGTGAACACTCCTTCAGCAGGCTGGAGTACAAAATAGTGCAGCGGATCATTCATGCTTCAGCCGATTTTGAGCTGGGACGGAGTCTTGTTTTTCATCCTCGGGCGATTGAGGCCGGGATCACCGCCATTCTGCAGGGCAAGCCGATTATTGCCGATGTGCGGATGGTGGAGGCGGGCATTGCCAAGGAGCGGATTCAGCGGTACGGCGGGGGAATCAGGGTTCATATTTCCGATCCGGATGTGATGGAAGAAGCGAAGGCGCTCGGGACTACACGGGCCATTATGGCTACGCGCAAAGCTTGTGCACAGGCTCCCGGAGGCATCTATGTGATCGGCAACGCGCCGACTGCCCTGCTGGAACTGATTCGTCTGGTAAAAGAAGGCACAGCGCAGCCGGGTCTTGTCATCGGCATGCCGGTCGGATTCGTCTCAGCGGCGGAATCCAAGGATGAGCTGCGCAAGCTCGACATTCCTTACATCACCAATATCGGGCGCAAAGGCGGCAGTACGATTGTGGTAGCGGCGGTCAATGCACTGAGTCTGCTGGCGGACCGCCGGGCGGCAGGCGAATTGAATTAGCCCTGCCCCAGGTATAAGCGGGAACGGTGTTAGCGCTGGGCCAACACTCCAAACTCTTTAGTAGCGGGTTTTGAACAGGATATGAACAAGTTCTAATCCATACGGCTAGGCTTATGAGGTATGCTTAAGTGCACTTTGTACAACTAAAACGTCTGATTTACAACCAATTATCCGTTTAGCTGTATTTCGTACAATTAAACTACTATTTTTTGCTTGATCTCACCCATTGGGGCAGATTGAGTTGTACAGAGTACAGTTATAAGTTGCTAGCCTACCTTTCCGCTGATTTTAATTGCACAGTATACAACTATTCTGGAATTTTCACTTGGAACTGAATACATGAATTGCTGCATTGTTGATTGAACTCACTTATTTAATTGTTAGCGTGTCTAAATATATCTACGATGCTCCAAATAGGTTACATATATCATCACAAAGAGGGATTGCCATGAGCGAGCAAACACCAGACAACCTGGCAGATCAGAATAGGAGGAAACGGAGGTGAAGCATGATAATGAGTCCGCGGCAGAGTACACTGCAAAGCGGGGGTCTGAGAAGAATGCAGAGTACGCAGCGAATCTCGAGCCTGAGCCTGAGCATGATGCTGAGTATGCAAAGTATGCAGCAAAACGAGAATCTGAGCATGTTGTTGAGTCGACAGCCAACCCAAGCGGTTTAACATCGTCGCCTACCGGTGCTCCTGCCTCCTCAACTCCTGCTGCCCCTCTGCGCAGGGGCTACACCACAGGAGCATGTGCCGCCGCCGCTGCCAAAGGTGCGGCACTGCTGCTGATTACAGGTGATAGGCTTCCCGCTGTAGATATTGATCTCCCGGCGGGCTTCCGGCACTCCTTTGAACTTACAGGCTGGCAGCGCGAAGGAGCGGACTCGGCAAGCTGTGCCACGGTCAAGGATGCCGGAGATGATCCGGATGCCACGCATCAGGCCTGGATCGAAGCAGCGGTGAGCTGGCTGGATCACCCCGGTGTGGAGATCGACGGCGGCCGTGGCGTCGGCCGGGTGACGAAGCCTGGGCTCCCGGTGCCCGTCGGAGCAGCGGCAATTAATCCGGTGCCGTGGCGGATGATACTGGAGGCGGTGTCCGGTGTGCTGGAGGAGCATGGCGCGGCGCGGGGGCTGCGGGTGGTCATCAGCGTGCCGGAAGGCGAAGCGATTGCCCTAAGAACGCTGAACCCGCGGCTCGGCATCATCGGCGGCATTTCCATCCTCGGCACGCGGGGCGTGGTTACCCCGTTCTCCACCGAAGCCTACAAGGCGAGTGTGGTTCAGGCGATTTCGGTTGCGGCGGCGACGGGGAACGGGCAGATCATTCTGACCACCGGCGGCAGCAGTGAGAAATATGCGATGGCGATGTTCGCCGGGCTTCCGGAGGAAGCTTTTATCCAGATGGGGGAGTATGTAGGCTTCTCGCTGGAGCATGCCAAGGCCTATGGGATCAAGAAAGTTACCTTTGTTGGCATGGCCGGTAAGTTCTCCAAAGTTGCTCAAGGCGCTATGCTGATCCACTCGAAGAATGCCCCTGTTGACTTCGGATTTCTGGCAGCCGTGGCGGCGGAGGCCGGGGCAAATGACAAGCAGATGAAGGAGATTACTGCCGCCAATACAGCCTCGCAGGTCGTGGATATGATGACTGATGCAGGAAATTCCGCTTTTTTTGAGAGCCTGTGCCGGCATGCCTGTGAAGAGAGTCTGAAGCATATGAACGGAGGCATGATTGTAGAGATGGTATTGATCACGATGAAGGGCCGAGTGCTGGGAAGGGCGGAGATCCGTGGGTAACCTGATCTATGTGATCGGTATCGGGGAGGATGGCGCCGGCGGCCTGACACCGGATAGCCTGAGCAAAGTGAATAACAGTGAGGTACTGCTCGGCGGAGAACGGCAATTGAATTTTTTTGGCGGATATACCGGTGAGAAAATCGTTCTGCAAGGCGGGCTGACGCCTTTTACAGACAAGCTGGAGAAAGTGTGGAAGGAGCGGCGGACTGTGGTTCTGGCCTCGGGGGACCCGCTCTTTTTTGGCATCGCGGGGTATCTTGTCCGCAAGTTCGGGCCGGAGCATGTTGAGGTTATTCCGCACTATAGCAGTGTGCAGCTTGCGTTTGCCCGGCTGGGGGACAGCTGGCAGGATGCCGAGCTGATCAGTCTGCACGGGCGCCCCATCCAGGGACTGGCCCAGCGTATAGACGGCAAGCACAAGGTGGCTCTGCTAACGGACGAGAGTAATACGCCTGCGGTGATTGCCGCTTATTTGCGTGAGTTCGGGATGCTGGAATATGAAGCGTTTGTGTGCGAACGGCTGGGGGGAGCGGAGGAAGTCTGCCGCTTCTGGACGCTGGATGAGATGGAGAATAGTGAATTTGCGGCGCTGAATGTAGTTATCCTGCGCAGAAGGCCGGGAACCGGCTCATCATTGCGGCGCGGCTTCGCTTATCCGGATGAGCAGTTCCAGCAGCGGAAGCCGGAGAAAGGCCTCATTACGAAACGTGAGGTCCGGGCTCTGGTCCTGTCAGAGCTGAATTTGTCCGAGGATGCGGTGGTGTGGGATATCGGCTCCGGCTCCGGTGCGGTTGCGGCAGAATGTGCGCGGATCGCCCGGTTCGGCAAGGTCTATGCCCTGGAAAAAGGCGCGGAGAATCTGCCGAACATGGAAGCGAACCGCCGGAAGTTCCGCGCCGATTTCCAGATCATACATCAGAAAGCGCCGCTGGGGCTGGAGAATCTGCCGGATCCGGATGGAGTGTTTATCGGCGGCAGCGGCGGGGAGCTGGCGGATATTATCGCGCTCTGCGCCTTGAGACTCCGGCCGGAAGGGCGGATTGTCGTTGGAGCGATAACCATTGAGACGCTATATGGAAGCATGGAGGCGTTGAAGCAAGCAGGCCTGGATTGCGGGGTAACAATGCTTCAGGCATCACGGGGTAAGCCGATTCTCGGCATGACCCGGTTCGAAGGCATGAATCCGGTCTATGTGGTTAGTGGGTGGAAGAGCTGAGGCTGATCAGATCAGATATTGAGATATAAGGAAACAAGAAGCGATCAGAAACAAAGGAGGAACATGCGATGAAGACCCATGTAACGGAGGCGAGTCGGCAGGCAGTGCTGGCTGTGGACGGGCAGGAAGCATGCGAAGGAGTAGGAATTGCCGCTGAAACGCAGCTGGCAGAAGCGGCGATGCAGGCCGCAAGTGTGCTCTATGATGCTATGGATGAGGAAGAGCTGAAGCTGGAGGAAAGACTGACTCCCCGGGCGGTCGGGACGTTGTACGGTGTCGGTGTCGGCCCCGGTGATCCGGAGCTGATTACGCTCAAGGCCTGCCGGCTGCTGCGGGAATGTCCGGTGATTGCCTACCCGGCAACCCACAAAGGCGGCAAATCCTACGCCCACGAAATCATCGAGATGCATGTGAAGCCGGATGAGAAAATCATGCTCGGGCTGATCTTCCCGATGACGAAAGATCCTGTGCTGCTGGCCAGCGGCTGGAACCGCACTGTGGAGCTGTGCTGGAGTGAGCTGAAGCAGGGCAGGGATGTGGCTTTTGTGACGGAAGGTGACCCTAATCTCTTCAGCACCTTTATCCATCTGGCCCGGTTAATGCAGGAGCTGCATCCCGGTGTGCCGATCGTCTCCATTCCGGGGATTTCCTCGGTGCTGGGCGCGGCTGCTGCCCTGGGGCAGCCCTTGGCGGACGGAGATCAGCGGGTGGGTATCATCCCGGCGACAGGTGACCGCGAGGCACTGAAGGAAGCGCTGCTGCATCACGAGACGGTGGTGTTCCTCAAGGTGGCCAAGGTGCTGGATCTGGTGCTGGATGTGCTGGATGAACTGGGACTGTCCGGCAAGGCATCCGTCGTTACCAAGGTAACCTCTCCGTATGAAACGGTATGGCGCGATGCGCGGGATCTGCGGGGCAAGGAGCTGGAGTACTTAAGTCTGATGGTGGTGAGCAAATGACAGATATCGTGCTCGAGCCTAAAGTATATATTGTAGGTGCCGGACCCGGCGATCCGGAGCTGATTACGGTAAAAGGCAGCCGGATTCTGCGCTCAGCGGACCTGGTGCTCTATGCCGATTCTCTGGTCAGTGAGGAGCTGATCCACAGTGCGAAGCCCGGTGCAGAGGTGCTGCGAAGCTCGGGGCTGGATCTGGAGCAGCAGGTGGAGCTGATGGCGGCAGCCGTCCAGGCCGGTAAAAGCGTAGGCCGCATCCACACCGGCGACCCGTCCATGTACGGCGCGATTCTGGAGCAGATGTCGCTGCTGAAGCAGCGGGGCGTAAGCTATGAAATCGTGCCGGGTGTAAGCTCTGTTTTTGCATCCGCTGCGGCGCTTGGTGCAGAGCTGACCGTCCCGGAGCTGACGCAGACGGTGATTCTGACCCGTGCGGAAGGACGTACACCGGTGCCGGAACGCGAGCAGCTGCGTAAGCTGGCGGAGCATCACTGTACGGTGGCGCTGTTTCTTAGCGCCTCCCTGGCCGGGCATGTGACCGGGGAATTCCTGGCTGCTGGCTGGAGTCCGGATACACCGGTAGCTGTAGTGAAGCGGGCCACCTGGCCGGATCAGCAGATTCTGCGGACAACGGTGCAGAATTTGGAGCCGGATCTGCGTGCTGCGGGTATCACCATGCACGCCATGATCCTGGCCGGCTGGGCGCTGGACCCCGGGCTGACGGACCGCGACCAGCACCGTTCCAAGCTCTATGACAAGGCATTTACCCATGGCTGCCGGGAAGGAATGGGCTCAGGTGAGTAAGCGGCGGTATGCAGCGGTCGCGATCACGCGAAACGGCATCGGGCTGGCGCTGAAGCTGGGAGCCGGGCTTGGGGAGACGGAAGTCTTTTGTTATGCCAAGTATAGCGGCGGGCTGGAGATGCGGGCTGGGGAGAGTTCACTTTTTGAGGGGCCGGTCAAAGATTTACTCCCCCGGCTCTTCCGGGATTACGAGGGGGTCATTCTGTTCTTCTCACTGGGCGCTGCTGTCCGGCTGATGGCTCCGCTGCTGCAGGACAAAAGAATCGATCCTGCCGTCATCGTCATCGATGAGCGCGGGGAGCATGTGATCAGCATGCTGTCCGGCCATCTCGGGGGGGCCAACAGACTGACGCTGCAGATCGCTGGGCTGCTCGGCAGTCATCCGGTAATTACAACGGCTTCCGATGTGCAAGGCACCTTCGCTGTGGATCTGCTTGGCCGGGAATACGGCTGGCGCGTGGACAGCTTTACCAGTATGAAAAGTGTCAGTGCTGCGCTCGTCAACGGGGAACCGGTAGCCTTTGTCCAGGAGAGCGGAGAGCCGGGCTGGCTGCCGCCGGGGGCAGTGCTGCCGGAGCATATACGGTTATTCGCCAGCCGGGAGGAGCTGCGAAGCAGCGGCTTCCGCTTCAGCGCGGCGATTGTGGTTAGTGACCGGCTGCCGGATCAAGATGAGCCGGAGGATGCCATGCATGCTGAATGCGCTGTAGTCTATCGTCCGCGCAGTCTGGTGCTCGGTTTGGGCTGTAACCGCGGGACCTCTGCGGAAGAGCTTGAAGCTGTAATGCTGCATACGCTGGCAGAGCTCAGGCTATCGCTCTACAGTGTGCGGAATGTGGCGACTGCCGGGATAAAGGGCGATGAGGCCGGACTGCTGGCTCTGTGTGCCAAATACGGCTGGGAGCTGGCTTTGTATTCACCAGACCAGCTGAACGCTGTCACGCTGGACAATCCTTCGGAGGTAGTGTTCAGAGCGACCGGAGCGTACGGTGTCTGTGAGCCTGCCGCATTGTTGTCTTCAGGTGCGCAGGCGCTCCTGCAGCGCAAACATAAAAGCGGAAATGTGACAATCGCCGTAGCGCGGGTTGTCTATGCCGGTTAGAGCGGGGGAGAAGCGGTGAGAGAGAGATGGAATGAAATGAAGGACCGGGAGCCGTTATTGCAGACACGCCCGCGTTTTGTAGTAGCAGGCACGGGCAGCGGCTCCGGCAAAACAACGGTCACGCTGGGACTGATGCGGGCGTTTGCCCGGTGCGGCTTGAAGGTTCAGGGCTATAAATGCGGGCCTGACTATATCGATCCTGCTTATCATAGTGCAGTTACAGGCCGTTCCTCCCGCAACCTGGACTCTTGGATGACTTCAGGCAGCTATCTGCAGGAGTATTTCCTGACCACCTCGGAGGATGCGGACCTGTCGGTCATTGAAGGCGTAATGGGATTGTATGACGGCAAAGAGGACATTGCACTCACCGGATCAACGGCGGAGATCGCTATCCTGACGGACAGTCCGGTGCTGCTTGTAGTCGATGTCCGCAGCATGGGACGCAGTGCAGCGGCTATTGTGCTGGGCTTTCAGCAGCTGGAGCCGCAGGTGCGGATTGCTGCGGTTATTGTGAACCGCTGCGGCAGTGAGGGCCACTACCGGATGGTCCGGGCAGCGATTGAAGCGGCCTGCGGCATTCCGGTCATCGGCTGGCTGCCGCGCGACAGCGGCCTCGATATCCCGGAGCGGCATCTTGGCCTGCTTCCCGCTGTGGAGCGCGGAGAGCTGGAGCCTTTGTTCGAGCATGCCGCCGATCTGCTGGCGGAGGGCACCGATCTGGAGCGTCTGCTGGAGCTTGCCGCTGCTGCGCCTGCATTGCAGTATCCGCCGGAACCGGATGCGGTGCTGCAGGCGCAAGGGCCCTCGCTTAGCAGCCCGGGTATATTGGAGCCAGGGATGCCGGTGGTTACGGAGACTGAGACTCCGGATTCGGGCAGCCTGCCGGCATTGGAGCCTGCATCACAGGAGCAGCCTGTGTCAGCAGGGCCACCCTTGTCTTCACCGGCAGCCCGGATCATGCCGGCGGATACGAGCAGGCCGGCGCACCGTCCTGTCCAGCCGGTTATTGCCATAGCCCGGGATGCGGCATTCAATTTCTATTATGCCGACAATCTGGAGCTGCTCGAGCGCGCAGGTGCGCGGCTGGCTGCTTTCAGTCCGCTTAGCGGGGAAGGAATCCCGCCGGAGGCCGATGGAATCTATATCGGCGGCGGGTTTCCGGAAGAATTCGCTGCTGTGATTGCAGCGAATTCGCTCTTCCTGGACGGCGTAAGAGCTGCAGCTGCAGACGGAATGCCGCTGTATGCGGAATGCGGCGGCTACATGGTGCTGGCCCGCAGCCTGACCGACCGCTCCGGCGCTGTGCATAAGATGGCCGGGATCATTCCGGCGCACAGCATAATGCAGGAACGCCGCGCCGCGCTCGGGTACCGTGAGGTGACAGCACTTCACGATTGCCTGCTGCTGAAGCAGGGCGGGCGACTGCGCGGCCATGAATTCCATTATTCCGGCATGAGCTATATTCCCGGCGAAGACCGGATTTATGCCTATGAGAGTAAAGGCAGAGGAGGCAGTCAGCCGGAAGGGTATATCAGCGGCAACATTATGGCGGCGTATGCGCATATTCATTTGGCCTCCCATTTCCCGGCAGCCGGACGTATGGTGGAGGCCTGCCTCACTTATCGGGAACAGAAGAAGCAGGCGAAGCAGCGGCTCTAAGTTTTCCAGACCGGAGGCGAGCAATTCCAGAATATTTTTTAACCGTGTCACATATGTCAACCGCTTGTCATACATCTTTAAGCCTCGTATAATAGGATCAAGAGAGCGCTTTATTACCCTGCTGGCAGGTTATCGGCTTTATTTATCAGGGAATAGATTGGATTATATGCTGCTGAATTTCAAAGTCTGGAAGCAATCACTTAATGATGGTAATGGAGAAGGGAGAACGCTGCAGTGAAATTGTTGGGAGCGATTGAAGCAGGAGGAACAAAGTTTGTGTGCGGAATCGGAAATGAGGACGGGACGATTATCGACCGGGTGAGCTTTCCGACCACAACCCCTCAAGAAACGATGGGGCTGGTACTAGAATACTTCTCCGGTAAAGATGTGGAGTCCATTGGCATCGGTTCATTCGGACCGATTGACCCGGTGATCGGCAGCCCTACTTACGGATATATTACAACCACACCGAAACCCCACTGGGGTGGATATAATCTGGTAGGAGCCGTGGCGGAGCAACTTGATGTTCCGGTCGGTTTCGATACAGATGTGAACGGAGCCGCCCTGGGCGAGTACACTTGGGGTGCCGCCCAAGGGCTGGATAGCTGCCTCTATATCACAGTAGGCACCGGCATCGGCGCCGGTGCAGTGGTCGGCGGGAAGCTGATCCATGGGCTGTCTCACCCTGAGATGGGACATATTCTGGTCCGCCGCCATCCGGAAGATATCTATGAAGGCTTCTGCCCTTATCATGGCGATTGCCTGGAAGGCCTGGCGGCAGGTCCGGCGATCGGCAAGCGCTGGGGCAAGCCTGCGGGCGAGCTGCCATCGGATCATCCGGCCTGGGCGATGGAGGCCCACTATCTGGCCCATGCCCTGATGAACTATGTGCTGATCCTCTCGCCGCAGAGAATCGTGATGGGCGGCGGCGTGATGAAGCAGAGCCAGCTCTTCCCGCTGATCCATACCAAGCTGCAGGAATTGCTTGGCGGATATGTGCAGCATCCGGCGCTCAATGCAGCGATCGGCAGTTATATCGTCCCTCCTCAGCTCGGGGATAATGCCGGACTCTCGGGTGCGCTTGGTCTTGCGAAGCTGGCGCTTGACGGACAGTAGAATATGCTATAAAAAGACATTGACTGTTTCGCAATATGTGGTATCCTAGGTTTTAACAGTATAGCATTTAAGAGGAAGCACCTCTTTCACGTATTTTCGTGGGAGAGGTGCTTTTTTTGTGCAAAGATAAGAATTTATAGGCTCCGCGCAATAAATGTTCCTTATCTTTCCCGCTGAAACCGTATCGGGCGGGGGCAGAGAATCCGGTGGTCCGCACAAAGACCATGCATACTGTAAGACGATGAAGGTAGGGATTCATATGCAGATCGTATTTATGAACCGTTTGTCCAGAATGTCAGGCGTGGACCAGGAGGTATTTGCCCAGCTGTGGATTGGAGAGGAGGAGGGGGTATGGCGTCTGGGCTGGCGCGACTTCTCAGGGGAACAGGAAATGGGTGACAGCCTATGGTATGAAGGCGGTTCATGGAATGAAATGCTGTGTGTGTACCGGCATGAGCTTGCAATGAAGATGGGTGACGGTTACCGCCCCCTGATTGATGGTGTATTTCATGAAGATGAGCATCTTAACAGCCGCGGTCAGGAGCAGCTTAAGCTGCAGTATTACAGTGAGCAGTACGCAAATGAAACGGTCTATGAGGAGCTATGCTCGTGGCGCAGAGGCAAGGCCTCCAGTGAACGCAAGGCACCCTATATCCTGGCTAGCAACCGTCTGCTGCGGATGATCAGTGCATTTCTGCCCCATACGGCAGAAGAGCTGCTGCAGATTCCCGGGGTAGGTGAAGGTAAAGCCTCGCAATATGGCGCCGACTGGCTCAGTATTACCTCCGGTGTGCAGCGTGAGCATCAATATCCGCTGGGCTGGGTAAGTGATTCGGTGGACGAAGAGAGCTTTGTTTCCTGGCTGTACAAACAGAAGGAGCTGAAATACAAGAAGCAGCTGGAGCGGCTGAGATTGCGGCGTGTGCTGCTTCAGGGGATTGAAGAAGGGCAGGGAATGGAGCAGCTCAAGGGGCTCAGCGGGGTCTCCCGCCGTGAAGTTCTTGAAGCTGTAGAGGAACTGGAGAAGGACGGTTATTCTGTTGAGAAGCTCATTGCTCTTGAACTCAATGAAGTCACTTCCCAGGAACAGAACAATATATGGACAGCTTATGAGCTGATTGGTGATACCTTCCTGAAGCCCGTCCTCTATAAGGCCTATGGCGAGGATTTCTCGCCCGCAGAAGGCCTCGATATGTACTATGAGCGCCTGCGGCTGATCCGTATCCGCTTCCGCCGGGAGCAACCGGCCGGGTTGGGGCTGGCGACGAACCTGTAGGAAGCAGCCTACTTCCCGGAGCTTACCCTGTATCGCGCTTCCCCCTTTCCCGCGAGGAAGCGAGCTGCAGGGTTTTATCTGCGGCCGGCAGTGTCTGCAAATTATTAGGAGAAAGGGACGATTAGGGGTACTATACCTGTATGCAGTTAAAAAGGAGTGGGACATATGATAGTTACGTTGACGGTTAATCCTAGCGTGGATGCCAGTACGGGTATAAGTAAGGTTGTTCCCGATCATAAGCTGCGCTGCCGTGAAGCCTCGTACAAACCGGGGGGCGGCGGTGTGAATGTGTCACGGGCGATTCATAGGTTGGGCGGGGATTCCCTTGCACTGTATGCCTCAGGCGGACTTCATGGTCAGCTGCTGCACCATATGCTGGAACAGGAGGGCGTGAAGCATCAGGAGATTCCGATCAGCGGGCAGACCCGGGAGAATCTGATTGTCGTGGAGGAATCCACAGGACAGCAGTTCCGGTTCGACATGCCGGGCCCGAGGTTCATCGAAGGCGATTGGAAGCAATGCCTCGAACAATTAATGGCGCTGCCGGACAAACCAACTTATCTTGTAGCCAGCGGCAGTTTACCTCCAGGCTGTCCGGCTGATTTCTATAGCCGTGTCATTGAAATTGTGAAGCCATGGAATGCCAGGGTGATTGTCGACACTTCCGGTGAACCGCTGCAGCTGGCTGCTGATGCCGGAGTTTATCTGCTGAAGCCTAATGCACGGGAGCTTGAAGAGTTATCGGGCCGTACTATAACCGGTGATGAGGAAGTGAAGGCAGCCGCGCTGCAGCTGATCGAAGAAGGGCGGACCGAGGTGGTTGTGGTTTCGCTTGGCGGGGACGGGGCGCTGCTGATTACGGGAGACGGTTGCGAGCACCTGCGGGCACCTGAGGTTCCCGTACTCAGCGTAGTTGGTGCCGGTGACAGTCTGGTAGCCGGACTCGTATATAGTCTGGAACGGGGCTGGCCGCTGCGCAGAGCTGTTCAATTCGGCGTTGCCTCCGGTGCGGCGGCGGTCATGAACCCGGAGCGGTTGTTCAACAGCATGGATAAGGATACTTCTGGACAACAGTAAATTTAAAGCCCGCCATATACCAAAAAGACGAAGGCTTCCTTTACCCTCCGGGTAATCGGTGCCTTCGTCCTGCGTATTCGTCCGCTGTGCTTCATAGCCAATCCTTCTTGCGGAATATCACCAGCATTCCGCAGCCGAGCGTCACCATGACGGCGATAACTCCATAATAGCCGTACTGGGAGTGAGTCTCGGGAATATTGTCAAAGTTCATACCGTAGATACCGGTAATAACGGTCAGCGGCATGAATATCGTAGTAATTGCCGTAAATACTCTCATGATTTCATTGGCGCGGTTAGCGATACTGGACTGATATGCTTCGCGTAAGTTGCCCATGAGATCGCGGTACGTTTCGAATGTTTCAGAGATCTTAACCGCATTTTCATAAATATCACTGAAATACTTCTGCAGCTGATCGTCGATCAGGCGGAGGTCTTTTTTGTTCAGCGTGTTGATAACTTCCTTCTGCGGGCCTAGCATCTTCTTCAGCCAGAGAATTTCACTGCGCAGACCGATGATCTCGCTAAGATGCGATTTCTTGGTGTGCATGAGGATGTCTTCTTCCAGCTTCTCAATCCGCGCTTCAATCCGGTCACCGACGGAGAAGAAGTTGTCAACCACAAGGTCGATTAGCAGGTACAGGAAGCGGTCAGGCTCACTGACCTCCTGCTCCCAGAGTACAGGCTTCAGGACGCGCAGCTCATGGATCTTCTGCTTGGTAACGGTGATGATGAAATGTCTGCCCAGGAACACGTTGAGCGCGCGGAGGAAGATTTCCTCGTCATCAAACCGGATACTGTTTACTACGATAAAATAATGGCTCTCATAAATCTCCAGCTTCGGGCGCTGATCCTCTTCACTGAGGCAGTCCTCCACAGCCAGATCATGCAGATTGTACAATGGCTGAAGCTCTACAAGGTCCTCAGCATCCGCATCAATCCAATAGAAACCCTCAGCGGGTGCGGTAAGTGTATCCTCAATATTGTCAATAGTCGTAAAAACCCCTGCGTTTACCAGCCGGATTTTCATCTGATTCACTCCTTCTGTCCCTGGTCTTCTCCAGGGATATGCTAATTAAAGCACAGAGAAAAAATCAGCTTGGCCGGTGGTACAATCTACTGATGAAGGCCAAAAGACGGTCCGAGAGCATGAAGAAGAACTGCCCCCGCCGCCGGCAAGCTGATGTTAATCCTGTGTGGTTGTTCTTTCTGCACGCTTATTCGCGAGCCCGGGTCGCCTTCCATTCTTCTCTCACCTCTTCTTTTCGCCGTTTATGGTTGAAACACTTGTCTAGTATAACGCCCGGGTATGCCTCTTTCAAGATAAATTCTTTTCATTCTCTGGGCCCCTTAAGCATTGTATGGACTTGACGAAAAGGAGGTTCATGATTTAAAGTAAATTTTAAGAATAGTATCTCCGGATGCTTTAGCTTTTCCAACTGAATACAGCTTAATCTTATCAAGAGCAGGTGGAGGGACTAGCCCGATGAAACCCGGCAACCGGCGTGTGAACGCACGGTGCTAATTCTTGCGGAAGCTTTGCAGGACGTTATTTGTCCGGCGGAAGTTCTCTGGCAGATGAGAGAGGCGCATATGACTGCAGATATATGACCTTTCTCGCCCGAGAAAGGTCTTTTTTCGTTGTTTTGGATCAGATTTAACCGCCAAGCGGAACCTAATTTCAGTTAAGGAGTGGAAACAGCAATGCCTATTAAAATTCCCGACAGTCTTCCGGCCAAAGAAGTATTATCCGGTGAGAATATTTTTGTAATGGATGAAAGCCATGCCTTTCATCAGGATATCCGTCCTTTGCGGATCGCCATCCTGAATCTGATGCCGACCAAAGAAACCACGGAAACGCAGCTGCTGCGCCTTATCGGGAACTCACCGCTTCAGGTGGATGTTGTTCTGCTGCATCCCAGCTCCCATACCTCGAAGAATACTTCGGCAGAGCACTTAAAGAGCTTTTACAAAACCTTTGATGAAATCAGTGACCGCCGCTTTGACGGCTTGATCATCACCGGTGCTCCGGTGGAACAAATGGAGTTCGAGGATGTCAACTACTGGGAAGAGCTGAAAGTGATTTTTGAATGGAGCAAGCAGAACGTAACCTCGACGATGCATATCTGTTGGGCCGCGCAGGCAGGACTGTACCACCACTTCGGTGTGCGTAAGGTGAGTCTGCCGGATAAATGCTTTGGAGTGTTTCCGCATACGCTGAGCCATAATAATGTGAAACTGCTGCGGGGCTTCGACGAAGTATTCCATGTGCCGCATTCCCGTCACACCGACGTCTCCCGTGAAGATATAGAGAATAATCCGGATCTGCAGATTCTGGCGGAATCAGAGGAGGCCGGTGTGTACCTGGTTTCTACGCATGACGGCAAGCAGATTTTTGTGACCGGACATTCAGAATATGATCCGTTCTCCCTGAAATGGGAGTATGACCGCGATATCGCCAAAGGCATGGATATTGAGATTCCAAAGCACTATTATCCAAAAGATGATCCCACCCGTACACCGCCGGCCGTCTGGCGTGCCCATGCCAACTTATTATTCGCTAACTGGCTCAATTACTATGTATACCAGGAGACACCCTACGATATCGGAGCGTTTATTTAAAAGTTGTATTTGTATTATAGAAGGATGGGTTGGCGCACAACACATAGTCTATGCTTCCGAAGCAAGTTTTGTCGAAGAATGATCAGGTTGTGTACGCTATACAAAACTAAGCCCATGCTTCCGAAGCCAGTTTGTACGAAGAAATTCAGGGAAGCAAATGCTAACAAACTATTAGGAGGAAATGGAAATGGACGAGAAACTGAAAATTGAGAGCAAACTGGCACAGATTGGTTCGATGGAGGACCCCGCGACAGGGGCGATTAATTATCCTGTGTACAACGCGACGGCATTCCGTCACCCGAGACTCGGACAGAGCACGGGCTTTGATTACATCCGCACCAAAAATCCTACCCGCTCTGTGCTCGAAGATGCGGCAGCGGTACTGGAATCCGGCGATGCCGGCTTCGCCTGCGCCTCGGGTATGGCTGCATTGACTACTGTGTTTGCCTTGTTTGGGCAAGGGGATCATCTCGTTGTCTCGCTCGACCTGTACGGCGGAACCTATCGTCTGCTGGAACGGATTCTGTCCAAATACGGCATCAGCGCCTCCTATGTGGATACGAATGATCTGGATGCTCTGGAGGCTGCGCGACAGCCGGGCACCAAGGGTGTATTCATTGAGACACCAACCAATCCGCTGATGATGATTACGGATATCGAAGCGGTATGTACATGGGCCCGCCACCACGGGTTGCTCACGATTGTCGACAATACGCTGCTGACCCCGTTCTTCCAGCGCCCGATTGAGCTTGGAGCAGATATCATCGTTCACAGCGCGACCAAGTATCTGGGCGGACACAACGATGTACTGGCTGGACTTATAGTAACGAAAGGTGCTGAATTGTCTGCTGAAATGGCTGTTCTGCATAACTCAATGGGAGCCGTTCTTGCCCCGAACGACAGCTATCAGCTGATGAAGGGAATGAAGACACTCGCCCTACGCATGGAGCGGCATGAGAGCAATGCACTGGCTATCGCCCGTTATCTGCTGGAGCATCCGGCCATTGCTGAGGTCTTCCATCCGGGGCTTCCGGATCATCCGGGGTATGAAATCCAGAAGCGCCAGTCTTCGGGCAATACCGGAATTTTCTCCTTCAAGGTGAAGGATGCGAGATACGTGGAGCCGCTGCTCCGCCATATCCGCCTGATCGCCTTCGCTGAGAGTCTTGGCGGTGTGGAATCGCTTATGACTTATCCGGCTGTACAGACTCACGCCGATATTCCGGCGGAAATCCGCGATGCGGTGGGTGTAGATGACCGGCTGCTGCGTTTCTCGGTCGGCATCGAGCATGTGGATGATCTGATTGCGGATCTGACCCAGGCACTAGAGGCCGCGCGCGCCGAGCTTGAGTAGTTCACATTGGAACAGCTCCGTTCAGTTATCTGAAGTAGCAGTTGCCTTCAACAGCAGCACCAACGCGGTGCTGCTATTTATATAAATATAAGACTGTATGTGTTTTAAGTATCCTTCTATTTCTCGCTGAAACGTTCCGTCCTAATAAAAGGACGGCAAAATCGTTTCCACTTGGCGAAAGATTTTTCAAGCTCTCCCGATTGTGATACGATGAGGGAACGAGTTTGTTTACTTTTAATTTGAAATTCTTCTACTATACTTCATGGGATTAAGAGGAGGCTGCGAACGATGAGTGCAATTGATCTTATTCTGGATAAGACACTTAAAGGTGAACGTCTTCAATTAGAAGACACAATCACTTTGTTCGAAAGCAATGAAATTGAGAAAATGGGCGCTGCTGCAGATATTATTATGAAGCGCTGGCACCCGGACCCGCTGACCACATTCGTGATCGGCCGCAATATTAACTACACCAATGTATGTGATGTCTATTGCCGCTTCTGCGCCTTCTACCGGAGACCGGGTTCGGAGGAAGGGTATGTGCTTCCGGATGAAACCATCTATGAGAAGATCGCCGAGACGATCAGCGTGAACGGAACCGAGATTCTGATGCAGGGCGGTACGAACCCGAATTTGCCGTTCAGCTATTACACTGATATCCTGCGCGGCATTAAGCAGCGGTTCCCGGAGATTACGATGCATTCGTTCTCACCGGCAGAAATAATGAAGATGGTCGAAGTATCAGGTCTGCCGCTGGAGCAGGTCATGCGTGAGATCCGTGCCGCAGGCCTGGATTCGCTTCCCGGCGGGGGTGCTGAGATTCTCGACGACCGGACACGACGCAAGATCAGCCGGCTCAAAGGCTCCTGGCGCGAGTGGATGGATGTCATGCAGACCGCACACCGCATTGGAATGAACACCTCAGCCACTATGGTTATTGGCCTAGGCGAGAGCATGGAGGAGCGGGCGCTGCATCTGCTGCGTGTCCGTGAAGCTCAGGATGAGTGTATTGCCAATAAATATGACTCCGAAGGATTCCTGGCCTTCATCTCCTGGACCTTCCAGCCGGATAATACGAACCTGAAGCTGGACCGTCAGACTCCGGAAGAGTACCTCAAGAACGTGGCGATCAGCCGTCTGGTGCTGGATAATATTAAGAACTTCCAGTCCTCCTGGGTAACGATGGGGGCTGAGGTCGGCAAGCTCTCCCTGCAATACGGCTGCAATGACTTCGGCAGCACGATGATTGAGGAGAACGTAGTTTCCTCCGCAGGCGCGACCTACAAGGTCAACATCGAGTCGATTACCCGGATCATCCGCGAAGCAGGCAAGATTCCGGCACAGCGCAACACGCGCTACGATATCCTGCGGGTGTTCGATGATGCGAACGCGAAGATTGACAATGATTTTGTAATGCAGAATTAGAGGGGAGAGCGGCATCTCATATGGTGTCAGCCCGGCTATTTCACAGGAGCAGATACAACGCTTATCTATCATTTATCCGTTGGGACGGGTGATGGATAGGCGTTTTTTGTGCCTTTAGACCTATCAACTCACCCAAACCATAAATAGGGTTTGCCCATCCTTCTCCTTCTCATCAGCATAGATATTATTGAAAGAAGCGCGGCCAAGAGTCTTCAGGCGTGTCAGGTTATAGACCAGTACAAAAGCGAGCTTGGGATCACTAGTCAGATAGCCGTCGAACTGGCGTCCGCCAACCTTATTATAGGCGTCACTCATCACCCATTCTTCCGCTTCCCGCAAAGTATCAAAGGTGAGCATTTCTTCAAACCAGCGTATGTCTTGCAGGTTTACGTTTCGATTCTCGTCTTTGACCCAAAAAATTTCCCGATGTGTGTTCTTTTCCTCGTCCAATGTCTGCCCCCCTATATTCTTACTCTTGTTTACAATTTACAAAACTCGCAATTCTAGTTAACCCAGTCTGATAGATTGAAAGTTGGCGATATGTTACGCTTTGACGGTCAGTTTAAAGAGATCGACTGGGAGGGTATTCTATTATATGAGACAAAAGCGTTGGAACAAACCTATCGCTTCAATACTGGCTGCAACTGTGATCACTGCACAGGTACTAGGCGGAGTTGTTGCCGGTTCAGTACTGGGAGGCGGGAAGGCGGAAGCTGCCACTGTTGCACCTGGCACAGTCAGCCTGCGGCTGATGAGTACTACAGATGTGCATACCAATGTGATGGGCTGGGACTACTTCAAGAACAAAGAGTCACTGACTGTGGGACTGGACCGGACGGCAACGCTGGTGAAACAGGCTCGTGCAGAGATGAACAACACAAACAATCTTTTACTCGACAACGGTGATTTGATTCAGGGTACACCGCTGGGTACGTACGCTTCGAAGCAAGTAGATGCTGAAGGCAAGACTATACAAATCAATCCGATGATTGCGGCTTTGAATACAATGGAATATGATGCTGCAACACTCGGCAACCACGAATTTAACTATGGTCTACCGTATCTGAACAGCGTTACTTCGGCAACATATACAGATATACCTTTTATTAATGCGAATGTATATGTTAACGACGGTGACAATAATCCTAACAACGATGTAAATTACTTTGAACCATATGAAATTTTGGAAAAGCAAGTTAAAGACAGCAATGGCAATACACAAACCATTAACGTAGGCCTGATTGGTCTTGTTACTCCGCAGATTATGGATTGGGACAAAGCCAATCTGGAAGGCAAGGTTATTACTAAAGATATTGCTGAAACAGCCGCAAAATTCATTCCTGAGATGAAGGCGAAAGGTGCGGATATTATCGTTGCTATGGCGCACACTGGTTATGCTGATTCGGCAGTGCTAGGCGACGGCTCCGAGAATGACATCAAAGCACTAAGCCTGGTACCTAATATTGATGCAATCACATTCTCCCACACCCATAAAGTATTCCCGGCAGCAACTGTGGATGCTCTGGACGCATCGTTCAAGAATGCATCCAAAGCTTTGCTGCCTGGCATCGACAATGCCAAAGGTCAGATCAATGGTGTTCCAGCTGTTCAAGCCGGCTTCGGCGGAAACAATCTGGGCTTGATTGACCTCACCATTAAGCCAGAGGGAGACGGCTGGGTTGTAGACAAAACCAATTCCCAATCCTCTACCCGTTCAATTACGGGCGTGACTCCGGATGCTGCAGTGGACGCGGCCTTAAAAGCAGCCCATGAAGCTACAATTCAATATGTTAATACACCGCTGGGTAAAACGGATGTGCCGATGAACAGCTTCTTCGCGATGGTGCAGGATGATCCGACCGTTCAGATCGTAACCTATGCACAGCGAAGCTATGTAGAGAACCGGATTAATACAGATCCGACTCTGGCTGCTTACCAGGGGATGCCAATACTGAGCGTAGGCGCGCCTTTCAAAGCAGGACGCAACGGCCCTGATGAATATACTGATATTAAAGCAGGCGACCTGACGATCCGCAGTGCAAGTGACTTGTATCTTTACGATAATACATTGAAGGCAATTTTGGTTAAGGGGTCAACGGTAAAAGAATGGGTTGAAATGAGCGCAGGCGCCTTTAACCGTATCAAACCGGCGGTATCCACCACGCAGGAGCTGCTTAATTCTAAATTCTCCGTATACAATTTCGATGTGATTGACGGAATCGAGTATACGATCGATGTAACCCGCAATGCGAAATACAAAGAAGATGGCACAATTAATGATGCCAATTCCAGCCGGGTTACTTCAATCACGTATAATGACAAACCACTGAACATGGATGATAAGTTTATCGTTGTTACTAACAATTATCGTGCGAGCGGCGGCGGGAACTTCCCGGGTCTCAAAACAGATGCCAAGATGATTATTGACACTCTGGACGAGAACCGCCAAATTCTGATGGATTATATCAAGGAAGCAGGAACCGTTAACCAACCGGCCGACCATAACTGGTCGATTGCACCGATCAAAGGCAATGTCAATGTGACCTTTACATCGTCGCCGGATGCTGTTCCTTATGCTAGCGGCAAAATTAGCGATACAGGGACAAAGAACGCTAAAGGCTTTGAAATTTTTAATCTGAATCTGAAACAATCCGTTCCGGCACCGACCAAAGATGTTGAAGTGCATCTGATCGGAGTCAACGATTTGCACGGACAGCTCGATACAACCTCTATTGTCAGCAACCGGCCAGTAGGGACAGTGGCCTATCTGGCAGCTTACCTGAAACAAGCCCAGGCGAAGTATGAATACTCTCTATTGTTCCATAACGGCGATTCTGTCGGCGCTTCTGCTCCGGTATCCTCGCTTGAACGCGACGAACCGACGATCGAGTGGATGAACCTGATGAAATTCGATGTGGGTTCACTGGGTAACCATGAGTTCGACCAAGGTGTAGGGGCGATGAAATCACAAATCTTCGGCGGTGAAGATCCAAAGAATAAGTCAATCGTCCATAAAGGCGCGGACTTTGATTATATCAATGCCAATGCGGTGGATGAAAAAACCGGGACTCCGATCATTAATCCGTATGTAATCAAAGAAATCGGCGGCGTCAAAATCGGCTTTATCGGTGTCGTGACCAAGGCTACGCCAAGCAAAGTATCCCCTGAAGGTACGGCAGGCGTTAAATTCCTGAGCGCGACCGAGGAAGTCGAGGCAATCAATAAATACGCTAAGGAGCTTCAGGATAAAGGCGTACAAACGATTATTGTGCTTGCGCATGATCCTGCAACAACTAAAGACGGCAAGACGACAGGCGAAGCGGCCGATCTGGCGAATGCCCTCCCGGCTGATTCCCCGGTCGATGTCATCGTTGCCGGCGACAACCACGCACTGGCCAACGGTACAGTTAACGGCAAGTTGATCGTTCAGGCATATTCGTATGGTACGGCTTATGATGACATTAAGCTGGTGATCGACCACACCACAGGCGATGTTAAAGAGAAATCTGCTATCGTTCCTACGACCTTCCAGGATGATCCTGGTATCACTCCTGATGCAGAGTCAGCAGCGTTGGTGAAAAAATACCTGGACAAGCACCCGGAGCTGAGCAATCCTGTAGGCACAACAGATGGTACGGTTACCCGTACAGATGTATACCTGAAGGAAGCTCCTCTAGGCAACCTGATTGCGGATGCCATGCGTCAAGCTGATTTCAAAGACGGCGCTAAGGCTCCTGCTGATTTTGCCTTCATGAATCCGGGCGGCATCCGCGCCGATCTGCCAAAGGGGAATGTCTCCTTCGGTGACTTGGCTAAGATCCAGCCATTTGGCAATACACTGGTGAAGCTGACGCTTACCGGTGAACAGATTAAGACACTGCTGCAGCAGCAATGGGCAGTGAAAGCCGACGGAACACCAGACATCAAGACACTGCAGATCTCCGGTCTGAAATATACTGCCAACATGTATCTGCCGGTTGCCAGCCGTGTGGCTAATCTGACCAAAACAGACGGGACACCAATTGAAATGTCCAAGACCTATACGGCTGTAGTCAACAACTTCATGGCTGCAGGCGGGGACAATTACAAAGTATTGACGCAAGCAAGTAAATCGCTGGCCGGACCGATTGATCTGGACGTATTCTACGAGTATATTGTGAATACGTTCAAAGGCGGTGCCATTAGAGCTGCTATTGAAGGCCGGATTACCAATGTTGCAGACCCGGGTTCAAACCCTGGTACAGGACCTGTTGCGACTGCAACACCTAAACCAACTGCTTCACCGTCAGCTTCTCCTAGTCCGGCGGCAACAGCAACTCCTGCACCGGCAGCCACTCCGGCTCCAACACAGAGTCCTGCCGCACCTGTAGCAGTATTCAAAGATTTGGGTAAGGTAGCCTGGGCACAGGAGGCCATTAATGCACTCGCGGCAAAAGGTATTATTAAAGGCATCGACGGCACGAATTTTGCTCCGGTGAAGAGCGTGACCCGTGCAGAATTCGTAACCATGCTGGTTCGTTCGCTCGGCTTGACGAATACGGCAACAGCTGTTACGTTCAGCGATGTGAAGCAAGGAGTCTGGTACTCGGACACCATCGCTGCTGCTGTAAATGCAGGTCTGGTAAGAGGTTCGGGCAACGGGAAATTCGAGCCGGGCCGTGAGATTACCCGTGAGGAAATGGCGATCATGATCGCTAATGCCCTCAAGGATCAGCTGCAGCCGGTTGATCCTGCTGCTCTGAATAAGTTTGCTGACAAGGCCAAGATTGCGTCCTATGCGCAGCAGCCTGTAGCACAGCTTACTCAGCTGGGGATCGTCAACGGTGTGGACGCCCAGAAATTCGCACCGAAAAGTATTGCAAACCGCGCCCAGGCGGCCGTCATTATTTACCGGATGCTGGAAAACAAAGCTTCCTGATTTCTATATGAATACAATTGAATCAGGCAAAAGGCCCGTGCACATTGTGCGCGGGCCTTTCCGTTTACGAGGATGCTAAGGCTTGTCCAGCCCAGACCATAGGCGTCTTGTTATTTCACTGCAGCTTCCCATTTACAGCGGATAGGGGAGACAATCGCATTTTCTTTTTTGAGCTCGGTGAAGGCCTTGTCGACCGCTTTGCGTTCCAGCCCTGACAGCTTCTCAACTTCACCTGCAGTTACAGGAGCTGCTGAAGCTTTAATGATTTCCAGTACTTGATCTTTAACACTCATGAGTTACACATCCTTTGTTCATTGTGATTTGGTCCATACTGATGCTTCGTAACATTCGTAATGTCAGACAAATCATAAAAGAAAAACGGTAAAGGGGCAGTGATTTTTTTACAATAGTAGTTTACAGTTCTATCCAAAAGTGATATCATAATTATATCAAATACATATCTAATGGAGGCATCTTTATGAAAGAGAAAACATTGCATCCTGTCAGCGGATTCTGGGTGGTGGCTCTAATTGCCATTTGTATCGGGGGCGGCATTTACGGTGCCGTTCAGGAATACGTGGCATTGCCTGTCATCCTGTTTGTTGCAGCCGGTATTCTATGTACGAGTATTACCGTCGTTCAGCCGAACAAGTCAGTGGTCGTGACCTTCTTTGGCCAATATGTCGGTACGATTGCAACCAGCGGGTTATTCGCTGTAATTCCGTTCAGCATCCGCAAGACCGTATCGCTGCGGGTCCGCAACTTCAACAGCGTGAAGCTGAAGGTCAATGATGTGGAAGGAAATCCGATTGAGATTGCTGCGGTGATTGTATTCAAGGTCATTAATTCGGCCAAGGCGCTGTTTGATGTAGATAAGTATATGGCGTTTGTGGAAATCCAGAGTGAAACGGCGCTGCGTCATGTAGCGAGTAGATACCCTTACGATAACTTCAATGAGACCGGCATGTCCCTGCGGGCCAATGCCGATGAGATTGCCAAAGAACTGGCGGTGGAGCTGCAGGAGCGTCTGTCCTTATCCGGTGTAGAAGTGATCGAAGCCCGCCTGACCCATCTGGCCTACTCCACAGAGATCGCCAGCACAATGCTGCAGCGCCAGCAGGCTTCGGCCATTCTATCTGCACGCCAGATCATCGTAGAAGGTGCTGTCGGCATGGTGGATATGGCAATCCGCCAACTCAAAGAGAGCGGTGTAGTTGAACTGGACGAAGAACGCAAGGCGGCGATGATCAATAATCTGATGGTGGCGATTGTGTCGGAGCGCGGTGCGAGCCCAGTCATTAACGCTGGCTCGTTGTACTAAGGCGGTAATATTATGGCGGCCAAAAAAAGCTTTCCGCTGCGGATCGATCCCGAACTGCACGAAGCGCTGGAACGTTGGGCGGGAGAAGAGTTTCGCAGCGTAAACGGACATATCGAATACTTGCTGCGTGAGTCTTTGAAGCGCGCAGGCCGCTTGCCGGGTAAGAAACGCCGGGAAGAAGAATGAACAGCCTGGGGCGGCGGCGCTTCAGACTTGTATAACTTGCTAAACCGGCTGTGCCGTCCTTGTGAGGAGGCACAGCCGGTTCCACTTGACGGAAGATAAGCTGAGATTTATAATTACCGTAATTCACGTTATCAGCTTCGACAAAGATATGAATCGATGTTCAGGACCGCTTCAGAGAGAGGAAACCCCAGGCTGCAATTTCCTCCGGTACCGGCTTTTGATTTACCCCTTTGTAGCTGCGGTTATGAATTCCTGGGATGTCCGGCTGCGGACATCATTTCAGCAGGATAGTAAGAACCGCCGGTTCATGGCCGTTATCTCCATGCTGACGAAGGATTCTATTCTGCAATGCCGCTGCTCTGCAGCCGGCTCTGTATGAATGAATTGAATTTGGGTGGAACCACGGGTGCAATCACTCGTCCCTTTGCGGGACGGGTGTTTTTTGTGTGCAGAGACCTGCCGAAGAAGCAAGTATCACAGAAGCGGATGTTCCGCACAACTAAGCCAATGCTCCCGGAGTAAGTTTGTACGTAAAGGATCAGGGAAGTATTGGCTAACAAACTTTTAGGAGGAAGAAAAATGTCAGTAAATATCAAACTTCCGGACGGTTCGGTCCGGGAATACCCGAACGGCAGCAGCATTGATGATGTAGCAGCCTCGATCAGCAGCGGACTTCGCAAGAATGCCGCTGCAGGCAAAATCAACGGAATCGTCGTGGATCTGTCCACTCAGCTGCAGGAAGGCGATCTTGTAGAGATCGTTACCCTGGATTCCCCGGAAGGCCTGGAAGTGATGCGTCACAGTACAGCTCACCTTATGGCCCAGGCGGTAAGACGTTTGTTCGGAACTATGGAGGTTAAGCTCGGAGTAGGTCCGGTAATTGAAGACGGCTTCTATTATGATATGGATCTGGAGCATCCGCTGAATCCGGAGGATCTGCTGAAGATTGAGAAGGAAATGGAACGTATCGTTTCTGAGAACCTGCCGATTGTCCGCCATGAGGTAAGCCGTCAGGAAGCGCTGGACAGATTCGGCGAGCTGGCCGATCCTTACAAGCTGGAGCTGATTCAGGCGCTGCCGGAAGACAGCGTGATTACAATCTATGAACAGGGCGAATTCTTCGACCTCTGCCGTGGTCCGCATTTGCCGTCCACTGCGAAGATCAAAGTGTTCAAGCTGATGAACGTAGCCGGTGCTTACTGGCGCGGAGACAGCAAGAACAAGATGCTGCAGCGCGTATACGGCACAGCCTGGATCAAAAAGGCCCAGCTTGACGAGCATCTGCGTCTGCTGGAGGAAGCGAAAAAGCGCGATCACCGTAAGCTGGGCAAGGAACTGGAAATCTTCACCTTCAACCAGCTGGTTGGACAAGGCCTGCCGATCTGGCTGCCTAAGGGCGCCAAGCTGCGCAGCATTCTGGAGCGCTATATTGTAGATCTGGAAGCCAGCCTTGGTTACCAGCATGTCTACACTCCAGTACTGGGGAATGTAGAGCTGTACAAGACTTCCGGACATTGGGAACACTACCAGGAAGACATGTTCCCTAAGATGACTATTGATAACGAGGAGTTCGTGCTTCGTCCAATGAACTGCCCGCATCACATGATGATCTATAAGAGCTCGATGCACAGCTATCGCGATCTGCCGATCCGTATTGCCGAGCTGGGCATCCAGCACCGTTATGAAATGTCGGGAGCCCTGACAGGCCTGCACCGTGTCCGTTCGATGACGCTGAATGATTCCCATATCTTCTGTCGTCTGGACCAGATCAAAGGCGAGTTCATCCGCGTGCTCGAGCTGATCAAGCAGGTATACAGCGACTTTGGGATTGAAGATTACCGTTTCCGACTCTCTTACCGGGACCCTAAGGATACAGAGAAGTATTATGCCAATGATGAAATGTGGGAGACAGCACAGCGTATGCTGCGTGAGGTTGTCGAAGAAGCCGGCCTGCCATTCTACGAAGCCGAAGGCGAAGCAGCCTTCTATGGCCCTAAGCTGGATGTTCAGATCAAAACAGTATTGGGTAAGGAAGAAACACTGTCGACTGTACAGATCGACTTCCTGCTGCCGGAACGCTTTGAGCTGGAATATGTCGGGGATGATGGACAGAAACACCGTCCGGTTGTCTTGCACCGCGGAATTCTAGGAACTATGGAACGTTTCGTAGCATTCCTGCTGGAGAACTTTGCCGGTTCACTGCCGCTGTGGCTGTCTCCGCAGCAAGTGAAGATCATTCCGGTATCCTCTGCCTTTGATGAATATGCGAAGGAAGTGGCTGCGAAGCTGCTGCGCAGCGGCATCCGCGCCGAAGTTGACTTGCGCAATGAGAAAATGGGTTACAAAATCCGTGAAGCACAGCTGGAGAAGCTCCCATACATGTTCGTCGTAGGCGAGAATGAAATGAATGCCGGCAGCGTATCAATCCGCAAACGCGGTGAAGGCGACATCGGCGCCAAACCGCTGCAGGAAGTCATCGATTCGCTTACGCAGGAAATTGCGGGACGCGTAATCTAAAGCATTCACAAGCTGTTAATAGTACGTATAATTACGAATTAATAACCTCTGTTATAAGCCGCGTGGGACCGCTATTATCCGGTGTCAGGTATAAAATTTTGTGAAACGGGAAACCTTCGCTATATGGGGAGGTTTAACTAATGAACAAAATGGGCTTATACCAGAGGTTTTGGTGTCTTTTCGTCACCATCGTGCTTCTGCTGACAGCAGCCGGGATCTACCCGGATGATTCGCGCAAATCGGCACAGGCAAGAGGGACGGGAGACACTGCAGGACAACTTAGTGCGGCCACCACGAATTCTCAGGTTCAGCGTCAAGAGGCAGGTTCGGCATCCCGTCTGGGAGGCTCTTCGCGGTTACGGCAGCCGGTTACCGTCCAGGCTCCTAAGCCAGCACAGGTGCCGGAGAGTAAGCCGAAGGCGAAGGTAGCTCCCAAGCAGCCGGATTCGGTACCGGTAGCTGCACCTGCGCCGGAGCAGATCATCACTTCAATGAAAGTAACAGCGACCGGCTATACGGCCGGGTACGAATCCACAGGCAAGACCGCGAAGCATCCGCAGTATGGAATTACGTACTCGGGTGTCAAGGTACGCCGGGACAAGAATGCCGTATCCACCATTGCTGCAGACCCGAAAGTTCTGCCTTTGGGAAGTATTTTATATATTCCGGGTTATGGATATGCTATAGTGGCCGACACCGGTTCAGCGATTAAGGGGCGGAAGATTGACTTGTACTTCAGCACCACCAAGCAGGTGTACAAAGAATGGGGCAAGAAGACGGTTGTCGTCCATCTCATCAAACGCGGTAACGGAAAATGCACGGAGAGTATGCTGAAAAGTCTCGGACATGCAATCCAGACCTATAATGCAGTGCCGCAATATTTGCTGGAAGAGGTTATTTAAGGGCTGGACCGGCCTCACTGAGTTTGAATTATTTTTCACGTAAGCATGCATAATACGACGTCACATTTCCCATAATATCGACTGGGGCAAAGCGACTTGCCTCTTCCGATATAATCTTTTCGTCAGCTCTAAACAGGCTGTACTGAAGGAAAAGGGAGGTGATTTCCGTGGCCAATTCCAAGAAACCAAAGGTACAAGAGAACTTCAAAACACCGAATGAAAAATACAATGCTGAGTTTGCCGTTGAGAACGACGGTGCAACTACTAAGAGCAACACGTTCTCCAAACCGGTACAAAAACCACAGCAGTAATGCTGGGGTAACGGTATGAGCATTTGAAGCGTCAAGGCTGTCCTCTCACGTCCGGATTATGGGCTGAAAGGGCAGCTTTTTTATGGGCATCATACAATTAACGGAATATTCCAGCCGTCTCGGTCTGGAGACTGAGGCCTGTTTCCTTCTCACGCCGCTGTTCCCCGCAGCTTTCTTCCTGTAGACTAGGACTATAAGCGTGAAGAAGCGAGAGTTACACTAACTACTAGGGGGAATGACATATGAAACGACGGTTCACCAGCCAGGTGCTCGGCGGACTGATCCTTATCGGTCTCGGAGGCCTGTTCCTGCTAAGACAGATGGGCTACACTGATTTCAGCTTGGGTTCAATGATATCTACGTATTGGCCGGTTATTCTGATTATATTAGGGGTTAAACGCTTTCTGTCCCCGGACGATGAGCATTCGAGATTCTCTGCAACACTTGGCGGATTTTTCTTTCTGGCCATCGGCGTGTTTTTCCTGGGGCGGAATTTAGAATGGTTTGACTTCTCGGCAGGCGATTTCTTCAAAATGCTGATCCCGGTTATGCTGATCGGCGGCGGTTTAGCTGTTATTTTCAAGCCGCGGGGGACAACGCCGCCGGTTCCTCCAGCACCACCGGCACCACCGAATTTCTATCCGCCCGAACCGGGCAAAAGCCCGCTGGATGCGAAGCCTCCTGCACCGCTGGAATCGACGCTCGATGAGCAGTTTGAGCAGAAGTTCGGCAAATCTGCCGGTGCCGGCGGGCGGGACTGGAATGATTATCTGCACAAAGACACGGAGGATGAAGACGAAGAACAGGGAGACTCCTCTTCTTCGTCAGATGCCAAGTGGCAGGAGAAGCAGGAACGCCATGAACGCAGACGCCAGGAGCGTCAGGAACGCCATGCCCGCCGCCACGGCGAATGGCATGAGGAGTTTCAGGATTCCGGGCAGGACAAAGAAACAACGAACCGCTCGGCTTTTATCGGGGATGTCCATATGGGCCGCGAGCATTTCCAGCTGAAACAAACCAATATTTCGCAGTTTATCGGGGATACAGTGCTGGATCTGACCAATGCGCAAATTCCTTACGGTGAGACCAAGATCAACATTTCCGCTTTTGTCGGTGATATTAAGGTTTATATTCCCGATGATATGAATCTTGGTGTATCGGTTAACGGCAGCTCGTTCATTGGTGATATGCAGGTGCTTGAGCAGTCGCGCAGCGGGTTCATGAGTAATGTGCAGTGCAAGACGCCTTATTATAAGGAAGCAGGTAAAAAAGTCCGCATTAACGTCAGCTGCTTCATCGGTGACATTAAAGTCAAAACGGTGGGCTAAATGGGGACGATCTTCAGCAATACCAAGTGGATGCTGCTGGTGTATTTCCTGCTTAGCGGCGGAGTAACTGCCGGACTGATGTATGCCGGGACATGCCTGGGCTATATCCGGGTGGTGGATACCCGCATGTGGCTGTACCTGTGTCTGGGCATTGTGCTCTTCACAGTGACTATCGGCTATATTGCCGGACAGCGGATTCAGCGGCGGATCGACCATCTGGATCTGAATATGCTTCAGGTAGCCAAAGGCAATCTGTCCGTACGGATGCCGGAGAGCGAAGACCAGTCTTTTGCCCGGGTATATCACGAATTCAATATTATGATGGATACTGTGGAGAAGAAGATGAAGCTTTTGCAGCAGCTGGGTGAACAGGAAGTCATCGAGAAGGAAAAGGCGGCGGAGAGCGCGGTACTGGAAGAGCGGAGGCGTATGGCCCGGGATCTGCATGATACGGTGAGCCAGCAGCTTTTTGCGATTCACATGTCCGCTTCTTCGCTGCCTAAAGTGCTTGAACGGAGCGCGGAGCACGGGCAGACGGTGATGGACCAGCTGATCAGCATGTCCCAGATGGCGCAGAAGCAAATGAGGGCATTGATCGCGCAGCTGCGTCCGGTGGAGCTGGAGGGGCGCAATCTGTTCGAGGCGCTGGAGAAATGGTTCCCGGATTACTGCCGCCAGAACGGGCTCAAGGGGGTAAAGGAGCTTGAACTGCAGGGTGAGCTGTCCGAAGCGATTGAGCATCAGCTGTTCCTGATTATTCAGGAGTCGATGGCGAACATCGTGAAGCATGCCGGAGCACGGGTAGTCAGCCTGTCGCTGCGTGAAGTGCCGCGCCAGGTTGTGCTGAGCATCAGCGATGACGGGCAGGGCTTCGAGCAGGTGCAGCATAAACAGGGCTCCTACGGACTTACCACCATGCGCGAGCGTGCCGAGAAGCTCGGCGGCCAGGTAGAGATTATCAGCCGTAAGGGGGCGGGAACGACGATCCGCGTACATATACCAAAGTTTGTGCAGGGCATCCCGGAGCCGGTTGATGCCGAATCTGAGTCTGATAGGGGGAGTACAGAATGAGTCTCATTAAAGTGCTGCTGGTGGATGATCATGATATGGTGCGGATGGGGCTCAAAACCTATCTGATGCTTGATCCAATGTTTGAAGTTATAGGTGAGGCAGCCAACGGGCATAAGGCGCTAGGCATGCTGCGTGAACTGGGGCATGATGCCCTGCCGGATCTGGTGCTGATGGATTTGATGATGCCGGTCATGAACGGGGCGGAGACAACGCGCGCAGTGCTGGCCGAATTCCCGGGTCTCAAAATTGTCATCCTCACCAGCTTCCTGGAGGATGATCTTGTTGTAGACGCGATCGAGGCAGGGGCGGTCAGCTATGTGCTCAAAACCGTCTCGGCAGAAGAGCTGATCTACGCGCTGCAAGGCGCGTACCGCGGCATGCCGGTGATGACCGGCGATGTCTCGCAGGCACTTACCCGAGGCATCCGCCAGCGTACCGTACAGGGCGACTCTTCCGGCTTGACCGAGCGGGAGAAGGAAGTTCTGCTGCTGATCGCTGAGGGCAAAACCAATAAAGATATCGGCGAGGAGCTGCATATCAGCATCAAGACGGTGAAGACGCATGTCAGCAACCTGCTGATGAAATGTGAGCTGGATGACCGCACCCAGCTGGCCATCTACGCCCACCGTAAGGGCTGGGCGCAGAGTTAGCTCCTTCAGGCCAGTGAATCCTGCGCAAAATACAACATTTTCCTTTACATATCGTCTATAATCGAAAATTGTTGTACGAAAGGCAGCATTCCAACTCGTTCAAACGGCTAAACGGGACGATTCTTGTATTTCGTACAACAATTCTCCGTAACATCCTGTTATCTAGGAAGCAAAGTTGCAATATGTACAATTTTCATGCCTATTGTACGTATGCGTGAAGCGGTAACCTTCAATACCCCCGGCGCTATAATGCCGGGGGATTTGCATGTCCTCTACGTCCGGCAATTGCCTCAACAGCCTCAGTAACCGCGTTTCCGGCGGTTCTCCCTCATATTCTCTTTTAAGTGTTCATATCTTTTATCTCCGCTTAAATTGTTTTTAATGTGACCTTAAGGTTTAAAGTACAAAATAAGAACAAGAAAACAAATAACACTTTGCCGGATGCGGCAGAGCGCGGGAGGAAAGAAAACATGGACGATAACAAAAACAATTACAATCGTGAGAACAACTTCAATCGTGATAATGAACCGGGACCGCAGCGGGAATGGGACAGTAAAGATAGCACTAACAGTAATTCATCAAACGAAGCAGGCTCTTCCTACTACTATTCCTATGGGCCGTTCAAATCCCTGAACAACGACGAGATGAATGGTGAAGATCCGCAGCACTATAACCGCCGGGAGCCGGAGCGTGTAGAGATCTCACCTCCGCAGCCGGTCAAGCCTTTACCTTACAGCACTTCGCTCCGTACCACAGGATATGACGGCAATGGCGGACGCGGCGGCAATCCTCCTGAGGGGGGCAATGGCTGGCAGTATAACCGTAAGCCGAAGAAGCCGGTTAAGGCGGTACTTATTTCTTTTCTTGCAGGAATGATTGTATTATCGGGTTCGATGTTCATGGCGGACCGGGGCAACTGGTTCACAGGCGATCAGGCAGTTACTGCTGCCGTTACGAATACAGCAGCTAAGACAGCGAACGGAAGTGCTACCATTACGCCTTCCACTTCCACAGCAGCACTGGTTACCGGATCGGGTGATGTATCCAGCGTAGTAGATGGGGTGGGACCGGCAGTTGTCAAAATTGAGACGCTGGTTAAATCAAGCAGCAGAAGCAGCAGTAATCCGAATATGAGCGATCCGTTCTCCCAATTCTTCTTCGGTGATCAGTTCGGCGGCAGCGGATCTTCCGGCTCCAATTCAGAATCCCAGCCGGAATCAAACAATTCGGATTCATCCCAGCTTACTCCTTACGGAATCGGCACAGGCTTCATTTATAATTCAGACGGTTATATTCTGACCAACCAGCATGTGGTGGATAATGCAGATGTCATTCAGGTTACGGTTGACGGCAATACCAAACCTTATGAAGCGAAATTGCTCGGCTCCAGCAAAGATCTGGACTTGGCAGTGCTCAAAATTGAAGGAACGGACTTCCCTACAGTGGCGCTTGGTGATTCCGACAGCATTAAGGTAGGTTCAGAAGTCGTAGCGATTGGTAACCCGCAGGGCTTTGACCACACCGTTACAGCAGGTGTACTGAGTGCCAAGGGCCGCAGTATTGATATTAATGAAGAAGACGGAAGCGGCACACGCAATTACAAGAACTTGCTGCAGACGGATGCTTCGATTAATCCAGGGAACTCGGGCGGACCGCTGCTTAACATGAACGGTCAGGTCATCGGGATGAATGTGGCGGTTAGCACAGACTCCCAGGGTATCGGTTTTGCTATCGCGGTCAATACCATTAAAGAAGTTGTAGAGAAACTGGAAGCCAATCAGGAAATTCCGAAAGAACCGGTACCATTCATCGGCGCTTCGCTGATGACCATTACCGATGAAGTCGCTAAGCAAATGGGCACTGACCTTAAAGAAGGCTCCGTAGTCGCCGAGATTGTCTTCAAATCTCCAGCGTATACCGCCGACCTCCGCCCTTACGATATCATCACAGGTGTGAACGGTACGAACTATGCCACCAGCCAGGATCTGATTACTTACATCCAGACGCTCAAAGTTGGCGATCAGGTGACACTGAATGTGGTTCGTGACGGTAAGAAGCTGGATCTTCCGGTAAAGATCGGCAATAAAAATGATTTTGACACGACTCAAACTCAGAAGCAATAAACACACCGGACGGTGAGCAGTACAGCGGAAGGGGAGACCCTTCCGTTTTTGCTGCATAGGCTGCGGGTAAACGGATTCATGATACAATATAGATATATGAACTGAACAATGGGGGCTGCTTGATGCGACCGAATATTCTAATTATTGATGACGATGAGAAAATTATATCCATGCTGCGCCGCGGGCTTGCCTTTGAAGGGTATGATGTCAAAACAGCCGCTAACGGGGCAGATGGGCTGCGTGCCGTTCTGAACAGCGATCCGGATGTGGTTATCCTGGATGTAATGATGCCGCAAGTGGACGGGTTTGAGGTATGCCGCCGTCTGCGTGAGGGCGGAAGCAGTGTTCCGGTACTTATGCTGACGGCCAAGGATGAGATTGAACACAGGGTCAAAGGGCTCGATCTGGGTGCGGACGATTATCTGGTGAAGCCGTTTGCTCTGGAGGAGCTGCTTGCCCGGGTAAGGGCACTGCTCCGGCGCAAAAGTGAGCAGGGCGGAGGCTCGGACCAGGCGGTTTCCTATGAGGATATCACACTGGATGTAGATTCGCGTGAAGTGACGCG
Organism: Paenibacillus sp. FSL R5-0912; assembly: GCF_000758605.1. Lineage (NCBI taxonomy): Bacteria > Bacillati > Bacillota > Bacilli > Caryophanales > Paenibacillaceae > Paenibacillus > Paenibacillus sp. FSL R5-0912. Next base: position 2,230,264 of record NZ_CP009282.1, read on the forward strand.
TGCAGGCAAACGTCTGGAGCTGACGGCAAAGGAATTCGAACTGCTGCATCTGTTCATGCAGAACCCGAAGCGGGTGCTGTCCCGTGATCTCATCATGGATAAGATCTGGGGTTACGATTACAGCGGTGAATCCAATGTGCTTGAGGTATATATCGCAATGCTGCGCCAGAAGACGGAAGAGCATGGCGGCAAAAGGCTGATTCAAACGATCCGGGGAGCCGGCTACATCCTAAGAGGTGACTAATATGTCTATACGTTTGCGGCTGACTGCCTGGTATTCAGGGATTCTGGCCATAATGCTGCTGGCCCTGTCCGCGTTAATCTACGGGTTTGTCTATATTAATACGTACGGTGACTTGAAGGACCGTCTTAAGAATCAGGCCAATCAGATCGAACTGCAGCCGGTTACTTATTATGACGGAACTTCCAATCTGTATGTGGGCGGAAGTCTGGAAGGCCAGAATTTATTTGCACAGTTGTATATATATGATATTTCGCGGATTGTTCCCAATAATAACATGAAGACGTTTGATCTTCGGTTCAATATTCCGGAACAAGCCGCTATAGTCAGCCAACAGGGCTTTGTTAGAGAGAGCTACCAAGGAAATTCTTTCTTAATCTATCAGCGGGCTGTTGATATTCCGGGGTATGAAGGCAATCCTGCTGCAGTCCTGCAAATGGCCGCGTATACAGGTGAGCAGGATCGGCTGATGCTGAGACTGAAGAATATCCTGCTCGTTGGCTCTTTTGCGACTCTGATCGCAGCCTTCACCTTCGGGCTGTTCCTGGCCCGCAAAGCAATGAGTCCGATCGGCAAGGTTATTGAGGCGGCAAACGGGATACAGACCGGGACGGATCTGAGCTCGCGCATTGAATACGACGGACCGCAGGATGAGATCGGGCGGCTGATTGAGACGGTGAACAGTATGCTCGGGCGGATGGAAGGCTTCTATACGGGGCTGGAGGAGGCCTATGCCACGCAGCGCCGCTTCGTCTCGGATGCTTCGCATGAGCTGCGGACACCGCTTACAACGATTCGCGGAAATATTGATCTGCTGGAGAAGATATGGGAGATGGAGCCGGATGACAGCCGGATGACCGAGGCGGAAATCCGCCAGCTCTCCATTGAATCGGTGAAGGATATTGCTGATGAATCCAAGCGTATGAGCCGGCTGGTGGCGGATATGCTCTCTCTGGCCAGAGCGGATACAGGCCGGACCTTTGATATAGAGCCGGTAGCGCTGGAGCCGATGATGACCGAAGTAGCACGCCGTGCTTCCTTCCTGCCGCGTCAGGCGGAGTGGTCTGTGGGCGAAATGGGCCAGTTGAACGGCAAATATATTCTTGGCAACAAGGACTATCTGCAGCAGATGTTGTTCATCTTCATTGATAATGCTTTTAAATACACGCCTGCGGGTGAGGTTACGCTGGATGCCGTCTTTTATCAGAACCAGGTGGGAATCCGTATCTCGGATACCGGAATCGGGATGGATAAGGACGAAGTGCCGCACATCTTTGACCGTTTCTACCGTGCGGATGAATCTAGAGGAATTACCGAAGGGATCGGTCTGGGGCTGTCCATCGCCAAATGGATAATTGATGAGCACGGCGGTTCTGTAGAGGTGGTCACACGGCAGGGGGAAGGGACGACTTTTGTGATCTGGATGCCGCTTCTCTTTGCCCCGCCGCTGGAATAGGGTATAATTAAACGGTTCCTATTACAGCAGTCATTGACAGCAGAAAGCGGTGAATCATGGAAGTCATCAAAATTTCTCCCCGGGGCTATTGCTACGGCGTCGTCGATGCTATGGTAATGGCACGGCAGGCCGCACAAAATCTTGATTTGCCACGGCCGATTTATATATTGGGCATGATTGTGCATAACAGCCATGTCACGAACTCCTTTGAGGATGACGGAATCATTACGCTGGACGGGCATAACCGTCTGGATATTTTGGATAAAATAGAAAGCGGGACGGTTATTTTCACTGCTCATGGTGTGTCGCCCGAGGTACGCAAGATAGCACGGGCCAAGGGGTTAACCACAGTCGATGCCACTTGTCCCGATGTAACAAAGACTCATGACCTCATCAAGGAAAAGGTTGAAGAGGGCTACGAGGTTATCTACATCGGCAAGAAAGGTCATCCTGAGCCGGAAGGTGCGGTGGGGATTGCCCCTCAGCATGTCCATCTGATTGAGAAGGAAGATGAAATTGCCGGTCTCTCGGTCCCTTCCTCGCGTATTGTAATTACGAATCAGACCACCATGAGCCAGTGGGATATTAAGCATATTATGAAAAAACTGCTGGAGACCTTCCCGGGAGCCGAGGTCCATAATGAGATCTGTATGGCAACCCAGGTCCGCCAGGAAGCGGTAGCGGAGCAGGCCGGCCAGTGTGAGCTGGTCATTGTTGTCGGTGATCCGCGCAGTAATAACTCTAACCGTCTGGCACAGGTGTCGGAAGAAATTGCCGGTGTACCGGCTCACCGGATCTCAGATGTATCTGAGCTGAATAGGGATTGGCTGAAGGGAATTACCAAGGTAGGGGTAACCTCAGGCGCTTCTACGCCAACGCCGATTACCAAGGAAGTTATCAATTATCTGGAGCAGTATGACGAATCGAACCCCGAGACCTGGGAGATCAAACGTACGGTGAATATGGCGAAGCTTCTGCCGCCTGTGAAGAACAAGAGTACGAGTGCTACCTGACATGATAGCAATTATGAACTTATAGAATAGGTATAGCGGCAGTGTGGCCTGTAACCGGGTATGCTGCCGTTTTTCTCGTTCCTGGGCGCTAGCCGCTCCTGCGAGCATGTGCCGTGATAAAGTTAGTGAGTTATTGATTTTACCTCCGGCGGTTTTGTTATATATAGCCTATTGGGGTTGACTGGAACGGAAACTTGCGGTAAAATCACTTTAGTGCTTAAAAGCGTACACGCGTCGTAGCGAGATAGTATCAAATTTAAATTGATTCTACCCGTTTATAAGAATAAGTGTCCAAAAAGGGGAGCTATAATATGATCGTTATTACATCCAACCAAACACCGCAGGATCAGGTAAATGATATTATTGCCATAATTGAAAAAGAAGGCTTGCAGGTACATCTCTCAAGGGGAGCAGATCATACTGTGATCGGTCTTGTCGGCGGCGTGACGCCGAAGCTGGCCGAGCATCTGCGCCAGATGAAGGGCGTCGAGAACGTCGTGAAGATTACCAAGTCCTATAAGCTGGCAAGCCGTGATTTCCATCCGGAGGATACGGTTATCGATATCCGCGGGGTGAAGATCGGCGGAGAGAATCTCGTCATTATGGGCGGCCCTTGTGCCGTGGAATCCCCGGAGCAGATTGATGAAATCGCACGGCTTGTTAAGGCTTCCGGCGGCCAGGTGCTGCGCGGCGGTGCTTTCAAGCCACGTACCGGACCTTACAGCTTCCAGGGTGTGGGTGTAGAAGGTCTTACGATGATGGCTGAAGCCGGTAAACGCCACGGCCTGTTGACCATCACGGAAGTGATGACACCGGAGTATGTAGATATCTGTGCGGAGCATGCGGATATTCTGCAGGTAGGCACACGTAACATGCAGAACTTTGACCTGCTGCGCAAGCTGGGAACCTGCGGGCGTCCCGTCCTGCTGAAACGCGGGTTCAGTGCGACTTACGATGAGCTGCTGAATGCAGCAGAGTACATTCTCGCCGGAGGCAACCGTGATGTCATGTTATGTGAGCGCGGAATCCGGACTTTTGAAACCTACACACGCAATACGCTGGATCTCTCAGCTATTCCTGTGCTGCAGAACCTCAGCCATCTGCCGGTGATTTCTGATCCAAGCCATGGCACTGGACGCCGTGAGCTGGTTGCGCCTATGGCCAAGGCTTCGGTTGCTGCGGGAGCCAATGGTCTGATCATCGAGATGCACACCGACCCTGATAATTCAATGACAGGTGACGGAGTGCAGTCTCTGTTCCCGGAACAGTTCGACAGCCTGCTTAGAGATCTTGAGAAGCTGGCCCCGCTTGTCGGACGCAAGTTCTCTCCTTCACTGGAAGCAGCCCCGGTAGTTTGAATTTCAAGTGCGGATTAGCTTCTTACAGGCCCTCTTCTCCCGCTTTGGGCGGAGGAAGGGGGCTATTTTTATTGAATATAGGACAAAGGTGACATGGGAATCGGATGAACAGAGTTTTTTCACCAAAGCGTCAGAATATCTTACATTGTCGTAAGAAATACCTGACATAAGCATTGACGATGTTAGGTTTGAGATTTATAATGACGACAGCAAAAAAATAAAAACAAGAACATTTGATACTGTGAGCGGCCTAATGTTCGGAACTTGGGGAGGAATAAAGCATGTCGGTTGAAAAAGTATTGCAGACGATCAAGGAGAACAATATCGAATGGGTGGATTTCCGGTTTGTAGATTTGGGTGGACGTGCTCACCATATCTCGTTGCCAGCATCCGCAGTTGAAGAAGAAACATTTGAGAATGGTGTAGCATTTGATGGTTCTTCCATTACAGGTTTCCGTGGGATTGAAGAGTCGGATATGGTAATGATGCCTGATCCAAGCACTACATACATCGATCCTTTTACAGCTCACCCAACGCTTAACATCATGTGTGATATTTTCACACCGGATGGCGAACGTTACGAGCGTGACCCGCGCGGTATCGCTGTGAAGGCTGAAGAGTTCCTGCAATCCAGTGGTGTAGGTACAGCTGCATTCTTCGCACCTGAATCCGAGTTCTTCATCTTCGATGACGTTCGTTATGAGAGCGGAATGAACAGCTCCTCCTACTTCGTAGATTCCGAAGAAGCAGCTTGGAACACTGGCCGTAAAGACGAAGGCGGCAACCTGGCATTCAAAGTTGGCGTTAAAGGCGGATACGTGCCTGTAGCTCCAGTAGATTCCCAACAGGATATCCGCAGTGAAATGTGCCGTTTGCTTGCTGAAGCAGGCCTTGAAATCGAACGCCATCACCATGAAGTGGCGACTGCAGGCCAGGCGGAAATCAACTTCCGTTTTGACACCCTGAAGAAAACAGCTGACAATCTCCTAACTTACAAATACATTGTACAGAACACTGCACGCCAATACGGCAAGGTAGCAACCTTCATGCCTAAGCCACTGTTCGGCGATAACGGTAGCGGTATGCACGTTCACCAGTCGATCTTCAACGGCAGCGAGCCATTGTTCTACGAAAAAGGCTCTTATGCTAACCTGAGTGAATTGGCTCTGCACTACATCGGCGGTATCCTGTATCATGCTCCTGCATTGATCGCGCTGACTAACCCAAGCACCAACTCGTTCAAACGTCTGGTTCCTGGTTATGAAGCACCGGTCAACCTGGTTTACTCCAAGGGTAACCGTTCCGCTGCTGTCCGTATACCGGTAGCTGCTGTAACTCCTAAGGGCTGTCGTATTGAATTCCGTACACCGGACTCCACGGCTAACCCATACCTGGCATTCTCCGCAATGCTGATGGCGGGTCTGGACGGAATCAAGAAGAAGATCAACCCTGAAGAAATGGGTTATGGTCCACTGGACAAGAACATCTACGAATTGTCTGATGCAGACAAAGAGAAGATCCGCAGCGTTCCAGGTACACTGGACGAAGCGCTTGATGCTCTGGAAGCTGACTACGAGTTCCTTACAGAAGGCGGCGTATTCACTAAGGACTTCATCGATAACTACATCGCTCTGAAACGTTCTGAAGCGCAAGCCGTTGCGATTCGTGTTCATCCGCATGAATACTCCCTGTACTTTGATGTATAAGATAAGTTAACTTGAATAGAGCTTGATGAAGAAGCCTCCAGGATCATTTGATTCCGGGGGCTTTTTCTGTTGTGTTCGTACGGGAGTAACTGGTATGGCCACAAATGATTGTAGTATAGCGGCATTGGCGGAAACGGGCGGTTGCAAAGGCCGGGCTGCTGATCGGTCTGGGGCGGAGGATCATCAGTAATTTAACGCGGACTGAGAGGACTCTATTTCGTCAAAAAGCCTCCTAACGAGGCCCAAACGGACTGAGATTCCGTTATGTATTTCATTCGAGCCCGAAAGGAGGGGGAGATGCTTATATAAGCGAATCTGAATCCGCTTGGCAAGTGAATCCCCTGGATTTGTTCAAATAACGGATTCTCATTCCAACTCACTAACTTAGGGGATGTGGAGAGTCCAGTCTGGCATGGCCTGATGATTGGTCGCGATTTCGTAATTTTTCGTGTTATTTAATAGATTATATTCTATAAAATCTCAACTTGATTATATATAACGTTTACATTTCGCATGTATTTCAGATATGTGAAATTTCAGGCGTGTTTGTACTATATTTAGGCCAGATTTATATATAATATAAGTCTGATAACGAAAGTGGTTTCGTAATTGATGAAATACACATAAAAGGCTGTGATATCAGCTTTTATGGTAACTATTTTGCACATCAAAGAACATGAAAAAAACCTTTACAAAGATTTATAACGATGCAATAATGAAAAACGAAACCGATTTCGGAAAGTGTGATTAAAAATGCAATCTATCTTTGTATTATAGAGAGGATGAATACAGTGAATCACGATCACAAGATAAAATCAGGCTGGAGCTTCACCGGCAATAATGGGGATTTCAGATTGGAGCAGCCGGACCGGAGCAGTTTTTTATATTTTCCGCTGGTGAATGAGGGGGGCATGATGTCCTCGGTCAGCCCGAAGCTGCATGGTCAGGTGACTTCAGGTCATAATACATTCCTTACTCCGCCGCTCTCCGTGGAGGATCTGCATAATTCCCGCGCTTCCCGCAATTTCTGGGTATATATCGAAGGACAAGGCGCATGGTCAGCTACGGGAGACTCCGCCCGGCAGAATGCTGCGGTATATGGCGAGGGTGCTGACGAATCTCTGCTGGAAGCCGGGCTGTTATGGCATAAAGTGTCCCGCAACAATAAGGAGCTGGGGTTAGGAGCACAGATCACGAGCTTCGTACCCTGCGGCAATGACAAAGTAGAGCTGATGAAGGTTGTGCTGACAAACAGCGGCACGAAGGAGCTCACGCTGACTCCGACGGCAGCCATTCCGCTGTATGCGCGTTCTGCAGATGATCTGCGGGATCACCGTCATGTTACTTCGCTGCTGAACCGGACTTATACTTCCGCTTACGGTGTGGAGGTACAGCCAGCACTTTCCTTCGACGAACGCGGGCACCGTGTAAATCATACCTCTTACGGTGTGTTTGGTGCTGCGGAAGGCGGAGCACAGCCGGTTGGCTTCTTCCCGGTGCAGGAGGAATTCATCGGTGAAGGCGGAAGTCTGGACTGGCCGGAAGCGGTGGTGCGCAATCTGGCTCCGGAGATAGGTGAAGGGGGCGGAATACACAAGGAAGGGTATGAAGCGCTTGGCGGACTGCGTTTTGCAGAGGTTACACTTGCTCCGGGACAGAGCCATTCCTATGTAGTTGTACTTGCGATAGAGAATGACAGAATCGGCGTGCCGGCTTTGATGGCCAAGTACGGCTCAACCGAGGCTTTTGATACATTATTGGAGGAGAGTAAGACCTTCTGGGCGGAAAAAGTGAATACCGTAGAATTCCATACGGGAGATCATGCTGCTGATGAATGGATGAAATGGGTTACTCTGCAGCCCGTGCTGCGCAGACTGTACGGTAACTCCTTCCTGCCTTATCATGACTATGGAAGAGGCGGCCGCGGCTGGCGTGATCTCTGGCAGGACTGTCTCGCTCTGCTGATCATGGAGCCTGCTGATGTGCGTAGCCTGCTGCTGAACAATTATGCCGGTGTCAGAATCGACGGCAGTAATGCAACGATCATCGGGCAGCAGCCTGGTGAATTCATAGCAGACCGTAATAATATTCCCCGCGTCTGGATGGATCACGGCGCATGGCCATTCCTCACTACGATGCTGTACCTCGATCAGAGCGGTGATCTCGACTTCCTGCTGCAGGAGCAGACCTATTTCCGGGATTCCTTCATGAGCCGCTGCAGGGAACGCGATACGTCATGGGAGCCTGGAGCCGGCAGCAGCCTGCAGACTTCAGCAGGTGAAGTGTATACAGGCACCATTCTGGAGCATATCCTGCTGCAGAATCTGGTTCCATTCTTCAATGTGGGTGAGCATAACAATATTCTGCTTGAAGGCGCTGACTGGAATGACGGGCTGGATATGGCTGCTCAGCGGGGGGAGAGTGTAACCTTCACAGCCTTCTATGCCAGCAATCTGCTGGATCTCTCCCGGCTGCTGATCACGCTTAAGGAACGTACCGGAGGAGATACCCTGGAGCTTGCGGAAGAAATGACGCTGCTGCTGGATTCGCTTGGCGAATCCGTTAATTATGAATCTATTCCTGCCAAACACGGGCTGCTGGACCGCTACTATGGCGCAGCACCGAATAAGGTTAGCGGAATCCGTGTCCAGCTGAAGCTGGAACAGGTTGCAGCGGATCTGGCCCGCAAAGCAGAATGGATCTTCGATCACCTGCGCCGCAATGAATGGGTAGAAAGCGGGCATGGCGACGGCTGGTTCAACGGCTATTACAATAACGACGGGGAACGTGTGGAGGGTGAGTTCGCTGAAGGTACCCGCATGACGCTGACGGGGCAGGTCTTCCCGCTGCTGGGTCATGCTGCTGCACCGGAGCAGATTTCAAGCATTGTCTCGGCAGTGGAACGCAATCTGTTCGATGACAAAATCGGCTACCGTCTGAACAGCAACTTCGGCGGTATTCAGCAAAATCTAGGCCGTGCCTTCGGCTTCGCTTTTGGCCACAAAGAGAATGGAGCCATGTTCAGCCATATGACTGTAATGTATGGGAATGCGCTGTATAAACGCGGATTTGTTAATGAAGGACGCAAGGTACTCGATTCGCTGTATAGCCTGAGCGCGAACTTTGAGGTCAGCCGGATGTACCCGGGTATCCCGGAATATATCAATGAGCAGGGTAGAGGGATGTATACGTATCTGACCGGTTCGGCAAGCTGGATGCTGCTGACGATGGTCACAGAGGTATTTGGTGTCAAAGGCAGGCTGGGCGATCTGCTGCTGCAGCCGAAGCTGGTTAAAGAACAGTTTGATGCCGAAGGCCGCGCTTCTATCAAAACTATTTTTGCCGGACGTGAGCTGAAAGTCGTCTATACGGCTTCAGGAAGCGTTGAATACGGAGAGTACCAAATACATGCCGTGAAGCTAAACGGGGCTGAGGTAACGCTTCAGCGCGTCTCAGAAGGGGCTATGATCTTACGTAGTCTGCTGAGTGCCCTCCCTGAAGGCCAAATCCATCTGCTTGAGGTTGAACTGGCGTAACGCCGGAAGATAGGAATTTAAGACGCCTGCTCTGCCGGTCCGCCGGGAGCGGGCGTTTTCATATGAGATGCCCTATATATGGTGCAGTAGCTGCTCATAAGAGTGTAACTTCAGGATAACCGCAGAAATAGCAGCCGGAAGCTTGTGTAATCACAGCCGTAACGGGTAAGCTTAGAATCCATAGGTCAAGCATAGATCGATCATAGGCCAAACATAGAAAGTGGAAAGGAAGGGCATTAAATGGCACATATTCTATCAAACGGAATACTTACAGTGGAGATCGCAGAGCCGGGAGCATATAGCGGCACCCGGTTTGATTGGAGCGGATTTATTACAGGAGTGACTCTGGAGCAGGGGGGACATACCTTTTGTGTGCCGGAGAGTCTGGTTCCGGGACAGGGCAGCGGAGGTATAGGCCTGTGCAATGAGTTCGCCATTTCCCGGGCAATCGGCTATGAGGAAGCAGCTGCCGGGGAGTGGTTCCCGAAGCCTGGGGTCGGGCTGCTGCAGAAGCAGAGCGATGAAGCATACGATTTTTTCGGGAAGTATCCCCTCGTTCCCTTCATCATTCATGAAGAGCTCAGCAGGCATTCGGTCACTTACACCGTCCAGCCGATGGAGTGCCGGGGTTATAGTATGCGGCTGATTAAGACGATAACGCTGAATGAGGACCGGCTGGATATTACCTACGAGATTGAGAATGTAGGAGACAAGCCGCTGCGCATAGAGGAATATATTCATAACTTTGTCGGGATCAACGGTGCGGCTGTCGGCGGAGAATATGAGCTGAGACTGCCGGGCATGCTCCGGATTGCAGCACCGGAGTCCTCATATACGGACAATTTGCTGAGCCTGTCCGGTAACAATCTTACGTGGAAGGAAGAGCCGGACCGTCCGTTCTATTGTCGGCTGGAGGGCTGGGAGAACGCGGCGGCTGATTATTATTGGGAGCTCGTCCATAAGCCAAGCGGTGCCGGAATCCGGGAGAGCGGGGATTTCACGGCGGAGCGGATCATTCTATGGGGTGAAAAACATGTAATTTCTCCCGAAGTTTTTATTGACATCACCATTTTACCGCGTCACAGCAAGGGTTGGAAGCGCAGCTATCAATTTTTTGCCTCTTGAAGCGTGTCTAGCTTACCTCCTATGTGAATAATTATACTTGCTGCTGTTTAATGTTATCTGCTATCATAGCGATATCCATATTCATAGGAGAGAAAGGGTGGGAGCAATTTTGAGCAAGAGAGCATACAATTTTAATGCCGGTCCGGCAGCATTGCCGCTTACAGTATTGGAACGTGCACAAGCGGAGTTTATTGAATTCCGGGAGAGCGGAATGTCCATTATGGAGATGTCGCACCGCGGAGCTATATACGAATCCGTGCATAATGAAGCTCAGGAACGCCTGCTTTCGCTCCTCGGCAATCCACAAGGCTACAAGGTAATGTTCATTCAAGGCGGAGCAAGCACACAGTTTGCTATGGTGCCGATGAACTTCATCTCTGCAGGCCAGGTCGGCAGCTATGTCATGACAGGAAGCTGGGCTGACAAGGCCCTGAAGGAAGCCAAGCTGACAGGCGGCGGGCATGTTGCCGCATCCTCAGAGGATAAGAAGTTCCTGGCGATTCCGGAGCTTGACAGCATCAAGGCTGCGGACAATGCCGCTTATCTGCATATTACATCGAATGAAACGATTGAAGGGACACAATATGCAGAGTATCCGGATGCCGGTTCTATTCCGCTGATCGCAGATATGTCCAGTGACATACTGAGCCGTTCCTTCGACATCAACAAATTCGGTCTGATCTATGCCGGTGCGCAAAAGAATCTCGGACCTTCAGGCGTCACTGTAGTGATCGCCAAGGAAGAGCTGATTTCCAGTTCTCCTGCGAATATTCCGACGATTCTGCGGTATGATACACATTATAAGAACAACTCTCTCTACAATACGCCGCCATCCTTCTCTGTATATATGGTTAATGAAGTGTTAAAATGGATTGAGGAACAGGGCGGGCTTGCCGGTACCGAAGCCAAGAACCGTGATAAAGCAGGTCTCCTCTATGACTATATCGACGGCAGTGACGGCTTCTACCGCGGAGTTGCGGAAGAAGGCAGCCGTTCCATTATGAATGTAACGTTCCGGATGCAATCGGAGGAGCTGGAGAAGCAGTTCATCAAAGCTTCTGAAGCGGAAGGCTTTGTCGGCCTCAAGGGCCACCGTAGCGTGGGCGGCTTGCGTGCCTCCATCTATAATGCCGTTCCTCATGAGAGCGTTAAGGCGCTTGTCGATTTCATGAAGCATTTCCAGCAAACCCAAGGTTAATGAAAGAACGCTCCTGACCTTCCGCCTGGTGGCGGAGGGTCTTCTTCTTGCCCGCAGCTCAGGATTTCCGGGCTCCGCCTTGTATCTGGAGCCATCATCAAGAATTCATTACAGGGCCAAGTAAGTCTTTAGGACCCTACAGAGAGGAAGCATCCGAATTATGGCATTACACATTGTGCTGGTAGAACCGGAAATTCCGGCGAACACAGGCAATATTGCCCGCACCTGTGCGGCTACAGGAACCCATCTCCATCTCGTACGTCCCCTCGGTTTCCGTACAGATGATGCAACACTGAAACGTGCCGGACTCGATTATTGGCATGCGGTAACCATTGAGTATCATGATTCCTTCAGTGAAGTACTTGAGAAGTATAAGGAGGGCCGCTTCTTCTACGCCACGACAAAGGCGGAGAAGCGTTATACGGATTTCACCTTTCAGGATGGTGATTTCTTTGTGTTCGGCAAGGAAACCAAGGGATTGCCCGCAGATATTCTGGAAGCGGGCAAGGAAACCAGAATGCGCATGCCGATGAGCGAAGCCGTAAGGTCGCTTAATTTATCTAATTCTGCAGCGATTATTGTTTATGAAGCACTCCGGCAGATGGATTTCCCGCAACTTTTCTAAAAGTTGACATTAATTTTTATTTTTTTCAGCAGGATTCGACATTTTAGTAACGAAATAGTTAATTAGTGCCGAAATAAGTAGTATAGAACGTGAACATAAGAATGAGAGTTCTCATTCTTATGTTCACCTTATGTAGCTACTATTATCAGTTGAACAGGAGAGTGTAAGTTAGATATGAAACCTGCTGGCGTTGTACGTAAAGTAGATCAGCTGGGTAGAATTGTTCTGCCTAAGTCCCTGCGTAAAAGGTATTCAATGAATGAAGGGGACCCTGTAGAAATTCTGGTTCAGGGCGATCACATCATTCTGGAGCGTTACCGTCCTAAGTGTGTCTTTTGCGGAGGTATGGAAGGCGTAAGCGAATATAAAGACCGTTATATTTGTGCAAGCTGCCTTTCGGAAATGACTCAATTGCCAAGACACGCGTAAGTCTAAACAGCATTACTGTCTACATAGGAGAAGCGCTGAACGGCGTCCTGTAACAGGGCTGCTGTTTGGAAAAGCTTTTCTTGAAAGCCAATGGAAACGGCTTTGCCGTCCTTTGACAAGGACGGTGCCGTTTCAGCAAGAAAAAAGAGCGCCGCACATCAGTGCGGTGCTCCTTTTTTTGTAAACGCTCAGCGGACTCATAAGCCCTTGGTCTTGTCGTCGTTGTAGGAAGAAGTAAGGATGCCGGCCAGAAACAGCAGAAAAACCAGGGTCACGATCCAAAAAGTCAGGGAGAACGACATGCTGTGCACCTCCGTTAGTGACTGTTATTCGTTAATCTGATTATACGCTTTCATTCCGCAAAAATAAATGGAAATGTGATTTATGGCATTGACGAACTTCGAGTTGCTTACTTAAAGAACAGGAAGTTCGTCGGTACACGCCGCAAATTGCCGTCAGAAGGCTTATTGATTACCTTCCCCCGGAAGATCAGCGAGGAAGAACCGCCTCCATCGAGATTGTAGGCATCAATAACGCCAAGGTCATACAGCTTGTCCTGAAGCTCTGCCAGAGTAGCCCCGGAATTGCCGTTCTCGTCATAACCGTCGGCCACCAGAATGAGCAGCTGATCATCCTTGAAGTTGCCGATCACGGTGCGCGGTGCGCGCTTCGGCGTGATCTGCCATTTCTGCGGGATCACAGTCTTGGTGTGATTCTTCAGCAGAACAGGCACGAAGGTGGCGCCAAAAACGGGCTCCAGCTGATCCAGCTGTGCCCGGCTGCTGAACTTGCCTCCGATCAGCTGCCCGGACTTATTCAGGCCGACGAAGCTGAGATCTTTGTAGCTGGGTTCGAAGCCATACAAATACTGGCCGCCGACAATGGTTGTAGACAGCGGATAACGTTTGCCGTTCTGATCGGCGAACCCGCCGGCGTTAATGCCGGCGGATGCACCATAGCGGTTCACGGCCTGCATGGTGGTCTCGGATGCGCCAGTGCCGTCACCGGCCAGACTCATCTTCATGGCGGCAGGATCTTTCAGCCTGATCTTTAGCGCGTATGCTTTATAGTTTCCGGGGTTCAGCCGGTACAATTCAATGGTAATCCTGTCACTGGTAATTACATCGGCAGGTATGCCCAGCCGGGAGGTAATCCGGTTATTGTAGATCCGCTCCGGGCGGGAAGTCTGGGCTGCCGCCGTATTGACCAGCGCATTCATGGCATTCGTGGTCTGCTTGTACAGCAGGGCACTGGCACTGATCGAATTGATGGTGTAAGACGCATAGCTCTTGGCTACGGCCAGATCCTGCTTAAGCTTAGCGGTCTCACTAACAGGGCCGGAGACAGCAATAAAGGGCCCGGTATCCAGCTTGAGGTTGAGCGGCGGCTGATACAGCCACAGGCAGAGCAGCAGTCCGAACAGCGGCGCGGTCAGGAGCATGAAGAAGCGGTTTACTCTTTTGACAGGAGTCATCATTTGAGCAGATCCATCTCTTTCTTAAGCGCATCCAGCTGTTTCTTGACCTCGCTTAATTGCGTATACAGTTTGTTGCTGTTGTCCGTCTTGTTGCTGGCGTTATCTTTGGTGAAGGTCAATAATTCATTAAAGGTCTGCACGGTACTCTGCAGTTCCTTCACCTGTTCGGTCAGGACGGAGATCTTGGATTCATAATCGGTCTTCAAAACGGTAAGCTGCTGCTGGCTTTGTGATCCAAGCTCGCTCAGCACCTGATCTTTCAGATGGTTCGTGTAGCTGTACACGGCATAAACGCCGAGTGCAATCATCAAAATCCAAAACAGTAGAAACCATTTTACGGAAGGTCCGCTTCTCTCTGCGCTCCGGCGCGAGTGTACCCGGGTCGATTCCGCTAGCGGTTGCATTTCATCACCTCAAGCCATTTTTTTTCAAGTCCCCATTCTATCAGACTTTTACTATTTTCGCAAAAGTGAAAGAGCTTGTGAAAACAAGAAAAAGTAATTGCATCCAGTTAAACTACTGCGATACAATTTCTATAGATTGGAATATCTGAGGGGCGTATTCAAGGTAAAAGTAGGAAGAACAGACAAGACATCATAGTTCCTTGCTTGCGTGTTAACCGGAAACGCTTATCGCGCTTTCCATTCTGGTAAATTATATAGATAGCAGGAGGTCTGGGCATTGATGAAAGTCTGGCGGGTGGTCATCGTGGGATGTCATCCCACAAGTATGTTGGGAACAAAATTGATTCTGGAAGAAGGGGGCGAGCTGGAGGTTGCAGGTATGTATTCCACCTGGAGCGAATGCGTTTCCATGGTGCGGGATACCGGGCCGGACCTGGTACTCAGTGATTATCAAATGCCGGAGGGAACGGTAGAGGATGTTCTGCCAGAGATGAAGCAGAGCTCCCAGAGCTCCCATTTCATAATTATGACTGAAGAGAACGATAAAGAAATATTTCAGCCACTGATTGAGCTTGGAGCCAGCGGAGTACTGTCCAAGGCGGCGACTCCGAATCAGCTGCTGCAGATGATTAGTGGAATCCGTGAAGGCTTCCTTTCCATTCCGCTTGAATGGATTGAGAAGGGGCTGCGTCCGGTGACCTCTTCCAGAGGGCTGGACGCTGTAATGCAGCTGACACAGACAGAGATGTTTATTATGGAACGCATTGTGCAAGGGATTACATACGATAAGATTGCCCTGGAAATTGAAGTCAGCCGCCGCTCGATCGATAACTATCTACGCAAGATTTATGTTAAGCTGGAAGTATCTACGAGGGCACAGGCGATCGAGAAATTCGCCCTATTCTCAAGACAGACGAAGCAAATCTACGCCTAATCCCCGTATAACGACATAATGCCGTCCGGGCTGGAATATTCTTTAACCAGGGTAAAGGGGGGAGCGTATGAAGTATGAATTTTCTGCGCGCGCACATACGTTGTTGTCATCACCACTGCTGAGTATCCGCAAACAGACGCGGCGCGGCACACTGATCTCACTGGCGGAAGAGCTGCCGGCGGAGGAATTATTCCCGTTGCCGCTATTGTCAGAAGCGGCGTCGATAGTGATTTCAGCAGATGCTGGAGCTCTGCAGTACGGCGATCCCGAGGGCTATGGCCCGCTGCGGGAGTGGCTTACCGGAGATTGGCTGGGAGGCAAAGGGGTAAATGTGGCCGAAGGCGGAGTTCTTCTGACAACGGGAAGCCAACAGGCCATCGATTTGCTGGCCAGAGTCTATATAGATCCCGGTGACCGGGTGCTGGTCGAGAATCCGACCTCTCCGGGCATTCTGCAGGCGCTACGGATGCAGGGAGCCGTGATCATTCCGGTGCAGGGGGATAAGGACGGCCTGCTGCCCGATCATCTGCGCAGCGGAATCCGCCAGCACCGGCCCAAAATGCTGTTTGCCACGCCGAGCTTTACCAATCCGAGCGGTGTGCTGTGGAGCCTTGCACGGCGCAAGGAAATCCTTGAGCTGTGCACCTCGCATAACGTGCTGATTATTGAGGATGATTCGTACGGTGATCTGCATTTCCAGCGTTATGATGAGCATCCATCTCTGAGATATCCTTCCCTCTACGCGCTGGAGAATGTCAGCGAGGGCGGGCATGTGCTGTATATCGGTTCATTCAGCAAAACGGTTGCGCCGGCGCTGCGGACGGGCTGGGCGGCGGGAAGCCGCGAACTGATCGGGATGATGACCGCTGCGAAGCAGATGGCGGACTGGCAGTCCAGCTCGCTGAACCAGCGGCTGCTGCATCATCTGCTTAGTGTAAGCGCCTTTGATCTGCGGGAGCATATCACCCTGCTGAACCGGGAATACAACACCCGCCTGAAGCTGATGGCCGAGCTTCTGAAGCGCCCGGCCTGGAAGAGCAGCGTTTATGATATGCCGGTTGGCGGGATGTTCCTCTGGGTGTCGCTGCCGGAGGGGCTGGATGCCATGGCACTGCTGCGTGTCTCATTGGCTAAAGGCGTAGCCTTTCTGCCCGGACCGCTCTGCAGTGTAAGCGGAGGCTCGGACCGGATCCGGCTTAACTTCAGCCACCCCGGCCGGGATGAGCTGCTGCTGGGCATGAATCTGATGAGTGAAGCGGTATCGGAGTTTACGGCGCGGAGCTGAGAGTGACGGGAATAACCGGAGCATGATATAGAAGAAGGATGACTGCTTGCCATGGAATGGCGGGCGGTTGTCCTTCTTTTTTTGGGCTGAGTGTCGAATGTATTTCAAACCCAAGGAACCGGAGCTGAAAGAAAATGAAAATAAACAAACCATATAGGTTGGCAGCTTGTATTGCAGTATTGCTACTGGGAGGATGCAGCAGTAATCCGCAACCACCGGATGCGGCTGTACCCACTGAAACCGCAGGACCAGCCTCTGGCACTGGTGAAACGGGCCGTTCGGCTTTAGATACTCCTGTATGTGAGGAACCGGTCAACAAGCTGCACTACAGCCGGAATCAGCTCCAGGAGATCCGGGAAGCGGCGCAAAAAGCCGGCCTGGTGAACGTATATATTCCTGAGATTGGCGGCGGTCCGGATGATTATTTTGAAGAGGCCAAGGTGGACGGAAAAAGGTTGACCCTTCATTTCATCCGGATGGCGATAACTGAGTCTATGGAGGAGCTGGAGCCCGCGGGCGGAAATAGAACGGTTAAGAAGGTGCAGCTGTCCCCGCAATTGGAAGGAAAGTGGATTAGCGAAGAGGATAGTACGGTGGAATATTTGTATGGTGAAATAGATAACACCCATTTTGAAATCTTCTCAGCCAGAATGTTTGACCGGAAGGATTTTGAGCAGACAGCCCAATCATTGATTCTGCTCCAGCAGAAATAACACACCTGTAAGTTTCCGATGAGCAGGAATGATGTAATAGAGAACATACTGGAGTGCAGCAATTTGACCAAAGGATACAGAAGGAAGGTTGCACTGGACAGTTGGAAGCGCAGATGAGCATACCCTCAGCAGAGTGAAGCGGACTCAAAAGACCTTATTTCCCGAAAAAACCCGATTCTGAGGCTTAATCGGACTGAGAATCCGCTAACTTGTTCATTTGGACTTGAAACGGGTTGTGGCAGACTCAATAACGGAATCTGAGTCCACTTAGCGAGAAAAACTGACAGATTTGGGAAAATAGCGGATTTCCAGTCCGTCTGACTAGCGAATGGTCCAGAGGGGCTATGACAAACCCCGCCAAGCACCCGCAGAGAACGTGCGAGAAGTGCTAACCGCAAACATGATTCAAAGAATCCATAGCCCCCTCCTGCAGGCAAGCCGCCTACAGCTTGCCTGCACTGATCTCCGCGATCGCCGCGTATTCGATCAGCGCTGCAGTGCCGGCGGCCGTGAGCGTGTAGCGGCCGCGTTCGACCCGTAAGAACCACGCATAGTAGTTCTTCTGCAGGTAGGCGGCGGCGCCCGGCACGCCGCTTCGCTTACGCAGCGCGGCGGGCGTCACGCCGCGCACGGCAGGGTCAGGCGCGCCGCCCAGCGGGGCGCGCCCATCTGTGAGGCCGGCCGCGCCAGCAGCGGCTTCGGCCTCCAGGGCCTGCAGCGCGGCGGCCACGCGCAGCGCCTTCTCGCGGTAGGCCGTCACGAGCTTGACGCGCGTGCTGCCGCCGGTGTTGTAGTCCCCGCTGCGCTCGCGGAACTCGTAGAGCAAGCGCTCGCGGCGGCGTACGGCGCTGCGGGCCTGCGGCGGCGCCTCGCCCGGCTCCGCGAGCACCTCGACGAGCGGGGCCTTCGTCTTGTAGAAGACGACGGTGATCAGCCCGAGTCCGAGCCGGCGGCACAGCCCGCTGAGCTCGCCCCAGCGCTGGTTCACCGCGCCTTTCTTATCTCGTACGCGTTCCACGGCGAGATAGACATTCGGGCTAAGGCGCAGCCGCTCCACCCCCTGCAGCAGCAGGGCGAGGTTGAACGATTTTTTCATCTCCACAATCAGCGGCTGATCCTCGTCTTCCCGGATGCCGACCAGGTCGCAGGTCCGCACCTCACCCTTGATGTCATAGCCCTGCCGCTCAAAAAAACTCTTCAAAGGAGCATACAGCTCCGTTTCCTGTTTGATTGCCATTGTAGTCACTCCTGCGCTCTTAATGCAGCGTAATTATTTAAGGGAAATCATGATTCTCTATTATAGCACAGCAAAAAAGAGGTCAACTATTCCGGGCTCGCCGCATAGGTATGTAATACACTTTCTAAGCTTGGTGGAGCAAGTAGGAGCGCAAGAGGAGGCAGCGAGCCATGGATATTTTTGAGCGTATAGCTTCGTATCGGGCTGAGAACGACCGTTTGGCGTGGAGCGGCACTTTCAAGGACTATATAGAACTGCTGAGAAAAGACCCCTCTCCCGCTAAAACGGCTCATTCCCGCGTATACGACATGATCAAGTCACACGGCGTCGAGGACATCAACGGACGTAAACGGTATAAGTTTTTTGAACAGGAAATCTTTGGGCTGGACCGTGCGGTGGAGAAGCTGGTGGAGGAATATTTCCATTCCGCCGCCCGGAGGCTGGATGTGCGCAAACGGATCCTGCTGCTGATGGGACCGGTCAGTGGAGGCAAATCGACTCTCGTCACTCTGCTCAAACGCGGACTGGAGCAATATTCGCGCACGGATGCAGGTGCGGTATATGCCATTGCGGGCTGCCCGATGCACGAGGATCCATTGCATCTGATTCCGCTGGAGCTAAGGCCGGAGATCGAGCGGGAGCTGGGTGTACGCATCGAAGGCAACCTCTGCCCGTCCTGCCAGATGAGGCTGAAGAATGAGTATCACGGTGATATTGAACAGGTTGCGGTAGTCCGGGTGCTGCTGTCAGAGGAAGAACGGGTGGGGATTGGTACGTTCAGCCCGTCCGATCCGAAGTCACAGGATATTGCCGACCTGACGGGCAGTATTGACTTCTCGACCATCACGGAATTCGGCTCGGAATCCGATCCGCGTGCCTACCGCTTCGACGGTGAGCTCAACAAGGCTAACCGCGGGGTAATGGAGTTCCAGGAAATGCTCAAATGCGATGAGAAATTCCTCTGGAATCTGCTGTCGCTGACCCAGGAGGGCAATTTCAAGGCCGGGCGCTTCGCGTTAATCTCGGCGGATGAGATGATTATTGCTCATACCAATGAGACCGAGTACAAATCTTTTATCTCCAATAAAAAGAACGAAGCTCTCCAGTCGCGCATGATCGTCATGCCGGTTCCTTATAATCTGCGGGTCTCAGAAGAGGAGAAAATCTACGCCAAGCTCATCGGACAGAGTGATATGAAGCATGTGCATATTGCTCCTCATGCGCTGCGTGCGGCGGCGATCTTCTCGATCCTGACCCGGCTCAAGGAGAGCAAGAAGCAGGGCATGGACCTGATCAAGAAGCTGCGTATGTACGACGGCGAAGAGGTGGAGGGCTACAAGGAAGCCGATCTCAAGGAAATGCAGACCGAGTATCTGGACGAAGGGATGTCCGGTATCGACCCGCGATATGTCATCAACCGTATCTCCAGCGCGTTGATCAAAGGCGACCTGCAGTGCATGAACGCACTGGATGTGCTGCGGGCGATCAAGGACGGCCTGGACCAGCATCCTTCGATCACGAAGGAGGAACGCGAACGTTACCTGAACTTCATTTCCATTGCCCGCAAGGAATACGATATTCTCGCCAAGAGTGAAGTGCAGAAGGCGTTTGTGTACTCTTTTGAAGAATCCGCCAAAACACTGTTCGAGAACTATCTCGACAATATCGAAGCCTTCTGCAACTGGTCCAAAATCCGCGACCCGCTCACGGATGAGGAGATGGAGCCGGATGAGCGGCTGATGCGCTCCATTGAAGAGCAGATCGGCATTTCCGAGAATGCCAAGAAGGCCTTCCGCGAGGAGATCCTGATCCGCATTTCCGCGTACTCCCGCAAAGGCAAGAAGTTCGAGTACAACAACCATGACCGGCTGCGGGAAGCGATCGAGAAGAAGCTGTTCACCGACCTGAAGGATATCGTCAAAATCACCACCTCCTCCAAAACGCCAGATGAGAGCCAGCTGAAACGCATCAACGAAGTCAGCCGCCGCCTGATTGATGAGCACAATTACTGCCCGATCTGCGCCAATGAGCTGCTGAAATATGTCGGAAGCCTGCTGAACCGCTAAAGCTATCAGAGAATAGGATATGGACTGCCTGCTGGCGGTCCTTTTTTTAAGATATAAGATTCGCCATAAGTTATTCTTCTATTTCTCGCTCAAACGGATACCCTCCTCTTAAGGACGGTATCCGTTTCCACTTGAATATGCGCCAGAATTAAAATATAGCAGTTGGATTTTCTCCACTTGCTGATGAACAACAGAGCCTTGCTAAAACTGCAGTTGGAAAAAGAGCACTTAAATAGTTTCAGATCACTCAAAGTCGCTGAAACCCCGAGCAATAGATGTCATTTTTCCAATTAATGTCCTATGAACCTCCGAAATCGAATAATTAAGACACCTTATTCCACTTGCTTGTGGGAACAGCTGGTTTCCAGCCCTACAGCCAGCTCAGTGATCCTTCTGAAAGTCGCTGGCGGTTCTGCTAAAGCTCAGCGGAACTTTCATATACAGATACTGTTACTGAACAGATGTTGAGCGGACGAGGTATAGTCTTGAAAAAAGGCGGTAAAGCCGTTTCCAATTGAAGTATAATTTATATGCTTCACGCTTGTCCGTATGTATACCGGCGCACGGAGAATAGGGGCTGACCGCCCCCTCCTGCACTAAAAGTCAGGGGCGGATCAAACCTCCGGCCCGGTTACTCCTTGGCCTCCTGATTCTTGCCGCCAATAGTAAAGCCTAATTGTCCGTTATATTTGCCTACCTGTCCGGTAACGCCTAAGCCTGCGCCCTGACCTCCGCCGAGCTGCGCCTTGGCCTGGGCACCGAGCCCATTCTCACCGCCGAGATGCAATTGGGTCTGGAGTCCGGCCCCTTGACTTAAGCCCAGATGACCGCCGGCCTCTGCACTCAGACCGTGTTCACCTCCGGCTTGCGCCCCTGTATGGAAATTGGCTCCCTGGCCGCCGCCCAGCTGGGTAGCTGCCTGGGCAGCAAGGCCGTATTTGCCGAAGGCCTGGGCTTCTGCATTAAGTCCAAGACCCTGGCCGCTGTCCAGATGGGTGTTACCTTGTGCCTGGATTCCATAAGAAGTGTTGCCGATATGGCCGCCTGCATGCATACCAGCGCCGGTGTATGCTACATTCCCGCCGGCATTTACACCGATGCCGTGTTTACCGCCTACTTCACCTCCGGCATCTACATGAATCCCTTGCCCGCTGCCGACATCTGCGTTCATATGCCCTTTTACGAATTCATTTTTTACACTTTGGTTTTCTGTTGCCGTAAGGGTGTGACCGGGTTCTGAGCGGACCAGATGGTAATAATGCGAGTAAGGAAAGGAAGTGTTACGCGGAGCATAAGGATAGGCGGATGGATAAGCTTGACTGTTCAGATATTCGTTCTCAAAGGTCATGAGGGTACCTCCATTATTCAATTAATTACAACAGCCTATTCATCTCACCCTTGAAGTGATACGATTCAGGGGAGTTAAAAGTGTGTTGTAATGACAGCAGCGCTGTGCTACATTATGAATGAATTAAATATTATTCACTCAGGCACGGAGGGCTTACGGATGGAAGATAAGAAGGCTGAGATTTTCAGATGCGGCAAAGAGCTGTTCAGCTCCAAAGGCTTCAAGGACACCAATATTTCCGACATCACCAAAATGTGCGGGTTCGCCGTAGGCACGTTCTACAATTATTACGCCTCGAAGGAGAAGCTGTTCATCGATATTTATCTGCAGGAGAACGAGAAGCTGAAGCGGAGCATCCTGCAGTCTTCGGTTAATCTGGACGATGAGCCTGCCAAGGTGCTCAAAGAAATCATGGCGCTTAATTACAGCGGAATCCATAGTAATCCAATCCTGAAGGAATGGTACAACAAAGCTCTATTCAGCAAGCTGGAGAAGGAATTCTATGAGCATGGCGGAATAGAGGGTATTCATGAAATGATGAACAGCGGTACGCTGGAATTAATCCGGTACTGGAAGACCAAAGGGAAGATCAGAGAGGATCTGGAGGACGGCATGATTCTTGCCTTGTTCAACTCCGTGCCGTATATTGACATCCACAAGGAAGAGATCGGGGTTAGCTATTTTCCACAGATTCTGGATTATTTGGTCGAGTTTATCATGAAAGGCTTGACGGATACACAGTCCTGACAAGAGCATCAGGCATCTTTTGGCCGGAGGCGGAATACATTATTAAATGTTCAGGGAATGTACTGGACATTTTATTTTAGCTAGTGATGAATGAATATAATTAAGTTCATTCATATTATGAATATATAGAATCGAGGCGCTATTATGAAGACAATTATTATTTACCGGTCAGGCCGCAGTATGAATACACACAGGATTGCAGCTGCTATGGCTGAAGTGCTGGGTGCAGATTTGGCCAAAGTGGAGGACGTTAAGCCGGAGATGCTGTCCGGATATGATCTGATCGGTCTAGGTTCAGGCATTTACGCCTCCAAAATCCACCGGAAGCTGACCAAGTTCATCAAGAAGATGCCGCTCCGGGATAAGAACGTCTTTATTTTCTGCACATCCGGGTCGGGGGAATTCAAGAACAAAGCACAGGTCCAGGCCAAGCTGGCAGCCAAAGGCTGCAACGTCGTCGGTGAGTTCCACTGTCCCGGGGAGTTCAGTCCGCTGGGCTTCAATCTGGATAAAAAAGGGCATCCCGATGAGCAGGATTTCGAGGATGCCCGTGCATTTGCGGCTGGTGCGTCTCTTCAAATTGTAAATAAGTCTAAAGTGGACTAGTTGGCTGCTGCAGTGCTTGCGGTTATGCTGCCTCCGGTCAGGCTGTCGATAACAATGCTATAGACAGTTGATGCCTGAAAGTCCGGCTCCACCCCGCTCAGTTGCCAGTTGGCGTATAGGCTGGGGTTCTTGCTGGTGGCAGTGCCCCCTGTAAATTCGACCAAGCGCTCCCGGTTCAATATATCTGCGTCATTGACTGCAGCGTTAAAGCCAAAGACGGTCCCTTCCTGCAATTGAAGAGGCGTCATATTAGCCAGGGGCAACCGGATCAAGTATGTGGACAGCTTGAGCGCTTCGTCCCGCAGCACCTGAACCCATTCCGATGGCTTTTGCCCGTAGCTCTGGCCGTATGCCGTTGCTGCCTGCCAGGAATACACCTCATTGCCTGCTCCGGTGTAAGCAAAACCATATTCGTAATCATCCGTGCTGTATTTGGTGGCCTTGTCGTTCAAGGGGTCGATGCTGATCTGCACATTATCTCCATCCCAGATATTCATACCCGATTTATTATTGAACTGGTAATCATCATACACCTGGGCTAGCACGTACAAGGCATCCTCATCCCATTGAGTATACATTCTGGCTGCCACATTGCTAGTCTGCCAGGCTTCGGCGGACAGGGGATCGGCAGGCGGATTGAGGTAGATGGGATAGGCTTTCTTCCAAGCCTCCAGATTGCCGTCAAAGCCTGCTGTTGTCAAGGGCTGCTCCGCCCTCACCATTACCGCAAAGCTCAAGGGCAGTATGGCGGACTTTAGCAGATTCCCCTCGGTGTCCTTCACCCGGACTGCAAACGAATATTCGTGTAGCGGTTGGTTGCGGACCGAGCTTACGGAAAAGGTCACCGCTTGAATCTCTCCGGCACTCAGGCTATAAGGTTTGCTGGCATCCATGATCCACCCTGGAGGAGGGTCAATTTCAACAGTACCGCTTAGCACATCAGTGAATAGATTGTTCAAGTTGACCGTGATACTGTCGAGCTGATCCATGGTTTGCCCACTAGGCTTCAGGCTATAACTCACCTTTTCGGCAATGTTCACGGGAATAGCTTTGGTTCGCAGTACTTCGCCGTTTGGATTCTCCAATATCAGATCAAGAGAAGAGGGGCTGCTTAATTGAAAATCAGAAGAATGAATAGTGAAGGGAATCTGCATATTTGTCCCCGGCTCAACGGATACTTCTGTTTCGGCAATGATTCGGTTTGCGCCTGATTCCACTAATTTAACCTTGGCGGACAGCGTCGCTCCTCTTGCATTGGTTACGGCAGCCTGGATCGAGGCCGATCCTCCCTCGAACAAGGACACCTTGGAGGGATAGCTGCTCAGCAGCAAGTTTGTTGGCTCTGCAGCCTCGAATTCGCTAATCTTGGCAGCCCAACGCGCCAAACGCCCGGCAGTCTGATCCCAGGCCAGCGCCATCTCCGGACGGTCAGCCTGCAAGTAGGTAGCTGCCTTCACGTTCCATTCACGGGCATGTCGCATGATCTCCTGGGCAAATGACTGACTGCCTCCAGAAATATTCTGCAGCTTGGCCTGGATCAGGCTGCTCGTATTCACAAGCTCAGCAGTGGAGGACAAGGCGGTCAGCGTCGGCTGGTTCTGTGAGTCCTGCATCAATGCCTCCAAAGGCTTCACTGCCAGATGATAGGCGTATAGCATACTCATCGCATTCTCCATGGTGAAGGTTCCCGCCTGTGCTTCCTCCACGATGCCTTGGCCCAGCAGCTCATATTGATCTGCCAAAGCCTTGATCTCGGCGTATGCACCGCTGCCGAAGCCGCTCGCGTACAGACTCTGCAATTGGCTCTGGAGAGCCGGGGCTGCGGATAAGGAGCTACCCCATTCCGCCAACCAATTCTGGTGGAGGCTTACCGCTAATACCTTCAACTGCTCCTTGGCCCAAGCCGGGTCAATTCCGGTAAAATAAACCGGAGAAGAGCCAACGGTATAGCTGTTGCCGGAGCTGTGGGATGGAAGCGGATTGCCCATGTAGTCGGTTTGCGTCAGATTGCCGGTCAAAGCAATAGATTGGCTCCCGCCTGTCAAGGACCAGGCAGTGATAACATATTCCTGTTCCTTTTTCCACAAATACGATTTCACTTGGCTTCCTGAATTCATTTCACCGACAAAGTAGGCATCTGCCAAGGCTCTGTTGAGCTGCTGAAAGGAAATCAAGGCTGGTTTGGGCATCCGGTCAATCCGCACGATGCCGAAGTTGTCTTCAGTATACGCAGGGTTGGTACCGTCATCACGCAAATCATAGATGGCGCTCTGCCTAATACCATTGGCGGAAGAGATCAGAAACTGCTTGGTCAGGTAGACGGATTGCTGCTCTTCATTGACGCCTCTGGCATCGGTAGAGGTTGGCCAGCCCACCTCAGTAATATTTTGGTCTTTCCAGGCTCCGTATTTCTTGGTTATGTCGGTATATGATTTCAGTTTGGCCTCATAGCTTGTATCCGGATCGTTAGGATAGATGTATGGATGGAACGAAACCGCATCAATATAGGGATATACCTCCTGCAGGAACATGTCATCCAAGTACTGGGGACCGTTCTGATTAGCTACGCTGCCCGCAATGATCACCGCATCGGGATTGATTCTGCGGATGGTCAGCGAAGCGGCTTTCACTAGACGTGCATAGTCGCTGACATTGGGCTCCGGCTGCCAGAAGCTGATGTTGGGCTCATTCCACAGCTCGAAGGTGTTGATCTTGCCCTTGTAGCGGCTTACCACCTGTTCCACATAGTTGACGTAGGCATCCAGTTGCTCTTGGGTGGCGGGTCCGACCTTTACATCCTGTCCGCCATTATATAGCGAATTGGAAAAGCACAGCAGTGAAACAATCTGCATACCCTTGGAGACGGCGTCATTCACCCATTTGTCGGTCTGGGTGAAATCAAAAACACCCTTTACCTTCTCCACCTTGTTCCAGGATATACCATCTCTGATATAGCGGATACCCGCCCTGTCCATCAAAAGTGTGTCTGCGGCATCCGTTTTGTTGCTCTGATCAAAGTGGGTGGCTACTCCAAACAAGGACTGATCATCGCCGAATTGCCGCTCGTAATCGGGAAACACCGCAAAGGTGGCGGAATCGAAGCTGACCACCTGGCGCTGAGCCTCCTTCACCTCTACGTGAAGGGAATGGATGCCATTTAATTGTGGAGGCAGCATGATGGTTTTCACCAAAGATTGAGAGGCCGTAACCATGATGCTTTGTTCCTCCAGCGGTCCGCCTGCAATCTGATGATAGACGCTGTAATTTACCGAATGCTCCGTATTATTGGTGAAATAGACCGAATAGGATACGGTATCCGGGCTATATACCCGGTCTGTCCGGGCCATCTTGACCTCGACAATCTCAGGCACATCGAAGCCGATAAGGCCCAGCTCCCGTTCGGTGTAGCCGATGTGGCGAAGCTGCTCGATGGAATAGTGGTCCTGCAGCACCTGCTTCACCTTGCTGCCCATGGTAGATACATCCAGCTTTACAGTGCCAAAGAAGCTATCCTTGAGGAAAAAGGCCGGTCTGATCATGTTAGTGGTTTTGGCTTCAGCACCGGAGGTTTCTCCTAGTCCACCTGATGGCACGCACAGTACAATGTTAGTGCCCACATTTTTGCCTCGTGCGGAACGAAGCCACCAGCCCCAGGCGGTCATATTATCCTTATATCCCAGTTTTGAGGCATACTGGGCATATTCGGTCTGGGACAGCAAGGCGACGCCGGCCGTCGTGGTGAAGTCTTGTGTATAGGTCGTATTAACATTGCCGCCTTCAGTCAGCCACTGATGCTGGAAGTCAATATGGTTGACGATAGCTGGCTCCAGCTTGACAGAGCTTGTGGAGCTGGGGTCAATAAAATCATGATTCAACCAGTAGGCGATATTATTGGTATCGCTTACATCAAACTTTGCAGTGTTGTCCGGATCAAAGGTGCTGGCGCCGTAATTATTTTTGGACAGCACGAAATACTGGTAAACTCCCGCCGTTACAGTACTGTCGAGCAAAACGAATTCCCGCGTGCCATCTGCCAAACGGAACAGATTGTCCGCAGGGGTCGTAGCGGTGGCTCCAGCCGGTGCAGTATATAACCGATCGATTGCCGCATAGGCGGGCAGCGCACTCATCAGAAGGAGAACTGCCGCAAGGAGCGCTGCCAGTTTTTTTGAATGATAATTTATATACTTCATGCAATGAATTCTCATGCTGTAACCCCATTTCCCTATAATAGACTGATAGTTAATAAGGCAAATTCAGAAACATGGGTGGATGTACTCCGATTTAAGCGGAGCAAGCCGCCATTCAAGCTGACCCGCTCCGCAGCTTCTGCATGAAATTATTTTAATTGGTTTTTGTTCTCCAGATACCACTCGTTGACCGTCTTCTCTACGGCATCGCCTCCCAGGCGCTTCCATTCCTTGCGGATTTCATCAATGCCGGTTTCTGCAGTCATGGAGGTCCCACCTGTCACGACCTTGGCCTCAATTTGCTGGGCAATCGGAGCGAAGGTGGCAATCAATTGGCTGACCTCCGGCTGGCTCGGACCGTAAGCGATATCCCGGCGGTACGTATTTTTCATGGCCAGTGTCAGGGAGTTGGCCTTTTCCTTGGCGTATTCCTGGGACAAGGCGTCGGAGGCCGCCATGACCGGGAACCATTCCGGCTTCTGCTCATATTGGTTGACAATAGGCAGCTCCCGGGCAAAAGTAACTTCCTTGCGGAATTTATCAGCATCAATAATCTGGGGTACACCGTCTACATCTTTGTAATGCACATTTTCCTCTCCGTACTTCAGAGGCTTCCAGCCAGTGTCGATCATCCAATCCAGAAATTTGAAGGCTGCTTCAATCTTGTCCTCTTTGAGATTGCTGTTAAATGATACGAAGATACCCGGTGATGCCTCCTGATACAAGCCGCTTTTGCCATATGGGGTGGAAAGGGATTCCAGTGCTGTCATCTTGGCCTCAGGCACATTCTTCTTCAAATCAAGGAACTCGGCTTCCATATTCCAGGACCCCAGCATAATGCCTGCCTTGCCCGTCGTCCAGAATTGCATGGATCTCTGGAAGTTTTTATCTGTGATATACTCCTTGTCAATCAGACCGCCGTCGAAAAGCTGCTTTTGGAAGGCCAGACTGTCCATATAGCGGTCGGTTACTCTGCCGTATTCCAGCTTGTCGCCGTTTACATACCACTGGCTCTCCGATGCCATAAATAATTCTCTAATAATCGGTACGCCATTGCCGTTGAACACGATCGGCACAGTATCCGCCTTGCCGTTGCCGTCCGGGTCACCATCCTTGAATTTCTTGGCTACCTCGATCAATTCGTCTACGGTTGTCGGGGTCTTGAGTCCCAGCTTTTCCAGCCAGTCCTGTCTGATCCACATGCCATGATTGGCAATGCTTTCGACGCCGCGCACACTGGCAACGGCGTACTTTTTTCCGTCAAAGGTAAGATAGGAGTCGAGCTCCGGATGCTCCTCCAAATATTTTTTGTAGGAGGTGCTGTATTTCTCTATATAAGAATCTATAGGCTGTATCGCACCCTGATTGACCAGTTGGGCAATGTAGTTGCGGTCGTACTCCCAGATGAGGTCTGGAGCGCTGCCGGAAGCAATCAGTGTATTCAGCTTGGTCTGGGCCTCGTTCCGGGGAACCGGCACCCACTTGACAGTCGCAGGAGCATTGTTATTGATCCACTTGGTCCAACGATTGCTTTCATAGTTTCCCTCCTCAGCAGGCACTTCGCCACGATCAAAGACCGAAATGCTGATCTCTTTCTTGGCTGAAGCTTGCGAGGAGGGGCTTGTCCCACCCGCTGTCGAGGCACTTGAATCCTTGTCGGAACCACAGGCTGCCAGAGCTGATACCGCCAGGCAGGCTATCACTACTGTTAAGGCGGCTTTCTTGAATGTTGCCAATTGCTTCATCCCCTTAAAAAAATTTTTTATATATCAAGAGAAGGCAGCTGTTGCAGCTCTTCTTCAATGATATCAGCCTTTAACGGAGCCAATTAATACACCTTTGACAAAATGCTTCTGGAGAAATGGATAAACGCATAGAATCGGCAGGATGGCTATAACCACGGAAGCTGCCTTGATTCCTTCCGGTGTCAGGATGACGGCGGTCGCCCCTTCACTGCCGCCTCCACTGTTCAGCAGACTCTCGTCCACCTGCTTGATCATTTGGTAAAGCTTGAGCATCAAGGTCTGGAGCTTGGAGCTGTTAATATAGAGCATGACGTTAAAATAGGAATTCCACCATCCCACAGCATAGAATAGGGACAACGCCGCGATAATTGGCTTGCATAAGGGCAACATGATCTGGATCAGGATACGCCAGTTTCCAGCTCCATCAATGGAGGCGGATTCCTCAATTTCCTCCGGCAGCCCTTCCATAAAGCTTTTCATGACGAACATGTTGTAGGTACTGATCAGCCCCGGCAACCATAAGGCCAAGTAGGAATCCATCATTCCCAAGTTCTTGATCAGAATAAAATTGGGAATAATTCCGGATATGAAGATCATGGTGAAGGTGATGAACAAGAGAATCGGTCCCCGGCCATACAGCCTTTTACGGGACAAGGGATAAGCTGCCAGAATGGTCATAAGTATGTTTAAGGCGGTGCCCACTAAGGTTACGATGACCGTATTACCCATGGCGTGGAGCAGTTGGCCATCCTCGAGCAGCCTACGGTATGCTTGTACATTGAACTCTACAGGCCAAAAGTATACCTCTCCGGCAGTAATGGCTCTGCTGCTGCTGAAGGATGCGGATATCTCATACCAGAAAGGATATAAGGTGAGGAGAGACAGCAGCCCCAGAAGCAAATAATTCAATAGGCTGCCGGCAAGAGCCAGCGGCGAGGCATCTTTCATCATTCTTTTCATCATGATTACCATAGCCCCCTTTCCCCGAACAGGCGGATCGACCGGTTCACACCAACAACAAGAATCAGACTGATCAGGGATTGGAATAAGCCCAAGGCTGTCGTATAGCTGTAGTTCATATTTTGCAGTCCTACCCGGAAAACGTAGGTACTGATGACATCAGCTACATCTAGTACAGAGTCATTTTGCAGCGAAAGGGTCTGCTCTAATCCCACATCCATCATGCTGCCCATCCGCAGAATAAGCAGGATGGCAATGGTGCTGCGGATGCCCGGTAAGGTAATATGCCAGGTTTGACGCAGCTTGTTGGCCCCATCAATCTTGGCTGCTTCATACAACTGTGTATCAATAGCGGACATGGCAGCCAGGTAAAGGATCGTTCCCCAGCCAGCTTCCCGCCAGATGGAGGAAGCAGTGTATGCCACCGGCCACCAGCTGGAACTGGCCATGAAGTAGATGGGCTCCATGCCGAATACATGCTGCAGAATCAGATTAATGACCCCTGTGCTGGGTGACAGCATAGTAATCAGGATTCCACCCAACACTGCCCAGGAAATGAAGTGCGGGATGTACAGCAGGTTTTGGATCAGGCGTTTGAAGCCTTCCAACCGAATTTCATTCAATAGGAGAGCCAGTACTATCGGGACCGGAAAGCCTACAACGAGGCTGTACACATTGAGCAGCAGAGTGTTGCGGAATACGCGCCAGAAGTCTGTGCTTTCGAACAGCATCCGAAAATGCTTGAATCCTACCCAGTCGCTTCCTACAATGCCATCGGCAAACCGGTAGTTTTTGAAGGCAATAATTTCACCGGCCATCGGTGAATATTTGAACAGCAGGTAGAAAACAATTACGGGCAGGAGCATGATGTACAGGGATTTATCATATTTAATACGCTTCCATTTGAATTTTTTTCTCGCCATGGAAGCACGCATTGTCAGGGCTTCCGGTGAAACGGAAGCCTCTATAGCAGTTAACGACTGTTGCTTTCTCATCTCTCGCATCCTCTCCAAACCACAGCATTTATATGTTTGAGGGGCCCCCTCGCAGAATTAATCTTACTGGCATGACAGGCGGCTGGATACAGATTCGTTATGACGAACGTCGCTTTTTTTGACAAATGGAAGGTTTCATTTTTCTACTATGGTATCCATTTTTGCAGTGTGCTCCTCACAAGCCTTATTCCGTAAGGCTTTTTGTGAATACAAAGAGCCCTGCCGTGATATCAGGCAGGACTCTGCGATGGCCTCTCTTACAAGAAGCGCTCCCGGTATTCCGTTGGTGTAAGACCTGTGTACTTCTTGAAGCTGCGCATGAAGCTCCGGCTGTTGGTATAGCCGACTGCCTCGGATACGTCATAAATCCGGACGGTTTTATCCTTCAAAAGCTCTTTGGCTGCGTTGATGCGGATTTCGATCAAGTAGTCGATGAAGTTGCCTTCGGCATGCTCTTTGAACTGCCGGCTAATATACGCAGGATTCAAATGGAATTCATCAGCTAGCTTGTCTAGGGACAGATCACTATCCTGATAATGTTGCCGGATATAAATCAGTATTTGGTCAATGGTATCATTTTTGCCCCTTTGCATCCGTTTCTCTTCTATAGCCCCCAACAGCCGGAGCAGCAAAGTACTTACCAATTCCTCGGTTTGCCTCCAGTTGTCAGATTTCTGAATCACCTCGTGTGCCGTGCCGATTTCCGCCTGGATCTCATTGACGTCAATGCCGATGGAGTCTATCATTTGCATGGCTCTCATGACCAGCTCAAACGATAATTGCTTGAAAAGCTCTGGCGGAGCATTGTTCTTGACCGCTGACATAAAGACATCCTGAACCAGCATTTGAAGCTTGTCCCGATCTGCCTGCTTAAGGGCTTCCAGAATGCGGTCAATTCGCTGGGGAAATTGATAATAATCCTGGCTTTGCAGGGGCTGCAAATCCTCAATGGAGATGACGGTCTGGGGTCCGGTTACCATTTTGTAGCGTAATGCAACCTTGGACTCCTCATAAGAGCGGGGAACGTTGCCCAGCTCCCGGTAGCATCTCCCTACACCTGCGGTGACCACCAGCCCGATTTGTTTGCTCATTACATCCAGAATATGCTCCAGCAGTGTGGCGGCACGCAGATGATTCTGTGCCTCGTCTCCCTCCGAGAAACTCAATAGGATAACAACCCGGCAACCTCCAAGATCAATGGCCACACCTGCGTTCTCTCTATAGATAATTTCCTCGGCCACATTGCATAGCGCATAGGCATAGAGAATTTCATCCCGTGGGGAAATTCCGCCTTCCTTGCCGAATTCCGCGGTGCACACGACAAACCATTCGGGATACAAGCGTACTCCTGTAAATTCCAGATGAGGGATCACCGTCGAATATACAGTCCGGTAACCGGTCAATATATCCATCACGGTTCGCCATTTCAGCATAGGCTTGGCATCTCTCACCTGCTGTTCCAGACCTTCCCGATCCAAAAACATTTGCTCGATGACATCGTCCAGATAGGACAATCCCTTATGGGGAGTGCCGTCAAACCGTCCAGCCTGCACAGGCCGATACTTGCCGGACAGCTTGCCAATCAATGCGTCCATAGGACGGAAAGTTCTGCGGCTGACGTAGAAAAGAATGATTAGCGCAATTGCAAACATCAGTACGCTAAAAGCAAGGAGCAAATTGCGGGTCACTGTAAGGGGGCGGTACATCTGGTCCTCCGGTACAATGCTGACAATCTTCCAGCCTGTGTAAGTCGAGGTTGTATAAAACACCATCTGCTTTTCCTGCTCCGGCTTGATGCTGAAGGAACCGGCATCCGGGCCAATCAGTACGTTTTCAAGATATGGCATATCCTTTAAGGAGCTGTGCAGCTTGGATTTATCATTATGGGTAACGACTTGACCCTGCTGGTCAATAACGAAGGTTTGCCCCTTGTTTCCATCCTGGTAAATATCCTGAATCATCTGGTAGAGCACACTTTCCTTCATATTTACTGCCAGCAGCCCGGTGCGGAAGCCCGGCTTGCTTAATGCCGGATAAGAGCGGATCAAGGTGACCACATCCTCCAAGGCCATGCCGTCGGAAATCTGGTGTGTAGGCAGCCATTTGAAGTAACCATCCATATTCAGATATTGGGTAAGCCATTGGTCCTCTGTTCCATCGTTACTGATGTAATTTTGCTGGGTGAGAATGTCACCGCTTACATGAGAGTAAACGTAAATGGATGAAAATTGCAGATTGCGGTTCATGAACGTCCCAAGCTTACTGTCCAACCCATAAAAATTGGCATATCTCTGCGCATCATCCTTATAGACGTTGTTCATGAAATAGACAAATTCAAGCTCATTGGTCAACTGCAGCAAATCCTTTTCCGTCTGCTTGAAGGAAAGTTCTAATTTTTGATTTATCTGGTTTAAAAGTGCAAAATTAGTTTCCTTCAACTGGCTGCGGAGCCCTCTGACGGTTCCCATGTAAGAGAAGAGGAAGGTCATGGATATGACCACCAGCAGAAGACCGCCGTAAATAAGGATTACCCTGCCTGTGAAACTGGATTTCATTTCAGCGCCCCCTCAAAAGTTGTAAATTCCATGATCATAAAGCGTGATGAGATGAAACGCCGATAACATTTCAAATAGATGTACCAGCGGAGCAGACTCGTATTAAATATTAACAATAGCAAAGTCGCAGGCCGGAGGGTTAAAATGAACGAAAAAAAGACTCTCTGCTGCAGCTGGTAGCCAGAGAGTCTTTCCATCCGCTGGACTGGCTCAGGCTATTACCGGGGGCTGGAAGGCGGATTCTCCACTGATTTCCGCTCAATCAGCTGAACCGGAAGGGTGATGCGTCTGCGTTCTGCTTGGGGGCTGTGAATCAACTCCATCAGGAGCAGAGCGGCTTCCTGCCCCATCTTCCGAAAGGGCTGTACGATAACAGTGGGTGGAACCCTGAACAGTTCCGGGTAGGAATAATCGTCGAATATGACCAGGGAAAGATCTTCGGGAATTCGGATGCCCAAATGTTCAGCAGCTTTCATAATCAGGGAGCCGTGTACGTTGTCGAAGGCCACCAGCCCGGTAAGGGTAGTCTGAGTCCTGAGGAAATTGATAATGCCTTCAGGTGTAGGTTCGAACAGCCGGGCAGCGTGATCCACCGGAATAAGGTTGTCGGCCAAAGCCTGCTCATAGCCGTGAAGCCGGTCCTCCAGCGAGGTTGTGCCAAGAACAGGGGACGAGATGCAGCCAATTCTCCGGTGTCCCTTGCTGATCAGGTAGGAGACTGCCTGATATGCTCCGTTCTCATTGTCTGAACAGACACAATTGGTCTCCACGCCGCGCAAATAACGGTCCAGTACAACGACAGGATATTGCTCCATGGTCAGACGAAGCACTTCCTCGTTATATGTTTCACCATGAACCGGGAACAAAATAATACCTTTGGCGCCGCTTTGGACAGCTTCCTTCAGCATAGCGAGCTCCCGTTCCCGGGATTCCCGGGCGTTCATGAACAGGACCCGGAAGCCTCCATCGGCTGCTGCTGCTTCAATGCCAAGAAGCAGCTCGGAGCATATAGAGTCCAACGTGTTTTGAATAATAAAGGCTATGAACGGGGGGGCTGATAATCTTTCTCCCGCATACTGTGGCGCTCCGGCCACTGGATGGAGCGAGAATGAGTTTATGGAGACTGGGCTGTCCATCGCCTGCATAATGCTATCCGCGCCTTCTGCCACAAAGCTTCCTTTTCCTTGAACCCGGTATACAACTCCTTCTTCGACAAGTGTCTTCAAGGCTTGCTTCACCGTAATCCGGCTCCCCTGGAACAACCGGGCCAGCTCATTCTCCGAGGGGAGCGTATCTCCCGACTTCCAGCTTCCGAGGCGGATTTGTTCAGTGATGTATTCGCGTATTTGCAGGTAGATTGGAATTCGTTTGTTTGGCTCCTTCATCTGTTTCCCTTTCACACTTTTGTATATTGGTATATACAAATATATAAGTTAAAAAAGCAGAAGTAAAGCTGAAAAATCATTACTAATTGCTTACTTACGTATGGTGCATGCATATGTATAATGTCTCGTATATATATTACTTTTTATATACAAATATACAACTTAATCTGGAGGAATCCAATATACCGTTTGCCAAAAGAATCGAACATTTTATTCAGCTAGGAGAGTAGGCTGACTGAGACAGATTTGATGGAGGAGGCCACAGGGCGCAGCATCACGATACGTGACGGCGTTTCAGCATTCAGCATAAACCCGTATAAGGTGTTCACCTTCAAGCTTGCCTCTGACCCGATCGGATAATGGGGAAATCATTAAAAAACGGAGAAGTAACATGAAAAGCAGCAAATTAGGAACAGACCCGCTGGCTGCCGGTTGTTATAATGGAATCAGCTATGTGTCATGGAAAGGCTGGTGGAGCACCTGAATTACAGCAGGGAGATCGAGCGGAGTATTGATTATATTGAGGAGCATCTGCGGGAGAACCTGACGGCGGAAGACATCGCGTCCCAGGTGGGGTATTCGCTGTATCATTTTTGCCGGATGTTCAGCCAGTGCCGGGAGATGCCGGTTATGGAATATGTGCGCAGCCGGAAGCTGTCCCTGGCAGCAGTAGAGCTGTTTAACGGGCGGCGGATTATGGATATCGCGCTGGATTATGGTTTTGAGACTCCCGGCGGTTTCGCCAAAGCCTTCCGCAAGGCCTTCGGCTATAGTCCCTCGCAGTATGCGGCACGGATGGACGGCTATCTCCGGGACAGATCGGTGTACCAAATCGGGGATTATATTAGGGAGCCCGTGATGGTGAGCAAACCGGCGTTTAAGGTGGCTGGTTATGGCATAGAGACGAACGT
This sequence comes from Paenibacillus sp. FSL R5-0912, assembly GCF_000758605.1. Taxonomy (NCBI): domain Bacteria; kingdom Bacillati; phylum Bacillota; class Bacilli; order Caryophanales; family Paenibacillaceae; genus Paenibacillus; species Paenibacillus sp. FSL R5-0912. Next base: position 2,266,509 of record NZ_CP009282.1, read on the forward strand.
GGAGTCCGGGAGTTATACGCAGGATGTCGCTTCCTTCTGGTACTGCTATGACGGAGATAATCTGGAGAACAAAATGTATGCCCTGTTGAACCCGCCGAAGCACGGTGAGGTCGGTTTGTGTGTCCCGGCGCAAGGCGGCGGCAATGCCGTCTACCTGCTGGGTGTCATTGTCGATGATTTCAGCCTTGTGGCTGAGGATATGCTTACGGCTGTTGTGCCTGCTGCGCAGTATGCCGTGTTTACTACGCCTCCGGTGGATGCCACCGATGAGGCGAATCCGGACGCTTTTGCCCAGGTGGTGAAGAGTACGTGGAGACATATCTTTGAGGATTGGTTCCCGGAAAGCGGATATGAGCACGCCAAGGGCAAGCTGAACTTCGAGTTCTATGACGAGCGGTGTCATGCGCGGGTGGATACGGTGATGGAGATCTATGTTCCTGTAGTGGAGCGGCCGGGAAGCAGGGGCTGATTTTGCATGATTTTCCCCGCCTGTGTTACTGTATAACGGACAAAGGAGGGGACCTATGGAAACAATCCTGATCATTGAAGATGATGCCAAGCTTGCAGGGCTGCTGAGTGCATACCTCTCTAAATATGATTATCATACCATCATTATTGAAGACTTCACTAACGTGCTGGAAGCCTTTAAGGAAAGCGCTGCCGGTCTTGTGCTGCTGGATGTCAATCTGCCCAAGTATGACGGTTATTACTGGTGCCGCCAGATCCGCCAAATTTCGCTTTGTCCAATTCTGTTCATTTCGGCTAGAGACAGCGGGATGGACCAGGTGATGGCGCTGGAGAACGGCGGCGATGATTATATTACCAAACCGTTCCACTACGAAGTCGTTTTAGCCAAAATCCGCAGCCATTTGCGCAGAGCCTATGGTTCTTATGCACAAATTCAGGGGGAGCGTACACTACATTCAGGCGCTCTAACCCTGTTTCCTGAACGTTATACTATCCAGTATGCCGGGGAATCCATGGAATTGACCCAGAAGGAGGCCATCCTGATAGAAGCGCTGCTGCTGAAGGAGGGGCGTGTGGTCACCCGGGAGAAGCTGCTGGATCTTATGTGGGAGGACCAGCATTTCATTGATGATAATACCTTGAATGTCTATATTACACGTGTCCGCAGGAAGCTCAAGGATCTTGGCGTGGGAGATGTTGTAGAAACGGTAAGGGGCGCCGGCTATCTTCTGAATCTAACGGGGAAAGCACCATGAGATTATTCTGGAAGGACCAGCTTCCTCTGCTGCTCTTCTACCTGCTGCAAGTGCTCCTGGTTCCGGTGTTGTATTGGATCTCAGGCGAGAACAGGCCTCCCGTGATCATAGGATACGGTGTACTCCTGAGCGGCAGTATTCTTCTCCTGTACCTCGGTTACCGTTATGTTCAACACCGCAGGTTATATAAGCTGTTAAGCACTCCACGTAACTTCTCTGCGGATGATTTGACCCCCCTTGGAGATGTTGCGCTTCCCGAGGCCATTCATGAGTTACTACAGAACATGGACCGCCAGTATCAGGAGAAGATGAATGGGCATATCCGGCAGATGGACCAGCATATTGTGTTCATTAACCGCTGGGTGCATCAGATGAAGACCCCTATCTCTGTCATACAGCTCATACTGCAGGATCTGGAGGACGAAACCGCCGGCAGTATTCAGGAGGAGGTGGAGAAGTTGCGCAAAGGACTGGAAATGGTCATCCATACCTCCCGTCTGGAACGTTTTGAGAATGATTTTCAAGTAGAACTATTGTCCCTCCGCAAGACCGTCGCCAATGCGGTATCCGGGAACCGGAGATTATTTATCCGCAGGGGGGTCTCCGTGAATATTCTGGTTGATGCCGGGACCCATGTATACAGCGATGCCAAATGGCTGATGTTCATGCTGGGCCAAATTTTGACCAATGCTGTCAATTACACGGTCGGTTCCGGCAAAGCGGTGACGATCTCTGCACACCCCCGCGGCAAGGATACAGTTCTGGAGATTTCAGATCAGGGTATCGGCATTTCTCCCGAGGATTTAAAAAGGGTATTCAACCCATATTTTACCGGTGAACGCGGGCGTCAATACCATGAGTCCACCGGAATGGGACTTTATCTGGTTAAGGAAATCTGCACCAGACTGGGACATGCCGTCGAATTGGAATCCCAGCCCGGAGTAGGAACTGCGGTGCGGATTATTTTTAACGGCCAAGCCCCTGCACAGTAAACCGAACATAACCTTAAGCGATGTGTAAGATAGCCTTAAGGTAAAACCATAGCAGCGGAATAGCTCATCCTGTACATTGGAACAAGGATAAAGACCAACACACAGGTAAACACTTGTTTCCTTAAGGAAAGGATGATTTCAGTGATCGTATTGGAAGTCAAAGGACTGAATAAAGTATATCCCGGCAAAGTGAAGACCCAGGCACTTACAGATATTCATCTCAGTGTTGAGAGCGGGGAATTTGTAGGTATCATGGGACCCTCAGGCAGCGGTAAAACCACATTTCTAAATATGGTATCCACTATCGACCAGCCCACCTCCGGAGAGGTGAATATCAACGGCAATAATCCTTATAAGCTGAATAAGAAAGATCTGGCCCATTTCCGCCGCAGACAACTCGGCTTTGTCTTTCAGGATTTCAATCTGCTAGAGACATTAACCGTAGCTGAGAATATCGTGCTTCCTCTTACCCTAGACAACCGTAAGCTAAGCGAGATGGATTCTCTGCTGCAGAAGGTTGCTGAACAACTTAACATTAAGGATATCCTGAATAAACGCACCTATGAGATATCGGGCGGACAGCGGCAGCGGACTGCTCTTGCGCGCGCAATTATTACTTCTCCTGCGATGATCCTGGCTGATGAGCCAACCGGTTCCCTGGACTCTAATTCCTCACGGATCGTTATGGAATCGCTGGCGAACATTAACCGTACGCAAGGCACCACGCTATTGCTTGTTACCCATGATCCGCAGGCAGCGAGCTACTGTAACCGGATCATCTTCATTAAGGACGGCAAGCTGGCTGCCGAAATTCACCGTGGCGATAACCGTCAGGCCTTTTTCCAGAAAATTATCGACACACTATCGTTTTGGGGAGGGAATAGTCATGAGCTTTCCTCAATTCGCGTTTAATAATGTACGGCGTAACGCCCGGGCTTATATTGCTTATTTCCTGAGCAGTTCTTTTATGGTCATGGTGTTTTTTGCTTATTCCGTATTCATTTATCATCCCGGGATTGCGAGTCAGGATATGGGTCCCATGGCGGTAACGAGTATGCAGGTCGCAGCCTACATTGTGTATGTATTCGCTTTTTTCTTCGTACTGTATTCCATCGGAACGTTTTTGAAATCACGTAATCTGGAGTTTGGGATTCTAACCATCCTGGGTGCCCGGCCAAACCAGATTAACCGGCTAATCTTCCTTGAGAATATGCTGATCGGCATTGTTGCCATTGTAACCGGAATCGCAGGGGGGATGCTTCTCTCCAAATTATTTCTGCTGCTCAGCACGAGGACAATTGGAATTGAGGATTTACCTTTCTACTGGCCTGTCCAAGCAATGCGGGTCACCTCCCTGTCCTTCGTCTCCTTGTTTCTGTTTATTTCCATCTTTACGTTGCTGCTTATCCGCAATAACAAAGTACTGGATCTGCTTCAGGGAAATGTTAAACCGAAAAAACAGCCAAAAGCCTCCGTCCTTCTGTCCTTAATTGGCGTAGTGCTGCTGATTATCGGATTTTATGCCCTGCGGATTGAACTCAGTCCCTCTGCTATTATTTCGGCCGCTATTGCGGGAATTACCGGCACCTATTTGTTCTACTCCCAGCTGTCTGTTGTTTTCATTCGTCTGCTTAAGCGCAGCCGCAGGTCTACCTGGCGTGGTACGCGGCTGTTGTGGACTTCAGAAATGAGCTATAAACTGCGGGACAACTCGCGGATGTTATTTATGATTACAGTAGTCACAGCCTTGGCTAGTATGGGGGCAGGGTATGTTCTGTCCATCATTCAGGCCGGAAGAGAAGAGTACAACGGGAAACCTTTTGCCATCACCCAAACGTATTACCGGACCACATCGGCAGATCCGGACCGGAGCAAAATTCACCAGGAGCTTAAGGCAGCGGGTGTGGAGTACACGGAGAAGAGAACCGACTTGCTCTCTGCCTCGGTCCAGGATGAGGGGGGGCGTGAGAACGGCTTGTATCTGATCGGGCTTGCCCAATATAATGAGCTTGCGCCTTTGGCTGGTCTCCCGGTCGTAACCAGACTGGGCTCAAATGAAGTAGTTCTTCTGGCGTCGCCAGAGGTTGAGAAGAATGATTATATCCGTGACCAAATGGTGACCTTGGCTGAACAGCCCGCCGTATCCCTCTATGTCAAGGAGAGCGTTACTACAGAATCGATTGGGTTCATCAGTTCATTTGCTCCTGTGCTGATTGTGCCGGAGAAGTGGATGGAGGTGGTAAGAGTAGCCCGATCGGCTGAAGAGGGAAAGGAGGTCAGACCTTATATCAGTTATCACTATAAGGTTCCGGCATGGGATACAGGTTCACTGCCTTCCATCGACAGTCAGGAGAACATCGTAGGCACCGAGCTGAGACAATGGAATACCGGGATGGAAGGGGAAAGTGATGAGGTGTTCGATTTAACTTCACGCGCCGCTAATTATTGGCTCCTTAAACAAAGTACAGCCATGCTCAGTTTCGTCAGTGTTTTTGTTGCTTTGATTTTTTCGGTTGCATCGGCCAGTTTTTTATACTTCAAGCTGCATAGTGATCTGGCTGCAGATATTCGTATGTACCGTGCGTTATCCAAGATCGGGCTAAGCACAAGTGAAATGTCAGCATCGGCAACCAAACAGATTGCGATACTCTTCTATATACCCATTGTGGTGGCTGCCGTTCAGAGTCTGGTTGTCATCAGCCCTATCCTGGAGACGGGAATAATGAATGTGCTCAAGCCGGTACTGATCACATTTGCCGGGTATCTGATTCTGCAAAGCGTCTTTTTCATCATTGTGAAATCACGATATATACGCAGTCTGAAGAAAATGATGGTTTGAACAGGAAGATTTGGTGGCGCATCTGAATTACAGCAGGGAGATCGAACGAAGTATTGATTATTTTGAGCAGCTTCTAAGAGAGAACCTGACGGCAGAGGAGATTGCTGAGATTGCGCTGGAGTATATTTCGAGACCCCCGGCGGCGCAGTGTCAGAGGAGGATGAAGGTTAGACTAGAGGGTTACATGAAACCACTTAGCAGGTGATTGTAAGATGTGGTACAATGTGCCCGTCAGTTCAGTTTAACAATATACATCCCGCAAAGGAGTTAACCATGGCTAAACAACGCAAGATTCTTCTAACCATAACCGTATTGTATACCTTGCTTGTTCTTTATTTTATGTTCTTCGCCTTCGGCAGAGGAGAATCGTATGACCACTCGCTTGGCTACACCTTTATTTTTATGCCTGACAACTTCATTAAGCTGCCGTCTCCAGCTGATCTTCTGCATCCCAGCCTAATGAGTATGGTGGGTTTCGGGAACACTATTGCTTTTATTCCTTTCGGTATATTGATTCCATGGCTGTACCGGGTCAGCTTCGTCCGGTTCATCACCTTATTCTTCATAGGGATTCTTGTGCTGGAAACAATCCAGGCCCTTACGTTCCTGGGCAGCTTCGATATCAACGACGCGCTTCAGAATACGATTGGAGCAGCCCTCGGTTTTGGGGCCTACAAGCTTGGTTTTCGTTCCCGCAGCCTCGGGCGCAATCTGGTGGCAACGGCTATATCGGGGTTGGTTCTCTTTATAGCTTTATGGGGATTAGGGGCGGTGGTAGACAAAATAATAACTAAAGTAGAGGGTCCGTTTACGGCGATCACTGAATGGACGGACAGTTCGGGCAATTCATCCGCTAAACCGGACAGTATTCAAATCAACGGACAGAAGATACCGCTCCGCTATAACCTATATGGCGCTGAAGACGGAGATTCCAGAACGTTCACGTACAAGTCTGAGGGACAGACGATTTTCTCCTTCAATTACGGAAACCCTGAACCCACAGATTATTCCGGAAGCATCAGTATGACCCTGGATGGCAGGGAGATCCTGACCGGTTCTGGAGAATATCAGCGGAGTAATCCGGAAGTGTACCCGTCTCCATTCTGGATACCCCTCGAGCCGGGGAACGAGTTGAAGCTCACGATTAAGGGCGAATTGAAAATATGGGATGTCGGGTATAAGAAGATGCAATATTTCTGGAACTAAGTTCATAGCCCAGGCTTACAGCTGAACTCTTATATTCGGAGCAGGATAGCGTGCAGTCGAATGTGTTTAAGGATTTTCAGATACCGCTTGGTAGACGGTTTGACTTCGAAGTCTAATACGACAAGTAGAAACGGCTTCGCCGTCCTCATAAAGGACGGTACCCATTCAGCGAGAAATAGAAGGATAAGTTATCATTTGCAACGTATAAATTCTTATATTTTCAAACAAGCCGCAGAGTAATTGCATTTCGCAATCAGCCTGCGGCTTGTTAGTCGAGCATATACACGTTACCTACATAAACTTCCGCTGCACCTTTTTGCCGTCATAGGTAAAAAGGGCTTTTTTGTCTTCCACGACGGTCTGGAGATGTACGGTGCGGCCCCAGAGGGCGTAGATATGCGGGAGCGTGCGCTCCAGATATTTCAGATCCAGCTCGATGCTCTCATAGTGGTGGGCGATCAGCAGTTCCCCGTTGCGCTCATAGTCGGCATCCTGGACGACGAGGTACGGGGAGCCGCCGTTAACCCGGGCCAGCACAAGCTGATCACGCACATTTTCCCAGGCTTTGTCGGTGATTTTCCATTCCGGACCTTTCTTCTCGAAGACATAGAGGTCGAGATCACTCACCAGCTCCTTCGACAGATAGCTGCGGATAAAAGAGGTGTCCGAATCCAGTTCACGGACCTCGAATATTTTGTCGCGGTCCCAGCGGCGTTCGATGTCCTCGAAGATCTTCAGTCCCAGGTAATACGGGTTCAGACTCTGGCGTGAGGGCTGTACTACAGATGAGTTGAGCTTGGCGTACTCGATGGTCTCTTCGGCTGTCAGATCCAGCTCACGCATAATTCGCTGATGCCAGTACGAAGCCCAGCCTTCGTATTGCTAAGGTGCTTATAAGATAACAAATGATTTAATTAAGCTGATCAGAATCTTCGCAAAAAAAATGGAGAATTAAACATACTTATGTGGTATTATCTACCATATAAGGCGTGTAAGGGTATTACCTTAATTTGATGTTTGTGGTGAAGAATGCGTTTATTATATAGGGTGTTATTGATTCTCCAGGTGTAGTAATTGATCATGTTACTGTTACCAGTATTATAAGTAAAGAAATCAAATATATTCAAGCACAAAACAGATAGGAGAACTTATAATGATCAATCAAATAAAGAGATTTTTTAATTTTAATGGACTGCAACAAAAGGATTTTTTTGAAGAAGAGATTCGGAGTGGGAAAATAGACAGCGAGTCAGATAAATATGAGATATTGAAAAAAATGTTGTACATTAATTATGAAGGAAAAAAAGAGAAGTTTTCAGATCATTTTAAAGATGAGGACGGAGATGATGTTCTTTATGAAGATAACAAATACTTAGATGTAGCACAGTCTGTCTATGATACTTTCGGTATTGATGAATACATAGAAAATTTACAAATAATTGCAGATAAACATTTTGATAATGCGGGTACTACTATGTTTAACATAGTAAATGATACTTTAAAAATTACTATATCAATTTCTTCAATAAAATTAGGGATCGTTAATCACAGTGAATATAGGCATCAATATACTGATGAGAATTTAAAAATATTTATAGATGTTTTTGCTCATGAGTTGTTTCATGCAAAAAATAGTGTTGAAATTGTAAAGCATTACGGAATTAATGAGTATAAAAAAATAAAAGAGTGTTCAATCGCAAAAATTGCATGGTTTATCTTGGATGAGTATTCTGCATGTAAGGCTACAGCTGAGCAATACAATTCCTTTATCTCATTTGAGGATGTAGTTAGGAATCTAAATAGTCCGTTTTTTAATCTGACTAATGAATTAAAAAAGACAGATGTTTCAAAAATAAAGCTAGAGGAAATTTGTGTTAACTTAAACTATGCCATAGCGACAAGATGTGCATTTGCGGATGTTTCTGGGGATGAGAAAAGACATTTGCAATTAGATAAATTAAGTGAGCGTCAATTATCTTATGTTGCAAGTGTAAGAAAATTATTAATGGATTATAACTCACAAAGACCGTTGAGTTATGAAAAATATGAAGAATTAGGAGTAAGTATAATACGTAATATCTTGACAAATTTACATGGAGTCGAAAATGATAATTTAGATTACCAAATTTCTAAATTCACTTAAATAATGAAGAAAAATAGAGGAAATCCTTATTTCTATGATGTTAGTTTCCTAATTCGAAACTTAAAGAGATATTAGGGTCTCAAATGATATTATAAGGTCATCAGGAGATCAATAATGAAAAGCTATCAGCAAGAAAGGGCGCTTATTAGTAAAGGTATTCAGGAGTTAATGGAAAATGAAAAGTTAAATGTTATAAGTTTACACATGGCAACAAGAGTAGACAAGTGCACGTGCAAATCAAAAGAATATGGTCGCTCGTCGGTGAATACTCGACAGTAAATTGCTACAAAACGATTTGTGGTGTTCTCAATATTCATGGTTGGTTCTCAGATGGGCGAAGCTTTTATTCTACACGTCAATCCGACTTATTCCTACAGAGACAGTTGGCTCGGAAAAAGCAAGTGCATAACGAATAAGCTTTGTTCATAATGAAGAGAGTCTACCCGATGTGGGATAGACTCTCCTTTTCTGAACGAGCATTTATCTTTAACGCAGCGAAAGGAGCCAACCTGATGAAGGTTAGATAGGTGTTCAGGTTCGCCGCTTTATTTTAGTAACAGTGCCTTATTCTCTGGTATCATAACCCACATAACTTCCGCTGCACCTTCTTGCCATCGTACGAAAATCGCGTCTTATTGTCTTCCACAACCGTCTGCAAATGAACATTTTCTAATTCGCGCACCTCAAATATTTTGTTCCGATCCCAATATGGGTTCAAGCGCTTGCCGCGAAGGCTGTACGAAGGAGGAATTTAGTTTGGTGTATTCTACAGTTTCCTCTGGGATCAGGCCTAGCTCGAGGACGATGCACTGATCCAAGGATGAAGCCCAGACTTCATATTGTAAGGTGCTTATTAAGAATATATAAGCGGAAAAATATATACACGAGAGTAGTTTATGATTTTTTATAACGAAAGATACAATGCTTTATACACATCTATGAAGAAAAAAGGAAATATATCAATAAATGGAGACTAATGTCGGAATTAAAGTTAGAATGTAATTTGGCAGACTGAAATTTCAATGAATATTTTTTTCTGAATAGAAAATAAACAAATTCTCTAGAGAAGGTGAGCATTACGAAGGATAAAATACTTGATTTATTGACGTCTGAAGAACAGGCGCCATCCACGGAATACGATTCGTGTATCAGTGACGTTGCAAATCGTCAAGTAGGTTCTTTAATATCTCGACTTGTAGCAATTGATGAGGAAGAAGAAGGCGGAAGAACAGCTATTACTGGTTTCTTTTATCAAATGTTAATTGGGATTGAATACATGATTCAGATGATACAAGGAAATTGGGACTTTGTTGCCTTAGAGTTACATGACGATATAGTTGTTGGTAAAGATAAACATATAAGGTTCATTCAGGTGAAGTCAAGCAAGTATCCACATCAGAAAGTTTCTGAGACAGGACTGTACGGAAGAAGTTCCTTTAAGAAGGATGAAGAAATTTTTTATTATAATGATAGCTGGGCAGATAAATTATTAATGAAATCACGTCATTTTCCTGTTACATCTGGATATAATTGTGAGTTCGAGTTAGCGACAAGTTATCATTTAGTGGATGGTTCTTCTAAAACAGACGTTTCGCTTTACAACGAGGAATTTCCAGTAAATATACCTGATGATGATGTACTTCTTAATAAAATGAAATCTCTTTCATTTGATAAGAATCTTAGCCAGTATAGTTATGAAGATGTTTGTGGTGAAAGTTTACAATCACTTTTGACCAAATTCCGTATAAAAAAATATTCCGACAGCGGGAATAAAATTTTCGATTACATGGAAAACATTCAATCGAAGTTTGGAGCCTTAATAAGTGAAAATACCAGATTGAGTCGAGCGGATTTGCATCAGTTAATTGCTCATTTACTTGATCGTTGTTTGATTAGAAACGGAAAAAGTATGCTATATCTTACACGTCAAGAAGCTATTGAGATAAAAGATGAGTACAAAGCTAGGATACGTGCTTCATTTGGGCAAGAGTATCGATGCCACGATAGTCTAGAAGTTATTAAGAATGTGTTTTCTGAGGTTCACGCTGAATGCTCTGTTAAGCATGAGTTATATGCTGAAATGAAAAGTGAATTGTACAGGTGTCATGATGCATTAACTACCTGGATAGATGAAGAACCAGGCGACATTGAAATGTTGCTGAGTTTATATGGACATGGAACCAGAAGGACTTTAAATCTTCAGCCAGTAGAACGAGATAAACGTTTACTTACCCTTATACGAGGTAATGTGTTTTTGAATATTGTTAACAGTTCCACTACAAAAATTATATTGGGTAACAAGTCCCTCTTATTAAAAGCCATAGGTAATAAACATATCTCATTTTTGCATGTAGAAAGAAGGCAAACATTTGATAACGGTTGCGAAAAACTTCAAACCATTATTAAAAGTGTTTCGAGTGAAGAACAAGTATCTTTAATGTCAAAGAAGCCAATTACAATAATTGATGGTCACCGAGATGATATAGAGGTATCTAAATTCGTGTATATAGCTTCTCCGAGCATACAACTTGACAAACTAGGACAAGATTCTGATTTAGTGAAGCCATCAATTGAATTCCAAGCAATACCAGGGAAATATGTACAAAAATTATACGACGATTCTCTTTATGATTTAGATTCACTTGATGAAATTCGTGATGCTTGGAAAAATGCCTTTGTTTCAATTATAGGGGGATCAGTAACTAATGTATAAATTGACTTTCAATCGACTTAATCAGTTGGGATTCAGAGAGTTGAAGGAACATACTATGGATGGATTAGCCTGGTTTAAAGATGAAATAGTAGACGTTTTTTTACAACAGTGGGATGAAACGATATCTTTAGAAACGATTTTAGATGAATGTCAAAGAAGTCGAGAAATGATCACTAAAATGGGAGGGAATCCTTGGAATTCTTATTATTTATTATGCGCTGACAACGATGATCTTGTGGAACAAAACGTTTACTTAATCGAGCACAATTCATTGGCTATGCGTAAATATGTTATTCGTTCCGAATATGACCTTAAGCGAATTCCATTTTTAGATATGATAAATGTTGTGGAAAATATTGAAGCTAATAGGATGAATATTGTGAATGAATCAGTTTCGGGAACTGCAATGAAATTTATTGAGTATCTTATCGAGAATGATGGGGCAAATGTTCGATTCAAAAAAGATGAAGTTATCAGTGCAATAAATAATGTTTTGGATTTAACAGGAGGTGATACAGAATGAACATACAATCTGTTCGTATTAAAAACTTTCGAAGTTATCAAGGGGATAACTTTTTTGATCTAAGCAAACGGGTCACTATATTGTATGGTCCAAATGGTTATGGGAAAAGTTCTTTTTTTGATGCTGTCGAGTGGTGCTTAACTGGGTTAATTAGCCGATTTAATAATAAAAAATTTGATCCAAAGACTTCGATTAATTTATATGCTGACGCCAATACGGAATCGCTTGTTGAAATTAAATTTGAAGGAAACACTCTTATCAGGAGATTTGATGTTATTGACGGAGAACCACAAACAAGTCGAGTTAAAATTAATATCGCTAATGGTAGCGCTATTATTGGACAGAAAAAAGTAGATAGTTTTCTAAAAAATCAACACTTTACTCAGAGTGGAACAAAAAATCCTTTTGTTGGATTAGTGAAACAATCCCATATATTATCCCAAGATCAGGTTACTGAATTTGTTTTGCAGGATGATAAGGAAGCACGATTCAGTGCCATGGCCGATATTATGGGGCTAAAACAAGTTTGGGTGGCATATCAGAACTTATCGGAAATTAATTCGAAAATGAAATTGGAAATAATTAAAAAGGAAAAGAAAATTGAGGATATAACCTCTAGAATATCTACAGAGAAAAATAGACTTTTGAAAATCGAGACCTTTGAATCTTCCTTGCTACAAGAAATTTTTAAACTTGAAGAACCAAGCGCTATTCGTAATGAAATTCAAGGACAGAAAACAAGTATGAATCGTAAAATTCGTCTCTCTAAAGAAATTTATGAAAGTTATGAAACCCTTCAAAAGAATTTTGGATACGGAACTTTAAGGATAGCCAAAGAAGATGTAATGAAAATAGATAAATCACTTAAGAATTTGACATTTTTTATATCAGGCTATCAAGAACTTAAAAAAAGTGTTGAAAAACTCTTCACAGCTTTATCAAAACAAGAAAGACGATTTCAAAGAATTTCTGAGTTAGAAAGTAATTTAAAGGCTGGGCAAATTCAATTGATTGAATACAAGACATCTCTAGAGATGGGAAATAAAACGACAATTGAATTTATAAATGAATTTCGAGAATCGTCGGTTAAAATTGATTATGCATTAGTATATAGAGATATGTACTTTCAATTGATTGAAGAAGAAAAAAGGCTTCCATTAACAAAGTTGAACTTAGATCGAAAATTATTGAGATTTGCTCGACACCAAAATCGGCTAACTAATTTCAAATCAAATATCCTTACAGAACTTAATCGCAATAACGAAGAATCTATATCTAAATACATAGCAGCTTTTGACAGTATAATGGATTATGTTCGTACGAATGACTTGCAAGGTAAATGTCCAGTTTGTGGATTTAAGCATGGTGAACAGCTTGTTGATCATTTAAACAGCGGTGTTCAGAGTTCAATTAACTCATTGTCAACAGATGCAAATCGAATACAAAAATTACACTCTCTAATAAATCGTATTGAAAAATCAAGTCAGATTTTGAAAGAAAGTATAAAAGAAGTTGAGCAACAATCTAGGGAACTTAGGTTACGGCAAAGTGAAGTTAGACGTCAGATAGATGAATTAACTGAAGTTGCATCTTTTGATCTTGAACTATTTAATCAAAGTCAAGAGGTATTGACCAAAAATAATTTAACTACAAAAGAGAAAATTCAGCGATTAAATGATTCTTTAAAACTTGAGGAGACAATAAATAAGTTAGAAAGCCAAATAAAAAATGAAACTAATATATTGGGGCCTTATCGGGTAACATCTAATATCAACAAACGAATTTCAAATTTACAAAAAGCTAAATTAAGAATTAATCAACGACTGTTAAAATTACAGTCCGAACAAAAGCAGCTAAATGACAAATACAGTTCACTTACAAGGCTTTTAAAGTTAGCTGATGAATCTGATTTCCCTGAAGTAATGGAAATAGAAAAACTGTTATTAATCTTAAATTTGGAAATTAAAGCGGCAGAAGATGAATTTGGAATTCTTGAAAAAGGAGAATCACTTAACAATAGCTTAGAGTTTAATCAAAAAATTGAAAAAGAAATTTTGCGAATCGAAGCGAATTTAAATAAATTTGTAACCCAAAACAAGCAATACGAAAACGCGGTAGCTTCGATTGATAAGCATTTGAAAGAAACGGCATTATCAATAGGAACTGAAATCGTAGACATGTTAAATTCTGAAAGAGTACCAGTGCAGCGATATTTCAGATATTTGAATCCATTACCTAGCCAGACCCCATTAGTTTTTGCTGATGAAGGGGAAAAATTGAATATTATGGTTAAACTCGATGAGAAAAAAGAAGCTAGTACGGCTAGATATACGCTAAGTTCTGGGCAGTTAAACGTCCTTGCAATTTCATTGTTTTTAGCAATGAACGAGTCACAAAATGTTAGCATATTAGATTTTTTAGCAATTGACGATCCTATTCAAAACATGGATGATGTAAATCGGTTTTCAGTATGTGATGTTTTGGGAAGGTTAAGTAAACAACTAATATTTTCAACACATGATTTAGATTTCGTAAAATTATTTGTTAAGAAAAATCAGTATCAAAAATCAGATATACAAGTTTATATGCTAAAAAGTCCATATGAATCATCAGAACTAGCTGCACCTGTTCAATTTGATTGAGACCCAGCAGGGGGATGATTAATCTCCCCCTAATTTCACTCCATTAAATTTTAGTGCTGCTTTACAAATTGCCTCTGGAAGTGACTTTGATAAACAACTGTACTTATTTGCAGAAATAATAACTCTGTATGTAAGGGGGAACATCTTGGTGACCTGCCAATTGTCAAATGATCTTAAGAGTTTCCATGCAAGTTCTTCATCAGTAGTAAAGGGGAATAAGATGACGGGAACTTCAAATCTGCCTTTTTCATTTTGTTCAAACCATTGTTCGTTGATCTTTTCCCATTTTAGAACATGTAAAGCAACAAGTTCATCACGTTGTTGATCTGTTAAATCCCACCATTTTATCATTTGATTTCACTTCTTTCAAATAGTTTTGTTGATGTTTTCAAAATGCTTCCGCGGCTATTCAATTTCTATTTCTATATCCAACTCCCTCTCCCCCAAAACCGTCACCTTCGAAATCAACGTCCTAAGCAACCCTTTAGCCTCCTCAACAGGCAACACATTTATCGCATCCAGCACCGTCTTAATTTTGCTCTCAAGCATTTCCTTCAGTTCTTCCACCTGAATCTTTTCTCCCTGTTCATTCGAACTGTGATTCTCCTGTATAATCCTCTCCATTCGCTGCTTCTCATCATTAAGATCCTGCAACTCAATCAGTCCAGCAGTATAGGCTTCAACCTTCCGTTTATAACGGTTTTTAGCTGCCGTGATTTGTTGATCTCCACGACTGCTCTGGCTGCTACGGGCCTTCTCCACAAGCTGGGGAACCAATTCAAGGCTAAGTGAATTTGATAAACCAGCTAACCCCTGCAAAAACCAGGACTCCACTTCGTCGGCTTTATACTGCTTACTGGTGCATGTGCCTTTATTTTTATTCGCAGAACAGCGGTAAACGCGGTAACGTCTGTCTCTTGATCCTGACCAACCAATACTCATTCCTGAACCGCAGTTTCCGCATTTCAGGATGCCTCCGAGAAGATGGGGACTGGTCTGAGCACGGGGAGCTATGCCTGGTCTGTTCATTTTGGTCTGCACTCTTTCCCAGATGTTCTTGTCAATAATGGCGGGTAGGCAATCGTCAATGACTATCCAATCCTTATCGTCCTTTATGGTTCGTTTCTTCTTGCTTGAATCTACGCGGTTCCATACGAAGGTACCTTTATAGACGGGATTGGTCAGCAGCAGTTTTACGGAACGAATGGACCATTCTTTATTGTGCCTGGAAGGAATGCCTTCTTCGTTCAGTTGTCTGGCAATCGCGAAGAATCCCAAACCTTGATTGAGGTATAGATCATAGATCTGTCGTACAGTCTTAGCCTCAGGCTCATGGATGATCAGGACTTTATCCTCTAAGCGATATCCGTAAGGACTCTGGGTCAGCCATTTACCTTGGTTAGCTGCATGGAACATATTATCCATGACCCGTTCACGAATACGCTCACGTTCAAATTCCGCGACAGCGCCAAGCACTTGAAGAGTCAGGCGACCAGATGGAGTATTTGTATCAAAGGATTCACTGATTGAGATGAACGCGACTTGATGCTGCTGGAACATGTCGATCAGCGTAAGCAAATCGAGTAGTCGGCGGCTCATCCGATCCAGTTTGGTGACCATGACTTTTGAGACTTCGCCATTCTTTATGTATGTCATCAACCGCTTGAGCTGAGGGCGGTCTGTGCTTTTAGCGGAGTAGCCGTCGTCAATGAACAACAGGACTTCGTCTGACCATCCCATGGCCTTACAATAAGCCTTAAGGCGCTCCTGTTGCTCATCCAGGGAAACACCCTCACGGGCCTGCTCATCGGTCGATACGCGGCAATAAATCGCTACAAAACGGCTTGAGATGCTCTCGACATTCATAGGCTCTTCCTCCTGAGGGGCTGGTCCTTTATTCTATGCACCAAAAATTTGATTTACGATTATAGGGTTGTCCTCGCCGATCGGCCACATAGGTTGTATTAAAGGGGGGAGGCACGATGGACCTGAAGATTCGTTTTACTGTCAACACTCCTTCGCAGCAGATTTGTTTTGGCAATCTTAATGGAATTGATCATTCCGAAACATTAGAGAAGATAGCGGAACACTTCGCTTCCTGGGAGAAGACGCTAAAAGAGCGGGCAGCCGAACATCTGCTCACAGAGACCCTTGGCCCTGAACAAGCAAGTGGGTATCAAATTAGCTTTGTTCATAAAAAAGAGAGTCTGCCCGAGGTGGGATAGACTCTCCTTTTTTTGCATGGTAATGGGTCTGATAACGCAAGCAAAAAGGGAGCCAACCTATTGCAGGTTAGACTCCCCTTATGCTTGAACATTATTCACGGTTGTGAACGCATATTTATGAGTATGAAGCTGTTGTCATTCATGATTGTAAATAATTGTTCATGTTTATGAATACTTTTTCTTAACAAAGCACATATTACCAATTACCGAGGCGAGGAGGTGTAATGAGCCAGAAAGACCTCGGACCCTTCTTCGACACATCGAAGCAAAAATTCAACGGCATCAGGTTTATAGTTTTGCAAATTTACAAGAAGTTCGTATACGCGATCAAGTCGCACTCGCAGCTCATCGTTATCGTCTGTTGGAAATGGAATTAGGTTAAGGTCATTTTGCAATTGCTCTAGAACACTAAGGGTTATGTTTTGGGTTTTCCCCGTTTCTAAATTTGAAAGATAGCCCGAAGATACGCCAAGCTCATTAGCATAGGCATTCAGACTAATGCCTTTCCGATTGCGAATTTGACGAATTTGTTGACCGATTTCCTGCATTACGTAGCCTCCTTAATTCAAAATACTAGAAAGGAATTGAGCCCATGAAAAAAAGGTACCAAGAGATTAAGGATGCCCAAATTCATTCCGTAAAATACGTGAATGATCCTGAAGCGGCTAAACAATATCATGATTTGTTTCTTAATGTAATTCAGCGGATTACTGAAGATGAAATGAATCAGTATAATAAGGAGTTATAACGTAAAGGCGATTAATATAAATTGTTTATCGATGAGAGTGATTTGATTCTGAAATATTAGCACACTTAAAGTGATGAAAAGCGAAAGAGCTCGCTACTGTTAGCGGGCTCTGTTTTTGTTTTAAGTAGCGGGATTTTTTGTAGCTAGTTTGAACTAAGTCAGAATACCATTAAGTTTTGAATTTTATCGATTGGAAATTGGGTGAATTAAGAAGTTGATTGAAGTACAAGCGACCTCCAAATTAGGAACTCATAAACTGGTGAACATGTAAGGATTCCAAATGTCCCCTAATTACCGAGAAATTTGATTTACTTTTGGAATTAACACCCCAATAACCGAGAAGACTTTTCATGATGTTTTTACTTAGTTGGACAACCCTCAGTTCCCCAATAGACAAGCCTATTTAGGACTTATTCTCGGTTTCAAGGTACGGAAAGCGATCGCTTTCCGTACCTTGAAACCGAGATTGATATTAAACTTGTCCCAAAAACCGAGAATCCAGTAAACACGCGCAAAAAAGCGGCTTTAGGTTATAAAGCCGCTTAGTACTATAGGCGAATCATTCTCTAAATCAATTCGAGCTGTAACATCATAGACAAGGTCAGGACCAATTTCAATTCGTTCAAACAAATACAATAAAAGTCTTCGAAGGCGCGGATCAATTTCTCCAGTGTACTCCGCCAAAATAGTAGTTGCCAGTAAATTTTTCATGAGTAGAAAATCAGATTCAACGTTCTCAATATAAGAAATCTTTAGTTTCTTCTCATTGATCAATATCTGTGAATTATTAATTTTCTCCTTAAGTAAGATGCGATATCTTAAAAAGCTGTTTTTTAATTCTTGTGGTTTATTGGAGTCTAAGGAATGTAATTCGACTTCCGTTCGTCGTATTTGTAAAGTGAATTCTTCTATTGTTATTTCAAGCTCTTTTATTTGTTGACTTAATTTATCAACTTTTTGCTTTAGGTTGACAAGTATCTCCTCATGTATGTCCTTATGTTGAGTAGAGAGATATTTTATTAATACTGCGGACATTTCTTCCTCAATAAATTTTTCATGAACCTTATTCTTTTCGAGTCTAAGGCTGCATGCTTTATTCTCGCAATAGTAAATTGAGTTTCCATTTGGATTACCGTGGTACTTGTTCTTCTGATTTTTACTTTTTAAAGGCATTTTGCAATTTTTGCAAAACAGAATGTCACGCAGGAAGAAGGGGGTTTTGAAATTTTTCGGAGATACATTACCTTTTCTTTTTGAACGATATGTTTCATAACAATATTCCCACACTTCATATCGAATAAATGGTGTTATTCTTTCACAGTATCCCATAATCCACTCTTCTTTGTCTGTAAGTTGTCTGTGGCTGTTAGGACGAAAACGCTTTGCCGTTAGATACCCCGCATAAAATGGGTTTGTAATAATTAGTTTTACATCATCTTTAGTCCAATCTCGACCATGAAAACTTTTTTTCTCTAAAGACAAGGCTATTGAGTGGAAGCCTTCTCCTTCTTGATACTTCTGAAATATATCATCGACAATATTTTTTTCATTTGGTAGGACCTTAAAGGTATACTCATCAGGTGAAAATTCATATCCGAAAGGAAGCTTACCACCACGATAAATACCTTCTTTAATCTTTTTATAGTGGTTATCTTCGGTACGCTGCCTAATGGCGTCGGCTTCATATTTACTGTAACCGTCTTTCAATAATTCTCCAAGAAGATCACCTGAGTTATACAAATCTCTAGTGGAACACATCACTACTGGGATTTTCTTGCTGTTGAAAAATCCTCTGATTTTTTGATGTTCCATTGCGTTTCTTGCTAGCCGAGTGTGATCGTAAATTAAAACAAAGTCAATTTCAGCAGTTTCAAGGTAGGTCAACAGCGCTGTAAGGCCTTTGCGTTTTGCCATATTTTTCTTAACAGCGGAAACACCTATATCCACAAATTCTTTAATAATTTCACAGCCGAATTCTTTCGCTAATTCATTGGCCCAGTGAAGTTGAGTATCAATCGTTTGTTCTTCGGTTGAATGGCGACCATAAAATGCCCCTTTTTTTCCTGGCAGTAGGACATTATGAATATTCAATAAAAATCTCCTCCGATCCTTTAATGGGATGTTTCAAATATAGTTTTAATCCTTCATGGGTAACAAAGGCAGACATAATGATATTGTTAAGTAATTTCAGACGTTCATTATGTGATAAATTCTTTAGTGCATCGGTGAATTTAGATTTATCTTTGAATAAGTTGATTTGTTCAGGCAACTTCTTAAGTTGTTCTATTGTAAGATATAACTGTTCCTTTTTACCCTTAACATGTTTAAGTTTAAGTTCTATGGTCACTAGTTTATTTTCTAATCGTGATTTTTCATGAACATTATTTGTTCCCATTAATCTTGTTACATTATGAATAATCTGAGTATTGAATAGAACAATGATCTGGTCGAGTCTATTAGATAATATTTTTATTTTATTTACGTTTTCATTGAAAAATTTATTATAAAAATCCTCACCGTATTCGGATAAAAGAGAGAAAAAATGACAGCAACAATTATCGAGAATTTCCGATTCAACATCATCACTTAGCAATTTGATTTTATGTGCTTTACATTCGTAAACTCCAACCCAAGCCTTTTTTCGCATACGCATAATAGGTGAGAGTGGTTGTTTGCATTCATCGCAAATAATATAGTTTTCAAGTAAAAATGAACCCATAGGTCTCTTATTACGTGATTTCTTAGATTTTATTTTTTTTAAAATTTCTTGTGCTCTGTACCACTCTTCTACGGATAGCAGTGCATAATCTTTACTAGCATAAGTGTGAAGCTTTCCTTTGAAATTCATTTGACGGATGCCCATATACATGGTATTTGATATCATATCTTCTATTGCCTTCACTTCCCACACTGGGTTGAATTTTTTACTTTCTTTTAAGCGTAGTCGCTGAATATTATGTTTTTTTAAGTAAATTTTTATGTCGTTTAGAGTAGCGTGCTTTTCACTTAACAATTCAGAATAAATAAACAAAATATCCTTCTTGGCTTCAGGTGGTACATAGATTTTGCCCGAATCTTTATCCACTAGATATCCATAAGGTAGGACGCCTTTATGTTTCCCTTGCTCAAAGGAAGCAGATCTACCTTCACTTATTCGAAGTTTTATTTGCTCCCCTTCATGCTGACAAAGACCAGCCATAATCAATTCATAAAATTCTCCCGTTTCATCGTACCGCATGGGAGCTTCATTAGAGGTTGTGAAGTGAACCTGGACGTTATACTTTTTTAATACCGAATAAATTTCCATATACTCTATAACATCACGAGCAAGTCGATCGCGTTTATAGATAATCAAAGTATTAAATTCACCTTTTTTTATGCCTTCGAGAATCTGGTTGAATTTACGTTTTGTAAGAGGCGTAAGTTTAGCTGAGACAAATTCGTCACTGATTTCTTTGTCAATTAACAGCATTTTTTCAGAACAATATTGCATTGCATAGAACTCTTGTGTAGAAACAGAGTCTTCTTGCAAATCAGTTGAACTGCGATAATAAGCAACGGTTTGAGTCATATGAATTCATCCTTATATAAGAGATTGTCTTCATAATCATTTATATGATCTTCTGAACACATATTTGCTGATTTTTGAATAAGCCCATCAGTCAGAATTTCTACGTACAGTTCGAACCATTTCTGAGCTGCTTCAGGATCATGAACATAACTTATCGAACGGATTTTTAGTTTTTTGTCATTAATAGTTCTCTTCATAAACTATCTCCTTTTAAGTGTGGAAAGTGATTACAGAATTTCATAAGGGATAATATGGTCTTTTCTTACAATCTTTATTCACATATGTGAATAACAATTTATATACGTGAACATGGCCTCTAAATTCTAAGGAACTGAGAGGAGTTACTACTAAAATGAGAAACCCGAAAACAACGATGCCAGCATTGTTGTGAATAGTGATTTTGAGAATGATCAACATAGAAGGACAACAAAATAAATGAACCTGAGATTAATGAAGTACGTCTATAGAACCTTAATAAAAGCAGAAGGTTTAAGCGAAAGAAACAAATGAATAGTTCGGGGGAAAGAGGTGAATGTAGAAGTCACAGCGTTATGTATTATCGTAAATATAAAAGAAGCCAACCACATACGGTTGGCTTCTAGGGTATTCATTGATCATATACATTTGCCTTAAAGTACAAATTCATCATTTTCACTACAGCGTTTTTAACAAAAAGGAAGGGGTACAGCATCTATCTCTACATGGAAACTGATTTATGAGTCTGTAAAATAGTTTGTGTAAACTCTCAAACCCATTAAAATGGAAGTAAGAGAAAGGTTGGGGAGAACACATGGGACTTTGGACAAAACAACAGTTACGGGAATTTATCAAGGAGAATAATTTGGTCTCTGCACAAGATGCACAGAACGCCTTAAAGGATCTGTTTGCGGAGACGATTCAAGAGATGCTGGAAGCGGAAATGGATACTCACTTAGGCTACGGCAAGCATGAAGTTAAGGCGAAGCTCACACCAAACAGTCGCAACGGAAAGAGCCGTAAAACGGTAGTCAGTGAGTACGGCGAACAGGAGATTGCCATCCCTCGGGATCGACTCGGTGAGTTTGAGCCTTTGGTGGTCAAGAAGCACCAATCGAATGTAACGGGCATCGAAGAGCAAATCATTGCGCTGTATGCCAAAGGGATCAGCACCAGGGAAATCCAGGATCATTTAGGGCAGATGTATGGCATTGAGGTCTCCCCTACGCTCATTTCCAACGTCACGAACAAGATTGTGCCTCTCATTAAAGAATGGCAAAATCGGCCGCTGCAAGGCGTCTATGCCGTCGTCTATCTGGATGCGATCCACTTCAAGGGTAAGCAGGACGGAGCCATTATTAACAAGGCTGCTTACATGGTTATTGGCATCGATCTGGACGGAAACAAAGATGTACTGGGCATGTGGATTGGTGAGAATGAGTCCTCTAAATTCTGGCTCAGCGTGTTAAATGAACTCAAGAATCGTGGAGTGGGGGATATCCTCATTATCTGCGTAGATAACCTGTCTGGGTTCTCTCAAGCCATTGCAGCCTGCTATCCCCAAACTGAAATCCAGAAGTGCATTATTCACCAAATCCGCAGCTCCACGAGGTACGTGTCGTACAAGGATATTAAGAAGGTCACCGCCGATTTAAAGCCCATTTACAAGGCAGCTACGGAAGAAGGTGCCTTGCTTGAACTCGACCGTTTCGAGGAGGTTTGGGGGGCGAAATATCCACTAATTATCCGTTCTTGGCGGAATAATTGGGACGAGCTCGCTACCTTTTTCAAGTACCCGCCAGAGATTCGTAAACTCATCTACACCACCAATATGATTGAGAGTTACCACCGACAGCTTCGCAAGGTAACGAAGGGGAAGAGCATCTTTCCTACAGATGAAGCCTTGCTGAAAATGCTCTATCTGGCCACCGTGGACGTCACTCGAAAATGGACAGGACGTGTCCAAAACTGGGGCCAAATGCTACTCCAGCTGTCGGTCTTTTTCCCCGATCGGGTCGGTCAACACTTGCGGTAAATTCGCAACTTCCCCCTCGGGGGAACCTATGCTTAAAAGAGTTTACACAAAATTATTGACAGACCCTGATTTATTGGGAATTACTAGACTCTGTATTCTCTTCATTTATTTTATTTTCTTTAGCGACCTCCTCTTCGTTGCGATCCATAGATTTATGGTCCTGAGGATCAAACTCATTTTCATGTGCACCTTCTTCTACTGTAAAGGTTTTAGTTGTCTTCATATTCTTCGGCGTTCTCGTTTTTCTCGTTTTGGGCTCTGTTTCATCGGGGCTGCTCAAATTATCTGTCTCATTCTTATTCTTCATTTTTCTTGTGTTTGTTTTCGTTGCTTTACGTATAAGTTGTGCATTATCATCTTTAAGTTTTTGGATTTGAAATTTCTGATTTTCGTTGATGCGTTTGAGTTTCTCAACTTCCTGCTGCAATAATTCGTAGTTATGAAGCGATTGTTCGTACGATCCAGCCTCATCAATTATCCTTCCTTCATTTTGTGGGGAGAGCTGTTGAAGGTATTGTTGCATTTCCTTAATGGTTTCCTCGAAATAACTATGTACTCGTTTTCCAAAGTCGTAATACAGTTTGGCCTGACCTTCTTCGATTTTACTCAGAAATTGTTTTGACGAAATAGGCTCATTGCTTCCCATTGTTAATCCCCCTCTGTCCAATGATTGGTTTGTTAATATCTATGGCGAAGTCCGCTCAGTTATGTTGTCCGTTGCATCAAATCGGCTATATGTGGGGAATAATACTATCCCGTTAGGGAGGTATTATAATGGCAAGAAGAAGACGACGCGGCAGATCTTTCAGAAGCAAAAGAGGAAGATCAGAAGTGATTTTGGTATTGATAGCATTTCTGATCTTAGTAGCATTCAGCATAATAAAAGCTATTGTATCGGCCACTCAAAATATTGAATCGTATTTCTCAGAGCAAACTCCCTTGGTACAAACAGCATTTATTAGTGTTTTGGTTGGTCTGTGCTTGTTATTCGTTTGGATTATTTTTGAAGTGAAAAATAAAAGAAAGGCGGAACTCATTCGCCTTCAAATAGAACGCGATCAGGAAGAGAGAAGGCAGATATTACGCAAAAGGAATTTGGAGCATCTGAAGAAAATGTGTCCTTTTGAATTTGAAGAGTATATTGCACGTGTATTTCGTTGTGCTGGTTTTGACAGCGAGGTAACTAAGCGCACTGGAGATGGAGGCAAAGACATTATACTTCGAAGCAATGGGGAAGTACGATTAGTGGAGTGCAAAAGATATACAACGACAAAAGTGGGTAGACCAGATATTCAAAAGTTCCACAGTGCGATGATTGATTTCAATGCACTTGAAGGATTCTATATAACAACAGGGGAGTTCACTAAGCAGGCATTAGAATGTACAGAGAATAAATCAATTCTGACCTTTAACGGCGAACAACTACTGAATCTAATCGAGCAATATGTTGGATTTGAAAAAGAGGTTCTTGAATATTGAGTTCAAGAGCTTCTTTTTGTTGTGTGTGGTGATTCCGAGGCATGTATAAAATCTAGCTAAATTAGCTTCTATGAGATTGAAACCCCATGGAGTATGATCTCGTTCTCTATTCACCATTATGGACAGCTTTCGTAAATAGCGTCTTAGGTTTCTGGGTTTACCATACAAGTGTACATTTAGTGAATTGAACTAAATAATGGAGGAATCGCCTCGAATACTGTAGAATATGCTCTCATTCTGATTACACAGGAGTGCTGACAATGGATATTGCCATGTATGAGGGGAAGCTTCTAAATATCACATCAGAGCTAAGCAGATATGCAGAAAGTGAAAAAGAGAGGGGAATTGACAAATTCAAAAAAGCTGCCGAGAAAAAGGCCATGACATGCCCATACTGTCATGAGCAACTGCTGCTTCGGGCTGGAGAAATCCGTGATATTCATTTTGCACATCTTAGCGGTCAGACATGTCAGGAATCAAAGGCTTACGATACATACAACAGACAGACGGCTCGTGAAAGCCAGAAGCATACCGTGATTAGAGATATCATTTATAACGAACTGAAGGGGCAGGAATTGATCCGTTCCGACTTGAAGGTAGAGTACGGTTATAAAGAAAAGGCCATGGAAAAATGGAGTCAATATCCTGACATTTACGTTAACAAGAATGGCCGTGAATTTGCAGTCTCAATCCTTACAAATGTGAACCAAATCGGTGATCAAAAAGTGGTTAAGGCGATAAATTCTCGTAATAAATATTTTGCTGACAAAGGGCTTGAGACGATCTGGTTTGTGGAGGACAGGGAACTGGCGGACGATTATGAGCGTAGAGTGCTACATCTATGGGAAGCTGAGTATGGACTTGTAATCAAGACAGAAGAGGACCACAAATGGGACAAGCTGCTTCAGGAGTTATACGAGGAGTTTCCAGAATACAATCTCTATACTTTATTTGGTTATAATGCTCACGGTACAATAAAAAGCGACGTCAGAAGCCTTTATTACGTTCATTCTGTTGGTGATGAAATCACCTTCTCTGTATACCGATTAATCCTGGATCTAATGCGCTCGCCGTATCGTGCCTTCGCGTTAACCAAAGGATATCGAATGAATATTTCGCAGGCCCTAGTCATTAGGGATGAAATTCTGCTCAGCGATAAGGAGCAAGAGGATAGAGACCGAACAGAGTTTGCAAATCAGGTGCTTCTCCAAATTGATGCTATTCAAAGGGAAGCCTCACTTAGGGACCAGCATACTGGTGCCGAAAATAATCAAATGGAGACAGGGTACAATTATTCAGAATTGACTCGGCAGACGATTAAAGAGGCTGCTGCAACTACAGCCTACTCGTCAGATTTTGATGTAGTAGCATCTATATCAAACTTGAAAATTCTGACGATTGCTCCGTATGAAGCAGAATCGCTTTATTGGTTCCTGAAACGGCATAAGGACGAGCTGGGCGATTATGGTTTGACTTGGCTTGAGGTCAAAAAGTGGGTTCTTTATGCCTTAGGGAGAGTAAATGATCCAAAGATTCGTAAATGGCTTGTTGAAATTGAAGGAATAAGATAATAAAAATAGCCCAACTACCAAGAACTCTTGTGGTTGGGCTATTCGTTGTCAGGATCGATACCCCAAAAAATATAATGCGACAACCCCGTATTGGCAAAGTAACAAGCATCCACATACACTTCACGAAGATCCTCGTCAATCCTGTATATAATGATCACATTACCGATCAACACCCAGTAGTAACCGTTAAATTCAAAACCAGGGAAGTCAGAAACTCCATCAGCTTTATATTTCGGCTCATCGGCTAATACAGATTTAGAACGTCTGAAGACGTTCATGGGGTCTACGTTATATTCCTTCATTCGGGCAAGAGCTACCCGAGCGTAAGTGGTCCAGAGAACCTGGAATCGGTCAGATTTCATTCTGAGCCTCTTTCAGTAATTGTGCAAATTCTTCTTCGCTGTCACTGTATGTGGAAATTCCATCCTTACGATCTTTTTGAGCTTGCTGTAGTTGAGACAGAACACCTTCATCTTTGAAAATTACTGTAGTCATTCGCTTCTTCTGTTCATCAGTAAATGTAGGCTGCCCATCTTTTCTTTGCAGCGTAACGTTGAATCCAAAGTTTTCTTCGATTAGCTGGACCAAATCTTTAAGATCTACGTAAGATTTTCCCTGAAAACTTTGTTCCAATTGTTCCTTTGAAATGGACATTATGCTCACCTTCCTTTCGCTCATTATATCATAAACCAATAGCAATCTTATTGTGTTAAGATTACATTTATTAACACTTGAATGTCTAATTTTCTAGATCTAAAGGGGGCCAATTTGTATGAGCCAACACTGTTGTAACTTACATGAGATAGTCAATAAAATGACTCGGCATCATTTTCCCTTCGAGGACAACGTGATTCCCAGAAATGGGGTCTATTTGCTTTTTGAAACGGGGGAATACGGGCATGGCGCAGATCGGATCGTTCGAGTTGGTACCCACACAGGCCCTAATCAACTTAGGTCGCGTTTGAAGCAGCATTTTGTTCAGGAGAATAAGGATAGAAGTATATTTCGCAAGAACATAGGTAGGTGCCTGCTGAACCGAGACAAAGATCCATACACAAGTGTATGGGAACTCGATTTTACAACTCGGGAAGCTAAACTTAATAATGGTCATCTGGTAGATCCAGCATATCAGTCAAATATCGAGAGCAGAGTCAGTGATTACATTCAGAAACATTTCTCATTTTGTGTGCTGGCTATAGAAGATAAACCAGAGCGTTTGTCTTTGGAATCCAGGCTCATATCTACGCTATCATTATGTGATGAGTGCGCTCCTTCTGTTCAATGGCTTGGGATGTCATCACCCCATGAAAAAATAAGAAGAAGTGGACTTTGGCAAGTGAACGAGTTGTATAAAGAACCATTGAATAACCAAGATTTTGACAGAATCGAGGTGCTCGCCAGTGAATCGAGATAAATCGCTTTGTATTATTCCCTGCGGTGCCGCGAAGATTTGGGATAAGCAGCCTTCAATTGGACCTGTAAAAGCGGAGAACGTTTATACAGGTGTTTTTGCGATAGCCTGTCAAAGGTATGCTAAAACATTCTTCGATCATTGGGTGATTCTGTCTGCAAAATATGGTTTTCTATATCCTGAGGATATCATTCCAGAGGACTATAACGTTTCCTTTATTAAGCCTTCCAGTGAGACCATTCTTATTGCTGAATTGAAAGAGCAGGCTGAAAGCAGTGGATTATTCAAATACAAGGAGATTACAGTGCTGGGCGGCAAGCATTATGCGGATCGAGCTAAGGCGGTATTTAATCAAGGACAGGAATTGTTCTTTCCTCTAAGCGATTGTGCGGGGATCGGCTATATGCTGCAAAGGTTGACCCGCGCGCTGGAAGGACATGAGGAGATATCTGGAGATTCACTGGAGTCACCATCTGAAGTCAATATACGGCCTACTTTGAAAAAGCATAGAGATCAGCCGAAGAATCTTACGGAGAATAACGTTGGGAAATACGTTTCACTCTATCGATATTTACTGAGTACCGAAGGTAATCAAGTGATTATGACTATAGACCAAATCGAAACGGTACTAGGTTTCGCACTGCCTGCATCTGCGAGTAAATATCGTCCGTGGTGGGCTAATGCTTTGACGAATACACAGGCTAAATCCTGGCTGCTCGCTGGTTGGGAAGTGGATTCAGTCACGCTGGGAGAGAAGACTGCACTCAGAAAAATAGGCGATGAGGTGTAGCTCTGTTGAAAATAGAAATCGGAGAATCCTTGATGCTCTCATGGCTGAGACATGCAAAGAATTGTCAGCTTGTTCAGTTGAACTGGAAGCCATCGGTGAAGTCGTGGGAAATTCATAACGAAGCTGTCGTCGAAAGTATGATGAAAGATTCAGGCCAGTATTTTAAACAGAAATACAGCCTTGATTTGTTTAAACAGAACAGTTCATTCTCCCAACTCCTTCAACAAGCTGAGATTGATACTTTGGGAATGGAAGTAGGAGGGGAGAACGGTGTTAAGAACATATATGGTATTGATGTAGCTTTTCATGAGAATGGCTTAAATTACGGCTCCAAGGAAGAAACAATATCCAGAGTACTGAAGAAAATGATTCGCACTGCTATGGCGATTCATGGGTACTTCAATTTGAATGCTGGAAATATTATATTTGCTGCTCCTAAAATATATAGTGCAATAAGTGAACCGCTGCAACTCTACATAGCCGAACTCCAGGAGCTGTTCCATGCAAAAGGTTTAGATTTTCGTTTTGAGCTTCTGTGCAATGAAGACTTCAAGGACAAAATCTTCAATGTGGTTACAGCCTTATCCAATTCTGTGTCTGATACTTCGGAGCTGTTTATGCGAAGTATACAAATGTATAATCTTTTCGCGGAGGATAAGCAGAGTATAGGGCAGTCGATAAGTAAGTTTAAGATTAAGAAAATGCCAGCCGATTTTAAAGGATCTGAGGAAATAAAGATTGGTGCTTTTGTTAAATCCAGTTTTGAACGCTTGATTGCGAATGATATATTGACTGTGCAAGAAATTGAACGGTTGCAGCGACTGGATTATTCTAAGAAAACATTCAATATCACTTATCCTGTGTTGAAGAAGGTCGACCCGACTATTTCCTTGACCGAACAACGGAATATTAACGGACGGCCGAGATTCTACAGTGATGCGTATTCGATCTATGGTTATGATTATCTATTATGTAATCATTGGGTGGAGAACCTCAGCAGAAGTTATTTCGATGCCTGGCTAAGACGTATAGATGAAACAAATGTAGGGGACTCAACTTGAGTCCTCATTTTTATATCCCCATGTATTTATACATGTTAATATAGGGTTAGGAATATTTACCCATGCATTATCTTGCATTTTAAGATTAATTCTCCAAAGGTGAGAGATGACGAACAGCAAAGAATCATTGTCGAATAAAAGTTTTTTAGTCGGGATGTGGATCAAGTCCATAGAACTAAATTCAAACTGGATTGTAGTAGTGATCAGCGTGAACCAATTCTGATAGTTAGCTTGTATACATAACCACGCTTGATAAGAACTCATAATATTCATCCAGATAAAATCAGATGGAAAGGACTAAGCAAATGACAAAGAAAAATTTATCTGAGGAAGATATCAAAGCCAGATATATCACACCAGCAATCACTAATGCAGGATGGGATATAAAAAAACAAATTCGTCTGGAATATGCTTTTACGGCTGGCAGAATCATACTTCGTGGTAATGTCACAACCAGAGGCAAGAGGAAAAGAGCGGATTATGTTCTGTTCTATAAAAACAATTTTCCTCTAGCTGTCATTGAAGCAAAGGATAACAATCATTCAGTTGGTGCAGGTTTGCAGCAAGCCATTGCCTATGCAAAAGCACTCGACATCTATTATGTATATGCTTCCAATGGGGATGGATTTATTGAGCAAAATTTAATCACGGGTGAAGTAAGTGAACTAAGTCTTGAAGAGTTTCCCTCGCCAGAGGACTTATATAGAAGATACTTAAAGGATAAGAATGTAACCGATGCAGAAGAAAAGGTGCTTCTCGAACCTTATTATTATGTGCCTAATTACAAGATCCCTAGATATTATCAGCGTATAGCTATTAATCGAACTGTGGATGCAGTAGCAAAGGGACAAGATCGAGTATTATTGGTATGTGCCACTGGAACGGGTAAAACCTTTATGGCATTTCAAATCATATACAGACTTTGGAAGGCTGGCTTAAAGAAGAAAATATTATTTTTAGCGGACAGAAATGTATTGGTAGACCAAACGATATCAGGTGATTTCAAGCCATTTGGCGGTAAAATGACAAAGGTTGAGAACAGAACCCTAGACAGTTCCTATGAGATTTATCTTGCTCTGTATCAGCAGCTTTCAGGTGATGACGGAGAAGAAGCCTATCTGCAATTCCAACCGAACTTCTTCGATCTGATTGTTATAGACGAGTGTCATAGAGGCAGCGCAAAAGAGGATTCTGCATGGAGAAAAATCTTGGATTACTTTTCATCAGCCACCCATGTAGGATGTACTGCTACACCTATTGAAACGAAGGAAACCTCAAGCCAAGCTTACTTTGGTGAGCCTATTTATGAGTATTCTTTAAAGCAAGGGATTGATGATGGCTATTTAGCCCCATATAAAGTGATAAGAATTGGCCTTGATAAGGACCTTGAAGGGTATCGGCCTGAGATTGGGAAAGTCGATAAAAATGGCTATGAAATTGAGGATAGAGAATATAATGTCAAGGATTTCGACAGAACCTTGGTTATTGATGACAGGACGAGGGTGATTGCAGCCAAGATTACTGAGTTTTTAAAGAAGACAGACAGATTTAGCAAAACGATTGTTTTCTGTGTGGATATTGAACACGCGGAGCGAATGCGACAAGCTCTGATTAATGCAAACAAGGATCTGTATGCTGCAAATAATAAATATATCATGCGTATAACAGGGGATAATGATGAAGGAAAAGCACAACTCGAATATTTCATCGACGAAGAAAGTACATACCCTGTTATTGCAGTTACCAGTAAATTAATGACTACTGGTGTGGATGCGAAAATGTGTAAATTGATTGTGCTGGACAACAATTTTGGTGATAATGGAATGACCGAGTTCAAACAAATTATCGGAAGAGGAACAAGGCTTCTCGAAGAATATGGAAAGACATATTTCACGATCATGGATTTTCGTAATGCCAGCAGATTATTTGCTGACCCAGCATTTGATGGAAAGCCAGAAGTCGTATTGGAGATTAATGGCGATGAGCCAGTAATCGAACCAATTGAAGAATTTTTTTATGAAACAGATAGTTACAATAATGCAGGTGGCGTCATTGAAACAGAAGGGGATTACAACACAGACGGTTTTGATGATAAAGACAAACCTAAAAAGTATTATATTGGTGATGTTGTCGTAAAGGTCCTTTCAGAAAGGGTTCAGTATCTGGATAAGGATGGTAAGCTTATTACCGAGAGTCTTATAGATTATACTAAGAAAAATATCCTGCAACAGTACGCAAGGCTAGATGATTTTCTTAGAAGATGGACAGAAGCTCAAAAAAAACAAGCCATCATAGACGAATTAAAGGATGAAGGCGTATTACTGGATGCGGTAAGAGAAGAATTAGGTAAAACTGAACTGGATGATTTCGATTTGATCTGTCATTTAGCCTATGATAAACCACCTCTAACCAAAGCTGAAAGAGCAAACAACGTAAAAAAACGTCATTATCTTTATAAGTATTCTGAATTGGCACAGCAAGTATTAGAGACATTGCTTGATAAGTATGCTGATGAAGGCATCAAAGAAATTGAGGAAACCAAAGTACTCCAACTCAAGGAGTTTTCCAAATTCGGAAGTCCTATGAAGATAGTCAAGGCCTTCGGTGGAAAAGATGCGTACCAGAAGGCGGTTCAGGAATTAGAGAACGAGATTTACTACGCATAACACCAAAAACTAACACGACGAGGCAGGTAAACAAGAATGGCAGTAACTAATTTTGTTAAAAGAATTCAAGACGTAATGAGAAATGATGCAGGGATTAATGGCGATGCTCAACGGATTGAACAAATCGTCTGGATTCTATTTCTAAAAATTTATGATGCAAAAGAAGAAGCATGGGAACTGTACTATGATAATTACAAATCAATCATTCCCGAGGGCTTAAAGTGGAGAGATTGGGCTGTAGATGAGAAAGATGGTCAAGCACTTACTGGCGATTCTTTATTAACCTTTGTTAACAACACGCTCTTCCCGACCCTTAAAAATCTTGAAATCGATGATGAAACACCTATGAACCAGGTCATTGTGAAATATGCATTTGAAGATGCCAACAACTATCAAAAGGATGGCGTGTTACTGCGGCAAGTTATAAATATCATTGGTGAGATTGATTTTACAGAATACGAAGAACGCCATACCTTTGGTACGATTTACGAATCTTTCCTGAAAGACTTACAAAGCGCAGGTAACGCAGGGGAGTTTTATACACCAAGAGCGGTAACCGATTTTATGGTAGAAGTGATTAAGCCGATTCTGGGCGAAAAAATTGGGGATTTTGCTTGTGGTACGGGTGGATTTTTGGTTTCTGCTCTAAATGCTCTAGAGACGCAGGTTGGAAACTCCCTTGAGAACAGAGACATTTATAATAACTCTGTATATGGAGTGGAGAAGAAAGCACTCCCACACATTCTATGTATTACCAACATGCTGTTGCATGATATTGACAACCCAAACATTATTCATGGCAATACGTTAGAAACAGATTACAAAGAATACAGGAAAATGGAGCAGTTTGATGTGGTACTTATGAATCCGCCATATGGTGGCAATGAAAAGGATAGCGTTAAAGTCAATTTCCCATCAGACCTTAGAAGCTCTGAGACTGCCGACTTATTCATCAATATCATCATGTACAGACTTAAGAAAAATGGGAGATGTGCCGTCATCATTCCAGATGGATTCCTGTTTGGGACGGATAATGCCAAAGTTAATATCAAAAAGAAATTATTCGGCGAGTATAATCTCCATACGATTGTGAGGTTACCTCATAGCGTATTTGCTCCCTATACGTCGATAACAACGAATATTTTATTCTTCGATAACACGCACCCAACAGAGGAAACTTGGTTTTATCGCCTGGATATGCCAGAAGGCTATAAGAACTTCTCGAAGACAAAACCGATGAAGATGGAGCATTTTGAGCCAGCCTTAACTTGGTGGAACGAACGAGAAGAAATCCAAGTTGACGGATTCCCAAAAGCTAAGAAATATTCAGTTAGTGAGATAGCAGCCTTAAACTATAACATTGATTTATGTGGATTTTCCCGTGAGGAAGAAGTAATTTTAGAGCCAATGGATTTGATACATCAATATCAAGAAAAAAGAGCCTCACTCAATGCTGAAATCGATCATGTACTAGAGCAGATTACTTCTATGCTTGGAGGTAATTAGGATGAATGCACAGGATTTGAAAACTAGCATCCTCCAGCTAGCGATTCAAGGAAAGCTGGTTGAACAGAGAGCAGAAGAGGGAACTGCAACAGAGCTTCTAGGGCAGATAAAGGCTGAAAAAGAGCGGTTTATAAAAGCGAAGAAGATTAAGAAGGAACAACCACTTCAAACAATAGCAGAGGATGAGATCCCGTTTGACATTCCAGTAAGTTGGGAATGGGTGAGGATTGGAGAAATACTTAATTTGCAAGCTGGTAAAAACATGTCTGCTTCCGATATTAACGAAAATCAGTCAGAAGAATATAAATATCCTTGTTACGGTGGAAACGGTTTGAGAGGTTACGTAAAGATTTTTAATCGAGATGGTAAATACGCATTAATTGGACGGCAAGGTGCGTTGTGTGGAAATATTAATTATGCTAAGGAGAAATTTTACGCAACAGAACATGCGGTAGTCGTTGATCATTTTGATAAAACAGATGTTATGTGGTGTGGTTATTTTTTAAGAGCACTTAATTTAAATCAATATGCAACAGCAACAGCGCAACCAGGATTAGCAGTAGGTAATATTGTGAAAGTTTTAATTCCTCTCCCCCCACTCGAAGAACAAAAGCGAATCGTTGCTAAGATAGAAGAATTAATGCCTTATGTTGAGAAATACGGTGATGCCCATTCTAAATTAGAGGTGTTTAATAAGAAGTTTCCAGAGGATGTGCAGAAATCCATTCTGCAATATGCTATCCAAGGAAAATTGGTTGAACAACGAGATGAAGAGGGTACTGCCGAAGCACTATATCAGCAGATTCAAGAAGAAAAAGTTAAGCTGATTAAGGAAGGCAAGATTAAGAAGGAAAAACCACTGCCAGCAATAACAGAGGATGAGATACCGTTTGACATTCCTGATAGTTGGAAGTGGGTAAGAATACCTGAGATGTCATATTTTCAAGAAGGACCTGGCATACTAGCTATTGATTTCAGAGATTCAGGTGTCCCTTTAATTAGAATTTCTGGTATGCAAAATGATGACTTGAGTTTAGAAGGTTGCAATTATTTAGATCCTGATATGGTTGAAAAAAGATGGAGCCATTATAAATTAGACCCAGGTGATATTGTAATTAGTACAAGCGCATCAATGGATAAGATATGTGAAGTGACTGATAAAACAGTTGGTTCAATACCATACACTGGTCAGATTAGATTTAAAATGTATGTGAATGTAAATAAGGATTATTTTAGGTTCTTTATAAAATCGAGTTGTTATATTAAGCAAATTAATGAACAGAAATCAGGAGGTACAATAAAACATTATGGACCTACTCATTTGAAAAAGATGATCATCCCCCTTCCCCCACTTGAAGAACAAAAACGAATTGTAGCTAAGATAGAAGAATTAATGCCCTTTTGTAAGCAGTTGGTGGAGTAAAAGAAGGACCGCCATGATGACTGCCCCTCTATGCAGTAACTTCTACAAATTGTGAGGGGCACTCTTTACTGTGCCAAATTATTAGTCATACGATCTGCTGAATACGATGATTGGTATCTGATGATGATTCTTTATTAAATCGAATGCTAAGAAAACCCAAACAAGGCGGGAACACTTCGTCAGATGCTCTCACTGAATACTCAACACACACAAAGCTCTCCAAAACGATCTATTTCGTTCATGGAGAGCCTTTTTTCGTAAGCACCTTGGAGATACGAAGCCCAGCCTTCGTTCATGATCTTGGTCTCCATCTGCGGCCAGAAATAGAGCATTTCGTCATGCAGCATGGTCATGATGTCGCGCTGCCAATCCTCCAGAGCGGTGGAATACTGCTGGATGAACCAGACGATATCCTTTTCCGGCTCGGGCGGGAAGGTGCGTTTGCCGGCGGTTTCCGGCGCGGGGGTATCGGCATCCGGGCCTTTTTCCAGATCCCACAGCTCGCTGTAGGCATGTGCCGGTCCGGGACCGCCGGGCGGGAAGTCCTTGCGCTCCTTCATTTTGGCTTCGAGCAGATGGGTCTTGCCGAGCTTGCGCGGCTGGATCAGGCTGGGATCGATATGCTCCTGGACCGCCAGCACCGAATCAATGAAGCTCTCTACCGCATCCGTTCCATAGGTGACGGAATAATCGTTGATCCGGTCGGCGGTGGCCGCCATGCTCTCGACCATATCCCGGTTGGACATCGAGAAGCGCATATTGTTCTTGAAGAAATCGCAGTGCGCCAACACGTGGGCTACGATTAGCTTGTTCTGCACCAGGGAGTTGCCGTCGAGCAGGAAGGCGTAGCACGGGTTCGAGTTAATGACGAGCTCGTAAATTTTGCTCAGGCCGAAATCGTATTGCGACTTCATTTTATGAAAAGTCTTACCGAAGCTCCAATGTCCGAACCGGGTGGGCATCCCGTAGGCACCGAAGGTATAAATGATATCCGCAGGACATATCTCATAACGCATCGGATAAAAATCGAGGCCGAAGCCGGTAGCAATCTCCGTAATCTCGGCAATCGCCCGTTCCAGCGCTTTAATCTCATCACCGGGCATGCATCCATCTCTCCTTCCAGCTTGTGAACCGTTCTTCTTATGTATATGGGCGGAGGGGAGGGAGTATGATGGGGAAGAGTGAGGCATGAGAGGGCAGATGAGTTATTGTACAAAAAATAGCCTATCCCACAGCGAATACGCAAAGAGGTTAGGCTATTTATTCGTTCTGGGTCTTGTTCAGTAACTGGGCAAACTCCTCTTCGCTGTCACTGTATGTGGAAATTCCATCTCTGCGATCCTTTTGAGCTTGTTGAAGTTGGGAGAGAACACCTTCATCATTGAAGATAATCGAAGTCATTTGCTTCTTTTGTTCATCTGTATGTATTCTGGCCATTCGAGCCACTCTCGGTCTACAAAAAACACGAATCTCAACCTTCAATTTTTCATTTCCG
The DNA here is from genome assembly GCF_000758605.1 of Paenibacillus sp. FSL R5-0912. Lineage (NCBI taxonomy): Bacteria > Bacillati > Bacillota > Bacilli > Caryophanales > Paenibacillaceae > Paenibacillus > Paenibacillus sp. FSL R5-0912. The sequence goes on from NZ_CP009282.1 coordinate 2,302,747, forward strand.
GTATGTGACACAATCACGCCGTCCTTAGATTGTAGAAGCTCCATAGTCGCTTCTTGGGGATCTTGAATAGCACGGATCAGTGCGACTTCATCCACAAACTTAGTGTTGCCTTCGGTATGTGATGCAAGGATTTGCAGCTTGACGTATTGATTGGGATAAATCTTCCGAACCTCTTCCCATTGCATGGCTGGCACCTCGAATTTGGTTTGTCCTTATATTGTATCAGAATATGATCCATATAAAAGCTCTCCAAAACGATGTACATCGTTCATGGAGAGCCTCTTTGCGTAAACCCCTTGGAGATTCGAAGCCAGCCTAAATATTTATTATTCTACCTCGGTGTAGAATATTTTAAGTAGCATATTTTGTGAATAATTTCCAAAGTGCTCCCCGAAAATAGTAAGTCCACCTTTGTTCTTAGAATGATCATCAATACTAATCCTCAGCTTGATGAAGGGGGAATCTTCGATCTTTAAATGGGCAAGGGTAACCGATGATATTTTTTGACCGTCTATTCCAGTATCTTTCTTGGTGACTCTTAAATGTTTCAAAAGGCCGTACTGGCTTAGTTCATTATCCCACCAGGCTGGTGTTAATTTCCCGCGCACATCTGAAAAATTACCTGGAGCCGTCCAGGTGCCTATAAAAACATCGTTGATATAAAAAGCGATATCACTTGGCCAATTATTGTTGGAACCAGGAAACTCTGAAGAGAGCTCTAAGGATAACTCTAATAATTCTGCAGTGAAATTGTGGTTGAACTCATTCGGAATCATATATTCAACGAAGCCCTCGGCAAACCAAAGTAAGGAAGCATCGATCCGGTCATTGGATACGAAGGTCCGTTGATCATCTAACTTTCCGATTACTTTGGCGGGGCTGGCTAATCCGCATGTAGGGGTGACCGAAAAATTAGAATAGTATCCGAGCTTAATTTCATTAGTAATTACATTAAAAGGAAGATGGAGCTTCTTCGGTAAGTTGAGGGCAATATGATCAACAGCAAGAATGAAATTCTTCTTTCGGCTATCAGTAACCTCTAAGTTGTCCTGGAGCTTGATGATCTTGGCGTCCTCCAGTAACCGGATATGGCGTGAAACGATAGCTTTGCTTAAGTTTAGCTTTTTCGCGAGCTCACTGACCGTAAGCGGTGTATGTAACAATAGTTTGAGAATGGAAGCTCTTGTGTCAGAGGCCAGTGCTTTCAAAACAGAAATACCATTCTCATCGAGTTCTAAGAACATAAGTACCTCCTCATCGGGATCAATATAGCTTCTATATAAGACGCACTTAAGTATTGAACTTGAAGCTTCGTCGTCACTGCGGTGAACCTTTGGACTTCCGGCCGCTGTTGTCCCCAGATTTCTTCATCCAATCCGCTGTTCGTGGTGGAAATCCGGTGACTGGGTATGCTTCCGTAGCGAGCTTTCCTGCGGAAAGCTTTCAGGCGGTCGCTACCGCTCCTACAGTTCCAAATTTCCCCTCCGCTTCTTTTGCTTTTTGTTAATTTCTTTAGTGAGTCTTATTTAGCGGATATTGAACATTATAACTTATTGTTAACTTTTTTGTTAACAATATTAGGTTCAGTTGAGCGGTAATTTTATTTTGTATACCACAAAGTTGAAAATCACGAATAACGTTGATACAAGCTTGAAAGAACGCTTTCATCATGATAGTATTTGCTTGCTTGTGAGGAAGGGTTACTGTTGAACTCGCACAAAAGTTAACTATTATTGTTTCGGGACTAATAGGATAGGAGATGAAGCTAGATGTCACATCGGATGGAATACCCGCGTCCACAGTTAGTTAGAGACGCATGGCTAAACTTAAATGGAGCATGGCAATTTGAATTTGATGACAAGAATGTTGGAGCTGCACAGCGATGGTATGATCCAAGCCAGAATTTTAGTCAGACCATTCAAGTTCCCTTTGCTTTTCAAACCCCTGCAAGTGGAATACACGATACCTCTTTTCATGACTATGTCTGGTATAAGCGTAATTTCACACTTGATCCAGGTTGGGTTAAGAAGCGTGTTGTCTTACATTTTGGAGCGGTAGATTATAGAGCCTGGGTGTATGTGAATGGTCATTATATCGGCATGCATGAGGGAGGGCACACTCCATTTTCCTTTGATATTACGCATGCTTTAACCGGACAGGAGGAACAGGTGACTGTTCATGTGGAGGACCCTTCACAGGATGAGACTATACCCCGGGGCAAACAGTTCTGGCTTGAGAAGCCCGATAGCATCTGGTATACCCGCACGACAGGGATTTGGCAGACCGTGTGGCTGGAGGCGGTGAACCCTGTTTATATTCATCAGGTGAAGTTCCACCCCGATGTAGATCAAGGGAGCATTGGCATCGAGGCTGAATGTGGGGGATACGGATCAGAAGAATTAGATTTGGATATCCGTATTTCTTTTCGGGGAGTGCCTGTGGTTCAGGATCGGGTACGATTGTTGCAGCCCATAACGCGCAGAACGGTAGATCTCTTTGGTTTGAAGATATTCCGGACTAACTTTCATCATGCCGGCTGGACCTGGACTCCGGAAACTCCTAATTTGTTTGATGTTGAAATGAAGCTTTACGATCATGGGGTTGAGGTGGATGGTATACAGTCGTATTTCGGCATGCGGAAAGTTCATACAGAGAACGGTATGGTCTATCTGAATAACAAACCTTATTATCAAAAGCTTGTACTCGATCAGGGTTACTGGCAGGAAGGATTACTTACTGCGCCAACGGATGAACACCTGAAGACAGATATTGAATTAGCCAAAGAATTAGGGTTCAACGGCTGCCGTAAGCATCAAAAGGTAGAGGACCCGCGGTTTCTGTACTGGGCGGACCGGCTAGGGTTCCTGGTATGGGGAGAATGTGCTGCCAGCCCTTCTTACAATAGTGATGCTGTGGCCCGTTTAACCAAAGAATGGATTGAAATTATTGATCGTGACTTCAATCATCCCTCGATTGTTGCCTGGGTTCCGCTTAACGAAAGCTGGGGAATTCCGAGGGTGAAATCGGATAAGCAGCAGCAGTATCACAGCTTAGCCATGTATAGTCTTATTCATTCCCTGGATGATACCCGGTTAGTGATATCGAATGATGGATGGGAAATGACACGGACTGACATATGTGCGGTACACAATTATCAGCATGGCCGGGCAGATGAGCCTAATAAGTATGAAGAGTATAAGCGGATGCTGTCTACGAAGGAGACGATGCTTGCTTCAACTCCATCGGCCCGCAGTATATATGCAGACGGTTATGAGCATCGGGGAGAGCCGATCTTGTTAACTGAATTTGGCGGGATAAGCTATAAGGCAGGCGCTGACGATGGTTGGGGATATACCAGTGCACAATCTTCCGAGGATCTTGTTCTGGAATATGAGAGAATCATGAAGGCTGTATACGCTTCTAAGATTATTTATGGTTACTGTTATACGCAGTTGACCGATGTGGAGCAAGAAATTAACGGTCTATTGGCCTATGATCGAACACCCAAATGCGATATGACGTTAATTAAAGAAATTAATAGTCAATGGCATCTGCGGACCATTTAGCCTGAACATATTGAATGACAAGGAGCTTAGGAATCCATGACAAATGAAAACCTGCTTCAAAAAATTGGGCTGGTAGTAGATAAGCTTATGAATCTGGGCGGCAGCGACTATGAAAAGGATAAAACCGTGGTTCAGGCCGATACAAAGTTAGGGATTGTGCAACGGGATTTCGGAATTGAAGAATGGGACTGGCCGCAGGGCGTCGGTCTGTATGGTCTTTACAAGCTGCAGAAGGTTTACGGCGATCAACGCTATATTGAATTTTTACAGAATTGGTATTCCCGTAATCTGGAGGTTGGACTGCCTTCCAAAAACATTAATACGACAGCTCCTTATTTGGCTCTGGTTCTGCTCCTGGATCAGCTTGAGCCTTCCAGCCAACTGGAAGAGCTATGCCGGGAACATGCGGATTGGCTCCTTCATGAGTTGCCCAAAACCAAAGAAGGAGGCTTTCAGCATACGGTCACTGCCATTGGCAACCGGGATGAAATTCACTTGCACAATGGACAGTTATGGATTGATACGCTCTTTATGGCGGTTCTGTTTCTGAACCAGGCCGGGAGCAAGTTCAACCGGCCGGAGTGGCAGCATGAAGCTGAACACCAGATTCTGCTCCATATCAAGTATCTGTTCGACAAGCATACCGGCCTGTTCTTCCACGGCTGGAGCTTCGAACGCAATGATAATTTCGGCAGTATCTTCTGGTGCCGCGGTAATTCCTGGTTCACTTATGGCATCGTCGATTACCTGGAAGCTTGCCAGGATACGATTAGCCCGGGTATCCGGAAATTTCTGGTGGATACGTATAAAGCTCAGGTCAATGCCTTGGTATCCCTTCAGGCAGCTTCCGGCCTGTGGCATACAGTTCTGCAGGACCCCACCAGCTATGAAGAGGTATCTGGTTCGGCTGCAATTGCCGCAGGTATCCTAAAAGGCATTAAAGCCGGTATTCTCGATTCCTCCTATCAGGCTGCGGCAGATAAGGCTATTCAGTCGGTATGTCACAATATTAGCGGAGATGGAACTGTGTTGAATGTGTCGGCCGGAACCGGGATGGGAATGGATAAGGATCATTACAAGAACATTACCCTCATGCCGATGGCATACGGACAGTCCCTGACTCTTATTGCCTTGTATGAAGCTCTAAAATAAACTCAGCGTAAGCTCATAGATTTATTCATCTCTTCTTGGATACAAACAGCCTAATCCTTGAGCAGTTACGCCAAAGGATTAGGCTGTTGTATCTTCTGTATCCGGTTACTCGTACACCCGCACCTCAATAATCTCCGCGTACTCGCTGCCGTTCGTCTCCAGAACGATAACGCGCAGGCGGTCTGCTACGACAGCTTCGCTCAGCAGGTGCACATGCTTGCGCTTGTGATTGTCACTTCCTGCGGCGACTGCCGTCCAGTTGCCGTTCACGTAAGCTTCAATACGATAATCCTTGACGAGCGTCGGCAGGACTTCATATGGCGTAATATGATGATGCAGGTTAATCAGATCCTCGTTGACATCGTCATTGAAGGTAACGTGCACCTCACGGAGGGTTACGGGTGCGCTCCAGGCCAGCTCAAGCCATTCCGGGCGGCCGGAGTTCATTCGGTCAGAGGACCACAGATGCGGGCCGCCGTAAGGACGCAGGTATCCGTCCACTGCCTTGTCTGCGGCGAAGGCTTGGGTTGGCCCAGACATGCGGATGCATGGGGCCGTGTGATCGAATTTCTTTTTGTCCCACAGGACTACAGGCTGTGCGGGCTGATTCTGGAAATCCAAGGATACTACAGGTGTGTTGCTGTGCCCATAGGCGAGCATCCCCGAAGTCGGCTGATCTGCCATATGCAGGGTGATTGCCGCATTAGCCTTGATGATCAGAAAAGCATTGCACGGCGTCTCCGGCTGCCAGCGCAGGTCGAGCTTCACCCATTGCTGCGTACCGGAGATGACAGAAACCGATGCGGATTGCAGAAGCGCATAGGGAACATAATTCTCGGGACGTCCGGTCTCCCATAGCTGAACGGTCAGCTCCGCTGCTTCACTTGCGTCGATCAGCAGCTCCATTCCTTCCAGCAGAGGATCGACCGGAAGGGTGACGCCGATGTCAGCTGTAAGAGGGACGCTGAATGCCGGATGCTCCACTGCGAAGCGGTTCCGTTCGCTGGAGGCGCTGACGGCAGCCTGGAGTGCCAGGTCGGCTGCGTCTTCATTGTTCAGACCCAGGATAGAGGCATCCTGGCGGAGCATCGTCTGCTGCAGCTCCTTCAGGTGGTTCGCATGCAGTTCGCGCGGCGTTACTCCCTTGGCAGCGCAGAGCGCAGCGCCGGTGCCGGCCGCTTCGCCGATGACCGCGCAGGTAGCCATAACGCGGGTCGTCCCGAACGCCACATGCGAGGCGCTGATGTCACGGCCGGCCATCAGCAGGTTGTTCACATTCACGGAATACAGTGAACGGAACGGAATGTGGTAGCTGCCGTCAGAATACATATGCTTCGAGCCGGATTCGGTGGCATAGACTCCCTGCGGCGGATGCAGATCAATCGACCAGCCGCCGAAGCCGATGCGGTCCGTGAATTCCCGCTGCGCAAGGATATCGTTCTGGTTCAAGATATAGTCGCCTACGAAGCGGCGGTATTCGCGTTTGCCCGGAAGCGAACCGACCCATTCCAGCGTCATGTTCCCGGCATCGAAATTCCCGGAGTTCTTAATATAGTCCCAAATCCCGTAAATAATCGACCACAGCTCGTTGCGAATGGCCTCATTGTCATGAACCGTATCCTGTTCGCCGCCGAACTCAATCCACCAGTAGGCGCAGCCATTATCGCCGCTGCGGATGATGCGGTTCTCAGTGATGGACGTCTTTGTAATATCTATGGCCATTGAAGGAGCTATATATTTGACCGGATGGCCGGCATCCTTGGTATAGAAGAGCAGGGTGCTGCCGAGGGTAATATCATCTGCAACCAGCGGTGCCCATTCTTCACCCAGTTCATCATGCGCTTCGCGGCCCATCCGGTATTCTGCACCCGCCAGGAACCCGACCAGCCCGTCTCCGGTGCAGTCCAGATAGACCGGGCTCTCAAAGCGGATGCTCCGCTCTGACCCCATCATCCACCCGGTAACCGAGCGGATACGCCGCCCGCCGCCTTCTTCCTCATCGGCCTCGGCTTCATGCACATCCGTGTTCAGGAACAGCTGAATATTCGGTTCTGCCTGCACGGCTTCCAGCACAACCATATCCCACAGGTACGGATTCCCGTCCTTGTTGCGGTACTGGTTCTCTACAAATAGTTCCCCCATAATCCCCGTCTCCCGGGCATACCGGTGAATGCCATGCGAGGTGGCGCCGCACACCCATACCCGCACTTCACTGCTGGAGTTGCCGCCAAGTACTGGACGGTTATTGACCAGTGAGACACTCTGCCCTAGACGGGCCGCTGCAATCGCCGCACATACTCCCGCCAGACCTCCGCCTATAACGGTGACATCCGTTTGGACCGTTTCTTTGCGCATTATTGAACCTCTCCTCTGACTTATGGTAATATATCCGTAGTTTCATGATAAAATAATATATCATCAAATAACATGCATATAATTTCTGAGAGTATATACTTTATTTCATTTCGTTATTGCTTGGAGGGAGAGCTGTGCATGCGAAATAATTGGTCAGTTCATCCAGTAGCCTATCTCTATTGGGAGCAGAAAAAGCAGTTCCTGCTGGAGCATGATACCTATCCCGTGTGGACGATTTTTGCGGTTGAACAAGGACAATTCGCCTACCGGTTCGGAGATCATGAGGGAGAGGCCGGATGGGGGGATATCATCGTATGTCCTCCGGGTACGGCCTTTTACCGGAGAACGGTGACAACTTTAACCTTTCATTTCATCCAGTTCGAATGGGAGGAGAAGCCGGGGCTTGAAGAAGCAGCCGCAACGCTAGGCGGAAGGTGGACGGTCAGGGATGTGGAGCGTCTGCTGTCGACTTACCGTTATATGAGGAACATCGGAAGAAGCATTCAGGAGGAGCCGGGCTTTGGACGAATGAAGCATATGCTGGAGGATTTGTGGAGACTCCTTGATATCGAGCGCAGCTTTGCGGCGGAGGAAGTGCAATCCGAAGGGGAGAGTTCCGATCAGGATATGCAGAAGGCCAGGCAATGGTTGCTTGAGCATGCCTGCACCCCTATGACGATGCAGGAGCTGGCGGCCACGCTTAGTATCACACCGGTGCAGTTAACACGGCGGTTCCGGGCAGCTTATCAGGCGACACCTTCAGAATTTGTGACCGGAATCAGGCTCCAAAAAGCCTGCCTGCTGCTTGAAGATTCCACACAGTCCATTGAAATCATCGCCCAGCAGTGCGGTTATGAGAATGGCTTCTACCTGAGCCGCGTGTTCAGCGCGAAGCTTGGTTTAACCCCATCCAGATACCGCAAGCTGCACCGGCTATAATAATTCGCCAAACAAACGCGCCTCTCCTAATAAGGAGGGCGCGCTGCCGGTAAGTTCATATGAAGGCTGTCATCGTCACACCGCTGTGCAGCTGCGGCTGAATTCTATTGCTGCTTCGCATACCATTCAGAGAACTGCTTCTGGTATTCGGCGATGTATTTGTCGATACCGGCCGCTTTTAACCGCTCAAGGGCCTTAGGGAAAGCAGAATCATAATCACTGAAACCGCTGCCGATTGGGGCCAGGTATTCGGTGAATACGCCGTTCAGCTTGGTTTCTTCATTCTTGACCGGAGTATTGTCGAAGTTGAAGCCTGCGCCTTTGGAGATAATTGCTCCGTCATCCCATGCTTTGTAATCGGCAATGAAATCATCCGGTACGGTGTTGTCAAAGCGCATGAAGTTTTTGTTCATCAGCAGCCAATCGGGAATCAGTGAATCGGTATTGATTTTGGTCAGACGGCCGTTAGCATCCAGCGTATAATCGGTGCCTTCAATACCATAGGCGAACAGGTCGTACAGCTCCTGTTTTTTTTGCAGCAGGTTGAAGAACATGACATAACGCTCAGGGTCCTTGGCTGCGGCAGAGACGAAGAAGGCGGTACTGTAGGTGCCTCTGCTGATTTTTGGACGGCCGGTGCCCAGGAAATAATTAACCAGCTTGGCTTCAGGCACTGCCTGCGAGATGGTAGCTGCGCCTTCGAACGGACGTGCTGCGGTTCCTGCCCAGAACATTGCTTTGCCGGAGTTCCAGTCAGACTGCAACTGAGGCACATTCGTTGCGGCGTATTTCGGAATGATCCCTTTCTCGTACCACCCGTGCATCAGACCGGCATAGGTCTTGAATTCTGGGGATTCGAACCAGCTGATAATCTGATCATCCTTGGCAGACTCATCGAGGGCGATGAAATCATTTTGCCAGTACAGATTCTTGTCGGTGAAGTCATATTGCAGCATTCTGCGGGCGTCCGTGTTGGCATATCCGATCAGCTCGGGGTGAAGCGCATGGACTTTATCATAGAATTGCTCAAGCTCCGCAAGAGAGGAGACCTGTGTCATTCCTGCTTCCTCCAGCAGATCCTGCCGGACCAGCACACTGTAAAATTCAGCGGAATTCGGTTTGTTGCCTACAGGTACCGCATATTGTTTCTCCTCTAGCTGGAAGGCCCGGAAGGATGCCTCGTCCACTGCCGCACTCAAATCCGCTGCTGCTGCAGAGATATAGGGAGTGAGGTCGGTGTAGAGTCCTTTGGCGACAGATTTCACCATATAGTTGGCATCCGTATAGGTCGCGAAATCTTCACCGGTCGACAGCATCAGGTCCGTTTTGCCGCCGCCGTATTCCGTCCAGGGCAGGAACTGAAATTCAACCTCGGCATTGATTTCTTTTTTGATCACATCATAGAACTCCGTCTTGGCCAGCTCCTTCATCCGGTTCGACTCGTCCCCGTACAGTACGATCTTCAGCTTGGCCGGCGCCAGAGCCGTGCCTTCAGTCCCGCTGCCCGCCGCCGTTGCCGGTGCTGAGCCTCCATTGCTGTTGCTGTCCGTATTACCAGGGTTAGCGCTTTCATTATTGCCCTGCGAACAGCCGCTTACCAGGAATACAGTTGCCAGGAGCAAACTTAACCAGCCTTTTTTCTTTGTCATGATGAACACCCTCCTGAATTAGAATTAATCTGTGAGGCTTATATTGCCAAGGCGGTGCTCCCGTAAGCTTATTGTACAACATGTCGGAGCACGGGAGCACACACCTGATGCAACCAATATTAGGTCAATGTGTCCGGAGGATCAGCCTTTCACCGAACCCACGATAATACCTTTAACGAAGAATCCCTGGAGAAAAGGATACAAAATAGCGATCGGCAGAACGGTCAGACAGGTCATCGCCATCTTCGCAGTCTCCAGCGGCGGGGCAATAATTGCACCTCCCACCTGTGCGGCATTGCCGGAGGCCAGGAACTGAATGTTCGCCATCATGTTGTACATCAGGTATTGGATCGTATAGAGATCCTGATTGTTAACCAGCATCAGCGGCAGATAGAAGTCATTCCAGAACTGGAGCGCATAAAAGAGTGAAATCGTCACCAGTCCGACCCGGCCGAGCGGAATCATAATACTGAAGAAAATCCGCAGATGGCCTGCCCCGTCGATCTGTGCCGACTCGACAATCTCATGCGGGATGCTGCGGAAGTAGTTGGCCATAAGGAACATCAGGAACACACTTAGCACATAGGGAATGAACAGGCCGAGCAGCGTATCGCCAAGGTGATAGTATTTGGTGCTCAGCAGATACCACGGCAGTGTGCCGCCGCTGAACAGCATCGTGAAGTAGGCAAAGAAGGCGAAAAAGTTCTTCAGCCGGAAATTCCGGACGGAGATGACGTAGGCATAAGCAGTTGTCACCAGTACAGCGGTCAGCGTGCCCAGTACTGTTACGACCAGCGACATGGAGTAGGCCCGCAGAATCTGCTCTGCTTTGGAGCCAAACAAGAATTGATAGGTTTCGAACGTGAACCCCCGGGGCCAGAAGGAATAGCCCTCCGCAGCAATTCTCGACTCTGTAGATAGAGAACCGGATACCGCCAGCACGAACGGCACCAGGCAAATGACCGAGAATACCGCAATACAGACATAGAAGAAAATAACCAGCCCTTTGTTTTCAGTAGTTTGCATCGTATCGGTCTCCTAGAATAGTTTGCTGTCTTTGTCATACCAGCCGGCCAGCTTGTTGGCTACCAGCACCAGAATGAATCCAAAGACGGATTGATAGAGCGTAATGGCGGAAGCGAAGCCGAATTCACCGGAACGGATGGCCGTGCGGTATACATAGACGTCGATAATATCGGTAGTGGGCAGCAGCAGCGGATTAAGGAACGTTACGCCCATGATCATACTCAGATCGCCCTTCAGCATGCCTCCGATTCCGAGCAGTGTCATCAGGATGATTGAAGGAATCAGCATGGGTATCGTGATTTTGGTGATAATCTGCCAGCGGGAGGCACCGTCGATCCGGGCCGCTTCATAATAGGAGGTGTCCACTCCCTGTAACACCGCATAGTAGATGATCGCACCGTAGCCGGCACTTTTCCAGATATTCGCCAGCACCAGGATCACTACGAACAGCCACGGGCTAGAATACCAGTCCATTTGCGACAGGCCAAGCGATTGCAGCAGCTGGTTGAGAATCCCTTTGTCATAGTCGAGCAGGGAGAACAGGATGGCTCCGATAATGATCCAGGAGATGAAATACGGGAAGAACATGACACTCTGGGTGATTTTGATAAACCACTTGCTGCGCAGCTCATTCAATATAATGGCGATAGCCACCGAGAAAAAAGTGCCGGTCAGCATGTACAGCGCATTCAGCATAACTGTGTTGCGGGTCGCCCTCAGGGCATCCTCCATACTGGAGAAGAAAAACTCGAAGTTGGAAAAGCCCGCCCACGGGCTGCCGAAAATCCCGTCGTTAAAGTTGTAGTTTTTGAAGACGAGAATCAGTCCGCTCATCGGCAGGTACGCAAATAAAATCAGAATGATGATGCCCGGCAGGGCCAGCAGATACAGCGAGCTGTCCTTCTTTAGGGATTTGCGGAAGCGCCGGGCGCTGACAGTCCGCGTTGCCGGGACAAGCTGTCCCGGGGTGCCGGGTGTTGCCTCTTGCGTCATATACAGTCCACTCCTTTATGCTAGCGTTATCATTTCATCCCGTGATTCAGGAGAACGCTTTACAAGGCAAATCATAATCCGGCGCAGAATGTAAACGCTATCATAATAAACGGGAAAAAGTTAAAAAATGCGGAATGAGCGGGCTTAAAAAAACAGAAAAAGCAGAAGTTTTCTGTATTGGGATGGTTAAATGCCTGATACAAGCGGGGAAATGGCGTTGTGAATGGGAAGGGAGTTTTGGATTTGGGGGACAAGTACAACTTTAGAGCAAAAGAAGTGAGTTCGTTCAATGCAGCAATTTATGTATTCAGCGTTCCAACTGAAAATTCAGAGATAGTTGTATTCTGTACAATTAAAACCAGCGAAAAGGTAGGCTTGCATCGTATAACTGTATTCTGTACAACTAAATTTGCTGGAACGAGTGAAAACTATTAACAAGTGCCCGTTTAATTGTACGAAATACAACTAAACGGAGAATTGGTGGGAAATCAGACGATTTAGTTGTACAAAGTGCAGTTAAGTCTAATGCATACAGGTAGCTGGTTACTTTAAACCACAAACCGCAAACCTTACTAGGCAATTTGCCAATGTGGTTTTCATTAATTTATTTCTGACGTTATAGTAGAGGCGAAGCTGTGGAGAATGAAATGGTGGATTGAAAAGTTAAATGATAGACTTGAGGAAGAAAGCATGGGGCTGGCGCGAAAATCCTGCATAAAAGAGACAATTTCATAAACATTTTTCACCAGGAGAATTCCGTATTAACCGCTTTTCTTGATGATCGCTAGCACTGGAAATAGAGTGATCTCCGAATATTTATTCTTAATAATAACGATTTTGTACGTGTAACTATGCTCGGATTTGAATTATGAAATTGTCTCATATGTACAACATTTAAGTCTTTACAGAGCTGTACCGTGTAAAAGGTAAGAGAGTTAGTTAGGATAAGCCAACAGATTTGGGCAAAATCCACAACCGTTCATAGGGAAATAATCCTTTTCCGCATAGAAAAAGATAAATAATTTCAATTGTTTTAATTTGAAGGGAGCAAAATAATGAGAGGTCGTGTGCATACAGAGTATCGGCGTTTAGGGTTTTTTGCTGTAGAGACTGAAGACCATGATTTCTCCATAATAGAGGTTCGGAGCGGGCTCCCATCCTTAGGTGACGAACTGGTTGGCGAGCTTAATTCACTTGGTGAAAAGCAGCTATACAATGATACAACTCTAGAAAAATTGGATTTGTCTATTAAATTTATACATTTAATCCGTGATGATGTGAAGAGAGCTATTATAGATGCTGTAAGAGGAAAGTAGGAAGAAGACTCACATAACTGAAGTGTTTGTAATAGAAAATTTGATCAAGAACACAGCTTTGGATCTGGCTAAGAATGATTTGGAGTTTGGATAAGAAGAATATGTTGCAAACGGAGAATTTCCAATAGGTGATGAATATATGAAGAAAAAAACTAGGGAAATCAAGGTTCAAGATAAAAATTACGTTTATGTGATTAACCAAAAGTACCACCAAGGCGTAAGCGAAATCAATCTTTCTGTATCATTAAAAGGACAGAAGAATGTGGCATGCTCTTTCCGATTTTGTACATGGGATGACCCAATCTCAGGAAGTCCTCTGCTAGTTGGTGTTCGCTTAAAGAAGACGGACTCGGATGATATTGAAGATTTTAACTTAAATTACCCGGGAGTAGTGAAGCAGTTTATAGTGTATGGTCTGGAAAATGGGTGGAGTGGATCAAACAGAATTGAGTTCAGTGATGGGTTAGAAATACTCGAGAATATGGGATATGACGTGTTATGGCTTAAAGCTGGACCTAGACCGCAATAATTAATGGGTACTCTTATACAGGAGGGCACTAGGATCGTCGGATATGCAGAGGTAACACAAATTTTGAATGAACTATTGATAAAATCAGATTGATTCGGTGAGCACTTATCATTAAGAGGTGAGGATAATTAAAAAATCGAAAATTGAATTTAAAATGCGTCTAAGGGATGGTTATCCGGGACCCATACGTTTTGCGGATTTTATAGTTGACGGACAATCCTTATATGATAGTTATGCTAAGCATTATGATTTTGTATCATGCTTAGGGTGGGGCAGTGAGGATTTTCAGCTAAAACACATTTCAAGGTTGATATTATTGAGTCAGCCAGATTTCCCCAATGGAAAGAATTCAATATATATATGCCCTGCATGTGCTGATCTGGGGTGTGGGGCGGTATATTCATTTATTGAAATGAATAAAGACATTGTAACTTGGACTTTCATTGACGGCAGAGAACAGTTAATTAATAACTCAAAAACGTTTCACTTTGATAAAGAAGATTATATTAAACAAATTAATAGTACATATGGATTAGGCGGGTTTAAATTCCCTTAGGGGGAGTAAACCTTATTCATAAGGAGTAAAAAACTTAGCTCAACAAACCAGCGGCATTCCAGGACCTCATCCGTCCTTGGCTGCCGCTGTTTCCATTTCCCCCTATCCGTCCCTGTCCGTTCCCCTCCAGCCCCCACTACTCCTGCGACTGCAGAATGTGATTCATTCTCCATTTGGACGGTGTGACGCCATAACGCTTTTTGAACTGGGTTGTAAAATAAGTGCTGCTGTTATATCCGACCCGGCGGGCAATCTCGCGGATATCGAGCGTAAGATCCGTGACCAGCAGCAGTTCTGCCTGCTCCAGCCGCAGCTGGTTGACGAAGTCCGGGAAGCTGCTGTCCACCTCTTCGGCAATCAGCCTGCTGAGGTAGGCAGGGCTGACCGACAGCTTCTCGGCCAGCGCATTAAGCGACAGGGCGGGGTCGTTATAATGCTCCCTAATATAAGCGGCAGCCTCGGCGGCAATGCTGCGGGTCTGCACCGCACTCATGCTGGCAATCCGTCCCACGGCTGCGCTGCAGCTGTGTTCAATCCACTCGCGCAGCTTGTCATAGCTCTGAATCCGCCACACCTGCTGATAATCATCCAGAAAGCCGGAATGGCGGTTGCCCCCGCTGCTCAGATCTGCCGTACGGTTCAGCTCAAAGGCAAGCCTTGATACAGCAACGGTAGCAGACTCTGCACGGTAGCTGCAGGCTACCGCCAGCAGTCTTTCCACAGCCTGCGGGATGTGGCTGGCCAGCTCCGGCTGTTTTACCGCCTGCAGTACCGGCTCAAGCGCACTGTCTGGAACCGGGCTGCTGTTCAGATGGACGGTATCGTCGGCGAATATGATATTCTGCTGTGCATGGAATTTAAGATATTGCATGCAGTCTGCTGCTTCAGCGTATTTGGACTTCAGCAGGCCCAGATCACTTTCCAGCCCGCTGATGCCGAACGCGCAGCGGCCGCCGGACTTAAGGTATATTGCAGCGAGCTCCTCCCATGTACTGCGGTAATGGGCATAATCCCCGAAGCTTCCGCTATAGAGCTCACTCAGAATAAGGACGGCCGACCCTTGATGGGGGCGGAAGATTTGAACCTCGGCCAGCTCCGAGAATGCAGTTTGAATCCGGTGAATGACTTCCTGGACAGGTTCCGGGGCATTCCCGGTCTGTCCCGGTTCCAGCACGGCCAGTACACAGACACAATAAGCACCTTCCGTTGCGCCGATGCCCATCATCGGGAGGCCGCCGGAAGGGTCTGCCGCACCGCGCGGGGAGAGCAGCCAGCGCATCAGGGCACTGCCGTCGCTCTCCTTCTTGAGCTGAGCCAGCTTCACACCTATAGATTCCAGCTCCAGATTCACGGTATCCAGGTCACTGCCGGCCTTCAAGGCTTCTTCATTGCCGGAGATATTAGCGATGCTGCCAAACAGCCTGCCGATCGGTTTATAGATCTGCCGGGAAATCAGGTTGGCAGTTACAGCAGCAGCCAGTATTAGAGCCAGGCAGAGACCAATCATCAGATTGCGGGCATTTGCAAGCTCACGGATGCTGTCTTTATAGTACATCTCTGATACAAACCACAGCTTATCCTGCGCGGAATACACATAAGTAATCAGCTGCTTGTCTCCGTTGCCCTTATAGACGAAGGAGCCACTTCCAGAGGTGGAGGCAGCGACCTGCTTCAGCATCTCCGGATGTAAGGTGCTGCCGGAGAGTGTGCTGTGCATGAGAATTTCGCCATTCTGGTCAATGACGGCATAACGTGTAGTTCCGCCTTCTTTTTGAGTGAACAAATTGTTCTGGAGCTTGGCGAGATTGACGGTCAGCGCAACTGCGCCGTAATATTCGCTGTCTGCAAAGGCCCGGTCGTTATAGAAGACGGTCAGCAGGGTGACAGGCGTGCCGTTGTTCTGGGTGGTTTGCCACACAAAGGGAGATTCAATAATACGGCTGCTCCGCATCCTCCGGGCCAGCTCCAGCTTGGCTTCCGGGCTTAGCGGCATGTTCTCATAGATGACAGAAGGTTCCTTCTCCCCGAAGATATAGGCGTTCTCCAGATACTGGTTAACGACCAGCGCACCGCGAATCTGGCTTAAGACACTGTAGAGCTGGTCACTCCAGTCCGTCTCTCCGCTCCGCATCAGGGCACTGATGTTCGGGTTGGCATAGAAGTCCATCGTATAGTTCTGAACAATTTCCTTATAGTTCGTGAATACGGTTTCAGTATTTAGCAGCACATTCTGGTTAGCCTTGTCGACATTATCAATCGATATGTTCCGGTACCAGTAGAAGATCACCATAGCCAGTACCAGAATGCAGCAGACAGAGATCAGGGTCAGGCTCATAAAAAAGCGGGTATACAGTTTCTTTCTCTTTCCCAAGATGATCGCCCCTTTATGTAAATCCTACTACACCTATTCTAGGGGGACAAGCTATTCATTGACAAGATGGGAGATGGAGCCAAATAGCATGAAAGTATAAAAAACGGGAAAAAGAGCATAGAAAGAGCAAGAAAGTTGAACTTATACGAACTATAATTGGTTATGCTTACATTTCGCTCGTTTGAAGGAGGATTTCTGTATTGAGAACATTCCGCAATCCGGTGCTGCCGGGCTTTTACCCTGACCCTTCCGCTATCCGCGTAGGTGAGGACTATTATCTTGTCACGTCGAGTTTTGAATTTTTCCCCGGTGTTCCTATCTTCCACAGCAAGGACCTGGTGAACTGGCGCCAGCTTGGCCATGTGCTCGACCGTCCGTCCCAGCTTAATCTGGACCACACGATTCCGTCGATGGGCATTTGGGCCCCTACTATCCGTTATCATCAAGGTCTCTTCTATATGATTACAACCTACGTGGACAATAATAAGGATCAGCATAATTTCTATGTGACTGCCACCGATCCGGCCGGAGACTGGTCAGATCCGGTCTGGCTGGAGGATGCACCGGGTATCGATTCCTCCCTGTTCTTCGATGAAGACGGCAAGGTATATTACACCGGCAACCGTGTTCCTCCCGAAGGCCAGGATTATCCGAAGCATATGGACATTTGGCTGCAGGAGATTGACCTGGAACAAGGCAGACTCATAGGTCCGAAGCTCAGCATCTGGCAAGGTGCCCTTAAGGTGGGGCATGCGCAAGAGGGACCCCATGTCTACAAAATCGGCGGCTGGTATTATGTGCTGATTGCCGAAGGCGGCACCGGCCATACCCATGCCATCACGATTGCCAGAAGCCGGAAGGTGACCGGCCCTTATGAAGGCCATAAAGCGAATCCTATTCTGACCCACCGT
This sequence comes from Paenibacillus sp. FSL R5-0912, assembly GCF_000758605.1. Lineage (NCBI taxonomy): Bacteria > Bacillati > Bacillota > Bacilli > Caryophanales > Paenibacillaceae > Paenibacillus > Paenibacillus sp. FSL R5-0912. The sequence goes on from NZ_CP009282.1 coordinate 2,320,110, forward strand.
CATCTCGGCAGAGAATATCCAATCGTGAATGTCGGCCATGGCGAACTGGTGGAGACGCAGCATGGAGACTGGTGGATGTTCTGTCTTGCTTCCCGGACCTGCGGCGGATATTACCGCAACCTGGGGCGTGAAACGTTCCTGACCCCGGTGAAATGGGAGAATGAATGGCCTGTAGTGAATCCGGGCAAAGGCGTGCTGGAGCTGGAAGCGGCAGCGCCTGATCTGCCGGAAACGAAGTGGCCGCAGCTGCCTGTACGTGATGATTTTGAGTCCGCAGAGCTCAGCCTGATCTGGAACTTCCTGCGGACACCGCGCGGGGAATTCTGGAGCCTCACCGAACGCCCGGGACACCTGCGGCTGCAGCTCAAGCCAGAGCAGCTGACAGAGATCAGCAATCCGTCTTTTATTGGAAGACGCCAGCAGCACTTAAGCTTCAGAGCGGCAGCTGAAATGGTCTTCAAACCGGGGGCACCAGGTGAAACCGCCGGACTTATCCTGATTCAGAATGCGGACAACCACTTCCGCTATGAATTGAAGCTGGAGGACGGGAAGCAGGTGCTGCAGCTGATTGTGCGCAGCAGAGGGGACGAGCGGCTGCTGGCATCGGCGCCTTATCCGCAGGACAAGGTGCAGCTTAAGGCAGAGGCCAGAGGACAGGACTACAGATTCTATTATAGAGCCGACGAATTCGGCTCATGGACGGCATTACATGAACGTGCTGACGGAAGAGTACTCAGCACGGACTTGGCCGGAGGATTCACAGGGGCGTACATTGGCATGTATGCCAGTTCTCAGGGGGCGCCAAGCACCAATTATGCCGATTTCGACTGGTTCAGCTATGAAGAAATTGAATAGACGGGAAGGAGGTAGCCTATGAACAGCCTACAGGATTCCAATCATTATCCTGTACCTGAACTGCCGCGAATTCCGGAGCGGACGTTCAGGATTACAGATTATGGCGCAGCAGAAGGAGAGCTGCTGTGCACTTCTGCCATACAGAATACGCTTGATGCCTGCGCAGCTGCAGGAGGCGGAACGGTCATCATCCCGCCGGGAATATGGCGTACGGGACCGCTGACGCTGCACAGCCGGATTAATCTGCATGCCGAGCGCGGGGCACTCGTATGTTTCGAGCCGGACTTCGCGCTGAATCCGCTGCTCTTCTCCCATTATGAGGGGAATGCTGGCTGGCGCTGTCAGGCTCCGCTGGATGGGGAAGCTCTCAGTGATGTAGCCATTACCGGCGAAGGGATATTCGATGGAAGCGGCGAGGCCTGGCGCCCGGTGAAACGCTTCAAGATGACGGAACTCCAGTGGCAGAGCCTGATTGCCTCCGGGGGAGTGCTGGATGAGCCGAATGAGATGTGGTGGCCTTCCCGGGAAGCATTGGAGGGAGAAGCCTACTACCGGCGGCTTCTGGAGGAAGGGCAGACTGAAATGGAAGCTTATCTGCCTGCCCGGGCCTATCTGCGTCCTGCACTGCTAAGCCTGCGGAACTGCCGGCGGGTGCTGCTGGAAGGAGCCACCTTCCAGAATTCACCTGCCTGGTGCCTTCATCCTATGGGCTGTGAGCAGGTTACCGTCAGGCACATCCAGGTGCGTAATCCATGGTACTCACAGAATGGGGACGGGCTGGATCTGGAGTCCTGCACACATGCCCTTGTGGAGCATTGCCGGTTCGATGTAGGAGATGATGCCATCTGCCTGAAGTCGGGCAAAGATGAGGAAGGCCGCAGAGCCGGGATGCCCTGCCAGTATATTACCATCCGGCATTGTACGGTATATCACGGACATGGCGGAGTGGTGATCGGCAGTGAAATGTCGGGCGGAGTGCATGCGGTCAGAGTCAGCGATTGCCTGTTCATCGGCACGGACATCGGGCTGCGCTTTAAAAGCGCCCGGGGAAGAGGCGGCGTAGTACAGGATATCCGGATGGAGAATATCCGGATGACAGGCATTATCCATGAGGCGGTTTCTTTCCATATGTTCTATGCGGGAGTTGAGGGCTCTGAAGGCTACGATGAGCAGTCCTTCCCCGTTACGGAGGAGACTCCGCAGTTCCGGAATATCACACTCCGGAATATCACCTGCCATGGTGCGGCAACTGCGCTGCTGGTGAACGGATTGCCGGAGATGCCGCTTGCTGAGCTGACGGTGGAGAATTTCAGCGCCATAAGCAAGCGGGGAATGGTTCTGCGGTACGCCAGCAATCTGAAGCTGGACCGGATCCGGCTAGGGACAGAGGAAGCACAGCCCGTGAAGATGCATAAATGCAGCCATGTAGAGCTCATCCGGTCCGGAGAACTCGTGATCACGGAGAGCTCAGGCTAATGTCCGGGAGAGGCGCGCTATTCTTCTATCCTTCAATCAGACTTGGACGACGCCCGCGACCTGGATGCCTTGCGGTATTGGAGCGGAGTCAGCCCAGTTGATCTTTTGAAAGTTTTATTGAAGTGGGACAGATGCTCGAAGCCGACTGTGGAAGCGATCTCCTGAATCTTCACGGAGGTTCCGGCCAGCAGGCGCTGGGCCTCACGGACTCTGACATGAACAATGTATTCACGGAAATGAAACCCGGTCAGGCGGTGAAAGACGCGGCTCAGGTAAGACGGGCTGATGAAGAAGTGTCCGGCAGTCTCTTCCAGCGTAAGCGCTTCGCGGTGATGGCCCCGGATGTAAGTGGCGACATCGGTTACCAGATGATGCAGCGGGTGCTTCGTCCCGCCGGCCTGTGTCGTACTCTCCGAGCGCTGGAGCAGAATCATCAGCTCGGTGAATATCGCCACGATGGAGGCTTCATACAAAGGCCGCTGGATACGTGCTTCCTCCAAAATACGGTTCAGCAGTGTCTCCGCCTCATTCTGTTCGCGCAGGGTCAGCCTGAACAGACGGTAGCGGTGGTTCTGAAACCACAAGGCTTCACCTTGCAGCACAAGGGGCAGCAGATCAGGATCGTAATTGATCAGAATCCGTTCAAATTCGGCCATTTCGGAGCTTGCAGTAGCATGCAGCTCCCGGCCGGGAATCAGAATCAGCTCGCCCTTGTGAACCGTAACGACCCGGTCATCCACAAAGTATACGCGCTCACCTTCTGTCAGATAGTACAGCTCGGTGAGTTCATGGCTGTGGGGGCGCGGCATCGCAGTGATGCCTTTGCGCTTCATATGCTGAATGCTGAACCGTCCTTCTTCTATATGATATTTCGGATTAGGGCTAGTCACGCTGGTCATAAATCTCCTCTTCTCATATGAACCGTTACGGTTATTATAGAATAAATAGAGGTCGCCATGAAAGGAGCCGCACATGTTAATTACAGTATCGAAGAGTCCCGGAGAAGGATATAGCAGTCTGCAGGAGGCGCTGGATTCCATTCCGCCGCAGCAGAAGCAGGCCGTAACCATCCGGATCAAGCCCGGCATTTATGAGGAAAAGATTACAATCGTCCGCGAAGCCCCGCCCATTCTGCTGCTGGGGGAGGACCCGCATTCCACCGTGATTACCTGGAATGATAATGCCCACACTCTGGGAGCGGACGGTGAACCGCTCGGTACCTTCCGCAGCGGCACCCTGAATGTGTTCGCGGAAGGCTTCACAGCCGAGAATCTGACCATCCGGAACGCTTCCGGTCCGGGAACCGGACAGGCGGTGGCAGCTTTCGTTGATGCCGGACAGGCGGTGTTCCGGCGCGTTCGTCTACTGGGTGACCAGGATACACTCTATACAGGGCAGGGCAAGCAATACTACAACGACTGCTATATTGAAGGCGATGTCGATTATATTTTTGGAGCCGCCACGGCGTTGTTTGAGGGCTGCCATCTGCATAATAAGCGGTCCAGAGGTTATATTACAGCCGCTTCAACACCGGAGGAAGCAGCATTCGGCTATGTGTTCCTGAATTGCTGGATTACCGGCGGCGAAGATGTCAGTGAGGTGTATCTCGGGCGTCCTTGGCGTCCTTATGCGCATGTAGCTTTCATCCGCACGGTCATGGACGGTTCAGTGACCGGCGAAGGCTGGCATAACTGGGGGCAGCCGGACAGGGAGCAGACCAGCCGTTATGAAGAATACGGCAGCAGCGGGCCAGGGGCCTGTCCTGAGAGCCGCGCTGCATGGTCGCGCCAGTTAACTACAGAGGAAGCTGCGGAGTACCGGGTTCTGACCGTTCTGGACGGCTGGCATCCTGAAGGCTATTAAGAACCAGGAGGAACCCTGATGGAATCATTGGAACAATATATGAAGCAATTGACCGCTTCCGCAGCGCAGGACGCTGCCTTCCGTGAGGACATTCCACACGGGGAGTGGCGGGCAAAGCTTACTGCAAGCTTTACCGGACGGCTTGGCGGCTTTCCGGAGGAACGGGCAGCGCTTGCACCTGTGCTGCTTGAGCGGGTAGCCTGTAACGGATATATACGTGAGCGTGTGGAGATTACCACTTATGAAGGACTTAGAATGGCTATGTATCTTCTGATTCCGGGGCAGCCGTTATCTTCTCCCTGCCCGGCTGTTCTGGCTATTCATGGGCACGGCTACGGCAGCCGTGAGATTACCGGCCTCAATCCGGACGGCTCGCAGCGGCAGGGTGACCCGGGGCTGCATAAGGATTTTGCCGTCTCACTGGTGAAGCAGGGCTTCGTGGTCGCAGCGCCCGAGGTGCTCGGCTTCGGAGACAGACGGCTGGCAGAGGATCTGGAGAGCGGTGAGCCCGGGCGCAATTCCTGCTTCCGCCTATCCTCTGCACTATTGATGGCGGGGCAGACGATGGCAGGCTACCGGATCTATGAAAGTATGCGGGCGCTCGACTATCTGCTGACGCGGGAAGAGGTTAACGGTGAACGATTAGGCATTATGGGTATTTCCGGCGGCGGGCTGGTGGCTGGCTTCACGGCTGCACTGGATCAGCGGATCAGCTGTGCGGTCGTCAGCGGGTATGCCAATACGTTTGCGGACAGCATCCTTACCCGGAATCATTGTCTGGACAATTATATTCCGGGCATTCTGCTGGAAGCAGAAATGCCGGATTTGCTTGGTTTGATTGCCCCGCGCGGCCTGTTCCTGGAGTCGGGAGATACCGATCCTTTGTTTGGTCCGGCTGGCGCGAAGCAAGCCCTGGACCGGCTGGAGGCGATCTATAACGCAGCAGGGCATGGCGGACAGGTGGAGGCGGATTTTTTTGTTGGAGGGCATGAAATACACGGGGAGCCGGCATATGCCTGGCTGCGGAAGCAGCTTGCCGGTGAATGAGCTCAGACTTAGGCTTGGAACATAAGCGACAGGAGGAATAATGATGTCTATCACAGAAACAACAACGTCAGGTTTGTCCCGCAGAATCGCGGATACCTTCATCAGTCAATGCAATGAACACGGGGAACATGAGTATGTCATGGAGCGCTGGGCCTATGTGCCCGGTATGCTGCTGATGGCAGTAGCCCGCGCCGGTGTGCAGCATGGGGAGTCCGAATATCTCTCCTTCATGCAGCGGCATATGGATAGCTTCATCGGGGAGGACGGCTCGATCCGCACCTATTCGCTGGAGGAATATAACCTGGATCAGATCAACCAGGGCAAGAATCTCTTCTACCTGTACCGGCAGACCGGGGAAGCGCGTTACGCTGAAGCGGCTCATCTGCTGGCGGCACAGCTTATTGGGCAACCCCGAACTTCAGAAGGGGGATTCTGGCATAAGAAGGTGTATCCTTTCCAGATGTGGCTGGACGGATTATATATGGCTTCGCCGTTTCTTGCCGAATACGGTGCCGTATTTCAACGTCCCGAGCTGATAGATGAAGCTGCCCGTCAGCTGCTATTGATTGAGCGCCGGACCCGTGACCCGCGGACCGGCCTGCTCTATCACGGCTGGGATGAATCCAAAGAGCAGGAATGGGCGGACTCGTCCACCGGCCTCTCTTCCCACTTCTGGAGCCGGGCGATGGGCTGGTACGCCATGGCCGCCGTGGACTGCCTGGAGCATTTCCCGGTCACCCATCCGCAGCGGGGAACGATCATCGGTATTTTCCAGCGGATGTGCGGTGCACTGCTTGAGGTGCAGGACCAGGAGACCGGCCTGTGGTATCAGGTGCTTGATCAGGCAGGGCGTAAAGGCAATTACCTCGAAGCCACCGGCTCCTGCATGTTCGTCTATGCGATGGCCAAAGCCCTGCGGCTGCGTTATCTGGAGCCTTCGTTCAAGGAAGCGATGCTGAAAGGCTACGGGGGAATCCTCACGCATCTGGTTACCGAAGATGAACAGGGCGTTCATCTGCATCAGATCTGCCACGGGGCAGGACTCAGCAAGGACCGGAACGGTTCCTATGATTACTACATTTCTGAGGCGATAGTCTCTGATGCGCCAATGGGTGTTGCGCCATTATTGCTGGCTTCCCTTGAGGTGGAGAAGTACCTTGACGGGCAATAGGCTGCTGCTGTCGGAGCAGACGAATACTTGAATACCGATGAATTGAGCGTCAACATCGTTATACAGCCGATCCCGGTCCGCCTTTTGTGATAGTATAGGATATTGGATACTTCTAATAGAGGACATGCGGAGGAAGCTATGAATCAGGAATTGCATAGAATAGCCGGGTGGATTAACGGTCAGGCAGAGAGAGTGATCGTGGGGATTTCGGGTCACGGGGCATCGGGAAAGACGACGTTTGCCCATCATCTGATCAGTCTTGTGGGGCAAGAGAATGTGAATGTTCTGAATACTGACCCTTACATTATCGGTTCTGATCTTAGGCGGTACGCAAGGATTGACTACGAATATAACAATGAACCATATCGTGATAAAATGACTGCCTGTCACCCTGCTGCCCATAACGTAGCTGCTTTGGAGAGAGACATCCGTATGCTGCGGGACGGCTTGGATCTGTATACCATCGGTACGCATTATAGCAAGAGTACGCTGTTATCTTCTGACAACAAGATTAATATTGTAGAAGGCATGAGCGTTGCTTTTACGGACCCAAGTCTGTATGATCTCAAAGTCTACTTATATACGGATGGGGAGACCGAGCTGAGGCGGAGGGGATTCCGTGATGTGGCTGAGCGGGGGGCGGATCTTCAGTATTTAATGAAATCCCACGAACAGCGCAGAATTCAGTATGAATTATTCATGCATCCGTATCATGAGAAGTTCGATATTGTGATCAGGAATCAAGATTAAGCTTAGTTTCGGCGAAAAGAGAGTCATACACAGCTGCGGCCCCAGCCTTCCGGTGACATGGAGGATTGGGGCTGCAGCTGTTTAAATTGAATGGCTGTAACTGATAAAACATACTTCTCGATTTGCTGCTTATGATGCTTGTCGTGTGGAATGAAATCTCTCAGGTGTTCGCGAATGCTGAATTTATTGCCGTCTCCAATACGAATTGCCCGATCGCTTCCTGCTTGGTCACTGTCCTGGCGTATAGAACCGCATTGGCATTGAATTCATTAAAGTCCTGATGAACTGCCGTCAGCGGCTGGCCTTCCTTCACTTTGACAAAGGCCTCATCATAAAAGTATTTGTCCCACAGCATAATGTGGCAGAGCACGTAAGGGCCATTCCTTAAAAGAATCTTAACAGGCAGTAGCTGCGGGAATGTGCAAGTAACTATAGGAAGAGAAATGCTGCATCCATACAACAATTTCGGATTATGGCCGCCTTTAGGAGCAAAATGTTGTATTATGGGCATGATTATAGGAAATTTGCCGGACCCTCTACCACATACAGCGGGCCAATCGAGAATTAGTTTCGGCAACAGTAGCTGGAAGTCCCGACAGTCACCGTGGTGAAGCTGGGAGTATGTTAACAACTTAAAGTGAGCGGGTATGTATGGCTCTTTGTAGTAGAATCGCGTGCGCAGCATTGGTATACTTTAACAAAAGCTCCATCCGATCGTGATTTCAGGGAGGTCATCAGCCGTGAACGTAACGCCTGACTCAAAACTGCTGTGCAAGCTGAGAATAATGGTTGTGCTGTTCAGAAGCCTGGCCAGGGCAGCTCTTCCGGCTCTACTTCTGCTGGTTCTGGCTACAGGCTGCTCGTTATTTGATCGTGGAGGCTCATCTGCCATCAGTCACAAGATTGACGAGGAGAAGGATGTCATATCCTCTAACGGCAACGGGGTCAGCAATCTGGACAAGCTGGACAGCTTCATGGAGCGGGGAAGCGGCAGCCAGCGGATCGTGCAGTATACTATCGAAGGCGACCCGATCTTTATCGAATTAAGGTATAAAGGCGGACGGCTGGAGCTCGATTATGATACCACTGAGGATGCCTTCGGTTCCCGTGAAGTGAAGACTTACAGCTGTAGTGAGCTTGTACGGACGGAGGAGAAGCATCAGTTGAGGTACTCCCTGAAGGGCTGCGAGGGGGATATGGGGGATGGAGATTTACTTATCGTCAGCTTCGATCTGAGCTCGCAGGATAAATTTGAGTTTGTGCTCAAATACGGGTTTAATCACAGGAATGAGATCAATACGGTGAATCAGTCCCTGGTAAAAGATATGCTGAACGGTACTGCCAGCGAAATCAGCGATTTCTCCCTGCCGCAGGCAGACCGGCAGAGCATCTACCGGAAGCTGGTGTTGGCCAATTACCTTGTGGAGAAGCAGCTTAGTACAAGCTGCAACCTCAAGCCTTATGAGAGCTATGATCTGACGGTGATGATCAATAGTGCCGAGCGGCATTATGCCTGGAGCGAATGTGATACCGGCAGGGATGGCAAGACCATGACGGAGGCCGCAGATTACATTATCGGGCTTGTAGAGGCCGGGGATAGTTACTTACAGCTGCCTGCTGCTACAGGCGGCGTCAAATAGAATTACAGGAGGTTCATTATGCTGCAGCGGGTGCTGCTGATTGAGGACGATGAGGCAATCAGCGAAATGGTAGGTTCATATTTGACTAAAGAGGGCTACGAGGTGGAGACAGCATTTGACGGGGAGGTGGCGGTGAAGAAATTTCTGGGCGGTCCGCCATATGATCTGGTACTGCTGGATCTGATGCTGCCGAAGCGCAGCGGCACGGATGTGCTGCAGATGATCCGCAGCGGGAGCCTTGTGCCGGTGCTGATTATGTCAGCGAAGGACAGTGATGTAGATAAGGCGCTGGGGCTTGGCTTCGGCGCGGATGATTATATCACCAAGCCGTTCTCGATGATTGAGCTGGCCGCGCGGGTGAAGGCGGCGATCCGGCGGGCCGGGTACGCAGCGCAAGGGAGCCAGGCTGCCGCCGGCAACCTGACGCAGACCGGAGAGGAGCCGAAGCCGCCGAAGTCCAAAGTGATCGAACTGCAGGGGCTAACGGTCGATCTGGACAACTTCTCGGCGCGGAAGAACGGGGAAGAAGTGAAGCTGACCGCCAAGGAATTCCATATCCTGAAGCTGTTCGTGAGCAGCCCGGGACGGGTGTTCACGAAGGCGCAGATTTACAGTCTGGTCTGGGAGGATGATTACTTCGGGGATGAGAATGTAATCAATGTACATATGCGCAGACTGCGCGAGAAGATTGAGGATGATCCTTCCCATCCGGAATATATCCGAACGCTGTGGGGCATCGGCTATAAGCTCGGAGATATGCAGCAATGACAGCCTTGTTCATTATCATCATTGCTCTGCTTCTGCTGGTCCTTGTCCTGCAAGTAATGAATTCGCGGCAGCACGCACGCCAGTTGAAATATATTCATACCAAGCTGGAGAGCATTGTGGAGCGCGGCTCGCATGAACGGCTGCTTCTGATGAGCAGCAGTCTGGAGCTGCAAATCCTGCTGACCGATCTGAACCGGCTGCTGGATGTCAATCATAAGGGAGCCGTAGAACGGGCCAGGCTGGAGAAGTCTATGCGCAGTATGCTGGCTAACATCTCCCATGACCTGAAGACCCCGCTGACAGTGGTGCTAGGGTATATTGAGACCCTGCTGCATGATAAAGACATGCCAGCGGAAGAGCAGGAACGTATTCTGCGCACCATACATTCCAAAGCGGGGGAAGTCATCACGCTGATGAACCGTTTCTTTGATCTGGCCAAGCTGGAGTCGGGGGACCGGGATATCCCGCTGTCACGTGTGGAGCTGGGTGAGGTCTGCCGCAGGAATATTCTTGTGTTCTACGATATTCTGAGTGCCAAAGGTGCCGACGTGCAGATCGAGATACCGGATGAGCCGCTCTATATGATGGGCAACGATGATGCACTGGACCGGGTGTTGTCCAATCTGTTGTCGAATGCGATTGCCTACGGCGAGGCCGGCGGGGTACTGGGGCTGAAGCTGTACAGCACTGCCGGTCAGGTGTTCATAGAAGTATGGGACCGGGGCAAAGGCATTGCCGAAGGCCATGAGGACAAGGTGTTCGAGCGGCTCTACACCCTGGAGGATTCGCGCAACCGTGACTACCAGGGCAGCGGCCTGGGGCTGACCATCACCAAGCGGCTCACCGAGCAGATGAACGGCCGTATTTCCTTAAGCAGCAAGCCGTATGTCCGGACGGCATTTACGCTTTCTTTTCAGCGGCTGACCTTCTGAATTCCGGTTCTGGCGGGGCGGTCCGCGTATTCTGACGCAGCTTAAGATTTACGTAAGATTCAAGTAATAAAAAAGCAAACTCCGCCCTGTAGAATAAATACCAGGAAGACAAAGAAGAAGTCAAAGGGGATAACGGACATGACAACCATACTCCGGACATGGGATTTAACCAAAGTCTATGAGGAGAAGGAAATCGTACGCAGCGTGAATATGGAGATCAGGCAGGGTGAAATTTACGGGTTCCTGGGACCCAACGGTGCCGGCAAAACTACGGTGATGAAAATGATCACGAATCTGGTGAAGCCGACGGCGGGCGAGATTGAATTTTTCGGCGAGAAGATGACTCACCGCTCTTACGAAATGCTGAAGCGGATGGGCAGCATCATTGAATATCCGGTGTTCTACGACAAGCTGAGTGCCCGCGAGAATCTGGCGCTGCATGGCGAGTATATGGGATATTATGATCCCCAAGCGATGAAGGAAGCACTGGAGCTGGTGAAGCTGAGTGCCGTGGACAAGAAACCTGTGAAGCAATTCTCCCTGGGGATGAAGCAGCGGCTGGGCATTGCCAGAGCGGTGATGACCAAGCCGGAGCTGCTCATTCTGGATGAACCGATCAATGGGCTGGACCCGCTCGGCATCAAGGAACTGCGCGAGGTGTTCCGCATGCTGAGCCAGGAGTACGGCATGACACTGCTGATCTCCAGTCATATTCTGGGAGAGATCGAACAGATTGCCGACACCATCGGCGTGATCCGTGAAGGAGTACTGGTGGAACAATTGGCGATGGATACGATCCGTAACCAGAATACACAATACATTGAACTGATTACTGGCGAGTGCACGAAGGCTGTCTATATCCTGGAGCATAAGCTGGGCTTGACGAACTACAAAGTGCTCGACCCGCGCACGATACGCATTTACGACGAGATTCCGCAGCTGGAGCTGAGTAAGGCACTGGCTGAAGCCAATGTGGAGCTGGAGAGTATGAGCAAGAAGCATCATTCGCTGGAAGATCACTTCGTAGAACTGATAGGAGGTGCCCGCAATGCTTAAGCTGATTCGTTTGGAGCTGCGTAAGAACAAATTCAATTTTCTCAAAAGTGTGCTGATTGCCGATCTCGCCATTCTGGGCTTCATGGTTCTTATCGCCTTTACATCGCTTAACGAAGGGGAATTCAGCACGTATACGGATTTATTCGACGGAGTGTTCGTTTTTGTAAAAGCGACCTTTATCATCTTTGCCTCTGTCCTGATCAGCAAGCTGGTGATCGACGAGTACAAGAACAATACCATCACTGTGCTGTTCATGTACCCGGTTCCGCGCAAAATGCTGCTGGCTGCAAAGTTAATCATTGTGTTTCTGTTTACCTTCCTCAGTATTTTCCTGTCTGATGCTGTAATCAGCGGCATTCTTACCGGGATTGATTATTTCGTGCCTGACGTGATTCAGGGAACACTGACACAGGAGCTGATCACTACCCAGCTGATGAAGGCCGGGACGGATGCACTCTACGCTGCAGGCATTGCACTGATTCCGTTATACTTCGGGATGCGCCGCAAATCCGTACCGGCTACCATTGTCTCCGCCGTTCTGATTGTCATGCTGATCTCGTCCGGCTTCGGGAACGGGGGCTTCCGGATGGGCAATCTGATCTGGATTTCGCTCTCTCTGGCGCTGGTGGGAGTGGGGATAGCGTACCTGTCGATCCGGAATATTGAGCATCAGGATGTGGCTTAGCAAGAAAGGCAGACCTGCTGTTACCGGCAGAACGGGTGCTGTCCCTCACGGGATGGCACTGTTTTTTTGTTTACTCAGCCGTCTCAGATTGCGATGTTTTGTGGCGACCAATAGCGGTTTTTTTGTTATAATAGTAAGTAATTCAGAGATTTCTACATAAATAGAGTTTCTTCGCAATCTATGGTCCTATAATATAGCAGGAATGAAGCAGCAGAGGAGGCGGGCCATGCGTACAGATTGGGCTTCTATCCTGGGCCGGGCACTTTCTGAAGAAAGTGCTTTTAGAGCGTTGTTCGATCATCATCCGGATCTCATTATCGTGCTGGACAGACAGGGGCGTTATGCCGACAGCAACCGTACCTTAAGTGCAGAGGACGCAGCCAGGCTGATCGAATGCCGGATGCATCCTCCCGGGGAGGCCTATTTCGCATCTGCTCTGGCCGGTATTACATCCAGCTTCGAATTAATTATGGAAGCGGCAGAAGTAAGCGGAGCAAAAGCAGGGGATTCCGGGGGTAATGCTGTTTCTGTAAGGTATGTGCCGCTTCATACAGAGGAAGGTATTGCCGGTGTATTTGCCATCGTTCATGATACCGGGGACCGGCCGCTCTCTCTGCTGCTGCAAAGCTGGGAACGCATGAGCAGGCGGGATTCGTCCGGTGCGGAACGTATAGGGCTTGAGGGAGCGGACTTTCCTCCCCTGACGGACGATGAGCTGGCCGGGGAAGCACTGCCGCTTTCGGAGTTTGTTTTTGAGATGGCGGAAGATAGACGGCTTAGTCTGATTCTGAATTCCGTCTCTGCCGGAATCTTCGGACTGGATACGCTGGGGCGGACGATCTTTATCAACCGTGAAGGGGCCGAAATGCTGGGCTATGAGCCGTCAGAGCTGGCCGGACTGCCGATGATGGAAATGATTCACTATATCGGCGGGAGTGCAGCCCGGCATTCACCGCTGGAATGTCCGATCCGGCTCACCATTCAAGATGGCGTTACCCGCAGCAAAGCGGATGAAATCTTCTGGCGTAAGGACGGGACCAGCTTCTTCGTGAACTACCGGATTGCTCCGCTGCTGGATAAAGGCATGATCTGCGGTGTGGTCGTCTCCTTCAGTGATATAACGAACGAACGGGAGATTCTCCGGGCCAAGGAATCGGCTGAGCAGGCTGCGCAGGCCAAGTCTGATTTCCTGGCGATGATGAGCCATGAGATCCGCACCCCGATGAACGGTATGATCGGGATGGCAGATCTGCTGCTGGAAACAAATCTGGAGGAAGAGCAGCGCAGTTATACCGAGATTCTGCGCAGCAGCAGCTACAGTCTGCTGCAGATCCTCAATGATATTCTCGATTTCAGCAAGATGGAAGCCGGCAAAATGCCGCTGCAATCGGAGAGCTTCGACCTGCGCGAGATGCTGGAGGGTATCATTGATCTGTTCACTCCCAAGGCAGAGGAGAAGAAGCTCGCCCTGCGCTGGTGGGCGGATACCAGCGTGCCGGATATTGTCACGACCGATCCGAGCCGCTTGCGGCAGATTATCGTCAATCTGGTCGGCAACGCACTTAAATTCACCGATCAGGGCAGTGTGACCCTCTCGGTGAAGAATATTCCGCTGCCGGCCTCGCCGGAATACCTGCTGGAGTTCTCTGTCCGTGATACAGGGGTAGGTATTGCTGACAGCAAGCTGAATCTGCTGTTCCAGTCCTTCTCCCAGCTGCATCCGTCCATTAACCGTAAATATGGCGGCACCGGACTAGGCCTTGCGATCTGCAAGCAGCTGGTGGAGCTGATGGGCGGAACGATCTTCGTGGAGAGCGAAGAGAACCGGGGATCGATCTTCCGGTTCATGCTTCCTTTTGTGAAGGAAGAGGTTGAAGCGGAAGTATACCAGCCCTAATATAACAAACAGCAAGTCTCCGTCAGGAGACTTGCTGTTTCTGTTTGCGGCTGCTATTAGCAGCTGTATAGGTAATTGCTTCACCAGCTGATCCTGCCTTTGGGTGAGACTGCCTGCTATCCTGATGTTTCAGGATACAGCGGGTTCGGCTGCCCCGCAATATGATCCGCAATCAGCGTGTAGAACTCAGGGAATCTCGGGTCCCCTGGACTCCTGATTTCTTCAAAGGTGCGGATATATAGCCCCTGGGAGGCTACTGAAGTGATAATATCGCCTACAGTCCAGCCCCGTGTCACCACTTGGGCTAACCCGGACCGTTCCTCTTCGGGAAGCAGCTTGGCAAAGGCAACCTCACCTTCCCTGAGTGTATCGTCAAAATAATTACCCGTAGGATGCTGAAGATTCCGGGTTGTCATCCATGCCCTGGCGAACGGATGGAAATCCGTCAGTATGAGCCTGCCGTTTGCCGTTAACCTTCTGCTGACCAAAGAAAATATAGCATTTAAATCCGTAAAGTAATGCAAAATCCCAAACTCCATCAGGACAACATCGAAGGTTCCCAGGGCTTCCTCGCCGGGGATATTTAAGACGTCTGCACAGATGTAGTTCAGTGTAACCCCCGCCGCTGCCGCTACTTCACTGGCATACAGCCGGTTCTCTTCGGATAGATCCACGACAGTAACCTCAGCACCCAGCAAAGCGAAACAATTCGCCTTCATCCCGTGAGAGCCTAGCAGGTTCAGCACCTTCAATCCTGACGGGTTGCCTAGGTACTTCAGCCAATGCCGCAACGGTTGCCTTGGGTCCTGCTTCAATCGCCCGGCCAGCTCATCAGGTGATCCATGATGCTGTGTCCAGGCCTGGTATGCCTTCGTTTCCCAAGCTGTCTTATTCGCACGTGCCATCTGCTCCTGCATCGTATACCCCCTTGATAAATATTGGGAATCGCCCTTTCTGATCTTACTATACTGTATTTACTATGCAACAAAAAACGAATCCTTATCTGCATAAGCTGCAGACATTGGATTCGTCAATGGTAGCGCCTGATCATTCTAGTGCATATACATAAGACCAACTGTAGCCGGCCCGCAGTGGCTGCCGATGACACAGCCGGCGTGAATGACAGCAATTTCATTCACACCTGTCTGCTCACGCAGTGCCGTTTCCAAATACTTGGCATCCTCTTCGGCCAGGGTATGGGCAACAATGAGCAGTTCCTTGTCCATATCGGCAGCATTCGCAAGCGCATGCTGCAGCATTTGCTCTACGGCCTTCTCCTTCTTGCCGCGGATTCTGGCTACGGGTACAATCGCCCCATCCACCAGCCGCAGTACAGGCCGGATCTTCAGCAGGCTGCCGATAAAGTTCTGCATGCCTGAGCAGCGTCCGCCCATATATAAGTAATCCAGCGTATCGACGACAAACTCGGATTCCACCCGTTCACGGGAGGTTTCGATCATAGCTGCGATGTCGGCCGCACTGTGGCCTTTGGCTGCGGCGCGGGCGGCCTTCATGACCAGCAAGGCGATCCCGCCGCATAACGTCTGGGAATCCACAACATGTACCCGGCCATCAGGGAACTCGCCTGCGGCCAGCAGGGCATTCTGATATGTAGAGGATAAAGAAGAAGAAAGACTGATATAGACGATATCTCCACCGCTACTCACGACTGGCTGAAAAGCGGCAATGAAATCAGCCGGGGAAGGGGCTGCCGTCTTGGGCAGTGCACCACCCGCGGCGACACGGCGGTACACTTCTTCGGGTGTAATCTCTACACCATCCTTGAAGGTACCGTCTTCAAAAACTACATATAACGGGACAATGCCGATATCATACGTTTCCTTCCAGCCTTGCGGCAAATCGGAAGTGCTGTCTGAAAAGATTTTTACGATAGACATGAATATCTCCTTCACCGATCTTGGATGACAATACTCAATATTAAGACCCTATAATCTGTTTATTATACCAAGCCTGCTTCGAATCTCAAAATAAAAAATGCTAGCTTGTGAGGCTGGCCGGTTATGCCGCTTCTTCATCCGCCTGAGAGCTGACTGTGCACATGCAAAAAAGCTTCACCGTCCTTGCAGGGACAGTGAAGCCATTTCCGGTATAGCGAAGAAGTTCATTCTTTATTTCTTCATTACTGGAATCCATATTTCGCAGACATAATCCCCGGCCGAGGTATCGCCTGGAGGATACAGCTCGAATTCGGGTCCGCCTGTATGCTCGTAGCCCGTTCCCGGGAACCATTCCTGGAAAATGCGCTGCCAGACCCCTTGAATCGCATCAGGCATAGCTCCTACGGATTTGAATACCGCCCAGGTCGCAGCCGGAACCACTGCAGTCTCATACCCCTGGGGATCCGCCCCTGGCGGGCTTTCCACAGCAATCCAGTAAGTCAGCATTTCCTTCTGCATGTCCATGCACATACAGATGCCGAGCCATTCTTCGCGTAAGCCGAACTCAATCAGCTTATCTGATGTGCCGTCATCATTACATTCATCCCAAAACTGCGGAATTCTGCGGAAATTCTCCCCATCCTTGGTGGTAACCTCCATTGATTTGCCGATAACGGTAAAAGCTTCTTTATTCACGATTTTGTAATCCATTTCCTGATCTCCCTTCAATGACAGATGGAAAGAGAGGCGCGGGAAGGCTTTGAGCTGTACCCCAGGCTCGCGTGCGGCAGAGGGGGTAAGCCCATGCGCTTTGCGGAACGCTTTGGCGAATGACTCCGGAGAGTCATATCCGTATTTGAGTGCGACATCCAGCACCCGGATGTTTGAAATGGCCAGCTCTTGAGCGGCCAGAGTCAATCTGCGTTTGCGGATATAGTCTGCTACGGTGACGCCGGTCAGCATGCTGAACATGCGCTGGAAGTGGAAAGGGGAGACATAGGCCACTGCGGCAATCTCTTCGATCCGCAGCGGTCCGGTCATTCTGCTCTCCATATAATCCAGCGCGTTCTTCATTCGGATCAGCCATTCCATGTTTGCCATCTCCCTTTAAGTTCATATTATCACGCGGCCTACGGTCCGGTCCTGTTATTCTCTGCTCATCTGAGACAGGGTACAGTCAACGGCCTACAGTCTATGATCCTATGATGTCATGTTTCAAGGGGGTTGTCAGCTTCCGGCATAAGCTAGCCTAACCGGCAGACTCTTGCTTCATATGGCCGCAGCGTACTGCGGTCCATGGGCACCGGCTCCTCCGGATAGTTACCGATAATCGTTTCGGTTACGGCATTCAGCTCGTCAGGCAGCTCTACAGTCTGCGGCGTGTCACAGAAGTTCAGCAGCACCAGCCATTTCTCACCATCCAGTGTCCGGGTGTACGCGTAGATATATTCATGCTCCGGCAAAAGCAGCTCATATTCACCATACACCATGATCAAATGCTGCTTGCGCAGGCTAATCAGCTGCTGATAATAGTAAAATACCGAGTCAGGATCGGCCAGCGCCTGTTCCACATTGATCTCTGTGTAGCGCGGATTGAGCTTGAGCCAGGGTGTGCCAGCGGTGAAACCGGCATTCGTTGAGGCGTCCCACTGCATTGGGGTCCGGGCGTTATCGCGGCCTTTCGTGTGAATCGCCTGGAGAACCGTCTCATGATCTCCGCCGCCTTCCGTAACCTTTTCCCGGTACATATTAAGTATCTCAATATCCTTGTAGTCTTCCAGCACAGGGAATTTCACGTTGGTCATGCCGATTTCCTCACCCTGGTAGATATAAGGTGTACCTTTGAGCGTGTGCAGCAGGGTAGCGAGCATTTTGGCCGAAATCACACGGTATTTGCCGTCATCCCCGAACCGGGAGACCATCCGCGGCTGATCGTGGTTGTTGAGATAGAGGCTGTTCCAGCCTTTTTCAGACAAGCCTACCTGCCATTTGTGCAAAATATCGCGCAGACCCTTCAGCGTCCACGGAATCACATTCCACTTGCCGCCCGGGCCGGAATCGACATCCATATGCTCGAACTGGAACACCATTTGCAGCTCATGCCGGTCTTCGTCAGTATAGAGAATGGCGTCTTCGACAGTTGCCCCCGGCGTTTCGCCGACGGTCATTACATCGTATTTGGAGAGGACTTCACGATTCATTTCCTGGAGATACTCATGAACTCGCGGTCCATTCATGTAATATTCTCCGCCACCGGCCAGCTCACCGGGAGCCAGGCCCTCATGGTGTGCGGAAGGGAGTCCTTCTACTTTGGAGATCATGTTGATAACATCCATCCGCAGCCCGTCTACACCTTTGTCCAGCCAAAAAGCAATCATTTTATAGAGAGCTTCCCGCAGCTCCGGATTCTCCCAGTTGAGATCCGGCTGCTTGCGCGAGAACAGATGCAGATAATATTCGCCTGTGGCTTCATCCTTCTCCCAGGCTGGTCCGCTGAAGATGGAGCTCCAGTTGTTCGGCAGCGCGCCATCCGGTCCGCCGGGACGCCAGATATAGTAATCGCGGTAGGGGTTATCCTTGGAGGCGCGGGATTCCGCGAACCAGGCATGCTCATCCGAGGAGTGGTTAATT
Organism: Paenibacillus sp. FSL R5-0912; assembly: GCF_000758605.1. Classification (NCBI taxonomy): domain Bacteria; kingdom Bacillati; phylum Bacillota; class Bacilli; order Caryophanales; family Paenibacillaceae; genus Paenibacillus; species Paenibacillus sp. FSL R5-0912. Next base: position 2,338,779 of record NZ_CP009282.1, read on the forward strand.
ACGAGATCCATCATCAGCTTGATGCCGCGTGCATGCAGTCCGGCCAGCAGCTCCTCCCAGTCCCGCAGCGTGCCGAATTCATCCATAATGTCCTCGTAGTTGCTGATATCATAACCATTGTCATCGTTCGGCGATTTGTATACGGGTGACAGCCAGACGACATCGACGCCCAGCTTCTGGAGATAATCCAGCCGGGAGATGATCCCCTGCAGGTCCCCGATTCCGTCTCCATTGCTGTCCTGGAAGCTGCGGGGATAGATCTGATAGACTACGGCTTCTTTCCAAAAGGCTCTATTCATTTGGGTGGGCTCCTTTGAGTGGTATTTGAAATTTGAGCTAGAGAAGTTTCCAATGTAGATGCTGGTCGTAACTGCGGTGATTTTCGGACTTCCGGTCGCTGTTGTCCCCAGATTTCCTGATTAAACCGCTGTTAGCGGTAGAAATCCGGTGACAAAGGCGATCGCTATCGCTCCTACAGTTCCGAAATTCCCCTCCGTTACTGTCATCTTATATTGTCTTCACAAGTTCAAATTATAAATAAGCCCCGAAGAAGCTTAATGCCTCCGGGGCGGGGGAGACAGAGACTACACAGTTACCGAAGAGCCGTCAGCAGTCACACTGCTCAGTCCGTTCACCGTATACTCCTTGCCATGAATCGTGAGGGATGCCGGAACATCGGTTTCATTACTAACCGTAACCTGTACATCGGTAACTGTAACTTTTAGGCGCGAGCCGCGGAACATGATTTTGAACGAATAAGAGGTCCAGTGTCCCGGGTTGGAAGGGTTCAGGGTCAGCCGGTCGCCCAGCACACGCAGTCCGCCGAAGCCATGTACAATCGACATCCACGTTCCGGCCATGCTGGTCGTATGGCAGCCGTCTTCCGTATCATTATTGTAATTATCGAGATCCAGCCGTGAAGTGCGCAGATACATCTCATAAGCCTTCTCTTTGTAGCCCAGCTCGCAGGCCAGAATCGCATGGATACACGGGGAGAGGGAGGACTCATGCACGGTAATCGGCTCGTAGAAGTCGAAGTTGCGCTTCTTGGTCTCCAGATCATAACGGTCACCCAGGAAGTAGAGCCCTTGCAGCACATCCGCCTGTTTGATGAAGCAGGAGCGCAGGATGCGGTCCCAGGACCATTTCTGGTTCAGCGGCAGGTTCTCCGGCAGCACATCCTTCACCTGGATAATCTCCTTATCGAGGAAGCCGTCCTGCTGCAGGAAGATGCCGCGTTCTTCATCGGCCGGATAGTACATTTTGGCGATAATCTCGTTCCACTGTGCCGTTTCACTGTCCAGCAGTCCCAGCTTGTCGGCCAGCTCTGCATAACGTGTGCCTTCATACTCTTGCAGATACGCCAGCGCCTCCAGTGTGTATTCCATCGTCCAGGCGGCAATCCGGTTCGTATACCAGTTATTGTTGACGTTGTTCTCGTATTCATTCGGGCCGGTTACGCCGAGCATCACGTATTTGTCCTTATGTGGCACATAGTGTACGCGTTCTTCCCAGAAGCGGGAGATCTCTACCAGCACCTCAAGCCCGTATTGGCCGAGATAGGCCTTGTCGCCGGTATAGTTCACATAGTTGTAAATTGCGTAGGCAATCGCGCCGTTGCGGTGGATTTCTTCAAACGTAATCTCCCACTCGTTATGGCACTCCTCCCCGTTCATCGTCACCATCGGGTAGAGCGCGCCTTTTTTGTAACCGAGCTTCAGGGCATTCTCTTTGGCTTTCTCCAGATGCTTGTAACGGTAGATCAGCAGATTGCGGGCAATCGAGGAGTCAGCGGTACTCAGATAGAAGGGCACACAATAAGCTTCCGTATCCCAGTAGGTGCTGCCGCCGTATTTTTCCCCGGTGAAGCCCTTCGGTCCGATATTGAGACGGTCGTCTTCGCCCGTGTATGTCTGATTCAGCTGGAAAATATTAAACCGGATCGCCTGCTGCGCCGACACGTCACCCTCAATAATAATGTCGCTTTCCTTCCACTTATCGCCCCAAGCCGCAGCCTGTTCGGTCAAAAGCGCCACAAATCCAGCTTCACGCGCACTCTGCAAGGCGGTCCGTGCGGCGTCTACCAGCTGTCCCAGCCCGTAATTGCGGGAGGTGACATTCGCGGCATACTTATAAATGACTACCTGATCGCCGGACTGTACCGGAATCGTAACTTTGCTGCCTACATATTTCTCCTGCTCCAGGGCTTCCGCTTCAGCGGCAACCGGCTCTCCATTCAGCAGAATATCGTATACATAAGCCGAGGTTACGTGGAAATCAAGCTTTTTGGTCTTCAGGGTGAGATGTCCGCCCGCCGGTTCCGCTTTCTTCTCGACCTCGTTCCAGAACTTCTCGTCGTAGTTGGAATCCTTGTTCTTGATATCGCCATCCAGATAAGGAGTCACGGTAATCTCGCCGGAGAAATTGAGCGGCTGGATAGAGTAGCGAATCGCACCAATCTCATGGCGGACCATGCTGACGATGCGGATGCTCTCCACTTTCACTTCTTTGCCGTCTGCGGTCGTGGCTGTGAAGCTGCGGGAAAGTGTGCCTTCCTTCATATTAAGTACACGGCGGAATTCGCTGATGGTGCAGGCTGCCAAATTAAGCGGAGTGCCGTCAACTTCAACGTTGATGCCGATCCAGTTGGTGCTGTTGAGGACTTTGGCAAAATACTCCGGATAGCCGTTTTTCCACCAGCCGACCCGTGTCTTGTCAGGGTAGTATACACCGGCCATGTAGCTGCCTTGCAGGCTGTGCCCGCTGTATTGCTCTTCGAAGTTGGCTCTGCCGCCCATGTACCCGTTACCGATGCTAAATACGCTTTCGGAAATTTCCTGGGTCTGCGGATCAAAGGATTCTTCGATGATGGACCATTCATCAATTTTGAGGTATTGTTTCATTGTTATTGGCTCCTTTTAGATGGGGGAATGAGGTATATAAAATGAACTATCAGTTCGATGATACAGTTGCGTGTTGGCCGCTCCGCCGACAAAAGGTTGTTACGATCGCTGTTGTCCCCGGATGCTCAGATTGAAGCTTATTGGGTAAGCATCCGGGGACAAAGGCGAACGCTGACGCTTCTCCACAATCCTTTTGCCCGCTCCGCTATCACGTAACTTTAGATCTCACATATAGTTCTTTTATAAAGAGTAGGGCAGAAGACAAGGACTCATCTTACACAGCAGCTGTTAATATTCGTCAAACCGAGGCAAAAGATTCCTGTAATGTCCGGACGCTGATCTGCTGCAGCGAAGGGACCACCAGATTCGCTGCGCCCAGCGTCTCGGGCGAACCGATGCCGACGCTGCGCATGCCGGCACGGGTGGCGGCCAGGATGCCGGCTTCGGCATCCTCGAAGACTACGCAGTGTTGAGGGGCGGTGTTGACTGCTTCTGCTCCCAGCAGGAAGACCTCCGGATCAGGTTTGGCTGCGCTGGTGTGCGTGCCGTCTATGATAGCATCGAAGTAGGGGGTAAGGCCGGTGTTGTTCAGGATGGTCATCGCATTCTTGCTGGCGGAGCCCAGGGCTACCTTGATGCCATGTTTCCGGCATTCCTTCAGGAAGTCCAGCGCGCCGGGCAGAATCTCTGAGCTATCCATCTTGGCGATGTATTCCACATAGCGGTTGTTCTTCTGCTCGGCCAGTCTTGTTTTCTCCTCTTCTCCAAGCTCGATGCCGCCGATCTCCAGCAGGATATTCAGGGAAGCGGCCCGGCTGACACCCTTAAGCCGCTCATTATCGTGCTCGGTGAAGACAAATCCGAGCTCCTCCGCCAGCTCTCTCCAGGCAATATAGTGGTATCTGGCGGTGTCGACGAGTACACCGTCCAGATCGAACAGGCAAGCTTTGATTTCTGACATATTGAACCTCCTAAAATGTAAGTGGATATAATCTATTTTGAGAATCGCGCCGAATGGGCGCGTCACAATAAATGGACGGGGAATGCTGCACCAGGTACAACAATCCGTCTGCGAAACCCCCAGTGCTCCCAGGGTAGGCTAAAGCCTGACCAGGGCGGAAAATCCTATCCAAATGTGGTTCGATCTTATTTAGCGCAAACGTTTGTACAAAGCTCCAAAAAATAAATGAAGCGCGATTAGCTTCATTTATCAGCTTGTGAATCATTACTGCTTGTGAATCATTACTGCTTGTGCATCATTGCAGCTTGTGCATTGCAGCCTGTGCAAGTCATTGCTTACCCGGAGTATACATCGATGACTCCCGTACGATTAAACGGTGGGGAATGACAAAACGGTTCGTATATCCGTCATGATTATCCGGCTTCTGAATACTCTGAATCAGCACCTGTGAGGCTGTATAGCCCAGATGATAGATTCCGATATCAATGCTGCTGATTGGCGGGCTGGACAATTCCGAGAGCGGAATATTGTTAAAGCTGACAATCGCCAGATCCTCAGGGACCTTGTATTTCAGCTCATTCAGTCCGCGCAATACCCCGAAAGAGACCATATCATCCACCGCAACGAGTGCCGTTGGACGGTTCGGGAGATTCATGAAGAATGACATCGCCCGGTAGCCGCTGTCCTGCAGAAACTCGCCTTCGACAATCCATTCCGCCTTCATTTCAAGGCCTTTATTCTGCATTGCCTTACGGTAGCCTTCCAGACGGTCGCGCGAAACGATAAGATTCGGCGGGCCGCTGACGAAGCCAATGCGTTCATGACCCATGGAAATAAGGTGGTTCGTTGCATCATAAGCAGCCATGATATTATCATTGTCGACTGACAATATATCTTCATAGCGGTCGCTTCGTCCAACCAGCACGAAGGGATAGCCGCCTGATTCCAGAAAATCGATCACCGCATCATCTTTACGGGAATACAGCAGAATAACGCCGTCCACGCGGCGTCCTTTGAGCAAGCGTGAGACGGCTTCAAGCTCTTCCTTCTCATTTGCCCCGGAGCTGATCAGCACATCATAGCCCGAACGGCTGGACTGGGTGACGATCCCGCGGATTAATTCCATAAAAAACAAATTGGAGAACAGCTCTTCAGCCGGTTTCGGAAGAATGATGCAAATACTGTTGGTTGTCTTGGAAACGAGACTTTTGGCCATCATGTTCGGGGTGTAGCCCATTTCCTCCATAATCACTTTAACCTTACGGGAAGTTTCTAGGCTGATTCTGGGATGGCCTGACAACACCCGGGAGACCGTGGAGGGAGATACTCCCGCTTTCTTGGCCACGTCCTTAATGGTAACTGTCATAGAAACCTCCTTATGGAACCGTTTGCTTTACACAGTAATATTAATCGAAGTCCTGATGATTGTAAATAGAGAAACCCGGTGTGTTGCACAATACTGGCATAGAAAGTGATGAAATGAACATTTTTACTGTGCTGGTCACAAGCTTTCCACAGGGATTCACTGGATGTTTATCAATGGAGTGGTATTCGTGGGAGTAGGCAGTATTGAGGTACTCCGGACATTGCACCGAAACTGTGCAAACGTTCTTAGATTGATGTGAATGATTATATATCTGATTAATTTTCGAAATTTCTTTATAAAATAAGGATTTATTTAGAATTTCTCAGCTTTTTAATTATTGACGGAAGTAAGTGGATGAATATGAAATGTGCAAATTAATGCAATTAATGACTTAAATATTGTGCAACTATTGGCACGTTTTGCAGAATATTTTGGAAAATTACTAGTTGACAATAACTTTACTAGCAGATTAGTATGAAATCGAAATGAATTAAGCGTTTACAAAGTCTGATTTTATGCAGGATATTTATGTCGCTGCCCGTAGTCAATGAATAAGAGTAAGTGCAGAATGTTTTGCAAACGTTTGCGCAGAAAAGGAATGGATTTTGCGTAGGGAAGGGCAAATTCAGAGCATGATTTTTGTATTTTTCAAGGAGGATCGGAGTCAGTTGGGCCTGATAAGCCAACATTGCAGCAGACACCTGCAACCGGAGTTGGGGATTCTGCCGTTCATGCAGTTGAAGTTCATAACATTCATGGGGGGATTGACGGAATGGAATTTGCTTTACGGATAAAAAAGGCTTTTGCAATCTTGATGGTTATCGCTCTTGTATGCTCTGGCCTGGGCATAAACCTGCCCAGAGTCAGCGCAGAAACGACAAAGGTTGTGCTGGTTGGTGACCTGCAGAGTAAGTTCACGGGGCTGGATTCCGCTGAACCGAAAGATTGGAACGAGAAGTCTACAGTAACCCAAATGACTTACAGGGGGGAGGGGCTGTACACCTTCACCGGCATGCTGCCGCAGGGAACCTATCACTACAAAGTTGCCCTCAACGATGCCTGGACGGAGAACTACGGGTATGGCAGCTACACTAATCCAGCCGGGACGGAGGCGGGCGGCAACATTCAGATTACTTTAAGCGAGGATACAAGTGTAACCTTTTATTATAATGACATTACCAAAGCGATTGCAGATTCCACGTATTATTCACCGGTGCCTGCGGACCGTTTACCCCGGGTGACCGGCAGTCTGCAGACTGTGCTTGGAGACGAGCAGAATGATTCCCCGGCAGATGCCCGAACGCTGCTAACCGATCCGGACTTCAACGGGATCTATGAGCATACGGCCATGCTGCCCGCTGGTGATTATACCTACCAGATTTATCTCCCGGGAGCTGCACCTTCGGATGGAGTCGCCTATCCGGACACCGCGCAGGAGCTTAAGCTTCCCTCCGGGCTGCCGGTAACTTTCAAATACAATGCGCAGGACAACAGTGTCTCTGCCCATTACACGGTTCCTTCTGAACCGGGTACGGCCGTGCCTGTTCCAGCGGGACATATAAGAGTGCATTACCACCGTGCTGCCGGTGATTATTCCGGCCAGGCATTATGGACATGGGGCGATGTTGTATCGCCGTCCGTGAATTGGCCAAAAGATGCCGTTCCTTTCCCTGATGGACAAACCGATGCCTACGGCGCTTATGTCGATCTGCCTGTGAAGGATGTGGCGAAGACGATCTCGTTCCTCGTGGTAAACCGGACTACCGGGGTTAAGGAAATGGAGGACGGGGACAAAACTTTTAACATCAGTACTCCGCAGACCAATGAGATCTGGATCACGGAAGGCTCGAATAAAGTAACCCCTTATGAACCGGTGGAGCTTCCGGCGAATACAGTGCGGATTCACTACATGCGGGCCGACAACAATCAGAGCCAGTACGGCCTCTGGCTGTGGGATGATGTGGTGACGCCGTCTGATGTGTGGCCACGGGGCGCAACTCCTTTTGTACCGGAGAACCGGGATTCCTTCGGAGCCTATGCGGATATTCCGCTGAAGGAGAATGCCAAGACTATCAGTTTCATTGTTATGAAGCCTACAAACGGAGACAAAGACGGACCGGCGGGCAATGAGAACAAAAGCTTCGCTTTTCTGGACCGTTACAATCAGCTGTGGGTGAAGGAAAATGACCCGAATGTTTATACTTCACCTTTTGGCGAGACACCGGTCGGGCTGTTATCCGCGGATATATTGTCCGCAAGCAAACTATGGCTAGGGTTCACATTAACGGACGGACTTACGGCGGATGCACTAAAAACAGCCATTTCCATAAAGGATTCGGAAGGAGCCTCTGTTTCTGTTACAGGTGTGGCGGTTACCGGCACAACTTCGGTTGAAGTGACTACCGGTGCATTTGATCTGAAGAAAATCCCGCTGAGTGTAACGTATGCAGGTAAAACTGTATCCGCTTCCAGCGGATGGAGAATGATGGATGAGCTGTACAATTACACAGGTGACGATCTCGGAGCCACATACCATAAGGCCAGCAAGTCGGCAACTCTGAAGCTATGGGCGCCGAAAGCGAGCTCAGTGACTGCGGTTGTCTATGATAAAGCTGACGCTCATCTCACTGTAGGCCGCGCCGGGCTGACTCTGGGGGATAAAGGAGTCTGGACGGCGGAGCTGACTCCGGCTGATCTGACCGGTGCACCCGGCGCAGAGGATGTCAGGGACTTCTACTACCAGTATGAAGTGACCAATGAGGGAGTAACTAAGCAGGTGCTTGATCCTTATGCCAAATCCATGGCTGTATTCACCGTGAATACGGCAGGAGAAGCGGGCCCAGGCGGTGATACGGTGGGCAAGGCAGCCATTGTGGATTTAAGCGCTACGAATCCCGAGGGCTTCCAGGCTGCAGACATTGCCGGCTATGAGGACCGTGAAGACGCCATTATCTATGAGGCGCATATCAGGGATTTCACCTCCGATCCGGCAATCCAGTCGAGTCTCGGCGGGGAACGCTGGGGGTCTTATGCGGCTTTTGAGTCGAAGCTGGATTATATCAAATCCCTGGGTGTCACCCACATTCAGCTGCTTCCGGTGATGGCCTGGTATTACGGGGACGAAACCGGGATGGAAGACAGGGAGCTGGACTATTCAGCTCAAGGCAATGAGTATAACTGGGGTTATGATCCGCACAGCTATTTCTCTCCGGACGGGGCGTATTCCCGCAATCCGGCAGATCCGGAAGAGCGGATTAAAGAGCTGAAAGGCTTGATCGATGCGGTGCATGAAGCCGGGATGGGCGTCATTCTTGATGTTGTGTACACCCATATGGCCAAAAAAGAATTTCTGAATGACATCGTGCCTAATTATTATGCCTTCCAGGACCCGGCCGGGAACTTCATCGGCGGCTTCGGCAACAATCTGGCAACCAGCCATAAGATGGCCGAGAAGCTGATGGTCGATTCCGTGAAATACTGGTTCCAGGAGTACAAAATCGACGGGATGCGCTGGGATATGATGGGCGATGCCACGGCAGATGCGGTACAGGCTGCTTATGACGCAGCGGCTGCCATTAATCCCAAGGCCCTGTTCATCGGGGAGGGCTGGATTACCTTCGGGGGTGAGGCTTCGGATCCATCCCTCAAAGGCAAGGCTGCTGATCAGAAATGGATGGATAAGACGGACAGTGTCGGCGTGTTCTCTGATGAGTTCCGCAATGAGCTGAAATCCGGGTACGGCTCCGAAGGAGATCCGAGGTTCATTACGGGCGGAGCGCGCCCCTTGACGACGATCCTGAACAATATCAAAGCGCAGCCTTCCAATATTCCGGCAGATGATCCGGGAGATATCGTTCAATACATTGAAGCCCATGATAATCTGACGCTCCATGATGTCATTGCCCTGGCCCTTCACAAGAATCCGCAGAATCCGGCGAACGAGCTGGAGATTCAGAAACGGATCAGACTCGGAAACATGCTGCTGCTGACTTCGCAGGGAACCGCATTCCTGCAGGCAGGTCAGGAGTACGGGCGTACCAAGCAATGGATGGCTGCGGGGGCACCCGAGCAGAAATATACGGAAGTCCGCGATGCGGCTGATCAGTCTGTCAGTTATTTCATCAACGATTCATACGATTCTTCGGATGCGGTCAATGCCTTCGACTGGTCCGCAGCAACGGATGAAGTGAACTTTTCGGTGCAGAATGCGACCAGAGAATATACGGCCGGGCTGATTAAGCTCAGAAAGTCTACCAACGCTTTCCGGCTGGGCGACATCAGTCTTGTGAATTCCAATGTCAAGCTTATTGAGTCACCTGAAATGCAGAAGGATGATCTGGTGATCGGTTATTCAAGCAAGGCAACGGATGGAACCGGGATCTATTATGTCTTCATGAACGGTGACAGCAAGACAAGAGTTCTTACTTTGCCGGAGAACTTGAGTAACGGTACTGTGCTTGCCGATAATGACGAAGCCGGGACCGAAGCTATTTCTGCTGCGGACCAGAGCGGATTCAGCCTGACTGCGGATTCGATCACTCTCGACCCGCTCACATCTGTAATTATCCGCAAGGATGCAGCCGCAGCAGTAGTGTCTCTGCTGGAGACGGACCAGTCCAGCTATACGCTGAAGGAGGGGGCCACGCATCAGACTGTGGTCACGGCGAAATATGCGGACGGCACTTCAAGCAAAGTGACCGCCAGGGCGCTGTATGTATCCGATAAACCGGAAGTAGCCACAGTGACAAGCAAAGGGCTGGTGAAGGGGATTATGGCTGGAACAGCGATCCTTACCATTACCTATGGCGGCGTGTCCGCGAATGTGACCGTAGAAGTAACCAGCCCGCCGGTGGAAACCAAACGGTATGTGCAGTTCACTTACACCCGGGAAGACAGGATTTATAAGGATTGGAGTGTATGGCTGTGGTATACCGGGGCAACAGACGGTGAGGTGAAGCTCCCCGAGCCCGCAGGAGATTCAGCAAGCTCGACGGTTCTGATTGAAGTAGGCAAAGACGCAACCCAGGTGGGCTTTGTGCTCATAAAAGGTCTGGACTGGTCTGGCAACAAACAGGATATAGCGGATGACCGCTATATTGTTCTGACTCCCGGCGAGGCCTTTACCAAAGTCCGTGTAACCAGCATGGTCAAAGAGCTTGAAATCACCCCGGGCATCAGCGGTCCGCTGATGCAGGATGAAGCCATAACCTTCCTGTACCGTGATGACGAGCTGTTCCGCGGCGGCGATGTGTCTGCGATAACAGACATTAAAGTGAAGGTGAACGGCAAAGAATATCCGATGGAGTATGATCCGGCCAAGGAATGGTTCAGCTACCGGCTGAGCGGTCTGGAGGAAGGCATTTATAAGTATACCTTCATCGTAACCAAGGACGGAGTGACCCGCGAGTTCACCGACCCGCACAACACGGTGGGCGGGGAATCTTCCCTGTACTATCACAAGCCGGAAGTTAATATTACAGCAGAGGTCAATCCGCGGGCTGTAACCTCCAATGAGAATGCTGTGCTAACGGTCAAGGCTGTTGCGGCAGAGGAAGTGTCTTATAAGGAGGCTTATCTGGACCTTACTGCACTAGGTGGACCAGCCAAGGTCAAATTTGATACAGAGCTTATGCAGCAGACTATAGCGGTGAAGGATGAGGTACCGGCAGGTATCAAGAGCATTCCAATTGTCCTTGTGGACCAGTATGGCAATCTGCACAGACAGTCTGCTGAAATCGAGGTGAAAGCCAGAACCTACAGCGGTTCCAAGCTTGATTTCGACTGGGACGAAGCACGGATCTATTTCGCACTGACCGACCGCTTCAAGGACGGTGACCCTGACAACAATGAGAATGTGGACAAGGCACATCTTGAAGCCTATCATGGCGGCGATTTCAGGGGAATGATCGACAATCTCGATTATCTGCAGGAGCTGGGCATCAACACGCTCTGGATTACGCCGGTTGTAGATAATATTGATTTCAACCAGGGTGTCAGCTTCGGCGGCAAGCAATATGCTTATCACGGGTATTGGGCCAAAGACTTCACCAAGCTTGATGAGCACCTTGGAGACATGCAAACCTTCAAGGAACTAATTGAGAAGGCGCATGACAAGGGCATCAAGATTATGGTTGATGTAGTGCTTAACCATGCGGGCTACGGGCTGAAGGCAGATGACGACAATCCGGAGGTAACCGCTGAGGATAAGGCGCGTTTTGCAGGAATGCTGCGTACAGACGGCGTTCAAGCCGATACGGATGTCATCAAAGGCGAGCTCAGCGCCCTGCCGGACTTCAAGACGGAGGATCCTGCGGTACGTGAACAGATCATTGCCTGGCAGACAGGCTGGCTGGATAATGCCCGGACCGAGCGGGGAGATACAATCGACTATTTCCGCGTTGATACGGTCAAGCATGTGGAGGGCACAACCTGGAAAGCATTTAAAAATGCGCTGACGGCAATAGATCCGGGCTTCAAAATGGTTGGCGAATACTTCGGCGGAACCGCCGATAATGATGGCGGCATGCTGCAAAGCGGGCAAATGGACGGTTTGCTTGATTTTAGCTTTAATGATCAGGCCAAGCTGTTCGCAGAGGGTACCATTAATGCTGTGGATGCTTATCTGCAGGAGCGCGAAGCGAAGATCAGCAATACCGGGGTAATGGCACAATTCCTCAGTAGCCATGATGAGGATGGCTTCTTGTCAAATTACGTTGACGGTGACAAAGGTAAGCTCAAGATCGCAGCTGCGCTGCAGATCACGGCCAAGGGCCAGCCGGTAATCTACTACGGCGAAGAGTTGGGCCGGTCTGGGAAAAATGCCGGAGATATGGCAAGCGGCGAGTTCAGCGAGAACCGGGGCGATATGCCTTGGGAACAGCTCACTGCAGAGCAGGGACTTCATGATCATTATCAGAAGCTGCTGAACATTAGGGCCGAATATTCGCAGCTATATGCCAAAGGTATCCGCACCAAGCTTGCGGGCTCCGATGATCTGGGATATCTGGCCTTCAACAAGCAATACGGGAACGACAACGTGGTTACGGTAATCAACACGAAGAAGGAAGGTGTAAGTGCAGAAATTCCCGTTCCGTTTGCGGCATTGTCTACTGTAAGAGATGAGTATAGCGGCAAGCTGTACACGGTATCGGCTGCCCGGAAAGTAACGGTTGATCTACCGGGAAGAGATGAGGGCGGAACGGTGATTCTGGCGGCGGAGCCGGTTGTGGTACCCCCAACACCAACACCAACACCAACACCAACACCAACACCAACAGCGGAACCAACGCCAGCGGTAGAATCCGAAGCTATATCGGTTGTAAAGCCAACACCAACGGTAACGCCAGCTCCAACGGCGGTTCCGGCAGGTACACAGATTATAAGTGAGTCGGATCTTCGGAATGGCAAGGAGGGCAGAGTAGAGCTCAGTCTGGGACAGAGAAATACTTCGTTGCTGCTGCCGGTCCAGGCGGCTAAGCTGCTGGGGAATAACGGGCTGGTTATTCACTCGGAGGGGCTGTCCGTTACAATCCCGAATGCTGTGCTGGCTGATATTGGGGCCATGGTTACAGGTGCGGATGCAGAAAGTTCACATATCCTGATGGAGCTGAGTCCGCTTAGCGAAGCTGCAGCGCAGGATGCAGTCAAGAGATTCAGTAAGGAGAACACGGCTGCAACTGCTGTATCCGGGGTATACGACCTTAAACTGCAGATTATCAAAAAAGACGGGACCAGCCTAACTGTTACAACGTTCAGGCAGCCGGTTACTTTGACACTTAAGCTTCAGGGCAACCCGGTTAAGGATTGGACAGGTGTGTTCTATCTGGGAGATAACGGTGAGCTGAAGTATATTGGGGGCGAAGCGCAAGCGGATGGTTCACTTACTGCTGCAGTTACACATTTCAGCAAATATGCAGCACTTCAGATAAATACAGTGTTCAAGGATGTGCCGGATACCCACTGGGCTTCTGCTGCCATTAAATCACTTGCAGCCAAACAGGTGGCAACAGGGGTATCGGCTGCTGAATTTGAACCTGCAAGAAAGGTGACGCGTGCGGAGTTTACAGCATTGCTGATGCGTACACTCGGACAGTCAGGGGAAGGGGGAGCGATATTCGCTGATGTCCGGGCAGATGCCTGGTACTCCTCTTATGTAGCCGCTGCCGTCAAATCAGGCATTGTTAACGGGCGCAGCAGGACTGTCTTTGCCCCGGATGCTACTATCAGCCGTGAGGAAATGGCGGTGATGATTATCCGCGCTCTGGAATTCAAACAAGGCAAGCTCCTGGCTTCCTCAACAGGCCCGGCCTTATTCGCGGATGCCTCCAGTATCAGTGCATGGGCAAGTGCTTATGTGAAAGCTGCCGTAGAGCTGGAACTGGTAGAGGGCAGAGACCATCATCTCTTTGCGCCGCAAGGACCGTTGACCCGTGCAGAGAGTGCGCAGGTGATTTACAAGCTGCTCGGCAAATAGCGCGCGACGAATCAAATCAGAACGTAAACAGGGTATTCCGCAGGCCATAACGGCTGCGGAATACCCTGTTTGCTATGCCTGGAATATAACTCAATCCAATGAATGGAGCTTCTGAGAGGGTGGCTAGACCATATTAGCTTGCAGTACTGCATAACCGTAAGCCGGGAGCTTGAGCGACAGCTTGCCGCGTTCCGCGCGGAGCGGTTCGCCGGTGAACAGGTTCTCCCAGGAGCGTTCCTGTACGTCTACCCGGAAGGTCTGTGCGGTCTCTTCCGTATTGATCAGCACGAGAATAAGATCATCGCCCAGGCTACGTTCATAAGCCAGCTTGGTACCCCCGGGACCGGCTTCCAGGAACGTGAAGCTTCCTGTGCGCAGTGCCGGATGGCTGCTGCGGATCTCGATCAGCTTGCGGTAATAATTGAACAGGCCGCGGTCCTGCATCGCCGGATTCCACTCCATGCACTTGCGGCAGTCCGGGTCGCCATCACCATCCATGCCGATCTCATCTCCGTAATAAATGCAGGGGGTGCCCATGAATGTGAACTGGAACAGCGCAGCCAGCTTCAGCTTATTCTTGTCCCCGTCCGCGAGCGTCAGCAAACGCGGGGTGTCGTGGCTGTCCAGCAGGTTGAAGGCAACCTCGCTGGCCTGCAGCGGGTAACGCGACAGCTGTTTGCCGATGGAGTTGGCGAAGCCTTCCGCATCGAGTTTGCCATACACGAAGAAGTCGAGCACCGCATCCGTGAACGGGTAGTTCATCACTGCATCGAACTTGTCTCCTTCCAGCCAAGGTGCGGATTCATGCCAGATCTCACCGAGAATATAAGCCTCGGGATTCGCACGCTTCACCACCTTGCGGAAGTCGCGCCAGAATTCATGATCGACCTCGTTGGCCACATCCAGGCGCCAGCCGTCGATGCCGACCTCACGGATCCAATATTCAGCGACTTTCAGCAAATATTCCTTAACCTCAGGATTCTCAGTATTCAGCTTCGGCATCAGCGGCTCAAAGGCAAAAGCGTCATAATTCGGAATGTTATCCACGACCTGAAGCGGGAACTCACGGACATGGAACCAGTCTTTATAAGCAGAGGCTTCGCCCTTCTCCAGCACATCCACGAACGGGGCGAAGGTACGTCCAGCATGATTGAATACAGCGTCAAGCAGGACACGGATACCGCGTTCATGGCAGGCGTCGACGAGCCTTTTCAGCGTCTCCACATCACCGAAATGGGGATCGACCTGCATATAGTCTTCCGTATCATATTTATGGTTGGTGGTGGCTGTGAAGACCGGAGTGAAATAGATGCCCGTGATACCCAGCTCAGTAAGATGATCCAGATGGTCAATGACCCCCTGCAGATCACCGCCGAAGAAGTTATCAGGCTTAGGTGTGCCGCCCCATGGCTGTACATTGTCCGGATTCAGACTGGAATCGCCGTTCGCGAAACGTTCCGGGAAGATCTGATAGAAGACAGCATCCTTCACCCACGCCGGTGGAATGAACACGTCACCGCGGTTGATATAAGGGAATTCAAACAGCCGGTTTGGATTGGCGGGACGTTCGGTTTGGAAATCGCTTTCGGTCATCCAGATGCGCTCATGGCCCTTTTGCAGCAGAAAGCCGTACTTCAAACGGCGGTAAAGGGGGACGGACTCGCACTCCCAGTAATCGAACATCGCATCCGAAGTGAAAAGAGTCATAGGAATCAACTCCTTGGTGTTGTCCCAGGCGTACTTGTCTCCGGCCCAGGCGAACACCTCGGTCAAATCCCCCTTCTTGGCACGCAGACGCAGGTGGATCGTTTCATGATCGTAGGCATAAGACCAATTGAGGCGCGGACGATGATACACAGCTTCTAACAACATACTAATTCCTCCTAAGGTTTAGTGAACCAAACACCCCTGAATGACACCGGGCAAACCAGCGCTGGCTCCGGAAGCAAGCGTTTTTCAAACACAGCTCTATATCTGGCAAGTGCATGATTGCACAGCAACTGTGCCACAATCGCACGAATCATGCAGATTCTGCGCAGACCAAACAGGCACAACCGGCGCCGGGTAGCTTGTCCGAGGTTGTACCCAATTGAAGTAACATTGCCTTTGAATTATGTGAAGAACAGGGGCGTTCTTAATGTTTTGGATTATAGCATGGAATAAATTGAGGTTCAATACGTTTGTACAAACATTTGCACAAATGCCGTTAGGGAGGAAACCGATTTCCAAAGCTTGGAAAATGAGATTATCTGGTAATAAAATTGCACAATTCGCTAAAATACAACAAAAAATGCGGATTTTAAATTTTTATCAAATGATAAACAGAGATATTTAAAGAAATTCTGTGAAATTGAAAGAAAATAATTGATTATGTGTATAAAATGATTGAATTTGCTTAAATACACTCTGTGCAAACGTTTTAACAATCTTGCCCGCTGATGTATTATGAATTCAGGAATGAAGCGCTTTCTAAAACTTGGCGGAGCACATAAGGAAGGGTCAATTTGCAAAACATGAATTTTTTTTGAGTCTTCTGAAATCGTTTGCGCAAAGTCGGAGGCATCATGTTCAAATTAAGTGATATACAAATCGGGAGGGGTTAAAAGCAATGAATTTGAAAAAAATCATGGTTCTCACCGCATCGTTTTCTATGGCAATGTCGATTACGGCGTGCGGCTCAAACAACAATAACGGGGGAAATGCAGCAGCAACCAATGCTCCTGCGAATAACGCAGCAGCAACAGACAACGCTGGCACGAACGGCGGGAATGCTCCGGCAACAGATGAGATTGTGCCTGAAGACGGCGCATCACTGGTGGTCTGGGAGAGTAAAGAAGAAAGAGCATTTGCTGAAGAAATCGCCAAGCAGTTCACCGCGCAGTACAACGTTCCCATCAAAATTGAAGAGGTAGCACCGCCCGATCAGGTCGGCAAGCTGACACAAGATGGCCCGTCAGGTCTGGCTGCAGACGTTGTCCTCATTCCTCATGATAATCTGGGTAAGGCGGTAAGCGCGAGCCTGCTGCTTCCAAACGATATTTTCGGTGAGCAGACCAAAGCTGAGAACACAGAAGCATCCATCGTAGGTTCGTCCTATGAGGGTGAACTGTACGGTTATCCGAGAGCGGCAGAAACCTATGCGCTGTTCTACAACAAATCCCTGGTCAAAGAAGCACCTAAATCCTTCGATGATGTAATTGCCTTCAGCAAAACGTTCACTGATAAAGCCAAGAACAGATACGGAATTATGTGGGAAGTCGGCAATATGTACTTCAACTATCCGTTCATCGCTACAACAGGCGGTTACCTGTTCGGCAAAGACGGCACGGACAAAGACGATATCGGTCTGAACAATGAAGGCGCGATCAAAGGTCTGAGTGAATATGTAAAGCTGAAAGAAATATTGCCGATTAAGAGCGGCGACATCAACGCAGATATCAAGCGCAGCTTGTTCAACACTGGTGATGTGGCCATGGACATCACTGGACCTTGGGAGCTTGCCGGTTATAAAGAAGCGCTGGGAGACAACCTTGGTGTCGCATCGATTCCTACCATCGACGGCAAAACGGCAATTACTTTCTCCGGGATTAAAATTTTCGGAGTCAACGCTTATAGTCAGTATCCGAATGCGGCTAAATTGTATGCCCGCTTTGCTTCCGGCAAAGACGCTCAGCTGACATTGAACAAATTGGTCGGTTCCGTGCCTACGAACAACGAAGCGCTGCAGGATGCGCAAATCACCGGCGACCCGTTCATATCCGCTTTTGCTGAACAGGCCAAGAACTCCCAGCCAATGCCTTCGATTCCTGAAATGGGTAACGTATGGAGCCCGGTAAATGCGGCACTTCCTGAAATTTGGGATAACAACGCAGATCCTAAGGCAGCTATGGACAAAGCAGTAGAACAAATTAAGGATTTGAATAACGGGGCATCTGCCCAGTAAAATCAGCTCTCCGGCAGTGTAATCATCAGCTGCCCTTGAGGCAACAAACAACCATCAACACACAGTGGAATCAAATCGCCCGCCGCATAGCTCGCGGCGGGCAGTTTCCTGAATTCCGCGCGGAGAGGAGAACGGAAGGGAAATGCAGCGATACAAAGCTAGAGCCGCAGTACTGTCGGCCATTTTTATGGGATTGGGACAAATATATAACCGCCAATTCATCAAAGGGCTTATTTTCATAGCTGTAGAAGCAGGCGCACTATTCTATTTCATTACCAATTTGGGCAGGGCCTTCTGGGGCATCACCACACTCGGGGAATCTCCAAGCCGCCTTGAAAAGGTAAAGGGCATTGCCAAAATGGTTCCCGGTGATCATTCCATCGTCATTCTGATTGAAAGTCTGATTACCCTGCTGTTCTTGGTTTTATTCCTGATTGTCTGGTACATGAATATTAGGGATGCCCTTAAAATCGGAGCAGAACGCGAAACCGGTCGTCCCTCGAATACTTTCAAGCAATCCGTACGCTATATTCTGGATTACAAATTTGCCCAGAGCTTTTTGCTGCTTCCGGGTATCGGTATTTTGTTCTTCACCATCATGCCGATTATTTTTATGATCATGCTGGCCTTCACTAACTACGCCGCACCCGATCACATCCCGCCGGCCAGGCTGGTGGACTGGGTAGGCTTTGAAACCTTCCGTAACCTGCTGGTGCTGAAATCCTGGAGCCAGACCTTTTATGGAGTACTTACCTGGACAATTATCTGGGCGGTTCTATCGACTGTAACTACTTACTTCGGCGGGATGCTCGTTGCCCTGCTGATCAACCAAAAGGGGATCCGCTTCAAGGGACTATGGAGAATGATTCTGATCATCCCCTATGCCGTGCCGCAGATGATCTCCCTCCTGCTGATGCGCAACCTGTTCAACGGACAGTTTGGCCCGATCAACCAGTATCTCGGCTACTTCGGACTTGGCGGACTGCCATGGCTGACTGATCCGTTCTGGGCGAAGGTCACGGTTATCATCGTCAACATGTGGGTCGGTATTCCGGTATCTATGCTGCTCATCATGGGCGTGCTGACCACAATCCCGCGGGATATGTATGAAGCAGCCGAAGTGGACGGGGCTACGAATTATCAGAAGTTCCGGATTGTCACCCTGCCGATGATTCTGTTCTCTACCGCGCCAACGCTGATTATGCAATTTGCCGGAAATATCAACAATTTCAACGCGATCTACCTGCTGACCGGAGGCAGTCCGGTGAAAGGTGACTATCAGTATGCCGGGTCAACGGACCTGCTGGTAACGTGGCTGTATAAGCTGACGCTGGATCAGAATAAGAATAATATGGCTTCTGCAATAGGCATTATACTCTTCATCATTGTTGCCGGGTTCTCCCTGTATAATTACCGCCGGACCAAATCATTCCAAGAGGAGGATATGATTCAATGATCATCGGACGCAAGCTTACGGGCTTTATTCGTTTGGGCCTCAGCTACATCATTCTGGTTATCCTGGCGATTGCAGCGATCTATCCGGCACTCTGGATTCTTCTGGCATCCTTCCGTCCGGGCAAATCCCTGTACAGCAAAACGCTGATTCCCGAACATTTTACACTGGCTCATTACAAAGAGTTGTTCACTTCACCGGTCTATATGTTCGGAACCTGGTACGCGAATACGCTCAAGATTGCCGTGTTCTCCATGCTGATCGGCGTGGTGCTGACGCTTTTGACCAGTTACGCCTTATCCCGGTTCCGGTTCAAAAGCCGCAAGACGACCATGTCAACCCTGCTGATCCTCGGGATGTTCCCGGGCTTCATGAGTATGATTGCGATCTATCTGCTGCTGAAGGAGTTCAATCTGCTGGATACCCATCTGGCATTGATTATCGTGTACGCTGCCGGAGCACCGCTCGGAGGGACATTGATTGCCAAAGGCTTCCTGGATACGATTCCGCGTTCGCTGGATGAAGCCGCGCGGATTGACGGGGCGAGCAACTTCGGGATATTCACACGGATTATCCTGCCGCTGTCCCGGCCGATGATCACTTATATGGCACTGACCCAGTTTGTCGGCCCATGGGTGGACTTCATCTTCGCCAAGCTGATTCTGCGGACCAAGGAGAACTGGACCGTCGCGGTCGGAATGTGGGATATGGTCAATACGATGCAGAATTCCAACTTCACGCTGTTCGCAGCGGGTGCAGTATTGATCTCTGTACCGATTATGATTCTGTTCGGCTTCCTGCAGCGCCTGCTTGTTGATGGACTGACCGCAGGGGCTAGTAAGGGGTAAAGATTTAGAGATTAAGGAAATAAGAAATACTGATGTCATTATGAATAACAGGTGCGTCCTTTATGCAGTCAACGAAGGGCTGCACCTGTATTTCGTTTGTACTTGTTACCTATACATAAAAGGGGAGAGTGTAATGAAACGGCAGCGGAAATTAAACTTCAGATCGGTTGGCGTCAAATTATTCGTGATTCTGTTCTGTACAATTGTGCTATTGTCCTCTGTGCTGGGCTTAACCTCCTATTATGCTGCTAAAAGTATCATTACCAACGAGGTAGCAGCGGCATCCTCGCAGTCTATTGTGCAGGCGGCGGACAAGCTGGACTTCCTGTTTGCTGAATATGAAGCGCTTTCAAGACAATTCGCCGTAGACTCTGCACTAAAATCAGATATGGAAACTATCCATAATCCCGGTGCCGGAACAGTAGCCAAGGTGGCAGCTGAAGACCGGATCCGCCGTAAGCTGGATTCCGTCCGGGGCTCCGATGAGCGGCTGCTGGGCGTCCGGCTGGTCGCAAGAAGCATGGTGGATGCTGAGTCCTACAAATCAACAGGCATCAGCGGCGTGCGCAGTGATGAAGGCGTTCTTGCCCGCATGAAGGAGATCGATAACGGCAAAGGCAATCCGGTCTGGTTCCCCGTACGGGCCAAAGGCTTCTTCGATGCGTACAGTGAGTCCTCGATGACAATGGGCCGTCTGCTGAGGAATATCCAGAACCCGGCAGCGGAGTATTATATGCTGATTGAGGTGAAGGGTAAAGCTCTGAGCGATGTGTTATCCAATCTGCATATCGGACTTGACGGGGAGATCCGCATTCTTGACAGGGCCGGAAATATTGTGTACGGGGCGGATAACGGGCTGCTCGGACAGCCCTCTTACATACAACCTGCGGAGGTAAAAGCTGAAGGAATGGAGCAATCCTTCACTGCGGCTGATGAGCAGGGCAGCTCACAGCTTGTGGTCTATCAGCCGCTGGTGACAGCTGACTGGACACTGCTGGGTTATGCACCGGTAAGTGATTTCACTAATTCGGCAGACCGGCTGCTCTATATTACCTTGCTGGTTGTGCTGGCTGCGGCTGTGATCGCGCTGGTGATTGGTTATATTCTGGTGCGGCTAATTGGCCGGCCGCTGGGCAAGCTGGCCCGGCTGATGGAGGAAGGCGAACAGGGGAATCTGCAGGTGCGGACGAACTTCAAGGGCCAGGATGAGATCGGGCGGCTGGGACACAGCTTCAACCGGATGATGGAGCAGATCTCAAGGCTGGCCGGCCAGAGCAGCAGTTCGGCGGCAGCGGTACTGGCCACGTCCGAGCAATTGGTGCTTGCTTCGGGTGCGACCCGCACTCATGCCAGGGAAGTGGCTGCCGCAACCGGGGAGATCGCCGGTGGGGCAGCCAGCCTGGCAGCAGAAGCGGAGAGCAGCAACCGCAAGGTGGAGCTGATGGGAGACAAGACGGACGAAGTGGCGGGGACGAATGCAGTCATGGCCGATTCCGCAGGAAAGGTCATGGCGGTAAGCGGCCAGGGAGCGGAGCTGATGAAGAAGCTGGTGGATCAAAGCGAATCTGCCCTGAAGATGATGAATCTGATTCAGGAGAACTCGGCTATGCTGCGTGACAGCACGGTGCTGATCCGCAGCATTCTCTCCCCGATGATCGCCATGAACAAGCAGACGAATATTCTGGCGCTTAATGCTTCGATTGAAGCTGTACGTGCGGGGGCTGCGGGGAGGGGCTTTATTGTCATTGCCGATGAGATCAGGGGACTCGCTAACCAATCCAGCCAGTCGATTGCGTCTGTCTCCAGAATTACGGAGGAGATCAGCGGCCATATCGAGAACACGGTTAAGGTAGTGAGTGAAGCAGCACCGCTGTTCAGCGGGCAGATAACCTCAGTCCGGGAATCCTCGCTTATCTTTGAAAGTGTGCGGGCGGAGATGGAAGTGTTCAGCGGTTATCTAAGCCAGTCTTCGGCGGCGGTTAAGGAGCTGACCGGTTATCGGCAGCAGTTGGGGCAATCCATGGCGAGTGTAATCTCGGTCGTTCAGCAGACCAGTGCCTCAACAGAAGAGGTGGCTTCGATGTCTTCACAGCAATTCATAGTGAGCGAGGAACTGGTGGCTCTGTCAGGTAAGCTGGAGGTGCTAGCGGAGAAACTGAAGCAGTCGATGGTTTCTTTTCAGGGATGAGCCGGTGTGTAGTTGATAAAGTGAAGTACTATTGCCAGAGTTTGCACATGTCGTTATAGTTGTCTGTAAAAAGCTGAAGGTGATGTTATGGATAAGCACTTATTTCTGAATGGCGGGGGCCCGCCGTTTACGCCGGATCTGGCAAGGAAGTTTAAAGATAAAGCGGGTGAAGGGGCAGGTCCTGTTGTTGTATTATTCGTGGAGCGTGGGGAGAGCTGGGAAGATTACGTGCCGGTCTATACGCGTCCGCTGGCTGATGCAGGGTTAACAGAGTTCCGTTATCTCCCGCTGCCTGCTACACCTACCGATGTTGTTGTTCAGAGCATAGAGACCTGCTCGGGTATTATCATCGGAGGCGGGGATACGGACCTGTATGCCGATTATATTGTAGATACCGCGATAGGCGGCGCTATTAAACGGAGGTATGAGTCTGGCGTTCCGGTTGCGGGGTTCTCGGCGGGAGCTTTAATCAGCCCGGAGCTGTGTATTATTTCGGCCAAGGACAACGAAAGCAGGTTGTTTGATCACCGCAAGGGCTTGAAGCTGATCCCTGAGCTGCTGCTGTCCGTACATTTTACCCAGTGGGATGATGAAGAGCATTTAAGAACCGCCCTCCGTACGTTCGGCGATCTTCCGAATTACGGGATCGATGAAGAGACAGGGATCTACCTGTTGAACGGGACGCTGGAAATGGTGGAGGGCGGCGGAGTGTATAGCGTGGTGAATGATGTTTTGACTAAAATTTATTAATCATGGCGAACAAGAGCAGAGATAGACACTTAGATAGGATCATTGAAAACAAGAGTAGAGCGCTTCGTGCCTTTGCTCTTGTTTTTCTGCGTTATTCTCTGTGCTGCACATCATAAATAAGCGAAAATCCTGCACGAAATACAACATTTCTTCTAGTCCAATCGGATGAATGAACCAATTCTTGTATTTCATACAACAATACTCTGGAAAACCCTCGGCTACATGAACTAAAGTTGTACATATACTCTAATAGAGAGAGCATTCGATAATTTTGATTCTCTGCGAGGAGGAAGCTCTGAATCTATGTGATCCTCACCGATATTCTAGTTTACATTCAAGAAATAATTCACTTATTAAGCTATGTTATTCCGGTAGTGGGCTTCAGCCTGCTTCTTGTCCTGGGTGACCTCACGGGATACACTTGTGCTATGAATACTAGCGGAGAGGGGGCATGCGGATGCCGGAGTTGAACGGAAGTCTTTTTCAGCAGGCCTTGCTTGACGGGGATTACAGCCCGCGATTCCTGGCCTACTACTACAAGCAGTGGAGCAACTACACGATGGCCTACCATCACCATAACTCCACAGAAATCATGTATCTCATCTCAGGCAGCTGTGTGGTCGAGGTGCGGGATGAATCGGGCGGACATACTCCCTTCCGGCTGAAGCGGGGAGAAATGATTCTGCTGGATGCAGGCGTTCCGCACAGGCTGATCGTCGAAGACGGGGCCTCCTGCCGGATGCTGAATGTGGAATTCTCGTTCACAGAGTACGGCGGTGTAGCTCCCTCGGTAGGCAGGCTGGCCCGGGAGGAGGAGGCGCTGGCGGAATTGCTGCAGAGTCCCTTCGATAGTCTGGTGCTGTCAGACCAGGAAGAGGTGTTTCATGTACTAAAGGCATTGGTGCTGGAGCTGGATCAGGATCAGCAGGGGAAACGCGGTAACAGCATGGCGCATCTGCTCTTCTCGGAATTGCTGCTGCGTCTGTCCAGACTGCGGCGGGAATCGCTGCCGGTCAGCCAGCAGCCTTCACAGCTCTATGTACGGCGCGCGGTAGAGTTCCTGCACCAGAACTATGACCGGAGTATTCAAGTCAAGGAAGTCGCGCTCACTGTGAATGTCCACCCGGGCTATCTGCAGCGGATCTTCAGGACACATACCGGCCAGACCCTAACCGATTATCTGAACAGGCTACGTATGGAGAAGGCACGGATGCTGCTTGGTCAGAGTGAGATTCCGGTCGCGGAGATCGCCGATTATGTGGGCATCAGCAGCAGGCAGTATTTTCATCTCCTGTTCAAAAAGTATACCGGATGTACTCCAATCGAATACCGCAACTCGCTGGACCGCCATTCCTGGAGTGAGGAATAGAATGGTTTCCACTCTAAAGGTGAGAATTGTTGACACTATGACGGCAAAGTGGTCATGATATTGGTTACGCTTCCCCTATCCTCCTTGCTACAATGGACAGGAACCCACTATTCTTAGCCGGAGGATGATAACGATGTCTTTTAAAGTAACCTTTATCGGGGCGGGCAGTATCGGATTTACTCGCGGGCTGTTGCGCGACCTGCTGACAGTACCGGAATTCCGTAATATAGAAGTCTCATTCATGGATATAAACAGCCATAATCTGCAGATGGTCACCGAGCTGTGCCAGCGGGATATTAAGGAGAACGGCCTGGATATTGTGATCGCTCCCACCACGGACCGGAGAGAAGCGTTGAAGGATGCCAAGTACGTATTTTGCACTATCCGCATGGGTGGCCTTGAGGCGTTCGCCACCGATGTGGACATTCCGCTGAAATACGGCGTGGACCAATGCGTAGGTGATACGCTGTGTGCGGGAGGGATCATGTACGGACAGCGCGGCATTGCCGAGATGCTGGAGATCTGCCGGGATATCCGGGAGACGGCTGCGCCGGATGTGCTGCTCCTGAATTACTCGAATCCGATGGCCATGCTTACCTGGGCCTGCAATAAATATGGCGGTGTACGGACCATCGGACTCTGCCATGGTGTACAGCACGGACATCATCAGATCGCTGAAGTCTACGGGCTGGAGAAGTCGCAGGTCGATATTATCTGCGCCGGAATCAATCACCAGACGTGGTACATCTCCGCGAAGCATGAGGGAGAGGATCTGACGGCTGGTCTGCTGGAGGCCTTCGAGCAGCATCCGGAGTATAGCCGTACAGAGAAGGTGCGGATTGATATGCTCCGCCGCTTCGGCTATTACAGCACAGAGTCGAATGGCCACCTGAGCGAATATGTTCCCTGGTACCGCAAGCGTGCCAGCGAGATCATGGACTGGATTGATCTAGGCGTGTGGATCAACGGGGAGACAGGAGGATACCTGCGAGTCTGTACGGAGGGACGCAATTGGTTCGAGACGGACTTCCCGAACTGGATGAAGGACCCGGCTCTGGAGTATACCCGAGACAACCGTGGCGAGGAGCATGGCTCTTATATTATCGAAGGTCTTGAGACAGGAAGAGTGTACAGAGGCCACTTCAATACTGTGAATAACGGGGTAATCTCCAATTTACCGGATGATGCCATTATTGAAGCTCCAGGGTATGTAGACCGCAACGGTATCTCGATGCCGCTGGTTGGCGACCTGCCGCTGGGCTTGGCGGCTGTCTGCAACGTCAGCATCTCCGTGCAGCGTCTGGCTGTGGAAGCGGCTGTGCATGGCGATGATAAGTTGCTGCGCCAGGCCTTCATGATGGACCCGCTGGTTGGTGCAGTGTGCAATCCGAAGGAAATCTGGCAGATGGTCGATGAGATGCTGGTTGCCGGAGAACAATGGCTGCCGCAATACAGTGCAGCCATCGCTGAAGCGAAGGAACGCCTCGCTTCCGGTAATCTGATCCCGGTGAATGCCGGTAACGAAGGCGCTGCCCGGCTGAAGGTGAAGACGGTGGATGAGATGATGCAGGACCGTGAGGCTGCGAACAAAAACGCCGGGGAGTCCGATAAGGGCAAGGATAGAGAGAAAGTGCACTAAATAAGTTATTTCGGCCGGAAGCAGCCCGTTTGCTTCCGGCTTTTTATTGATGGTTCGGGGATGTGAAGGTCACACAAAATAGATTGAAACCGGAAATGGAAAAATTGGGGGAGTGGCGGGAGAGGGGGTAGAGACGGGAGAGGCGTGAGAAGTGGATGTGGCGGGAGGGAGGAAAAAAGTGAGAGTGGCGGAAGAAGCGGTAGTGGCGTGAGAGGCGGAAGAAGCGGAAGATACGGTAGTGGCGGATGTGACGGATGTGACGGATGTGACGGATGTGACGGATGTGACGGATGTGACGGATGTGACGGATGTGACGGATGTGACGGTTGTGGCGCAAGTGGGGGAGTTACTGGTGCAGACGGCATAGTCGGAATGAAGCGGACTGAGAAGACGCTATTTTGACCAAAAGCCTCATATTGACGCTGATTCGGACTGAGATTCCGTTATCTTGTTCATTTGAGCCACAAATGAAGCCTCATCGGACAATTAACGGAATCTCAGTCCGCTTGGCCCGCGAATCTGCCCAATCTGACGGAATAGCGGAATCTCAGTCCTTTTCACAGACTGAATAGAGCCGGAGCGGGGAGACGCGCCGTTAGAACGCTCCGCCAAAACCCGAATCATCACCGCAGAACGCTCCGCCAAAACCCGAATCATCACCGCAGAACGCTCCGCCAAAACCCGAATCATCACCGCAGAACGCCCGCCAACGCCCATATCGTCACCGCAGAACGCCTTGCGGAGTACTAAGGCTCACTCCCGCACCAGCTTGTCATTTTGCAGCTTGGTAATCTTGCGGCGGATAGGCATACTTATTGAAATGAAGAACAGGGCCAGAACGATGAGCAGCAGGCCCATAATAAGGTTGATTCTGTTGAGGGCGGTGGGATTATTCACAAACACCAGGAATATATTAAAGGCGCCAATGATCAGCTCCATCACCGCGAGCGAAATCCATAACCGGTATATTCTCTGATAATGCTTGATTTTGGAATCGGTATCCGAATAGATGGTAAAAGCACCCTCCGCTGCTTTTCTTCGAAAGATTACCCAGCGCGGGTTGACATATACAGTTTTGCCCGACGGCTTTTTGCCGGCTGGTACACGCTCGGCTCCGGTCTCCTCCATAAACTGCAGGTATTCGGCAGACTTGGCTTTCTTCGGATCCTCCTCCAGCAGCTCCAGCCGGTAGATGTATTCCCCCGGGGCGCTCTCTTCAAATACATAACGGGCCCAGGAGTATTCAACAAGCGCAAGACCTTTGGCGGACATGTCATTCAGCCACTGCTCTTCCTTCTCAAAATCCGAGAAATACTTGCGTACCACATGACTCATTCCGGTTCGCCTCCTATTAGCTTTCTTCCATTAGACAGCAGTTCGTCAAGCCTGGTCATTTCGCTCAGCAGTGCAGATCTGCCTGACTCCGTAATCCGGTATTCCTTCTTGCGGGTATCCTGGCCGCCCGCCAGCGGTTCAATCCAGCCCCGCTCCACCAGCGTGCCAAGTGCGCCATACAGCGTGCCGGCGCCAAGCTCCACGCGCCCGTTACTCAGCAGCTTCACATTCTGCATAATTCCGTAGCCGTGCATCGGGGTGAACAGTGACAGAAGAATATAATATACGCCTTCTGTCAGCGCCCCGTATTCATTGCTTCCTGACAAATGCCTCACCTGCCTTAGTCTTGTATTAACGGACCCTTACATCAATTGACGTTATAGCAATCGCCGTTACATCGTCTAACGCTATATCGGCTACCGATATACATATTATATCGGTGGCCGATATAGAAGTCAATAGGACTTTGCGGAAAATACAGGCAAAAAGCAAAAAGCAAAAAGCAAAAAGCAAAAAGCAAAAAGCAAAAAGCATCCCCTTGCGATGGATGAATAGCTCGCAAGGGGATGCTTTTTAGCCTGGAGACGGAGGGGGAACAATGCCGAAATAAGCATCCTGTATAATGTTGTCATCTTGTTGCTGTAAGCCACGGGATACACCACAGCTTAAGCCCCGGTTGTTTTTTTACCGAAAAACGTCTTCAGCGCCTGATAGACTTCCTTCTTATCCTTAATGACATAATGCATGAACTGTTCCTGCTTCAGATGGCGGTAGGCGGACATCAGTGTGCTGCTGCGGTTGTACTGGTTCACCTCGCCATAGCCGAACATGTTGCTGCGCTTCAGGAGTTCTCCGATCAGCTTGACGCAGCGTTCATTGTCGGAGGTCAGGTTGTCGCCATCCGAGAAATGGAAGGGGTAAATGTTGTATTTGGCCGGAGGATAGCGGCTGTCGATAATCTCCAGCGCCTTCTGGTAAGCCGAGGAGCAGATGGTGCCGCCGCTCTCGCCGCGTGTGAAGAAGTCATGCTCGCTTACCTCTTTGGCCTCGGTATGATGAGCCAGGAATACAATGTCAACCTTCTCATACTGGCGGCGCAGAAAGCGGGTCATCCAGAAGAAGAAGCTGCGTGCGCAGTATTTTTCAAAAGTACCCATGGAGCCTGAGGTGTCCATCATCGCAATAATTACGGCATTGGAATGGGGAACGGTAATGTCATCCCATGTTTTGTAGCGCAGATCGTCCGGGCTGATACTGTGAATTCCCGGATTTCCGCTGCTGGCGTTGCGCCGGAGATTCTCCATCAGTGTGCGTTTTTTGTCTATGTTCGACATCATACCTTTTTTGCGGATATCGTTGAAGACGATGGACTTAACCTCGATTTCTTCCTTGTCCTTCGGCTTCAGGTGGGGAAGCTCCATATCCTGGAACAGTATATCCTCCAGATCCTCAATATCCACTTCAGCTTCGACGGTATCCTGCCCGGGCTGATCCCCCGCCTTGTCACCTTTGCCCGGTTGGGCGGACTGCGAATCGCGTCCGAGTACATCGCCTACCTGACTCTCCCCGTCCCCCTGGCCGACATGCTTCTGCTTGCGGAAATTATAGATAATCCGGTATTCATCCAGACTGCGGATCGGCACCTTCACAATCTGCTTGCCGCCCGACAAAATAATGTTCTCCTCAGTAACGAGATCCGGCAGATTGTCCTTAATGGCTTCTCTGACCTTTTGCTGGTGACGCTCCTGATCCTGATGGCCTTTGCGGTGAAGGGACCAGTCTTCTTTAGACACAACAAAGGCATATGGACCGGTTGGCTGGGGCAAGGATGACCACCTCCCATGATTCTCTTGAAATTGGTACAGGCTACACTTGTGATGGGTGCGGCTGGTTGTAACTAAAGTATATTCATGGGGATGGGGGATATGTGAGCAGTTTATAGCTGTTCGGGCGGACTCTACAGA
Organism: Paenibacillus sp. FSL R5-0912; assembly: GCF_000758605.1. Classification (NCBI taxonomy): domain Bacteria; kingdom Bacillati; phylum Bacillota; class Bacilli; order Caryophanales; family Paenibacillaceae; genus Paenibacillus; species Paenibacillus sp. FSL R5-0912. The sequence goes on from NZ_CP009282.1 coordinate 2,367,971, forward strand.
GTAATGTAAACATCTATCGGGGATGCCCAGCCCCGTCCGGCAAGTTTATGCCACCCGGTCTTTGGGGTAATCATTCATAAGGTAAGCAGCAGGATCTGACCTTACCGTATGCTATTGAGGAGGAACCACCATGAGATCACAACGATTGCTGCCTGCGATCACAGCAGCCGCTCTATTAATGCTGGTCTTAACCGCCTGCGGCGGGAATCATCCGGCTGAAGCACCCGGAGAACCGTCTGCGGGCCCGACATCTGCACCTGTAGAGACCGCAGCAGCGCCAACCCCCAGCCCTGCTCTCTCACCAAGTCCTTCCAGTGCCGCAGAGGTACAGATGATTCAGGGATCAGGTATTTATGTCGGACAGATTGATAATCATTCCGTAGAGATTGAGACTGAAGAAGGACCCACAGCCTTTGAGCTCGGTGCGGGCACAGAGAATGCGCCGGACCTGCTTGAGATGAATGATGCCGTTGTTTTTGCATATGTCGAGAAAGTAGTGGGAAGTGACGGTACCGCGATTCAGCGAGTATTATCCAGCCTGAGTAAGGCGGAAGGCGGAGAGGCTGCTCCGCAGGCTGGTGCTCTCCCTGAGACTCAGACCTTCAAGCTGACGCTGGAAGGAATGGAGGAAGAGAAGACGGCAGCACTTGCCGAGGGAGAAGGGTACTCCCTGTATGTATTCGATATCTTCAGCTTTGACGCGGCTAGCGGCAAGCTGGCGATGAAGGTAGACCCGGGGTATTACGCCGAAATTATCAAGCTTCCAGCCGATTTCAATCTGGATGCCATAGAGCAAGAGGGGAAGGCTGAGCTTGCGGCTACAGGCAAGGTTACGGCGCTTACCCGGGAAGAGCGGGACCGGAGGATGTCCGGCATCCGCTTGTATCTTACCGCAATGGGCTCTGGTCTGACACGCCAGGTTGCAGTGAAGGAAGTTGACGGCCAAGGCTATCTCATCAGGCTGAACATTCCGCAGCGGGAAGCCTCGGAAGGCTTCGGGCCTCATGTGTATGCTTCACTGGATTCACTGGTTAATCAGTAAGCGCAGAGCAGCGAAGCGGCACCGCCAGCTTACAAGATAAGAATGCATAGGCTTCGTCGCCATCCATTATCCTAATCTTTACCATGGAAACGGTAGTGTCCTTAATAAAGGGGGACTACCGTTTTCACTTGTCTGCGGCATGATTCAACCTCCAAAAAATTATTTTATTGTAACCGGTTTGCGAGAAACTTTTACCCGTGATCTTACGTCAAAGAGATAGAAATAGTTGAGATTTTTTTCCTATCTGGGAGGATGAGTTTGTGAAGAAGTTATGGATTTCTATTGTAGTGGGGTTACTGATAATTCCATTACTATTTCAATCGCCGGCTAAGGCAGCAGTCACACCGATCCGCATCATTGTTGATGGCGTCCAGTTGTCTACGGATCAGCCTCCGGTAATGGTGAACGGACGGACGATGGTGCCGCTGCGTGCAATCTTCGAAGCCTTCAATGCCGCTATCAAGTGGGATCAGAAGACGCAGACCGTAACGGCGGTGCAGGAGGGTACAACGGTTATATTGAAGATCGGCTCCAAGACAGCTACGATTAATAATCAGTCTGTAAGCCTGGATGTGCCCGGTCAGAATTTGAAGGGCAGAACCATGGTTCCGACGCGGTTCGTAAGTGAAGCGCTGGGCCGGGAAGTGGGCTGGAATCAGACCACCAAGGTTGTGACGGTAACCACTCCGGTTCCGGCCGCTGTTAATACCGCTCCGGTATCCGGCGTAACCACGCAGGATATCAGTGATTTTGGTGATGGACGCGACCTGCAGATCAGCTTCAACCGGGTGGCTAATGAGTCTCTGGTGGACCATTACCGCGTTCTGATCGTCAAGGCGGGGAATTCGCTTGATCTGTCGTCAGCACTTGCTGTGCCCGCATCTAATTACTCCTCAGTTATGGTAACAGGCACCAATCCTGTGGTTAAACTGACTTCTGCTTCGAGAACGGCAGATGGAGAAGTAATTAAAAGCAGTCAAGGGTATGTGGCTTATGTCCTTACAATAGGCAAAGGAAGTAACATCAGCGCGCTTTCCGGCGGTTCTTCGACCCTTACTCTGACCAATAACATTGCACCGGTAATAAACAATGTACAAGTGACCGATAATGGCGATTACGGTGACGGGCGCGATCTGTCCGTCAGCTTTAACAAGCTGGCAGATGAGACCAAGATCAGCTCTTACCGGATATTTGTGGTTAAAGCGGCTAACTATTCAGCCTTTAATCTGGCCAAAGCCAATTCTGTCGTCAGTGCCTATTACACACAAGTCACCAAGACAGGTGCTAATCTTACCCAGATTCTGTCCTCAGGAGCCAGGGATACAGATGGAGCACTGATTCAGACAGGGGTAAGCTACAGGGTATTCGCCATGGCAGTTGACAGCAGCAATACCGCCAATAATCTGTTATCCGCTGCTTCGTCTCCGGTTACCTTATCCAGCATTGGGATCTCGAGCCTGTATGTCACTGACGTTAACGACTATAATGACGGCCGTGACCTGAAGGTATCCTTTACCCATGCCGCTGACGAAACGTATATCAGCCAGTACCGGATTCTGGTGGTGCCTACATCCTATTACAGCAGCTTCAGCCTGTCTGAGGCGAATAATGTATCGGGAGCCAACTATACTGCTGTGAGTACTTCCGGTTCTTCTACCAGTCTGGTATTGACCTCGTCCACCAGAGATGTGCGCGGAACGCTGCTGAAGAGCGGAATCAATTATAGAGTGTATATTTTATCTGTCAAAAGCGGGGGGAATGCAGGGTCCAATATTCTTTCTCCTGCCTCTGCCGAAATTACGCTATGGAATGATTTCAGCATGAGTGCTGTGACTAACCTGAGTGTGACTGACGTTAACGATAATGGGGATGGCCGCGACCTGAGGGTGTCATTCACCCATGCCTCAGATGAGACTTATGTCAGCCAGTACCGGATTCTGGTGGTGCCTACATCCTATTACAGCAGCTTCAGCTTGTCTGACGCGAATAATGTATCAAGTGCAAATTATTCATCAGTAGGTACATCGGGCTCCACGACCAGCCAGGTATTAACTTCCTCCGCCAGAGATGTGCGCGGGAATCTGCTTAAGAATGAGATCAGTTACCGGGTGTATGTATTATCTATTGGAAGCGGAAGTTACTCGGGGTCAGGTGTACTTTCCTCAGCTTCATCGGTAATTACGTTATTGAATTCCTCAAGTGTGAGCGCAGTGTCCGGCCTCGCTGTCAGCGATGTTACCGATTTCGGTGACGGCCGTGATCTGAAGGTGTCATTTACTCATGCTGCGGATGAAACCTACATCAGAGAGTACCGGATTCTGGTAGTGCCTACGTCCTATTACAGCAGCTTCAGCTTGTCTGATGCGAATAATGTCTCCACGTACACTTCAGCAGGTACATCCGGCAATAGCACCAGCACAGTTTTAGACTCCTCAGCCAGAGATGTGCGCGGTACTACAATCAAAGATGGAATCAGCTATAAAGTGTATGTATTGTCCGTCGGAATTGCGAATTATGCAGGCCCGAACGTGTTGTCCGGAGAATCTTCAGTGATTACCCTAGCCAGCAAAACCCCAGTCACCTCTGTTACGAATGTAACTTATAGTGTGGACAAAGGTAACCTTCTGATCGGCTTCACCAAATCATCGAACGAGGCTAATATCCTGGAATACCGGGTATACGTAGTCCCTTCCAAGCAAGGGTTTGGTGCAGCGGATGCGCTCGGAGTGCCGGCTTCACAGTATAAGGCGGTGGCTCCAAACGGATCCAATCCGACAGTTGCAGCTGCAGCCAGAGATGCGAACGGAAATGCAATTGCCAGCGGGATTAAATACAAGGTGTATGTTCTTGCCGTAGCGAATAATTATGGTGTGCAGAATGGCGGACTTTCAGATTCAAGCGAGGAGTTTGAGCTATAACTGCCGATCCTAAGCTGTGATAAAAGCAGAAAACACAGTACGTCTCCAGTGAATATGGGGATGTGCTGTGTTTTTGTGTAATTCATTACGCCTGCCTAGGCAGCGCCTGCATTCATCAGAACCATGGAAATCAACAGCATGAACACCAGAAGGATAATGGCGTTGATGAGGGTGCCGAGGACTGCGAATACCTTACGGCGTCTTCGGAGCGTAAGCCCGACGATGCCGGTGACAGCTCCGATCACATTAACAGCAGCCAGAATCAGCACGGATAAGCCCAAATACATAATCACTTCCGCTGAATCGGCAATCAGCTTATTATTCTCATTCATGATGGAAGATGCCTGTGTACCAACATACACAAACGCAATTGCATAACCGACCAGAGTAAACAGAGCAATGACAAAAGAAACGATACCGGGGCCTGAGTGCTTGAAGTCGCGTTTGTTCTCCTGATACGCGTATGCTGGATCAGCAGGTATTGGCTGTTCTGATGAGCCCCATTCTGCGGGCCGGGATGGGGCGGTTTCCGGTTTGGGTGGGGGATTATGGTCCATAGGCTGCACTCCTTGGGATAAAAGATTGATAGTATCACTTTTCCATAAGATGGCTCTAAAAGCAAGTATTACGGCAGAAATATCCGCAAATTCTGCTGCTGGAAATCAGCCATGCGGATACGTTAAGATAGGAGGAGTTCAAGAGACAAAGGAGCTGTATATCCATGCAACGAAGATTGGTAGCCTGGGGAGCTGTGCTGGCTATGCTGTCTGTGGGAATCGGAGCGTTCGGCGCACATATGCTGAAGGCTGTGATCAGTGAAGAGTACCTGAAAGTGTACGAGACCGGTGTCCAGTATCATATGGTTCACGCTCTGGCTCTGATTCTTATCGGCCTGGCAGCAGGCCAATGGGGAGAGAGTGCCCGGCTTGCCTGGGCGGGCCGGCTGATAGGTGCGGGAATTATTCTGTTCTCCGGCAGCCTGTATATCCTCAGCACTTCCGGGATCAAAATTCTTGGGGCTATTACACCCATCGGCGGCGTATGCTTCCTTGCCGGCTGGATATGCTTAGCTGTGGAGGCTTTCTCGCGCAAGGACTAATAAACAAGCACCCGTCCCCGGAATCCAGGGCGGGTGCTTGTTTGAGCTTGCTTACAAAAATTCGTCGATTTCATTGAGCTTGAAGGTGTAGACCTGCTTCTCGTCAACATGGTACACGCTTAGCGAGTTAGCGCCTTCATCAAAGTTCAGAATCCGGCAGGGCATAGACACCTGCTTGCCGTGCCGGTTCGCTCTCAGCCGGACCAGCTGGTTGCTCTGAATATATTCCCTGATCTTACCGAACACATCGGCCGGAGTTTCCGACGGTGTTACTACAGGCTGCTTCTTGGCGGCAGGTTTATCAGCAGGTTTGTCCGCTGGCTTTTCTGGCAATTTCACTGAAACTGGAACTGGAGTAAAGGAATCATTTTTTAGAGCCATTTTAGCGGATCTCAGAAGTGTTTCAATAGTTCTTCCAAGCTCTAGACCGGAGTTAATGTTGAAATCTGTGATTTTATCGCTGTTGTTCAACATTTCAAGTAAGTATTGCAATGCAAGCGGGTTAGTACGGGCATTAATCAGGATGTCGACATTGAAGAGATAGTTGCCATCTGTGTGTTGTAGTTTCTTGTCCATTAATCCCCCAGCTTTATCGTTTAACACGATTCATCAAATATTTATATAGTATTTAAACTATACCATTAAACATGCAGAATTTATATACCCTCCGGCAGAGAATTAAGGACTTATGACCCCTCTAATTTATTAAGGAACTAGGACAATCGTCCACACGCAGCTGAAGTAGGACGCATAACTTAGATCGTGGAACGTGATTATAGGAGGTGCTGCAAATGGTAACATTGGAGCCTGTACAGGTAGGCGATTATGTCCTGGTTGGGGTTGAAGTGAAGCTGCCCAAAACTACGCTGCTGAGCATCAGCACAAGCCGTGGATATATCATGTGCGGGGCGCTGGATATAGGACTGCTCAATAATACGTTGAGTGACCGGCAGATTATTGCCGCACGGGCAGTGGGGGTACGCACATTACCGCAGCTGCTGGCTGCCCCGCTGGAATCCGTTACAATAGAGGCAGAGAAGCTTGGCATCGTTCCAGGCATGACTGGGGCGGAGGCCCTGCTGCTGATGGTGTAGGACAGCAGACTGGATGAGTACTCAGCAGGGGGCCGGTGGCCCTCTTTTTGCCTTGAAAATAAGAATAATTATGTTGTATCACATGTTCCGGAGCATAAGGTAAGGAACCTTGGCTCATCCTAAGGGTTAGGACCGGAAGCGGCAGGACGCGGCGGGGAAAAAGGTGCTTGTCCAGTGTCCTCCTTTGTTTCGCCCTGCGGGCAGAAGGGTAAATGGAGAATAGACTAATGCATAGCCGGATGATGGACAAGCAGCCGGCAAATATATGGATAAGGAAGGGATCAACTCATGGCTAAAGCATCAAACAAAGTAAATACCGCTTCATTGGAACAGGTACTTAACCGTCAGGTAGCTAACCTCAACGTTCTATATGTGAAAGTGCATAATTATCACTGGTATGTGAAAGGTGAGCAGTTCTTTGCCCTGCATGTAAAGTTTGAAGAACTGTACGATGATATCACGCTCAAAATGGACGAGGTTGCCGAGCGCCTGCTGAGTATCAAAGGCAGTCCTGCAGCGACGATGAAAGAATATTTGGAAATTGCCACTATTCAGGAAGCAACCGGCAAGGAAGATGCACGGGGCATGGTGCAGGCACTCATCGAAGATTTCGCTACAGTAGCGGAAGAATTGACTGAAGGCATCGAACTGGCGGAAGAAGTCAGCGATCAGCCGACTGCCGACCTGTTCATCAAGATTCGCGCTGATCTTGAGAAGAACCAATGGATGCTGCGCTCTTTCCTGGGCTGAGTGATAGCTGGATAATCCTTGCTGTGTAAGTTTGAGACAAAAGCATAAACAAAGCCTCCCCTGGGTAATACCGTGCGGGAGGCTTTATTTATGCTACGAACTAAAGAAGAGAGTTCATTTAAAATTGCAGCAATGAATGTATTCAGTTCCAAGTGGAAATTCAGTAATAGTTGTATATTGTGCAGTTAAAAACAGCGAAAAGGGCTGCCTGCATCATACAACTGCAGTCTGTACAACTAAATCTGTCCGAATGGGTGAGAACCTAGGTCCAAAGGCAGTTTAATTGTACGAAATACAACTAAGCATACGCATATACCGGAATAGGATCATTGCAAGCAAACCATCAGCAAGCGATATACAAAATTAGTTATCACTAGTTTAAATCAGATGCTGTTATAGGAGCTCCAAATGTTCACCGCAGTGACGGCTAAGCTTCAAGTTCAAATCTTAAGTAAGCTTTATACTGACTAGGAATTCTCGTCATTTTTAATCATAGTGTCACTATGACTTATCACGGTTTGAATAAATTTCAATGAAGCCTGCAGTTCCGCCTCCGAGAATGTGTTCAAACCCTGAATAAAGCTCTGTTCAAAGTTTTCATGCATCTCGGCGTGAACGACAAAGAGCTGCCTGCCTTTGGGGGTAAGGCTGAAATAGACTTCTTTCCTGTTGTCATTCATCCGGCTGCGCTTAATGCAGCCTTCCTGGAGGAGCTTGCCGCTGATTTTCGTAATGCTCGCCTTGGACAAATTCATTTTTTCCGCAATCGAGGTGCTGTTAATAGGCTCGTGGTTGCCGATGCAGTCAATGACATGAATGCTTGTCAAAGAGTTTGAAGTGAAAGTCAGCCCATACTGACGGGTAAGATCAGCGAATGCATCGAGCTCGGATGCAAAAAGCTGTTCGTTTAAATGCGTTAAGTGGAGTAAGCGGCCATACAGCAACCGCTTAAGTCCTTCGGATGAGTTCATAAGGATTGGCATCTCCCTGTTATGCAAAATTATCTTTATCCTACCTCTAAATTATTCACTTGTAAACTAACGCGGGATTTCGATGTTTAACTATTAAAGCTCAGTATTTATTCCAATAAATAGATTGACAGCTATGTTTTCACGAAATATAGTTTACTAGTAAACAATTTAAATTGTTGAATGTTAACAATATTTCGGGGAGGATAACGATGAAGAATGTGTCTCAAGCGATAAGAGAACGGCGGACCATTCGGAAATTCAGCGCAAGGCCGGTCGAATTAGAAGGGATCGTTTCTTTGCTGAATGAGGCAGCAAGCCTGTACGAAGCTGAGGGGACGCCGTATTGGCGCTGTCTTTATTTCGCCACACCGGAGGCACGTGAAGAGCTGGCTGACAGCATGATTGCCAAGATGAAGGAAAGTCATCTGGGAAAACTCCTTCCTGCCAAAATTACAGAGTTATTTTAAAAAAAAGTAACGGATATTCCCGCTCACGTAGTCTTCATTGCTGAATCCGCCGACACGCAGCGGCAGCGCGACGAAAATTACGCTGCGGTTTGCAGCATTATGCAGAATATTCAGCTGCTGGGCTGGGAACAAGGGCTAGGGATGCTGTGGTATACGGATCCCATGTTTTGCAGCGAATCATTGTTTACTGCAATAGGCCTGAGAGAAGGGGAGAGGTTTGCCGGGATGATGGAAATCGGCTACTTCGAGAAGACGCCGAAAGCCCGGAAAAGAACCCCGGCAGAGGAGCGTTGGAGTATAATAGGTGAAGACGACAGATTACATCCGAATCTCAACCCTGTTTCTTCGCAAAGCATCCTGAAACTGCTTAACGAGGCTGTATGGGCGCCAAATGACGGAATGAGAGAACCCTGGCGTTTTATCTATGTAACGGGGGGGCAAGCTGCCCGGAAACTGCGAGCCTCTGGAGAGGAAGCTTCAATACCGTTCCTTATGGTCGTAGCTACGGAGGAATCGGATCTTCACCGACAGGAAGAGGATTATGCGGCAGTGTGCTGTCTGATCCAGAACTTTCAGCTGCTGGCCAAGTCCGAACCATGGAACCTGCGCCGCCTGATTCCCGAATGGATTTATGACGCGGAGCAGTGCAGGTCATTCGGAATTCGCCCCCGGGAACGGATCGTTGCTGTGCTTGAACTGGGGGGAGAGAAGAGAGTCTCTAATTCCCTGTCTGCTCCAGTGGTTTTCGAACAGTTCAGCAGGGGGAGCGGTCTCAGGCAATAATTTCTATTAATAGCTGCAGATTCAGGCTGCAGAGTAATAAATTTGATAGTGGGTATTTGTAAAAATCGGATCTTTGTAATAAAATTAGTGAGAATCATTGATAATCAATGTGATTCAATTTATAATAATTATAATGTGATATAAAATCTAATTGCTTGTAATCAGGGAAATCCTGTGACAATACAACTTTCTGATTTCGCAAATCGATCAATGGAGGGAATAATAATTATGGCAGCAGATTTTGTCATTGAGGGACTGAAAGCGACGATTGAAGGAAAAGAAATTCTGAAGGGGATCAACCTTCAAATGAAGGGCGGAGAAATTCACGCCATCATGGGACCGAACGGTACTGGTAAAAGTACTTTGGCCTCAGCCTTGATGGGTCATCCAAAGTATGTGGTTACAGAAGGCACAGCCGTGCTTGAAGGTGAAGATCTGCTCGAGATGGCAGTGGATGAACGCGCCCGTGCCGGCCTGTTCCTGGCTATGCAGTATCCGAGCGAGATCAGCGGGGTAACCAATTCCGACTTCCTGCGCAGTGCAATTAATTCCCGGCGTGAAGAGGGCAGTGAGATTTCCCTGATTCGTTTCATCCGGCTGATGGAAGCTAAGATGAAGGAACTGGATATGAATCCTGAATTCCTGCACCGCTACCTGAACGAAGGCTTCTCCGGCGGTGAGAAGAAACGTAATGAAATTCTCCAAATGATGATGCTGGACCCTAAGATCGTCATTCTTGACGAAATCGACTCCGGTCTTGATATTGATGCACTCAAAATTGTTGCCGATGGTGTGAACTCCATGCGCAGTCCGGAACGCGGATTCCTGGTTATCACTCACTATCAGCGTTTACTTAACTACATCAAACCTGATTATGTACATGTCATGATGCAGGGACGGATTGTGAAATCCGGCGGCCCTGAGCTTGCGGAACGTCTGGAAGCAGAAGGTTATGAATGGGTTAAGGAAGAACTCGGCATTGAAGACGAAACTGTAGGACAAGAAGCTTAGAAACGCTGGAAGGAGGAAATCACTTATGACGACGCAAACCATTCTTCCCGTGGATGCCCAGAAGCTCGGCGAATTATCGCAGAGCAGCGGCGAACCGGGCTGGCTGAAGGACAGCCGCTTGAAGGCACTGGAGCTTGCCGCTGAGCTTGCCCTGCCGAAGCTGGAGAAGACACGGATTGACCGCTGGAACATTAACAACTACGGAGAGTACAAGGCAAGCCAGGCATTCACATCCCTTAGCGAAGCACCTGCTTCAATTGCCGCTCTGATCAAGGATCAGGAGGAAGGCAGCCTGATCATTCAGCGCAATTCGGGAGCCGTATATGCCCGTCTGGCTCCTGAGCTGGCTGCGCAAGGCGTGATATTCACTGATCTGCAGACAGCAGTCAGAGAGCATGGTGATCTGGTGCAGCGTTATCTGCATAAGGCAGTATTGCCTGAAGAGCATTCCATCGCAGCACTGCATGCAGCGCTGTGGAACGGCGGGGTATTCCTCTATGTTCCGAAGAATGTCATCATCGAAACCCCGCTGCAGGCGGTGCTGTTAACGGATGATGCAGAGGCTGCTTTTGTCCCGCATATTCTGATTGTTGCTGATACGAATAGTTCATTAACTTACGTAGATAACTATGTATCGGATAAGTCCGAAGCGGGTCTGCATAACGGGGCCGTTGAGGTATTTGTAGGGGCGGGAGCCACAGTACGCTATGCCACGGTGCATCAGCTTGGGCAAGATACCACGGATGTTACCTACCGCCGTGCGGTAGTGGAGAATGACGGAACGATCGAATGGATCATCGGTGAGATGAACTATGGCGATACGGCGAGCGACACCAAGTCTGTGCTGAAGGGTAACGGCTCAAGCTCGGATGCCAAGGTAATTGCTGTAGGTACCGGTTCGCAGAAGCTGAACTACACTACACAGGCCCAGCATTTTGGCAGAAACACTCCGAGTGATATGATTACCCGCGCAGTGATGCGGGATTCGGCCACTTCCATTATTAACGGAATTACGAAGATCGAGAAAGGTGCGACAAGAGCGGACGGACAGCAGACCGAGAAGGTTCTGATGCTGAGTCCCAAAGCACGCGGCGACGCCAACCCGATCCTCCTTATAGATGAAGATGATGTAACTGCAGGCCATGCCGCTTCCGTAGGACAGGTCAATTACGAGCAAGTCTATTACCTGATGTCCCGGGGAATTACGCGGCATGACGCAGAAACACTGATCATATATGGCTTCCTAGCTCCTGTTGTGTCGCAAATTCCACTGGAGGGACTGCGCAATCAGCTCCAATCTCTTGTGGAAAGGAAGTTAGGCCAATGATTAGCAGCGGAGTTCGGGAGCAATTTCCCATCTTGAATCAGAATATTAACGGCCACCCACTGGTGTATCTGGACAGCGCGGCCACTTCCCAGAAGCCGCGCCAGGTCATTGAGGCGGTCAAGTCTTATTATGAATGGGATAACGCCAATGTCCACCGCGGAGTGCATACGCTGGGTAGCCGGGCAACGGATGCTTATGAAGGCGCCCGCGAGAAGCTGGCTAAGTTCATTAACGCCCGCAGCACGAAGGAGATTATTTTCACACGCGGTACTACAAGCGCACTTAACATTGTAGCTTCCTCTTACGGACCTTCTGTCCTGCAGGAGGGGGATGAGATCGTGATTACCCAGATGGAGCATCACAGTAACTTCATTCCCTGGCAGCAGCTGGCCAAGAAGACAGGGGCAACCCTGAAATTCATTCCTCTGCAGAAGGATGGTACGGTGACGCTGGAGGATGCAGAGAAGACGATCACGGCTCAGACCAAGATCGTAGCTATCGCTTATGTATCCAATGTTATGGGTGTCACCCATCCTATCAAAGAGCTTGCAGCAATCGCTCACCGCAACGGCGCCGTAATCGTGGTAGACGGAGCACAGAGCACACCGCATATGAAGGTGGATGTGCAGGATCTGGACTGTGACTTCTATGCACTGTCCGGTCACAAGATGCTCGCCCCTACCGGAATCGGCGCTTTGTATGGTAAGAAGGCACTACTGGAGACCATGGAGCCTGTCGAGTTCGGCGGCGAGATGATTGATGATGTAGGTCTGTACGAATCGACCTGGAAAGAGCTGCCCTGGAAGTTCGAAGGCGGGACACCGATTATTGCAGGTGCCGTTGGACTGGGAGCAGCGATTGATTTCCTGCAGGAAGTGGGCCTTGATAATATTCACCGTCATGAGATGCAGCTTGCCGCTTATGCGGAGGAGCGCCTGTCAGGGATCAGTGATCTGACGATCTACGGCCCCCGAAACCGTCAGGTTGGAGTAGTAACCTTCAACCTTGGTGATGTCCATCCGCATGACGTAGCTACCGTGCTGGATGCGGAAGGGGTTGCTGTCCGCGCCGGACATCACTGCTGCCAGCCGCTGATGCGCTGGCTGGAGGTCAGCTCTACAGCTCGGGCCAGCTTCTACCTGTACAATACGGAACAGGATGTAGATTCGCTGGTTCAAGCCTTAATCAAGGCAAAGGAGTATTTCGCCTATGAACTTGGATGACTTATATAGACGCGTAATTATGGATCATTACAAAAATCCCCGGAACCGTGGTTCATTCGAAGATGATGCACTCAAGATTGAGCTGAATAACCCTACCTGCGGCGACCGCATTACGCTTCAGCTTAAGGTAGAGGACGGCGTCGTCAAGGACGCCCGTTATAGCGGCGAAGGCTGTTCAATCAGCATGTCGTCGGCTTCGATGATGACGGAAGCGGTCAAAGGCCAGACTGTAGCGCATGCGCTTGAACTGGCGGACAGCTTCTCCTCTCTGATGAAGGGTGAAGCAGCAGATTTCGGAGACTACGAAGATATTGAAGCCCTGTCCGGTGTTAATAAATTTCCGGCGCGGATCAAATGTGCCACACTGGCCTGGAACGCGCTTCGCAAAGGCATAGATACGGAAGAGAATCACCCACAACATTAGAAACAAGGAGGCTGACACCATGGCTAAGAAAGCGCCTGATATGGAGGAATACCAGTTTGGATTCCGTGACGAGCACAAGTCGATATTTCAGTCTGGTAAAGGACTCACGGAAGAAATTGTCCGGGAAATCTCCGCAATCAAAAACGAGCCGGAATGGATGCTTAATTTCCGTCTGAAGTCCCTGGAGCAGTTCCGCAAGATGCCAATGCCAACATGGGGCGGCAATATGGACGATCTGGATTTCGAAGACATTCAATATTATGTAAGACCTTCTGAGAAACAGGGTAAGACTTGGGAAGAAGTGCCTTCGGAGATCAAGGAAACCTTCGATAAGCTGGGCATTCCGGAAGCGGAGCAGAAATTCCTGGCCGGTGTCTCGGCGCAGTACGAATCCGAGGTTGTTTACCACAGCATGCAGAAGAACCTTGAAGATCAGGGTGTAATCTTCACCGATACGGATTCTGCACTGCGTGATCACCCGGAGTTGTTCAAGAAGTTCTTCGGGACGATCATTCCTCCGGCAGACAACAAGTTCGCCGCACTCAACAGTGCAGTCTGGTCCGGCGGTAGCTTCATCTATGTTCCGAAGGGTGTGAAATGTGAAGTGCCTTTGCAGGCCTACTTCCGGATCAACTCCGAGAACATGGGACAATTTGAGCGTACGCTGATTCTTGCAGATGAGGATAGCTTCGTGCATTACGTCGAAGGCTGTACCGCACCGATCTACAGTACCAACTCCCTGCATAGTGCAGTGGTTGAAATTCTGTGCATGAAGAATGCCCGTGTTCGTTACACGACCATTCAGAACTGGGCGCCGAATATCTACAACCTTGTAACGAAACGTGCGGTAGCCGAAGAAAATGCCACCATGGAATGGGTAGACGGCAACATCGGTTCCAAGCTGACAATGAAATACCCGGCTGTCGTGCTTAAAGGCCGCGGAGCCAAGGGTTCGGTATTGTCCATCGCGGTAGCAGGCAAAGGCCAGCACCAGGATGCAGGCGCCAAAATGATTCATCTGGCACCGGACACCACATCCACCATCGTCTCCAAGTCGATCAGCAAGCACGGCGGCAAGGTCACTTACCGCGGACTCGCTTCCTTCGGCCGTCAGGCAGAAGGCGCGAAATCCAATATCAAATGCGATACACTTATTCTGGATAACGAGTCCACCTCGGACACGATTCCTTACAATGAGATCATGAACGATAACATCGTGCTTGAGCATGAAGCTACAGTATCCAAGGTCTCTGAAGAGCAGCTGTTCTATCTCCAGAGCCGTGGCCTGACGGAAGCCGAAGCTACGCAAATGATCGTTATGGGCTTCATCGAACCGTTCACCAAAGAGCTGCCGATGGAATACGCGGTAGAGATGAACAGATTGATCAAGTTCGAGATGGAAGGCTCTATCGGTTAAACAGGAGCCTCGAGTATAATTAAGTAATATCCAGTACGTGCCCACAGATTCTTGACGTAATATTGTCTAAGATCTGTGGGCATTTTTTTGTTGAGTATGTCTTACAGGAATCAGCTGCTCCGGTATCGCTATCCAGTCTGATTCAGTAACGATGACCTTCTGGCCGGAACTCTTCACTTTGGAGCAAACTTTGAACTGGATAGCCCGGAGCAGGGGGATGCCGGAGGGGTTGTTGATTGGAGATGCCCGAATTATGTTCTCTGAGCTGAATGGTGTAATGATTAGGCTAATGAATAAGTGCAAGCACCGAAGCATTGCTGTTATGCTCTGCTGCTTGTGCTTTTTTGTGTGGAGTCACGCTGAAACGGACTGAGATTCCGATATCTTGTATTTTCGCGCCTGAACGGAGGGGCGCGCGATCAAATAAAGGAATGTGAGTCCAGGTGATAGGCAAATTCTCTGATTTGCCCGATTAGCGGAATGTCAGTCCGCCTCAGGCAGGAAGGGGGCCGTTAAAGGCTTGCAGTTACACTTTTATAATATTAATACATAATATTCCTTTTAACGGACAGCCAAAAAGCTGTTTCGCAGGGTTGAATCTTGCTATATCTTAATTGAGCAGTATTTACGAGGAAATAGGAGGAATTAAAGCTATGGGAGGTCTTTTTCACCTGCTTAAGCCCTGTTTTTTCCGAAAAAACAAGGAAAATGCTCATTTCTCCCCTTTGCCGCATTAAATCATGGGTGATAAACTGCTTAAAGTCCCTAAATTGAAAGCGCATAAAAAGGTGGCTTGAGATGTGAGGTTTTGGGGCTAAGACCATGCTTACGAAGTAGCTTTACTTCGTAAAGCTTTAAGGAGGAGAGATATGGATGTTCTCAGGCAACTGCGGGGCTTTTATCGGGAGAAGCTGCACTATTTGATTCTGTCGATTATATGTTTGGCGGCCGCAACTGCAGTGGGGCTTATTACCCCCAATTTGTTAAGGAGATTGATTGATGATGTTATTGTTCCCCTAAAGTTTACTGAGGTGCCCGTACTCGCTCTTAGTGTGCTTGGTGTAATTATTGTTAAGGCCTGCCTCCAATTTGCCCATGGCTTCTTCGGTGGACGGCTGGGGAATTTTCTGGCCTACCGGCTGCGCAATGCCTGCTATGAGAAGCTGCAATTCCTGTCCTTCCGTTACTATGATACGGCGAAGACAGGTGACCTGATGTCCCGGCTGACCGGGGATTTGGAAGCGATCCGGATGTTCATCGGCTTCGGATTTGCCCAATTGCTGAATGTGTTTTTTATGGTTTTGTTCGGTTCCATCATGATGTTCACAATCAACTGGCAGCTTACGCTGGTTACTCTGATCACTATGCCGTTCCTGGCTGTAGTTGCACTCAGATTCGAATCCAAGATTCACCCGGCCTTTCAGGAGATGCGTCTGGCGTTAAGCTCCCTGACAACGGCTGTACAGGAGAATGTCACCGGGGTGAGAACAGTCAAATCGTTTGCCAGAGAGGCCTACGAAGTTGAGAAGTTCTCACACCGTAATGAACGTTATAAGGATAATCAGATTTTTGCCGCCGAGCTATGGAGTAAATTCTTCCCTGTGATGGAGCTGCTCGCTTCGGTCAGTGTAGCGATATTGCTGGGAGTTGGCGGTACACTGGTCATTAACAAGCATATGTCGCTCGGAGAACTTGTCGCTTTCTTCAGCCTGATCTGGTATATTATCGGTCCGGTATGGGGCCTTGGCTTCCAAATCAACAACTATACCCAGTCCAAGGCATCCGGAGAACGCGTGCTTCAAGTCCTTAATCAGCAGATAGATGTGAAGGATACAGAGAATGCAAGTGTGCTTGTACCGTCCGATGTGAAAGGCGAAGTGGACTTCGATCATGTTACTTTTGCTTACGGGAACAAGATGCCGGCAGTCAAGGATATTCATTTCCATGCTGAGCCCGGTGCGGTCATCGGATTCCTGGGGGGAACCGGCTCCGGGAAATCAACCATTACCCAATTGATGATGCGCGCTTATGATGTGAATCAAGGAAGTATCAAGCTCGACGGGGTGGATATCCGTGATCTCCAGGTCCGCAGTCTGCGTGCACAGATCTCGACGGTGTTCCAGGAGACGTTCCTGTTCTCCTCCTCCATCCGCAATAATATCTCCTATGGACTCAAAAATGTCAGCATGGATGAAATCATCCGTGCCGCCGAGCTGGCGAAGGCGCATGAGTTCATTATGGAGATGCCGGAGGGCTATGATACCGTGGTAGGTGAACGCGGGATGGGCCTCTCCGGTGGACAAAAGCAGCGGATTGCCATTGCCCGCGCGCTGCTGAAGAACCCGCGGATTCTCATTCTGGATGATGCGACCAGCGCGGTCGATATGGAGACGGAGCATGAGATTCAGGCAGGATTCCAGGAGGTTATGCGCGGACGTACAACCTTGATCATTGCCCACCGGATTTCCTCTCTGCGCCATGCCGACCAGATTATAGTTATGAATGAAGGGAAGATGGTGCAGCGAGGTACGCATAAGGAACTGATTGAGGTTCCGGGACCTTACCAGGATGTATACCGGATTCAATACGCCGATTATTTGGCCAGGGATAATGAACTAGGGGCAGGTGATCCGGCATGAATCTTGAGACATCCAAGCAGGCCGCAAGTGCGGCGTTAGAGAAGGATAACAGCAAGGCAGAGGAACAGACTTTGGAGGAGCGTTTCGTCTATAAGGATGATGACGTGATTGACAAGGCTTTTGACTGGAAGCAGTTCACCCGCCTGTTCGGCTATATGAAGCCATATGCCAGGCAGATGCTGCCGCTCGTTGCGGTAATGATGATTCTTGGTACAGTGACGAAGCTGACGGTTCCATTCCTGACAAGTATGGCGATCGATAAGGCAATTGCTCCCGAGGACGGCAACTCAAGTCTTACGCTGCTATACACGCTGACGGCCAGTGTTATTGTGCTATATCTGATCCAATGGATCGCCGGTGTGTACCGGATTAAATATACGAATGTGATCGGGCAACGGGTCATTTATGATCTGCGTTCGGATCTGTTCCGCCATATTCAGAAGCTCTCCTTCAACTTCTTCGACAAAAGACCGGCCGGATCAGTACTGGTGCGGGTGACGAATGATATCAACTCACTGCAGGATTTGTTCACGAATGGGGTCGTCAACCTGATGATCGACTGCGTCCAGCTGGTCGGCATTATGGTCATACTGCTGCTGATCAACTGGAAGCTGGGACTTGCGGTAATGATCACTGTACCGGTTATGTTCCTGATCTCCACAAAGCTGCGGCAGCGGATCCGGATCGCCTGGCAGGATGTGCGGATGAAGAATTCCCGGATCAACTCCCATCTGAATGAGTCGATTCAGGGGATTCGCGTGACCCAGGCTTACACCCAGGAAGAAGAAAATATGCATTATTTCGATGCCATGAATATGGACAGCCGGAAATCCTGGAACAAGGCTTCGGCAATGAACCAGGCGTTCGGTCCGATTATTGAAGTCACCGGCGGCTTCGGAACGATGATTCTCTTCTGGTTCGGGGCTTATCTGATCCAGTCCGGTGAGCTTACCGTTGGTTTCCTGGTGGCCTTCAGTACGTATGTCAGTAACTTCTGGGACCCGATTAACCGCCTCGGCCAGATGTACAATCAGCTGCTGGTGGCCATGGCTTCCTCGGAACGGATCTTCGAGTATCTCGATGAGCAGCCTGCGGTTCAGGATAAGCCGGGCGCAACGCCGCTGTCCAAGATTCAGGGAGACATTCACTTTAACAAGGTCGTATTTGAATATGAAAAAGGCCGCGCCGCGCTCAAAGGCATTGATCTCGATGTGAAAGCCGGCCAATCGATTGCCCTCGTCGGCCATACCGGCTCCGGTAAAAGCACGATCATCAACCTCATCGGCCGGTTCTATGATATCAAGAGCGGCGACATCACGATTGACGGCAGGGATATCCGTAATGTTACTCTGCAGAGCCTGCGGGAACAGATCGGGATCGTGCTCCAGGATACCTTCATCTTCTCGGGAACGATCCGCGACAACATCCGGTTCGGACGGCTGACTGCGACCGATCAGGAGATCGAGGAGGTTGCCAAGGCGGTGGATGCCCATGACTTTATTATGAAGCTGCCGGGCGGCTATGAAACTGAAGTCGAAGAGCGCGGCAGCGCACTGTCCATGGGCCAGCGCCAGCTGCTGTCCTTCGCCCGGGCGCTGCTCGCCGATCCGCGGATTCTGATCCTGGATGAAGCGACAGCCAGTATCGATACGGAGACGGAGATCAAGATCCAGGAAGCGCTGAAGCTGCTGCTTCAGGGCCGGACCTCCTTCATCGTAGCCCATCGGCTCTCCACCATCCGCCATGCGGATAAGATTGTGGTGCTGGATCATGGCGAGATCAAGGAAGAAGGCAATCACGCCGAGCTTACCGAGCGTGACGGCATTTATAACGGTTTAATTGAAGCGCAGTTCCGCTTCTTATAGGTGAATGACAAACAGCAGCCCTCCCCGGCACACTTTTATTAGCAGGGAGGGCTGCTGTTATTTTTATAGAAATTCACCCCTGCCGCTTGGCGGCTCTGCCGGTTACCCGGACCTCCAGCATCTGTGCACTAATCTCCTGCTGCCACTGAGAGTCTTCCGTATGTGCCGCCAGCATGGCTTCATTGTTAAGCCGGGCCATTTCCCAGCAGTACACCGTGTTGACATGAAGGCAGTGCTGCTGCTCGTCACGTTCCGCTGCGGCCAGCGGCCGTCTCAGACTAAGGGTATACAGCTCCGCAAGGCGCTGATGAACTGCAAGCATAGGTTATCTCCTCCAAATGATCGTTTGCTATCAGCCTAGCCCCGGAAACGCGGATTCAAACTGGAGCATTTGACAGAAAATAAATTTTCAGATCATACGAAATAAAGTTCTTGAAATCGCTTTTTTTTATGCTACAATAACAGTAATACAGGATTGTGACCGGTAACGCGGGCAATGCCTAAGCTGATGCGAGTATCATTTTCTTAATGATATTGGGATCAACTTAGGCTTTTTTTGTACAAACTATATGGCGGGAGGTGAGATAGAGATGATTATCGAGAAGGTGCTGAACAACAATGTACTTCTGACCAAGAACCAGAAAGGCAAGGAAGTCATTGTCATGGGCAGAGGGATTTCCTTCAACAAGGTGGCAGGGGATTATGTAGATCCGGCTAAGGTGGACAAGATTTTCCTGCTTAATGAGAACGAATTCACGGCAAGGCTGACGGAGCTGCTGAATGATATTCCAGTGGTGCATCTGGAGCTGGCTAATGAGATTGTGATGTATGCGAACGGGGTGCTGGGCACTGAGCTGAGTGATAACCTGTACCTGACGCTGACAGACCATATTCATTTTGCGCTGCAGCGTTTCGAAAAGGGAATCCTGCTGAAGAACGCGATGCTGTTCGAAATCAAACGCTTTTACAAGAAGGAATATGAGATCGGGCTGGATGCCCTCAAGATTATCGAGCAGGCAACGGGCCTAGCGCTAGGTGATAATGAAGCCGGTTTTATTGCATTGCATCTGGTGAATGCCAGGATGGATGGCGGCAATGAGATGAGATCAACCGTCAAGATGACGGAAATCGTGCAGAATATTCTGAATATTGTTACCTATCACTACAAGCTGGTGCTTGATGAGACTTCACTGAATTACTCGCGGTTCCTGACACATCTGCAGTATTTCTCCATGCGGATCCTGAAGAAGGAGACCAATAACAGCGGCGAGGAATTTCTGTATAACCAGGTGAGGCAGACTTATGTCAAGGCCTTCGAATGTGCAAGCAAGATCAATGAGTATCTGGAGAAATCCCATGGCCAGAGCTTAAGCAAGGATGAATATGTCTATCTGACCATTCACATCCAGCGGGTGACGGACCGTAATAGTCTGGAATAACAAGTAACCTGTGCCAACCTCACAACTTCATATTTTCCATCCTACAGGGTGTAACTGGTAATGCAGGCAAAACCTGAACTGATGGCAAAATTAGCGTTTTTGACGCCCTTTTGCCCTGAGTTCAGGTTTTTCTTGTTTGCAGGGGGGAGTAGAACTTGCTGGCACAACCCGCCTCTGCAGCGATGTTTGATCAATCAGGACATATAAAGGAGCATACCCAAGTGAGCAATAAAGACTTATCCAAACAGATTATTACACTCGTTGGCGGAGAAGGTAATGTGAATTCTGTATTCCATTGTGCAACACGCCTGAGATTCAAATTGAAGGATAACAGCAAGGCCAACAAAGCAGCGCTTGAAAAAACACCGGGTGTCATTACCGTGGTGGAGAACAGCGGCCAGTTCCAGGTCGTCATCGGCAACAATGTCAGCCAGGTGTTCGAGCAGATTATGAAGGAAACCTCTTTGCAGGATGCCGAGAAAAGCGGTAATGACGAAAGCTCCGAAAGTACCGGTGTACTCGGTAAAGCGGTCGATATTATTTCAAGCATTTTCTCTCCGATTCTTGGTGCACTCGCCGGTGCCGGGATTCTTAAAGGCTTGCTGGCTTTGATTCTCTCGCTGGAATGGATCAGCGGCACCAGCGGTACGTATCTGATTCTCAATGCGGCGTCAGACAGCGTGTTCTACTTCCTGCCTGTGTTCCTGGCAGTTACAGCGGCACGTAAATTTAAAGCCAATCCATTTGTCTCCATAGCAGTAGCCGGGGCGCTGATATACCCTTCGGTAATTGCTGCTGTGGGTTCGCCGGACCCGCTGAACTTCCTGGGGATCAAGATTGTGCTGATTAACTATTCCTCCAGCGTCATTCCGATCATTCTTGCGGTATGGGTACAATCCTATGTGGAGAAATGGTTCCGTTCGTTCATTCATGAATCAGTCCGAAATATTCTGGTGCCCATGTTCGCGCTCTTAATCGTAATTCCGCTCACGTTCCTGGCCTTCGGGCCTGTAGGATCACTGATCAGTGACGGTTTGGCTTCCGGCTATACGTGGCTGTACAACCTTAGTCCTTTGGTTGCCGGGGCCATTGCCGGGGCATTCTGGCAGGTATTCGTGATCTTCGGTGTACATTGGGGCTTTGTACCGATCATGCTCAGTAATATTGCTACTCTGGGACATGATACTATGCTGCCAATCCTCTGTGCGGCGGTTCTGTCTCAGGCCGGTGCAGTATTCGGCGTATTCCTGAAATCCAGGAACCCGCAGCTCAAAGCTCTGGCCGGTTCTTCCACACTGGCAGCCATCTTCGGGATTACTGAACCGACAATCTACGGGGTTACCCTGAAGCTCAAGAAACCGTTCATCTATGCCTGTATCTCTGGTGCGATCGGTGGGGCGATTATTGCACAAGGCGGCGCAAGAGCACTGTCCTTCTCCTTGCCGGGACTGCTGGCCTTGCCTACTTATTTCGGAACTGGATTCATCTGGGTAATCATCGGTATTGCCGTTGCCTTCTTATTGGCTGCTGTCCTGGTATTTGTACTTGGATTTGATGACCCGGCAGCCGATACAGCAGCATCTGTTAACTCAAGCGGACCGGTTAACCCAACTACGCCAACTATGATTGACAAGGAAATGGTGGTAAGTCCTCTGGCAGGAGCACTGCAGCCGCTCGATAGTCTGCCCGATGAAGCTTTTGCTTCCGGCGCAATGGGTAAAGGCATTGTCATCGAGCCGTCCTCCGGGAAGCTGACTTCTCCGGTGAACGGAACGGTAACCACGGTATTCCCGACAGGGCATGCGATTGGCATTACTTCGGATGGCGGCGCAGAGCTGTTGATCCATGTAGGAGTCAACACGGTGAAGCTGAAGGGGAAACATTTTGACAAAAAGGTACAAGAGGGAGATAAGGTCGTGCAGGGACAGCTATTACTGGAATTTGACCTGGAAGCTATCCGTGCGGCAGGCTTTGTAACAGCGACCCCGGTCATTGTCACCAACTCGGCAGAATACCTCGATGTTCTGAAGAATACCGGAAGTGAAGTAATAAACGGCGAAGCTTTGCTAACCCTAATACACTAGAAGCCGCTCTCCATTGAGTAATTACCTGCGGCATACAAAAGGAGATACACATGACTAAGTTCAAACAGAAATTTCCGGATCACTTCCTGTGGGGCGGGGCTACTGCCGCGAACCAGCTGGAAGGCGCTTATGATCAGGGCGGTAAAGGCCTGTCCAGTGCGGATATGGTAGCCTACGTGCCCAAAGCAGAGCGAAGCAATGATCATGCTATCGAAATCAGCTCCGAGCGGATCGCTCAAATTCTGTCCGGCGAATTCAACGCACGTTTTCCCAAAGGTGAAGGGGTTGACTTCTACCACCGCTACAAAGAGGACATCGCTTTATTTGCTGAAATGGGCTTCAAGGTGTTCCGTCTGTCGATCAACTGGGCACGGATTTATCCGAATGGCGATGATGCCCAGCCGAATGAGGCCGGTCTTAAATTCTACGACGATGTATTCGATGAGCTGCATAAATACGGGATAGAGCCGTTGGTTACCCTGGCGCATTACGAAACTCCGCTCGGTCTGACGCAGAAATACAACGGCTGGGCCTCCCGCGAACTCGTTGACTGCTTCACCCGCTATGCCGAAACGGTGTTCCGGCGCTATAAGGATAAAGTGAAATACTGGATCACCTTCAATGAGATCAACATGATGACCCTTAGCCCGTTTACCGGCGGCGGTGTTGTCATTGACCGTGCCGGGAATAAGCTGCAGACGATATACCAGGCACTGCATCACCAGTTCGTAGCAAGCTCGCTGGCCACCAGGCTGGTGCATGAGATTATCCCCGGTTCCCGGATGGGCTGCATGCTGGCGCGGATGGAGAGCTATGCGGCTACTTGTAATCCGGAGGATGTGCGGCTGAACCAGCATGAGAATCAGCTGAACCTGTACTTTACCGATGTCCATGCACGCGGAGAATATCCGAAATATATGGACCGTTATTTTGCAGAGCACAATATTGTTCTCCACAAGGAGCCGGGCGATGATGAACTTCTGAAGCAGTACACGGTGGATTATGTGGCATTCAGCTACTATATGACCCTCACGCTGTCTGTTAGTCCTGAAGGGGAACGGGCACAGGGTAATCTGTTCGGAGGGATAAGAAATCCTTATCTCAAGGCCTCGGAATGGGGCTGGCAGATCGACCCGACCGGGCTGCGGATTATGCTGAACACGATGTATGACCGTTACCAGAAACCGCTGTTCATCGTTGAAAATGGGCTTGGGGCATATGATAAGGTTGAGCCGGACGGCTCCATCCATGACAGCTACCGTATCGATTATCTAAGGCAGCATATTGCTCAGATGAAGGAAGCCATTATGGACGGTGTGGAACTGATGGGCTATACAAGCTGGGGACCGATTGACCTGGTGAGTATGTCTACTTCGGAAATGTCGAAGCGCTACGGCTTCATCTACGTGGATCTGGATGATGACGGTAACGGGACGTTGAACCGTTCGAAGAAAGACTCTTTCCATTGGTACAAGAAGGTCATCGCCAGCAATGGTGAAGAACTATAGCCTGCGTTAAAAGAAAAGGAGATTCGCTGAAGCCGTATCCGGGTTCAGGAGTCTCCTTTTTGCATGAATTTATATGTAACCGGCCTATTCCATATAGATCTCCACGACCGCAATTTTGCGTTCGCGCGACAAATCAAGGAATTTGCCTTCGCTCTGTACGAGCGGACGGAAGACATCCAGCGGGTTGTTCATGATGATTACACCCATATCTCCGGTGCTGAGCAGTACGCGTTTGCCGATGAAATTAGGCATGAGATGCTGAATGAAAGCTTGTACCGGTTTGCCGTTCAGCTTGCCGAAGCTGAGTGAGTTGATCTCGCGCAGTACGGAAATCAGTTCCTGCTTGGACTGGTAGACACGGTGGGAGGTCATGGCGCTGTATATATCGGCGACCGCTGCAATCTGGGCATAAGGATGAATATCGTTCTTGGTAAGCTGATGCGGGTAGCCGGAGCCGTCTTCACGTTCATGATGCTGCAAGGCGACTAAAGCTGTGAAAGGATCGTTCATGGAATTCTGAATGATTTCGTACCCGTAAACCGTATGTAGTTTGATTTTGTCGAATTCGGCAGCGGTCAGCTTGCCGGGTTTGTTCAGAATATCAGGGGAGATCCGGCATTTGCCGATATCGATCAGGTATCCTGCACGGCCGATCTCATAACACTCCGCCTTGGAATATCCCAGCCAGGAGGCAATATAATAGGATAGCATCCCTACCTGCAGGGAATGGTTGTAGGTATAATTGTCTTCCCGGTCAAGCAGCAGAAGGAGTGAGACGACATCTTTGTGTTTGTCGAGCGTGGATAACGTCGGCTGGAGGATATCGTCTACAACGGACTGATTGAAGCTTCCCTTAGTGAGTGCTTCCATATATAGAGATTCAAAACCATCGATCATGATGTCGAAGCTGCTGGAGGCAGCCTGGATGATTGAGGACCTGCTTGAGGGTGCGGGTTCTTCCTGCACCGTTTCAATATCAACATAATCTACGCCATGCTGTATCAGCTTGGCGATCTCCTCTAACTGGAGTCGCGATCCTTTGGGGAGTACATGCAGCCCTCGTGAGCTGAAGGTATCCATCCGCAGATGATCACCCGGTTTTAGATCCATGACGTGTACTCTCAATGAATATGCCACCTTACTATAGCGATTTTTTCCAGCATAGCAACAAAGTCGGGAATATTCAATGGTTTAGGAGTACTGTTTATAGCTGGAGGATTCTTCAGCCTGGAGATCTTTCCCGAGCCACTGTGAGCCTGAATCCCGGATATCCTTTTTCCATACGGGGACTGAGACTTTTAGCGCCTCAATGGCGTAACGGCTAGCCTCATAACAGGTATCACGGTGCGGTGCGGATACGGCAATGACAACACTGGCTTCTTTGAGCCCTACGAGCCCGATCCGGTGTGCAATTGCGCAGTGAGCCTGCCAGCGTTCCTGAATCTGGAGGCCTATTTCCTGCAGCTTCTTCAGTGCCATGGGTACATAAGCTTCATAATGAAGGGCGGTTGTCTGTTGATCTCCAGTCATCTCCCTGGTGGTGCCTACAAAGAGGAGTGAGGCTCCGTGGTTAACATCCTGTACCTTCTCCAGGAGCAGCTCAGCCTTCAAGGGCTGATCCGTAATGCTGAACAGGCCGTCTGCTGTCTCGTCAGCTTCAGGTTCTCCGCCGGACACGGGCGGGATCAATGCCACCTCGGAGCTTTCGGCAATCTCTGTATCATCCGGCGCATATTCCCGGTCAACGGCAACCAGGGATACATTGATCTGCGGAGCGGCATCGGGATATGAAGCGGAGAGCAGTTCTTTCAGTTTGCCGGCTGTCAAAGGCGACTCATGGGCATGGAATGTCAGAGTAGAGGAGCCGATGACTTCGGCCAGACCCGCAAACAGTCGAATGGACACATGCATGATTTAATCACCTCTTAGTTACATAAGTTAGGACAGCTTATAATGATTACAATATACCATATTGAGCCTGAAAATGTTATGCTAACTCTAGAAGAGCACAAGCCTGCCGCTTACACTATAAACGGCTGTACAAGTGGGAGGGAAGCAAGCTTATGAAGCCTGAGCCGCAAAGATTAACCATTCTTCATACCAATGACATACATAGCCATTATGAAATGATGAGTCCTGTAGCGGCAGAGATTTCTGCAATGAAGGCTGCTGCAGGCGAAGGTCCGGTGCTGCTGCTGGATATCGGGGACCATATGGACAGGGCTGCTGTAGAGACGGAAGGCACGATGGGGCAGGCTAACATCGATATTATGAATCTGACCGGATATGATGCTGTAACTATCGGCAACAACGAAGGCCTTACCTTCTCACAGGAGATGCTCTCGGCTATATTCACCGGCATCCAGTGTCCTGTGGTGTGCTGCAACTTCCTGGAGTCTGCAACCGGGGAGCCTCCGCACTGGATGCAGCGTCATGCCATCCTGGAGAAAGACGGGATTAAGATCGGGCTGACCGGTGCCACGGCAGCCTTCACTTCCTTCTACTCCCTGCTGGGCTGGGATGTGCTGGACCCTGAAGAAGCGCTGCGCGAGCAGTGTCTGCTGCTGGCCCCTCAAGTAGATATTCTGATCATTCTATCCCATCTGGGGCTGCCTGCGGATCAGAAGCTGGCAGAGAATCTGGAAGGGGTACATGCCATTCTTGGCGGGCACACCCACCATATGCTGGAGAAGCCGCAGATGATAGACGGCACGGCCGTATGCGGAGCCGGTAAGTTCGGCCGGTATCTCGGACGGCTGGTATTTGAGCGTGAACAGCCGGGCGGAGCCTTCCGGCTGGCTGAAGGGGGATGTACCGCAGTCAATGGCGCGCTGACTGAAGAGATCATCGCTCCGGCGGCAGCAATTCACCTGCAGCGTGGCCGTGAGGTGCTGCAGGAGACCGTTGCCATCAGCGACCGCGGGCTGCCGCTCGACCTGCAGGGCGAATCACCGTTTGGCAACCTGCTGGCACAGGCTGTCCGCCGCTTTACGGGCAGCTCCTTCTCGCTTGTCAATTCCGGGCAGCTGCTCGGCCCCCTGCCGGAGGGTAATATTACGGCAGGCATGCTGCATGCCCTATGCCCTTCCCCGATTAATCCGTGCATTGTGCAGCTTACCGGCAAGGATATCCGCATTGCGCTGGAACAGAGTCTAATGGAGGAATACCGCAATAAGGTAATCTACGGCTATGGATTCCGGGGGAATATGCTGGGCAGTCTGGCTGTCGACGGATTAAAAATCTTGTACGATCCAAGGGTCATGCCGTATGATAACGGTATTGCAATTTTTGTCGGCGGAGAAAAGCTGGAAGACGGACGGGAGTATAGTGTCGGTACGCTGGATATGTTCACATTCCGCACCGGGTATGAGAGTATAGCGAATGGCCGGGAGCCTGTCTATTTGCTGCCTCATTTCCTGCGCGATCTGCTGCGGATGGAGCTCCAGCGCCCGGGGAGTCTCGATGAGAGCGAAGTTGCCCGCTGGGTGAGTCTGACCACCTGATACATCCCGCAATCCATACAAACATTAGTAGTCATAGCTGCATCAGATTTCATTGACTAGATCAGGAGGATTATATGGATACAATTACAGCAATAATTCTGGCAATTGTAGAAGGAATAACCGAGTTTATCCCGGTATCATCAACGGGACACATGATTCTTACCACGAAGCTGCTGGGGTTTGACGAGCAGGATTCCATTATGAAGACGTATGAGATTGTCATTCAACTTGGGGCCATTCTGGCCATTGCCATTGTCTACCGCCAGCGGATTCTGAATCTGCTGGGGATCGGCCGCAGCGGCAGAAGCAGAGGCGGAGTTATGCCGGCATCACGCCTGAACCTGATTCATGTGATGCTGGGTATTGTGCCTGCGCTCGCAGTAGCCTTTTTCGCCCGTGATTTCATCAAAGGCCTGTTCGGTGCATCTACGGTTCTCTGGGCACTGGTGGCCGGCGGGATTCTGATGATTATCGCGGAATGGGTGAACAAACGCAAGATTCGTGTGACCGCGCATGAGCTGGATGATCTGTCCTACGGGCAGGCGCTGGCGATCGGACTCTATCAGATTATTTCCGTGCTCTGGCCAGGGTTCTCCCGTTCCGGTTCGACGATCTCCGGGGGGATGCTCAGCGGGGTCAGCTACAAGGCTTCGGCGGATTTCTCCTTCCTCATCGCGATTCCGATTATGTGTGCAGCCTCGGGCTATGAACTGCTGGATTCCTACCGCAATTTCACGAATGATACCATCTGGTATTTCGCCATTGGCTTCGTGATTTCTTTCGTGGTGGCCTATGTGGTAGTTGTTCTGTTTATGAGATTGATCCAGAAGATCAGACCGACCCATTTCGCGATCTACCGGTTCATACTTGCGGCCGTCTTCTGGCTGTTTGTTATGCGTTAAGCTCACCCGGCTTAGCATTACCGGGCAAGAGAGGCAGTCTTACATACATGCGCTTGTCCGGTCGCTCAAGGTAACGGTATAGGCACAGCGTTTAACTCAAGGATTCCGAAACAGAATAGCAATTTACCGTTAAAGGCAGGAGTGAGCCAAGGTGCGTTTAGTATCCGTGAATCGGCTTCAGGCGGGAATGAAGCTGGGTAAAAAAATTTATAGTGATGAAGGACTGGTTCTGCTCGCTGATGGAGTAGAGCTTACTGATGCCCTGATCAAGCGGCTCGCTAGGATCGATATCGGCTATATCTATATAGAGGATTCCGTCACGGAAGATGTCGTGATTCCCGGAATGCTGCAGGATGAGACGCGAAATCAGGCGCTCAAGGTAATCAGAAATCAATTTCAGCAAATGTCCGGCGCTTCGGGAATTACCAAAGGCTTCTATCATCTGGATAAGAAGTTCTCCAAAGTGATGGATTCCATACTGGACGATATGTCGGCTCAGGAAGATCCGATGATTATGCTGCTGGATATGCACACCGCAGACAACTATCTGTATGTGCATTCCCTGAACGTATGCCTCTACACACTGGTGCTTGGCATTGCCCATGGCTACAGCAAGGAAGAACTGCGGGTCATCGGACTCGGTTCGCTGCTGCATGATATCGGCAAGACACAGATTCCGGTCAAAATTGTTCAGAAGCCCGGGATGCTCAGTGAAGATGAATTCAAGCACATGCAGGCGCATACCGAAATCGGTTACCGGATTCTTAAGGAAGAGCCGAATATCCCGCTGCTCGCGGCCCATTGTGCACTGCAGCATCATGAGCGGATCGACGGTTCCGGCTACCCGCGCGGTTTGACCGGTCCGCAGATTCATGAATATGCGAAGTGGCTGGGTGTGGCGGATTCCTATGATGCGATGACCTCCAACCGGATCTACAAAAAAGCCATGCTGCCGCATCAGGCGGTCGAGGCGCTGTATGTCGGCTCCGGCACGTTGTATGAGCAGAAGCAGCTGGAGATTTTCAGAGACCGTGTGGCGATCTACCCTCTGGGGCTTACCGTCAAGCTTAGCACCGGCGAGAGCGGTGTTGTGGTCAAGATTGATCCCAGCATACCGCACAGACCTGTTGTACGCGTGCTTAACGGCCCGGAAGGGGAACCGGTCACCCCATATGAGCATGATCTGGGCAAGGCCCTCTCTGTAGTCATTGTAGATGTGACTGATGGCGGAGAAATTATAGTGAAGAGCACTTGATAGGCGTTGTTAGCAGCGAGGAAAGAATACAGGCGTCCGCTTGGCTGCGGAGCTGTGTTCTCTGCCTTGCTGTTTTTTTGAAATTACAGCAAATCAGCGGCAGATGCGCAGTTTTTCACTTGTCGTGGTATGATATAGCGTAAGTTATCGTTCTTTTTCATTTGTTTTGGGTTAATAATAAGGAATAAGCATTAAAGGAGCATCAAGAAATGAGTATATTAGAGCCATCATCGTCAATACCTGTACAAGAGCTGTCGCCGGAGTACGATCCCTGGGATCCGATTACCTCTCTTCGCCAGCACGGGCGGCATGTGCTGACCAGCGTAGAGATGACGGTGACCAATCTGTGCAACATGCGCTGTGAGCACTGCGCTGTTGGAGACAGCCTGACTATGAAAGAAGGGGAGCTGCTGCCACTCCCCAATATGCTGCGCCGTCTGGAAGAGGTAGAGCATCTGCAGACTATCAGCATCACCGGCGGGGAGCCGATGTTCCGTGCCGGAACGGTGGAGAACACCATCGTCCCGCTGCTGAAGTATGCACGTGAGCGGGGCATCCGTTCTCAGATCAACTCCAATCTTACCATGCCGTATTCCCGTTATGAGCAGCTGCTTCCATACCTCGATGTCATGCACATCTCTTTCAACTATGTTAACGGGGATGACTTTCATGAGGTGGGCTTCGCGAACAGCGGACATCCGGTCTCGAAGGAAGCTGCCTACCGGCTGTATGACACCATGCTGGAGAATTCCCGCCGGCTTAGCGATGACGGTATGCTGATCTCCGCGGAGTCGATGATTAATTACCGTACGCATACCAAGCTTCCAGAGATCCACAAGCTGATCGGGGAGATGGGGGCAAGACGCCATGAGGTGCATCCGATGTATGCTTCCAGCTTTGCTTCGAAGCTGCCCGTATTGTCACTTCGAGAGATGAATGCAGCCATACATTCCTTGCTGGATGCCCGTGACCCTGAGATGTGGATGCTGTTCGGCACACTGCCGTTCTTCGCCTGCAGCTTCCTCGAGGAAGACCAGCAGCTGCTGCGCAGACTGCGCAGTGAGAAGAATGTTACCCTGCGCAACGACCCGGACGGAAGAAACCGGGTGAACGTGAATTTATTTACGGGCGATGTATTCGTAACAGATTTCGCCGATATTTCTGCATTTGGCAATATCAGCAGCACCAGGCTGGATGACATTTTTACCGAGTGGCAGACTAAGCATCCGCTGAATCAGAAAGTGAATTGCCACTGCGATGCCGCCGGCTGCTGCGGGCCCAACCTTCTGGTAGCCGATATGTATTATCCTGAGGTTGATTTCAAGACAAGAAAAGCGATCACTCTGTAGAAATGGGGCGTTATTATAGTGCATACGGAATTTGACATAGGAAGCTTATTGCTTAATCTTTTGCTCGTTCTGGTGCTCGTATTATTGAATGGAATCTTCGTTGCGGCGGAGTTTTCGCTGGTAAAGGTCAGACAATCACGTCTGACTCAGCTCGTCAGCGAAGGGAACAAAATGGCCGGGTATGCGCTGAAGGTCAATAAAAGACTGGATTCATATCTGTCTGCCACCCAGTTTGGGATTACGCTCGCCTCGCTGGGACTCGGCTGGGTCGGAGAACCGGCGATCTCTGAGCTGCTGGTTGAACCGCTGATGTATCAGCTAGGCGTTTCGGATCAGACCCTGATCTCTACGGTATCTGTGATTATCGGTTTCTCGATTATTACCTTCTTACATATTGTGCTGGGTGAGCTTGCACCGAAGTCCCTGGCGATTCAAAAAACTGAAGGCTCAGCGCTGCTGCTGTCCGCTCCGCTGATGTTCTTCTATAATGTGTTCCTCCCCTTCATCTGGGTGCTGAATGCGTCGGCTAATGCACTGCTGAGGCTGGTGGGGGTTGAACCGGCCAGTGAAGCCGAAGCTGCCCACTCGGAAGAGGAGATCCGTATCCTGATGAATCAGAGTGCGAAGAGCGGGGTTATCGACAAGGACGAGATGAAGCTGATGGACAATATCTTCGAATTCTCCGATCTGTTGGCCCGTGAAGTCATGCTCCCGCGTACGGATATGGATGTACTGTACAGCAATCTCCCGCTGGAGGACAATATGCGGATCATTACAGAAACGAAGCATTCCCGGTATCCGGTAGCCTTCGAGGATAAGGACCGGATTATCGGCTTCATCCATATTACAGATCTCCTCTTCGCACCGCTGGAGCAGCAGAATGACCTGGCTTCACTGGTCCGGCCGATTCTGAATGTGCCGGAATCGATGGAGATCAGCCATGCGCTCCGTCTGATGCAGAAGAACAAAGCCCAACTAACCCTGGTCGTAGATGAATATGGCGGGACTGCGGGACTGCTGACGGCTGAAGAGATCCTAGAGGAGATTGTCGGCGATCTGCATGATGAGTTTGAGGATGAACGCCCCAGTGTGGAGCGCAACGGCGAATACATTTCCGTTGAAGGCCGCATGCTGATCGAAGACGTGAATGATCTTACAGGTGTCATCATCGAAGATGAAGAAGTGGATTCGATTGGCGGCTGGCTATTCAAGGAGCTGGAGGGCAATCCGTCCAAAGGCAAACAGGTAGTGGTCGGCGACGTCACCTTCGAGGTGGAGGAGTCCACCCGGCTGCGGATTACCCGGATTAATATCCACCGGGCGAATCCGCCGGAGTCCGCAGAGGATGCAGAAGATACGGAAGAAGAGAAAGAGTAAGCAGGGCAATTGCTGAAATAAAGAGTTAAATTGTAACAGGGTACACTGGCAGCCGCTAATGGCTGCTGGTGTGCCCTGTTTTTTTGCAATTGCGTTCTGATATCCCTTAGAGCTGTCATAAATTAGTTATGAAGGTAACTATCAGATATGACATCCATGAAACGAAGCTCATCAAACTTTGAGGAGGAATGAAACATTGAACTCCCAGGAACGTGTATGGACACCGTATAGGGGACCGTTTGATCCCTGTCCGCCGGTGCCGTTCAAGACGTATGTAGTACCGCCGAACCAATTCATTAATTTCCAGCCCCCGAATCTGCCGCAGTTCTCCCTGCCTGAAGCGCTGAAGTACGGAACGCTATGGCCCGCGCTGTTCAGCCCGTATGAGTCCAAGTCCAAAGGAGGGAAGTAGGCGATGGAAGCAAATCCTTGCGAACCCCGCTATTACGAAATGCTGGAGCAGCTGCAGGTGCTCGATTTCGCACTGGTGGAGCTGAATCTGTATCTGGATACCCATCCTGAGGATCTGAAGGCCATTGAGCAATTTAATCAGCTGACCTTCGAACGAACGAAGCTGGCGAGCCAGTTCCAGGAGCTATACGGCCCGTTGCAGAACTTCGGCCGCGCGTATTCCAAATGTCCGTGGCAATGGAGTCAGAGTCCCTGGCCTTGGCAAGTCTAGCGGCCCGGGTGAGGAATGAATAAGTCTAAGGAGGGGGAAGTGCACGAATGTGGATTTATGAGAAAAAGCTGCAATACCCGGTGCGTGTCGGCAAATGCGATGTGCGGATGGCGCGTTATCTGATGGAGCAATACGGCGGGGCAGATGGAGAACTGGCGGCGGCACTGCGGTATATGAATCAGCGGTATGCGATTCCCGATAAGGTCATCGGCGTATTAACGGATATATCGACTGAAGAATTTGCCCATTTGGAAATGATTGCCACCATGATCTATAAACTGACCAAGGACGCTTCGATCAGTGAGCTTGAGGCGGCGGGACTCGGTCCGAACTACGCGCAGCGGGATCATGCGCTGTTCTACCAGAACTCGGCAGGGGTGCCGTGGACAGCCGCCTACATCCAAGCCAAGGGTGATCCGCTCGCTGACCTGTATGAGGACATTGCCGCCGAAGAAAAGGCCCGGGCTACATACCAGTGGCTGATCGACATGACGGATGATGTGGATCTGCAGGACAGCCTCAAGTTCCTGCGGGAGCGGGAAATCGTGCATGCGCTAAGATTTAAGGAGTCTGTGCAGATATTGATTGAGGAACGGGATAAGAAGAAGGTGTTCTGAGGAGCTTAATCCTGCCCAAAATACAACATTTCGCTCATGGATTCGAGCCTAACCGGAAATTGTTGTACAAAAGGCAGGATTTCTGCTTGTTTATGCGGCTATGCGGGATAATTGTTGTATTTCATACAGGAATCCTCGCGAACCCCAGGGCAACTTGGAAGCAAAGCTGTAAAACGTACAACATTTATGATACATAACTAGGGGCTGTTCCAAAAGCTATGAAATGGCTGGTTGGATAGTCTCTTTTTTCTGTAGTTAACGCCCTGCCTTTGTGCTGACCTGCCGTGCCTCGGTGCCAGATACAGCCATCTGTGAGATAATACTGCTACTGATGATCAATCTGGTGCAGGATGCGGATAGTGGAAAGGGGAGCATAATGGTTATGGCATTTGAACGGTGGCGCGGATTCATCCGGGCCTGGCGGGATTATCCCTTCCCGGAAGGGGCTGTGATTGGCGGGCATTATACAATTGAGGCTTTGCTGGGAGAAGGCAGCTACGGGCTGACGTACCTCTGCTATGATTCAAGGAATGGCGCTCTC
Organism: Paenibacillus sp. FSL R5-0912; assembly: GCF_000758605.1. Classification (NCBI taxonomy): domain Bacteria; kingdom Bacillati; phylum Bacillota; class Bacilli; order Caryophanales; family Paenibacillaceae; genus Paenibacillus; species Paenibacillus sp. FSL R5-0912. The sequence goes on from NZ_CP009282.1 coordinate 2,402,258, forward strand.
TTTGCGATTAAACAGTCCAGACCCAGCAAGAAAGCGGTTGGCCGGGCGTTGCTTGCCAGGGAGGGTGCTATTTTACAGGCAATGGATCATCCTAATATTCTTAAATACCGCGATTATTTCAAATATAAAGGCTCGAATTGGCTGGTTACCGATTATATTGCGGGGAAGACGCTGGAGGATCTGATCTTTGATGAACAGATCGTCTATGGTGAGCGGGAATGTCTGGCCACAACGCTGAAACTGATGGATCGGGTTGCCCATGTCCATTCGCGCGGATACGTTCACCTCGATCTGCGGATTCCCAATGTGATTCTCCAGAATGAAGATCTGTACTTAATTGATTTCGGATTGGCCGCACAAATAGGAGAGGCGGATACCGTACCCTGGCTGCTGAAGCCGAGGGAGAAAGAGCTGCCGGAACGTAGGCCGCCGGTGATCGCCTCGGATTTGTACGATGTAGGACAACTGATGCTGTTCATGCTGTATTCCGGTTATGTGCCAGTACGGGGAGGGGCGGAGCGGAGCTGGCGGGAAGAGCTGGAGCTATCGCCGGGAATGCTGCAGATACTGTCCCGGCTGCTTGGGGAGCAGGAGACCTATCCGGACACAGCTGGATTTATGCGTGAGGCCGGAGAATTGTATAAGAGTCTGCTGCGATGATATCTGTTCAAAAAAAGGTGCCCTCAGCCAAATGCTAAGAGGCGCCTTTTGACTGTGTATGAAGAAATCAAGCCAGCTTCAGCTTGAACTGCCGTAACGGTTCTTATAGTATTTATGTCCGGTTCCTCCGCGGCGGGCATCTGAAGAGGAATGCCGCTTGTATCCGTGGCTGCTGCTTGAATGCCTTCTGGATACTGGCCTCCCTTTGTTGCTGCTCGAATGCCTGCGGTGTCCGCCATGTTTGGACTGCTCCACGGAGTGCAGGACTTTACCAAGAATTTTCTTAAACATCTTGTTTCCTCCTCTAAGGTTGTAGTAGCCATTGCAGTGCGGCTTTAATCGTTAGTTACCCGTACTACGGCTTCCGTACGCGGCTGGTTTCAATAAAAATTAAACCCCGTCCATTTGCGGCGGGGTTGTTTGTATACCAAGCGTAATGCTCGCAATGATTATGTTATTCAATATAACTCTTCATTGCCTGATACATATTGTCAGCATATTCGTCGATCTTATCCCGTGACATGCGCAGCCGGTCCACCGAAGTGCCGTAGCCGATCTCCTGCAGTCCTTCGGCTAATCCCTGGAAGATTCCATCCGTGAACGCATCTAACGGTTCGCCGTGGACATGCAGCCCGCTTCCGCCGAGATCTGTATTCACCGCCGGAGGAGCAATCTCAATCACTTCTACAGAGGTATCAGAGAGCTGGAGTCTGAGACTCATGCTGAACGAATGAAGCGCCGCCTTCGTCGCTGAATAGATCGGGCCAATGGCAAACGGTGTGAAGGCTAGGCCGGAGGTGACGCTCAGGATAGCCGCCGCTTCCCGTGCTGCGAATAATGGAGCGAACAGCATCGCCAGATGAAGAGGGGCTTCAAGGTTAGTTGTGATTTCTTGATTGAAATAAGCCCAGTTGTTTCTCGCATCTGCCTTGAGTACATTGAAGCGCTGCTGGGTCCCGGCATTGTTCACTAATACATTTATTTCCGGATAGTTCGCAGTTACCCAGTCGAACAAGGCGGTACGCTCGGATTCTATATTCAAATCACTTACACGGGTAATCAGGCCGGGGAGCTTGTCTTTGGCATCCTGCAGGACCTGTTCACGCCGCCCGGTACTGATGACTGTATTCCCGCCATTGATGAAGCGTTCGGCAAAAGCGAGCCCGATTCCCGAGCCTCCGCCTGTAATAAGGATTGTATTTCCTGAAAGTTTCATTGTGGTACCTCTTCTCCATTATTTTGATAAATAATTGGTATACCGTACGATTTTCTTGTCGATGCCCTGCAAGGATTCTGTCATGAGCGCAATTTCCGCCAGCACAGCCTGCTTATGCTCCTGAAACATTCTAAGCCGGAGTTCAGTCGTGCTGTCCCCTTCTAACATCCAGTCCACATATTGCCGGATACTGCAGATGGGCATATGCGTATTTTTCAAATAAATAATGATCTTAAGGAAAGCAATACGATTCTCCGAGAATATCCGCCTCCCGGCTTCATCACGCTCCATCTGTGGCAATAAACCCTTTTTCTCATAATAACGAATCGTTGATTCCGGAATCCCTAACTGGGCTGCAGCTTCGCTAATGGAAACATATTTCATCTGGAGACCTCCATGGCAGTTGGTTAGTTGTCGACAGGAATAGGATACGACTTGAACCATGGTTTAAGTCAACACATATATTTTTACACTAATGAAATATACTTTTTGAGATAAATTTATATCTTTGCTATATTAAGAGAATGCGTTTCCGATAAATAAGATTTATCCAAAAATGGGAGGAATATTGAATGAATGCAGCGGATTTTCCGGCGTACAAGTGGATGAATGAGGGGAACATCAGGTTTGAGGATGATGCTATTATATTAGAAGCCACTGCTAACAGCGACTTTTTCTGCAACAACGGTGCCATAGCTGAAGAAGGGCTTACCCCTGAAAGTCTGACGAATGCACCCTTCTTCTATACAGAAGTGTCCGGTGATTTCGTGCTGCGGGTGAAGGTTAGCCATGACTTCCGGGATACCTACGATTCCTCTTCCATTATGGTGATGCAGGACCTGACGGTCTGGGCCAAGGCCTGCTTTGAGCTGACAGATTTCAATACCCACGCCGTGGTCAGTGTAGTAACAAATCAGACCTCGGATGATGCCAATGGCTGTAATATTGATGGCAATGAGGTATGGCTGCAGGCCGCAAGGTCCGGGAATGCCTTCGCCTTTCATTATTCGACAGATGGTGTAAGGTTTGATATGATGCGCTTCTTTAACCTTCCGGCGGAAGAAACGATCAAGGTTGGACTATTGGCACAAGCCCCAACAGGCGAAGGCGGAGAGAGAATCTACCGGAATTTCACACTGGAGAACCGGACGGTCAAAAATATAAGAGCGGGTGAATAAGCCGTGAATAAGCCGTGAATAAGCCGTGAATAAGCCGTGAATAAACCGTGAATAAACCGTGAATAAGCCGTGAATAAACCGTGAATAAACCGTGAATTAACCGTGAATTAACCGTGATGACGGTATGGGAAATGTTTCAGCGTGCGTTGCCCTTTACCTGTCTGGGCCAGATGAAATAGGTAACGGTGATGATCAGATCAATCCCGACTACAACAGACCATACCGTCAGAATGCTTAGCAGCGCTTCCGTGCGGGCGGGGTCGTCAATCCACACAATGAGTCCGTAGAGAATACCTGCGGCGAGCACAAAAGAGAGCAGATGCTTCACCCAGCCCTTGAAATAATGCCGGGCATGCTCCATGCCGTACCGTTTGACCGGCCGCGCCCCTTGCTTGGTGACATAGTAGCGGAAGCGTTCATCCGCCCAGGCGATCATGCTTTTACCGAACACAATGGACACTGAAATGTACACAGCCGCAAGCGCATGCGCCGTCGTAGCGGAAGCTCCTCCGGCCAGATCCACACCGGAGATGATCAGCAGAATGATGTCCAGCACCGGAGTCAGCGCAAGGAAAATCAGTCCCAACGTGTTGCGCTTGAAGATATAACGTGCCGTAAAGCCGGCAAGGATGACAACCCAGAACAACACTTCGCAGGCGACAATCGCCCATGCTACCAGATTCATAATACACCTCTTGTTGGATTATTTTTGGTAATAACGGAAGTATAGCAGTGAACTTTAAACAATACAACTGTATTATTTAAATTGTGTTTCGTATTCTGCTTATGCTACAATGTGCACATGCCAAAAATTGTGGATCATTCAGAGCGGAAATCGAATATAGCGGAAGCGACCTGGCGTGTCATTATCCATCAGGGAATCAAAGGGGCAACTGTGCGAAATATTGCTGCTGAGGCGGGGGTATCTCTGGGGGCGCTGCGCCATTATTTCTCCACACAGCACGAATTGCTGGTGTTTGCAATGAATCTGGTGAAGGAAAGGGTAACTGCACGGATCGTGGATATTATGAATCTTGATCTTCCCCCCAAGGAGCAGGTTAAGAGGGTACTGCTGGAGCTTCTTCCCATAGATGACAGCAGCATGGCTGAGATGGAGGTATGGTTCGCATTTATCTTCCATCTCAAGTCTGCCGGGGAGCCTAATGATGAGCTTAGCGATGCTATCTATCCGCTTGTCATCCAGTTGATTGATTATCTGGACCAGCATGAGCTGCTTCGGCAGGAGCTGGATAAGGACAGTGAAGCTGAGCGGCTGTATGCCGTGGTCGACGGACTGGCCCTGCATGCGATGCTGGAGCCTGAACGCCTGGACAAACAGCGGATAATCCGGGTGCTGAACGTTCATCTGGATTCCATCTGCTGTAGTGAACAGCCTCAGTAATTTACTATATTGCTAGAAGTTATATTTTTCGAGACGTTATTGTTAAATCAGGCAAAACCACATCTTAAACTAAGGTGTGGTTTTGCTTTTTCTTTATCGGCGAAGTGGCTGGTGATGCCATGGCAGTACCGCTGCTGCCGGGTCTTGGCCTTGAAGTAGAATGCTTGCTTAATTAATTGGGACAGTCACTTACATGAAGCTTTTGCCGGTTTCGAGGTGTGCTGCACTGTCGCCTTCCTCAAGAGCCGCAGGTTTCTTCAGGAGGAATCCCAGAATAAGACCAATAGAGGCGATATATACGAGCACCATAAACGTACCGGAGAAGGCTTTGGTCCAAGTATCCAGTGTTGGAATGCCGTCACCTGGCATGAAACCTTTCATTGTGCGGGTAAGGACGGTCATTAAGCCGGCTATGGCAAAGGAGCTCATCACCTGTTGGGCAGCGTTGGTAAGCGAGGTGACCCGGCCCACCAGCTTAGGCGGAGAAGCTTGAATCAGATGGGTGTTCAGCGGCATCAGGGACAGTCCCATTCCTGCTCCAAGCAGGGCCAGGGGAAGAATCAGCGCGGAGACGCCATCGGCAGCTGTGACCCTGGTTAAGATGAATGCGGAGACAGCGACAAACGTCATACCCGCAATGACCAGCGGACGGGCGCCGACTTTGTCAAATAAGGTTCCGCTGATGGAAATAATTACAGCAGCTGCTATCGCTTGCGGCAGCATGATGATTCCTGTGTCAAAAGCGCTGTAATTCTGGGCCTGCTGCAAAAAGACCGGAACCAGGAACATGGAGCCGAACAGTGCGATCTGGAAGATCCATTGGATTACGATGCCTTTGGTGAAGTCCATAGATTTGAACACACGCAGTTCCAGAATAGGCTGTTTGTGGCGAAGCTCGACCAAGATAAATAGCACCAAAGCGATAATGCCAATAGATAAACCAGTCACAGTGTTAAATGAAGTCCATCCGTTTGCTCCTTCGCTTACACCATAGGATAAGCCGGCAAAAGCAATCGGGGCCAGTACGATTCCCCATAGATCAAAGTCAGTGACCGGCTCGCGCGGAATGTCCGGAAGGAAACGCAGGCCTATGCCAATGGCCAGAAGGCCAACCGGGATGTTAATGATGAAGATCCATTGCCACGAGGCATAATCGACCAGCCATCCGGCGATGATTGGACCAAGAGCCGGAGCAAGCAGGACGGGGATTCCCAGGATGCCCATAATGGCCCCCACTTTGTCCGGAGGGGAGAGCTTATAGACGAAGGCGAAGGCAATCGGCATCACCATTCCGCCGCCGGCCCCTTGAATGATGCGGAAGAGAATTAGCATGGCAGAGTCCGCTGCCATGGCACAGAGGATGGACCCGAGGGTGAAGAAGGCGATGGAGTACAGAAAAATTCGCTTGGCGCCGAATTTGTCGGACAGCCATCCGGCCAGGGGGATTACCGCTGCAGTGGCAAGCACATAAGCGGTAATCACCCATTGCAGACTAGACAGGGATGCACCAAAGGCTCCCGACAGCTTGGGCAGGGCGACATTAACTGCCGAACCATCCAGCAGCACCATGAAGCAGCCGAGTATAAGAGTAATGAGCGGTATAATAATCCTTTTGAACGACTGCGGATCTTCGCCGGGCAGATCTGTTGCGGATTTTGTTGACATATTGAACCTCCTAATGGATGTGATCATGGGTTGTGGCATACTTTATTCACACTGCAGCAGCAAGCTTTCCAGTTGTTCAAACAATGGTTTAAGCTGTTTGAGCGTGCTTCCGGAGTCCAGATGGTAATAATTCATCGTCCCCTTTTTACGGACATTGATGATCTCTGCTTCCTTCAAAATCCGCAAATGGTGGGAAACGGCCGGCCGGGACAGATTGGTCCGTTCTGTAATTTCTCCTACCCGCATCCCGGGCATTTGTGTGCCCTGCATCAGCGTAACAATAATGGCTTGCCGGGTCTCATCGCCGATAGCAGTAAGAACCTTCTGATTCTTTTTGAATTCGCCCACCAGCTGTGTGCCGTAGTCCTGGTTAATCATAGCATCCCCTCATTCGTTTGATGGTTTAATCATTTGAACCTTTGAAGCAAAACCGGTATGAGTACCAGTGGAGTATTTCCTTGCCGGGTGGTTGAATGGATTAATGCTTTTGACGAATACAGAGTATCACGCTCTCCGTGCAAACACCACATTGGGAAAGAAAGTCGAGACCCACAATTTGTAAATTGAAAGGCCGGAGGCGGATTACCGCAACAATGAAGGCTGCGGACATGAGTACAATAAAGCCGCATTCAGTTAGCTGAGTGCGGCTTTATCAGGCTATTCCTGTTGTCTTACATACCCGGGCCACCCCGTATTCAGCAGCAGAGCTGGCAGAACAAGTGTGGGCGCTCATGGAGCGCAACCAGATGGTTCCCCGGGCACAAACTACGATTTGACCGCAAGCTGTGCGTTCTCAGGTCCATTTGGCAGACCACAGCTTCATTTCCTTGAGGATCTGATGCAGATCCGCACCTTTGGGAGTCAGTGTATATTCTACTGTCACCGGAACGGTCGGGTACACGCATCGTTCCAGTACTCCATGCTCTTCGAGGTGTCTCAAGGTGCTGGTCAGCGCGCGCGGGCTGATCCCACCGATATTGCGCTGCAGCTCACCAAAGCGTTTCGTGCCGCCCTGCAGCTCTCTCAGTACCAGGAAAGCCCATTTTCCGGCTAGTACCTCCAGCGTTTTTTCTATGTTGCATTCAATTAATATGGGGTTCTTCGGGATATAATTACTGGCAGAATTGGCTGCTTTCAAGGGATTTCCTCCTGTTCCATGGCACTATACCAGAGTATAGCAACTATACTGGATGACATATAATAAACTATTTTTCACTTCTTTCTATTATATACAATCTGTTCTAGAATGAACATGTGTATGGAGCAACCGGCTAACAGGCCGGATTCAGAGAGGAGCAAGGGATTCATGAAATACCGCAGATTAGGTGGAACCGGACTTAAAGTCAGTGAGATCAGCCTGGGAAGCTGGTTGACCTACGGAGGATATGTTGAACAGGACAATGCCGTCAAGGCCATTGAAACCGCTTACTCCCAGGGCATTAATTTTTTTGATACGGCTAATGTTTATGAAAAAGGAGCAGCGGAAAAAGTGCTGGGTGCTACCTTGAGCAGCTATCCGCGCGAATCCTATGTGCTGGCGACCAAAGTATACGGCGTAATGGGTGACGGTCCCAATGACCGCGGCCTGTCCCGCAAGCATATTACCGAGCAATGTCATGCCAGTCTGAAACGGCTGGGTGCTGAATATGTGGATCTGCTGTATTGCCACCGGTATGATCCGGAAACGCCCATTGAAGAAACGCTGCGGGCGCTGGATGATCTGGTCCGGCAGGGCAAGGTGCTCTATGTAGGCGTAAGTGAATGGACGGCGGCGCAGATGGCCGAGGCCCTTGCGGTTGCCGACCGGTATCTGCTGGATCATATTGTGGTCAACCAGCCGATCTACAATATGTTCGAACGTTATATCGAGAAAGAGATTATTCCGCTTGGCCTACGCAAAGGGATCGGACAAGTCGTATTCTCGCCGCTGGCCCAGGGGCTGCTGACCGGCAAATACAGCTCGGTCTCCGATATTCCAGAGGATAGCCGGGCCGCTAAGCTCGAATGGATGCGTAAAGGAATTACGGCGGAAAGAATCGCCAAGGTTCAGGAGCTGGGCACGATTGCCGCTGAGCTGGATATTTCTGTAGGTAATCTGGCGCTGGCCTGGATTCTGCGTCAGCCTAATGTAGCCAGTGCCCTGGTCGGCGCCAGCCGTCCGGAACAGGTGGAAGAGAATGTGAAGGCTTCGGGCATTGAGCTCCCTGAGGATGTATTGACCCGGATTGAAGAAATAATCGGCTAAGAGAGGAAGGATGCAGAATGAAGGTTCTATTTATCGGAGGTACGGGACTCATCAGCCAGGCCGTATCCCGGCTGGCAGTGGAACGGGGAATAGAACTTTATCTGTTCAACCGTGGTGAGCGGAGCAGCTTGGTACCGCAAGGCGCGCAGGTGATTCAGGGGGATATCCGCGATAAGGAGAAGTCGGCCGAGGCGCTCAAGGATTACGAATTCGATGTGGTGGTGGACTGGATTGCCTTCACACCGGAGCATGTACAGACGGATATTGCCTTATTTACCGGGAAAACAAAGCAGTACATCTATATCAGCTCCGCTTCCGCTTATCAGAAGCCGCAGCGGAATTATCTCATTACTGAGGAAACGCCGCTGGTGAATCCGTACTGGCAGTACTCCAGGGACAAGATTGCCTCTGAACAGCTGCTGCTGGAGGCGTATCAGAACAGCGGCTTCCCGGTTACGATTGTCCGTCCATCCCATACCTATGGAGACACGGCCATTCCGGCGGCACTGACCAGTTGGAGTAATCCATGGTCGCTGGTGGAACGCATCCGCAAAGGCCAGCCGCTCGTCATTCACGGTGACGGCACTTCCCTATGGACGCTGACGCATAATTCCGATTTTGCCAAAGGGTTCGTCGGGCTGCTGGGTCATCCGGAGGCGATCGGGGAAGCGATTCATATTACCTCTGACGAAGTGCTGAACTGGAATCAGATTTATGCTGCTATCGGCGAGGCCGCAGGCAGAGAACCGAAGGTTGTGCATATCTCAACCGACTTCATCGCCGCGAACACACCGCCGGGGACGGCGGACGGGCTGATTGGTGATCAGGCTGTGAGCAGTGTGTTCGACAACAGCAAGATTAAACGCTTTGTTCCTGATTACGAAGCTACCACTCCCTTCGCCGAAGGGGTGAAGCGCTCGGTCGCCTGGTTCGAAGCTCATCCTGAATTATGCACGGTGGATCAGGATTGGTCCAAGATGCTGGACGGGTTAATTGCCAAGCACGGGGTGGACCCGAAGTTGCTCACCTACTATGCTTAAAATATGAATGGCTTGCAGAGACAGGTGCCGCCTTAATGGGAGGGCGCCTGTTTGTGTTGCAATTGCGGGAGCAGCGGGAGAAAGGTCAACGAATAATTGATATCTCAATCCGTTAGGAATAATGCGGAAGGTAGAAAACTGTAAAAAAAGTTATGGTTCCAGTATAGTAGCCCATACTGTATTTCTGAAAATACATATTATGGGAGGGCGGAGGTGGAAACATTGAAGTCAAAAGGAGCTTGTAATGAGGGAAATGGAAATGAAAAAAAAACAGGCAATTCAAAAAAACGTAAAGTTCGGGTAAATGACCAGCAACAGGAACACTGCAAGAGAAGAGTAGTGGTGCGTAAAAAAATTGTAAAGCTGACTTGTCCCCAGCCGAAGATTATTGTGAACTCTCTGCTGGGACCGCCAGGCCAACCTGGTCCAGCGGGTATAACAGGAGCACCGGGAGCTGCCGGGAGAACAGGAGTAACGGGGGCTACCGGTCCAGCGGGTAGGGTTGGTGCAACAGGAGCTACCGGTCCCTCCGGTGGTGAACGCGGAGCAACGGGAGTAACGGGGCCAACCGGTCCGGCGGGAGCGGCCGGAGCAGCGGGAGCGACAGGGGCAACGGGAGCGACAGGCACGGCGGGAGCGGCCGGAGCAGCAGGAGCGACAGGGGCAACGGGAGCGACAGGCACAGCAGGAGCGGCCGGGGCAGCGGGAGCAACAGGGGCAACGGGAGCGACAGGCACAGCAGGAGCGGCCGGAGCAGCAGGAGCGACAGGGGCAACGGGAGCGACAGGCACGGCGGGAGCGGCCGGAGCAGCGGGAGCGACAGGGGCAACGGGAGCGACAGGCACGGCGGGAGCGGCCGGAGCAGCGGGAGCGACAGGGGCAACGGGAGCGACAGGCACAGCAGGAGCGGCCGGAGCAGCGGGAGCGACAGGGGCAACGGGAGCGACAGGCCCTGTGTCAACGACATCAACAAAGTTGATTCTGTTTCAAGGGACAAATCCAGGGTTTCAATTATTTCTGGGATCGCCGGGGCCGGAATCTGAGACATTGCCATATGTTGTAACAGGTTCCACAGGCAATGTTGTGGCATTTGCATCAAGCATTGATGTAAACAACCTTCCAGCAGGAAATTATGTTTATCAAATAAGTAAAAATGTGATTAATACTGCTGTTGTACCGGCTCCAGGGGATGTATTGGCAACTATAACACTTACGCTAACCGCCACAATTACCGGAACTCTAATTTTTAAAAGCCTCTCTTCAGACGTAGGATCACATCAGGTTTTTGTTTCAAATAATTCGGTGTACACACCAGCAGCTGCTACTGTTACTTGGGTCAGCAATATTCCTGGCAGTCCGGTGGTCAGAGATGATGCCATTTCTTTATTTTTAAATAGGAATGTAGCAAATAACGCTGCGTATCAGGTATATCTCTCCAGTGACATCTAGCTGATTTGAATACTAAAGGGAGAAGGAGGACTTAAGCAAGCATTGCAGGACTATCCATTACTGATGAAGCAGGTGCTGCCCGTATAAGGACAGCACCTGCTTTGTATGAAGAGATATCTACATCTGCTCCTTATCCCGTAGATTCAGAGTTCGATCCATGCCGGTGTCAGCTTATCATTCAGGTATAGCATGAAATACGGATTCGTGAATATACTCTCACTACCGAAATCCCCTCATAAAAGGAGTCCTGGTTATGCCGACACATCCATATGTCTCCCGTTTTTTTGTGAATACTGATGCCCGCCGTGAGAAGCTGATTTATGATTTGCCGGAATCCTGGTGGAGCCGTCCCTATGAATACGAATGGTGCACCAACTTTATTTCACCGCATGATGTGGTGCTGGATGCCGCCTGCGGAATATCCCACCCGCTTAAATTCTACCTTGCCGGCTATAGTGCAGAGGTCTTCGCCTGTGATATTGATGCCCGGATTCTGTCACGGGAAGCGATTATGCAGGATATTGCCGATGATATCGGAGAATTGGCAGCCCAGCAGGTGCAGGCCAGAAGAACAAACCGGCTGCATCTGACCCAGGCGGATCTTACCGCACTGCCGTATGAGGATGAGAGCTTTGATACGATTTTTTGCATCTCGGTACTGGAGCATCTGTCGGTGCAGGATTCGGTGCTTGCGGTGCGGGAATTTCACAGAACTCTTAATGGAGAAGGTCTGCTCGTGCTGACCTTTGATTATCCGACCGTGAACCTGCCGCGGATGAATGAGATTCTGCTCCAGGCCGGGTTTCAGTATTGGGGCGAGACAGATTTCAATCTTCCGGCAGATGCGGTGCATACCGATCAGTGGGGCGGCCTGAACTGTTTCCGTGCGGTGCTCAAGAAGGCGCAGGGTTAGTACTAGCATAGAACGGTAGAGGTATAATCCCCATCATTTGGTTGTTTCCTTCCGGTATAGTAGAATAGGCTCAAGACGGAAGAGAGAAGGAGACAACTTCATGGGGATGATTGGTAACTACATCACTGTAACTGCGGAACTGCTTCAGGCCATCCGGGATGAAGAGATCAGTCTGCACGGAATCGAACCGAAGCTGGATATCGATAAGGCCTGGCAGGCGCTGCATTATACACTAAGCGGCGGGGGCACGGAGGAAGGTTCAGCACTTGGGGCGGTTGTGCCAATGAATGGCCAATATTATGCCGGACACTATTCCGATGCCGAGGTATTTGTGCTGGAGCCGGAACAGGTGACAGAAACCGCTGCTGCCCTGGAGGGAATAGAAGAGGCGTTTATGCGGGAACAGTATCAATTCCGGCAGATGCTGGACGAAGGGGTATATCCGCTGGTGGATGATGATGAACCGGAAGAGTTTTTTGACTATATGTATACGTATTTCACGGCTATGAAAGAGTTCTACCGGACCGCAAGCGCTGATCAAGCGTATGTAGTATTTTATATCTCATAACTTCATTTGAATTTGTAGAAAAGGAGCCAGAGAACTTGCGCAGATATGCCATTATAATAATGATTCTGCTCCTATTAGTACCGGCTGCGGGTCTTAGTGCCAAAGGGGCTGCTCCGCAGGACAAGATTCAGCTTGCTTTTGCCGGAGACATTCTGCTGGACGGTTTTGTCGGCGAGCAGATTGCCAAATACGGGGTCAATTTCCCGTTCGTCAAAGTAGCGCCAGTGCTGCAGAAGGCCGATCTGGCTTTTGCCAATCTGGAGACACCGGTCTCCGTGCGGGGAGATGCCGCCGAGAAAATGTTCGCCTTCCGCTCTAAGCCGGCAGCATTGGCAGGACTGAGCTACGCAGGAATTGACGGAGTATCCCTGGCGAATAATCATATTCTGGATTATGGACAAACCGCCATGCTCGACACGCTGATTCATCTGGACAGAAATAAGATCGGACACACAGGGGCAGGCGCGAACATACAACAGGCTTTTAAACCTTACACCAAGACGGTCAAAGGCAAGCGGATCGCCATGCTGGGTGTAAGCCGGGTATTGTCTGATCCTTCCTGGTATGCAGGCAAGAACAATCCGGGTGCGGCTTCCGCCTATACAGCGGAGCCTCTGCTGAGTGCGATTAAGCAATCAGCCAAGGACAACGATTATACCATTGTCTATATTCACTGGAATGAGGAGTTCAAGGACTACCCTGAACAGTACGCCCGGACTCTGGCGAAACAGATGATCGACAGCGGGGCCGATATTATCCTCGGGGCGCATAGCCATTGTCTGATGGGGATCGAATATTACAAGCATAAGCCGATCTACTATTCGCTGGGCAATTTTGTGTTCAACCGCTCTACACGGGGCGGGGACAAGACGCTGCATTCGATGCTGGTCAACTTCACGATCAGCAATTCCGGGGTGACGAGCAGTATTACTCCAGTCAAAATCATTGGCGGGCAGCCCAATTTCATGGGTGAAGCCTATAACAAAGAGACCTACAAGCTGCTGAATGAGCTCTCCTTCAATGCGAAGATCACAGCGGGCGGAGCGGTCAGCGAGAAGCTCTGAAGCAGCAGGGAGTGCTGAGGATATACTGAATAGCCCGGAGAAGCAGACTTTTCTTCTCCGGGCTATTTGCATTGGAGCCAGGTCATATTCATTTTGTGCTATTCATTATTAGCATTGTACTAACGGCGTAAAGCTAATCTACTCTACAATATGAATATTAGTTCATCAAGGAGGTTTTTGCAGAAGTGAGTATGGGAACCGTAAGAACCAAAGTCAAGTTTGATGAGAACTGGGGCTTTTATAAAGGGGAGCTCCAGATTCCTTATGCAGTCAAGGGTGGAATGACAGGCGGTATTACAGATACGGGTGCTCTCCGGGAGGGGGAGTGGCTGGATATTGCTTTTAATGATAAAGGAATGGGTGAGCAGCAGCTGGAATGGACCGCACTCAGCCTGCCGCATGACTGGTGTGTGGAGCAGCAGTATGTTCCGGATGAAATGCTTGGCGCAAGGGACGGCAGCCATGGTTATCTTCCGGGCGGTACAGGCTTCTACCGCAAAACCTTCGAGCTTCCTGCAGACGCTGCAGGCAGTAAATGGACGGTACGCTTTGACGGAGTATCGGGCACCAGCACGGTATGGGTTAACGGGCATCTGATCGGCTCGCATCACGGAGGATATATAGGGTTCAGTTACGATCTGTCGGATGTTCTCCGCTATGGCGGGGAGGGCAGTAATGTCATTCTGGTCAAAGTAGATGCTAGCGAATGTGAAGGCTGGTGGTATGAGGGCTGCGGCATTTACCGTCATGTCTGGCTGGAGAATACGGACCGCCTGCATGTAGCTGAGTATGGAACCTATATAACGACACCGGAAGTGGCCAAAGAGCAGGCCGTAGTCAACATCCGCACACGTCTCCGCAATGATTATCCTGAGGGCCTGCCGGTATCGCTGCGCACGGTGATTTATGATGCGGATGGAATACAGATCTGTGCGGATTCAGCGGATGCTTATGCGGACTGGCATGCTGAGACGGAGATTGAGCAGAGCTTTGAGGTGAATCAGCCTATGCTCTGGGGTACGGAATCGCCGTATTTATATAAGGCGGAATCGGCTGTTATATATGAAGGGAAAGAGATTGACCGGTATGAGACGCTGTTCGGCATCCGCAGCATACGCTTCGATGCGGAGGAAGGCTTCTTCCTGAACGGAGAACCGCTGCTCATCAAAGGGACATGCAACCATCAGGACTTCGCCGGGGTCGGCGTAGCGCTGCCGGACAGCCTGATCGAATACAAGCTTAGACTGCTGCAGGAGATGGGCTCCAACGCCTACCGCAGTGCCCACCATCCTCCAGCCCCCGAGCTGCTGGATATCTGTGACCGGATCGGCATGCTGGTAATGGATGAGAACCGCAAGCTCGACAGCAGCACGAATGGACTGAGCCAGTTGGAGCGGATGCTCCTCAGGGACCGGAATCATCCCTCAGTAATCATCTGGAACCTGGAGAATGAGGAGGTTCTTGAAGGTACCGTGACAGGTGCGCGGATACTGAAGACACTCGCGGACCGGACCCGCCGGATCGATCCGACCCGCCCGACCTCTGCGGCGATGAACCATGGCTGGAACGAGAATGGCTATAACGATGTGGTAGAGATTACTGGCTATAATTATGGACACCGGGAGACCCATAATATCGACATCCGTGACCACGGGTTATATCCTGAGCGGCTGATGATCGGCAGTGAATGTGCCAGTTATACGGCAACCCGGGGAATCTACGAAGATGATCCGGTCAAGGGCTACTGTTCCGAATACGGCACGAACATTCCTTCCTGGGGCTGCACTCCGCAGCAGGCGTGGAGTGATCTGGTGAATTACCGTTTTCTGACCGGCGTCTTCATGTGGACCGGATTCGATTACCGGGGGGAGCCGACCCCTTATCTGTGGCCGTGCATTAACTCGCATTTCGGGCTGATGGACACCTGCGGGTTCCCCAAAGACAGCTATTACTATATGCAGGCGGTGTGGAAGGACGAGCCGATGGTTCATGTGCTGCCGCACTGGAATTGGCCGGGCTCGGAGGGGAAGCCGGTTGAAGTGCGCGTATTCTCCAACACCGAGACGGTGGAGCTGAGTCTGAACGGCAGAAGTCTGGGCGAACAGCAGGCAGATAGAACCGGGTATTTATTGTGGGAGGTCATCTATGAGCCGGGTGAGTTAAAAGCTATCGGCAAACGCGGCGGCCTGGCCATTGCCGAGAAGGCTGTAGTCACAGCAGGCCAGCCGTACCAGATCGCGTTGTTCCCTGACCGGCTGGAGGGCCGGGCGGATGGCTGTGATACGATCCCGGTCCGCGTGGCTATTCTGGACAAGCAGGGTTATGTCGTTCCTGCGGCCGACAACGAGATCCGGTTTGAAGTGTCGGGAGCGGGAGGTCTGCTCGGCGTCGGCAACGGCAATCCAAGCAGCCATGAGCCGGACAAGTCTCCGCTGCGGCGTGCTTTTAACGGCTGGTGCCTGGCCTTGATTCAGGCGTCACCGGAAGCGGGCTCCATCCAGGTTCGGGCGGTGTCCACGGGACTGGCCTCTGCGGAAGTGGTGCTGCAGGTGACTGCGGAATAATCATAAGGCGAGAAGTGAACTTGTGGAGCGGCTATTTATTTCCGGCGGGTGGAACGATAATATATAAGATGAACCAATGAAGATAACAAAGCGAGAAGGAACGAAGGGGGATTCTGGAACTGTAGGAGCGGTAGCGACCGCCTTTGTCACCGGATTTCCACCGCGAACAGCGGTATAATTTGAGGAATCTGGAGACAACAGCGGCCGGAAGTCCAAATATTCACCGCAGTGACGACTGAGCCTTACGTAATTTCTTAGGTGCATTTTATATATAAATAACGAATTCCATGCAGAGGATGTCCCGCGAATGATGCCTAAACTGAAGAAATACATGCCCTTCACTTATAAAATGATGATTCCCTACCTGCTGCTGGTCCTGCTGACCGATGTGTTCATCGGCTACATTTCGTATTCCATGCTGACTGATTCCAGAACAGAAATGGCCGAGTCCAACATCAAGACGGGAATGGAGCAGGCAAGGAACAATATCCGCTATCAGATGGATGAAATTCAGCGGATGTCGGACAACCTGTTCGGCAGCCAGCCGTTTCAGCGGGCGCTTGAGCAGAAAGGGACACCGTTTGAGATCTATCTGACTATGATCGATGAGATTGTTCCCCAGATCACCGCACCGCTGCAGCTGTTCGGGAACAAGATCCGCTTCATGCTCTATACCCCGAACAGTGATCTTAATATTGTATCGGGCGATAATCTGGGTGAGCCGATCTATGACAGCGATTATTATATTCTGCCCTTTGAGGACATCACGGGCAGTGAATGGTACCTGTCGCTTAAGGATTCGAAGCGCGATAATTTGTGGCTGCAGATTGATACCGACCAGAAGCTGGGTAATCTCTCCCATGTCCGCAGGCTGGTCAACTTCAGTGATTACAAAACGGTGATCGGCTATATACGCATTACGGTCTCCCTGGAGGATCTGTTCGGCGGCTTCGATACCTTCCCTGTGGAAGAAGGGATTACCCTGCGGCTGGTTGAAGAGACTACGAATTCGATTCTGTTCCAGCGCGGAACCGCCAATTATGACGATGGCCGGCAGAACTTCCTCAGTCTGCATGAGCAGATCCCGGGCAGTAATTTCGTTATTGAGGCGCTCGTCCCGCAAAAGTATCTGACCCAGGATGCCGGCCGTCTGCGCAAAGTCATTATTGCAGTCTGCTCGCTCAGCTTCCTGGTTATGACCCTGATTGGGTACGTGGTGGCGCGTATTTCCGGGCGTAAGATGAGCCGGATTGTAGGCTTGGTCCGTTCCTTCCAGGAGGGGAACTTCCAGAAGCGGATCCGCTTCTCCGGCAATGATGAGTTTGTGCAGATCGCGGACTCCTTCAATGATATGGCCACCAATATTCAGGGGCTGATCAACAGCGTATATGTGCAGGGGATTCAGAAGAAGCAGGCGGAGCTGGAGGCGTTGCAGGCGCAGATTAATCCGCATTTTCTCTACAATACACTCTCGACGATAAGCAGCCTGGCCAATCTGGGCGAAATCGGCAAGGTCACGGAGATGGTCCAGGGCCTGTCGCGTTTCTACCGGCTGACGCTGAACCAGGGCAATGTGTACATTGCCCTGGAGAAGGAGCTGGAACAGGTGGCGACTTATCTGGAAATCCAGCGGGTCAAATATGCGGATGCCTTCACTCTGTATGTTGATGTGGACGAGGAGATTATGCAGATGCAGGTCATTAAGCTGCTGCTGCAGCCTTTTGTGGAGAATATATTCAAGCATGCCTGGTTTGGCGAGTCCATTGCCATCCGTCTGACAGGCCGGAGGGTCGGCAGCAGTATTGAGCTGAAGATTATCGACAATGGAATCGGCATGCGTCCGGATGTCGTTAAGAAAATGATGCAGGGCAAGGGACAGTCCGGCGGTTACGGGGTGAAGAACGTCAATGAGCGGATCAAGCTTAGATACGGTGACGCATACGGTGTGACGATTGCCAGCTTCTACGGAGGAGGGACAACCGTCCAGCTGCTTCTACCTGCCGGGGTTCAGGATCATGAGGACCTGTGAGGAATTTCGCTGACTGGTTAAGGGCAGAGCATCTTGTATAAACACAGGAGGAAATGATTGCGATGAGTATCAATGTATTGCTGGTTGACGATGAAGCTATCGATCTGGAGTGGCTGCGGCGAAGGGTGCTGGCAAGCCCGCTCGATATTGCAGTAATAGGAACGGCGAACAGCGGCTTTAACGCACTTAAGATCATGGAGCAGGAACGGGTCGATATTATCCTGTCAGACATACGGATGCCCATTATGACCGGAACGGAGTTTGCGCGCAGGGCTAAGGTCATCCATCCCAAGGTCAAAATCGTCTTCATCAGCGGCCATGAGGATTTCAGCTATGCGAAGGAAGCTATTGAGATCAATGCTTCCGGCTACTTGCTGAAGCCTGTTGAAGATAAGGATTTGTACGACATGCTGGACGCATTGTGCGGAGCTATGGAGAAGGAAAGGGAGCAGAACCGTTCCTTCAGCGAAGCGTTGTCCCTTGTGAACAAAGAGCTCATCCTGCGCTGGTTCGAAGAACCCTCGCCTGAACCCGCTGAGCCGCATCTGCGCAGTGCCCTTACCCCGCTTCTGGTGAAAGGGGCGGCGGCTGCACTTGTCGAGATCGATGATCTGGAATGGAAAATGCGTGATCTGTCCGAGGAGGATGCGCGCGTGAAGACGCGGCAAATGGCCGGGGTGATCAAATCCTTTGTGGAGGACGGGAAGCTTGGTACGCTGATTCCGGTTCATCATCACCGGTTTGTCATTCTTTGCAGCCTTCCGCAGGACAGCTTCATGAACATGCTGGACGAACTAATCCGCAAGATGGCAGAGTCCTCACCCTGTACGTTAACCGTTGGTGTCGGACGTTATGCCCAAGACGAAGCGGGACTCCACGAATCCTACCAGCAGGCACAAGCCGCGCTCAGCGCGAAGTGGCTGCTCGGGAAGAACCGGCTGATCCGGGATAATATGGAGTCTTCGCCGCGCGGGACACCGGGGGCCCGGATGGAACAGACTGTGGTGAAGCTGCTGGAGGCAATCATTCAATATGATCTGGTGGCCATCGACGACCAGCTGCTGGAGCTGTTCACGAGTGCAAGCAAGAAGGATGTCTATGAGCTGATTATCCGCATCACCTCCAAGCTGCATGCGGATCTGCAGCAGCAGAATGAGAATCTGTATGAGCTGCTGCAGTGGGAGTCGCATCAGCCGGATATTCTCTTCCAGTTCGAGACGATTCACGATATCCTGTCCTGGATGCGGCGCAGATTCTTCGAGCTGTCGGAGCTGCTGTATGTGAAGCGGCAGCGGCAGAAGCGTAAGCTGATCGATGATATTATGAATTATGTGGAGGAGAATCTGGAGAAGAAGATTACCCTGAAGGAGGTAGCCGCCCATTTTGACTTCACACCGAACTATTTAGGTTATCTGTTCAAGGAAGAGTACGGGCTTCCTTTCAGTGAATTCGTGAATGAGCGTAAGACGGGCCGGGTCTTCGAGCTGCTGGGCGATCCCACACTCAAAATCTATGAGATTGCCGAGCGCATGGGCTATAAGAACATTATCTATTTCAATCGGCAGTTTAAGCAGATCACAGGCATGACGCCGGGAGAGTACCGCAAGAAACAGAAAATATAGCCTGCCAAACGTTTCCAGTCCGGTTTTTATAACCGGGGGGAACGTTTTTTTGTTTTTGGGGAATGGTATATATTAACCGATCGTTGAAAAAGTATTACTTTTAGTTGCTGGGCTTAATCCACACGGGGAAAGCGCTTCTTTATAATAAAGCTATAGAGAAAAGGGATTGTTGGAAAGGGGATTCAAGATGAAACAGAAACAACATGGATTCTGGGATGATGTGAAGAAGTACAGATCCTTGCTCCTCATGCTTGTACCGGCGGTATTGTTCTTCCTGCTTTTTGCTTATATACCCATGTCAGGCATTATACTGGCCTTTAAGCAATACGACTACACGGGCGGGGTCTTCGGCAGCCCATGGAACGGATGGGACAACTTTAAATTCTTCTTCAATTCTGGTGACGCCTGGCGCGTAACACGAAACACGGCGCTGTACAATATTGCTTTTATCGTTGTGAATAATGTGGTTCAGATCTTTGCGGCGATCCTGCTGTTCGAGGTTGCCGGCAAATGGTTCCGGAAAATTACCCAAACGGTATTGTTCCTGCCTTACTTCATTTCCTGGGTTGTGGTTGGTGCCATTGCCTACAACCTGTTCAACTTCGACGTTGGTACCATCAACGTATTGCTTAAGGGACTCGGCATGCAGCCGGTGGACATCTATAATACCGCTGCCTACTGGCCGGTAATCCTGGTGGTCGTATCCGCGTGGAAGACGCTGGGCTATGGTACAATCATGTATCTGGCCGCGATCACCAGCATTGATACTGAGATGTACGAAGCGGCTGAGATTGACGGGGCGAATATTTTCCAGCGGATTATGAAGATTACGGTTCCGAACCTGATGCCTACTGTCATCATTCTGGTGCTGCTGGCTATCGGTAACGTCTTCCGCGGGGATTTCGGGATGTTCTACAATATGGTCGGCAACAACGGCCTGCTGTTCTCATCAACCGACGTCATCGACACCTTCGTGTTCCGCTCACTGACTACTTCCAATGAGATCGGAATGTCTGCTGCGGCCGGCTTCTATCAGTCCCTGCTTGGTTTCGTAACCATCATGCTGGCTAACTATGCCGTTCGTAAATACGATAAGGATCGTGCTCTATTCTAGGAAAAGGAGGTCAACTGAAATGAGTTCAACTACTGCAAACATGAAAACTCCGGAGGTTATCCGGAAGCGCGGCAATAAAGACAAGATGATACTGTCCATTATCGGCTACGTGACGCTTACTGTGCTCGCTATATTCTGTATCTTCCCTTTCATTCTGGTCGTGTCCTCCTCTTTGAGTGAGGAGAGCACGATTATCGAAAAAGGGTTCCAGATCTTCCCGTCCTCGTTCTCGACAGAGGCCTACAGCCTGCTGTTCAAGTATCCGGAGGAAATGCTTAGAGCTTACGGCATAACCATATCTGTAACCGCCATAGGTACATTATTCGGATTGTTCCTGACTTCGATGACGGCCTACGTGCTGTCCCGGAGAGATTTCAAATGGCGCGGCCGTTTCTCCTTCTTCTTCTTCTTCACGACACTGTTCAGCGGCGGTCTGGTCCCCTGGTACCTGATGATTGTCAACTATCTGCATCTTAAAGATACATTGCTGGTGCTGATCCTGCCTTTGCTGATGAACGTGTTCTATATTATCGTCATGAAATCGTTCATGAGCAGCATCCCGGATGCCATTACAGAATCCGCCAAGATTGACGGCGCAGGAGATTTCCGGATTTTCATGCAGCTGATTGTGCCTTTGTCCAAGCCTGCCCTGGCTACCATTGGCCTGTTCATTGCTCTGGCCTACTGGAATGACTGGTACAACGCACTCTTGTTCATCTCCAAATCAGAGCTGATGCCGCTGCAGTATTATCTCTACAAAATGCTCGGAAATATGGATGGCATGCGCAAGGCGATGATGGCCTCCGGCGCAGTTGTGAATACGGATCTGCCTACGGAGAGTCTGAAGATGGCCATGACCATTGTGGCGACAGGACCGATCCTGCTTGCTTATCCGTTCATCCAGAAATATTTTGTAACCGGACTTACAATTGGAGCAGTCAAAGGATGAACACAGGGCAACCTGGTTATCAATATAAACCCAATACTATTTTGATTTAGGGGGAACATCGGTCATGATGAAAAATAAGACAAAAAAGCTTACAGTTACGCTGGCAACAATGATGGCGCTGGGTACCATTCTCAGTGCATGCGGCGGCAATAACAACGCCAATACAGGTGCAGAGGCTACGAAAGCTCCGGCAACGGCTACAGAAGGGGCAGCTACGAATACCGGCGCTCCGGACACATCCAAAGAAGTGAAGCTGAAGATGCTGCTGATCGGCGGCCAGCCGGGGGACTACGACAAGGTGTTCGGAGAGCTGAACACGAAATTGAAAGAAAAAATCAATGCTACCGTGGAGACTGAATTCCTCGACTGGTCGGATTGGACACAGAAGTACCCGCTGAAATTTGCGGCTAATGAAGATTTTGACCTTGTGTATACTGCCAACTGGGCACTCTATAACGATCAGGCGCTCAAAGGCGGTTTCCTGGAGCTGACGGATGATCTGCTGTCGACTTACATGCCGCAGACTTGGGAAGCGATGCCTAAAGTCAACTGGGAGCAAGCCAAAGTGGACGGCAAGCTCTACATGGTTCCTAACAACAACGTTGAGGTTACCGACAAAGTAGTTCTGTACCGTGAGGATCTGCGCAAGAAATACAATCTTCCTGAAATCAACAGCCTTGAATCCTATGCCAATTACCTGAAAACAGTTGCAAAAGAAGAAACTGGAATTGCCGCATACGGTGCCAAACCTGCCGACGGCTGGAAATGGCATGAGCTTGACCAGGCTACGCTGGAGCAGAACAATGACTGGAACCTGGTAGACGCTAACCTGCTGCCGCTGGCTTATAAGCTGGATGATGCAACCGGCAAAGTTTTCAACATCTACGACACACCTGAATTCAGAGAACTGCTTACCTACTACAAGGATCTTGCAGACAATGGCGTATGGTCCAAAAACGTAGTCAGCAACAAAAATGACGTATGGCAGGATATCAAAGCTGAAAAAGTTTCCTCCTACGCTCAGAACCTGGGTACTGTAGCAGCGAATGTATCTGAAATGCGCCGTGACAAACCGGATGTGGAGCTGGCGATTGCTGACCTTACTCCTGGCAAGAAGAAAATTGCAGCCATTTCGACCCAGAATGGGATGGCGATCCATGCTACTTCCAAGAACGTAGAACGCTCTCTGATGCTGATCGATCTTCTGCAGAATGACAAGGAAATTCATGATTTGACGATGTACGGTATTGCCGGAACTAACTATATTCCTGATGGCGACAAGAAATACACTGCAGGACCAGCAGCTGCCAACTACACGGGCTTCTCGAACTGGGGCTGGAACTCCCCGCTGAACCGTCAAGATTCGGCGTATCCGGTAGAAGCGGACAACATGTTCAACAGCTGGCAGTCCAGCATCTATCACTTCCCGCTTGAAACCTTTGTCTTCGACTCCACACCAGTGAAGAACGAAGTAGCCAACATCGGCAACGTGATGCTGCGTTATGCCATTCCGCTGGAATATGGCTTGATTGATGATCTGGATAAAGGTCAGGCAGATCTGATCAAACAGCTGAAATCTGCTGGTATTGACAAGGTGCAGACAGAGCTGCAGAGCCAGATTGACGCTTTCCTGGCAGCACAGAAATAATAACAAAATAAAGGTGAAGCTAATGTAACGGCTTCCGGGCCACTCCAGAGCATAGCTTTGGGGTGGTTTTTTTTATAGACATTAACGAAGAAAACAAGCAAATTGCAGAGGAGCCGATCACATGAAGCATACGATACAAGCCCATATTGCCCCGAAGGAAATCTATCCGTCGACCCTGCGACTCGGGGGAAGCAACCCGGAGGGTGACCAGATCAGCTTCACCAATTACTACATGGAGCTGAACGGCAAGCCTTATTTCGCTATCTGTGGCGAGTTCCACTATTCGCGGTATCCGGAAGCGGACTGGGAGACAGAACTCCGGCAGATGAAGATGTCAGGAATCAATGTGATCGCCACCTATATCTTCTGGAATCATCATGAAGAAATAGAAGGGGAATTCGATTGGAGCGGCAACCGCAATCTCCGGAAGTTTGTGGAGCTGTGCCGCGATAACGGGCTCTATGTTATCCTGCGTGTCGGTCCGTTCTGTCATGGCGAGGTCCGTAACGGGGGACTCCCGGACTGGCTGTTCGGGCGGGAATTCGATGTCCGCTCCAATGATGAAGGGTACCTGAGTTATGTAAGACGATTGTTTGCAGAGATTGGCCGGGAGGCTGATGCGCTGATGTACAAGGATGGCGGGCCGGTGATCGGGATTCAGCTGGAGAATGAATTCAATGCTGCCGCTGCGCTCTGGGAACAGACGGCGAAGCAGGGGGACGAATATCTTAGCGGCGGAATAGGCGGCGAGGAAGGTGCAGCACATATGCGCCTGCTCAAGGAGTATGCGGTGGATTCCGGCCTGATTGCCCCGATTTATACCAGCACCGGCTGGGGCGAGGCGCCGTTCCTGGAAGATGAAGTCCTGCCGCTGTATGGCGGATATGCCTATACCCCGTGGAGCATCAGTGACCCGGGTCAAACCCAGACACCGACACCTGAATATGTATTCGTGAATTTCCATGATGATCAGGCCCAGGGAGGAGAGTTCAATCCGCCGTATCCCCGGACGAAGTATCCGTTTGCCTGCTGTGAGATGGGCGGCGGCATGCAGACCTGGTATCTGTCCCGGTTCCAGGTAGAACCGGAAAGTGTACTGGCCATGACCCTGATGAAGCTTGCCGGCGGCTGCAACTTTATCGGTTATTATATGTTCCATGGCGGCACGAATCCGGTGGGCAGAACAGGTTACCTGAACGAGAGCACAACGCCTAAGCTGACGTACGATTTTCAGGCACCGATTGGCGAGTTCGGACAGATCCGTGAGTCTAACGGCTTGCTGCGCCCGCTGCATTATTTCCTCCGCCAATTCGCAGACCGGCTTGCCCCTATGGCAACCGTGCTTCCGGAAGGTGCAGAGGCGGTTACTCCTGATGATGCGCATACGCTTCGTTATGCCGTCCGCACGGATGGCAGTTCCGGGTTCTTATTCGTAAATAATTATCAGGATCATGTAGAGATGGATGAGCATAAGGGTGTTGTATTTGAAGTTAAGCTTGGGGAGGAGGTCCTCTGCTTCCCGCAGCGGAGTTCGCTGACCGTCAAGCCCAAGGCTTCATTCCTGCTGCCGTTTAACTTTGCACTGGACGGACTGAACCTGAAATATGCAACGGCCCAGCCGGTCACCGCTGTGGAATCTGCTGAAGCCATCACCTATTTCTTCGCGATGCCGGAGGGTATGGATGGTGAGTTCCTGCTGGATGCGCAGGACGGTATTCTCAGTGTATCAACCGATGCCGGAACGATTGAGGGGAACGGCAGCAGCTACAACGTGCTCATTCCCCATCAAGTGTCCTCAATGATCGTAATTAAACGCGACGGAGCCCGGGAAGTCCGGATTTACGCGATGAGTGCCAAGGATGCTGCAAAGCTGTGGGAGCTGGAGGACGGCGGTCAGAGCCGGATTGTGTTCTCGGAGGTTCCGCTTGTTCAGACCCGGGAGGGTATTGAATTCCTTAG
Source organism: Paenibacillus sp. FSL R5-0912 (assembly GCF_000758605.1). NCBI lineage: Bacteria > Bacillati > Bacillota > Bacilli > Caryophanales > Paenibacillaceae > Paenibacillus > Paenibacillus sp. FSL R5-0912. The sequence continues at coordinate 2,427,543 of NZ_CP009282.1, forward strand.
TAGCGGGCAGAATGCCTTCAAGTTCCGTGAATATGCCGGTGGAGCAGTGGCACCAGCCACGCAGTGGAGTACGGTGCAGGCTGAAGCAGCTGTCAGCAGACGGACGGAAGGCTGGTTCCAGATCTGTGATGTAGAGGTTCCGCAGAAAGAGATCGCACTCACCACGCGGCGTCTTCACGACCATAAGCTCGCGCTTCAGCTGCCTGAGGATGTTCTTCAAGGAGCTGAAGAAGTGCTGCTGAGCATTGATTACACAGGCAATGTGGGCTATGCCTTCGCCGGCGGGCAGCTATTCCATGATCATTTCTATAATGGCCTTCCCTGGGAGATCGGCCTGTCACGTTTCCGCGATGTCCTTCGCAGAGGTGAGATCATCCTCGAAACTACGCCGCTCCGCACGGGTGCTGTAACTGTGGCCGCCGATGCAGCCATGGCGGTGGAAAAGATATTCGAGGGTGAAGCGACCGCTATGTTCCACAGCGTAACGGCTACGCCGGTGTACCGGGTTGCGCTTAAGCTGCAGGAGTTGGCGGATGGGGAGAACTAAGGGGTAAGGCCAAGATTGATATACGATATAGAGAAAATGTGGATAAGAGCAGGACAGAGAAGTGAACGGTGAAGTATTGTGCAACAGAGAGTAATGCTGGACGGAGTAAGGAAGGTTGAGGAGCAGAAAGAGCGGTTGGTTGTAGACTGTATATGAGGTGGATTAGCAAAGGCATGTAAAGTAGCAGGAATATCCGGCTGATTGTCTGGAGTGGACGAAGCATGTGGACGGCGGTAAAAGATTTATGAGTAACTTACGAACTATGGCTTCTATTGGGAAGCAACGATAGGCCTCACCATTCTTTTATATGTCCTTACTTGGAAGGCAAACGATGGGAGTTGTTGAAAGGGGAGGGAGTGGCGGAGGTCATGCGGACTGTAGGGACGTTATTATACTCAAAAAGCTGCATTCTCCGTCCATGCGGACAGAGAAGCCGATAAGCTCCTGATTTCCCGCCGTTTCGGAGCCGAAACAGCAGGATAAGTGCATCTGAGCCACAACAAAAAAAGAGGCCATTATTGGCGAAATAAAGTAAAGTAATCTGAGAGACTATAATAAAGTCCGCTACGCCTTGCTGGCGGGCGGGCTTTTATTCTGTATAGGGAATTATGATAATCGTCTGTTGTGGATAAGATTCTCTGGAATTTGGAGCAGCACCGTTTGAAGGACGAGTGTGTGCCTGATCAGGCACACAAGTTGGCAGCATGGGCAAATCAAAGGGATAAATCCCTCTGATTTCTTTGAGTGCGGGCCAAAGGAGCAAATGAGGGGCACTAGTGCCCTTGAATTCCCAGAATGAGAGCCAAAGGAGCAAATGAGGGGCACTAGTGCCCTTGAATTCCACGAATGAGAGCCAAAGGAGCAAATGAGGGGCACTAGTGCCCTTGAATTCCCAGAATGAGAGCCAAAGGAGCAAATGAGGGGCACTAGTGCCCTTGAATTCCCAGAATGAGAGCCAAAGGAGCAAATGAGGGGCATTAGTGCCCTTGAATTCCCAGAATGAGAGCCAAAGGAGCAAATGAGGGGCATTAGTGCCCTTAAATTTACATAAGCTGCACAGGCCAGATAAGCCGCATAAGCTCAGCTCGATTCACCCATTAGAGTGACTTTTGTGTTTAAGATTTGCAGAACCTTTTCCAGCTTAACCAGCGGAGAGGACGGAACGATTGTGTACAAGCGGGAGCGGCCGCCTGAAAGCTTTCCGCAGGAAAGCCCACTTCGGAAGCAGTAGCGGTCTCCGGATTTTCACCACTAAGAAGAATAAATAAAATTTGGACACAAGAGCAATGGGAACAACGGACCGTTCACGCAGCGTCCTCATAAAACGCATATGTAGATCCTGCACAACACCAAAAGGCACGGCCCAAGCGATAGTCCGCTTAGCCGTGCCTTATTTGTCTCCGGCGAGGGGGAGGAGCATGACTAGAGATCAGCCCTTAACAGCCCCGGCAACTACGCCTTTGACGATGTATTTTTGCAGGAAGATGAAGACAACGATGGATGGCAATACGGCCATTACCATGGCGGTCATGGCATACTGCCAGTCCGAGGTATATTGACCGACGAAGGTGTAAGCGGCCAGCGTTAATGTCTTCGTATCCGGCGAGCCGTTAACCATCAGCAGCGGGAGCAGGAAGTCATTCCAGATCCACATGACGTCGATGATGACGATGGTGGTGGTTACCGATTTCAGCAGCGGGAAGATCACACTGAAGAACAGGCGGAAGCCGGATGCGCCGTCGATGGTCGCACTCTCATCGATCTCAGTCGGGATTCCCTTCACGAAGCCGTGGTAGATGAATACCGCAAGCGGTGCGCCGAAGCCCCAGTACAGCAGGCCTAATCCCCAGGTACTCTCTGACAAGTTCAGGTTCTTGGCGGTCTGCAGTACAGTCAGCATGATCGACTGGAACGGTATCAGCATCGGCATAATGCATAGGAAGTACAGGACGCCGCTCCATCTGGACTTGGTCCGTGCCAGCTTATAGGCGGCGATGGAGGAGATGAACACGATGCCGAGCAGGCCGACGCCGGTAATCACGAAGTTGTTCAGGAACAGCCGCGGATAGTTGATGAATTTCCAGACATAAGAGTAGTTGCTGAAGGTCAGATGCTTCGGCAGCGCGATAACGTCGGTCATGACCTCGCTGAAGCTTTTTAACGAGTTAATAATCGTCAGGAACAGCGGATACAGGAACAGCAGAGACAATATGACCAAAACAACTTCCAGTATGATCTTGCCTGCCTTGTTGTTGTTTGTTTTCATTATGCCTCAACCTCTCTCCGTTTGAAGACTGTCAGCTGGATGATCGTCACGACAAGTACTGCCAGGAACAGGATAAGCGCTTTGGCCGTACCGTAGCCGTACAGGTTGTTCTGGAACGTATCCCGGTAAATATCATAAGCGATACTGTAGGTAGTTCCGCCAGGGCCGCCGCCGGTCAGCGACAGAATGACGTCGAATACCTTGATCGAGTTGGTCAGCGCCATGAAGACTGATATCGTAATCGATGGGGCAAGCAGCGGCAGCGTAATGCTAAAGAATCTTCTCATCGGACCTGCGCCGTCTACAGTAGCAGCCTCCTTAAGATCTTCCGGCACAGACTGCAGTCCGGCAATGTAGATGACGAGATAGAAACCGATCGACTGCCAGATAGATACACCTAAGATGGAGATGAACGCTAGTCCCGGTGTCCCGAGCCAGCTTAAGTCGAAGATGGCCCAGCCGGTGCTCTCACCCAGTGAGTTGAAGCCCTGCATGAAGATGAATTTCCAGATGAAGCCGACAATCACAAGACTGAGGATATAAGGGATAAAGAATGCCGCTCTCAGCCAGGAGGTGCTCTTCAGCTTCATGTCCAGCAGCACGGCCAGCAGGATTGCCAGCACGTTGACGATCACAATGTAAAGGATTGCATATTTAATCGTGAACCAGGCCGCGTCGGAAAAGTTGGTATCGCCCGAGAAGATCTGTTTGAAGTTGTCCAGACCGACGAATTTGGGATGCTTGGAAATCCCGTTCCACTTGGTCATCGAATAGCGGATGGTCATGGCAAAGGGAATGTAGAATGCGACAGCGATACAGATCAGAACCGGGAGCGTAAAGATTCCGAATTCGAATTTCTCGCGCCATCTTCTGCCGAGTGTTTTTAACATGGATGCACCTCTTCTTGAGTTATAGGGTGGGAGTATTGTGCCTGGCTTGCCACACATAACCATTCCGGTTAGTCTATATTGTGTATTATAGATCAGACCCCTATACTCAAAAATGGATTTAAGAGTACAGTTAGGGGTAAAAAGGTGAACTGAGTCCGGATGACAAAAAGAGTCTGAGACCGGGCCCTGATACTGGCAGCGGGGAGACGGAGAACATGATTAGAAGAGCGCTGTACAAGCTGCTCGAGCCTTTGCTGGAGCGCATTTCCCGCAGGCTGGCCAACAAGCTGATTCTATTGTTCACCATTATCATCATTCTGGTGGTAAGCTCATTGACGTACATTTCCTATGGAATGCTGCGCAAGGAATCGGTCAACAACAGCATTGCGAGCACCAGCAACAATCTGCTGCTGGTCGGACGTAATCTGGAGAGTTACTTAAGCGGAATTGAACAATTGTCCCTGCCGCAGATCTCATATGATGAGTTCGCTTATGCCATCGTGCATGAATCAGAGGACTATGGCTCCAAGATGTATGTGGAGGATTATCTGAAGAATCTGTATTTCTCCCGCAATGACCTGGAAGCGGTCTACCTGTATGTGATCAAGGAGCACAAGTATTATTATGTCACCAAGGAGAACTATAATATTACCGTCCGGGTGACCGAACATCCGCCGATTGAGAATCTGTCCTGGTATAAGCGGGCACTGGCGAGTCCGTTCAACCGTTCTTATCAGTCTTTTGTGGAAGGAGCCCCGGCTGCGGAGAGCAGTGTGGATTATCCTGTTAGCAAGGACAAGGTCTTCATGGGCTATCATCGGCTGCTGCGTTCCATAGTATCTAGGGAGCCGCAGGCCGTACTGTCCCTGTATCTTAACTCGTCGGTGACCGATGAGATTATGAAGGATATTCCGTTCAGCACCGGAGAGCATCTAATGTATATCAGCCCGGATAATGAACCTTTTATGGTGGACGATAAGGAATTCTATCAGGGGAGCAGGAAGGCGGGGCTGCTGGACCAATTGACACCGGAGAAGAACGGGCGTGTGACGTGGTCGGATGAAGAACAGAAGTACCTGGTGATCTACGACATCAGTCAAAAAGAAGGCTGGAAGCTCGTTAAGCCGATTCCGTATACAGAAATCTATGCCGCTGCGACAACGACCCGCAAGCTGAGTGTATTCATCGGCCTGCTGTTCCTGGTATTGTCCGTGGTGCTGGTCAGTGTCACTTCGAACAGAATTACGCACCCGCTGAAGAATCTGTCGCTGCAGATGAAGCGGTTCAGTACGGGGAGCTTCGATGCTGAGGCAACGGTGGAGGGTAAGGATGAGATCGCCTATCTGTCACGCCATTTCAATAAGATGGTCGAGAAGACCAATGAACTGATTAATGAACGCTATAAAATGAAAATCGTTGAAAAAAACGCCGTCCTCAAAGCCCTGGAGGCCGAGATTAATCCGCATTTTCTGTACAATGCGCTGCAGGCCATCTCCACCAAGGCGCTGAAGAACAACAATGATGATATCGTCGAGATGGTCGACAATCTGGCCATGACGCTGAGATACTGCATCAGCGGACGGGATGTTGTGCAGGCCCGGGAAGAGCTGCGGCATATTGAGCGTTATCTGGCCCTGCAGAAAGCGCGGTTCGGCAGCCGGATGCAGGTCGTGTACGACTGGGATGAAAGCCTGATGGAGCTGAGGATTCCCAAGCTGTCGATTCAGACGCTGGTAGAGAACTGCATCAAGCATGCGCTGGAAAAGGTATCCACTACGGTTACCATCCGAATCGAGGCGCATGTTACCGCTGAGCGCAGTATCATTTCCGTGCTGGATGACGGGCCGGGCATTCGTGAGGAGCGGCTGGAGCAGGTGATGAGCTCTCTGCAGATCCAGTGGGAGGACCGCGATTCGGATGGGGAGGAAGAGGAAGGCAATGAGAGCATTGGCCTGAAGAACCTTAATACCCGGCTGAAGCTTCTATATGGAGAAGAGGCGGGACTAGTGATTCTAAGTAATGATCAGGGAACTCAAATGGATATGCGGCTGCCGCGGGGAGGAGTAGGACAACATGTATAAAGTGCTGATTATAGACGATGAGGAGCCTTTGCGCGAAGCGATCAATATTCTGGGAGACTGGAAGGGACTGGGTGTCGGACAGGTTCTGGAGGCGACAAATGGCCAGGCGGGGCTTGCGATGCTGCGCCGGGAGAAATTCGATCTGGTGCTGGTGGATATGAAAATGCCGGAGCTGAGCGGCTCCCAGCTGCTGCAGATCGCCGAGGAGGAGTTCCCGGACCTGCTGCTGATTGTGATCAGCGGCTACAATGATTTCGAATATACGCGCCAGGCGATCCGCTCCAAGGTGGTGGATTATCTCCTTAAGCCGGTTAACCGGACTGATCTTAACCATGCGCTGCGCAAGGCGGTGGACATACTCGAAGCGAAGCGGAAGCGGGAGAGTGAGTTCATCAACCGCAATATTACATTGAATATGTCTTTGCCGAAGCTGAAGGAGAAGATGTATTTGTCCATTATAGACCGCAGCTTCAAAACGCAGTCCAATGAAGCCTTCCTGCCGCTGATCGGTGCGGACGGGGCGGCCAGCCATTTCGCTGTAGGTATCCTGAGGATGCTTAATCTGGAGCAGGTGCGCAAAGAAAGATTCCATGAGGACCGGGATTTGCTGCATTTTGCCGTAACTAATGTAATGAATGAGAACAGTGACGGACAGTTTGAGTCGTTCAGCTTTGCCAGCCCCAAGGGGGAGCGGGAGTTTATCGCTATCTTTACGATGAAGGGCGGATACGGGGCGGACGCCGCCTTTCTGTCTCTGCATCATATGAAGAAGGCCGCAGCTACGCTGAAGGAGCTGTTCGGCATCGTCTGTGCCGGCGGAACAGGTGATCCCTACAGCGATCTCCTGAGTATTGCCGGTTCTTATGAGCAGGCCAAAGAGGCACTCGACCGGATTGACCTGCTGGGCATGAAGGGCAGCATGATCCTGCAGAGCGGCGGCAGCAGGATGGAGAAGCCGGCGTCCAGGGACAATCCTTCACTGACCGGACGGATGCCGCAGATCCGCAGCAGCCTGGAGAGCGGGAACGTGAACCATGCGCGTAATATTTTTAGCGAGTTCGTCTCCAAATGGAAGGATGCGGAGCATTTCACACTCGGTGAAGCGGACAGAACCCTGCAGGAATTCATTATTCTGCTTAATGAGATTGCTGCACAGCTGGATGCAGTGCCGCCGCAAATCCGCAGCAGCAAGGATAAGGGGCTGCACGCTCTGGGCATCCGCAGCGATTTTGCCTCCTTTGAACAATTTGAAGGTGTGCTGAACCGGATATTCGAGATGTATGCCGGGGAGATCAGCCGGACGTTATCCGGAGACCGCAGCAGCGTGCTGGAAAATATTAAAGCATACATTGATAACCATTATTTTGAGGATATTAAGATATCGATGTTCACGGATAAATATTTCCTGAGCAGAGAATACTTGATGAAGCTGTTCAAGGGGCAGTACGGATACGGCATTCATGAGTATGTGCAAAAGGTAAGAATGGACAAAGCCAAAGCACTGCTGTCTGATCCCGGCCTCAAAATTCAGGATATTTCCGAAATGCTGGGGTACAAGGATAAGAACTATTTCAGCAAGGCGTTCCGTAATTACTATGATTGTTCACCTTCTGAATTCCGGCTGCAGCTGCTGGGGTAGAAAAGTGAAACGGTTACATGAACACACTTTTTTACCCTCATAAGTTCACTTATGTACATTCTTATCCTTTTTCTTTTTATTTAGAATGATGAGCAAGACCACAAGATGCATAAGGAAAAGGGGGCAACATCATGTTAAAAAGATTTATGGCACTATCTGCGAGTCTGCTGCTCGTCGGCGGACTGCTGGCCGGTTGCGGCGGGAACAACAATAATAATGCCGCTAACAACACGGGTGGAACAAATGGAGCAGAGAATACAGCTACAGATTCTTCCAAGCCCGTCACGATTAATATGTTTACCGCATCTCCCGAGTACACAGACGCTTTCAACGCCTACATCGCTGAATACAAGAAGGTTAAGCCAAATGTAACAATCAATCTGGAAATTATGCAGGCTGACTACAATACGGTGTTGAAATCCAAAATTGCCGCAGGCAGCACGCCTGACGTGTTCCAGACTACCGCTGGCGGCGATATCGATACTTTCGCTGAATACAGTGCTGACCTGACCAATGAACCGCTGGCAGCAGCGATGACAGATGCTGTCCGCTCCAACATGAGCTCCACGGACGGTAAAGTACTGGGACTTCCGGTCAAAGGCAACCTGTTCGTCCTGATGTACAACAAGAAGCTGCTGGCAGATGCAGGCATCACTGAAGTTCCTAAGACTACCGCTGAAATGGATGACGCAATCACTAAGCTCGAAGCGAAAGGCATCACGCCATTCGCCAACGCCTACAAAGAGTGGTGGGTATGGAAGCATATCTTCCAACACTTCGTTGACGCTGCAGCAACTGATGCAGGTACTGACGCTAAAACACTCGTAGCTGATTTCATCGCCGGCAAAACGACCTTCGCGGATCATCCGGTGCTGAAGGATAACTTCTTCACCTTCATTGATACTACGGTAAAACACGGAACGGACAAGCCGCTGGAACGCGACAGCAATGCTGAAGTCAGTGACTTTGCCCTTGGCAAAACAGCATTCATGACCGGTAAAGGCGCATGGGATGAAGAAGCGATCAAGAAAATCACCCCTGACTTTGATCTGGGCATCGCCGGCTACCCTGTCAGCGACAAAGCTGAGCAGTCCCAGATCATCACCGGTGCCGACCAGGCGCTGCGCATCAACAAGGATTCTGCTGTAGCTGCTGAAACGATTGAATTCTTCAACTGGCTGTACACTTCCGAATACGGTAAGAGCTGGTTCTCCACAGTAGCTAAGGTTATTCCTCCAATCAAGGATGCACCGATGCCTGACCTGCAAATGCCTAAGGAAATGGAAGAGATCCTCAAAACCGAGAAATCCGGCGACCTGTCGGTGAACTATTCGCTGGATACGTTCCACCAGAAATTCGGTGAATTAATGCAGGCTTATATCGGCGGCAGCAAGACTAAGGATCAAGCGATTGACGAAATTCAAAAGGCCTGGATTCAATTCGGGTCCGCTCAATAAAAGCTTTAGTACCGGGAGGGCCTCCGAAGTAGATTTATTACTGAGGGGGCCTTCTTTCTATGTAACACGGATTTGTGGCGGTGGCGGGCAGAAGTGGCTATATGTAACTGCGGGATGTTTGGATTTCCGGCCGCTGTTAGGTTTGGATTTCCCGATTTAAACTGCTGGCCGCAGTAGAAATCCAAACAGCGTATGCTTCCGAAGCGAGCTTTCCTGCGGAAAGCTTTCAGGCGGACGCTGGCGCTCCTCCAATTCCAAACCTCCCTCCGTTACTTCGCCACTTATGCGAGCAACGCAAGAAATCAGGAGTTACGAATATAAGAGAAGGCCTCATAATCAGGAGAGGCATAGAAACAAAGAGAACAAAGAGAACAAAGAAAACAAAGAAAACAAAGAGACCAAAACGACCAAAGAGACTAATATTTACACTAACATTTGTCAGGAGGCAAAATATACATGGCCAGCACACTCATAGAGATTGGCGAGAACGGACTTTATCTTACGATTGAAATTACGGAAGAGCAGGATGTGCGGCTGCTGCATTTCGGCGCGGCGCCACTTGAAGCTGGTGATATTGAAGAGAAGAACAAGCCCGGCTTCCGGCTGCTGGAGCTGCAACTGTCTGGCGAAGACCGGGCAGAATATCACGGTCGGACACACCGCGCGTCATATCCGGGGCTTCGTATGGTATATAGCGGACACAGCGATTATGTAAATGAGCTGGGACGCAAGCTGGAAATTACACTGCTGGATCTGGTTACGGAAGTGCGGGCGGTGCAGCATTATCAGTTCTATACAAGCGTGCAGATTGTGCGCTCCTGGACGGTCTTGCGCAATGAAGGGGATGCGGCTGCTGCGGTCGAGTATATTTCCTCCTTTGCGCTTACGGGAGTGGATAAAGAGGGCAGTGGAGACCGTAACGGTAAAATTGAAGTTAGCCTTGCTCACAGCGGCTGGCAGAGTGAATTGCAGTGGAAGAGCTATAGCCTGCCGGAGCTGGGCATGTCCCATCTGGCCGACCGCGGCTCGAAACGGATTGCCGCCAGCAATACCGGCTCCTGGTCGGCGGCTGAGCTGCTGCCCATGGCGGTACTGCAGAACAAGGAGAGCGGGACAAGCCTGTTCTGGCAGATTGAGCACAACGGCTCCTGGCACTGGGAGCTGACGGATCAGTACGACCAGCTCACGCTGCTGGTCAGCGGGCCTACGGAGCATGACAATCACTGGTGGCTGAAGCTGGCCCCGGGTGAAGAATTCACCTCTGTGCCGGTGGCCGCAGGCGCTGTGCAGGGCGGCTTCCAGGACGCGGCAGAACAGTTGACCGCGTACCGGCGGATCATCCGCAGACCGAATGAGGACAATGAGCTGCTGCGGATTATTTTTAATGACTACATGAACTGTCTGTGGGGGAGTCCGACAACAGAGAAGCTGCTGCCGCTGATTGATGCCGCCGCCGATGTCGGCTGTGAATACTTCTGTATTGATGCGGGCTGGTATGCTCCGGGCGAGTGGTGGGATGGCGTGGGCCAGTGGGAGCCGTCGATGGAGCGGTTCCCGGAAGGCATCAAATATGTGCTGGACGATATCCGTAGCAAAGGGATGATTCCCGGACTGTGGCTGGAGCTGGAGGTTATGGGGGTCAACAGTCCGAAGCTGGCCGAGACCGACGACAGCTGGTTCTTCATGCGCCACGGCAAACGGGTGAAGGACCGCAGCCGGTATCAGCTGGATTACCGCAGTCCGAAGGTCATAGAGCATGCCAATGGCGTCATTGCCCGGCTGGTGGAAGAATACGGTGTCGGATATATCAAGATGGATTACAACATCAACGCAGGAATTGGTACCGAGACGGATGCGGACAGCTTCGGGGATGGACTGCTGCAGCATAACCGGGCGTATCTGGCCTGGCTGGACAGTATCTTCGTCCGTTACCCGCAACTGGTAATCGAGAACTGCTCCAGCGGCGGCATGCGGATGGACTATGCCATGCTCAGCCGCCATAGCATCCAGTCCACCAGCGACCAGGAGGATTATGTGCAGTACGCGGCCATTGCCGCAGGTTCCCCGGCGGCGCTGACGCCGGAGCAATCTGCCGTGTGGTCGTATCCGCTGCGCGAAGGCGATGATGAAGAGGTCATCTTCAACATGGTCAATGCGCTGCTGCTCCGCGTTCACCAGAGCGGCCATCTGGCCGAGCTTGCGCCACAGCGCAGAGCCTTGGTGAAGGAGGCGCTGGATTATTACAAATCCATCCGCGCCCATATCCCGCAGGCGTTCGCCTTCTGGCCGCTCGGTCTGCCGGACAGCGGCGGGGAATGGGTCAGCTTCGGCCTGCGCCACGGAGATATCCGTTATATTGCCGTATGGCGGATTGCCGGAGATGCAGCCGGGATTACGCTGCCCGTCCCTGAGCTGAAGGGACAGGCCGCAGATGCCCGCTGCGCCTATCCGCAGGCGCACGGAGCGGAATGGAGCTGGAACCCGGCGGAAGGCAGACTGAGCGTCTCGCTCCCGCCGGGCAAGACCGCGAGGCTCTTCGAGCTTCGGTCTTAGGATTAACCCTAAATAAGTACCGCCCCCTCAAGGGCTGGAGGATCGAACTCCAGGTATTTGAGGGGGTATTTTTATTAATAGGGAAATCAACCGTCTGAATCAACTGTCTGAATCAACCGTCTGAATCATCCGTCTAATTCCGCCGAACCCGTTGTTCGATTCACTTCCTGCGATTTGGTGTATAGACGAAGCAGAGGTTGAAACAGTCCAGTAAATATAGGAAGTGGAAAAAGGTATCTTAATTTGCCCATTTACAGAGTTTTGGACCTATTAAGTGGAAAAAGATCATTTAATTTTTGCCCATATAACTAACCGAGCAGATTATGCTTGATTTAAGTGTCATTTTTCCAACTCTTGTTCCCGGCAGAGAAACTTGAGCCAGTATTAAGTGCCTTTTATCCAACTGTTCTCGGAGCAGAGACTAGAAAACAATAAAAGGTGGGGCAGAAGAGCAGGATGGGGAACGGGAATGAACATCTTCATGAACATGAACAGAAACAGAAATAGGAACAGAGTCGCAGCGATTAGGATAACCGGAAGTTAAAACTACTAAAATCAAGGTTTTTTCTAAAATTTAAATAAAAAACTGTCAATCCGAGAGGATATTGGATAAAATATGATTCATGTTATTATTTTGTCGAATATACTCTAAACTTTGTCGAATAATTTGTCGATATATATCAAAAGATGTAGAAATAAAATTGACAGGAAAGAAATAGCACTTTACAATGCAGATATAGCATAATCATTTCTACTATTTAGAAGCTTTGATAGCTTTTAACACTGAATGATGAATCAAGCGTTATTTCAAGGGAGGATGCATAATGATGAAAGCAACAGGTATTGTAAGAAAAGTAGATGAACTGGGACGTATCGTGATTCCGATTGAACTACGCAGAACGATGGGAATTGACATAAAAGACCCGCTCGAAATTTTTGTGGACGGCGAAAAGATCATTCTCAGAAAATATGAACCTACTTGTATCTTCTCCGGAAGTGCCGAGAACCTGATCAACTTCAAAGGCAAAATGGTCAGCAAAGATGTTCTCGACGAACTGATTGCAAGCTTCGACCACGTATAAGTTTTGTTCTAAACCGCACCATAAATAATGACAGCAGGGACCGCAGCGCAGGCACTTTAACAGTGTTTGCACTCCGGTCCCTTTTAAATAGTATAAACAAAGACGGCAGTTCCCCGGGCTTAGGCTTAAGGAGGACTGCCGTTTTGTGTTGCGTGCAGATCTATGCCCGGCAATGCTGATAGTTCAGCTCTCCAGCGCACTCTGTACTCTTCGGATAAAAGCATCGTATTGCACCAGCCCCAGCTCCATACAGAGCTTCTGGGAGGGTGTCAGCTTGCCGGTTTTGTCCAGCTCCTGCAGCTTATGCTCCAGATCCTCGTACATCTCCTGTTTGGCCCGGAGGGCTTCACGGAGCAGGGTATGCATGGTCTCTTCATCCGCCATGTCCCCGAAATACAGATGCATCAGGAAGTCGGAACGGAGCACCTCCTTCTCCGCAGGCTGACGTAAATACTCCTGGAAGTGCTGCTTACCGTCGGGGGTAATCGTAAACATGTTCTTATCCGGTTTGCCCTCCTGGCGTACCGCTTCCCTGGAGATCAGACCCAGCTTCTCCATCTTGCTTAAGGTGGGGTAAATCGTGCCGAAGCTGGCATCGAAGAAGAAGGAGAAATACTCCTCGAAATGCCGCTTAATATCATAGCCCGAATGGGGCTTCTCACTCAGAATCCCGAGTATTACATCTTGAATGTTCATGAACGTCTGCCGCTCCTCTCTCTTCTTCCTACCATATCACATCTGTGCTGCCGGACTCAATTTGAACTGGCGGAAGGTGTCTGGACCAGAGCTGCTTCGCAGGTACTCAGGCATTGGCTGCCGCTTCGGCCCGGATTGCACGCTTCTCCCGGCGGAGCAGGGTAAGCAGCACACTTGCTGCTGTAGCAACAGCGGCAATATAGAGCAGCGCCGTCACATCGTGCAGGATACCCTCACCGCCTATGACGAGATCCAGCATGCCGTCCACCGCATAGTAAGCAGGGAAGAATTGGCCGGCCGACTGGTAAAAGGGTGACAGTACGTCCCGTGGAATCGTTGCCCCGGAGCTCAGCATCTGCATGGACAGCAGCGCAATGTTGAGCCACGCACCGGCGTCGCCGAGCAGCACAAGACTGAGATTGGCGACCGTCATGCAGGAGAGGATGACGACAAATTCAAACATCCACATGCCGAGGAAGCCTTGCGAAGAGTGGATGCCGAGAGCGTGCAGCAGTGAAGTGCTGATGAGTGAGCCGGCAAGTGCGGTGCCGGCCATCAGCACATACCGGGCGCTAAGGCGCTGCCATTTGCCGGAAGCAGAGGCCAGACTGGCGGAGGCCTTGCTCAGGTTCATCGCCAGCAGCATGCCGCCGGTGAAGGAAGCCGTAACGACCATTAGCAGAACCATGGTTTCAGCGAAGTTGGTAGCCGGATTCACAATCTGCACATCGGAGCTGATCCGGCTTGCTGCGCTGCTTCGAATCATTGCGGCTTCTGCTTCCGGCAGCTTCATAGCAGTGAGCACGCCGCTAAGTCCCGCAGCACTGCTCTTTGCATCCAGGCCAGCAGTGACTTTTGCTGCTACGCCCTGCATGACATTAGAGACCATTTGCGGATTGGATTCGTTCAGATAATAGCGGATCTTGGCCCCGGCCGACAGATCGTTTAGTGAAGCGGTAAAGCCTGGGGGAAGCTCAATAATCATCCGAAGGGTACGGTGTCCGAGCTGTTCCTGCGCCTCTGCCAGAGAGAGGCCCTTCACCTGCTCGAAGTCCAGAGACGCCGATATATTGTCAGCGATGGACTGGGCAGCACTGCCGTCTCCGTTAACAATGGCGATCGGCAGCTGATCTACCCGGTCGGTGACATGATCGTAGCCGGTGATCCAGATGAGGCTGAAAAAGACCTGGAACAGCAGCGCAGTAATAATCCCGACGATGGTTACGGGTTGTTTGAGAAATTGAATGATTAATTTCATTGTGTAAACGCTCCTTATATCAATATGTTATATGACAATATGTAATATATCATTATGTAATAATAATATCAACACATATTCTTAGGCTCGTAGACAATACGTGCTGCTTTCCTATATCATTAAAGCGTGTTATGGAAGCTCCAGATGAACTAGAGAGCAGAGGCAGAACAATTTGGAAGGGATGGGTCACCTTATGAGTTATGAAGAACAGACACAGGGAGAGCACAGACAGCTGCCGAAATTGAACAAACCGGAAGCCATCGTATTTGATATGGATGGTACGCTGTTCCAGACGGAAAGCCTGTTATTGCCGGCCTATCATAAAATGTTTGATATCCTGCGCGAGGAAGGGCTGTATTCCGGGCCTACTCCGCCGGAGGAGCGCATTCTGGGCAGCCTTGGCATGCTGCTGGCGCAAATCTGGAAGAATGTAATGCCGGAAGCGGACGCGGCGGTGCACCGCCGGGCGGATGAGCTGCTGCTGCAGCTGGAGATTGAAGGACTGGAAGCCGGAGGGACCCTTCTGTATCCTAAGGTAGTGGAAACGCTGCGTGCGCTTCATGCGCGCGGAGTGAAATTGTTCGTCGCCAGCAACGGGCTGGAGGATTATATTCACAGCATCGTAGTGGTGCATGAGCTGAAGGAGCTGTTCGAAGGCTTATACAGTGCAGGCGGACAAGGAACGGCAACCAAGACGGAGCTGCTTGGACTCCTGCTGGACAACCACAATATCAGCAGTGCCTGGATGGTGGGCGACCGTTCGTCTGACGTGGAGGCGGGCAAGGGCAACGGCGTGGCGGTAATTGGCTGTGCATACGCCGGATTCGGGCGGCAGGATGAGCTGAAGGGCTCCGACGTTATAATTTCTTCCTTCGATGAATTAATCGGGCTGTACGACAACAGCACAGCGCAAGACCTGTAAGAAGCAGATCAATGGAATAGTTTTGTACAAAAGCAAGTACACACGGATGTCTTTACTGCCGGATCACCGGCGTTAAGGACATCCGTTTTGGCATCAGCGGAGACGGGTACGGATAAATCTCGAAATTTCATACCTTTTCTCGAATGTGGACCGTTTCTTTGGAGGGGTGCAAAATTTATACTGATAGTGTAAGCGTTTCACCAGAAGTGAATCTCTTGAGCCCGGCGAAGGCGGGCGCAGCGGCCCGGACATTGTGGATGAGGAGGGATAGGCTTGCACAAGCTGTTTCTGGTTGAAGACGAAGCCCTGATCCGTTCGGGCCTCAAACATTTGATTGAGGAGGTTATCGGCGGCTTTCAGGTGGTGGGTGAAGCAGAGAACGGAAGACTTGCGCTGGAGGCGCTCAAGAGTGTGAAGCCCGATGTTCTGATTACAGATATACGGATGAATGAAATGAACGGTCTGGAGATGATCAGGCGGGTCCGTGACCAGTACCCTGACCTGTACATTCTAATTCTAAGCGGGTATGCCGACTTTGAATATGCGAAGCAGGCGATCAAATACGGCATCAGCGATTATCTGCTGAAGCCGGTTGACCGCACGGAGCTGGCCCAGGCACTGGGGGATTTCAGGCGCAAGCACGGAACCCGGAGCGGCCTTGCGGACCAGCCGGAAGAGGGCGGAGCAGACCTGAAGGGCAGGCAATTGATCCGTAAAGTGAAAGAGCTGGTTGCGCAGCGGCTGGATCAGGAAATTTCACTGCAATATATGGCGGAGCAGGTGCATCTGAATCACCAGTACCTGTCGGTACTGTTCAAATCAGAAACAGGGCAGAACTTTACGGATTATGTATCGCAGTGCCGGATGAACCGGGCCAAGCAGCTGCTGAAGGAAACGAATCTCAAAATCTATGAGGTAGCCAAATTATCAGGCTATCTAAGCTCCAAGCATTTCATGGCGGTATTCAAGGACTATACCGGCAGCACTCCCACGCAGTACAGGGAACAGCTGTAATGTAACCGTTAACTTAAAAGGGGAAAAGGAGGAGCAATGATGCGGAAATATGAAGTTGTTGTAGCAGGCGGCGGGGTTTCCGGCTCGATCGCGGCCATCGCGGCAGCAAGAGCAGGCGCCGCAACACTGATCATAGAGGCAGGAGGTTTCCTCGGAGGAACTCTGACCGCTGCGGGTGTCGGGCCGATGATGACTTTTCATGCCGGGCATAAGCAGGCTATCCAGGGGATCACTGATGAGCTGATTCAGCGGCTTCAGGCGCTCGGCAAATCACCGGGGCATATCCCGGACGCGACGAATTACACCTATTCGGTGACGCCATTCGATGCCGAAGCGATGAAATACGAGCTGGATCTGATGCTGCAGGAGAGCGGAGGCGAGGTGCTGTATCATACGATGCTGGCCGGGGCTGAAGTATCGGGCAGACGCATTGAGTCGCTTACCTTATGCAACAAGGCAGGGCTCAGCCGGATTACGGCAGATGTGTTCATTGATGCTACCGGAGACGGGGACTTGGCTGCCTGGTCCGGAGTGCCGTTCACCAAAGGCCGTGAATCCGATGAGCAGTCGCAGCCGATGACCCTGAAGATGAAGATGAGGGGGGTGGACACGGAGAAGATCAAGGCGTACATCCGGGAGCACCGCGAGGACTTCCCGCGCATGAACCTTGATATCACCGTGATGGACTCTGCGGCCAGATTATCTGTCGCCGGCTTCGACAAGCAGTTCCGGGAAGCCAAATCGCGCGGCGAGATCAGTATTCCGAGAGAAGATGTGCTGTTCTTCGAGACGAGCAATCCCGGCGAGATTATTATGAACACGACACGTATTCTGGGCAAGGACAGCACAGATCCGTGGAGCCTCAGTGAGGCGGAGATTGAAGGGCGCAGGCAGTGTAGGGAGCTGGAGCTCTTTTTGAAAAAGTATATTCCCGGCTTTGAAGAGTCTGTGGTAGTCTCCACAGGTCCGTCCATCGGTGTCCGCGGCTCCCGCCAGATCAAGGGCGTGTATACGCTAACCGCGCAGGATATTCTGTCGGTGAAGCCCTTTGCCGATGTGATCGCCCACTCCGGCTATCCGATTGATATTCACAGCCCGGACGGCGAGGGAACCGCAACGGATCACCTGGAATGGGGGGCGATGTACGGCATCCCTTACCGCTGCCTGATTACGAACGAAATCGACAACCTGATTGTGGTCGGCAGATGTCTTTCAGCTACTTTTGAAGCGCAGGCGGCTGTACGAACTACACCTACGGTGGGGGCAATTGGTCAGGCGGGCGGTACTGCGGCGGCATTGGCCGTGAAAGAAGGAGTCCCCGTGCAGCAGGTGGACTATAAGGAACTGCAGCAGACACTCGTGGCGCATGGTGCTTATCTGGAGGTGTAATGGACGGAGCATTGTGCGCAAAAATAATATCGTGTACAGCTTGAACTGTTAATCTTTCGGATTAGCACACCGTGCTCCATGTTAGAGCCGCAGTCTGGTGGCTGTGACGGGACCGCGCCTAAGCTCTAACTGTATTTTGTGCAACTAAAGCGAGCGTTTATGGCGCTGCGAAGGTTTTAATTGCATTTGATACAGTTATAATTCCCCCATATTCCTCAAAAGGGGACTTACCGTTATTTTTAGTTGTACAGAATACAATTATTCCGATAAAACCGGCCCGACTTTTAGTTGTATGAAATACAATTAAATGCTGTGCTGTTGCTGTTGCTGTTGCTGTTGCTGTTGCTGTTGTTGCTGTTGCTGCTGCTATAACTATTGCTGTTGCAGCTATAGCTCTGTTACTAGCTTCTTGCACCCCGCGTTGGTTGCCCTCATGACCGGGAAGCGCGGAGTTGATACGGAGGTGATCATTTCAAGATTAATGTACACCGTTCTTTTGATTCCAAGATGGCTTGGTTTCCGTTGGTAATGAAGCACAATAATTCATATAACAACGTATATTCAACAAATTATTAGGAGGAATTGGTTTGGAAACTGTGCAAATTATCGGCATTTTACTTGTATTCATTGTGTTTGTGGGCCTGATGATGACCCGCAAGCTGACCACGCTGCTCGCCCTGCCGATGATGGCGATTCTGCTGGCGGCCATCGCGGGTATCCCGCTTCTGTCCGATAACCCGGATACCTTCACCATCACCAAGGGTGTGCTCGCAGGCGGGGCCATGAAGCTGTCTACCGCCATCGCCGGATTAATCTTCGGCGCCTGGTTCGGCCAGATTCTCAGCAAGGTCGGCATCACGAAGACCATTATCCGTAAGGCTGCGGAGCTGGCCGGTGACAAGCCGCTGGCGATTGCCATTATCTTTTTCCTCGCCGCGTCTGTAATCTTCTCGGCTGCCAACGGGCTGGGCATGGTCATTCTCGTCGGAACGATTGCTATTCCCATTATGCTCACCGCCGGTCTTAAGCCGTTCGTCAGCGGCCTTGTTGTCCTGCTGGCCAATGCGGTCGGCGTCGTCTTCAACGTCTCTACCTGGGCGATTTATACCGATGTGCTTAAGGTGCCGACCAACACGATTGCTTCGTATTCACTGATCTGCGCTATTCCGCTGATTGTCATTGCCTTGATTATGATCGTCTACTATACCCGCAAAGACGGCAAGGTCCGCCGCGCCTGGGCCATGCCGCTCAAGCCGGAATTCCAGGCTCAGGATACCAAGAACGTAAGAGCCATTGCGCTGATCAGCCCGCTTGTTCCGGTGCTGCTGGTATTTTTCCTGAAGGTTGATATTGTCTCTGCAGTCTTCATGGGGGCGGTTGTCACATTGCTGCTCGCAACACCCAAGCGTCCGATCCATGTGCTGTCGAGTGCGCTGGTGGAAGGGATTCAGGATGTGGCTGGTGCCCTCGGGCTGATGATCGGGATCGGGATGCTGCTCAGCGCGGTAACCGCACCTCCGGTGGCGCTATTGATTCAGCCGCTGATCGAAGGCATTATTCCAACCAGTCCGCTGATGTACATTCTCGTCTTCACTTTGCTGTCTCCGCTTGCGATTTACCGTGGACCGCTCAACGTATGGGGACTCGGCAGCGGAATAGCGGCACTGATTGTCGCCGGAGGGATGGCCCCCGTTGCAGCCATGCTGGCACTGCGTATCGTGAGCAATCTGCAGGCTGTCAGCGATCCGACCAACTCGCACAATGTCTGGATTGCCGACTACACCAAGACGGATATTATTGAAACCCTGCGCAAGACACTGCCATGGATGTTCGCGGCTGTGATGATTTCGATGATTATCGCGGGTCTGACCGTTTTCTAGATTAAGTTCTGGTTAGGCGAATACGGATTGCAGATTAGAGACATAAGCTTCATGGAGAGGAGAACCTGCTATGAACAATAAACAAATCAGGATCGGCATCGATGTCGGAGGAACCTTCACGGATGCCGTTGCGATAGACAATGAGACCTTTGAGGTGCTGTCCAAGGTCAAAATGCCCACAACGCATCACGATGAACGCGGAGTCGCCAGCGGGATTGTGCAGATCATTCAGCGGATCATGAGCGAGAACGGCATTCTTCCCGGTGATATCAAGTTCATCGCCCACGGGACGACGCAGGCCACCAACGCCTTGCTCGAAGGAGACGTAGCCCGTGTAGGTATCGTGGGGATGGGCACGGGCCTCGATGCCCGCAGTGCCCGCTCCGAGACTAATGTGGCGAATATCGAGCTGGCTGCCGGTAAATATCTTACCACCTATCACAAGTTCATTGATTCGAAGGAACTGACACCGGAAACCATCGATGCGGCGATTGATCAGCTGCTTGCCCAGGGGGCAGAGGTTATTGTGGCCTCGGAAGCCTACAGTGTCGATGATCCGGCCAACGAGCTGAGAGTGATGGAAGCGGCGCGCAGCCGGGGAGTGTACGCTACCGGCGGACATGAAATCTCCCAGCTCTATGGACTGAAGACGCGGACCCGCACAGCGGTCGTCAATGCGAGCCTGATTCCGAAGATGATGGAGACCGCCAATATGACTGAGCAGGCCGTCAAAGAAGCGGGGATTACCTCCCAGCTGATGATCATGCGCTGCGACGGCGGTGTCATGAGCATCGATGAGGTGCGCAAGCGTCCGATCCTCACTATGCTGTCAGGGCTGGCGGCCGGTGTCGCCGGCGCCCTGATGTATGAGAAGATATCGGACGGCATTTTCTTCGAAGTCGGCGGAACCAGCGTAGATATCTCCGTGATCAAAAACGGTAAGGTGATGATTGAGAATGCCCAGGTAGGCGGACATAAGACGTATCTGCGTTCACTGGATGTACGGACACTCGCCGTTGCCGGGGGCAGTATGATTCAGATCGGCGGAGGCAAGATCACGGATGTCGGACCGCGCAGCGCGCATATCGCCGGTCTGGAATACGAATGCTTCACCGGTAAGGAGAATCTGGAGCAGGCTACCATCGGACTCGTCAGTCCGCGCCCGGGTGATCCAGATTACGTCACCGTCCGGGGTGCGGGAGGACATGAATATGCACTGACCCTGGCGGGAGCGGCGAATCTGCTGAACCATGTGCCGGAGGAGGATTATGCCCGCGGGAATATGGAAAGCACACGGATTGCCTGGCAGGCGCTGGGTTCCCGGCTCGGCATGTCTGCGGAAGACGCAGCAAGGGCGGCAATGGATATTGCCATCCGCAAGGTGATGGCGGTAGTGAATCAGATGATCAGCGATTATGAGCTGGACACCGGGTTTGTTACGCTGGTGGGCGGCGGCGGGAGCGGAGCTGTGCTCGTTCCGGCGATGGCGGCGAGTGAAGGCTTCAAGCACCAGATCGCCAATAATGCGCCGTATATCTCCACGATCGGCGTTGGGATGGCAATGGTCCGCGAGCAGATCGAGAAGACTGTGGTCGGTGCGACAGAGCGGGATATCAAGCTGATCCGGGCGGAGATTATGGAGAAAATCGTCCAGTCCGGAGCGAATGAAGCTACGGTTGACGTGACGATCGAAATCGATTCGCAGCGCAATATTCTGCGGGCCATCGCCACCGGCTCGACCGAGCTGCGCTCGAAGGATCTGGCCAGCCGCGAGGTGCCCGTGAATGAGCTGATGCGGACGGCGGCGGAAGCGCTGGGCCAGCCGGCTGACCAGACGGAGCTGAAGGCGGCCTCCGGCAGATGGTTCCTGTTCGAGTCCAGTGAGATCAAGAAGTCCATGTTCGGGCTGGTGAAGAAGAAGCTCAGCCATGTCGGTGTATTGGACCGCGAGGGCGTGGTGCGCTTCAAGAAGACGAATGCGTATCATCTGGCTTTTTTGAAGAAGAATATGACCGACCGGTTTGCCTCGTTCCTGGAGGAGAATACAATCTATTCAGACGCTAATGCGACGATCCCGAAGACCTTTGTCTTCTATAAGGAGAAAATGCTCGATCTGACCGGGATGCAGACCAAGGAGCAGCTGTTCTCCATTCTCGAAGTGGAAACCCAGCTGCTTGAGGACAACAGCGAAATGCTCGCTGTCGTCTATCAGTAGGAGGTGCATAGGGTGATGAAGACAGCTGCGCGTACACTGCCAAGCGATGATGTGCTGGGATATGCCGAGCTCAAAAGTGATCTGCTGTTCCACAGAATACCGCACAGCAAACGGCGTTATTATGTAGAGCGCCCGCTGGCGATCGGCAGGGAGCAGGCCACTTCTTTCAAAGCCCGTTATGGCACGGATGTCGGGGCCATCTGCCGGGACCGCGGAATCAGCGTCAATCTCAATGAACGGCAGGGCACCATCGGGCAGATCCGCTTCCGTGCCCAGATTGAGCTGTCGGCCAAGGAGCGTGCCATTACACTGTATAAATCGTCCATGGAAGAACTGCGGCAGTGTGCCGGTGTGCTGCTTCCCGGCCGTTCCTTCACGCTGAAGGAAATCACAGACATCCATCTCGCGCATGAGCTGTTCCACGATCTGGAGTTCACGGAGCTGGGATACACCAACAAGCGGCTTGACGACATCAGCAGCCTCTCCCTGGGTCCGCTGCGCATCCGGGCCAGCGTGACCAAGACCTCGGAGATCGCCGCGCATGCATTCAGCCGTTATCTGCTGGATCTGCCCTGCCTGCCGAATCTACTGGACTACGCTTATATGATTCACAGCGGCACGCTGACTGCTGCTGAATTCTGGAGGCAGACGGACGTTTGGTCCGGGGAGCTTGAGAACAGCTGACCCGGATTTACTGTGCGGCACTCTCCCGCATGCCGTTTCACCTTACTTCACAGGAGCAGACAGCAACCCTAAGAGGTGTGCTGTTTGCTGTATTTTTGTAGAGGAAGTATTGCGCCAGCCAGGGAGAACGTCTCTGACTTCGGACTCGAATTATGCTATGTTGGAGTGGGTATCCAGAGTTTGGGGAGGCTGTCCGCATGCCATTCAGAAAAGGTTCAAACCAATCTATATATGTGCCGCTGCGCACCAAGTTTATCGTATTGTTCTGCCTGCTGATTACGATTCCGTTTCTCGTGATCGGCACCATAAGCTATAAGAAATATACTGCGGGTGTGGAGCGCAGCACTGTGGAGCTCTCCAATCAGGTTGTGAGCCAGATTAATATCAATCTGGAGCATTACATTAAGGAACTGGACCGGCTTACACTTACGCCGCTGTACGATGAGGATATGATGCAGATTCTCCGCAAGCACAGCAGCAGCAGCGGCTCGGCGAACACCTATTTAACTACGGATGAGACGCTGAAGATGAATCTGTTTATTTCTTCGCTGGCTTTTGACCGGGGGGAGATTGAGAGCATTCTGGTGTTCACCAATGACGGGGGAATCTTCAGTAATCTGGACCAGAGCGTCAGGAAGCGGTGGGACCGCAGCATGGCAGACTGGATGGAGGCGGTTGAACAGGAAGACGGTGGTCTTGCCATCCTTCCGCCGCATGCTGCGGCCTATTATACAGAGGCGAAGCAGGGGATTATCTCCGTGGCCCGGGTTATCCGTGAGCCCTATACGAATGACAAGCTGGGGATCGTCAAGGTGGATCTGACGGCGCGGGGGTTCGGTTCAATTGTATCCACGGTGCGTTCGAGCGGGAGCGGTCTGCTGCAGATTACCGGCAAGGAACAGGTCATGCTGTACTCAGGGCCAGACGGGCTTCCCGATTCAAGTGAATCCTATATTACAGCCTCTGCCCGCTCTTCTTATACGGGACTTAAGGTGACCTCGCTGATTCCGCGGACGCAGCTCCGAGAAGACGCACGCGAGCTAACGAATTCTACCTTGATTGTCTCCATCATAGCCCTGATGGCTGCTTATGCGGCGGCGATTCTACTGTCGAACCGCCTGATTAAGCCGATCGCCCATCTGCAGTCGAAGATGCGGCAGGTGAAGCGGGGGCTGTTCCTGGAGCGGGCTACGGTCACTACAAGCGATGAAATCGGGCAGCTGACCGAAGGCTTCAATACGATGATCGGCGAGATCGACCGTCTGGTCAAAGAGGTCTATGAGACCCGGCTGAAGGAACGGGAGGCCGAGCTGCTGGCGCTGCAGAGCCAGATTCATCCGCATTTTTTGTACAATACCCTGGAAATGGTGAACATGCTGGCCCTTCAAGGCAATACCCGGGAACTCTCGGGTGTGGTGACCAGTCTCGGGAAGCTGCTGCGCTATACGGTCGGCCGCCAGGAGCAGATGGTGTACGTTCTGGATGAGGTTAGATTCGTAGAAGCGTATCTGCGAATCCAGGGTATGCGTCTTGGAGACAAGCTGCAGGCTGTAATCCATATTGATTCTTCCTTCGATTACTGCGTGGTGCCGAAGCTGATTCTGCAGCCGCTGATTGAGAATGTTATCGAGCATGCCATGGGCCAGGACAAGCTGCAGCTTGCCCTGACGGCTTCGGTGGAAGAGGAAGACTTGGTGCTGTCCGTCAAGGATGATGGTCTTGGCATAACCGGTGAACGGATGCAGGAGCTTAAAGAACAGCTGTATCAGAATAAATCCCGGCCCGGTATGGAGACGGAGCAGGGCGGCTTCGGCCGGATTCAAAAGGGTTTTGCGCTGCGCAATGTCCATCAGCGGCTCCGGCTGCTCTATGGAGAGCCTTACGGATTAACTCTTGAGAATACGGCAGAGCGCGGGGTAACGGTCTCACTGCGGCTGCCGATGAACTGGGAAGCCATGAACAATGCCGGACCCGCGGGGGACAGGCAGGAGGAGGATTAATGATGCGGACAAGGCTGCTAAGCCTTATGATAGCGGTGTTAATGACTGCGGGCTGCTCTTCAGGGGCAGGAAGAGGGGCGTCTGACGGGAAATCCGTGGACGGTGAAGAAGCAGGAGCAAGTAAGGCGGCTGCTGTGCAGGAGCCTGTGAAGCTGAAGTTCAGCATCTGGGGCAACGATGCGCAGAAGGCAATGGTTGAGGGCCTGGTGGATGAATATGAACTGCTCCATCCCGGGATGGAGGTAGAGATCATGACGATCCCTTTTGCTGATTATCAGCAGAAGCTGTCGATCATGCTGGCCTCCCGTACCGCACCCGATGCCGGCTGGCTGGCGGAGCGGATGATTCCCCAGCTGCTGGAATCGGGCCAGCTGGTGGACATTGCAGCAGAGGTCAAAGAAGACAACGGATATAACTTCGCGGATATTTATCCGTCTACACTTGACATCTTCAAGCGGGAGGATCGAGTGTACGGAATCCCATTCTCTACACCTCCGGTGCTGATCTATTACAATAAGGACCTGTTTCTTGAGAAGGGTCTGAAGACGCCAACCGAGCTCTATAAGGAAGGGAAATGGAACTACGAGGAGTTTCTCAAGGCCGCACGCAGCCTCACTGATCCGCAGCGCGGCATCTACGGTGTGAAGCTGGTCCGCGACTGGAACAACTGGTCGGATGCGCTGCTCCCGCTGTTCTGGTCGCATGGCGCCGAGCTTTTTGACGGCAGTGCGACGGCTTTTGCGCTGAATTCTCCCGCAGGGAGCGAGGCGCTGCAGCTCTACAGTGATATGATGTTCAAGGATAAGGTACATCCGCTTCCGGGCGATGAGCTGACCTTCGACAGTGGCCGGGTCGGGATGTACACGGACCGTTACAGCTATACCTCGAAGGCCCGTGCGGTTACTGACTTTGATTGGGATATCGCTCCAATGCCGGCAGGTGTTAAGGGGACTGGAACTTCGCTGGGTTATGCTGGAGTCTCTGTATTCGAGACGAGACATCCGGCCGAAGCCGCGGAATTCCTGAAGTTCATCACCAGCGCAGAAGCCATGAGTGTTACCGCGCAATATTTCGTACCCTCCCGGCGATCCGTGCTTGAATCAGATGTCTTCCTGAGAGCGGCTTCCAAGCCTTCGCCGGAGAGCATCCAGCTGGCCGTGCTCGACCAGATCGCGGATGCCCGGATCGCGCCAGGCCATAAGAATTGGCAGCAGATTGATACGAAGATCCAGAGGCTGCTGGACGGGCTCTACACGCAAAGCTCTACCGTGGACGGGCTGCTCGGACAAATGGAGCTTGAGGTGGGCCCGCTAATGAAATAGGATAAGGAATTCGTACACGATAAGGACCGCCTTCTGCCCCGCAAAGTACCTGAGTAATCATCGAAGCTACAGCCCCACTTTGTGGGGTTATTTTGCATGGCGTGGATAGGGACCGGTTTGAGTAACGCGACTGCTGCAGGCAACGGGTTGAATGCGAATTCGCTTAGACTTGATGCAAAATCCTGCACGAAATGCAACAATTCTCCTGTTAAATCGGCTATAACTCAAATTTGTTGTATAAAAGACAGGAATTTCTTCTCCACTAAGCCGATATATGAAATAATCCTGTATTTCATACAACAATCCTCCCGGGCACCCGATTATCACTGAACAATGCTGCATGCATACAACAATTCGTAACTGTCCGCACGCGTGAGCTGAGCTGCTGACTTGCATGCCCGGAACGTACGGGGCGGATATTTGCCTAAAGATCGTTTATACTGAGTTTACATACGAATTTTATTTTTATAGCAGCGCTAGAGAGTGCAGACATGGAGGTTTGATCGCTTGGAATTATTTGAATATATTTTGCTGATGCTCGCAGCGGTCTCGTTGTCCAATCTGGTGAACCGGTTTATCCCCTCGGTTTCCGTGCCCATCATTCAAATTGTGCTGGGGATGGCTTTGACCTGGCTGCCTTTGCATTTTGAACTGACATTGAATCCAGAGCTGTTTCTGCTGCTCTTCATTGCCCCCTTATTGTTTAATGACGGCAGGCTTGCGGATAAAGTGGCGTTATGGAAGCTGAAGAAGCCCATTTTGCTGCTCGCGCTGGGACTGGTCCTCCTGACGGTAGCTGTCCTGGGTTACTTCCTCCATTGGCTGCTGCCTATACTGCCGTTAGCTGCGGCGTTTGCCCTGGCAGCGGCACTTGCCCCTACGGATGCCATCGCTGTAGGCGCGTTGGAGCAGAAGGTCAAAATCCCGCATCAGACGATGCAAATTCTCGAAGGGGAATCTTTGATCAACGATGCTTCAGGTCTGGTATCCTTTCAGTTTGCCGTGGCCGCTATGGTCACCGGGGCATTCTCCCTCAGAACAGCCAGCCTGAGCTTCATTACCATTTCACTCGGCGGTGTCGTGCTGGGGCTGCTGCTCACGCTGATTAAATACGGGATAGTCAGATGGCTGCGCAGACTCGGGATGGAGAACGTTACGTTACATATGCTGATTGAGATTCTGACCCCATTTGCGATTTTTATGGCGGCAGAGGAGCTGGGGGTTAATGGAATCCTGGCCGTTGTCAGCGCAGGTATTGCCCATTCCTTCGGATATAAGCAGATGAATCCCGAGGTGGCTAAGCTGAGCATCGTGTCCAAAAGCACCTGGTCCGTCATTATCTTCGTCTTGAACGGCCTGGTCTTCCTGCTGCTGGGTACACAGCTGCCGGAGATCATACAGACTGTCTGGAACAATCCGGATATCGGGAACTTCCAGGTAATCCTGTACACGTTATTATTAACAGCGGCTGTTCTTGGCCTGCGCCTGATCTGGATGCTGATTATGGATATTCCCGAAGGGGAGGAGCCGCGGGGACACTGGAAGCTGGAGTTCAAGAAAGCCCTCATTCTCACGCTGTCAGGAGTCCGGGGAACGATCACACTCGCGAGTACGATGTCACTGCCGTTTTTCCTGGATGACGGTACCCGGTTTCCGGCCAGGGATCTGATTATTTTCCTTGCGGCGGGTGTGATACTCTGGACCCTGCTGGCCTCCAACTATCTGCTGCCGCTGCTGCTCGGCAAAGAAAATGAAGCAGAGCATAATGCCGAAGAGGTGGAGGCCAAGATCGAAATTCTGCGCAATGTAGTTTCCGGTCTAAACGATCAGGCTACGGATCATTCAAGAATGGCTCTGAGCCACTTGATCAGCACCTACACTTCAAGAATCCGCATGCTGAAGAAAAATGAAGCTGCAGAGGAAATGGAGCGGATGCTGGGTGTTACATCGCTCAAGTGGCAAAGAGAGTACACCCTGACTGCGATGAAGCAGCGGGAGGTGAACCCGTACACGGCCTACCGTTATCTGAACCGGCTGAACAAGCAGCTATTCATGCACACCCGTGATCCGGAATACAGGAATGACCTGGTTCCAATCAAAAGCTGGGAAGAGATTGTAGGGGTGATTCAGCAGGTTCGTCTAAGCGGACAGGAACGGCGTGAGGAATGGAACCGGCTGCAGTCGGCCAATTTTGCATACGTCTTGAAGAAGCTGATAGAGCTGCAAAGTAGGGGGGAGACCGAACCCGAAGCGGTCAGCGCCCTGATCATGCGTTATGAACGGGCGCAGATGAGATTGACACGTACGGAGTCACTTTCCTCCACCAAACGGGAGTTTGAAGAGGCTCTGCAGGAGCTGTCCAGAGCAGGGATTCAGCTGGAGCGTGACAACATTCAGCTCATGTACGAGAGCGGACGCATTACCAGAGCTAGCATGAAGGAAATGAAACGTGATATTCTGTTTATGGAATATGAATTGAGGGAAGAAATGGGCTAGGCAGCGGGAATGAAAAAATTTCCGGAAGGATGCGGGGATGAAGAATCTGGCGGTTCTAATTACAAAGGCATTGATAAGTACAGCAATCCTTATTTCACTGCATTTGTTACTGATTTATGTACTGGGTATTCGGATCGAGGGCTGGAATCATGCCGTTTTATCAGACTTGGAACAAGTTTACGCCATTCCAGTCATTCTTGTATGTATCAATTATATTATTTTTTTTCGGGTTAATATTCTGAAATACAAACTCATTTGGTGGCTTGCCAACCTGGTGCCGGGATTTATTTTTTTAAGTGTATCTAGAGTAACTTATGATGCAAGTAAAGCTGAGGAAGATTTTTTGGGTCTGTTTGGTTATGATTTTCAATTGATTGCACTTCTTCCCTTCATTTACTTTGTTCTTCAGCTCTTCCTGCTGTATGTTTGGAAAGTGGAGCGGAGAAATGATCAAGACAAGTATTAAGGCTGATATTCCACAAGGAGATGAACATATAGAGTATGCGAAAACAAATCGTGGCGGGTACATGTGCAGTTGTTGCGGCCATCGGAATCTTTATTTATGCCGGAAGCGGTGAACGAAACACGGCTGACGTTGAAGGGGGACAGGGCAGCAGCCAGCCGGTTAGTCAGGCCGCTGTTCAGGACATTAAGCAGATGGTGTCTGATTACAGCTCGCGCACGTTGACGTCCCAGTCCGCCTCCATTACCTCCACCCAGCTCATCGTGGACAGCGGCGGTCCAAATGAAGTCACCTATGATTTGCCGGAGAACGAATTCTTTCTGTCGGTTGCCCCGTATGTGCAGAAGACGCATCCGTGTGCAACACACAGCCTGACCGGCTGCCAGGGGGAAATGGCGGGTCAGGAATTTTATGTATACATTGAAGACGCCGAAGGCAAGGAAGTGATGAAGCAGACCTTGAAGTCCCAGCCTAACGGGTTCATCGACCTATGGCTCCCGCGCGACCAGAAGCTTCAGATCACCGTCACGCATGACGGGAAACAAGCCATGACCGAAGTATCCACCTTCGAGAGCGATGACACCTGCCTAACCACTATGCAATTAAGTTAATCTATTTCTATTAGTTTACGGTCTAAGCCGTCTTCCGGGTTCTGCTATTCAGCGGCAGGGAGGCGGCTTTTTGCTGTGATCATTTACTGAACAAAATACAACATTTTTCTCGTGAGATCGATCGAAATACAACAATTCGCCCAAACACAGGGGTAACTGGTAATCAGAATTGTATTCCGTACAACAATTATGCCTATTCTTTGAAGGCTAGTCTTATGACATGGTTGACGGCCTGCCGAAATTCAAGCAGGAAATTATGGGCTTGAAGCTTAAGGACAACAACACCCTACAACGATTTCATCAGCCAGATGGACAAAGTCGGTGCGGAGAATGCCGAGAAATTGATGTATCAGCACCACCTGAGGATATGTCAGAAGAAGGGTGTTTAATCTTGTTGATCTACACAAATCACAGGGAGAATCCGATAACTTGGGGTAAAGGGAAAATATTCAATAGATTCCTGATATTATATCTTGCTGATGAGGAACAGTGACCAAGTCTAAGGAGCGGAATATGATTATCAGTTTGATATTTGTTGCTTTAAGCGGATTAATGGGAGTGGGAATGTACTTTCTAGTCATCGGCATAGTCTTTTCTGCTGGCGGAGGCGGTTTATTTTGGGCAGCAACCGACTATAATCAACTGTCGTTTTATATTGTCCTTTTGTTAGTGTGCCTGGTAATCTGTTTTTTCTTTGCAAAACACTTATTAGAGAAGAACCTTCATCTTTTGCTTCTGATCTGTTTTAGCACGATAATGCTCTTATTCTTACTTGCGCCTTGGCTTACATAACTAGAGATTTATTCAAATAATAATCATTTTGCCTAATACATGTTAAAGCAAGGGAGAAAAACAATGAAGAAATCTATAAAGGCGGTACTCCAAGCCATTCTATATATACTGGCAGCAATTGCAATACATTTGATATTAATTTACTTTCTTGGGATCAGGATAGAGGGAGGAGGGGGAACAGAGTTAATATTTTTACTGTGTAAAACGTACATCCTTCCCCTCGCCATGTGCTTTCTCAACGGTGTATTGTTTATCTAAAAAAGCTGAGAATACTCCACCCTCGATAGGGTGGGGATGAATCAGTAGTTTTCGATTTCAAGACGAACGTATGTGCTATAATATGGATGAGATCACTAAAAGGAGGTGTTGCACATGCTCGTGTCTGCGCAGGAGGTTTCTTCGAAACCCCTGGTTCATCAAGCCTATAAATATCGGATCTACCCCAATACAGAGCAACAGCAACTCATTCGTCGAATGTTTGGCTGCTGCCGTTTTGTGTTCAATTACTTCTTGGGAGCTTGGAATCAAAGCTATGCGGAAACGGGAAAAGGCTTGTCTTATCACGCTTGTGCGACACAACTCCCCGGTTTAAAAGCACAATACGACTGGCTGAAAGAAGTCGATAGCATCGCTTTGCAGTCGGCTGCCCGTCATGTGGCGGATAGCTTTGATCGTTTTTTCAAGAAGCAAAATCAAGCGCCACGCTTCAAGAGCCGAAAGCATCCGATTCAAAGTTACACGACCAAATTCACCAACGGGAATATCGCCATGGAGGGCAGTCGCTTGAAGCTCCCCAAACTCGGCTGGATACGTTTTGCAAACTCCCGGAAGCTGGAAGGCCGGATATTGTCCGCTACCGTTCGTAAAAACGCCAGCGGGAAATTTTTCGTCTCGCTCGTTTGCGAAGTTCAAAAGAACCCTCTGCCCCAAGTGGATACACCTATTGGCATCGACTTAGGCTTGAAAGAATATGCAGTATGCTCAAACGGCGAACATATCGCCAATCCTCGCTTTTACCGTCAATACGAGAACAAGCTGGCGCTTTGGCAGCGGCGGATGGCTCGGCGTACTCCGGGCGGCTCCAACTGGAAGAAAGCAAGGCAGCATATCGCTCGTATTCACGAACGCATTGCCAATAAACGAAATGACTTCCTCCACAAGCTGACCACGAGACTGATTCGTGAAAACCAAACGATTAGTATCGAACATCTGCGTGTGGCGAATATGATTCAGAACCCCAAGTTTTCAAAATCCATTGCTGATGCGTCTTGGGGCGAGTGGGTGCGACAGCTGACGTATAAAGCGAAATGGTATGGACGAAATCTTCGGATCGCCGACACGTTTGAGCCGACCAGTCAGCGTTGCCATGTGTGTGGCACGATCCACCCCGAGGTGAAGAACCTGTCCATTCGGGAATGGACGTGTACGCCCTGCGGGACGATCCATGACCGTGACGAAAACGCCGCTCACAATATTGAACAAGTAGCGGTTTAACCCCCACCTAACCAAACGATAGAATTCAAGATTTCCCTAGCGTCAAAAATGTAAAACTGCGGGAACGCAGGGATCGCTTGCTCCATAAGAAGAGGGTACTCTTCTGTTCGCAAGAATCCGCCACTTCAAGCGTTAGCTAAGTGGGGGAGAATTCAATACAATGCCGAAGTATTCGGCTGAAATAATCTATCTGCTTCCAATAGGTATTATAATCATCCAATTAATCATGACTATATATTATCTTATTAATGTAAGAGTAATGGAAAAGAATATAAGGGGCCTATCGTGAGGTGATATGTATTTGAAGAATAAATTTGTTACTGGAATAAGGGCAGTTTCACAAGTGTTTTTTATCGCAGTGGTGCATTTATTTGTTATTCATTTTCTGAATATCAAAGCAGAGGCGTGGGACGAGGCAGCGGTACGACAAGCAATCATAATATATTCTGTTCTATTCATTATTCTGTATGTAACCTGCATGATGTCATTAGTAACAAGAAGAGTTAGATATAACTTACTTTGGTTTTGTGTAAGTACTATTCCTAGTGTTGGTTTTCTGTTTCTTCTTCATAAAGATAAAGTAAGTGAGCCTGCTGAATATGGTTTTATAGATTTGAAATTTGATAGCGGATTATTTGAATTGGTCATGATTTTCCCTTTTTACTATTTGGTAATACAAATAATTTTAGTTGTAGCACTATGGGTGTTGAAATTCCCTAAAAGGTACGAAGAAACATGATTGCCGCACCTGTTGTGCTAGGGGTATAATTAACTCAGACGAAGAACGTCCCAAGCTGCTGCTGGCAGAGGGGCGTTCTTTTTTTGCGTAAATGAGAGAGGGAGGTAACTGAATATGGAATTTGAAAACGCACATCAGCTGCTAATGGACCAGCATTTATCGGTCAGAACAGGGGAGCGCAGAGGCCGGCTGGCACGGGGGCATCAATATGCCGAGAAGCTATTCCTGCAAAATGTCTGGTGGCCGCTGTTCGGCAATCTGGATCATCTGCATCCTGAATATGAGGACCGGGATACCTTTTTGAATGGACTGGGCTGGAGAATTATACATTTCTCCTTCGATGATGTGCAGAACCGTCCTGAGATCTGCCGCATGCTGCTGCAAATGATCATTGCCCCTTCATTGATCCGGGTTCCGTCCGGGCAATCCCTCTCCCCGCAGGACAAGGAAATTGTTAAACTGGCTTGGAGCCTGGACAAGGGACTACGTCCCAAGGACGTGATGCTGCAACACCATCTGAACTTTCGGACGGCGCGTAAGCAGCTGCAGGAGCTGGTACGTAAAGGTCTGCTCCGTCCGGTGATGCAAAATTCATATATTTGTTATTACGAGCCGGTGCAGGGAGTACCCGATATGTTCCTGTAGTTGTTCCTGTAGTGGTTCGTGTAGTTGTTTCTGTAGCTGTTTATGTAAGTGCTGATGCATTGGCCCGGAAAAGAGCTTTGAGTATTCAAGTTGGTTTTGTGAGTTAGGGAGTCTGTTTGGAATGAGGTGTTGTCTCAGAGCTCCAGCCTATAGCGGCTAATGGGATTCTTAAGCTCGCGGATGTACAGGATAAAATGTTGTATGAAAGAGTCAATTTCATAATTCCAAACCCTTGCTGGGACTGTTTTTTTTAGGCATAGAAAAAGGAGTACCTCCCCAAGTTCTCGAAGATATAGGCGACCAAACCAACACCCGAGAACGAAAAGAGGTAATCCCTATCTATTCCATTCGACAAGAAGAACTGTTTTCCTTCAAGGAATTGTTCCTGATGCGCCCGGAAGATAAATACAGCCAAATCTTTGAACACTTAGATCTCGCCAAGGTTCTGCACGTTCTTCGGAAAAAGAACAACCGGGGCCGGCCCGAACAACTGAATGTACCTGCCATGATCTATTCCTTGCTCATCGCTAAAATGGAGAACATCGAGTTTGTTTCTTCCCTGGTCTGGCGTCTTACCCATAGCGAAGAGTTTCGGGCGCAGTGCCGATTTACCGGCTCCGATAATATCCCGAGCGAATCTTCGTATTCCCGTTTGATTCATGCGCTGGAGCACACGGGGATGCTTGAAAAACTGCAGGATACCTTGGTGACCTCTGCCCTAGAAGAAGGCTTTGTAACCGGCACACATATTGCCGTGGATTCCTCCATGGTCGAGGCTTGGGATTGCCAATTTAGCGAATCGGCCGCCAAGCGCCGTGCGGCTCGCCGAGGGCAAAAGCCAAATGAGGCTCCAGGAGCCCAGCAACTTCAGTTCAAACTTCCCGAGCCTGAGCCTGAGGCGGCTGTGAACGAACCACCGAAGAAACCCGTCTACGACAAGCGTGGACGTCCAACGAATGCGGCAAGGGAACGCCGGCGTCAGGAACAGGAAGCATATGACCAAAGTCTCGGACCGTTTCAGAAAACCATTGAAGCGATGTTACCTTACACGTATGACGAACTGCTGGCCGCGCTGCCCCGGCATGCCGCGCGTTGTGACAAGAAAAATACGAAGGGTCGAATGACGAGCTACTACGGTTTCAAGGCGAATCTGCTCGTCGATACGGACTGCCAGTATATCTTGAGCGGCCTCTTTAGTTCGGCGAATCCGAATGACCAGCGCATGGCCGTTATTCTTCTCAAAGGCCTGCCCCTGAAGTTTCCCACACTGAAGGTAAAGCATATCTTGGGCGACAAAGGGTACGACTGCGCGTCTATCTACCAGTTGATTCATTCGTTAGGTGCCTATCCGGCGATTCCCATGATTCACCGCAAAGATCCGCCCGAGGGAATGAACGTGGACTACACGCCGGTATGCTCCCAAGGACATGCCTACCGCTACGACAGTTTTGATGCCAAGTACGAAACGCTGAAGTATACCCAGCCGAGCGAGTGCACAGGCTGCCCACTACTGGGTTCCGGATGCCAAAAGGTGTTTAAAATCCGCATCCAAACGGATTTGCGTAAGCATACCTATCCCGCAAGAGGGAGCGAAAGCTTTACAGAGCTGTACAAAAAGCGTACGGCAGTGGAACGTGTTTTTGCCTATCTCAAAGAGTATTTTGGCATGAAACGCACACGTCACCGCGGCGTACGGGCAAGTGTCGATTTCCAGCTCAGTACACTAGCTTACAATCTTAGTAAGTTTGCATTGGACAAGTTGAACAAACAGTTGAGCAAATCCCAGCAAGTAGCCTAATTTTCTAAAAAATGACCTCCGAAATACAACAATTATTACAATAATCGGCTTGGTGGAGGAGAATTGCTGCATTTCGGTTCGGCCCCTTAATTATGGAGTCATTCTCTTGAAATCTCTGGTTCTTGCAGTTTCTTAAAGTGAGATGTTTACCTCTGCCACTTGGCCTGCTCTCCATGCCGCATGGTATTGGTTAGGACTCAATCGGTTTAAACTGCCGTGAAAGCGGCGTTCGTTGTAAAATTCAATGTACTCCGTGACAGTCTCGTAGGCTTCTTCAAAGGTTTCAAAGTACATTTTGCTGTAGAGATCTCGTTCTAAAATGCTGTGGAAGGACTCAATATATGCATTCATATTCGGCGTTTTAGGCGGAATCCGTTCATGAATCAAAGGTTCATCCGGGTCCATACACATCTCTGCAAAAGCATGACTGAGAAATTGAGGACCATTGTCTGAGCGAAGAATAGGCCTAGCCCCTCCAGGCTGTATACGGGCCTTCAACGCCTGCTTAATGGTCGTGCAGATCTCCTTGGCACTGCAACTTGCACCCAAGTGGTAGCCGACAATACAGCGGTCAAACACATCAATCATGTCAAAGATAAAAAAGAAGCGGTCGTAGCCATGAACGTATCCGTACTTAATATCTATTTGCCAAAGTTGGTTGGCTCCGGTAACCACGCGGTTTTGGGCAAGCCGTCTTGGATATCTCACTTTCTTGTCAGGTTTCTTTTGGAGCAGCCCTAGCTTTTTACAAAGCCGGTAGGCCTTCTTGTGGTTCAGAATTAAGTCATGCTGGATGTAGAGGGCATGCGCTAAGTTACGGTAACCGTAGCCGTGTTCCTCGCCTGCAACGAGTTCGCTAAGCCATTCTTCGATCTGCTCGTCGCTGACCTTCTGGCCGTCTTTCGTCAACGAATACGCTGGGATCGGTCTTCCGGCTGTCCCTAAGCTTACCGTAGATTTGGTGTTCTCCTTTTGACGCTGTTTGCGGGCATAGTAGGTCGATTCCAGCACACCCACCAGCCGAAGTACCACCGATACCGCATAGCCCCGCTTAATGCTTTCATCGGCTATTTCAAGTCTGTCTTGTAAGCGGGGTTGGTCTTTTTTAGCAGTTCACGCAGGAGTTCGATCTCCAAATCCTTTTCGCCCAGCAGTTTAATCGCAGTGTCCATTTTGGTCTCTAACTCTTGGACACGTTTGGCATCTTCAATACGTTCGTTAACTGAAGGTGTCGCTTGCTCACCAAATCGTTCTTTGTAGAACTTCACCCAGTTCGTAATCGTGCTGGGAGAAACTGGATATTTACGGGCGAGGAAAGAGAGCTTCGTCCCATTAATCGCTTCCTGGGCAACTTTAATCCGTTGTTCATCGTACAACTTGTTACTTTTCATGTCCTCATCCCCTTCTCTATTAGTGTACCTTATGCATCTTTAGGACTCCAATTCGATTAGGGGGCTTAAGAGATTTTGTGCAACAATTTCCAATTTCGGCCCTTTTAAGGAGGGAAATGTTGTATTGAGTGCAGGATTTAGAGTAATAGTGGCCTTACTTCGCTCCATTCGCTCCATCTGCTCCAAACGCACTATGAGGATGCGCGCGGACCAGGCAGGATTACTATATAGACATTAAGAAGTTTATCGACCTGAAGAATTTCACCGACCTGTTCGCCCACGGATTTGCGCAGATGAACCAGCTCATAGATTCGTGTAATGAACCTGCTCGTGGACAGCTTATAGTCTTGTTAACGTTCTATTCACAATACTCTGTTAGTCTCTATAAGTGTCAGGCGGATGATCATCCGGACTACAATATATAAGATGATGCGGAGGATAATATGGAAAAAACTATGAATAAAAGGCTGGCCGCTGGTCTGACAATATTAGCTGTAATCGGGTTAAGCATGAGCCTCATATTTCCCGGGAAACATGTCAAGGCCGGGACGGCTCAAACCAAGCCAGTGGTACCTCAGACTGAAGCACCTGCCGCCAATCTGGAGGATATCGCGGGTCTGACTGCTTTCGTTGACGGAATCATGGAAGAGGATATGAACCGGCTGCAAATTCCGGGAGCGGTGATCTCCATCGTTAAGGACGGCAAGATCATTTTGGACAAAGGGTATGGCAGTTCCAATCTGAAACAAGCGGCTCCGGTTGACCCTGTAACCAGCATGTTCCGTATCGCTTCTACGACCAAGCTGTTCACCTGGACTGCTGTAATGCAGCTGGTGGAACAAGGTAAGATTGAGCTGGACACGGACATTAACACCTACCTGAAATCCGTGAAGATTCCCGCCACTTATCCTGAACCCGTCACCATGCGTCATTTGATGACCCATACAGCAGGGTTTGAAGAGGGGGGAGTCGGTTATCAGATCGTCACTGATCCAGCCGGATTGCCTGGGTCCATCTCGGAAACACTCCATAAACATATGCTTGCCCGGATCAGACCGCCCGGTGAGATGAGTGCCTATTCTAACTATGGTGCCACGCTTGCGGGTATGATTGTGGAGGATGTAAGCGGCATTCCATACAATGAATATATTCAAAAGTATATTTTCGATCCGCTGGACATGAAATATTCGACGGTCGTGGAGCCATTGCCGGACTCATTCATCCCGTACCAGGTGGTAGGGTATAATAGCGAGAATGGAAGCTTTATTCCAGGCACGCCTACATTCGAGGGCGGATTTCGTCCTGCCGGCTCGGGTACCGTATCTGCGGTAGACATGGCACACTTCATGATCGCCCATCTGCAGGACGGGAGATATGGAGACCGGCAGATTCTGAAGCCTGAGACTGCTGCATTCATGCATTCAACGGCATTCCAGCTCGATAAGCGCCTGCCGGGAGTAGCACTCGGATTCGCTGAGAAGCGGGTGAACGGGTTAACATTAATCTCTCATGGCGGCTCCGATCCGATGTTTAATACGGAATTGTTTCTCGCACCTGCCAAGCAACTGGGGATTTTCTTATCCTACAATGGCGGTCAAGGCAGTGAATCGGCAGCAAAACTGGTCCAGGCCTTGTTCAACCGGTATTATCCCGCTCCCGAAGTGAAGCAGCCGGAGTTCTCGGCTTCTGGGGAATCCGTGCAGAAATATGCCGGCTCCTATCAATTTACACGCCGCAACATAAGTGATATTGACAAGTTCTTTAACTTTTTTGCCCAGCTGAATGTTACGATTGCGGATAATAAGCTATCCTTGGGAAGCGGCAGTGAACAACAGCTGTACAGAGCCATCGGTCCTAACCTGTTCCAGCTTGAAGGAGGGACCGATCAAATCGGCTTCCTTACGGATGAGTCCGGCAAAGTTACACATATGCTCCTGGACATGGCTCCGGAGATGCCGCTGGAGCGTACGCCCCTTTTGGACCAGAGTAAGTTTTGGCTTATCCTCCTTGGTGTCGTGGGATTCATTTTCATCACGGCATTGCCCGGCCCCCTCTTCTTCAGACGCAGGTTCAAGGCGATGACGCCCCCAGAAAAGCGGGCCATCCGATTATCTGCGGGAACTGCCGGCTGGGCGCTGTTATCTTTTATTACTCTGTTTATGGTTATTATGTCCATGGACATTATGCAGAAGCTCAGCGGTATCAGTCCTTTGCTGTCTGTCAGCCTGGTTATGCCAATCATTATGGCGGGCTTGACCTTAGCAATGTTAATCTCGGCTATATTGGTTTGGATAAATAAGTATTGGACCGCCTTTAAACGGGTGCATTACACGTTAGTGACGCTTTCGGCTGTCGTACTGATGATCTTCTTCTACTATTGGAATCTGCTCGGCTGGCAGTTTGGATAACGCTTAAGAGAGAAGGATGATCGTGGCTACTATACTTATCGCGGATGATGATGATAATATCCGGAAGCTGATGTCTCTATATCTGCGCAAAGAAGGGTTCGACCTCGAAGAAGCCGGGGACGGCACCAAGGCCTTGTCCATCATAGAGGATTCACAGATCGATCTTGTCATTCTGGATATTATGATGCCGGGACTGAATGGCTGGGAGCTGTGCAGGGAAATCAGGCGTTCGGATGCCAACCTCCCCCTCCTCATGGTGACGGCCAAAGCGGAATCTGCCCACAAAATCAAAGGGTTTCAGCTCGGAACGGATGATTACCTGACCAAGCCGTTTGATCCGGTGGAACTGGTGATGCGGGTAAAAGCGCTGCTCAAACGCTCACTGGTAGTTACTTCACAGTCCGTGCAGCTCGGCAATGTGGTGCTTAACCGCCGGACCTTTCAGGTTACACGCAGTGGGGCACCGGTCACGCTTCCCTTGAAGGAATTTGATCTTCTGTTTCTGCTGATCAGTCACCCCGGGCAGATCTTCACCAGAGAACAACTGATTCAGCAAATCTGGGGACTCCATTATGAAGGGGACGGGCGGACTGTAGATGTGCATATCAGCCGGCTGAGGGAGAAGTTCAGCGGCAATGGCGAGGGTTTTCAAATCGAAACCGCCCGCGGCCTGGGATACCGGCTGATCCCTGAGCCATGATCAAGACACTGTATGTTCGGGTCATTCTTACGTTTCTCAGTATCATCATCTTCAGCCTGATCTGTTCCTTTTTCATTGGCTTGTATGTTTTTCAGCAGCAAATAAGCTATAAGGGACAGAGCGAAATGCTCGCAGTGGGCCAGGAGATCATTCACCGCTATGATGACGCCAAGCCTAAAGATACCAATGAGTTCCTGAATAGTATGGTTAAGATATCGGCACATCCCATTAACCTGTACGATCCATCCGGAGAACATACTTTTTACGGGCTCTCGGATAGTCCGGCTGTGACCATCACCCCCGGGGTTGTCCGGCAAGTGCTGCAGGGAAAGATTTATCGTTCCTCGACGGAAGATAAGGATACGTTCATCGGGATGCCCTTTATGCTCAAGGGGGAGTGGTATGCAATGTTCTTGCAGTACTCTGCCGAGAATGAGGATATCGTCAACCGGATGGTACTCTTTGTGCTGCTGCTAGTGCTTGTGCTGGGAAGTGTATGTATTGTTGTGGCTGCCAGATATCTGGTGGAGCCGATCAAGGCATTGACGGATGCAACCAAAAGACTGGCCAAAGGTGACTTCGAGGTGGATCTTAAAAGGAACCGTGTGGACGAGATCGGGGAGTTGACGCAAAGCTATGTAGAGATGGCCGGAGAATTGAAGCAGCTGGAGTTGATGAGGCAGGATTTCGTATCGAATGTCTCTCATGAAATCCAGACACCGCTCACATCTATTTCCGGCTTTGCCAAGGCGCTGCAGAATAATGATTTGATTGCGGAGGAGGAGCGCAAGGACTATCTGGATATCATCATTGCGGAGAGTGGACGTCTGTCGAGACTAAGTGATAATTTGCTGAAGCTCGCTTCCCTGGATTCCGGACATCATCCCTTCCAAGCAGGCTTCTTCCGGCTTGACGAGCAGATTAGAACTATTGTTGTGACCTGTGAGCCGCAATGGTCTGCCCGAAGCATCGTTATCGATCTGGAACTGCCCGAAGCCGTCAATATCATTGGTGATGAAGACCAACTGAAGCAAGTATGGATGAATCTGCTCAGCAACAGCATCAAGTTCACGCCTGAAGGCGGGAAGATCCGTATCCGTGTAGACAGCAGTGCAGCAGAAGTATCCGTCACCATCAGCGATAACGGCATCGGGATTTCTCCGGAAGAGGTTGGCGCCATATTCCAAAGATTCTATAAAGCAGACAAGTCGCGCAGGGGAAATAACAACGGGAACGGTCTGGGGCTTGCGATTGTCCAAAAAATCGTTTCCCTGCATCAGGGGAGCATTGAGGTGGACGTTACGGCTGAAGAGGGAACCACGATGATCGTCAGGTTGCCCGTACACCATTCATGATGAAATCCTTGAATTGCCGGTCCGCTGCCCGGTCTTCCTCGGTA
Source organism: Paenibacillus sp. FSL R5-0912 (assembly GCF_000758605.1). Lineage (NCBI taxonomy): Bacteria > Bacillati > Bacillota > Bacilli > Caryophanales > Paenibacillaceae > Paenibacillus > Paenibacillus sp. FSL R5-0912. Next base: position 2,468,374 of record NZ_CP009282.1, read on the forward strand.
ACCAAACCGCCCCGCTGATGGGTAATAATTACGGCTTTTTGTAAATACATGAAATACAGGCGGGTGGACTTCTGCAGAATGTCCAGCCACTTCTTTTTGTCCTCCAGAGTCACAGATTCGGTCTCAAGGCGTATTAACCCCGAATAACAGACTTCCATAGCCTTCTTGAAATCAGGCAGGTCCGCAGGATTCTTGGACAGGGTGCTGTAGTATACTCCGAAAATGGCATCATAGTAGATCAGTGACTCCTGATGATCTCTCAGCGCCAGGTATTGATTCAGAATCTTCTCCAGTGACTGTACAGGCTGTGCAAAATCAAAGTCAAACAGCAGCTGTCCAAACATCTGCTCCAGGTTCAGGACATAGATTTGAGCGGCTAATTCTTCCTTGTCCTTATAATGATGATACAAAGTGCGCCGGGAGACGCCGGCTTGCTCCGCTATTTGAGCCATACCCGTGCGCTCAATACCTTGAGCACAGAACAAGCCCAGCGCTGTATCCTTAATAATCTCCCTCGTCCATTGCATCTGCTTTTCACGCAAATTCAATGATTTTCTCCCCTGTCTTATGCTAATGTTCCGAAGCTTCCAGAATTATCTCTGCGCCGGCTCCGGCATCGTGAGGAACTTGCTGCCCACTGAATAGGGTTTCCGATCGTTGACCGCATCACCTAGCCACTTCAGAAGCTTCACGCCATCCTGCTCAGCGAGATAGACGTTGATGTTGTTCTGAAAGTGGATCAGAATCTCTTCATATACCGAGTAGGATTGCAATAGTACCGTACCTGCATGCATTAGATGACCGTTCGCTTTAAAAGCTGCCCCGATGATATCCGCTTCGGGGGCATACCCGAAGTTCTTAACGAAATCTGCGTGCCATTCGTGATCGTGATTTTCCTCATTCTTCTCATGTCATCTCTCCCTTACTTGGAGTATGCGACAAGAATACTCATTGCACAAGGTGTATACTTATATGCGAAAGAAAGATCAATTGTATTCGTTAAAGATACCTATACCCCTTGGTTTCGCAGAAATGAAGTGAACTACGTTCCAAGGGTGAAAATATCAACCGCTACTTTTTAGGGTGGAGTCGATATTATTAAGTATCTTATCTGATATAATATGAGACTGAAGAGACGGTGCTAACTTATAGCGAATATCAGCATAACATGCTGCAAATATACGGAGGGATATTTATTGTTGGTCCATACTAAACTTCATATCCCCCATGTCCGTAAATCTCTGGTAGCCCGGCCGAGGCTGCTTCATAAGCTGAATGAAGGAAGGGAGGCTAAGTTAACACTGATTTCCGCTCAGGCTGGATATGGCAAAACTACGGCATTAAGTGAATGGGTGAAACAATGCCTCAGCGTTGTGGCCTGGGTTTCGCTGGACGCACAGGATAATGATTGGATCCAGTTCTGGAGTTACTTCACCGCTTCTATTCAGGAGAGAGAGCCCGGATTCGGCTTAGCGGTGCAATCCCTGCTGGATAGCGGTCCTTCACAATCTTCAGAGCCTGCGATTATGGAATTGTTGAATGCATTGAATGCTTTTCCGAACGAATTGGTAGTTATACTCGATGATTATCATGTCATAGAACTTCCCGCTATTCATCAATCCATCACCTATCTGCTAGAGCATTTACCTCCACATATTCACCTCTATATTGCAAGTCGTACGGATCTGTCCATACCTACTGCCAGGCTGCTGGCCAAAGGTGAATTCCATCAGATTAAAATGCAGGATTTGCGTTTTCATTTGGACGAAGGACTTGTTTTTTTTCGCGAAACAACGGATTTAGGCTTAACTCCAGACCAAGTGGAGATGCTGTTCCGGCAGACGGAAGGCTGGATCAGCGGCTTGCAGCTGGCAGCCCTTTCTTTGAAGCAAAGTGACAATATTTCGGCTACCCTTCAGCAGTTCAGCGGCCATCAGCATGATATTTCCGATTATTTGCTGCAAGAGGTATTTCACCATCAGCCGGAGCAGATACGTGCTTTTTTATTGGAAACCTCCATCCTGAACCGCATGAACGCTTCCTTATGCCAGGCAGTAACCGGTCAGGCGAATGCTCAAGCACAATTGGAGAGACTGGAGCAAATGAATTTATTCATTGTCCCCTTGGATGATCATCGGACATGGTACAGGTATCATCACCTGCTCTCGGATTTCTTACAGCAGCTATTGTTCAGAACAGACACAGATCAATGGATGCAGGTGCATGTTCGCGCGGCAGAGTGGCTGGAGTCACAAGGCTTTGACGAAGAAGCGGTGGAACATTATTTAGAAGGGAAATATTATCCGGATGCTGTCCGGTTAATTGAGAAAAATCTACATACGTTAGTCCAGACGAAAAGTGTTGTATTGATCCGATGGGTCTCTGTTTTACCGGAAAACTCCTTTGCTGAGAAGCCAATGGTTGAATTATTTTATATTTCTGTCTTATTGGGCGTTGGGGAATGGACCGAAGCTTTTCACAGAGTGAAACAGGCAACCATCCGGTTTCAAGCACTGGAGGGCAAAGTATCGGATGCGGAATGGAAGCAGGCCATGGGCAATATCTACTTTTTCCATGCGATCACCTCCTATCTGCACAAAGATTTGGAACGAACGTCAGACTACTTCGGGCTGGTTGAGCAGTATATGCCGGAAGGCAGTTTCTTTCAGACGGTGGGACGCAACAGATACCAGGGCTTTGATTCATTTGACGATCTATTGACCCATATCAATGATCTTCATGCAGCGGATGCATTCCTGCCCAAATGGATCAGCGTGTGGCAGAACAAGCAGGAATACCCTTTTCTCGGATTCTTATGCGCTTCCTACAGCAAGCTGTTATACGAGTGGAACCGGCTCGAAGAGGCGGAGAGGTATGCTGCGATGGTGCTCGGACGCCAGGATATGCAGCCCTTTGCGCGGATAATGATCCAAATATCCATGAATGCTTCACGGATCCAGCAAGCAAAAGGCAATCCGATCCGGGCCAGAGCGCTGCTGAACGAGTTGAAAATGCAAATTGCCTCTCCGGATTACGAATTGTTTATGTACAGAATTGAAGCAGAACAGGCTTGTCTGTCCCTGGAGCAAGGCTTACTTCAAGAGGCTTTAGACTGGCTGCAAAGCTGCGGTCTTGCGCATACGGATGAGGTTTCGTTGAATCGGGTGACAGAATATCTTGCTTTTGCCAGAGTACTTATTGCTTGTGAGCGGATGGATGAAGCACTGTACTTGCTGGAACAGTTAAATCGCATGTTGGGGAGGGAAGACCGTCTGCGTGATCGTATTCAGGTCATCATTCTGCAAAGTCTGACGCTTCAGCGCTCTGGTCAAATGGAGGCGGCGCTGATTCAGGTAGAGGCAGCCCTGCAAAAGGCAGAGCCGGGGGGGTATATTCGCAGCTTTATAGATGAAGGCCCTGTGATGGCAGAGCTTCTGGCGGCTTATGGGAAGAGACTTCAAGATAATCACTTGGGGGATAAGCTGCTTGTTACTTCTGGTTATGTGCAGCAACTGCTTCAGGCTATGCAGGTCAAGAGCCAAGACAGCTTACCAGCCGAACAGCCCCGTAAAGAACTACTGACCGATCAGGAAACGAAGGTCCTAGTATTGATTGCGGCTGGTTTGGCGAACAAGGAAATTGCATCAGATCTAAACATCACTGGCGAAACTGTAAAGTTTCATATCCGGAATGTGTATAGAAAGCTTGAAGCGAACAATCGGATACATGCCTTGCAGCGTGCCAAAGAGTTAAAGATATTCGTTGAATAATTATTAGGCCTACCTCCCCAAATGGGGAGTTATTTTTTTGCACGGAAAGGCTTATAGTGGGATGAATACAATGAGAAATGACACAAAGAAGCTAGGAGATCGGAAATATTTGTGAGAGATATATGAAGTGGAGAAGTTTTGGAGGAGGGAATGCGTATGAATAAGGCGTATAAAAAAGGATTGTCGGTTTTTCTGGTGCTACTAATGGTAATAGGAGGAATATCGGGGGTTATTGCACCTGGAGGTGGGACGGCTCATGCTGCGGGAGGCTTCGCTGGAGGAACGGGTACAGCAAGTGATCCTTATCAGATTGCAACGGCCGATCAACTGAGTGAGGTTAGGAACTATTTGGATCCAGGTCTTTATTTTAATTTAATAGCTGATATTGATTTGAGTAGTTATGATAATTGGATGCCGATAGGAGTGAGGATCTATAGTGCCAATAGCTCCAGCAGTTCTCCGTTTAGTGGGAACATGGACGGCAATGGATTTAAAATCACAAATCTGAAAATTGATCAACCTTTTATTGTTTTTGAGGTCGGATTGTTTGGAAGGTCTACAGGGAATATTACCAATATGATTCTGGAAGATATTGAGGTGCAAGGAAGGTACTCATCGGGTGGTTTGTTATCCACTAACTACGGAACTATTAGCAACACTTACGTGACCGGAAGAATCGTGAATGGTTCAGCAGGTTTAGTTAATGAAAACTACGGAACTATTAGCAACAGCTACGCATTGGTAAGTATTACTGGAAATGGAATAAGTGGTGGCTTGGTTGGTAGTAATTACAGCAACGGAATCATCAAAAACAGTTACGCCACAGGAAGTATTGCTGGAAGATCTTTAGTGGGCGGATTGGTTGCTAGAAACGATGGAACCATTATCAATAGTTATGCCACAGGAAATGTGAGTGGGAGTAATTATTATGATATGGGGGGCTTGGTTGCTTACCTCTCCAGTGGAACCATTAGCAACAGCTTCTACGATAGTAGCACAACAGGACAGACGGATACCAGGAAAGGTACGGGTAAAACAACCGCAGAAATGCAAGATCCAACCACATTTAGTGACTGGGATTTCAGCGAAGATTGGTATATGCTTCCAGGACATTATCCTGAGTTATGGGCGTTTATAGCTTTGACACCAGGAACGAATGCAGGAACGACGAAGTTAACCGGCGTGGCAAGTGGGATGGAGTATAAAGTCAACACAGGCTCGTACACGCCGATAGTCGATACAAGCGTGGACAACATTGTAGTCAGACTAGGCGATAAGATTTATTTACGGGTAAAAGGGGCTGCACAACCAGCGATTGCTGAACATATCCGGAGTGTAGATGCCCAGGATATCAAGATTGTACCTATCCAATCAGCAGCAATTGATGGAGTGACCGTGCCGGAAACCGGTGCCGTACCCGTTGCGGCTCTGGCGGACACGGCAGAGTATACAGCAGCGATAGCCTGGAATCCGGCAGATGCTACCTTTGCCGGAGAAGAAAGCTACACGGCGAAGATAAGCCTCACGCCCAAGCCGGGGTACACTTTAGCCGGAGTAGCAAAAGACTTCTTCACTGTAGCGGGAGCTACAACGACGAATGCAGCGGATTCAGGTGTAGTGACCGCCGCATTCCCGGCGACGGCAGCGATACCTATCACGGCGGCAGCGATTGCTGGAGTAACCGCGCCGGTCGCAGGTGAAGCGCCGACAACATCGATAGTGGACACGGCAGAGTATACAGCGGCGATAGCCTGGAATCCGGCAGATGCTACCTTTGCCGGAGAAGAAAGCTACACGGCGAAGATAAGCCTCACGCCCAAGCCAGGTTACACTTTAGCAGGAGTGGCTAAAGATTTCTTCACTGTAGTCGGAGCAACCACTACGAATGCAGCGGATTCAGGAGTAGTGACCGCTGTATTCCCGGCGACGGCAGCGATACCTATCACGACGGCGGCGATAGCTGGAGTGACCGCGCCGGTCGCAGGTGAAGCGCCAACAGCATCGATAGCGGACACGGCAGAGTATACGGCGGCGATAGACTGGACTCCGGCAGACGCGAAGTTTACGGGAGCAGCGATTTATACAGCGAAGATCAGCCTCACGCCCAAGCCGGGGTACACTTTAGCCGGCGTAGCTAAAGATTTCTTCACTGTAGTCGGAGCAACCACTACGAATGCAGCGGATTCAGGAGTAGTGACCGCTGTATTCCCGGCGACGGCAGCGATACCTATCACGACGGCAGCGATTGCTGGAGTGACCGTGCCGGTCGCAGGTGCAGCGCCGACAGCATCGATAGCGGACACGGCAGAGTATACAGCGGCGATAGATTGGACTCCGGCAGACACGAAGTTTGCGGGAGCAGCAGTTTACACGGCGAAGATAAGCCTCATGCCCAAGCCGGGGTACACTTTAGCCGGAGTAGCTAAAGATTTCTTCACTGTAGTCGGAGCAACCACTACGAATGCAGCGGATTCAGGAGTTGTGACCGCCGTATTTCCGGCGACGGCACCGATAGCTATCACGACGGCGGCGATAGCTGGAGTGACCGCGCCGGTCGCAGGTGAAGCGCCAACAGCATCGATAGCGGACACGGCAGAGTATACGGCGGCGATAGACTGGACTCCGGCAGACGCGAAGTTTGCGGGAGCAGCGATTTATACGGCGAAGATCAGCCTCACGCCCAAGCCAGGTTACACTTTAGCAGGAGTGGCTAAAGACTTCTTCACTGTAGCGGGAGCTACAACGACGAATGCAGCGGATTCAGGTGTAGTGACCGCCGCATTCCCGGCGACGGCAGCGGTGCCTATCCAGACGGCAGCGATAGCTGGAGTGACTGCGCCGGTCGCAGGTGAAGCGCCGACAGCATCGATAGCGGACACGGCAGAGTATACAGCGGCGATAGATTGGACTCCGGCAGACACGAAGTTTGCGGGAGCAGCAGTTTACACGGCGAAGATCAGCCTCACGCCCAAGCCGGGGTACACTTTAGCCGGAGTAGCTAAAGATTTCTTCACTGTAGTCGGAGCAACCACTACGAATGCAGCGGATTCAGGAGTTGTGACCGCCGTATTCCCGGCGACGGCAGCGTTACCTATCACGACGGCGGCGATAGCGGGAGTAACCGTGCCGGTCGCAGGTGAAGCGCCGACAGCATCGATAGCGGACACGGCAGAGTATACGACGGCGATAGCCTGGACCCCGTCGGACGCGACCTTTGCGGGAGCAGCAGTTTACACGGCGAAGATAAGCCTTACGCCAAAACCCGGTTATACCTTAGCGGGAGTGGCTAAAGACTTCTTCACTGTAGCGGGAGCTACAACGACGAATGCAGCGGATTCAGGTGTAGTGACCGCTGTATTCCCGGCGACGGCAGCGATACCTATCACGACGGCAGCGATTGCTGGAGTAACCGTGCCGGTCGCAGGTGAAGCGCCGACAGCATCGATAGCGGACACGGCAGAGTATACAGCGGCGATAGATTGGACTCCGGCAGACGCAAGCTTTGGTGAAGGAACGGCGTATACCGCAACGATCACAATCACGCCCAAGCAGGGTTACACCTTAACCGGAGTACCCGCTTACTTCTTTACCGTACCGGGAGCAAACACCACGAATACAGCAGATTCAGGAGTGGTAACCGCCGCATTCCCGGCGACGGCGATCGTGCCTGTGACAGCTATTCCCATCAAGGCAGCAGAGATAGCGGGTGTAACTGCACCGCTAACCGGTGCCACACCGGTAACGATGGTAACGTACTCGTCAGAATATTCTGCCGCGGTTAGCTGGTCACCAGCGACGACCTTATTTGCTCCAGAAACGGCTTATACGGCGACGATCACAATCACGCCCAAGCCGGGGTATACCTTAACTGGAGTACCCGCCTACTTCTTTACCGTACCGGGAGCTAGCACCACCAATACAGCAGATTCAGGAGTGGTAACCGCCGAGTTCCCGGCGACGGCAGCGTTGCCTGTCACGGAAGTGCCTGTATCAAACGTTCCAATTACTACACCCGGGATAATGGGTGTGACCGCACCGATCATCGGGACTACGCCGGTAACGACGGCGACTTATTCGCCAGAATATATAGCCACGGTTAGCTGGTCACCAGCGATGACCGTATTTGCCCCAGGCACGGCGTATACGGCGATGATTACAATCACGCCCAAGCCAGGGTATACCTTAACGGGAGTGCCTGCGAACTTCTTCACTGTTGCTGGAGCATCAACGACGAATGCAGCGGACTCAGGCATTATAACTGCCGAATTCCCGGCTACACAGCTTGTTAGTATTGACCCTGGAAGTACTTTCATCCTCCCAACGAATATCATTGTTAGCAGTACCAACGGTACATTAACGCTTCCCGTAAACCAGGCGGGTGAAGTTAGCTTCGAGGATGCCATCAAGATTTCCATTCCCGCCGGAGCTATAAACAAAGAGTTGATATTATCCATTGAAAAGGTGCTGGATCCACAAAAGCTTTTCCCAAATAACGAGCTCCTGCTCAGTCCCGTGTACGAGGTTACCAAAAACTTCCTGGAGAACTTCATTAAACCGGTTAGGTTGAACATTGCCTTTGATCCATCCCTTGTGACAAGCAACCAACTAGCAGCGGTATTCTATTATGATGAGGTGAAGAAAGCCTGGATTGAAGTCGCAGGCGGCAAGAGCGAAGGGAATCACATCATTGTGGAAGTGGATCACTTCGGGAAATATGCAGTGCTCAGTGTAGACGAAGTGACGGGATTGCCAGTAAGAGCGCCGGTCACGGAGAGTCCTACGGAAGTTATCCTGAGTGATGTCGCTGGACATTGGGCAGAAGCCAACATCCAGCAAGCGTTGAGCATGGGCGTGGTTAAGGGTTACCTGGACGGAACGTTCCAGCCGAATCATTCAGTGACGCGTGCGGAATTCGCTGTGATGCTGATGAATGCGCTGAAGCATCAAGGAGCAGGGGCGGATCTGAAATTCGCAGATTCAGCTACAATTGGAGTGTGGGCGCAGACAGCCATCGCACAGGCGGTGCAAGCAGGCATAATTACAGGTTATGAGGACGGCGGTTTCCGTCCGAATGCAGAAATCACACGCGCCGAGATGGCGGTCATCCTCGCCAAAGCGCTGGGTGAGTCTACCGGAGTCAAGCTGACCACCAGCTTCGCTGACGATAAGAATATTCCAGGCTGGGCAAAGGCCAGCATTGATTTCGTGAAGCAAGCGGGTATCGTGCAAGGGAAGGGTAACAACGAATTTGCTCCGCAAGACTCTGCTACAAGAGCTGAGGCTGTGACGGTTCTGCTGAAGCTGCTGGCACAACGGGGAAAATGAATTAAGGATCACGTAATCTAGTAAACAACCGCCCTTTCGCAAACCTGCGAAAGGGCGGTTGTTTGTCGATCTATTCCATTTCCTCCTCAACCGTCTTCGCCGAGCTCGGTGTATTCTTGTTCTTATACACCCACATCGCGTACTCCAGCGGGCGGACCAGCGTTTTGCGGTAGGTACCGCTGACGCCGGAGCGGGCGAAGACCTCGCGGGCCGGCTTCGGGTTGACCTCCAGCTCGTAGATCTTACCCTCGCGGTCGATCGCGAGGTCCAGTGCCAGCTCGCAGCTTGCGCCGAAGCTGTCTTCTTGGTATGCGCAGCGGCTACCTGGCCGGTCAATGCCGATGAATTCCCAGAAGCCCTGGCCGTTCTTCTGCACGAGCATCCGGTAGTCATGGAACCTGCTGCTGGGCAGCTGCTGCGGAATATCCGGCTGGACGAGGAACTTGCCGCTTGCGCGACCATGTTCCGCTTTTAACATCATAAACAATCTCAATCAAAGAGTTTGAGTGGCCCGTAATACAATGCGCCTTATGTTAACGAATCATTAAGTCAAACCGCAAGGCATAAGTACGCTGGCGTGAATTTTGTGAATAGGAGAGAGAAGAGCTTCTCCCACAATAGATCGAGGAAGAAGCTCTTAATTGTTTTTTTTATAGTTCTGGAGTGTCTTTGTAATGGAAAGGTTCAATATATGCATTATGGATAAATTTTGAATAGGATACAATTTAGAATTACATACTAATTGAAATCGGTATTTCTGGAGGATGATCTGATGGATCTAGCTTGGATATGGAAATCTGCTTTTCTAGTCTTAGTCGGAATGATTCTTCTGAGAATTGCCGGCAGAAAATCAATTTCGCAGATGAGTGTAGCGACGACGGTAATAATGATCTCAATCGGTACTACCATAGTTCAACCTATTGCGAATCATGAATTGTGGCAAGCGATAGGCTCTGCTTCGGTATTTATTGTGTCATTATTAATTATTGAATATTTACAATTGAAATTTAATTGGCTTGAAAAGGTGCTTAGTGGCCAATCCAAGATCGTTATTGAAAACGGACAAATCAACATTACTACTCTTCGCTCCATTCGTATGTCAGTAGACCAACTTGAAATAAGGCTCAGAGAGCAAGGGATTACGAACTTCACAGATGTCCAAACCGCTACACTTGAACCAAACGGCCAATTAGGATATGAACTAATGCGGCATGCCAAACCAGTGACCATTGGGGAATTAGAACGTTTGCTCGGCCTGAAGTCAGAAGATGCTTTGGAGCAAGGTTCGCTTTTCAAAGAGGTTAGCCAAAACAACCATGAAAAGGATATCGACCCCACACTGCAGTAAGCTGAAAATAGGATCTTTAGCTTCTTATTCGTACTTCTGCATGATTTGAACCAATTCCCTGATTTCCCCCAGCAAACTCCCGGTTACCGGCGATAGGACGGTTAACGAAGAAATAGTAAGGCGTGACTCCAGCCCACGAAAGTCGGTCCAGAAGTTCTCCGAGAATAACGGGATCATCGTTTATACCTTTGAGAACCGGTGTCTGATTAACGACAATAGCTCCAGCGTTATGAAGAGCTTTAAAAGCTTTTTTGGCTTCAGGCGTTATTTCACGAGGATGATTAATGTGTGCCATCACATATATCCGTTTGTCTTCAGTAGAATGAGTCTGAATCAAATTCAGCAGCTCTTGATCTTCCTATATGCGCTCTAAGACTTTCAATGATTGAACGAAGCTTCGAAGTCGAGAGAATCAGACTGTCTCCCCCCCGTTAGAAGTACATTGTTAATCTCGGGGTGACTTGAAATATATTCCAATCCTAGTGTGACATCAGACTGAGCCTCTTTCACATCATTACGGAACAACCGTTTACGGAAGCAATAGCGGCAGTAAGCCCCGCAAACCTCGGATACGATTAGAAGTGCTGTCGTTCTGTATTTATGCTGACAGCCTGGTACAACATAATTTGTATCCTCATCTGAAGCATCCCAGCGGCCATATTCCATTAGCTCTCCTTCACCTGGAATGACTAGTTTTCGAATAGGATCCTTCGGATCGTCCCAGTTAATCAAAGAAAGATAATAGCTATTGACACGGAAAACAAATCTGTCTGTGACTTCTTTAAGTTTTTCTTTCTCCGACTCAGACAATAACTCAATTTTGTTAATATCTGTTATATACCTTACCTATTTTTATTGATTCAGTAATAAGAACCGCCCCTTCTGTATTTGTGAAGGAGCGGTTCATTGCTGTTCATTACCAATCTTTCATTCCTCAACCGTCTTCGCCGAGCTCGGCGTATTCTTGTTCTTATACACCCACATCGCATATTCCAGCGGGCGTACCAGCGCTTTGCGGTAAGTGCTATTGTCGCCGGAGCGGGCGAAGACCTCGCGGGCCGGCTTGGGGTTGACCTCCAGCACGTAGATCTTGCCCTCGCGGTCGATCGCGAGGTCCAGGGCCAGCTCGCAGAGCGCGCCGAAGCTATCTTCGAGGTACGCGGCAGCTTCGATTCCCAGCTTCTCTGCGGTGCGCATGGCCTTGTCGGCCCGCTCTTCGCTGCCGAGCCACTGCTTCAGCAGGGCCTCGGCCCGCATCGCATGCCCGCCGCCATGGAGGTTCGAGGTGACGCTGCGGGCCGCGCCTACCCGGCCGGCCATGCCGGTGAATTCCCAGACGCCTTGGCCGTTCTTCTGCACGAGCATCCGGTAGTCATGGAACCGGCCGCTTGGCAAGCGGAGCGGAATGCCCTGCTGGATGAGGAACCGTCCGCCGAGACACCACTGGCGGACAATCGAATCCAGGCGGCTCAGCGACACCTTGCGGGGCGCGATGATCTGCCGGCTCTGGCGGCGTCCCTGGATATCGTAGAGGGACTTGCCTTCCCGCTGCCGCTCAATCCGCAGGATGCCGCGTCCGCCCGTGCCGTTAATCGGCTTGACGTAGACGACCGGACTGAACTTCAGCATGCGGTGGAGATCGGCGGAAGACTGATATAGAAGAGTCTCCGGCATATGCTGCCGGAAACGGCTTTTCTGTGAAAAGGTCTGGTGGACCGTCCATTTATTACGCAGCGGACGGTTCAGGAAGGTCAGATGATCATACCGCGCGCGGAAGCGCAGCAACTGCTGGAACCGCTGGCTGCGCTGAATCCGGCAGCGGTCATAGATCATATTCGGGAAGGAGCGCCATTTGCGCGACCATGTTCCGCTTTTGACATCATAGACAAGGGCATGGATCTGTTCTTTGCTTACATGCACATCTGCGGGGGTAAACACAAAGACACGTGCATTATAGACGTATATATGACAAGCGAGAAATTGCTTTGAGTTTATCTGCATATTCAGAACTCAAAGTCTTCTTGTGTCATATACCTTCAGTCAGTTTAAATAAAGTTTTATCTAACTCAGTGGTTAGGTTTTACTATTCATTTTATCCTTCAATTTTCCGATGATTACATTAAAAGGGTATTTAGTATTTAAGTTCAAATAAGTCATGGGAATTCAATTATGGTATCAGAGCTAGTGAAGTAGGGGGAATACTCAACGAAGGGCGATGATATCATACGAGCTTTAGTAAATGAGTAGAAAAGGGGGACGAAAGATGAAATCAATAAAGACAGTACTTCAAGCTATTTTGTATGTATTACTGGTTGTTGGGCTCCATCTAATCTTAATCTATTTTTTAAAGATAAAAATTGAGGGATGGGGAACAGAATTATTAAAAATCTCATTTAAGGTGTATTTTATACCGCTTTTGTTATGTTTTACTAATTCTTTTTTGCTTATAAGAACTCAGCGGATAAAGTACAATGTCAACTGGTTTTTAGTAACTATGCTCTCAAGCCTTTTACTTCTTTTATTTTTCAAAGCAATACAAGATAACGGCGATAGTGAGTATGGAGTTTTTGTTTCTACTAAATTTTTTCCGGAATATCAAGTGGAGATGCTCTTTCTGCTTCCTTGGAGTATTTCTATTATTCAATTTATTTTGGCTCTATATTATCTATTCAAAATAAGAAAAAATCTACTCTTTCTAAATAATAAAGGGGGAATGTAATATGAAAAGAATATTTTCATTAAGTATAATTATTACAATTTTTGTTTCTTTATTTAATCTAACTGGAAATCTTCAAAACTATACATATGCTAATTCAGTTCATGAATCTGTATACAGCAATAATCCAACCGAACAGTCTTCGATCGGAATATTGAGTACATCAGTATACCCAGATAATGCAGTCGTGAAATATGGAGAAAAGATATACATTAATTATAGTTTTAATGCTGAGGCTCACCCAGTACTCATTAATATTTATAAAGATGGTGTCTTACAAGCGGATTATTATTATAAACCATCAAGCTGGGGCGACCATTTTTCTTATGAACCCAAAGATGAAGGAAGTTATAGATTTGTTGTAAAGCCGACCGATCAACCTTACTATACTAATGAGTGTACGGTTACTGTTTATAAAGATAGAATAATATTTTTACCTGGAATCATGGGAAGTGAGTTGTTTCTGGGAGATGAGCAGGTATGGGAGCCTGAGGATAGCAAGAATGTCCCTCGCATTCGCGAACAAATTAATAGCCTGCAGATGAGCGCTTTAGGAGAAAGTAAAAATAGCATAAGTGTTCGCAATAGTATCAGTGATTATGATGGTATCCTTGCTTTCTTTAAAAATGAAGGATATCACGTCGTTGATTTTCCTTACGATTGGAGATTAGGCTCCAGTATAAATGCACAGAAGTTGAAAGAAAGAATAAATATTGAGCGGGCTGCGTCTCCATATAGTAACTACTATATTGTTGCTCATAGTATGGGAGGACTTGTCGCCACTGAATTTATCAGACAAGGGAATAGTAATCTAATAAAAAAATTGATCACAATTGGCACACCATTTCTTGGCGCTCCACAAGCGTTCAATATGCTTGAAACAGGAAATCTTACAATGAATACTTAGCTTATTTAACAGTTGGCTCTGCAGTAAGAAATTTGGAGAAAAATACGCCATCTATTTATGAGTTACTACCCAATAAATCCTATTTTTCATACCAAACCAACGGATATATTGAAACTAAATCATATCCAAAGCCTGACTCTCCTAAAGTGAAAGTTACTAAATATAATACCTTCAGTGAAACGGAGAATTTTATTAAGGATACTAATGATTGGTCAAATGATGTCTTGCTTGAAAATGCCAAGAATTTTCATTCTTCTTTGGATGTACTTAATACACTAAAAAAGGTAGATTCATACTTTATAGTTGGCGATCAGAGAGAAACTCCTGGTAAATTGGTTTACTACGTGCCTTCGTTAAACGATAAATATCTGAGTGACGTGAAAGTTATACAGGGAGATGGCGTTGTTCCTACATCAAGTGCTACAGTAGGTTTTAAGCTTGATGAAACACGAACTTTTTATATTGGCAGGTCTCATGTAGGTCTTGTGAAGAGTCCTGAAGTGCAGCAAAAAATCTTGAAAATTTTAAAGGATAAACCTAATGAATTTGTCTCCGATAAAATTCGTGATGAGACTAAAGAAATAAAAACTTTAAAATTCAAGGCGGAATGTCCGGTAGAACTACATATATATGATTCCTCAGGCAATCATACAGGCCCAACAGGCGCTGAAACTTTTGAGTCTAAAATCCCAGACATCAACTACTTTACAGACGGTGAAACAAAGATTGCTCTAGTTAATGATACTGAAGACTATAAAGTTCGTATCATTGGTACAGGATATGGTGAATTAACTTTCTCGATAGTATGGGCAAATGAAAAAGATATTGAAGATAGAACATTGCGTTTTGATAATGTTGCCGTTACTCCCACTTCAGTATTTATAGCCGATGTTAATCAGAATGGGCAAGTCGTACTTCAGATAGATCAGAATGGCGATGATAACTTCGAAGGTAGCATTAGCCCTACTGTTGATCTAGATCTTGGAGGAACCCAAGACGAAACAATTCCAACACTAAGCTCACACATTGATGGGGTAAAAGGCGTCAATGAATGGTATGGGAAAAACGTTTATTATAACTTATCTGGAGAAGATAATGCATCTGGTGTTTATAAGTACTTTTATGATCTTAATGATTCTGAATACAAAGAGTACACAGAACCATTAGCATTGCCTAACACAGGAATATATAATTTCAAGTCGTATGTTCGAGACAAGAATAGAAATGATTCGGAAGTCTTAACGGAAACGGTGAAGGTAGACACTACCAATCCGACTGTACCCGTAATGACGATCGATCCAACAGCTTGGACGAATAAGTATGTAACGATTACATTAGGCGGCGGGACAGACGCTGATAGCGGTTTTCAAAAATATCAGTACAAAATCAACCAAGACGGGGAGTGGAAGGACTATACTGTTCCTTTTGTGATCGATTCAGAAGGTTTATACAATGTGTATGCCAGATCAGTAGACAATGTATTTAACCTTAGTGCAGAAGTAACTGGGGTGGCTAAAGTTGATAAGACCAATCCTCCTAAACCGATAATGACAATTGAACCATCCAAATGGACTAATCAGTCGGTCTCCATAACATTGTCGGGTGGAACTGATACAGATAAAGGCTTTCCTAATAGTGGGTTTCAAAAGTATCAATATAAGATTGATGGGGGTGAATGGAAGGATTACACCACACCTATTATTATTGATACGGAGGGTTTATTTAAGGTTATAGGTCGCTCAGTAGACACTGCTACTAACCTCAGTGAAGAAGTCTCTGGGGAAGCAAAAATTGATAGGACAAAGCCTATCGTACCAATAATGACAATTGAGCCTTTAAAATGGACAAATCAGTTCGTCACAGTGACCTTATCTGGAGGTTTCGATACGGATAAAGGTTTCCCAAATAGTGGATTTCAAAAATATCATTATAAGATTGACAGGGGAGAATGGAAGGATTATACAACACCTATAATTATTGATACTGAAGGATTATATACCATTTATGCGAGAGCGGCAGATATTGCAACTAATCTTAGTGAGGAAGTTACGGGGGAAGCTAAAGTTGATAGAATAAATCCTTCATCACCAAGGAATTTCATTACGAAACTGTTGAGAGGAAACAAAGTGACGCTCTCATGGTCGCCATCTACTGATAACGTAGCGGTTACTAGTTACGATTTATATCAAGATTCTAAGTTAGTTGGAAATGTAGTGAATCCTGAATTCACATTTGAAAATCTTGTAGCAAATAGAGATTATATATTCAAAGCTGTTGCACGGGATGAAGCAGGTAACTCCTCTATTGCAGCCAGTTTCACAGTACGAACTCCAGTAAATCTCGCAGTGGGATCAGATCATACTTTGCAGATAAAGGAAGACGGAACGGTAAGAGGCTGGGGAATGAATAGTTCTGGAGAACTGGGAGATGGGACGAACTCGACTAAAACTACAGCAGTCTCCGTTCAGGGACTAACCAGTGTAAAATCCGTGGCAGTAGGAAAACAGCATAGTATTGCGTTAAAAGAGGACGGAACTGTATGGACCTGGGGAGGAAATGCATATGGTCAGTTGGGAAATGGACCAGGAAATAACAGTAATACACCGACCCAAGTCCGGGGCTTGGAAGGTATTGTAGCCGTTGCAGCAAGTCAGTATAGCAGTTATGCCTTGAAAAACGACGGGACCGTGTGGTCCTGGGGCGAAAATTATAATGGACAATTGGGGAATAATTCCACAATAGACCAGAGTACCCCTGTGCGGGTATTAGGCATCAGTGGGATAAGTCAAATCACGGCAGGCAAGGGTTACGCTTACGCCATGACGAGTGCAGGGACGGCATGGGGATGGGGAGATGGAAGAAGTTATCAAATCCCGGGATCGTTAGGATCAAACATGTTAATGGCTGTTCCAATGACGGGATTAGAAGATTTAGCAAGTATTGTGGCAGGAGAAATAGGTAATCGTGGACTTGCACTGAAAAAAGATGGAAGTGTAGTACTGTGGGGAGGCAACTATCAGAGGGTCTTCACATTGAACCCGTTAAGTGGAATTCAAACTATCGTAGGCGGTGGTGGTAACTTTGCGATCCGGGAAGATGGGAGTTTGTGGAGATGGGATGGATATACACCTGTAAAAGTTGAAGGAATAAGCGAAGTGAGCGCTGTAGGAGTGGCGTACAACGACGACCAACGGAAGATTTATACGGCGGCCGTTAAAACCGATGGAAGCGCGTGGGCTTGGGGAGACGTTAACCAACATGGGCAGCTCGGAGACGGGACGACGGATGTGCACACAACACCTGCATTAGTGAAAGAGAATACGGCTCCAGAGGCAGTACTGACCTATCCTTTGGGAAGTAAAGAAGCACCGGAGAAAAGTAATGTAAATCAGCCGACCATCCGGTGGATTCAAAAAGATGCAGCATTAACACGTTTTGCGGCGTACCAGGTGCAGATATTGGATGCAAGTGGAAATGAAATAGTGGATTCGGGCATCGTGAGTCAGCCGATGACTGCTACTGAGAACACTTGGATGGTGAGTGAAGCGTTACCGTCAGGTCAAGCCTTCCAAGTGAAAGTGAAAGTGTTTGACGAACACTTGTGGTCGGAATGGTCTGAGTTAGGTTGGATAGAGATAAATAACATGATCTTAAAAACAAAAAAACAACTTGATAGCTCTGTTGAAATGGCTCAATCAACAATCTATGTTGGTGAACCAACAATTGTTAAGTTAAGTGTTGTTGATAGTGTCTATAGTGATGACGGTATTAATACAGGTATATTAAATGGAATTGCTAAAGTAAAGGTGTCAGGTTATACAATTTCAAACACTGAATTCTTTGGGAAATTCGGAGATGTAGAGCTATCAGCTACTGGTACTACGACAATTGATGTTCAATTTCATGATGGTATCGCAGAAATTCCATTAATTCTAACGATGTCTGGTAAACAGTCCATAGCATTCGAAATTGTTGATCTTGAGAACAGTTTAAGATTAGTTGAAATTGAAGTGCTTCCTAACGATTTGAGTAATGTCTTATTATTTCCATCGCCTACATTCAATGAGGCGCCAATAAAAGATATTGCATATTCTCATAAAAGTTTATTAAGAAGATTAATTTGAACGGTGATAGTTCTAAATGTTTAATATCTTAAATAAGCAAATAACCGCCCCTTTACGGAGAGGCGGTTATTTGCTGTTATCTAACATTCTTCATTCCTCAACCGTCTTCGCCGAGCTCGGCGTATTCTTGTTCTTATACACCCACATCGCATATTCCAGCGGGCGTACCAGCGCTTTGCGGTAAGTGCTATTGTCGCCGGAGCGGGCGAAGACCTCGCGGGCCGGCTTGGGGTTGACCTCCAGCACGTAGATCTTGCCCTCGCGGTCGATCGCGAGGTCCAGGGCCAGCTCGCAGAGCGCGCCGAAGCTATCTTCGAGGTACGCGGCAGCTTCGATTCCCAGCTTCTCTGCGGTGCGCATGGCTTTGTCGGCCCGCTCTTCGCTGCCGAGCCACTGCTTCAGCAGGGCCTCGGCCCGCATCGCATGCCCGCCGCCATGGAGGTTCGAGGTGACGCTGCGGGCCGCGCCTACCCGGCCGGCCATGCCGGTGAATTCCCAGACGCCTTGGCCGTTCTTCTGCACGAGCATCCGGTAGTCATGGAACCGGCCGCTTGGCAAGCGGAGTGGAATGCCCTGCTGGATGAGGAACCGTCCGCCGAGACACCACTGGCGGACAATCGAATCCAGGCGGCTCAGCGACACCTTGCGGGGCGCGATGATCTGCCGGCTCTGGCGGCGTCCCTGGATATCGTAGAGGGACTTGCCTTCCCGCTGCCGCTCAATCCGCAGGATGCCGCGTCCGCCCGTGCCGTTAATCGGCTTGACGTAGACGACCGGACTGAACTTCAGCATGCGGTGGAGATCGGCGGAAGACTGATATAGAAGAGTCTCCGGCATATGCTGCCGGAAACGGCTTTTCTGTGAAAAGGTCTGGTGAACCGTCCATTTATTCCGCAGCGGACGGTTCAGGAAGGTCAGATGATCATACCGCGCGCGAAAGCGCAGCAACTGCTGGAACCGCTGGCTGCGCTGAATCCGGCAGCGGTCATAGATCATATTCGGGAAGGAGCGCCATTTGCGCGACCATGTTCCGCTTTTGACATCATAGACAAGGGCATGGATCTGTTCTTTGCTTACATGCACATCTGCGGGGGTAAACACAAAGACATCCAGGCCAATCCGGCTGCCTTCAATAATCATCCTCCGGTACACGCTCTTCTCCTCAAGCTGTTTGGCGTCATTCAGATATAGCGTGAGGATGCCTAAGACGGGCTCTGGCACAGGAGTTCACCTTCTTGTGGGAGAATAGTAGGTCCGGCTGCAGTCCGGGAGGACCGCAGCAGCAGCGTGGGTTTACCCGTAGGGCCGTTAACCAGGTCTACGGCGGCTAGCCCGCTGTTGAAGCACATTTTCAGGCTGGCCGGGTTATCGCAGGCTACATGGCATTCCAGCTGCCCAAGACGTTCCAGCTGCGCGGTAAGCAGGGCTGTGCCGGTATGCCTCTTGCGGTACAGGGGATGAACGGCTACTACACAGGCCTCCTTGCCGTAGCCGGAGACGAAGCTGACACCTGCGAGCTGACGGCCGTTCTGACCCCGTACAGTGGCAACGAGTAGCGAAACTCCCGGCAAGGCGAGCTGCTCCGGTGTCAGCCGGGCCAGCTGCCTGCATCCGCGAAGCGTAATCCGCTGCTCCCCATACTCCCTCAGGAATTCAAGCAATCCGGCTAGTCTGGAATTCCACTGCACCGGATTGCTGTCGTAGAGTGAGGATATCTGCATGGTGTCACTTCCTTTACGGGTTTAATTAGGCTTAGTCTGGCGGGATAGATGCTGGCCATAATGAAAAATGCGTTCCAGCGACAGCTTGCGGATCGCCGGCTCATCGAATTTCATCGGCCTGGAATTGGCCTCGAAGAACCACAGCCCGCCTTCTTCATCGACGCCGAGGTCCATTGACATCTCGCCCAGCATGGTGGCCGAAGCGCGTTCAATCTGCCGGGCAATCAGCAGCGCCGTGGTGGGGACATTCTTCAGGATGGCCGCAGCCTGCTCTGCTCCGAAGGTTCCCTCCAGCATGCTGGAGGGCTCTTCAATGCTGCCGCCGCGCGGCACATGGGTAGTGATGCTGCGGGCTCCGGCCAGCCGTGCGCCAATGCCGGTGACCGCCCAGGCGCCACGGCCGTTCTTCTGCAGCAGCACGCGAAGATCGAAGGGGCGCCCGTGGTGCGCAGCAAGCACAATGGCCTGCTGCACGATGTAGCGGGATACCCCTTTTTCCCTGACGATTCTGGCCCACAGACGTTCGATGGACGCGGCTTTGTAGGTCGTGTTCTTCTTGCCGCTCTGGATCTGCAGCCGGTAAGGCAGCATAGCATCCATCCGGTATCTCAGCCGCATAATCCCTTTGCCGGCTTTGCCGTTCTCCGGTTTGAGGTAGAGACTGTCGTGATTCTTCAGCATGGCCGTCAGGGTTGCTGCACTGCGCAGACGGCGGGTCTTGGGCACATGCTTTGAGGTTGCTTTGGATTCCTTGAGCCACTCGAAGAGATTCCATTTATTGAAAAATCTCGGGTTGTACAGCTGGATCTCAGGATGCTCCAGACATTCCGCTATTTTGCGGGCGACCGGTGCCTTCTCCTCTTCATCGCGGTTCGGAATCCGGTTATAAATCACCTGCGGCAGCGGGACAGGAATGGAGTACCAGAGCTTGCCGCTGGCAGAGGGGACGAAGCCGTTCACCATCCGCTCCTCCAGCTTCAGGTCGCGGACGGTGACGACATATACCAGATAACCCATTTCTTTGCCGGTGCGGATAATATCGCGGAAGTTATTGCGGTTGCCGCGAAACTGCTTCAGCCGGTCACTGGTCGTCAGGATGGCGATAACGGGCTTGCCGGGGTCAGGGATACGGCTGTTCACAAGTCATCCCTCCTGCGGAATTTGCTGAGATACAGACAATGCTCCAGGATGTGCTCAATGGAAGCTTTGCCCTCAGCGCGCAGGGAGGGGTGGCGGAAGATAGAGCGTCCCGGTTTGGCATTGGCCTCGAACATCCAGATATCCTCATCCTGGTCAATCCCGAGATCAAATCCAATCTCACCGAGCAGATGCCGGTGCTGGATTTCCAGGGATTCTGCCAGCTTGACGGCTGTTGTTTTGGCGCGCTGCAGCACTTCATCCGATCTTGCGCCGAAGACACGGCCCAGTGCCTGCTGCGGTGTAAGCAGGGCGCCGCCGTTCTTCAGGTGGGTGGTGACACTGCCCCGGCCGGCTTTCTTGGCCCCGATGCCGACAACTACCCATTGGTTGCTGCCGTTCTTGTGCATATGGAAGCGGAAATCAATCGGGCAGCCGTCAATCTCAATCAGCCGGATCCCCTGCTGAACCACATAATTCTGCAGGCTCTGTCCGTGACGGCCGCGCAGCATGCGCATCAGGCTGTCGAAGCTGGTGAAGCGCAGCAGCACATTCTTCCCGCTCTTACGGTAACGGGCGAAGTACCCCTTCTTCGGCAGGTAGGTCAGGCGGTAGATGCCGTGTCCAAGACTGCCTGCGGAAGGTTTGTAATAGACAAAGTGGTGGCGGTCCAGCATATCGCGCATCTGTTCTGTGCTGGGATTGCTGTGTGTTTCAGGCACGAAGCGGTTGGCGGCACCGTCATTCTCCAGCAGGCGGTAAACATCCGATTTATTGAAGAAGCTCCAGTTGAAGTAGGGAATCTTCTTGCGTCCGAACCGCTCCCGCAGCTGGTTGATGTATGGGGAAGTCTCCGCTCTGCGGCTGGGCAGACGGTTGTAGACGACATCCGGCAGCGGCACCATCTTACGCTCGAATTTGCCGCCGGCCGTGAGGAAATAGCCGTTGACCTGCTCCTGCTGCCAGTCGATGTCACGCGGCATGAAGGCGAAGATATAGCATTTGTTGCTGCCTTCGCGCAGCAGCTGCTTGATGAAGCCGGTACGGGAGCCAAAAGGCTGTGCCGCGGAGGCGGGCCCGTCGGAAAGTACGCCGACCAGCGGTCCGAGCTGGACCTCATCATTCTGCAGGTTGCGCAAATAAATGCCGCCTGATTTCGGAACCTTGATTGCGCTCTTCACTCCCGAGGCCAGGAAGAGATGCTTGCCGGCGCGTTTGATCGGCTTGATCATCGCCGGGATGGCATCCTTCCCAAGCCGCAGGCGGATGTTTTTCTTGCCGGATAATTTCAGGCTTTTCATCAGTTCACCCGAGACATAGACAACTCTTTGGGGCTGCTTGGTGAAATGCACATTGCAAAAAGTGAGACCCATTTATGAATCCTCCTTAGGAACGATTGATATCATTCTCCCGTTGAACGGAGCTGCCGGTGAGACAGCTTGTGGTTTGCCGCTTGATGTAAGCAGCAGATGACGCGCATAGCGCAGCGGATTCTCGGCGGCGAGCCTAGCAGCCCGGCGGTCGCCCGTCAGCCGGAACACTGTGCGCCCTGGCTTGGAATTAGCTTCAAGCAGATAGATTCTTCCTCCGGCATCAATGCCGAAATCGAGACCGAGCTCTCCGAGTCTCCCGCAGGAATCTTCCAGCAGTGGAGGCAGGAGAGCGGCTGCTGAGATCAGCTCCTCATACAGGCTTCGGCCTGTGTTGCCGTATTCGGCAAGCAGGAAGGGCAGAGCGGGAACCGCGGTTCCCCCGCCGTGGAGATTCGAGGTAAGCGATCCCCGGCCTCCCAGACGTACGGCCATACCGGTCATAGACCAGGCGCCGGTACCGTTCTTCTGCATCAGCACCCGCACATCGAACGGCTGTCCTCCGCTGCCGGTGAGATGCAGATATGGCTGTATGATATAGCGGTGCTGGCCGATGAAGCCGTGGATCCAGTCCAGGCCTTCGTCCAGCGTACCGAAAACATATTGAAAAGGTTCGTTCAACCGGTCTCTTCCCCGCAGACTCACTCCGCCGCCTTCGCCTTTGCCCAGAAGTACAGCGTGCATGGTGCGTTTGCCGTGGGAGCCTGTTTTGGGTTTCAGAAAAACACCGTACTCCCTTTCGGCAAGCATGTTGCCGAGTGCTTCACGGCCGCTATAAACCAGAGTTTCGGGCAGTAGGGCAGCGGCTGTACGGCTGCGCCGCAGGATCTCGTACACGCCCCATTTATCCGGGAGTCCGCGTGACCAGGGGAGACAGCGGGAGAGTACAGCCAGGGCAGCGGCTGCAGTTCTTTTCTCCTCCGGAGTCCGGTAGAAACAGCGGTTGTAGAGAATATCGGGCGGAGGTGACTGCGCAGGCACCCACTGACCTTCCTGCCAGAGATACCCGCTGACAGAGGCGCCGTCCTTGGCGACACCTTCCGGATGGAAAACAAGGACCTTCAGATCATACAACGGGGCCGCCCGGCATAGATGACTGCAGAATTCCGGTTCTGCGATGGGAGGATTCCCGTGGCGACGGCCTGTCATAATGCCAAGGAACCCCATTGCTGTTTCGGTCATGATGTCCTCCTTATAACCCGGCCAGATAGCGGCAGTATAGAATCATTTGTTTGACGGAGGGGCGGATCTTCTGGTCGTTCAGCGGTGTATTGTCGTTCTTGGACGGTTTGGAGTTGACTTCTAGCAGCCAGATTCTGCCCGACTGGTCCAGCGCAAGGTCGATGCCCAGCTCCCCGAAATGCGCCGGGATATAAGTCTCTACGCCTCTGGCGATCGCCAGTGCTGCCCGGGGAAGCTGAACCTGGGAGCTTTCCTTCGCTCCGGGCGGTAGATTGCTTTTGCCGATGGCTTCCCGGACCGTACTGAGCGTCCCGCCCCGGGCGAGATTAGAGACAAAATGATTACTTCCGGCGGTCCGGGCCACAATGGAGGTGACGCCCCATTTGCCGGTGCCGTTCTTCTGTACGAGTGCCCGGAAGTCCACCGGCCGCCGTCCAAGCTCCAGCAGGGGCAAGCCCTGCTGAATCTGGTAGCGGGTCGTTTTCATCTTCGGGGCAATGGACCCAAAAAGCTTCGCCAGACTGGGATAGCTTTGCTTGCGTGTCCCCAGCGGTGTTGTCGACTGCAGCCGATAGCCGCCGCCGTCTTCTTTGGAGATGCGCAGAATGCCTTTGCCCAGGCTGCCGCGTACAGGTTTCAGGAACACACTGGGATAATTGCTGCACATTCTTTTCAATACGGCGAAGCCATTCAGGGCATGCGACTCCGGCAAATACCGCTGCAGGGCGGGATCTTGTGCCAGCGCTTCGAATACCTCTGTCTTGTCAAGGAACTTTTCATTGAAAAAATGAGTTCCGTAGCGGGATTTTACATCCGCCAAAAAATGCTGTACGCTAGGTTTGTTCTCTACCTTTCGCGTCGTCAGCCGATTGTTGATCACATCGGCCACAGGAAGACTCAGCTTGCGCCAGCCCTCATCGTATACCCAGCCCTGGATGGTAGTGCTGCGCGTTTCCAGCGCTTCCGGGGTAAAGAAATATACATAGGCGCCCTGTGCATGGCAGGCATTGGTCAGTTCCCGGCAGAACATCGTGATCTGGCCGAACACTCTGTCGGGATGCTCGGGATGGTCCCGGCTCACCAGAACTCCAATCATCGGCCCCAGCCGCAGATTGCGGCTGCCTGAACTATAGGAAGCGTTAAGCGTGAGGCGCTGCCTTAAGCCCAGCCTGCGCGCCAGCCCTTCGCTTACGCGCAGGCTGTCGGATTTGGGAACCGGAATAACGGTAACCTCCTGCCGGAAAGAGCCGAAGGTTAGCTGGATTGTTCCGTGCGCCGGTATTTTGAGCCTCTTCATGGATTTGTCGCCTAGCATTACAGCGTTTTCCTGCAGGATGCCCGAGTGGACCGTTTGGACCGGGATCTTGAGTTGGGACATCGTGGATCTCCTTCCGGTAGGCAGCATGATGCCGGCAATATGAATCTTTAGGGTTACATATCATTCATCATATGGAGACATCTGACCCTTGGTGATTGACCTATTCTTTAAAAAGCCGTGCCGGGCGGATTAAATGTCCGGCGGCGGTGACCCGTTCAGCAGATGGAGTACAGGTGCAGGCCGCACAGACAGAAGTCTGGCCGCTGGAGGGGGAATAACGTGACCGCGAAATTTGGGCGGATACACAAAACTTAAGCGTATGCTTACGAAGCGAGTTTTGCGAAGAAGACTCAGGGAAGCAGATGCTAACAAAACTTTTAGGAGGATTTATAATGAACGTAATTGACAAGGCACATGAACTGGCGAGAGCCATTAAAGACAGCACCGAGGTATCAGATATCACCAGCGCGATGAAAGTGATCGAAGCAGATCCGGAGAGCAAGCTGATGCTCGACAATTTCCGTCAGAGCCAAATCGAGCTGCAGCAGCAGATGATGAGCGGAGAGATGCCTCCGCAGGAGGAAATGGAGAAGATGGAGAAGCTGTTCGAGGTGCTTAACCTGAATCTCGGCATCCGCCGCCTGTTCGACGCAGAGCGCCGCCTTAGTGTAGTCATCGAAGATGTGAACAAAATCATCACCGACAGCCTGTCCCAAATGTACGGCGGACAACAATAAGCGCTATAGAAGGGGATTCTCCTGATAATAGCAAGAGGGTGATTTCAGTGCCATTTGGCTCCGGAATCACCCTCTTTTTGATGCTAAGGCCGACATTTC
Source organism: Paenibacillus sp. FSL R5-0912 (assembly GCF_000758605.1). Lineage (NCBI taxonomy): Bacteria > Bacillati > Bacillota > Bacilli > Caryophanales > Paenibacillaceae > Paenibacillus > Paenibacillus sp. FSL R5-0912. The sequence goes on from NZ_CP009282.1 coordinate 2,494,128, forward strand.
TAATCTAATCCTGTTTGCCTTCAATGGCACAGAGCAGAATCGCGGCAGCTACGCCAATACGTCTATCGAGTACACCTTTGCGGTCCTCGGAGAAGTCGGCGATAATTTTGGTGACAAAAGGGTTGAAGTTCTGCCGGAAGGCCGGGATGACCATGCCGCCGATCTCCACATTATATTTTTGCGGAATCAGAGTAATGACACGCCGCAGAAGCGCCATGAACATACTGTCCTCTTTAATGAATCCGATCTCGGTATCGCCGGTGTCCAGAATCACCCATTCATCTTTGATGATAGACTTCAGGCCTTTGCGGCGGAGTGCGCCCAGAGATTTCCCGGTCTCCGAATCATAGACATCATAGGTGGCGCTGAGATCTATCACTTTGCGGGCTTTAATGCGCAGTAGCTCTCTCTCCATGCTCTCGTCCGTGTACAGGGCGATATCCTCTTTCAGTTTGAACGCCTTCATTTGCGAAAAGAGCAAAAGTTCCTCCGAACTGTTGTAAATATGCAGCTTTGCCCCCATGACGGAGAATACTTTTTTGCGGATTATGTACTCGGACTGGCCCCAAATGTTATTCAATGTAAATTCCTCCTCTTCATGGCTCCATCATCTCACACTCCCGGCATTCAGGCTAGACTTAACCAGGAGGCAGCGGAATCAGCAAGATGAAAAATTAGCAACTTGTCTCATAATCCGAACCTGAAGTTCATAGAGTAGAGATATAGATTCAAGTTCAGCCTGACAACCCTTTAGAACGAAGGAGCGGTTCGACAATGAAAAAAAGAAACAAATTCAAGCATTCCGTGTATCTGCTGGCGGCTCTGGCGATGCTGCTGTACGCGCTGCCGAAGCTGTCTTTTCAGAATGGTCCCGGCTGGGTGCTGGGCTTTGGTATTGTCTGGTGTGCATTTGCCTTCATGGTGATTGCCTCGCACCTGCACTTTATCATCGGAGTGGATGAAGAGAAGCAGAAACGCCTGGAGGCGGTCCGCAAGGCTAAGCTGGAGCAGTGGCAGGGCCAGTGGAACGAAGAAACCCGGGTGTCCCAGAGATTATAGGATTTGGCCGGCGCCTATAGGCAAGCTGAAGTGGCTCACCCCCTGTCTCGCGAAAGCTGCGGACCGGGGGTGAACTGTGTTATAGCTATATTCAAGGCTGTACTTATGCATGCATTATGTGTGTGTTGTTCTAAGTGCGGCTGCCCTTAATCGCCTCTGGTATCGCTTGTCATACAGTTGACATATCTCTTGAAAGAAGCATACCCGTTCTGTTGTACTCCGCTGTAACCAGCGTTATAATGGGTACAGAATAGTACAGATCGGGGTATGGGGGTGTAACAGTTGGAAGGTCAAGGCGATAATATTACAAAGCATGAACAACTGCTGCAGCATATTGAAAGTCTGAAGGTGGGAACGAAGATCTCCGTCCGCAAGCTGGCCAAGGAAATGGGCGTCAGTGAAGGTACAGCATACCGTGCCGTGAAGGAAGCGGAGAACCTGGGAATCGTTATTACCAAGGAGCGGATCGGTACGGTCCGGGTAGAAAAAAAGCCGCGCAATATTTCTGATCAGCTTACGTTTGGAGATGTAGTGGACATTGTCGAGGGACATGTCCTCGGCGGAGCGGAAGGTCTGAACAAACATCTTCATAAATATGTGATTGGCGCGATGAAAGTGGATGCCATGATCCGTTATATCGATGCCGACAGCCTGCTGATCGTGGGTAACCGTGATGATGTGCATTCGCTTGCACTGGAGCAGGGGGCAGGGGTGCTAGTAACTGGTGGCTTCGGTACCAGCCGAGAGGTGAAGGCGCTGGCGGATGAACTGGACCTGCCGGTGATTTCTTCCCGGCATGATACGTTTACAGTAGCTTCAATGATTAACCGGGCGATTTTTGACCGGCTGATCAAGAAGAAGATTATGCTCGTGGAAGATATTGTGGAGGGCAAGCCGCGCCTGAATACGCTCAAAATCTCCAGTACAGTCGGCGAATTACGCGAATTGTCCCTCTCGAGCGGTGAGCAGCGCTTCCCGGTGACCGACGAGTGGAATCGGGTCATCGGTATCGTGGGCCGCCGCGATGTGGAGGAGCTCGCAGAAGGGCAGAGCATCGAGAAGGCCATGGTCCGCAGCCCGGTGACCGCTGCACTGCAGACCTCCCTGGCTTCGGCAGCGCAGATTATGATGTGGGAAGGGATCGACTTCCTGCCGATCGTGGACCGTAACCGCAAGCTGGTCGGCTCGCTGACCCGCAGGGAAGTGCTGCAGAGTCTGCGTGATGCCAGCAACCAGCCGCAGCTCGGGGAGACCTTCGATCATCTGATCTGGAACGGTTTTGCCGATGAGCGCGATGAGGAAGGCAAGCTGTTCTTCCACGGCTTCATCACACCGCAGATGGCAACAGATCTTGGGACGATTTCGGAAGGGATATTGTCCACACTGATGACCCTTTCCGCATTTAAGGCGGCCAAGGACATCACCGGCAATGACTATGTGCTGGATAACATGTCCACCTATTTCATCCGCCCGGTGCAAATCGAGCATTCCATTATCGTCATGCCGAAGCTGCTGGAGATCAGCCGCCGTACCTGCAAGCTGGAGATTGAAATCAGTCACATGGAGACCATTGTGGCCAAGGCCGTCCTGATGCTGCAGTCGATTGACCACGGTTAAAACGCTCAAATATATACATTTAGCAATAGTGTAGGCATACATGCAGTCTTCGCACAGAAAATGAATACAGAACGAATAATATCGACAAGTGCAGACGAATCAGAATCGAATACAGACGAATACAGACGAATACAGACTAAATAGACCAGGCTATCCTGTAGTAACCGGGAGAGTAACCTGGTCTATTTGCATTAGGGACTAACTAGGGGAATTGCGGCAAGCCATAGAATAGCTGGTTGGATTAATGGCTGCGAAGCTAAGAAGCTGAACGGCTGAAAAAGCTGAATACTATATGGGCGACGGGCTGGGAATCTGGTTACATGGACACTGAGTGGATAGGTCTCTATTATGAGCAGCGGGCAGCAAGTGGAAAAAGGGTATCTAATTGTCCCGAACTCCCCAATTTTGGAACAATAAGTGGAAAAAGGACATCGAATCCGCCGGAATCTACACCAGGGGAGGAAAGCGGACGAAATAAGTGCCTTTTTTCCAACTGCTCCCCTGAAAGGTAGGGCTTGGCCAGTAATAAGTGTACAATTTCCACTTCGCATAGTTCTACCGGAGAGCCGAGTGAGGGAGATGCTGCGATTTAGCTAGCGATTCAAAGATAACTAGCGATTCAAATACCGATGCAAAGATTCACATAGAGATGCAAAGACTCAAATAGCGATTGAAATACCGATTAATAGCCGGATTCAAATACCCATTCTGATACCGGTTTCGGATACCGTAAACACTCAGCTCCCGCTCCCGCTGCGGAGCCGGCTGTAGTACCCGTGGCTGCGCAGCCCCGAGAAGATGTTGAAGATACCCAGCAGCAGAAAAGCTGCTTCAATGACAACATTAAGCGTCGAGCCGCGGAAGATGAACATCGACATCAGTGAGAGCGTTACCAGCATTGCGCCGAGCAGCATGTTCATAATTGATCGCTTAAGCCCTTTGATTAGCGGGTCTACGGCCCTCCGGGAGGAGAAACTGTACATGGCGGCGCTGATCATAAAGACGACCAGCAGAACAAACAGCAGATACTTGATGAGCATAATCATGGACAGACAACTCCTTAGTGGAAGGTGGGAAACGGTACTTCGGCTATACTCTACCATTCTATGATTTGCCCACTATTGTACCATGATTATGACTCAGGTGCGCTTATAAGGAGCGATCTCCACCCAGATTTGCAGCACACCCTCCATAACGAGCATAGTGCGGATTCTGACAGTATATTCTTTCTCGCGTACAATATAGATTTTGCCGTCCAGCAGCAGGCGGGCCAGCTTCCCGTCAGAATCGATTTCAAACATGCTGCGCCCGCGCATCGGCTCCAGATCGCTGACCAGCTTCCTGAGGATTTCCTTGACAGTCACCGTGTCCAGCACAGCGGTGCCTTCCTTAACTTTGCTGTCCTCGGTGCGGACCTTAATTTCCCGGATTACGGTGGAGGTATTGTTGTATTTTTTGAGCGTGTCAATGTCATTGCGGTACTCCTCGATCTGTATCCGGAGCTCCTGATTGCTTAGCCAGAGCACGTTGTATCCCATATGATAAATGGCGTTATATACCACGGCGCCCACAATCATTCCCAGCACAAAAACGGCAGCAATCTGCGAGAAACGCCGGTAGCGGTGAAACGGCGGCAGGCGCATGGATTCATCACCCCTTTAAATATAAGAATGTATCTGCTCAGCGCTATCCATTATCCTTCTGTTTCTACTTGCCGCACACCCATTTGACTAACTCACTGCCCATATGAGCGCCCAGAAAAGCGAAGACCAGATAGAGAATCTGCTTGATGGCGGGGGAGAGGTTACCTCCCAGCATATTGCTCTCAATGACCCGCATCGGGTCGATCGTTCCGCCGACGGCGGCAGCCAGTGCCCAGATTTTGATCCGGTCGGCGATATCCAGCATGGTGTGCGTAGGCGGCTGCAGAGAGACCACGGCTCCGATCCCGCCCAGCAGGGAACCGCCCAATACAATGCCGAAGGCGATGAAGAAGTCGAGGACGGCTTTGCTCAGGAAAATATTCATCATAAGGCTCCTTCCCGGTCCAGGCAATTGCTTATCCGCTGCCTGTCCTTATGCTCTTAATCCATTCTATGGGCGGTTCCCCCTCTAATATGATAAAATAGTTTCATCTTATGTTTTGATTTTGGAACTGAAGGGAAGTGGGGATAATGAGCCCTTTCGTGCATTTGCATGTGCACAGCGAATACAGTTTACTGGACGGGGCGGCGCGTATTACGGACCTGGTGCGCCGGGCCGGCGAATACGGCATGAAATCGCTGGCGCTGACGGATCATGGAGTGATGTACGGGGCTATCCCTTTCTATAAAGCTTGCCAGGAGAACGGCATCAAGCCGATTATCGGCTGTGAGGCTTATTTAACCGCAGGTTCGCGCCGTGAGCGGGGCAGCCGCAAGGATCAGCCGATCTATCACCTGATTCTGCTGGTGAAGAACGAGATCGGCTACCGGAACCTGATGAAGCTGATCTCCATCGGCCATCTGGAGGGCCAGCATTACAAGCCGCGGATTGATATGGAAGCACTGGCGGCGCATGCCGAGGGAATCATCTGCCTCAGCGCCTGTCTTGGCGGAGAGGTACCGCAGCATCTGCTGCACGGGCGTGAGGAGGATGCGCGCAAGGCGGCGCTGCGTTACAAGGAGATTTTTGGCGCGGACTTCTACCTGGAGCTGCAGGATCATGGGATGCCTGAACAGAAGCGGGTGAATCCGAAGCTGATTCAGCTTGCTGCCGAGCTGGATATTCCCCTGGTGGCTACGAATGACGTGCATTATATGGACAAGGAAGATGCCGAGGTTCAGGATGTGCTGATCTGTATTGGCACAGGCAAATCTGTGGATGATGAGGACCGCCTGAAGATCGGCACGGATCAGCTGTTCTTCAAGAGCGGCGAGCAGATGGCCTCGCTGTTCCCGCATGTGCCGCAGGCGCTGGAGAACACGCTGCGGATTGCAGAAGCCTGCAATCTGGAGCTGACGTTCGGCAATCATATTCTGCCGGAGTATTCCCCTCTGCCGGAAGGGCTGGATGCCGCCGCTTATTTGCGTGAGCTGTGCCGCAGCGGGCTGGAGGAGCGCTACGCGGATACGCCGCTGTGGGCATCTCCGGAGCAGAAGGAAACGGCCGAGAAAAGGCTGGCCTATGAGCTGGGCGTCATTGAGAGCATGGGGTTCAGCGATTATTTCCTGATTGTCTGGGATTTCATCGCTTTTTGCCACCGGAGCGGCATTGTTACCGGCCCGGGCCGTGGTTCCTCGGCAGGCAGTCTTACAGCATATACGCTGAAGATTACGGATGTAGATCCGCTGAAATACAATCTGCTCTTCGAGCGTTTCCTGAATCCGGAGCGGATTACGATGCCCGATATTGATATTGACTTCAGTGACGAACGCCGCGATGAGGTTATTGCCTATGTCGTGGACAAATATGGCAAGGAGAATGTGGCGCAGATCATTACCTTCGGAACGATGGCAGCAAGAGCAGCTGTACGGGATGTAGGCCGTGCACTGAATCTGCCGTATAACGAGGTGGACAAGGCGGCGAAGCTGATTCCGGGCCAGCTCGGCATCAGCATCACCCGGGCGCTGGAGAGCACGCCAGAGCTGAAGGCGCTGTATGATACCAGTCCGAAGACCAGAGCGCTGCTTGATATGGCGATGAAGGTTGAAGGCATGCCGCGTCATGCCTCAACGCATGCTGCCGGAGTGATCATCTCCAAGGGGCCGCTGACCGATGCCGTTCCGCTCCAGGCCGGCAGTGAGAGTACAGCGCTGACCCAGTATTCCATGGAGCATCTGGAGAGTGTAGGCCTGCTGAAGATGGACTTCCTGGGGCTGCGGACCCTGTCGATTATTGAACGCTGCATGAACTGGGTGAAGGAAATGACCGGCAGCGTCCCTGATTTCCGCTTCATCCCGGATCATGATCCGCTGACTTATGAGATGCTGGGGGCAGGCGAGACCACAGGCGTATTCCAGCTGGAGTCTGCAGGCGTACGGCGGGTACTGAAGGATCTGAAGCCCAGCGGTTTTGAGGATATTGTCTCCGTGGTGGCTCTGTACCGTCCGGGTCCGATGGAATTTATTCCGAAATTCATCGGGGGCAAGCACGGGGAGTTCGAGGTCGTGTATCCTCATGCTGATCTGAAGCCGATTCTGGCCGATACCTATGGGATCATCGTCTATCAGGAGCAGATCATGCAGATCGCCTCCTTGATGGCGGGGTTCTCGCTTGGCGAAGCGGATCTGCTGCGCCGTGCGGTGTCCAAGAAGAAGCGGGAGACGCTGGACAAGGAACGCAGCCACTTTGTGGAGGGCAGTCTGAAGCAGGGCTATCAGGAGGCGGATGCCAATGAGGTGTATGACATGATCGTGCGGTTTGCCAACTACGGCTTCCCGCGTGCCCATGCTGCCGCCTATGGCGTGCTGGCGTTCCAGACTGCTTATCTCAAGGCGCATTATCCTGTGCAGTTCATGGCAGCAATGCTGACCGCGGTCATGGGAACCCACCGCAAGGTGGCAGAGTATGTGCTGGAATGCCGCCGCAGCGGGGTCGGCGTGCTGCCGCCCGATGTTAACGAGAGCGGCGTGCTGTTCACCCCTGTACCCGGCGAAGGCAGCGGGCATATCCGCTTCGGACTGGCTGCGGTTAAGAATGTCGGGACGCTGGCGGTGGAGAATATTATGGCGGTCCGCAAGGAGCGTCCGTTCGACAGCCTGCTTGATTTCTGCCGCCGTGTCGATCTGCGTGTCTGCAACAAGCGCGTGATTGAATCACTGCTGCAGACAGGCGCCTTCGACCGGCTTCCCGGCCACCGGGCCCAGCTGCTGGCAATGCTGGATGAGACAGTCGATGCAGCGGCGAAGTGGCGCAAGGAGCGCGATGAGCTGCAGATCCAGCTGTTCGATGATCTGATTGAGACGCCGAACTGGGAAATCCGTTATCCGGATATCCCGAAATTCTCCGTGACCCAGCAGTTGGAGCTGGAGCGTGAGCTGCTGGGTCTGTACCTGTCCGGCCATCCGCTGGATGACAGCTCGGCCCTGCTGGAGGAGCCGGGGATGCAGAAGCTGATGGATCTTGGCGAAATGGCAGACGAGAGCATGACGGTGACGGCCGGCATGGTCGTGTCGCTTAAGGAAATTACGACAAAGGCCGGCAAGGCGATGGCCTTTGTCGAATGGGAAGACCAGATCGAGCGCTGCGAGGTCGTACTCTTCCCTGAGGTGTGGAAACGCAGCCGCGGCCTGATCGAGAAGGGCGCGTTGCTGGCCCTGCGCGCCAAGGTGCAGCAGGAGGACGAGGGCTTCAAGCTGCTGGCCGAGGAGGTGGCCCCGCTCACCTCGGACAGCGTGCGCGGCCTGCTGCAGCGCCGCAGCGCCGCAGGCGCCCGGCCCGCCTACGCGGGCCGGAACGCCCCCGCAGGAGCGCCTGCGGCAGCTCCTGCAGCCCGTACGGGCGCCGCTGGCCCCGGCGCCCGCAGCGGCAGTGCAGCTGGCGCAGCCGCTGCACCGGGCACGCGCACACCGGCGGCACAGCCGCCCGGTGCGCGCGCTAACGCGGCCGCTGCGCAGGCCGCGCCTAAGGCCCCGGCCGCGTCAGATACGCGGCCGGGAAGCCCTGCCCCGCTGCGCACGGGGCAGCCCGCTTCTGCTGAGCGCTCCGCAAGCTCAGCGCAGAGCACCCAGCGTGTCTTCATCAAGATCACGCCGGGTGCTGAGCTCAAAGGTCTGCTGCCGCGCCTCCAGGCGCTGCTGCAGACCCATCCGGGACCAGCCGCGACGCTGCTGTTCTATGAGCGCAACCAGAAGGTGCTGGCACTCAGCGACAGCTACCGGATCGAGCCCTCGGAGGAGCTGTTTGCGGCAATAGAGAGCATGCTGGGAGCCGGAACCGTCAGAATCAGGTAGAAAAATAAGCACATTTCCGCCCTTTTCCGCATACATTAGGGAACGAGCGGGGCATTGTCCCGTGCGGAAAGGGGAATCACATCATGTCCTATCAATTGGCAGCAGACCTGCTGGAGCGCCGGGGAGTTTCGCTTGATTCTATCGCTGAGATCGTATATATTCTGCAATCCGCCTATTATCCCGATTTGACTGAGGAAGAGTGCCTCGTAAGCGTCAAGGCGGTGCTGGGCAAAAGAGAAGTACAGTACACGCTGATGACAGGTGTCGCGCTGGATGAGCTGGCGGAGAAGAAGCTGCTGCCGCAGCCGCTTCAGGCGGTACTGGAGGCGGATGAATCGCTCTACGGGGCGGACGAGACTCTGGCGCTCGGCATCACGGGGGTATACGGGATGATCGGGCTGACAGGTTTCGGTTATCTGGACAAAATAAAGCTTGGAATTATCGGCAAATTGAATGATGATAAGGGAAGCATTCATGTATTTCTTGATGATCTGGTAGCCGGGATTGCAGCCGCGGCATCGGCCAGAATTGCCCACCGCCATGAAGGGGCGAAGGTCTATTCTCCTGCCTCCGGAGAGGCATAATTGCAGCTCTTGCATTTGTTAGAAGCGGCCTCCCGGTCCAGCAGCCATCCTGCCGAGCCTGTTGCGGGAAAAAAGAAAACTGTGTTATCATGATTCCATTATATACAGGATACGGCTGGGATTTGAGATTAGGGAGGCCTTGCAGGGCATGTGGACGGTAATCTATATAGCGCCGACCGCCAAAGTGGCGGAGATGATTCAGAGGAAGCTTACGGAAGAAGGATTTCTGATAAAATGCCGTCCGATTAATATGTCCAAGCAGCAGTTTGAGATTCTGGTTCCTTCGGGAGAGCTTGAAGAAGTGCAGGAGGTCCTGAATCTGATTCTGCATCCTTGAGATTTACAACTTAGAGATACATGAGCGGTCATGACAGCGGCAAGCTGCTATCTACGCAAATAAACGGCTGAAGAGGTGCGACCCTTGTTCAAAGATTTATTTCAGAAAAAACGGAAGTACGCGATCATTCCTTCAGAGCGTCTGGAGCGAAGCGGCGGACCGGCGGAAGGCGAGCGCCCCAAACGTGAGATTCCAGAAGGACTCATGAACAAATGCAACAAATGTGGAACCATCCAGTACAGCAAGGAACTGGAGAAGAATTTGAAAATATGCCCATCCTGCGGCTATCATATGCGCCTGAACGCTTCGGAGCGGATTGCGATGACGCTGGACCCCGAAGGGTTCATTGAGTTTGACAGCGAAATGGCATCCGTTGATCCGCTGCAGTTCCCCGGCTATGCCTCTAAGCTGGAACAACAGCAGTCCAAAACTGGACAGGTTGAAGCTGTAATCACCGGCCAGGGCACTATTGGCGGCCATCCGGTTATTGTTGCGGTGATGAACTTTGAGTTCTTCTCCGGGAGCATGGGGTCCGTAGTCGGCGAGAAGATTACCAGAGCGGTTGAAGAAGCAACAGAGCGGAGACTTCCGATGCTGATCTTCTCCACTTCGGGCGGAGCGAGAATGCAGGAGAGCATCCTCAGTCTCATGCAGATGGCGAAGACAAGTAGCGCACTGGCCCGGTTCAGTGAAGCCGGAGGCCTGTATATTTCCGTAATTACTGATCCGACCACAGGCGGGGTGTCGGCGAGTTTCGCCAGCCTGGGTGATATTATTATTGCCGAGCCCGGTGCGGTATTCGGTTTTGCCGGACGGATTGTGATTGAACAGACGATCCGCCAGAAGCTGCCGGAAGATTTCCAGACAGCGGAATTCAATTTGCAGCACGGCCAGCTGGATATGGTTGTGCACCGCAAGGAAATGCGCTCCACGTTAACTAAGCTGCTGGAGCTGCATGATGTGAAAGGGGGATTTTAGGTTGGCAGGAGAGTTGCCTTTTGAAATGCCTCTGGTAGAAATGCGCAAGAAAATTGCTGAACTGAAGCAGTTTGGCGAAGAGAAGGGTATTGATTTCAAAGATGAGGTAGCCCGTCTTGAGGAGCGTTACCACATCCTTGAGAATGAAGTATATTCGGATATCTCCCCGGCCCAGAAGATGCATTTGGCCCGGCATCACGGCCGTCCGACCTCACTGGATCTGATCGGACTGATCTTCACCGATTTCATGGAGCTGCATGGCGACCGCCTGTATGGTGATGATCTTGCCGTAGTCGGCGGAATCGCCAAGCTGAACGGCCGTCCGGTCACCGTAATCGGACAGCAGCGCGGCAAGGATACGAAGGAGAACATTCTGCGTTTCTTCGGCAGCGCGCATCCGGAAGGCTTCCGCAAGTCGCTGCGTCTGATGAAGCAGGCAGAGAAATTCGGCCGTCCTATCGTAACGTTTGTGGATACCAAAGGGGCTTATCCCGGCAATACGGCAGAGGAACGCGGACAGTCCGAAGCGATCGCCCGCAATTTGTACGAGATGTCCCAGCTGGCCGTACCGGTCATCTGCGTCGTTATCGGCGAAGGCGGCAGCGGCGGTGCCTTGGCTTTGGCCGTGGGCAACCGGGTCCTGATGCTGGAGCATGCCATCTATTCAGCGATCTCCCCCAACGGGGCGGCGTCCATTCTGTGGAAGGATGCCACCAAAGCGGAGCAGGCAGCTGAAGCGATGAAGATTACGGCGTCTGACCTGCTGGAGATGGAAGTGATCGAGGAGATCATTCCAGAACCCAAAGGCGGGGCACACCGTGACTACGAGGCAACGGCAGCAGCAATCAAGGATGCGGTATGGCGTCATTTACAGGAGATATCCGTGATGGATTCGGCAGAACTCAAGGAAGACCGTTACCTTAAATTCCGCAAAATCGGCGAGTTCTCGGAGTCCCTCCAGGAACAGGATACGCTTGAAGAAGAAGTGCAGATTGTAGAGTAATTCACACTTATCATTTGCACTTTCTGACATATTCCAGTCTGTTCCTGTTCGTAAGCCGCTCGGAATACTTTAACCATTTATTCCCACCCTATTCATCCCGCAGACTTTGCGGGGTGATTTTTATTTTGACGGCATTCTTATAAAATTCGACTTTAATTTACAGCAAAAACAGGCACTAACATTGATTTTGTCTTCAACTTGCAGTAATATTCATAAGGGCGCAATAAAAGGTACATGTGACTACATGTGATAAAGTTCCTATACAGAGAGCAAGCCTTATAGTAGATTTTGTAGTTGGAAAAAGTGAGACAGAGAGAACGAAAAAACGGAGGAAAACCTAATGCGGAAAAGTAAAATTGTATGTACGATCGGACCTGCAAGTGAATCGTTGGAGAATATCAAAAAATTGATTTTGGCTGGTATGAATGTGGCCCGTCTGAACTTCTCCCACGGCGATTTTGAAGAGCACGGTGCCCGGATCAACACGATCCGTCAAGCTTCCAAAGAACTTGGCAAGACTGTTGCCATTCTGCTCGACACCAAAGGACCTGAGATTCGTACTGGCAAGCTGGAAGTAGAACCGATTGAACTGGTTCAGGACGAATACCTGACATTGACTACGGAAGAAATCCTGGGCGACCAGAACCGTATCTCCATCACGTATAACAACCTTCCTAACGATGTTCAAGTAGGATCGACTATCCTGATCGACGACGGCCTTATCGGTCTTACTGTTGTCGACATTCAAGGCACCGAAATCAAGACCCGTATTGTTAACGGCGGTACAATCAAGAGCAAGAAGGGCGTTAACGTACCAGGAGTATCTATCTCCCTGCCGGGTATTACGGAAAAAGACACCAATGATATCGTTTTTGGGATCGGACAGGACATCGATTTTATCGCCGCTTCCTTCGTTCGCAAAGCCAGCGACGTTCAGGAAATCCGTGCATTGCTTGAGAAGCACGACGCTTCCCACATCCAAATCATCTCCAAAATCGAGAACCAAGAAGGTGTCGATAACCTTGATGAAATTTTGGCAGCTTCCGACGGCCTCATGGTTGCCCGCGGCGACCTTGGCGTAGAAATTCCTGCTGAAGATGTGCCTCTGGCTCAGAAGCTGATGATTCAGAAATGTAACATCGCTGGCAAACCAGTTATCACTGCTACCCAGATGCTGGATTCCATGCAGCGCAACCCGCGTCCTACCCGCGCTGAAGCGAGTGACGTAGCGAACGCTATCTTCGACGGAACCGATGCAATCATGCTGTCTGGTGAAACTGCTGCCGGAAAATATCCGGTAGAATCCGTACTCACAATGTCCCGCATTGCTGAGAAGGCGGAATCTGCCCTGAACCACCGTGAAATCTTCATGAAGCAGCAAATTGCTCAGGAAACTACGGTAACTGAAGCGATCAGCCAATCTGTAGCGATTTCCGCTCTGGATCTGAATGCTAAAGCTATCATTTCTTCGACTGTAACTGGCCACACTGCACGCGTGGTTTCCAAATACCGTCCTAAATCACCAATCATTGCTGTAACTACCCAGGAAAGAACTATGCGTCAGCTGGCGCTGGTTTGGGGTATAACTCCTGTATTCGGTCCTGAAGCTACTTCAACTGATGAATTGCTGGAAACTGCAATTAACGGTGGTAAAGCTTCCGGTCTGGTTAAAGCCGGCGATCTGGTTGTAATCACTGCAGGTATCCCGCTGGGACGTTCCGGTTCCACTAACCTGGTGAAGGTAGATACGATTCCAGCCGACTAGGATTTGGAAGAGGTTCTGCAGCATTAACAGAATACACCTATTAGAGCAGTGGCCTTCTTAGCCGCTGCTCTTTTTATTTCAGGAAGGCAAAGCCGTTTTCACTTGCGGGTTGATATAAACGATACAAATGTATATATTGAATTGAGAGTTTTGAGAAACCGGGCAATCAGGTTCTTGTAAATATAGGGTTTCTGGAGTAGACAGCAGGATGGCTTTTGCGGTAGATCCGCCGGACCGAGAAGGAATCGCCGCGGGGACCCGGCAGAGACGGCACGGCCAGTAGCGTTTTGTTCTGGACCATAATGCCGCCGTCTTGAGCCTTGAGCCTGGGACTGGATCCGTTAACCCGGCAGCAGGTGAATCTTACCAGCGATACCTTGGACAACGGTGCGATATTCTGTCCCAGCTGGGGAGCTTCCATGATCCATTCGGCAGAGGTTTGTGGCCCTTGATAGCGCTGGATCGTACGGAAAACCCAGTTTTTGCTGAGGTTGCGCAGAGTGATGCACCATTTTCCCGGACTGAGCTTGACGATGGAAGCGCGCATATGGTCTCCGGGAGATACAGGCAAGGGGATAACGGTCTCGGCAGCAGGAAGAATTTCCCACCAGGCATAGTACCGGACGGTTCCGTTTACCGATTCATGGCCGGTTCCGGTCTGGATCAGGCTGCTGTTTCGGAAGCCGTCGATGCCGATCCAGGCCGAAGAATACGTGGCTTTGACGGTAGGTTTTACATAAGGGACGATCCAGTCGGCCGATATCCGCCGGTAAGTGCCTTTTTTGCCCGAGATGGCATAACCGCTCCAGTTGCTGGATGTCCAGCCGAAGCCTGAGCTGACGGCTCTGCCTGTGTTGAGTTTATCTTTCAGACAGGGTTTACTGCTTATCAATCTATTGACTTGGCCCACTTGTCCACCGCCTCACAATATGTTCTGCTCTATTTAATGCAGTAAGAGGCTCTTAAGGTTGGGTATTCTGTTAAAAAGGAAGAGAGAGGACTTATAACTCCAATGGAAAAAATATCGAAGCTGCGCGGGTTTTATCTGTTTCTGGGACTCGCCGGGGGCTCCTTCGGCTCTTATCTGTCACTGCTGCTCAAATCGAACGGACTTAACGTCAGCCAGATCGGCATGCTGATGGCTACGGGCACACTGATCGCGATCTGTGTCCAGCCCCTATGGGGAGTGATCTCTGACAGATATAACCAGGCGCGGTTAGTGCTCCTTCTGAGTGTGGCGGTTCCGGCGCTGCTTGCGGTGCTGTACCGGTCGGAGTATTTCATTGTGCTGATGCTGGTGTACACGGTATCCACGATCTTCTCCTCCACACAGGCTCCTATTGCCGACTCTTACGCTATAGCAGCGGCGAACAGAGCCGGATCGACTTACGGCAGCATCCGGATGATGATGAGCATAGGAGCCGCTGTAGGAGCCATAGCCGGGGGGCAATATGTTTCTAAATTCTCGGTATCCACGATCTGGCTGCCGTTTCTGCTGCTGAACGCCGTTGCAGTGGCGATTGCCTTCACCCTGCCGAAGCAGGCGGAAGAGAATCACATGATGAGCCAGTCCTTTTCCCAGGGTGTCAAAAAGCTGCTGGGCAACCGAATATTCCTGGCCTTTCTCGGGGGAAGCTTCCTGGTGAACCAGACGATGACGGCGTTCGGTACTTATTTCGTCCTTGCCTTCCAATCGGTTGGCGGATCGACCAGCTATGCCGGGATCGCCCTGTTTCTGGCGTCGATCACTAACGTACCTTCCATGTTCTTTGCCTCCAAGGTTATACGCAGGCTGGGTATGGAGCGGACGCTGCTGCTGGGTGCGCTGATCTATGTGCTGCGCTGGGGGATTCAGGTGGCCTTCCCGTATCCATCGGTCATGATTGGGGTACAGGTGCTGCACGGCCTATCCTTCGGCTTCTTTTATATTGCTGCAGTTGAATATGTATCGAAGATTACCTCTGCGGAGATGCAGGCGACGGGACAAAGCGTATTTAACATCGTATTCTCCGGCTTTGCCGGTATTCTGGGCAATCTGCTGAACGGAATGCTGCTGAATCAGGGCGGGGTCGGCCTTATGAATCTGTCCTGTATGCTGAGTGCGGCGGCCGGCGCGGCTCTGCTGTTCTATGTCGCCCGGAGCTCACGCAGCAAGCTGCCGCTGAAGGCCTCTTCCGGCGGAGTCAGCGCTTAGCTGCCCGCGTGCCATTACAGAAAGGAGCATGAATATGAATTCACACAAACCGGGGTGGTCCAGTCGCTGGCATGAGACTTCATTTCGTGTGCGTTATCAGGAAACCGATCAGATGGGTGTGGTTTATCATGCCAATTATTTGACCTGGTTTGAGAGCGGGCGTACGGAGATGTTCCGCGGACTGGGCTTTGCCTACCGGACACTTGAGAGCCTGGGGTTGTTATTGCCTGTGACCTCTGCAGATTTGCAATTTAAAAGCCCGGCGCGATATGATGATCTTATTGCCGTATATGCACGGTTAACAACCTTCTCGGCCTTAAGGGTTGTCTATGAATATGAAATTCGCCGTGTGGCGGAAGCGCACGGAGAAGGCGGAGTGATCGGAGCGTCCGGAATCAATAAGGCGCGTCCGGGGGCCAGTGAACCTCTTCCCGGCGAACTGCTGGTCAGCGGCACGACGAGCCATGTCTGGCTGAACAAGGAATGGAAGCCTGTACGTATCGACAGGGCGCAGCCTGAGCTGTTCCGCGCTATCACTACGGCGCTTAAGGAAGAAGAAGGAGGAGCAGTATGATCAGGAACAAATGGCTGTGGGCTGCATTATTCGCCGTCCCGGCCGTGGAATTATTCGGTTTCATCTATGTCTCAAGTTTTCTTGGAGCGCCCAAGACCCTGCTGATCATGCTGGCCACTTCGGTCATCGGTCTGCTCATGATGCGGTTTGAAGGCAAAAAAGTGCTGCAGGACAGCAGAACCCATATGCAGGAAGGACGGGTGCCCGGACGGACCATGCTGGACGGCTTGTGTATCTTTTTTGGCGGTCTGCTGCTCATCCTGCCGGGATTCGTTATGGATCTGATCGGCTTTACACTGGTATTCCCGCTAACCCGGCCGCTATATCGGGTTTTTCTGCTGAAATGGATCGAGAAGAAGATGAAAAACGGCAACTTCACCTTCTACCGCAGGTAGAGCCGGCGGTGCCGCAAGGACATTGAGGTTTGTAAAAAGCGTTCGGCTGCGGGTTGATGCGGCTGAGCGCTTTTCTACTTGTAGCCGAAACAGATTTAGCGAAATGTTGCAGATTATGCAGGAGTATGCGGTGGGAAATGCGATGGACGAGGAACGGGCCCAATGTATGCGAAAACAATCATGTCTTCCAAGGCACAACTCCAGCATGAAAATGAGCAGCGTGGCTAAAAAACAGAACATCGTCTTTTCATTTATTAACATATTTTAACGGAAAACCGAACACAATTGGACTGGGTGCACTGCGTAGGCCAAATGTAATCGAAAAACCGAACACAATTGGACTGGGTGCACCGCGTAGGCCAAATGTAATCGAAAAACCGAACACAATTGGACTGGGTGCACCGCGTAGGCCAAATGTAATCGAAAAACCGAACACAATTGGACTGGGTGCGCCGCGTAGGCCAAATGTAATCGAAAAACCGAACACAATTGGACTGGGTGCGCCGCGTAGGCCGTGCGTTTATCGCAGTGCCAGACGTATTTTCACAGAAAACCGAATAAAATGTGCGGCGGATAGCGCAAACGGGCTCGGTGTATGGGGACGGAGGTCCAGACCGTAGCCGGATATTTGCTCTACTGGCATTTAAGGAGCTTGTGAGGTGTTGGCGTATAAAGTTAATGCAGCCGGCCGCTGAGGATGTAGCTGCGCAGCGCGCGGAACACGCCGGCCCGGCTGAACGCGTCCAGAATGACGAGCAGCACCGGGCCGAGGATCAGGCCCAGCATACCGAACAGCTGAAGTCCGGCGAACATGCCGATCAGCATGGCGAGCGGGTCCAGTCCTATGCTGCTGGCCAGCACCTTCGGCTCAAGCACCTGCCGGGTGATCAGAATGATGCCATACAGCACCAGAAGGCCGACCGCCAGAGCCAGGTTCCCGGTCATGTAAGAATACAGCGCCCAGGGGAGGATCACGATGCCAACCCCGAGATAAGGCACCAGATCAACGATGCCGATGGTCAGGCCAATGGCGAAGGCAGAGTCTACGCCCAGCAGCAGCAGGCCGATGATTACGATCACCGCAGTTACGGAGATCAGCACGAGCTGGGCACGGAGGTAGCCGAACAACGCCTTGCGCAGGTCCTTCCAGATCTCCGAGACCGGCCGCAGCAGCGGAGCAGGGAGGAGAGAGAGCAGCTTGGCGTTATGCCGTTCCCAGCCGGTGCTGAGGAAGAAGGCGGCCAGTACGATCACGATCAGAATCGTGCCGAGGCTCGGGAGGGAGGAAATCAGCCCAAGAATCATGTTGAAGAATCCGGTGATCAGCTGTGTCATGGCGTGGCCTACAGTTTCCGTAGTTCTGCTGATGTTGCTGTCAATCGTGGCATGGTAACCCGGATTGTCGTGGTAAAACTGGTTGATCTGGTTAATAATATTCTGAATGCTGGCATTGCGGCTAACCTTCAGCAGCAGCTCGCGCCATTGGTCTGTATGGAGGTCAAACGTCTGGAGCAGCACAATGAGTTCCTTCACCAGCCGGGTGATCAGCGCGGTCAGTACAAGAGCCGTACCTCCAATATAAAAAAGCAGTGAGAGGGCCACTGCCAGCCAGCCCGGGAGCTTCAGGCCCCGCAGGATCAGCACCAGCGGATGTATAAGGTAAGCCAGCAGCCAAGCCAGCAGCAGGGGATAGAGGAGCGGAAGCAGTACATAAACAGCCAGCAGGATCACGGCGGCAGCAAGCACGACCCACAGGCCGCGCAGCACTCTTTTGAGCACAAGTGTATCGATATCCGGTCCCTCCTACTCTAACGGGTGTACAAGGAATAACTGCTCGTCTTATGTATATTCATAGAGCATGCGAAAAGACTAGCAGGGCCGGAAAAGAGTTGAATGGAGTAGCCTATTAACCTGAAAGCGCAATCATGAAACAGTTTTTTCGTTAGTTTTTTTCTATCTCTCCGATAAAATCATTTGATCCACTACAAAGCTCCCACGTTGTTCACATAACCGTCAAAATCCGGTATGATTATTACAGGTTAAACAGCAGAAATATAGTTGCAATCTTCAGCTCTTGTCCTGACGCCTTTTGCGGAGTATTAAAATACTTAGAAATGTAAATGTTTTCATGAGGTTTGAACCAGCATTATATACCCTTGTTGGAAAAGGAGAGAGATACTATGACAGCTACTAAAGGACTTGAAGGCATCGTTGCAACGACCTCATCGATTAGCTCCATTGTGGATGGAGTGCTCACTTACCGCGGTTATGATATTGATGATCTGGCGGATAATGCGACCTTTGAGGAGACTGCTTATTTGCTGTGGTTCGGCAATCTGCCGACAGTACCGGAGCTTGAATCGCTGCGCCGCGACCTGAGTGCTTCAGCCCAGATTCCGGATCAGGTGCTTGCCCAGATGAAGCTGTATCCGAAGGAAGCGAACACAATGGCGGCATTGCGCTCTGCCGTATCCGCCCTGGCACTGTACGACGAGGCTGCGGATGATATGAGCCGTGAAGCGAATCAGATCAAAGCTGTGAAGCTTCAGGCACAGATTCCGACTGTGGTTGCCGCATTGGCGCGCATCCGTAAGGGACTTGAGCCGGTAGCGCCCAAAGAAGGCCTGACCATCGCCGAGAACTTCCTCTACATGCTGTGGGGAGAACAGCCGGATATCATATCCGTCAAAGCGCTGGATACTGCCCTCGTGCTGCATGCAGACCATGAGCTGAATGCTTCTACTTTTGCCGGGCGGGTAACTGTCGCTACACTTTCAGATATCTATTCCGGAGTTACTTCGGCTATAGGTGCGCTTAAGGGACCGCTGCATGGCGGTGCGAATGAAGCCGTGATGAAGATGCTGGAGGAAATCGGCACGCTTGATGCCGTTGAGCCGTATATCCAAGGCAAGCTGGAACGCCGAGAGAAGATTATGGGCTTCGGACACCGGGTATACAAGAACGGCGATCCGCGGGCCAAACATCTGATGAAGATGTCCTATGAGCTGGGCACGATGAAGAATGACACTACACTCTATGACATGTCGGTCAAGGTTGAAGAGCTGATTACCGGACAAAAAGGGCTCAAACCGAATGTCGACTTCTATTCGGCATCCGTCTATACACAGCTGGGGATTGAGCGGGAGCTATTCACTCCGATCTTCGCGATCAGCCGGACCTCGGGCTGGACTGCGCATATTCTGGAGCAGTATGAAGACAACCGGATTATCCGGCCGCGCGCCGAATATACCGGCATGTCCGACATGAAATACGTCCCTGTAGACGAACGATAACAAAGCGGCCCCTTGCGGGCCGCTCCACCCCTTTAGTACAATGAACTATAATATATGCAGCAAATGCTTATTGATTATTGCTTGTACATCATACTTTTAGGAGGAATTCCCACTAATGTTGAAACTGGAAAAGTACGATCTGCCCACAGAAGGCGAACAAATTACAATCGAAGACGGCAAGCTGCTGGTTCCGGATCAGCCGATCATCCCTTTTATCGAGGGTGACGGTACAGGCCGTGACATTTGGAAAGCCTCCAAGCGTGTGCTGGATGCGGCCGTAGAGAAAGCTTACGGCGGCGCGAAGCAGATTGCCTGGTACGAAGTTTTTGCCGGCGAGAAAGCCTTCAATACATATGGTGAATGGCTGCCGAATGACACTCTGGAAGCAATCCGCGAGTATATTGTAGCCATCAAAGGCCCGCTGACAACTCCGATCGGAGGCGGTATCCGCTCTCTGAATGTGGCGCTGCGCCAGGAGCTGGACCTGTATGTATGTCTGCGTCCAGTACGTTATTTTGACGGTGTTCCTTCACCGGTGAAGCATCCGGAGCTGGTGGATATGGTTATTTTCCGTGAGAATACTGAAGATATCTATGCCGGAATTGAATACCAGGAAGGTTCCGCTGAAGTGAAGAAGGTTATCGAGTTCCTGCAGAAGGAAATGGGCGTGAACAAGATCCGCTTCCCGGAAACCTCCGGTATCGGCATTAAACCTGTCTCCGAGGAAGGCTCGAAACGCCTGGTACGTTCTGCGGTTGAGTATGCCATCAAGCACGGACGCAAGAGTGTGACGCTGGTTCACAAAGGCAATATCATGAAATTCACCGAAGGCGCATTTAAGAACTGGGGCTACGAAGTGGCTGAACAGGAGTTCGGCGACAAGGTCTTCACCTGGAACCAATATGATGTCATCAAGGAACGTGAGGGTGAAGCTGCGGCGAATGCTGCCCAGAAGGAAGCTGAAGCAGCCGGCAAAGTTATTGTCAAGGACGCTATCGCCGACATTGCTCTGCAGCAGGTATTGACCCGCCCGACCGATTTCGATGTCATTGCGACGCTGAACCTGAACGGGGATTACCTCTCCGACGCACTGGCTGCGCAAATCGGCGGCATCGGTATCGCTCCGGGAGCGAACATTAACTATCTTACGGGACATGCTATTTTTGAAGCTACTCATGGTACCGCACCTAAGTATGCGGATAAGGATGTTGTGAATCCGGGTTCGGTTATTCTCTCCGGCGTTATGCTGCTTGAGCATCTGGGCTGGCAGGAAGCAGCTGACCTGATCTACAAGGGAATGAGCACCGCCATTAACAACAAGACGGTTACTTATGACTTTGCCCGCCAAATGGAAGGCGCTACAGAGCTGAAATGTTCCGCCTTTGCTGACGAGATTATCAGCAATCTGTAAGCAGACTAACCGGTATTTAACAAGTATAAGCTGCACACACGTGCAGCTTATACTTATGCTTGTGCATCCGCCTGCCCATTCAACATCATTGGTTCATGCTCCGGGGCAGTCTTGCGAAGTGAAATGAACGAAGTGTATGCTATCCAACCTTTAGGAGGTCTTCCTGTGGCCATCAAACGTTATAAAATCACTGTCGTAGGTGCCGGCTTCACCGGCGCGACTACGGCGCTTATGCTTGCCCAGAAGGAGCTTGGCAATGTAGTGCTGCTCGATATTCCTCAGCTCGAGAATCCGACCAGGGGTAAAGCGCTCGATATGCTGGAAGCCGGGCCTGTGCAGAAATTCGATGCCCAGATCACCGGAACTTCAAGCTATGAAGATGCAGCCGATTCCGATATCGTCATTATTACGGCAGGGATTGCACGTAAGCCCGGCATGAGCCGTGATGACCTGGTCAACACCAATGCGGGTATCGTGAAGTCGGTCTGCGAGAACGTGAAACGGGTGGCCCCCGAGTCTATCGTGATCATTCTGAGCAATCCGGTCGATGCGATGACTTATGTAGCTTACAATGCGCTCGGCTTTCCGAAGAATCGCGTAATCGGACAATCCGGCGTACTCGATACCGCGCGTTACTGTACATTCATCGCCCAGGAGCTTAATGTTTCGGTTGAAGATGTACGCGGTTTCGTGCTGGGCGGCCATGGGGATGATATGGTTCCGCTTGTGCGTTATTCCAGTGTTGGCGGTATTCCGATCGACACGCTGATCCCAGCGGAACGCATCGCTGAGATTGTGCAGCGTACCCGTGTCGGCGGCGGTGAAATTGTCAGCCTGCTGGGTAACGGCAGCGCTTATTATGCGCCTGCAGCGTCACTGGTTCAGATGACGGAAGCAATCCTCAAGGACAAGAAACGGATTATTCCGGTAATCGCCCTGCTGGAAGGTGAATACGGATACGATAATTTGTTCATGGGTATCCCGGCACTCCTGGGTGCAGATGGCATCGAGAAGATCTTCGAGCTGGAGCTTACGGCAGAAGAGAAGGCGGCTCTGGATAAATCAGCCGATTCTGTACGTGCGGTCACATCAGCAGTAACTGTGTAACTAACGTTAGCCGGCAGCTGCTGAAGCCCCCTTTTGCAAGCTGAATCGGGACTTTGCTTCTGCTTAATCCTATAATGTAAACGGAGGAGATTGGTATGGACCGTATTTTCTATTTCCTGCATATGATCGGCACACTGGCGCTTGGCTTCTATCTGGTATTGCCGTTTATTCTGAGCGGGACGGCGAAGCTGTCTTCCCCTGCAAAGGAAGGCACCTTGAGTGCCATCGGCGGATTCAACCGCTTTGCCCAGTATGGACTAGTTATCCAGCTGTTGACCGGAGGCTATATGATGTCCAAGGGTGACTATTCTGTCGCCTGGATGATCGTTGTAGTTGTGCTGCTCCTAGCGATGTTTGCGCTTGGCGGCATCATGAGTAGACCTCTGCGCCTGGCTGCGGCCGGAATGCGGGAGAACCGTGATGTCTCTGCCGAAACCGCCAAGATCCGGACCATGAGCCTGCTGCTGATGGTCGTTCTGGTTATCATGATCTTTTTCATGGTGTACCGGCGCCTTATTTAAACCTGGCTCTGATTTATTAGGAAGGACCGGGAGTATCAGAGGCTCTGGCAGCTTAGGCTGTCAGGGCTTTTTGTTGTGTATGACACTGAATCAGATCCGTCTGAAGGACGATATGTTCTTGTCTCAGGACCCCCGCTGAATTCCCCGGAAGATGGGCCAAAGGAGGGACAATGTATGTGAAAAATCGAACACAAGGTGCCTCCGTGGAGGTAACCGGGCCAAGTGTAGCTGACGGATGCGTAGAAGGCCCTGCTGGAGGTAACGGCGGCGAACAAGATTATTGCATTGAAGGCAGCGGCGGATCAGCTATAGACAGGACTGCAGAGAACCATACTGGGCATATAAAATAAAAAAGGCCATTTTCCTCGTGGAAAGCGGCCTGTAATCAAACGAGATACCTCTATTTCGATACGATCCTGCCGTCCATCATCACAAATCTGACTTTCCGGAGACTGGCTATATCCTTAAGCGGGTCGCCCTCAATCACAAACAGATCCGCCTTCTTGCCAGGTTCAATTGTTCCAATCTCATGTGCCAGATTGCAGATCTTCGCACCGGTTGAAGTGGCGGCTGTGATAATCTGCATCGGGGTGAGACCGGCTTCGCCTAACAAACGGATTTCCTCCCAGGGCATTCCAAGCCTGTACCACGGGCTTATTTCTTCAATAAAATCATCCCCGAGGCCAATCTCTCCGCCAGCCTGGATGAATCTACGGACATTATCTTGTCCTTGTTCTAACAGCGGAGCGCCGAATTTGTCCTGAAACATCTTCGCTACAGTGAGCGTGGGAACGATCCGGATATTGGAGGCTACCATTTGCCGGATCAGGTCATCGTCCAGCCGGTCGTAAATCATATGCGCAGCATCGTTAATTCCCGCATTTACCAGTATCTGAAGGTTATGCGAGCTGGTTACATGAGCAGACACATAAGCACCCATGCTCCGGGCTTCCCGGCAGATACTCTCCAGAAGCTCCTGATTCAGCTGCGGCAGTCCGATTGTCCCGGGATCATAACCGTCTTCCAGCGCTGTTTTGATACAATGTATCCCTTGTTCTAATACCTCGCGGACCTTCAATCTGGCTTCATCCGCACTTCCAACTCCGATAGGGGCCTGCCCGCCATACCCGCCGGGAGCCGTGAAGACTTTGCCGGTTGTGATTATTCGGGGAAAAGATCTGCGGTCCAGCGCTTTTGTATGTACCATCACGTCATCAAGCGTTGCTGCAGTTGTCATCCCCTCGTCACGGATCGTGGTTATTCCTTCTGAGAGGCAGGCAGCTAAATATTCCTTGTGGTACCCGTGAAGCGGCTCGTTATTAATGAATTTGAAGCCGGTGTGTGCATGGGTATGAATAAATCCCGGCAGGACGACAAGCCCCTCAAGATCTATCACCGTGACTGGGTTATGCTCCAGCCTGCTGCTCCCTTGCCCGGCAACCGTACCGAACCGGCCATTAACAATTTCAATGCTCGCGTTGTACAGCGGCGGACGCCCGGTTCCGTCGATTAACGTCGCGTTAGTCAATCGTATAATTTCATTTTCATTTCCCATGGCAGAACTGACCCTCCCGTGAAGACTGAAGACTTCCAAGAGAAAGTATAGGATATAAAAATGTCCGGATATATATAATATTCTCATAGAAACCGTTCATTACTTACCGTATCAACCCTTCCAGCTCAAAAATGCCGTGTTCCTGAAAGTCAGTGATAATCTGGGGCGTCAGCAGGGTGAGTAATTCACTTAAAGTGCACCAGCGGTAATCGGTATGCTCTTCCGAGAGCTGGATTTCGTCACGGGCTGCACGGCATAAATAGGTGATAATCACTACCTGTCTTGCAGGGTCCGTGAGCAGGGTTACCGCGTAAAGGATACGTTCTGTCGTAAACGAAAGTCCGGTTTCCTCAAGAATTTCTCTTTCCAGTGCAGCCTCCAGGCTTTCACCGAATTCGATTTTGCCTCCGGCACATTCCCAGCTTCCGGCACCTGCAGAATCGGCGGCAGCCCGCTTGACGAGGAGGATTCTGCCCTGGTACAGGATGACACCTTTGTCGGCAACGATGATGGTTTTTGATTTTTTGGACATGAGGATAACTCTCCTTCTGCAGGCTCTATAATGCACCGGGGAACGCGTTGGACTGAAGATTTTCTGTTTGGCCGGCTGCCCTATGTGGTAAGTAAAATAACGTAAAGCGTTTTTTGCTAGGTAAGTATGATGCATAAACACCAGACTTTTAGCCATCCTAACATGATTAGTAAAACAGTATAACGGTACAGCGAAAGGAGAATGGATTATGCCAGACACCAGCAAACAACCCGTCAAAACCCTGCCTCCACAGGTACAGGACCAGCAGCCCGGAATTGAAAGCGAGATGAACCCGCTTCCGGAGTTTGAAACCTCGGCTTACAAGGCAGCAGGCAAGCTGCTGGGCAAGGCCGCGCTCATTACCGGAGGGGACAGCGGAATCGGTCGTGCCGTCGCCGTTCATTTTGCCAAAGAAGGGGCGGATGTAGTGATATCCTATCTGAATGAGCATGAAGATGCGGAAGAAACCAAACGCCAGGTGGAGCAGGAGGGGCGGAAGTGTATTCTGATCTCCGGTGATATCGGAGTTGAGGCCTTCTGTCAGGATCTGATTAATAAAACCATTGAGGGACTCGGCAAGCTGGACATCCTGATTAACAATGCGGCAGAGCAGCATCCGCAGGATAAGATTGAGGACATTACCGCCGAGCAGCTGGAGCGGACGTTCCGGACGAATATATTCTCCATGTTCTATCTGACCAAGGCAGCGATGCCCCATCTGAAAAAAGGCTCCACGATCATCAACACCACATCGATTACGGCGTACCGTGGCAGCCCGCAGCTGCTGGACTATTCGTCCACCAAAGGAGCGATTCTCAGCTTCACCCGCTCCCTGTCGATGAATCTGGCGGACAAAGGTATCCGCGTGAACGCGGTAGCACCGGGACCGATCTGGACGCCGCTGATTCCGTCTACGTTTGACGCGAAGAAGGTTAGTGAATTCGGCGGCACCCAGCCGATGAAGCGTCCGGGACAGCCGGAAGAGCTGGCGCCGGCCTATGTATATCTGGCTTCTGACGATTCCTCTTATGTGAGCGGTCAGGTCATGCATGTGAACGGTGGCGAGATCGTTAACGGCTGACCATGGGCACTGCTTTGTAAGCCGGATAAGTTTATACAGGTTTAAGGCATCAAAGGTTCAA
Source organism: Paenibacillus sp. FSL R5-0912 (assembly GCF_000758605.1). Taxonomy (NCBI): domain Bacteria; kingdom Bacillati; phylum Bacillota; class Bacilli; order Caryophanales; family Paenibacillaceae; genus Paenibacillus; species Paenibacillus sp. FSL R5-0912. The sequence goes on from NZ_CP009282.1 coordinate 2,520,128, forward strand.
ACAGATGAAAAGTCAGCCGGAAGGCTGGCTTTTTTGCCGCTTAAACCTGCTGGATTTAATAACTGAATCTATTAAAGAATAGCTCTTACAGGAATAATATGCTAATATACAAACTGCAAGAACAATAGAATATGAACGATCACTAGGGGTGCCGCAAGGCTGAGACGAACATATCTGTTCGGACCCTTTGAACCTGATCTGGTTTATACCAGCGTAGGGAAGTGGAGAATGAATAATGCAGCGGGGGTAACGGCTTACCCGGTATTCCTGCTTATATTCCGGACTGCTTCCTGATACAGGGGGCGGTCTTTTTGTATTTTCCGGAATGCCGTATAGAGGGGGAGGTGAAGGTGTTGAAAGAAATCCATTTGATCTCGGACGGGAGGCTGAATCCGGAGCAGTATGCCAAACTGGCTGCTGCTGTACATCCCATGGTGGATTATATCCATCTCCGGGAAAAAGCTCTGTCCGCACAGGAGCTTCTGGCTGCCGCAGAGCGGTTGCTGCAAGCGGGGGTTCCGCCCTCTAAGCTGGTCATTAATGACCGGATAGATGTGGCTTTGGCAGCAGGGGCAGCCGGCGTCCAATTGGCCTGGCACAGTCTGCCGCCTGTCGGGGCGCGCGGCATTGCCCCGGGCCTGCGGCTGGGCAGGTCGGTGCATTCCCAGGAGGAAGCGGCACGCGCTGGACGGCAGGGAGCGGACTTCTGTCTGTATGGACATGTATTCCCCACGGCCTGCAAGCCCGGACAGCGGGAACGGGGCCTGGCGCAGTTGGAAGTGGCCGTCCGCTGCAGCAGTATACCGTTGATTGCCATCGGAGGCATCACACCGGGCAATACCAGGTCAGTTCTGTCAAAGGGTGCTGCCGGAATAGCCGTAATGTCCGGGATATGCGGAGCGACGGACCCTGCTGGCGCCGCTGAGGCCTACAGATCATCCGTTCAGGCCGCAGCGTGTGCTGAAGTCCTGAATGAAGCCCCCGCACCGGGCAAAGGAGGTGAACAGGAATGAATTTGACTGTTAACGGACGCAGCGGAAGGTATGAAGAGAGCTGCCGGACTCTGGCTGATCTTCTGGCCCGCCCGGAGTGGACCGGGAAGCTGGTTATTGTGGAGCTGAATGGTGAGATTGTCGGCAGGGATGCTTATGGAGATACCTTTCTGGATGAGGGGGACCATGTTGAACTGGTTCATTTTGTCGGCGGAGGCTAGGCGGGCCTTGCACGCGCAGCAGACGGAACAATGCAGATACGTAATTTAGCTTAAGGCAGTGACTTATCACAGGAGGCGATATGATGCAAGATCCATTGGTAATTGGAGGAGTTACTATAACGAGCAGACTGTTCATCGGGACCGGAAAATACAGCCGCAACACCCTTATTCCCGAAGTGATTGCCCGCTCGGGATCACAGGTTATTACGGTTGCCCTGCGCCGGGTAGATCCGGAGAGCAAGGAGAATATCATCAGCCATATTCCTTCCCACATGACCCTGCTGCCCAATACCTCTGGTGCACGCACCGCAGAGGAAGCGGTACGCATTGCCAGGCTGGCAAGGTCAGCGGGGCTGGGAGACTGGGTGAAGATTGAGGTTATCAATGATCAGAAATATCTGCTGCCTGATAATACCGAGACGATCAGAGCCACGGAAATCTTAGCTGCTGAGGGTTTCGTTGTTCTGCCCTACATGAGTCCTGATCTGTCAGCCGCACTCCGGCTGAAGGCGGCCGGAGCTGCAGCCGTCATGCCGCTGGGAGCGCCAATCGGCTCTAACCGCGGGCTGCAGACCAAGGAGCTGATCCGGATTCTGATATCAGAAACGGGTCTGCCCATCATCGTGGATGCTGGTATTGGCAGACCCTCCGAAGCTGCTGAGGCGATGGAAATGGGCGCAGCCGCTGTGCTGCTGAACACGGCAATTGCCACCGCCCGGGACCCGCAGCTGATGGCGGAGGCATTCCGCGAAGCGGTGTCGGCGGGGCGGAAGGCCTATCTGGCCGGGCTGGGTCCGGTGGAAGAGACAGCCGCAGCTTCTTCGCCGCTGACCGGATTTCTGGCCTGACTGATGCTGTTTAAGAAGAGGGAGGAAGGACATGAGCTTTTATGATAGGCTGAACCGGATGGACAAGCATTCCTATGAGGGGGTATGGAAGCAGTATACTGCGCTCGATGTGAAGCGGGCACTTCGTCTGGAGCAGTTGGACGAGGACGGGCTGATGGCATTGCTGTCACCGGCAGCAGAGCCTTACCTGGAAGAGATGGCGCAGAAGGCGCATAGACTGACACGTGCTCAATTCGGTCATGTGATGCAGCTGTTTACACCGATGTATGTGGCTGATTTCTGCGTCAACCATTGTACCTACTGCAGCTTTAGCTCTATCTATGATTTTCCGCGCAAAAAACTGACACTGGAGGAGGTCCGGCGGGAAGCGGAAACGATCGCAGCCACAGGGCTGCGCCACATTCTGATTCTGACCGGAGAATCCCGGAATCAAAGTCCGGCCAATTACGTGAAAGACTGCGTGGAGGTGCTCCGCGGCTATTTCTCTTCAGTCAGCATTGAAGTGAATCCGCTCACTACCAAAGAATACGCTGACCTCAGACAGGCAGGAGTAGACGGTCTGACGCTGTATCAGGAGGTCTATCATCAGGAAACCTACCGCAAGCTGCATGTGAAGGGCCCCAAGCGGGTGTACCGCAACCGTCTGGATGCGCCCGAGCGCGGCTGCCTGGCCGGATTCCGCTCGGTAAATATCGGAGCCCTGCTGGGAATGTACGAATGGCGTCAGGAGGCTCTCGCGACTGCACTGCACGCCAGGTATTTGCAGGACAAGTATCCGGAGTGCGAAATCGGTTTGTCCATTCCCCGTTTTCGGCCGTACCTGGGGGAATTTAATCCAGAGAGTGATGTAACCGACCGTGCACTGGTGCAGATTATACTGGCCTACCGCCTGTTTCTGCCGCGTTCCGGTATTTCACTGTCCACGCGGGAGCCGGCAGCCCTGCGCGATCATCTGGTCCATCTCGGCATCACCAAGATGTCTGCAGGGGTATCCACCGAAGTAGGCGGACATTCCCTGGAAGGCGGGACTCCGCAGTTTGAAATCTCGGACAACCGCAGCGTGCATGAGATTAAGGAGATGCTAGAGACAAAAGGGCTGCAGCCGGTGTTCAAGGACTGGGACATCCTGGATGAGCCTTTAGCCATGCCTTAACTGGATGCAAATAACCCGCCTCACGGCGGGTTATTTGCATTGTTGGGCGAAGCGGTCCGTACGATGCTGCATTCTTCAAGCGGCCGCACGGTCTCCGGCTAGTCGGCTGGCTTCTCCGGGCGCATTCTTGAAGACAGCTCGTCCAGCGACAGCTCAAACCCCGGAGCCATATGAGTTAGGAAATACTCCAACTCCGGCAGGGCAAGCCCGTGCAGCTTCGCGCCTGTCTGCTCCCGGGCGGCCGCGAATTCGCGGTTGCCTGCGGCGGTTTCCCAGACGCATTTCAGATATGCGTCGAGCACATCCGCCGCCTTGACGTAGCGCAGCAGTCCGGCATCCTCAGAGCCGGGCGGGCTGTCCTGCGGCTGCAGGAGCGGCGCATAGACTGCGCTCAGCTCCGGCGGGATCATCGCCGCGAGGCGTTCAGCGGCGACCCGCTCCATCTCGCGGAAGCTGGACAGCAGCCGCGGGTTGTTATGCTTCACCGGCGTGGCGATGTCGCCGGTGAATACCTCGGTGGCGTCGTGGAACAACGCCATTGTGGATGCGCGGTCGGCGTTCAGCGACCGGCCGAAGTGGACATTGCCGATGGTGCACAGCATGTGCGCCAGCAGGGCCACCTGGAACGAATGCTGCGCCACGTTCTCCGGGGCGGTGCTGCGCATGAGGCTCCAGCGCTGGATATATTGCAGCCGGTAGAGATAGGCAGAGAAATGGTAGTTCAATTTTTAAGTAACCCCTTTCATGAGCGGCTTAATATGATATGATAATAACTAATTGTAACAGAGTTAGGGCAGCTTGAAACAGATGGAGAGGAGACTGAATGAAGATGCAGCATTTTGAAGACAGCATTTATAATCTGATCGTAGAGACCTCCACGAATTTGCCGGGTGATGTACGCCGGGCGGTTGCTAAAGGGCGTGCGCTGGAAGACCGGGCGACCCGCTCCGGACTGGCACTGACCACGATTGCCCAGAATATCGGCATGGCCGAGCTCCAGGTATCGCCGATTTGCCAGGATACAGGGATGCCGACTTTTATAATTCATACGCCGGTTGGCGTGAATCAGATAGAGATGAAGAAGGATATTCATAGCGCGATAATCCGGGCGACGAAGAACGGCAAGCTGCGGCCCAATTCCGTAGATTCCCTTACAGGCGAGAACAGCGGGGACAATCTGGGTCCAGGCACGCCGGTGATTCATTTCGAGCAGTGGGAAGAGGAAGGCATTGATGTAAGGCTCATTCTGAAGGGCGGCGGCTGCGAGAATAAGAATATTCAGTACAGTCTCCCGGCAGAGCTGGAAGGTCTGGGCAAAGCCGGACGAGATCTAGACGGCATTCGCAAATGTATTCTTCATTCGGTCTATCAGGCGCAGGGCCAGGGCTGCAGTGCAGGCTTCATTGGCGTAGGCATCGGCGGTGACCGTACAACGGGTTATGAGCTGGCGAAGAAGCAGCTGTTCCGCAAGGTCGAGGATGTGAATCCCACCCAAGATCTGGGCAAGCTGGAAGATTACATCATGGAGAATGCCAACAAGCTCGGGATCGGCACGATGGGCTTCGGCGGTGAAGTTACGCTGTTAGGCTGCAAAATCGGAGTTATGAACCGTCTGCCGGCGAGCTTCTTTGTCTCGGTAGCTTATAATTGCTGGGCCTTCCGCCGTCAGGGGATACTGGTGAATCCGGCAACCGGGGACATTAAGGAATGGCTCTATGAGAGCGGCACAGGTATTTCTGTTGATGGGGAAGAGGCTTTAGTGCAAGTAGCTGAACCGGTAGCGGTCTCTGCTGCTGATGGTGTTTCGCAGGGCATGATTCCAGAGGATGCAACGATTCCTGCGGCTCCGGCTATCTTGTCAGGAACTGGGGAAGCTGCTTCTGATGCTGTTGTCCCCGGTAACGGCAAGGAAATCGAACCTGCTGCCGCAGGCTCTGCCGCATCGGGTGGTTCGCGCGAAATCCGCCTGACCACACCGATCAGCGAGGAGGATATCCGCAGCCTGCGCGTTGGTGATGTAGTTATTCTCTCCGGCGAGATGCACACCGGCCGCGATGCCCTGCACAAATATCTGATGGATCACGACGCCCCCGTGGACTTGAACGGTGCGGTCATCTATCACTGTGGCCCGGTCATGCTGAAGGATGAGGAGGGCTGGCATGTGAAGGCTGCAGGTCCGACCACCAGCATCCGCGAGGAGCCTTATCAAGGCGATATCATTAAGAAATTCGGCATCCGTGCCGTAATCGGCAAAGGCGGGATGGGCCCGAAAACGTTGAAGGCATTAGGCGAACACGGCGGCGTCTATCTCAACGCCATTGGCGGTGCAGCCCAGTACTATGCAGAATGCATTAAGAAGGTTAACGCGGTTGATTTCATGGAGTTCGGAATTCCGGAGGCCATGTGGCATCTGCAGGTGGACGGATTCGCTGCAATCGTCACCATGGATGCGCATGGCAACAGCCTGCATGCCGATGTGGAGAAGGATTCCGCGGCCAAGCTGGCCCAGTTCCGGGAGCCGGTATTTAAATAAACAGCTTAGCAACCTCCCTGTGACAGTGATTTGTTGGATGATATGAATCAAATAGTATATTTATTCAGTGATAGTGAGACCTCTTTCGTTTGGTTGAAAGAGGTCTTTTTGCGGTGCTGTCTATGAAAAAAAATCGAAACCGGTATCTGTTCCGGAGGATCATGCTGCTCCCTGATGCTAAACGGGGAATTTTTTGCGTATTGCAGAGTCGTTATCCTATATGGGATACGGGTTCTGAGAAAGAACAATTTATATGTCTTGACAGCGCATACAAGTCCATGTTAATTTTTAGTGGGGAAACCGGTTTCCCTGAAGTGAGTAAGATGAGGCTCTAGACGGTAGCTTGTTCTTTTTGTTAGAAAGTGTTGTGCATACGCATTTATGAGAGGGAGATGAAGAATGAAACGTAAACATTGGCTTATCCCCGTCCTTATCACATCTATGGTTCTTTCGATCACGATGAATTTATTTGTTCTGCCTCCAGTTAAGGTTGAAGCGGCCAGTATCGGCACGGTTACAGAGAATGACACGATTTATCAGATTATGGTTGACCGTTTCAATGACGGAGACTCCTCCAATAATGCCACAGGAGCCGCCATCCGCTATGGGGAGACCTCTGAAGAGGATTTCCGCTATATGAAGGGTGGAGACTGGCAGGGAGTTATCAATAAGCTCCCCTATATCCATAATATGGGCTATACGGCGATCTGGATCTCTCCGGTTGCCGAACCGCAGATGACTAACCGGGAGAATAACGGAACAGGGAAGAACACAGCTTACCACGGATACAATGTCAAAGACCCTAATGCGGCCAACCCTTATTTCGGTACAAAAGAGAAGCTTAAAGAGCTGGTTGATTCAGCGCATGCGCTCGGAATCAAGGTCATCATCGACGTGGTTCCGAACCATATCGGCGATTATATGCTGGGAACCCAGGCTTATTATGATATCCCGGCATTGCAGCCGGTAGCCCCTTTCAATAATCCGGCCTGGTATCACCATAACGGGGATATCAACTGGTCGCTGGCAGACGGACGATATGATCAGTGGGCCCAGGATTATTTGGAGAATCACGATCTGGGCGGACTGGATGATATCGACTTCGATGTTCCTGCCGCCAAGCAGGCCATCTTCAGCTCGATTAAAGGCTGGTTTGATTATACAGGTGCGGATGGTGCCCGCGTTGATGCCGCCAAGCTGATGAAGCCGACGGATATCGGGGAGCTGCAGACGCTGCTGGGCGTGAACACCTTCGGAGAGAATTTTGACGGCAATGCCGAATTTGTCTCCCGCTGGGTAGGCAGCAGCAAGGAGTGGGGCATGCTCGATTTCCCGCTATTCTTCTCTGTCTTGAACAGCTTTGCTTATGGACAATCCTTCGATTCTAATGTTAAGAGTACACTGGCTCTTGATTCCTATTACAACGGCAATGCGAATCATATGGTTACCTTCATTGATAATCATGACCGCAACCGTTTCCTGACAGAAGCCGGAGGCAGTGTAGAGAAGCTGCAGAATGCCTTGTCCTTCATCTTCACTGTGCGCGGAACCCCGGTGGTGTTCCAGGGGACAGAACAGAACAAAGGCAACGGGAACGGCCAGATCATGACTGGCGGCATTGCCGATACATGGAACCGCTGGTCCATGGTGAAGCGTGATGCAAGCGGCAACGTGGTGGAGAATTATTTCAATGAGAACGCCAGCACCTACAAGCATGTAGCCAAGCTTAACGAAATCCGCAAAAATAATCCTGCGCTGCGCACCGGCACCCAGCGTGAAATGTGGTCTGCCCAGAATCTGTACGCGTTCTCCCGCCGGATTGACAGCGGGACCCATGTGGGACAGGAAGTCATCTCCGCATTCAGTAATGCTTCGGGCGGGTCGCAGACGGTTACGATTCCGCTGCGCGCTGAGAGCACTCTTACTGTAGGGACGGTACTGATTAACCAGTTGAACACCTCTGACACGGTAACCGTGCAATCAGGCGGCGCGACCGGCAAACAGATTACGGTTACTCTTGGTGCGAATTCCGCCAAAATCTATTCGAAGACACAGCCTATTGTGGATACTCAGGCTCCGACTGTACCAACGAATGTAACAGCCACTGTGCAGAATGCATCCAGTGCGATTGTAAGCTGGTCAGCTTCCACGGATAATGCCGGAGTTACAGGGTACGAGATTTACCGTAATGGAGTCAAGATTGGAACCTCGGCAACTACCTCTTACACAGACAACGGCTTGTCTGGCAGTACAAACTACTCGTATACAATAAAAGCGTATGACGCCGCCGCCAATCTGTCGGCTTTCAGTGCAGCTGCCCTGATCGTCACGCCTGCCGGAAATAGTGTGACGATCTATTACAAGCAGGGCTACACCACACCTTATATCCATTACCGCCCGGCTGCGGGCACCTGGACGACTGCGCCGGGTGTAGCGATTCCTGCGGCTGAAGTGGCAGGTTACAACAAAATCACCATCAATATCGGTGCAGCCACCCAGCTGGAAGCCTGCTTCAACAACGGCAGCGGCACCTGGGACAGCAACGGCGGCAGCAATTATCTGTTCGGAACGGGCACGTGGATGTATATTCCGACAGGAACGATCCAGGCAGGGGGGCCGGCCGGGCCGACTGCGACACCAACGGTGACGCCAACGCCGACCGCAACACCAACAGCTACATCGACCGCGACACCAACGCCAACCGCAACACCAACAGCCACACCGACCGCGACACCAACGGTTACACCGACAGCAACCCCTGTGCCAACCGCCACTCCGGTAGGGAATACAGCGACGATCTACTACAAGAATACGGCCTATACCAACTCTTATATCCATTACAAGCTGGATGGGGCAAGCACCTGGACGACCTCGCCGGGCGTGCAGATGCAGGCATCCACATTCAGCGGCTACAAAGCGATTACCATCGAGCTCGGAACCGCGACCGGACTTACTGCAGCGTTCAATAACGGCAGCGGAACCTGGGACAGCAATGGCGGCAGCAATTATCACTTTGGCGCGGGCAGCTCAAGCCTTGTGGGGGGAAGTCTTACCACCGGAGAACCTCAGGCGGACAGCGTGACCTTCCGGGTCACTGTTCCGGCCACCACTCCAGCGAGCGGGCCTGTCTATCTGACCGGGTCGTTCAACAGCTGGAATGCGGCTGACCCCGCATATCTGCTGACCAAGGGCAGTGACGGAGTCTATTCCATCACCCTGAGCCTTCCGGCAGGGACAGCAGTGACGTATAAGCTGACGCGCGGCAGCTGGGCTACGGTAGAGACCTCATCCGGTGGAGCAGATATTGCGAACCGAGCGCTCACGCCGGCGGGCGGCGCACAGACCGTCAACCTGACCGTGCAGCGCTGGAAGGATCAATAGGGAATGACAGGGGGGCGAAGGATGAATTCCGGCGCCCCCGTTCTTTTGAATAAGCTGATGTGGTTGAAGAGAGAGGAGTTGTAAGCTGATGAGAGCATCCCGGTATTGGCGCAAAATCACAGCCCTGCTGCTTGGTGTGCTTCTGATGATCCCGGCAGCAGCCACTAATGTCTCGGCAGATATTGCCGCTACGCATGTGTACCATAACCATATGCCGAATTTCTGGGCGTACTATGATTTGAACTCCTATAACGCTGCCCCGGCAGGAAGTCCGATCCGCTATACGTATGATGGTGAAGTCATCCAGTTGAAGCAGAACCCGCCTGCGGGATATACCTATTATTTGCCGAACGGCTCCCCGATGCCGCATGATGATCTGGTCTCCTATTATTCACATCACGCGAAGACAGGAGCGTACTTAACCTGGCCCTGGAGCGTGGCGAATACGCTGCACAGCAATTATCCCCAGGCACAGATGCATGTTACAATGTCCGGCTCGGTTGTAAATAACGTGAATAGTATTATTCAGCAGGGTAATGTAAGCGGATACAGTAATCCAGCTTGGGGTGCCCCCTGGAAGAGCGCCGTTGATCAGCTCAAAACAACAAATGGCAGCAACATGCTTGATCTGATCCATTTCTCCGGACATCACTCCATGGGTCCGCTGGTCGGCAACGACTATTTGCTCAAGGATATGATCTATCATGGAGCCACATTGGCTCAGCCTTATTTTCTCGGAAGCAGCTATAAGTCCTCTAAAGGGTTTTTCCCGACAGAGCTGGGTTTCTCTGAACGGATAATCCCCGTCCTTCAAAAGCTGGGCATCCAGTGGTCCGTTATCGGCAACAACCATTTTTCCCGCACGCTTAAGGACTATCCGCTGCTGAACAGTCCCGGCACGGATACGATGGTCTCACCGCCCAACCGCAGTGATCTGCAGAATGTCAGCACTGTAGGCTCCTGGGTAAATGAACCGATGTTCAACGAGCAGCAGGTTGTCTATAACAAGTATCCTTTTGCCTCCACAGCCCATTGGGTCCGCTATGTGGACCCGGCAACCGGGGCAGAATCCAAAGTGGTCGGCGTTCCGGTTGCACAGGCGCAGTCATGGGAAGAAGGATATTTGGGACAGGTAAAAGCGGATGTGCTTAAGCCGTATGAGAATCTGGTCGCGCAGAAGCAGATTTTTGTGGTGGCTCATGACGGGGATAATTCTTCGGGTAGGGCCGGCTCCGAGGAGACCTGGCGCAATGCCGGGAATGTCACCTATGCCAGCAGCGGTGTAACCGGAATGGGGATTGACGAGTATCTGCGCAATAATACACCAGCAGCCTCCGATGTTGTCCATGTTCAGGACGGCTCATGGATTGATACCCGGGATTCCTCCTCTGATCCGACCTGGTACCACTGGCATCTGCCGTTCGGCATCTGGAAAAGCCAGTTTGCCAGCTTCAATCAGGTGAACGGCACCTCTTATGCGCCGAAGAAGAATCTGTCCGGTGTCGAAGAAGGCATGACCGTATCCTTCGAGAAGGGTTACCATTATCTGGAGCGTAACTTCGCCTTGCTGCAGGCTTCCCTGAATTATGCCAAGACAGCCGAGCAGATCTGGCTGGATGAGCATCCGAATTACTGGAAGCCGGTTAATCCGATTGACCGTGAGGTGACTTACGAGGGCAATCAGCTCAACCCTTGGATGATCTCCTATCCGGTAAAAGGGAACACCGCAAGCGATTATGCCGGCGGCGCCAATCCGGCTGAATTGGCCTGGTATTTCCTGCTCCCGGCGATGGACTCCGGCTTCGGGTATTACGATGAGAATGTGGATGACAGCGTGAAGCCGGCACTGTCCTTCAATCAATCGCTGTATTTCTCCAAGCCTTATGTTACACAAAAGCTGGCCAAAGACAAAACCGGCCCCTCCGTATGGTGGCCGCAGCGTTACCCGTACAATCCGGGCAGCGCCAATGTCAGCAAGGCTGAAGGCTGGACGCTGCAGCATTTCAATAATGTGTTCTCCATCTATACCTACGCTTTCGACACCAGCGGAATCAGCGATATCAAGGTGAAGGTCCGGGCACACCGCGACAAGACGGCAGATGCTGCGGACAATACTTTCAAGGTCTATGACCCGGCGGGCCTGGCTGCAGCAGGAATATCCAATATTGACCCTGCCAAGGTCGGTGCCTGGACGGAATACCCGATGACAGTCCGCGATCTCAGCACGGATATCAACGGGGTCGACTGGCAGCCAAGCAGCAAGGCGATCATGCAGAAGGTTCCGGCTAAGGACATCGGCAATCTGTATTTCAGTTATATCTCGGATTATCGTGACCAGCTGGTGGACTACTATATTGAAGCCAAAGACGCTAAGGGTAATGTAACGAAAAGCGATATCCAGCAGGTCTACGTCGGAGCAGGAAAATATACATTGGCAAACGGAAAATATACTGAGAGCATGCAGGGAACCGTTGAGGGCACGCATCCGTTTATTACCGATGTGCCTGCAGTTCCGGACACGGAAGCCCCGTCTGTGCCGGCTAATCTTCAGGCAGCTGTGGTCAATGCCTCCTCGGCCTTGCTGACATGGAATGCAGCTACCGATAATATCCGTGTGACAGGTTATGAGATCTATCGCGATGGCATCAAGATCGGTACATCACCGTCTGCTTCGTATACAGACAGCGGCTTGTCCTCCTCTACGACGTATGAATACAAGGTCAAAGCTTATGATGCTTCGGGCAATCTGTCCGGACTGAGTGCGCTTGCATCCGCCACAACACCGGCGGGGAATAATGTGACGATCTATTACAAGAAGGGCTACACCACACCGTACATTCACTACCGTCCGGTTGCGGGTACCTGGACGACTGCGCCGGGCGTAGCGATTCCTGCGGCTGAAATGGCGGGCTATAACAAAATCACGATCAATATCGGCTCCGCCACCCAGCTGGAAGCCTGCTTCAATAACGGCAGCGGTACTTGGGACAGTAACGGCGGCAGCAATTATCTGTTCGGCACCGGCACCTGGACCTATACCCCTACCGGGCAAATCCAGGCGGGCGCCCCGGATGTTCCGACGGCCACGCCGACCGCCACGCCAACGGTTACGCCGACAGCGGTGCCAACGGCTACGCCGACAGCGGTACCAACGCCAACCGCAACACCAACAGCCACACCGACCGCGGTGCCAACGGCTACGCCGACAGCGGCACCAACGCCAACCGCAACACCAACAGCCACACCGACCGCGACACCAACGGTTACACCGACCGCAACCCCGGTGCCAACCGCCACTCCGGTAGGGAATACAGCGACAATCTACTACAAGAATACGGCCTATACCAACTCTTATATCCATTACAAGCTGGATGGGGCAAGCACCTGGACGACCTCGCCGGGCGTGCAGATGCAGGCATCCACATTCAGCGGCTACAAAGCGATTACCATCGAGCTCGGAACCGCGACCGGACTTACTGCAGCGTTCAATAACGGCAGCGGAACCTGGGACAGCAATGGCGGCAGCAATTATCACTTTGGCGCGGGCAGCTCAAGCCTTGTGGGGGGAAGTCTTACCACCGGAGAACCTCGAGCGGACAGCGTGACCTTCCGGGTCACTGTTCCGGCCACCACTCCAGCGAGCGGGCCTATCTATCTGACCGGGTCGTTCAACAGCTGGAATGCGGCTGACCCCGCATACCTGCTGACCAAGGGCAGTGACGGAGTCTATTCCATCACCCTGAGCCTTCCGGCAGGGACAGCAGTGACGTATAAGCTGACGCGCGGCAGCTGGGCTACGGTAGAGACCTCATCCGGTGGAGCAGATATTGCGAACCGTGCGCTCACGCCGGCGGGCGGCGCACAGACCGCCAACCTGACCGTGCAGCGCTGGAAGGATCAGTAACTGGCTGCATTCCGTGCTTACACCAAAAGTTGGTTAACTATTAGAAGCGAAAATGCTCTCTCCTAACTACACTTTAGTTAACAACCCCACAAGTTGCCAGTAATCGCTGGTGGGATTAGCGCGCAATATTTCATTTCTTTCTTCACACCTGATTCGTTACCGGCAGAATTAGACTCTGAAGAAGCTCTGCAGGCATAATTGTTGTACGTTTTACAACTTTGATCCCTAGATATCTGGATGTGTGGAAGGATTGTTGTATGAAATACAACAATCCTTCCACAAAACTTCTTTGAGAAGGAGAAATGCTGTATTTGGTACAACAATTTGGTATTTGGACCAATATAATAGAGAAAATGTTGTATTTTATGCAGGATTTTATAAAAACCTATCTAGTCTGAGCTACAATAAGCGGTTGCATTGGTATTTGTGCTGGTTAATACCATTTAAAGGAAGAATATTGATCTATAGACTATAATGTGTGTTAAAAGAATAGCTCCTTTTAAATGGTGTGTGGTCCAGCCATTTAAAAGGGGCGATTTCTTTTTTCTATTATTTTATGGAGGGGAGGATTAAGGGTTGGAGTGTTGAGGTGTTGGAGTGTTGAGGTGTTGGAGTGTTGAGAGTGTTGGGATTGCTGGAGGGTTGAGGATTGAAGGGTTGAGGATTGAAGGATTGAGGATTGAGGATTGAGGATTGAGGATTGAGGATTGAAGAATGGAGGGCTGAAGCTTTCAATGATTTAAAGGGTCTACAGGTTTGCCGTAACTTCCCCCTCTTAAACAGCGGAGCGGACGGACTGATTGTGGAGAAGCGATAGCGTTCGCCTTTGTTCCCGGATTTTCACCGCTAAGGAGAATAAATAAAATCCGGGAACAACAGCGATCGGAACAACGGTCCGTTTGCGGAGCGTCCACAGCAAGTTTAAACGTCCCTCGTACAGCGATCGGAACAACGGTCCGTTTGCGGAGCGTTCACAGCAAGTTCAAACGTCCCTCGTACAGCGATCGGAACAACGGTCCGTTTGCGGAGCGTTCACAGCAAGTTCAAACGTCCCTCGTACAGCGATCGGAACAACGGTCCGTTTGCGGAGCGTCCATCCAAGTGCTAAAGCAGCTTTTACTCCAAGCGCCAAATAACATTCATCCACTCCCATTTTACACTCCGTTGATAATCGCCGCCGGAACTGGTATTTTGACGAAAATGGAGGTAGGATGTTCACAAGGACACAATGATAAGGAAGAGGACTACTACTGATGAAACCGTTCCGCGTTAGGCTTACATTCATACTCATGGCCCTGATCGGGATCTCCATGACCGGGGCTGGCCTTACAATGGCCCAACTGTTTAAGGACTCACATATTTCCGTACTGGAAGAAAACATGTCCCGGGAAATAAATCTGCTCTCCGGCACATTTACGTTCAAGGATATGCACGGTCCGGACGCCATGGATTATTATACAGACCAGGCCCGGACGATATCCACACTGACAGGTTCGCGCATCACCTTCATTACGAAGGAAGGCCGGGTAATTGGTGATTCGGAACGCAATCCGCTGGAAATGGACAACCACTCCACCCGGGAAGAGGAACTGCTCGCCGCGAAAGAGGGGATTGGCCGGGCAATCCGCTACAGTGATACGCTGGACCAGGAAATGCTCTATGTAGCAGGTGCGGTAGTTTCTGACCAGGGCTTTGACGGATATATCCGGCTCTCCATGGGGCTGGATGCGGTGACGGAAGGACTGAACCGGGCGTGGATGATTATGGCCGGAGGACTCGTGCTGCTGTTTATGGCAGCCACTTTTGTGAGCTATAAAGTAGCCTCCAGCATGACCTCACCCCTAGAGCAGATTACCAGAGTAGCGCGGCGTATCACCGATCTGGATTACGATGCCCGTGTGCCGATGAAGCGCAAGGACGAGGTCGGTCAGCTGGCGACAGCGATCAACGCGATGGCGGACAGTCTCCAGGCCCAGCTGAAGACCATCCGCGACAACGAGGATCTGCTGCAAAGCGTACTCGATAACATGACCGGCGGGATCGTGATGATTAACGCTGAGGGGGAGATAGCCCTGCTCAACCGTGCGGCAGAACGGCTCCTTGATGTGAAGAACAGCGAGATGACCGGGCATTCCTACAAAGAGATCAAACATCATTATGAGCTGACCCGGCTGATTGAAGAAGGCGTATCCCGTAATGAACCGGTCCATGAAGAGCGTATTATCTATAATCCGGTGGAGCGGATTGTACGCCTGGACGGAGTGCCGATGATTCAGGACGGTTCCACCCGGGGAATGCTGTTCCTGCTGCAGGAGGTTACGGAAATCCGCCGTCTGGAGAAAATGCGCAGCGAATTCGTCGCGAATGTCTCCCATGAGCTGAAGACCCCGGTAGCTGCGGTAAAAGGCTTCGCCGAAACCCTGCTCGGCGGGGGTGTTACGGATGAGAAGACGGCACGTTCGTTCCTGCAGATTATTTATGATGAGAATGAACGGCTGAACCGCCTGATTGGAGATATTCTGGAATTGTCCAAAATTGAATCCAAACGCGTCCAGCTAGACTGCTCGCCGGTTCATTTGATCGAGTTCTTCGATTCTGTGCTGGAAACACTCAGCAAGGTGGCGGAGAAAAAGAAGATCACCCTGAGCTCGGATGTACCTGCTGAGCTGTTTATCGAGGGAGATGAAGACAAGCTGCGTCAGATCTTCATGAATCTGCTCTCGAATGCGATCAACTACACGCAGGACGGGGGAAATGTAAGGGTCACCGTAGCCAATGTTCAAAAGGCAGACGGAACGGAGAGTGTGCGCTTTACCGTGAGCGATACGGGCATGGGGATTCCGCGCAAGGATCTGCCGCGGATCTTCGAGCGTTTCTACCGGGTGGACAAAGCCCGCTCCAGAAGCTCCGGCGGAACCGGCCTGGGCTTGTCCATCGTGAAGCATCTGGTAGAGCTGCACAGGGGATCAATTACGGTAGAGAGCGATCTGGGCATCGGCAGCTCTTTTATCCTGGAATTACCGCTGCTGCAGGAAGAGAACGAGTAACCTGCCAGCAAGGATTCAATTCTGTAAGGACATCCGTCTTAAGCCTGTGGAGAGGCGTATGTCCTGATTTGATTGTATGCCGGCAAAGGGGTAATATTAAATTCGTAATTTTACACCAAGTTAACATTGTGGTGCTATGATGTGCATGTGTGCAGTTTTGTAAATTTAATAACCTATGAAAAGACGGGGGAACCTATGGCACAACGATTGCTTGTCATTGAAGACGAACCGACACTAGCCCGGCTGCTGTCTTATAATTTGACACAGGAAGGCTATGAAGTGACGGTGGAGGATCATGGAACGGCAGGATATGACCGTGCGACTAGAGAACCTTTTGATTTAATCGTACTGGATCTTATGCTGCCCGGCATGAACGGCATTGACATTCTGGATAAATTGCGTGGACAGGGCATACGTACACCGGTCATTGTGCTGACGGCCAAGAATGCCGAAGAGGATGTAGTCCGGGGCCTGAAATCCGGGGCCGATGATTACATAACCAAGCCGTTTGGAGTCTCCGAATTACTGGCCCGTGTCAGCGCGGTTCTGCGCCGGATATCGGGGCTTGCCGAGGAAGCCCCCCCGGAAACGGCGGTATCCGCTTCGACCATTATCCTGGGACAGCTGGAAATCTACCCGGAACGTTATGAAGTTTCGCTGGGTGGACAGAGTATTAATCTGCGTCCCAAGGAGTTTGAAGTCCTGCTGTATCTGGCCCGGAAGCCGGGTGTGGTTCTGACGCGTGATGATCTGATGAATGCGGTCTGGGGTTTCGATTATATCGGCGGCCAGCGTACTGTAGATGTTCATGTCAGCTCGCTGCGCAAGAAGCTTGAGCTTGATCCAGAATCCGTGCATATTGATTCCATCCGCGGCGTAGGCTATAAGCTGGTCGTGAACAAGAAGAGAACACCAGTCATTTGATATGGCGGTGTTCTTTTTCTGATACACCTGTTCTGCTGAATTTTGATTTTACACAGCGTTAACAATTCTCTAGAGCTCTATTTACACTGAAAGCTTATCATGGGGAACGAAGATGATGAGAAGGAGACTATAGAAACTAATGAAATCCATCATTGACATAGAGAAACTTGATCTCTACTATGAGTCATTTCACGCGCTGAAGAATGTGGATCTGCAAATTCCGGAGAAACAGGTTACCGCTTTTATCGGTCCTTCCGGCTGCGGAAAGTCCACGCTGCTGCGTACCCTAAACCGAATGAACGACATGATTCCCGGAACGCGTATTGAAGGAACAGTAAACATCGGCGGTAAAAATATTTACAGCGACGAGATTGAAGTGGAAAGCCTGCGCAAGCAGGTAGGGATGGTGTTCCAGCAGCCCAATCCTTTTCCCAAGTCGATTTATGACAATGTAGCTTATGGTCCGCGCCTCCATGGGGTGAAGGGCAAAGCCGAGCTTGATGTCATTGTGGAGCAAAGCCTGCGCCAATCCGCACTCTGGGAGGAAGTGAAGGATTTCCTCAAGAAGTCTGCCCTCAGCTTGTCCGGTGGCCAGCAGCAGCGTCTCTGCATCGCCAGAGCCCTTGCCGTACAGCCGGATATTCTGCTGATGGACGAGGCCACCTCTGCACTTGATCCGGTGTCCACGCTGAAGATTGAGGAGCTGGTACAGGAGCTGCGGGATAAGTATACGATTGTAATGGTCACGCATAATATGCATCAGGCCGCCCGGGTGTCGGGGCGCACTGTATTTTTCCTGAACGGAGTTATCGTGGAGGCTCAGGATACGGAATTACTGTTCTCGAATCCCAAAGACTCCCGCACAGAAGATTATATATCCGGACGCTTCGGTTAAGCGGCAGAGGAATTCGTTTTCCGGAAGGAAATCAGCTGTATAAGCTGAACTTAAGAAGAGGGACGGCGGTTTCTTAAGTTCACTCTATATGACCATATGTTTTTGAGGAGGATCGTTTTCAATATGATTCGCAGAAAAGAATTCGATAAAGATCTGGAAGAGCTGCGCAATCTGCTGGAGCAGATGGGCGAGCATGTTACGGATGCGCTGGAAGGTGCAGTACTCGCTTTGCAGAATCTGGACACCGTGCGGGCACAGGAAATTGTTAAGAACGATTTACGGCTGAATGCGATGGAAGACCGGATTATGGAGATCGGCTCACGGCTGATCATCACCCAGCAGCCGGTAGCCAAGGACCTGCGCCGCATTATTGTAGCCTTCAAAATCTCCAGTGACCTCGAACGTATGGGGGATCTGGCACTGGATGTGGCTAAGGTAACGATGCGGATCCAGGGGCAGCAGCTGATTAAACCGCTTGTGGATATTCCGCGGATGGCCGAGATTGTTACGGTAATGATCTCAGAGGCAATTCAGTCCTATTTGGATGAGAATACGGATCTGGCCTACAAAATGGCCCAGGACGACGATCAGGTCGACGGGCTGTATAGTGCAATGATTAATGAACTGTACACTTACATGGTTCAGAAGCCTGAGTCGGTTAATCAGGCTATGCTGCTTACGCTGGTTGGCCGCTATATTGAGCGTATCGCGGATCATGCGACCAACATTGGCGAGAGCGTAGTTTATCTTGTAACGGGCAAACGTCCGGACCTGAATCAATAAAAGCATAAGGCACGACAGCAAGCCTTCATCCCCGGAGGCTTGCCTTTTTTGTTTTAAAGCGCCTTCTGATTGGAAATCCTGCTTAGAATGCCTGAAGCTGCAGACCTGGTGTGAATCCGTCCGGCTTCATTATAGGCTTCACTAGAATCAATCATCCTTATGTTTCAACTTGGTGCGGGGCATATGGTACTATATAAGAAGTAAGCAAGATAAAGGCGAGGTGCTATAGTGGACAAGCTGATACTGATTGATGGAAATAATATCATTTACCGGGCGTTTTTCGCGATGCCGCCGCTGACGAATACAGCAGGACAGCAAACGAATGCGGTGTACGGTTTCACGACAATGCTTCTGCGTTTGATTGAAGAGCATAAGCCGAGTCATATGATTGTGGCCTTTGACGCCGGTAAGATTACCTTCCGGCATGAAGGGTATGAAGACTATAAAGGCGGACGCCAAAAGACTCCGCCGGAATTGTCTGAACAGTTCCCGCTTCTGAAGGAACTGCTGCAGGGATTAGGGGTGCCGCAGTTTGAGATCGGCGGCTATGAAGCCGACGATATTATCGGCACCATCTCCCGCGAGGCGGATGCCGCAGGGCGGCAGGTGATGATTGTGTCCGGGGATAAGGACATGCTACAGCTGGCGTCCGAGCATACAACCGTCGCGCTGGTCCGTAAGGGCGTTACGGAAGTAGAGTTGTACGGGCCGCAGCAGATCCGGGACAAATATGATCTTACCCCGGAGCAGATCATCGATCTGAAAGGGCTGATGGGCGATGCCAGTGACAATATTCCCGGTGTGCCGGGAGTAGGGGAGAAGACAGCGCTTAAGCTGCTTCAGCAGTTCGGATCGGTGGAAGGTGTACTGGCCGGAACCGGTGAGCTGAAGGGCAAGATGAAGGAAAAGCTGGAGGAGCATGCTGACAGCGCCATCATGAGCAAGAAACTGGCGACGATCTACCGCGAAGTTCCGCTGGCGCATGCCTGGGAGGATATGGTCTTCAGCGGTATTAATACGGATACGGCTGGCCCTGCACTCGCTAAGCTCGAATTCAAATCCCTGCTCGAACGCCTGTCGCTGAGCGCCTATTCCCATACGGCCGATGGCAGCAGTTCCGATCCAGCAGCGGTGGAAGCGGCAACGCTTAATATCACTATTGTGGATGAAGCCGGACTGGCGGACCTGATTACTGCGCTGCCGGGCATTTCGGCGCTGCATGTGGAGTCGAATGGTGAGAATCCGCACCGTGCGGAGGTCATTGGTCTCGGGCTGTCTTCGCCGGAGCAGCACTACTTCGTGCCGTTTGCACTGCTGAAGAGTGCCGCAGCGGCGCCGCTGCGGCACTGGCTCGGCGATGACAAAGCGCCGAAGAGCGGGTATGACCTGCACCGTGCCGATCTGGCGCTGCATTGGCAGGGGATTGCTTTTGCCGGAGCTGCTAATGATGTCCAGCTTGCCGCATATCTGCTCGATCCGACGGAAGCGAACCAGAATCTGAATGATCTCACGAGCAAATACGGTCTGCCCCGCTTATCACCGGATGAAGATGTATTCGGCAAAGGGGCCAAATATAGAATACCTGAGCTTGAGATTCTCGGAAACCACGTAGCCCGCAAGAGCGCAACTGTGCTTGGCATCGTGCAGAAGCAGCAGGAGGAGCTGGAAGAGACCGCGATGACCGGACTGTTTCAGGATCTGGAAATGCCGCTCTCGCGGATTCTTGCCGATATGGAGAAGCAGGGCATTGCGGTTAACAAAGATGACCTCATAGAGCTCGGCAAAGAATTCGAAGCACAGATCTCCAGGCTGGTTGGAGAAATCTATTCGATCTGCGGAACCGAATTCAATCTCAATTCACCGAAGCAGCTGGGGGAAATCCTGTTTGTGAAGCTCGGCCTGCCTGTCGTGAAGAAGACGAAGACCGGGTATTCCACCGATGCCGAAGTGCTGGAGAAGCTGGCTCCTTACCATGACGCTGTGCGCCTGATCCTGCAATACCGTTCCATTGCCAAGCTGCAATCCACCTATGTGGAAGGCCTGCTGAAGGAAATCTCGCCGGAGACCAGGAAGGTACACACCTTCTACCGGCAGACGATTGCCGCTACGGGACGGCTCAGCAGCCAGTTCCCGAACCTGCAGAATATTCCGATCCGGCTGGAAGAAGGCCGCAAGATCCGTAAGGTGTTCGTGCCTTCCGAACCCGGCTGGTCGATTCTGGCGGCGGATTACTCGCAGATTGAGCTGCGGGTGTTGGCACATATCTCCGGCGATGAGCGGATGAAGGAAGCTTTTGTAGAAGACATGGATATTCACACGAAGACCGCGATGGACGTATTTGGCGTTACTGCCGATATGGTGGACAGCAATATGCGCCGTTCAGCCAAAGCGGTTAACTTCGGAATTGTGTATGGCATCAGCGATTATGGCCTGTCACAGAACCTGAACATTCCGCGCAAGGAAGCGGCCCAGTTCATTGAGCAATATTTCGAAGTGTTCAAGGGTGTCCGCCGCTATATGGATGATATCGTCGTAGAGGCCCGTAAGCAGGGGTATGTGACCACCTTGCTGGAGCGCCGCCGCTACCTGCCGGAGATTAACGCGAAGAACTTCAACTTGCGTTCCTTCGCCGAACGTACCGCCATGAATACACCGATCCAGGGGACGGCTGCCGATATTATCAAGCTGGCGATGGTTCACATGGACAAGGCGCTATACGAGCGCGGGCTGAAGAGCCGTATGCTGCTGCAGGTACACGATGAGCTTGTATTCGAGGTGCCGGAAGATGAACTGGAGCAGATGAAGCTGTTGCTGCCGGAGGTTATGGCCGGAGCGCTGAAGCTGTCCGTTCCATTGAAGGCAGAGGTAAGTTTTGGAAGTAACTGGTATGAAGCGAAATAGGCTCCCCGCATCTGCTGGATATCCGGTATAATGGAGTGGAGGTGAGCCATTATGCCGGAACTGCCGGAAGTCGAAACAGTCAGAAGAACACTTAATGATTTAATTACAGGCAAGCAGATAGAGCATGTCACCGTCCGGCTGCCGCGGATTATTCAGCGCCCGGATGATATTCAGGCTTTTGCCCATATGCTGGCAGGCCATAGCGTAGTAACGGTTGAGCGCAGAGGCAAGTTCCTGCGGTTCGTCTTCGATGGACTTGTGATGGTCTCCCATCTGCGGATGGAAGGCCGTTACGGGGTGTACCGGGAGGGCGAGCCGCTGGACAAGCATACTCATGTGATTTTCCATTTCTCCGACGGTACGGAGCTGCGTTATACCGATGTGCGCCAGTTCGGAACGATGCATCTGTTCCAGCCGGGTGAGGATCTGCTGCTGAAGCCGCTGAATAAGCTGGGACAGGAACCGCTGGATGCGGATTTCACCCTGGAGCGTTTCAAGCAGATTGTCTCGAAGAGAAGTACCAAAATTAAGCCGCTCTTGCTGAATCAGGAATATATCGTCGGTATCGGTAATATTTATGTGGATGAATCCCTGCACCGTGCCGGCATTCATCCGGAAGAAACCGCAAACTCCCTCTCGGAGGACCATCTGGCCAGGCTGCATCATGCGATCGTTGCAACCTTGACAGAGGCGGTGAATGCGGGAGGCTCCTCAGTGAAGTCGTATGTCAACGGCCAGGGGGAGAGCGGGAATTACCAGGATCAGCACCGCATATACGGACGCAAGGATCAGCCTTGCGCTACCTGCGGAACGTTGATTGAGAAAAGTGTTGTCGGCGGCCGGGGCACGCATTATTGTCCGAGCTGCCAGCCAGTACCGGTGCAGACAAGGTAAGCATTCAGCCGGGCGTATGAAGTGGATTTATAGGAAATTCTAAGGGAATTCTAAACGGTGTTGTCCATGCTTCATCAAAAGGCAGGCACTCACTGCCCGTCCCGCCCATATAATGTGTGAAGATTGCTGATTAAGGCGAACGGAGCCCGGCTGACAAGGCCGCCAGGTTCCGGTTCTTCACGGGAGGGATTGCGGGTGCTTAGCCCATTGTTGTCACTGCTGCTGCTTGCGTTTGCTCTTAGTTTGGACGGATTTGGTGTAGGCATTACATATGGACTGCGTAAAATGAAAATTCCTTTGCTCTCAATTATGATTATCTCGCTCTGTTCGGGGGTAGTCATTTGTGTGTCTATGCAGGTCGGCGTCCTGCTGGCCAAGGTGGTCTCACCGCATGCCGCTTCCAGTATCGGAGCGGTTATTCTCGTCTTGATGGGTTGCTGGTCACTATTTCAGATGCTGACACAGAAAGAGAAGGAGCAGGGGGAAGCAGAGCTGGGAGCCGGAGACGGGCTGCCAGACCGGCAGGCCTTGCTGGAGACGGCTGCCGCTGCGATTAGGGAAGATGCGGGACCGCTGAAGCCGGCTGTATTCTCGCTGGAGCTCCGGCATCTGGGGGTAGTCATTCAGATCCTCCGCACCCCGTCTTCCGCCGATATGGATGCTTCCGGGAGTATCTCCTCCATGGAAGCCATGGTCCTGGGCATTGCATTGTCGCTGGATGCCTTCGGTGCCGGTCTCGGCGCTGCGCTGCTCGGGTTCAGCCCGGTGTCGACCTCGCTGATGATCGCTGTGTTCAGCGGAACATTTCTGCTGCTGGGGATGAAGACAGGACTAAGATTGTCAGGCAGCTACTGGATGAAGCATGCGGCTGTTCTGCCGGCGTTATTATTGATTGCAATGGGTATAATGAAGCTATTATGAGGTGAGTACATGATTATGGGCTTAACCGGAGGGATTGCTTCCGGAAAAAGCACCGTGTCCGCACTGTTTGTCGCCAAGGGAGCTGCTCTGGTGGATGCCGATGTCATCGCCAGAGAGGTTATGCTCCCCGGACATCCGGTGCTGGCCGCTGCTGTACAGGCTTTTGGAGAGACGATTCTGCAGCCGGACGGAACATTGGACCGGCCGAGGCTGGGGGAGATCGTTTTCCGGGATCCGGAAGCACTTCAGACCTTGAACCATCTGACGCATCCGGCGATCCGTACAGAAATTAAGGACCGTATGTATGCGTTAGATCAGGAAGATCCGCAGCGGCTGGTTATTGTGGATATTCCGCTGCTCTATGAATCACAGCTGGACAATTTATTCGATCATATTATTGTGGTATATGTGCCCCGCAGAGTCCAGTTGGCCAGGCTCATGGCGCGGAATGGAATGACGCTGGAACAAGCCGAGAACCGGCTGAAATCGCAGATGGACATCGAACTAAAGCGCAGGAAAGCCTACTACGTGATCGACAATAGCGGTGATCCCGGAGCTACGGAGCGGCAGGTTGCCAGCCTGTGGGACAGGCTGGGCCTCTTATGATGAAGTGGTTGCGCAAAAAAAGAGTACTGCTGTTGCTGTTTATTGGCTTTACAGCGATCCTGTTCCTGGGCACCAATTGGATGTCTTGGTTTTATCCGATACATTATAAAGATGAGATCCGCAAACACAGCCTTACTTATGAGATGGACCCGTTCCTGGTGGCATCAATTATCCGGGTTGAGACCAATTTCAAGACCGGACGCGAATCCAAAAAAGGTGCAATCGGACTGATGCAGCTGATGCCGGATACCGCCAAGTGGGCGCTGGAAAAGGCCAAGCTTCCTGAAGTGTCGCTTGAGCGGCTAAAAGAAGAGCCATCCTCCAATATCGAACTGGGTACCTGGTATTTGTCTACGCTTTCCCGGCAGTTTGACGGCAACCGGACAGCGGTTATAGCCGCCTATAATGCCGGACCCGGCAAAGTACAGAGCTGGCTGGATGAAGGCCGGTGGGACGGAACAGAAGCGTCTGTGAAGGATATCCCGTTCGGAGAGACCCGTCACTATGTACAGCGTGTCATCTATTATTATGACCAATACACAGAGCTCTACAGTGAATTCTGAGGCTCTGCTTTAAATATTGCGTTTGTGCCGACATAAAAAGAAGCATCAAACGGCCCGGAGGCCGTTCAATACTTCTTTAGGCAAGCTTATGGAGACAGGTTATTTGTATTGACCTGCCAATTGCTGTTCAGCCAGGGTTACAAGACGTTTAGTGATGTAACCACCGATCGAACCGTTTTCGTAAGAAGTTTTATTGCCTTGGTATCCATCTGGGGAGAGGGTGATACCTAGTTCTTGGGCAACTTCGAATTTCAGTTGTTCCAAGGCACCGCGTGAATTTGGAGCTACCAGGTTATTGGAGCTGTTGTTTTGGCTCATTGCTGTTCACCTCCTATCGGTTGGTAACTGTATTATGTGCTGGACTTGCCATATTCATAACAACAAATAAACGGTGATTTCTGGAAATTAACATAAGCCCCGTTTAGCCTGGTTATTCAGGAGCGGGGCATACCCATTCTTACTATGAGGAAGTGATGAAGCTTATGAAATGCCCTTACTGTGATCACACCAATACCAAAGTGCTTGACTCCCGTCCAGCCAATGAGAATAAGTCCATCCGCCGCAGGCGCGAATGCGAACTGTGCAGCCGCCGTTTCACCACCTTCGAAATGATTGAAGAAACCCCGCTGATCGTCATCAAAAAAGACGGCAGCCGCGAAGAGTTCAGCCGTGACAAAATCCTCCGTGGCCTCATCCGCGCCTGTGAGAAGCGTCCCGTTTCTGTAGAGCGCCTGGAAGTCATCGTATCCGAGGTTGAGAAAAGCCTGCGCGGCATCGCCCTGGCCGAGATCGAGAGCCGCCAGATCGGCGAGCTGGTCATGGAGCAGCTCTACCCTGTAGACGAGGTAGCTTACGTCCGCTTCGCGTCCGTGTACCGCCAGTTCAAGGACATCAACATGTTTATGAAGGAACTGAAGGGACTGCTCTCTAAGGGGACTGAGGAGCTGGACGGGCTGTAGGAGGCTTACTGAAGAGGGAATGTGTCATTCCTGGCATAAAGGGGCTAGCCTTGATATTGTGAGGCTGGCCTCTGTGAGAAGCGCTTCTGTATAGAAATTAATTAATTTTATAAAAGTGTTGACACTGATCCCGAATTTCTGTATTATATAGAAGTCGCCTACGAAACATAACAACTTGAAAGCGACTTGAGTAAACCGCTCAAAATGGATTTCAGAATACATAATGTGATTCGAAATCAAGCGTATGGGGAATTAGCTCAGCTGGGAGTACACCATGTATCATTCACCAACCCAGCGAATGAAGGTTGAAGGTAAGGCTTAATTAATGTGGGGAATTAGCTCAGCTGGGAGTACACCATGTATCATTCACCAACCCAGCGAATGAAGGTTGAAGGTAAGGCTTAATTAATGTGGGGAATTAGCTCAGCTGGGAGAGCGCATCGCTGGCAGCGATGAGGTCATCGGTTCGAACCCGTTATTCTCCACCATATTATGGTTATAATGGAATATTATGGGCTTTTAGCTCAGTTGGTAGAGCAGTAGACTCTTAATCTATTTGTCCAGGGTTCGAATCCCTGAAAGCCCACTAACTAAAAAGACGGCAGAGATGCCGTCTTTTTGCTATGCAATTATAGTATCAGGAAGACATGCATGATGCTGCAAACCGTTGGTGAGTAAATAATGCAAACTAACACTCAATTATTTAGGTATCGCAAGACGCCACTGCAAGTTGAATCTCGAGTATTGCAAAGTAACAATGACTCTGAGGAGTTGCGTGAAAAAATCTTGTATTGTTCATATGGGGAATTTTAGAACGGCACAAGCAACAATCACCTTGCGAATTATAGGAACGTACGTTCCCATTTAAAATTATAAGTTTAGGTCTGCTTTTACTCGAGATAGGAATCATTAATTAAATGACTTACTCGCTGTTGCTTACTACTTCTTCGGTAGGAATAACTGATTTTCTATTTTACGGGCAGTTTGAAAGAGAGATGTATTCCGGTTATTCATTAAGTAACGGGGTAGAGGAACCGAGTAACGAGGCAAGCTGACTATTTTTGAGTAAAGTTAAGATGGAAGCAAAGAAAAATACAGTATAAAAGAGGGTAGATTCGAGAAAATGTTAATTCTGAAAGAACAATGATTACACAAGCACTGATACACTTAGTGACTCCCTTAAAGGGGAGGACTCCGTTTTTTCATCCCCTCCCATGTTCGCCTTCACTGGTTCTCCCGAATTCACTGTGGCAATGGGTGATCCGATATCTCCACTGACTATTGTTACATGTTGGAGGATTTATGTAACAAAAGTTATAAGGCGGCAAAAGAAACGGGAACATATCACTTAGAAGATGATTCCAAAATCGTATTAATCCTGAAAGATCAAAGATAATAAAACCACCGATACACATACTGACTCCCATACAGGGACGACTCCGTTATTTCCTTCATCCCCCGCATCTCGCCCTCACTGCTCCCTCAGTCCTCAGTGTGGTGCTGGCTCACAGCAAGTCGGTCACTGGGCTTACCCTCCTCAAAAGCCTATGCACTGGCATTCTAGACGCTTAAAGGCCAATAGGCTCCTTTAAAGCCAGTAAAAGCCACTGACATCTCTGTACTCGCACCAGAGGCTTAAATCCTAATTACATTTAGCTTTAAAATACGGTTTCTTCTATGTTAAAGTTAAAATGATAAATGTGGGAATAATTACATATGGAGAATTGAGGTATTCAAGATGAGGACTACTAAATTGTCGAAGCTCATAGTCTGTTCAACGCTTGCCTTCGGTATCGGTGCTGCTGTTCCAGCTCTAACAAACTATAGCACTAAAACTGCATCGGCAAGCCCAGCGGAGTCACCAACCGCAAAAGTCATAATAGACGGAAAGCAAATGGCGTTCCAAGGTCAGGGCGCTGTGGTAATGCAGGGTGCAACGCTCGTTCCGATGCGGGAGGTATTCAGTAAGCTAGGGGCAACCTTAAGCTGGAACCAAGGCACCAAGACAGTAACGGCGATCAAGGGTTCAACTAAAATCGTTCTCACAATAGGCAGCCAGTCAGCCAAAGTAAACAACAACAAGGTAACCCTCACAAAGGAAGCAGTAGTCCTCAACGGAGCTACACTCGTCCCTTTGCGCTTCATCAGCGAGGCCCTCGGAGCCAAGGTTTCTTGGGATCAGAAGGCAAGTGTGGCAACGATAACAAGCGCTGCACAGTCAGCCCCTTCTGCACCAACGACTCCAGCTGCACCAACGACTCCCTCAGCACCAGCCGTCAGTAATAGCGGGGGTACTGGAACTCAGGTTGGCAATCTCTTCGTCAAATACGGCACCCACACTTACGAGTCCAAGACCCAAGCTGAGTACGACAAAGTAATGGAGATCGTAGCCAATAATATTAAAGATTATAAAACAAATCCCTTCTACTCTAATTTCACACAGATGAGTGACCCTGAGTTCAGTAGAGGAGTTTCAGCGGGTTTGGCTCAAACTGATGTTTACACAGGCGGCTTGTTAACCTCGTATTACGAGGGGGTACATGAGGTAACTCAAGCTCTCAAGTCCATGCGCGAGCACGGCGTACCCACAGACCTAGCAGTCGAGGCCTACACCATCTTCTCAATAGGGTCAAAAGCGACACAGGCGAACAGCGCTCCCTCAAATAACGTAAATATACGCTCAGCGTACCAGAGTTTGGTTGAAGGACTAAACGATTGCGATAGCTGGGCAAATGCCCTAATAGCGCACTATGACGCGGCTGGATTCAACACTCAGATACGGGCGAACAGTACGCATGCAACGGGCTACGTCCAGATAAACAATGCATGGTACTCCATAGACGGAGGGCTGAACTACGTAGGCACAAGTGTACCTTCCCCTGCAGGAACCTACCAGTACACCGCCCCAACCTTCTAAAGGACTTTTCGATTTAGTAAATCAGTAACGCTTATCTCTTTCCTGTATCGCGTCACTTGAGTTTTTGTATTAAGTCATAACATAATATCTAACCTTTTATCACTGCACAGAGATGATAAAATGGCACTTATTCCTGTATTGACGAGCACAATTAATAGTTCTCTTGATTGAGGACAAGTAACCTTAACACTGTAACTTCTTTGTATCTCATGCAGTCCTATGAGATTCCGGGGTTAGACTTAAGTCTAACCCCGGAATCTCAGCAAGTATAGCTTGGGGTAACTCCTGAGTGCTGACTCAGTAAAGGGCAATAGCAAGGGGACGTGTATATGTTAAGCTTTGCGCTCATTATAATCAGTTTGTTTCTGTACGGCTTGGAGTCTAATATTTTTAAAGACGCTTCGGGCGATGTTTTGTCTATTTATGACAGTATTGTTTATTACCCTCTGCATTCCATATTATACATAGTACTTGGTCTGCCGTTTCTCACTACCTCTATTCCGTTGATAGTCACCGACTGGAGATTTGGTTTATTGATTGTGACTGAAACATTAAACTCTCTTGGGATTCTCTGGCTTCTCAGAGATACTAACGCAACAGTATCGGTGGCTATACTGGGAACGGCGAATATTAGTGCTGCTTTGTTCATTGATCATTCTGTGTGGGTTTTTGTATTGATAAACGTGGTATGTTTGGGTGTATACTTGTATCAAAGTAAGAATAGTTTATCCCGAATCGGTTGGTTCAGTAGCCTAGTATTAATATTTATTCCCGCAGCGATCTCAGCGAAGTTACTGACTGTTTTCACTGAGTCTGTCGGCAATGCAATGGCGGTATTCGGTATGGCGACTCTGGTTCCGTCATTATTGGCTTTTTTGATATTCATGAGGCGGATAAGGTTCAAGAATGCTAAGCCTTTTGTGCGCTCCGCTGCAATTTCAGCGGTAGCTGGATTTATTTGTTTCTATGCTTTTTCTATAGCGACTTCCCCGGCTGCGGCGTTAATAGCCTTATCTTTCGAATGTGTAATGACAGAGATAAGCGCGTACATATTTAAAGACCAGTCAAACTTGTATCTTGGGAGAAAGTCTAAACTGCAAATGACAAGCTTGCTAGTTATAAGTTTGTCCGCAACACTCTCAGTGCTGCTCCACACTTGATTACTGTAGTCCCTCAACGTACTAAGACGATTCACACAACCCCGCTGTGCTACAGCAGGGTTGTTATATTTTATGGGCTTGGAGGAGGATGCCCGAAGTAGACTTTGTATTTCACTTGATAACATAAACGTATATTAACTAAATGTGTAATAAGGAGGAAGCAAAACTCATGAGAAAGCTCCCAGCCACACTGTTAGCATTAATGCTAACTTTATCACTTTCCATCCCTTCAGCTTTCGCATCGCCTGTAACAATTCAGGGTACAGTAGAGACCACAGATGTTCTCTCTGGAGCAGCATCGGTACAGCCGACAGCAACATCCACCGCTGAAGCGACTGTAGGGACGGTAACCAGAACGGTGGTATCTGCCGAGTCCACAGCAGTAGCATCACCATCACCCAGCGCTTCTGTATCAGGCTCTGTGGAGTCAGGGGTACCTGCAACACCATCCACAGCGCCAACCCCAGCGCCCACAACCACTCCAGAGGCAGCAAAGGACGCAGCAAAGGACGTAGCCAAAGACCTTGAGGCCACCTCAGGCGAGGCCTATATCAAGGGATTCCATGTGCAGGTTGCGTTAACTGATTCTGCAAAGGATGCGCCTTATGTCCCAACATTCAAAGTCCAGTTAGCAGACGGCAGCGGTAAGATCATCTCCACAATAACCGCCAGCTACACGAACTTTGATCAGGAGAATGGGGTATAGCTGCTGTAGCTCTTAGAGTTGATCGAAATTGTAAGACATTTCTCATGATGTAGTGACTCCTTCTTTAATTGAAAATTGTAGCATCTATATTTTCCAAGCATTGCCTAAAGGCTGATAGTCTAGTAGGATAAGATTAAATCCTATCGGACTATTTTTTTTGTGTGAAATTAGCGAATATTAGTATAAAGGGGTATTTAGACTGTGACTACTACTAACGCAAGAGGTAAGCTCCATATGCTCGAACCTAAGCAGGAATCTAAGAGTTCTGAATTAATCAATCCGGTTGATGAGCTTTGGCACATAGAACTTCTTTACGGTAAGCACTATCAATTTTCCGAGCTGACGTATGGGCTTTTCATGCAAACTAAACTTGTGGGCGGTGCAAGTCGTTGTTATTTAGTAATCGATTTGGTGGAAGACTTCGATAGGATATTAAGGGAGCTTTCAGTATTTGGTGCCATAGAACGTACGGAGCTATTGAGAGTGATCGCTTATGCGAAGCAGTTGAAGATAAGAGGGGTATACCGTCCTGTTCCTGACCTCATGCCTTTTATCGATGGGCGGTCTGATGGTGGCGAGGGTCAGGAGCTGTGTCGTCTTGTGGTTGATTACATCGTGGAGAACCCCTCTTTGTTCCCAACCGTAAGTAGCGGTCTTTACAGTGCCACACAAAGCCTTGGAGTGGTGCTGGATACGGAGAGCTACATACGAAAATTTGGCGAGTCAGTCGTGGGGGTAACCTCAGAAGCTCTCTATGAGATCCTTGAGCTTGAAAGTGGAAACAGCAAGAGGTTAGTTGAAATCACCCGTTCATGGCAGCAGGCTGGCTGGCTAGTAAAGAGAAGCAACCAGTCAAGATTGCAAGAAGCAATAAGACCTATTGCCGATGTAGCTGAGGTACGCCGCTTCTATCTGCTTCGGACAGATATGTAGGGGGTACTATGGAAAGGCGAAAGCAGTCACGCATCAAATCGTTGAGTGGGCATCCCCGCAGTATTATCAATTATCTAGGGGGAAAGGCGAATCTAATTGAAAATATCGTTCCTCTAATCGAGTACATAGCCCAAGCAGAAGGGCTCACTGAATACATTGAGGCTACTGGCGGAGGCGCACGCATGCTACTTAACCTGCCACAATCGCTTTTTGTACGCAGAGTATATAACGAGATTGATCCTGGACTATCGTCTTTGTTTTACTGCCTTGGTCATAGAGAGATGACCTATAGTCTTATTGACATGCTAGAGGGCTGGGGTATTGAAGAGGAGCGCTATCTGTTTGCACGTTCCGAGCATGAATCTTGGCAGACGGATTCTTCACTGTTCTATAACTCTGATTTCGACCGTGTTTATGCCGCTGGGGTAACATTTGTGGTGAACACGCAATCAACTGCCTCGACACGAGGCAGTTTCGACAAAACAATATTATCTGCCAATCGCCAAGCGTCATATATGAAAAGAGTCCGTTCTCTGCACCTGTATTCTTCAACGCTAGAAGGGGTAAACGTCAGCAATCAGTCAATCTTTGCCCTGCTTTCTCAACCTCGGGACTGGTCTAAATCTTTCGTGTATATTGATCCTCCGTACACAGTTGATGAGATGCTTAGTACAGAGCATTACGGTGTGCATTCCTTCTCCAATCAAGACCACGAGAAGCTGGTTGACTTGCTCTTAAACCACGATGCAAAAATAGGACTAAGCGGGTATGCAAACAGTATTTACTCTAGGCTAGAGACGAATGGTTGGAAAAAGCTCTTCTTACGGAGAGTTCCTATCTCGAGTTCGGGCACCAAAGGTCGGTTTCAGGATGAGTACATTTGGCTAAACGTGGACATTCCTCAGGTTCTTATCGACATGGTTGCCGATGAAAACTATCGTTTAATGGATTAAGAAGAGGTGGCATTTACTGCTGGAGCTTAGGCTTTTAGTGGCTTGTAACACTCTGAAAAACCTAAGGACATGTAAAAAAAGCCTATGAAGGCCATTGAATCCTACGGACACCACTATAATTTCAAGACAACTACTCAGTTTGATGAGTCACATGCTAGGTGTGGCTTTTTTTTGTTGCTATTTATGCATGAAATCGAACAGACTGCGATTCTGATCATTTTTGCCTTAATCCTTTGACTGAGTGTGCTCTTGCTGGGGGTATTGACTAGCGTTTGTAAATCTCTTCATATTATTTGCAAAACGGCTAACATGATTTGCAAATGTCATCATATTTCCATTCAAAAACGGTAACACCATTTGCAAAATCGATCATTCAACAAACTAACCGCACAGTATCCTCTGTTATAAGCGCACTTAATTTGCCGTTTTCTTCATTCCATCTCCAATTTGTCACATCTCTTTGTAAATGAGCAAACCTATTTGTAAATCGCTTAACACCGTTTGTAAAACTCGCTACAGCCGCTGTTTGTGCATCATATGGCATGTTTCCCCGTCATGCTCCGTTGCTCCTTATTAGGGGGTACTCTGCCGTTCAGCGGTGGCTGAGCAATCTATAAATATGTAAATATTTTTGTAAAATCATGGACTTTAATTATGACGAAAAGATATTTTTATACATTTCTACACGGGGAAAAAATCAGAAAGAGAGAGGATGAATTATCAGATGTTCGACATGAGATATTTCAACGGTTATTTATATTCTTTTAAATCCCCTTTAACTGCCCATCTTCAGCAGTGTTTACAGGGGGAGCTTGCATTCGGTGAACAGGACACGTTCACTTGTTTTAGTATGACGCACCGCGATGCCATGGCGGTTGAATACGGAGCTTGGCTAAACCGTTTTGGAATCCCGATCAAGGATTCTGACATACGAGTTTATGGAAGAACACTCGCGAGCGGGCTGTATCTCCAAAACAGTATCTGCATGGCACTGATTAATAAAACCTACTGTCTGGTAACGCAAAGTGGTGCCTATGCAGCTGCAATATCAAATGCTCACTCACCGCATGCCAAAGAGGCAATTCAGCGGGAGCTAACGCCGAGTATATCAGACATTCGGAACGCTGTGCTGCCTGTAGCATTGCTTGGCAGGGGTCAGCATGGGCTTTTCGTTAAGGATAAAGTTATGTTGTCGGAGAAAAACCTGCATGGAGTTGTTCCATTCATATATTATCTCCGGTATGGGATGAAACTGGCTGAGTCTTTATTTAATCAATCACTTATCGTGTCGTATCGGGGACAGGATCGAGAGCCTTTAAGGACTGAGGTTAGCTTATTTCCAAATCAAATGAGGGAATATTATCGAGTATCGACACATGCTGAGGCCAGGAAGGTTATTTCAAACCAACTAGAGCATTCTGACACCTTGGGGAGGCTTTTGGTCTTTAAGATGAAGAAGGGTCATAAGCTGTATCCCCTCCATATGAATGTTCTTTCTATAACGAGTATCGTACCGAGTTAACTTTGTGGTTTGCGCTACACGAATAGGCTATCCAGCCTTCGCTGGATAGCCTATTCTTTGGCCCTCTGCTGGCTTCTGCTGGGATGGGGTAGGTCTTTTATCCACGCTGGCTTACTCGCCCTCACGGCTCATCTGCTTGCGTCTCTCTTCGTGGGGGATCTGCTCTGTTTCCTGTCTGTGAGGTATTCGAAAATTAGAATGAAACTTAGAACTGGCTTCGACGTTAGTTCTAATCTTGCTCGTGTTCTAATAAATCAGGCGATTTCGGCATGAAAAGGGGCTTTTACTCTAATATTTTTTCTTTAAAACTTGGATAATTAGAGTTAGCAATATTATTGTGAAATAGGCATTGAACAGCTACTTTCTTTTGCCTGTGCTGACCTCGTTTCGGGGCACTTCCGCTCTGATATGTCTCATATACTATAGGATTCGGTACTGGCTGAATATTGAAGGATTCCTGTTCCAAAAGAGTTTTAGAACCTGTCCCTAAAGTTACCTTGGGTTACAGATATTTCGGCACGTTTTTGGACTATTTTTTTGTTTCAAGTACACAAAACTGTATTGGTTATCTTAAAAGAAGGAGTGGGCTAACCAATGGCTTCAAAAAAATTCGGCTACACAAGGACTAGTAAAATGATTCAGAGGGAGGACAGGCAGATTGATATGCTGATAGAATTTGGCGTTGACGCGGCAGATATCTATGTAGACAAAATGACAGGTGCGCATATGGAGCGTGAGCAACTAAAAAAACTACAGCAGGTGCTTCGTCCTGCTGACACTGTGGTTGTAGAGAGTCTTAGCCGACTGTCAAGGTCTACGAAGGATTTGCTTTCGATTTTAGAAGATTGGGATAAGCGTGATATTGTGTTTGTCTCTTTAAAAGAGAAGCTCGATTTTTCCTCGACCACAGGAAAACTAATTCTGACCATTCTCAGTGCAATAGCTCAATTCGAGAAAGACATGATTCGGGATAGGGTCATGGAAGGTCTTGCGGCAGCGAAGCAAAGAGGTCGCGTTGGCGGACGCCCCAAAACTCCAAAATTTAGAATTGAGGATGCCTTGAAACTGTATGCGGCAAACATTTATTCGGTGTCAGAGATCTCGAAACGAACGGGGGTATCACGATCTGTGCTGTATCGCACTCTAAGGGAAGAAGCCAATCAAAGTTTAACGGCTAAAAATGAAGGCAAGTAGCTGTGCAGCAAAAATGGCCCAGAAACTACTAGACGAAATGCCATCATAAATGAAGTGTTCTTTCATGAATACTGATTTACTGACTACAACATATGCATGGTTACGTAAAGAGGCGATGGCTTCACGGCTTATATGGCTGTTACCGCCTAGTGACATTGTTCAAAAAATAGGACATTCGATTGCTGGAAGGGTTCCTTACTCGTCTCGTTAAAATGAAAACCGCACTTTTATTGACTCTTGGGAAGGTAATTTAATCTCAGGGGTCTTTTTTTATATGGAGAAACGGAATTTCAAAGGACAGTAGCTCACACCTGCACTCAGGGGGTTCTCATGTTTTATGCCTTGATTGCGATTGCGCGGAAGGACTGCACAGGCGTGTCATGAGTTGGACGAGCAGTTCGAGTTAAGGGGTAGTGACTTATCTCTGCCGTTCAATGCGCTGGCATTTCATATGGGAACATACACGGTTCCCATATGAATGGACACTTCCCGTTGATGATGAGGTTGCAACGGAGACTGTGTTACATCAGGGCGAAACAAAATGGATTTAACTAATACGTATTCATTTGGGGGTGAAAATCTATGTTGTTAAAGCGAGCTGTTCTTTATTTGCCAAATGCAGATCACTTGAACCTTTTCCAGCATGAGTCATTAAACGCACTCTATGATCTTGCAAGGAGTACTGGTTGTGAGGTGACGCACCTTTACTGTGGGTTGGGTGAGGATTATGAGCATCTGGTTAGCGATGCGCTGGCTGGGAGGTTTCAAGTCATTGTAGCTATGGAGCTTTCTCCGTTACTGGCATGTACCGATCTTTGTGAGGCTCTTCGCCCAAACTTGGTTAGTGGTGATCTCCATCTAATCACTCGAGATGGTTTGGTTAACACCGTTCGTGATGGAGCAAGCATGCTGGGGTATTATCTTTGGTCTTAGTTTTCTTTATTTTCGGAGGAAGCAGTTGAATTTGCGGTAATGAGATATTCTTAAAATGGATATGTCTCGCAGGCTTTGGTTTTGTATCCGAGCTCGCTTAGACAGAGGAGGTAAAAAATAATGGTTAAGTCTGGTAGTGTCAATAAGGTTGCGCTATATTGTCGTTACGCTCATAAGAAGTCTGAGTCGGATGCATCTGTTGAACAGGAGCGGAGAAGTTTGCAAGCGTTCTGTGAATCCAGGGGGTATGAAGTGGCTGGGGTTTATTTGGACAATGGGTATTCAGGTATGACCCTCGATAATCCTTCTTTACAACAGTTATTAAGTGATCTGAGAGATGATAGATTCGATACGGTTGCGATTAGAACTGGTACTGTTTTATCACGTGATATTGTAAAGTTTATAGGTTTGTACGTTGATGAGTTTTTACCGAGAAAGAAGGAGCTGTTAATCATGGATCTTAATTCGAGCATGTCAGATTTGCTCATGCAGCCACTTTATAGTAGGTTCGACGAAGTATAAGCACTGCTACACTTTCTTAATACTGTGAAGGGAATCCACTGGCGACTAGGTGCCTTATACTAGTCGCTTTCTTGTTTCTTATGAAGCATGTGTAGTTTATGTTTAAAATCCCTGTTGTTGTATTCTAAAAGTTTTAGTTAGACAGTTACGTCTTCTTTTATGAGGTAGCGTTGGAGTCCTTTCTATTGTGGGGCAGGAGTTATCTTCTCCTAGCATCATTCTAGGGAGTGTGTCCTATGTTCACAACAAAGACGGTAACAGTAGGCGGTTCGGAGTATTCGGTCATTGTAGAAGAAGGGGTAGTCGTTGGTCTTAAGCGGTTCAACTCTAAGTACGGTCTTGAGGTAGAAGTGCACTTTTCAAAAGAGAATTCAAGCGCGGAACAGACGTTAGTGTCTTTGCTGGAAGAAGCTTATTTGAAGCAGCATTTGGACTCCTGATTGATTTATTGGCGCTGTCTACAATAAAAACATAGTAAATACATGTTAATAGTTTGAATTATTGCTGCGAACAGTCTGTAACCTCCTTCTTAATCTCCGTTACAGGCTCTCCTTTGTTCATATCTCCGTTACAGGCTCTCCTTTGTTCATATGGAAAGAAAGACTTGAACAAAAGTCAGTAGCATGGTAATGAATTTACATTATAAGTAAAAATAACTAAATAATATATCTCGGAGGTGGCAACCATCATGGTTGTAAAAACGAACAGTTCATTTATTAACGAACACAATATGAGCGATCTATCACAAGCTAATGTTTTGAGTGGTACGAGATTAAATCAAATTGCTGAGGGTAAGGCAACGGCAAGCAAGGATATTCGTGTTGTGACATTGTATCGGGTATCTACAAAAAAACAAGTAACTAAGTCGGAGAATGGTGAAGATATTCCTACTCAAAAGAAGGCATGTGGGAATTATATTAAGAAGCAATCCAATTGGTTACTTTCAAAAGAGTACATGGAAGCTGGAGTATCAGGTTTTAAGAAAAAATCATCAGAACGTGATGTGTTGCAACAAATCTTAATTGCTGCTCAAAATAATGAGTTTGATGTACTACTCGTTTATATGTTTGATAGGATTGGAAGACAGACGTATGATACGCCACTGTATATACAAGCATTAGCAGAAGCAGGGGTGCGGATTGTTTCCGTAGTGGAAGGCGAATATGAAATCGATGACCACATGGGAGATATGATGATTTTCTTGCGAAATTGGCAGTCGAATGGTGAAAGTCGCAAAACGTCCAAGCGAGTAGATGAATCGCATAAACAGATGGTCGAGCAGGGGATTTATCGAGGAGGTACAGTGCCGTATGGTTATAAGACTGTGCCCTCCGGAAAGTTCAACAAGAAAGGCAAGGAATTACTCAGAGTAGTCATTGACGAAGAGGCTGCTGCTGTAGTCAGACAAATCTTTGATTGGGTTGCCTTGGAGGGGTACGGGCAGTATTTGATCCCGAAGATGTTGAATGAAAAAGGTATAACGACTAAAAAAGGTAAGCCGTGGGCATCCAATACGATTAGTTCGATTCTACGGAATCCGACCTTTATGGGGTACATGAGTTATGCAAGAGGAAAGGAAAAGGAAGTTCGTTCAAGTGAGGCTAATCCCGATCTCATTATTATCTCCGAAGAAAAATGGAATCGAGTGCAAGCGATTCGAGCAGGACGCAATCCAGAGCAAAGGAAGAAGCAAGGAGTTGAGGTCATGGCTAAAAATACGAAGGGTGATATGATTCTAATTGGATTGGCACGTTGTGGGCATTGCGGGTATACGTTCTCTTCTACGCCAAACATAAAAAAATACACACTGAAAGATGGAACGGAAGTAAAGCATAAACAGATGAAATATCGTTGCTCAGGTAAAGGGCAGAAAAAAGCGATTCACTGTAAAGGACAGACGACCTATTCTCAGAATCGTGTGGAAAGCGTAGTGCTTGACGAGGTACTGCGGTATCTAGATCAATTGGAGCGAGTTGATTTGAGCGAGAAACTGAATGAGCTAAAAAAACGGAATGCGGGTCAAGATGTAATACAGCTTCAACGATTGAGTAAAGAGCTTGATGATGCCCAAGAAGAAATGAAGACGTATAAAGCCGAGGTAAAGCTTTCCCTCAAAGGAATAGGCAAGTTTACAAGTGAACTGTTGAGTGAGTTAATTGAGGAGACAGGACAAAGAATCGCTGAACTGGATGGGCAAGTCGAGCAAGCCAGACGGGAGGTTGAAACCAAACGGATTGAGCGGAAGGAACTAGAGACATTGCAGCAGCACATTCCGAACTGGCGCAAGGTTTTTAATCAGGCTTCAGCCCAGCAAAAGAAAATGATGCTACGCACGATCATTGGAGGTATCGAGATCCATAGAGATAGCATCAAGGTTCAATTTAAACTGCGAATCAGTCAGTTCATTGGCACGTTGGGTGTCGAGGTTGGTGGTTTATTAGATTCGGATAAAGTGCTTGAGTAAGGAAAATAGAACTAGATTGAGTTGAGGCTCCTGCGGTTTGCAGGAGCCTTTCTAATTTGGGAATAATTTCTGGATTTTGTAGCGGAAGTAGGCTATCATAATTATAGGTATAATGTACTGTTTTTTAAATTTCTTCTTCCTTACATAGAAAGTACAAGGTTTTACGAGTGTCTTATCTCAGTTTTAGTGGAAGACATAGAATGAATAAACCTAAAATGGAGGAGTTAATGTGTCCGTAAGTGAAAACTTTAGTCAGTTTTGTTCAAATCTTAGAATGAGTGATTCTACTGTAAGTACGATACAGCAAAGATATAAACAAATAACAAAACGTATAAATCTTGATTATAGAGACAGCAGTTCAGAAACATCCTACAGTTTATACGTAGGTTCCTATGGTCGAGGAACGGAAATATGGACTAGTGATATTGATGTGATCGTACAGCTACCGTATGCGACATATCAAAAGTTTAATAACTATAGTGGAAACGGGCAATCTGCATTATTACAAGAAGTCAAAGGAGTTCTTCAGAAAACATATAGTAGCTCTTACATTAAAAGCGATGGGCAGGTTGTTGGAATTAATTTCGCAGATAACATTGATTTTGAAATTGTTCCTGCATTTATTAATGATGGTGGCAGTTATACATATCCTGACACAAATGATGCTGGAAGTTGGAAGACAACTGACCCGCGAAAAGAAATAGATGCTATGAACACAAGAAATAGCAGCACAAATAAAAATTTAAAAAGGCTCTGCCGCATGGCTCGCGCTTGGAAAAAACACTGTGATGTAGGGATGAGTGGCATTCTGATTGATACCTTAGCTTATAAATTTATTGATGACTGGGAGTATAAAGATAAGTCATACGTATATTATGACTGGATGAGCAGGGATTTTTTCGAATATCTCAAAGATATAGATACTGACAAAACCTATTGGTTAGCACCAGGGAGTAACCGCTACGTTTATAAGGATAAGAACTTCCAAAGCAAAGCAGCAACAGCCTATACTAATTCATTAGAAGCTATTGAGTATGAAAGTAAGGACCAATTCTCATCTGCGAAAATAGCGTGGAGGAAAGTTTATGGAACGAAGTTCCCGAGTTAGTCAAGGTTATAAATTGGAGTCTCAAATTAGAGAGGCATACGGTCGGATTGTATATACTTTTACATGTCACAATAAAATCGTTCAGAGAATGCTGTCTAAGAACGAATATATTAAAGTGTTTCAAATAGTTCTCTCGGCCCTAACTACAGGCGGGTTTATTGTTGCAATAATCATTGACGAGAAAATTGCTAGTATTGTAGGAGCATTGATTTCTGTCATTCTTCTAATTTTGAATGCTTATACTAAGAATTTCGATTTAGTTGAAACTGCTCAAAGTCATCAAAAAGCTGCAGATGCACTTTGGGTAATACGTGAAGAATACGTATCTCTATTAACGGATTTTGAATTGCTGGATGATGCAGTAATAATGGCGAAAAGAGACGAATTACAGAATAGAACAGCTGAGATATATGCTCAATCACCAAGGACTGATTCAAAAAGTTATGCTGCTGCACAGAAGGCATTACAGACAGAGGAAGAGCAAACATTCAATGATAATGAAATTGACGTTATGCTGCCAAATGCGATACGTAGGGGAAATAGAAACTTGAATGATTAATATAGAAAGCCAGACGCGAGGTTGACGCCAAGCGTATTGAACAAAAGGAATTGTTGACGTTGCCGCAGCGTGCTTGAGTAAGGTCGAGGCTCTTGCCATTGGTAGGGGGCTCTTGTATTTAGTAGTTGGAAGGATTCTGGAATTTTCTGCGGGTATAGGGTAAGATAAATCTTTAGCATAGGGTACTTTATTAATGAGAGGAGCGTCATTGTGACAAATAGACTTCCATTAGATGAGATTCAATTTGGTAAAATCGACGCATACAATGAATATCAAGAGTATGGAATAGATTTATTTAAAAACTCATTTTATAAATACGATATGTATAAAATTGACGATTTCTTAAATGGAAGTAAATATTATATTTGCGGCAATAAAGGTACAGGCAAAACCGCTCTGCTAAAATATTTAGAGTGTGAATTGGCTATTGATCCTGAAAAATTAATTATACCTATCAGATTTAAAAGTGATCTTGATAATGAAGAGAAGAAAGCACTGCATAGTGCTAGTGCTTCTGCCAATGTGATTGAAGAAACCGTAGAAGATATAAACACATACTCATCAAATGATAATGTAATTGTGTGGCAAGTTTTTCTTATTACTAAAATTTTTGATGCAATGAATTCAGGTGAGTACTCAGTATTTAAACACAGCAGAGAACTTGTTGTACTTCAACAACTATTAAAAGCAATACAAGTTGAAAAAAGTAGAATTGTGCCTAAAATCAATAAGAGTCTTATTAAATTTAATGCTTCCCTAGTAAAAGGAATAGATGCTGAATTAGAGTTAGAGATTGGATTCGACAAAGTCACAAACAAAGTCAATTATTATAAATTTGCAAAAACTATTATTAGAATATTTGAAAGCCTAGAGTTTGATTACAACAAAGTATTTGTTTTAGTAGACGAATTGGAGCTATCTGTTAAAAGTAGTAAAGAAAACAAAAGAGATGTTGAGTTGGTACGTGATTTAATTATTGCTATAGAGAAGTTAAATGGCATTTCTAAGAAAAAGGGCTACAGTATATGTTTTATTGCATCAATACGAGGTGAAGTGATAAATAGTGTCTTATCTGCTGGTTATGAAATTAATAAAGCAATCGAGGATTTCGGGGTCACTATAAACTGGTTTCAAAAAGGTGGTAACTACCAAGAAAGTCCTTTGATAAAAATAATTGAGAGTAAGATAATTGCTTCTGAGAAACTTAAGGGAATTACAAATCATGGAGATATTTGGGGAAAGTATTTTTCTGATACTATAAATGGCATTGAGGTGAGGAAATACTTACTTAGTTATTCTTGGTATAGACCAAGGGATATCGTAAGAATGATGAGAGAGGTTCAAACTTACGTAGGGAATTCAGTCATATTCTCACAAGAAATGTTTGACAAAGCTTTACAGGATTATTCGGAGAAAAGTTGGACTGAATTTGCAGAAGAATTGAGACTTGCTTATTCTTCGGATGATCTAAAAGCAATAAAGAAAATACTAACCAACATAGAAGTTCCATTTTCATTTAATTATTTATCAGATAGAGTGAAGAAATTAAGCGAAATGTATGACTTTATTGGATCATTTTATAATAGGCACAAGTTAATTGATGTTCTCGAAAAATTATTTGAATGGGGTATTATAGGAAATAGTGGACAGCGTATGGTATTCAAATTTATGAGAGACGGAGATTTGGCTCCTACTGAGAGTATGATTATTCATAAACCATTGAGAAATTTTTTTGCAGTGAAATCTCACGAGAGATAGTATAATTTGTCTCCTATATGCTTTCTCAAAAATCATGTGTATACAACTTATGAGTGGAAAATTTCTTAGAGGTCCAGATTCTGAAGTTTTTATGGGTGTGTAAATGACCATCGGTGGGAGAGCGCATCGCTGGCAGCGATGAGGTCAGGGGTTCGAGCCCCCTATTCTCCACCATACTACGGACTCTTAGCTCAGTTGGTAGAGCAGTAGACTCTTAATCTATTTGTCCAGGGTTCGAGCCCCTGAGAGTCCATCACAGAAGAAACGGCAGAGATGCCGTTTTTTTGCTGTTTTCATTAGTAGACGGAAATCAAATAGTATGTATTCGTCTATATATTAAACTCATGTTTGATGAAGAAGGGCTGGGTTGCACTAGCCCTTTACTCTAGGAGAGTTTCCACGCAGTATATTCTTCACGGCTAGTCATTGATTCTTTTAAGAAAGGAATATAAGCCATGATCATTACCAAGCAGGAATACAAGGTGAAAGGTCTGAATTACACGATCCGCTCAGCAGTTAAGACAGACGCGAAGGGTCTGTCCGGGTTAAGGCTTCAGGTTGACGGGGAGACCGAGCATATGGACCGGGTGCCGGGAGAAGCTTTTATTGATGAATCCGGATTTGAAACTATCATCGAGAGGGATACGAACCATCCGCGGAATATATGCCTGGTTACGGAAGCGAACGGCAGAATCATTGGTTATTCCCGGTGTGAAGGACATGATCTGCAGCGGTTTAAGCACAAAGTGGAATTTGGAGTAGGAGTTTTGAAACAATATTGGGGCTTCGGAGTGGGCGCAAACCTTTTGCAAGCATCCATTTCCTGGGCTGACGCAAACGGAATAACCAAAATCATTCTAAGCGGCGTTCTGGAAACCAATGAGAAGGCGATCCGCTTGTACAAGAGCCTTGGTTTTGAAGTCGAAGGTATATTGAAGAAGGACCGTATCCTGTCAGACGGGAAATATTACAGTACATATATGATGGCGAGATATACAGATTAGGCCCGGGATTAAAAAGGCTTGATGGTCCCCAAGAACGGCAGAGCTGCCGTTCTTTTGATGTTCTTAGACAGTTGGAGTGTTGGAGTGGAAAAACGGGGCATCCGATTAACGCTCTATTTACTCCCGGCTTCCCATCTCAGATTCCAGTTATAGTGCTGATCCAATTCCTCATGTCCGGCGAAATATTCTACGAGCCGCTCCACGCTGAAGGTCTCATCCTGCTGATTACGAATCATGGCGATGGCACACATTCCCTTATTATTGTTATGCTCATCCAGCCGGACTTCGATCTCAGGTCCGTTCTGCTGCCTGATAGTCACACGGGCGTCAGCCTGCGACCAGTTTGTGATTCCCTCATAGATAAAGGCAAAGACAACAATCCGGCTGAT
Organism: Paenibacillus sp. FSL R5-0912; assembly: GCF_000758605.1. NCBI lineage: Bacteria > Bacillati > Bacillota > Bacilli > Caryophanales > Paenibacillaceae > Paenibacillus > Paenibacillus sp. FSL R5-0912. The sequence continues at coordinate 2,563,775 of NZ_CP009282.1, forward strand.
CTCGGAAAGATAATGGCCGTTAATCCGCAGATTCTCACCTGTGGCGATCGATCCGGTGCGGTCATCCCCGTCCAGGGAGATGTAGGGCGGCCTGTTCAAGCTGCCGAAGGACTCACCGAGTGCCTGGACAGAGCCCTTCAGCCCATTTTTTAGTTCAAACAGACAACCGAGATCAAGATCGATGCCTTTGCTGCCGAACCAGCCGGATGATTGGGTCTGCACCCAGTTCAGGTTAATCAGGATCTCGCCTAGTGATCCAGTCCCTTTCTGTAAATTGATCCGCTCCCCGCGTTGCTTAAGCAGGAGGATACCCGGATTTAATGGAGGGGCTGGAGGTGACGCAGGCGATGCTGGCGATGCTGGTGGTGAAGCTGGTAAAGAAGGAGGTAAATGACCCGCCGGTTTCGGCCGTGACCTCAGCTCCGGGAGAATAAGGGGAGACTGCTGCGGCTGAACGACCCGGCTGGCGGGCTGAACAGACGGCAGAATGTCATTGATCCGAATCCCATAACTTTGGCATAGGGCGGCTAAGCCGCCTGCATATCCGGAACCCACTGCGCTGAATTTCCATTCATTCTGGTATCTGTAGATTTCTCCGGCGACAATCGCGGTCTCTACAGTGAACGCTTTACCCAGCCTGTAGCGGAGAAGCTCAGTTCCATCAGCAGCGTTGATGATCCGTAAATAGGCATCATCCAGCAGCGAGAAGCTATGCTGCCGCTTCTCAGCCTCATAAATCGTTAGTGCAAATGCAATCCGCTCGTATTCTGCGGGAATCTTACTGAGACTGACAGCGATTTGTGTGTTGTCGGTTAACCCTGCGTAAGTTTTTTTATCAGACTGCAATACACTTACAGACTGGTCCGGAGTAGAAGCGTTGCCATAAAAAATAAGGTCCTCATCTTTTGAGACGCTCTGGGATGGCGTAAGCAAAAAGGCGGAAAAATCAACCTCAACCGCAGAGCCCGTATTGTGCCAGCCCATTCCGACGATGATACGGGTAAGGAGAGGCGTATCTTTTGTTAAGTTGCATTTTTGTCCCTTTATCAGTTCAACGGTCATTGGAACCTGCCTTTCAGAAGATTAGTAGAATTGAATGAATACGTGAAGGAGCTTAGAATCTGTCGCGTCTTCCGGCATCAAGATTCGGACCGTTCAGACTGGATAACCTGTCTAAAGAATGTTCGTAGATACGTACAATATCCTGCACCTTTTGGAACTCCGGATCCGAGGGGCCCAGATTGTCCATGAACATCCGCTGCAGGATTTCTCTATAAAAGGAGATGCGGTTCTCGACAAGACTACATTCGTAATCAATGACCTCTTCCACCGAGTGCTGCTGAACAAATTCCATCAGGTCATCAGCCGGGTTATCGTAGGACTCCCGCTCATTGCGCGCGGCAACCGGAGTGTTCACGTTATCGAGGTTAACAGTGGAACGTATATCGGTGAAAAGAATTCCCTCTTTTGCCAGCATGACCTGAAAAGGCTTGTGCTTGAACAGCTCTTGGGCGACAAGAGAGCACATTGCCGGATTCCTCAGCAGAATGCCGTCAAAGGGGTGAAGCACCCAGCCTCTGTCATCCCGGTACAAGCTGAACGTGAAGTACTCGCCTCCATACTCATATTTCAGATTAATCGTAGTCTCTGAAGTAAGCTCATATTGAAATGCATCCATTCAAGTTCGCGCCTCCTGCATCTTCTTCTTTGGGTTTATATTAGCATAGCAGAATATGGGGAATGTTGGGAGAGCACGGTTGATTATTTACAATGAATTTAGTAGTTTAGTATAGGAGTGAACAACGATGAAGAATAATCAAGCACAATCTTTTAAAGTGACTTTAAGCGATAGGAACGTTGCGGTTCGTGGACGGCCTTTCCGTAATATAGTTATTGCTGCCGAAGACTCATTGTATGCTCTGGCGGAAATTTCGATTGAAGCCTTTGATTTTGATCTGGATCACGCCTTTGGCTTCTATGATAATATCAAAAACTGGACACGCTCTGAAAAAGGCTACGAGCTGTTTGCCGATATCGGTGAGAAGACGAAGTTCCCCGGCGTGAACAGGGCAAAAATCAATAAAGTATTCCATACTCCTAAACAAAAGATGTTACTCTTATTCGACTACGGTGATGAATGGCATTTTATTGTTCAGTATCTGGGAACTATAGAGGTGAGTCCGGGTCAGAAATTACCGATGATTATGGAGAGTAACGGAGAGGTGCCTAATCAATATGGAGGTTTCGGAGACGAAGAAGAATATGAGGACGAAGATGAATAACTTGGCGGCATGTAGTGCGCGAAATCCTCAATGCAGGTTTTGTACTGAATACGATACATGAGCGCTTGACTTTATATTTAGTATGCAAAGAGAGCCGTGCGTCAACACGACTCTCTGAGCAATAGCCGCTTTTAAGGGCGGAGGCTTTTAGGTGCTACGGGCAGAAATAGACCGCATCCTTTGGACAAGAGTCGGACTACACAAATGAATTTGCAATCAGCCCTGGGATTACTTCCAGGGTTTTTTGATTGGAATGAAATGAAGTACGAGTCCGCCTCCCGTGTCTAAGGATATTAACTGCGGGAAAAATGTTAAAGACAACCAAAGATCCAAATTATGTATTTTTATGTTACGTTATATGACATGACCGTTTGTTTTAGTTGTGGATTTTAGATGATTTTGTCGAATAATAGGATTTTAATGAAATTTCAAGCTGATAAAATAGACCTATAACCAGACAAGGGGTGAAGAGGAAATGAAAAAGTGGTTAAAGGTGTCACTTATTATGACAATGATGGTGGTTGTGCTCTCTGCATGCGGAGGAAACAAAGCGGATGAAGATGCTTCAGGCGGCAGCTCGAACAAACTGGTAGTCTATACCCCGAACAGTGAAGCAATGATTAATGCACTTATCCCGGCATTCGAGAAGCAGACTGGCGTTACAGTGGAGCTGGTATCGGCAGGCAGCGGCGAGCTGATCAAACGGATTCAGTCAGAGAAAACCAACCCGTATGCTGACGTCATGTTCGGCGGAGCTTATGCACTGTTTAACGATAATGCGGATTTGTTCGGGGAATATGTCTCACCGAATGATAAGGACCTATTAGAAGGTCACACCAATACGACTGGCATCATGACCTCTTACGTATCGGACGGAAGTGTGCTGCTAGTAAACACGAATCTCGCAGGTGATATTGAAATTAACGGTTATGAGGATCTGCTCAATCCGGAGCTGAAGGGCAAGATCGCGATGGCGGACCCGGCCAACTCCAGCTCGGCGTTCGCTCAGTTGACCAATATGCTTAGAGCTATGGGCGGAGATTATACCTCTGATGCAGGCTGGGATTATGTAGCCAAGCTACTGGAGAATCTGGATGGGAAAATTGCAGGAGGGTCCAGCAAAGCGCACAAAAGTGTTGCTGATGGTGAATACGTAGTGGCGTTAACCTACGAAGATCCGGCAGTCAGCTACGTAAAAGACGGTGCGCCGGTAAAGGTGGTATATCCGGAAGAGGGAACGGTGTTCCTCGATGCGGTAGCCGGCGTTGTTAAGGGTTCTCAGAATCAGGAGAACGCCCGCAAGTTCATCGACTTCCTGATCTCCAAAGAAGGTCAGGATGCGCTAGGACAAGAAACGACCAACCGTCCGCTGCGCACCGATGCTGCGATCGGAGACTTCATGACACCGATAGACCAAATCAAGGTGATTGATGAGGACGTAGCCTACGTTGCAGAGAATAAGGCAGCTATTGTGGAGCGTTATACTGAGCTGTTTACCAATATTGCTGAATAATTCATGACCAGAACCGTAAATCAGAGAGAAGGCGGGTGAATAACATGAGCGTTGCGATATCCTTCAAGGACATTGTCAAAAAATATGGCGATACTACCGTTATCCCCGAGCTGTCTTTGGATATTCAAAAGGGTGAGTTCTTCACCCTTTTGGGTCCTTCAGGCTGCGGGAAGACGACACTGCTGCGGATGGTGGCCGGCTTTAACAGTATTGAAGGCGGGGATCTCGGCTTCAATGATAAAGTGATGAATAACGTTCCACCGGGCAAACGGAATATCGGAATGGTATTTCAGAATTATGCGATCTTTCCGCATTTAAGCGTATCCGAGAATGTTGCGTTCGGGCTGCAGAACCGTAAAGTGGGCAAAGGAGAGTTGCAGCGAAGAGTGGAGGAGATTCTGGATACGGTGCAGATTGAGGTATACAAAAACAGAATGCCTAAGAATTTGTCAGGCGGTCAGCAGCAGCGTGTAGCGCTGGCGCGGGCCATCGTTATTAATCCTGATGTGCTGCTGATGGATGAGCCGCTCTCTAATCTGGATGCCCAGCTTCGAGTGGATATGCGCAATGCCATTAAGCGGATTCAGCGCGAGGTAGGAATTACTACGGTATACGTAACGCATGATCAGGAAGAGGCGATGGCAGTATCCGACCGGATCGCGGTTATGAAGTCCGGCATCATCCAGCAGGTGGGAACACCACGGGATATTTATCAGCGCCCCGCCAATCTGTTCGTCGCTACATTCATCGGACGGACCAATGTAATTGAGGCGAAGCTGGAGAATGGAGCTGAAGGCGATGCGGTTCTTCGTATTGGCAGCAGCTACTTACTGGCGGTGCCGGGGCTGCCGGCAGAATTAAAGTCTGCTGGAGCATCGGAGGTTAAAATTTCAGTCCGGCCGGAGGAATTTGTGCTGTCAGAGGACGGTACAGGCCTTGCCGGGACAGTTGTGAACAATGTTTTTCTGGGACTCAATACGCATCTGGTCGTAGCGCTTGAGAATGGACAGGAAGTGGAAATCATCCAGCAGTCGGCTTCCACTGAAGTGGTGGATATTGGCCGGAAGGTTGCTCTCGCTATACTTCCGGGAACGGTCAATGTCTATGATGCGTCCGGGGAACGTAATCTGAACCGGGGGCTAGGCTCATGAGCGGCCGCATGAAGCGCTGGGACATCTGGTCGCTGATTACCTTCATTATTTTTGCCGGATATCTGGTGTTTCTGGCCTTGCCTCTATTCATGCTGCTGATTAAAAGCTTCTTTGACGGGACAACCGGCGAGTTCTCACTTGCCTACTTCCATAAATTTTTCAGCAAGGCCTACTATATGAACGCTGTATGGAACAGCATTAAGGTGACTGTAAGTGTTACGCTGCTGTCTATCCTGGTCGCCGGACCGCTGGCCTACATTATGACCATTGCCAGAATCAAAGGCAGCGCTACAGTGCGCATTCTGATCTTAATCTCGTCCATGTCCGCTCCGTTTATCGGCGCGTATGCCTGGATTCTGCTGCTGGGACGCAGCGGGGTGATCACTAAATTCATGTCCACTGTATTCGGCTTCAGTATGCCTGACATTTACGGCTTCTCCGGCATTCTGCTGGTGCTGACGCTCCAGTTGTCTCCGCTCATCTTCATGTACGTATCAGGGGCGCTGAAGAATGTGGACAACTCCCTGATGGAAGCAGCGGAGAGCATGAATTGTACGGGTCTGCGTAAAATGTGGAAAATACTCGTGCCGCTGATTACGCCTACGCTGCTGGCCGGAGGATTGCTGGTCTTCATGCGGGCGTTCGCGGATTTCGGCACACCGATGCTGATTGGCGAAGGGTACCGAACTGTACCTGTGCTAATCTTCAATGAATTTATCAGTGAGGTTGGGGGAGATGACGGCTTTGCTGCAGCGATCAGTGTAATTGTAGTATTGTTCGCAATCACCGTGTTTCTGCTGCAGAAGTACGTTGCGAACCGGAAATCCTACAGTATGAGTGCCTTGAACCCGATTGAACCGAAAAAGCTGAAGGGAATCGCCAATCTGGCGGCACATGCCTACGTATATCTGTTCACGTTATTGGCTCTGATGCCTCAAGTCTATGTTGCTTATACATCCTTCCTGAAGACCTCGGGCAAAATATTCGTCGACGGTTACTCCCTGGACAGCTACCGCGCGGCCTTTTCCAAAGTAGGAGATTCCATTTATAACACCTTCATGATGGCCAGTATCACGATTGTCATTATTACGCTGGCTGCGGTACTGATCGCTTATGTCACGGTGAAGCGCAAAGGAGCGGTTGCCCATGTCCTGGATACCTTCACGATGCTGCCTTACATTGTACCTGGCTCCATTCTGGGGATCGCGCTGCTGGTTACCTTCAATAAGGAACCACTGGTACTGAGTGGTACTTCTGTCATTCTGATTGCTGCTTTTGTGATCCGGCGGCTGCCATACACGATCCGCTCCAGTGCCGCCGTGCTCCATCAGGTGAACGACAGTATTGAAGAGGCGGCGATCAGTCTGGGGGCATCCACCATGCGGACCTTCTTCAAGATTACCGTGCCGATGATGATTTCCGGTGTATTCGCCGGGGCGATCATCAGCTGGATCAGCATTATTACGGAGCTTAGCACCTCTATTATTCTGTATACAGGGAATACCCGGACGATGACAGTTGCTGTGTACACCGAGGTTATCCGCGGCAATTATGGGGTTGCTGCTGCCTTATCGACGCTGCTGACGGCGATCACTGTGGTTTCACTGCTGCTGTTCTTCAAGCTCTCCGGTAAAAAAGAAGTAACCATGTGATTGAAGACCGGTTCCGCGTAAGCGGTACCGGCTTTTGTCTATCAGGCTTTTGCCGATATTTTGCAAGGTATCCCGATTCCGGCTGCCCGTGTATGATAGTAGGACTAATGAGAGGGGGAGGCACAATGGCTAAAAGGAGCTTCAAGGATTCGCTGCGCAGGCTGTTTCTGCTGCACACCCTTGTGCCGATTTCCATTCTATTTGTGCTGTTCCTGATATTTATGATGATCAATTCGCGGTTTCTGCTAATCAACCAGACAACGGATGCGGGTAAAAAAATCAAATCGGCGATGGAGGAAGTCTACAGCTCTTACGTTAAGGAAATGAATGAAGCAGCAACGCTGGATTCTGTTGTTGCATTTACAGGATCACGGACTCAAGGCCCGGAGGTATTTGAGCGGTTCTATGACTTCAATAACAGCCAGCAGGTGAAGAGCATCATGTATATCATAAGTGCGGACGGAAATATCATGGCATCGTCTGCCAACTATAACTCGGAACCCTCTGATCTTGCACTGCAGGCGATTGCCCGGCGGATGCATAATCAAGGCCTGGCGGAGTTAGCCGAGACTAACCATATCCGCTTCTCGCATGACCGCTACACAGCATATTCGTTTGCCAGAGAAATACGTGACGGCGGAGTTGTGCTAGGTTATCTGATCTACCAGCTGTACGAGCTGGATCTGCAGAAGCTGATCTTCGTGCAGAACAACGAAATCGCCGTGGTAACCGATCCTTACCGGACCATCATTGCTACTACAAATAATCTGACCCAGGGGCTGATGAACAAATACAGCCTGGCCAGTGATTCTAAGGGATACGTATGGATTGATAAAGGAAAGTACTACAGTAAAGAAACATACATACCGCTGTCGCAATGGCGTGTTTATACTTTAAGTGCCGCTGAAGGGAATCGCAGCGCCTATTGGTCTCTGGCGGTATTTTTTGCAATGGCCAGTGTGCTGCTCTGGATTGTCATTCAATATTCTGCCCGCATTATCTCTACACGCCAGTCGAGGGCTATAGACAAGCTGATCTATGCCGTCAGAGAGCTCCAGTCCGGCAATATGGATTCCTATGTTTACATAGGGACGGGTGATGAGTTCGAGACACTGGCGAGCCAATACAATCAAATGCTACAGCGTCTGAATGAGCTGATCACCCAGAACATCGAACTGTCCGATCTGCGCAGAGTGATTGAAGTGAAGCATTTGCAGTCGCAGTTTCATCCGCATTTTATATTCAATGTACTGGAGACGCTCCGTTACGCCATTGTCGTGGACAATAAGCTTGCCCAGGATATGGTGCTTACACTATCCCGGCATCTGCGCTACAGTATAGGCAATGAGCGCGACCATGTCGTGCTTGGGGATGATCTGGAGTATATTGCAGGCTACATGAAGCTGCAGCAGATACGCTTCAAAGACAGGCTCCACTATAGGGAAGAGGTGGATCAAACGGCCCGGACGGCACTTGTCCCCAGACTGATGCTGCAGCCGGTAATTGAGAATACAATTAAATACGGCTACCGCCAGCGCCAATCTGTAGCGGTTACAGTAGTTGGCTGGGTAGACGGAACGGATTTGATCATCGAGGTAAGGGACGATGCCGGAGGAATGAGCAGGGACCGGCTGGAGGAAGTGCGTGCTATTATGAGGTCGCAGGATAACCGGGCCCCGCATATCGGCCTGCATAATCTGCATCGGCGGCTTGTGCTGATGTATGGGGAACGTTACGGTATTCAGATTGACAGCACTCAGGGGGAAGGCACAGCCGTTACATTTAGATTGCCATTCCGGAAGGAGGAGACGGATGTTCAAGGTGCTGCTGGTCGAGGATGAAGAGATGATCCGCAAAGGGCTGCGCTTTACATTTGATTGGATGGGAGCCGGCTGCGTGGTTGTGGGTGAAGCGGAGAACGGTGAGGAAGGGCTCCGCCAGATTGCGGATCTGCGCCCCGATATCGTGATCGTTGATGTCAATATGCCGCTTATAGATGGGATTTCCATGATTGAACAGAGTGTGGAGGAAGCAGATTGCAGCTATATCATCCTGTCTGGGTATGATGAATTCAGGCTGGCTAAGGACGCCATCCGGCTGGGGGTTACCGAGTATCTGCTGAAGCCGCTGGAGCAGGAACAGTTATTAGCTGCACTGGAGCGGGCCAAAAGCCAGCTGGAAATGAAGCGGCAATACACAGCAATGCTGACCTCGGGTGGCGGAAACGGGGAAGCTCTCCAGGCATCCATCGTTAAGCTTCCCGGCAAGTCCTCCCGTTACGTGTCCAGGATGATCCGGTATGTCCAGGAGCATTATGCAGAGAAAGTCGGGATCAAGGATCTGGTGGAGAGCCTAGGCGTTAGTGCTACCTATTTGAATCAGAAGTTCAAAAGCGAAACGACCTATACCTTCAATGATTTCCTGAACCGTTACCGCATCCAGAAAGCGATGGATCTGCTGCGCAGCGGT